>JASDVF010000033.1:12868-30764 GCA_041440805.1 Myxococcota bacterium | reverse complement strand
CCATCCTCATACGCGGTCTTTCAAATGCGAGCTCACGCCACCGGGATACGACAGTCGTCTGTCGGGGATCCTGCTAAGGTCCGGTCCGCACAACACAGCACTACACTCGGAGGATGGGGAAAATGGAACTAGGTAAAATCGGGATCTGGGGCGGCGGAATGGGAATGTCCACCGCTGACACCGCGAAATTCGCACAGCGCGCGGAGGGCTGGGGCTACAGCGCCATCTGGATCCCCGAAGCCGTCGGTCGCGATCCTCTCTCGATGATCCCCTACCTGGCCGGTCAGACTGAGAAAATGATCTATGCGACGGGCATCGCGAACATCTACGCCCGCGATCCCATGCTCATGAAGTCGACCTGGAAGACCATCTCCGAACTCGCTCCCAAGCGATTCATTCTGGGGCTCGGCGTATCCCATTCGCATCTCGTCTCTAATCAGCGCGGCCACGAATACGGCAAGCCGCTCTCGACCATGCGCAACTATCTCGAAGCCATGGACAAGGCTTTGTACATGGACGTCGAACCCGAGTTTGATGCACCGATCGTGATCGGCGCTCTACGGGACAAGATGCTCAAACTGTCCGCCACCCAGGCGCAAGGCGCGCATCCGTACAACGTCACTCCAGAGCACACCAAGCACGCTCGCGAAATCATTGGACCGGACGCCCTGCTCTGCCCCGAGCATATGGTTCTTCACGAAACGGATCCGACCAAAGCGCGCGATATCGCGCGCAAAAACTTGAAGATCTACATCGGCCTCCCCAACTATCAGAACAGCCTGAAGCAATTCGGCTTCACGGATGCTGATTTCCTAGACGGTGGCTCGAACGCGCTCGTTGATGCACTCGTTTGCTGGGGCGAGCCCGACAAAATCGCCGCGCATATGCAAGAGCATCTCGACGCAGGCGCGAACCATGTCTGCATTCAGGCCTACCGAAACGACGGCGGCTTCGGCGCAGACGAGACGCTACTCCAGGAACTAGCGCGGCTGCTCTCCTAGCTTATTGGTTCGTGGCGGTTGATCTCAAGGCCGACCGCTGCCTCCTCCGCTCATCCCGCACGAGGAACTCAACATGTCCGACTTCTTTACGCCGACAACGCTAGGCCGACTCTCTCTTCGCAATCGTGTCGTGATGGCGCCGATGACCCGCTCCCGAGCAGGAACCCTCGACGAGCCGACAGATCACATGGTCGACTACTACGCCCAGCGTGCGAGTGCGGGTCTCCTGATCACCGAAGGGATCTACCCGAGCGCGGACGGCAAGGGCTATTGCCGGACGCCCGGGCTGGTGACACAGGCCCAGGTCGACGGATGGAAACGCGTGACCGAAGCCGTTCACGCAGAAGGTGGAACGATCGTCGCGCAGATCATGCACTGCGGCCGAGTGACTCACGTCGACAACAAGGACGCGAACTCAGAAACCGTCTCGCCCTCCGCGATCCGTGCCCGTGGCAACATGTTCACGGATACGGCGGGCATGCAACCGCTCTCCGAGCCCCGAGCACTCCGGCTTGAAGAAATCCCCGGCGTCGTCAGCGAGTTCGCCCGCGCGACTGAGCTCGCCTACGAGGCAGGCTTCGACGGCGTCGAGGCCCATTGCGCGAGTGGCTACCTGCCCGCGCAATTCCTCTCGACGGGCACTAATCAGCGAACTGACGAGTACGGCGGATCCCTTGAGAATCGCTTGCGCTTCACCTTAGAAGTCCTTCAAGCGATGGCAGCCGTCGACGGCGCTGATCGTGTGGGCTTCCGGATTTGCCCGGGCAATCCCTTCAACGACCTCTCAGACGAGAACCCCGAAGAGACCTTCGTTGCGCTTCTTGAAGGCGTCCGGGACATGGGCCTGGCCTACTGCCATGTGATCCGGCTCAACAGCATCCCTAACGCGCCGGACCTGGACAACGTCGCGATCGCCGCAAAGGCTTTCGGCAATCCACTCATCGTCAACGACAGCTATAAGATCGATGAAGCTAAGTCTGTCGTCGATAGCGGCGTCGCATCCGCAGTCGCTTTTGCCCGGTCATTCATCGGCAATCCCGATCTTGTCCGACGACTGGAGCAAGACCTGCCGCTTTCGAGGTTTAACCCGAAGGCACTCTACAGTATGGGTCCCGAAGGCTATAGCGACTACCCGACAGCTGACTAACACGTGGCCAAGAAGCCCTGCGCGGGAAGACCGCTAAGGCACCGGAACGCGGCACCCTTCGGCGGGGGGTGAACGGACCCAATCGACCGCTTCCGCTAGGAACGTCAAGTGTGCCGCCTCCGTGTAGGCCCCCTCCATATGCCCCATCGCGGAGTAGAGCGCTCGGCCCTTGCCAATGCAGTGGGTCCAGACGATCGGATGGTCGTCACCCATTCGCAGGTCGCGGTCGATGAAGGCAATCTTCATCTGCGGCGTATAGGTCGACTCGTCGAGGGTTGCGAGAACCTGAACACCTTCGCCTCGCGGGCTCGCTTCAAAGGAATACCACTCGTCAGTCCTTACCCAAGCGGACTCGAGATGCCGCATCACAGGATGATCTGGCGCCTCTATACGAACCGTGGCCTCCTGAAATTGTGGTCCCATCGGATGCCCCACGAACTGCGCACGGATCAAAGTGCCGGGATGCTCGGGCCAATCGTAGGCCGGGTCGCCTCCCGTTCCGTGAACGCCCAGAAAGCCAGCTCCTTCCTCAATACGCGCCAGTAGCGCCGCTCTCTGGTCCTCATTCAGCACATCACCACTGACCTGAAACCAGACGATCGCATCGAATCGTTCAAGAATTTCAGGCTGATGAACGGCACCGTTCTCCGTTGCAAAGACGCTCCAGCCTCGCTCCTTCGCCAACTGCTTTAGAGCAGGCAAGCCTGCGTCAATCGCTTCGGTATGCCGAAAGCCATTCGTCTTGCTGAAGATCAGCACCGAGGGGCTCCGCAGCTCTGAAGGAAGCTCCGGCGCGACCGTCTCGTGTTCCGAGGATGGAAAGACGACACGCAGCGCATCGCATCCGGTGACGAGCATCAACGCACCTAACAGAAGGAAAGCAACTCCCATTCTCTGAACCGTCATCTCAGACCTTCTCCCATTGACGCGACTCGCTCGATCGTTCGATCGCATCGAGCACTTTTTGGTTGCGAACACCGTCTTCAAAATTCGGCCGCGGCGATTCACCCCTCTCAATCCCACGCAGTAGATCAAAGACCGTATGCGTGAACGTATGCTCGTAGCCGAGGAGATGGCCAGGCGGCCACCATCCCTCTACGAATGGATGCTGCTCATCCGTCGCGAGTATCGTGCGAAAACCCGAGTCCGGTCCGGCCTCAGTATAGACTTCGAGCTCGTTCATACGCTCCAGGTCAAAGACAAGGCTTCCCTTGCTCCCGTTGATCTCGAAGCGGTTGTAGTTCTTTCGCCCTGGACAGAAGCGCGATCCTTCGATCGAGCCGATCGCACCACTCTCGAAGCGTACCAAGGAGAGCGCTGCATCATCGACATCCACAGCGCCGCGCCCCGACCCGTCTTCGAGGGGACGCTCGTCGACGAAGGTCTTAAGCAAGCCGCTCACCTCCGCGACCTCTCCTACTAGAAATCGCGCAAGGTCGAGGGAGTGAGAGGCGATATCACCTAACGCTCCGCTTCCCGCCTTCGCCTTTTCGAGACGCCATACACGGGGCGCCTCCGGGTCCACGATCCAATCCTGAAGGTAAACACCGCGGTAGTGATGGATCTCGCCGATTTCGCCGGCATCAATCATTCGCTTCGCCAAGCCGACTGCAGGCGCGCGACGATAGTTGTGGCAGAGCATATTGATGACGCCAGCCGCTTGGACCGCCGCGAGCATCTGCTCGGCCTCGGCGAGGCTATTTGCGAGGGGTTTTTCGCAGAACACGACCTTCCCCGCTTCCGCGGCAGCAATTGCGATCTCCGCATGGGAATCGCCGGGCGTGCAGATATCGATGATATCGATATCGTCCCGGGCGATCACGTCGCGCCAGTTATCTGAGCTCTCCTGCCACCCAAGGCGACCCGCCGCTTCCGCTGCCCCCTCGGCCGACCGGCCACAGACGACCTTCATTACGGGATCAAGGGGAACATCGAAGAATGGGCGTACCTGTCGCCAGGCATTGCTATGGGCACGCCCCATGAACTGATACCCGATCATGGCCACGTTCAATGCGGGTCGACTCGCGGACATTGACTCATACTCCTGGGCCCAGGCAGCTCGAGAGCGCCTCGCCAAACTAACTGCGATACGACTCGCGCCCGACTCCCTGCACGGGAATCCCCTGGGCGGGAAGAACTTCGTTCTGCAATGCGTACATGGCCGCAGCCGCTTCATCGATTCGTCGCGTAAACTCGATCGAGCCCTTGAGAATCGGCGCCAACTTCGACTTTTCCTGTACGCGCGCCGGTCCGTATTCATGTTCCACGATGAGCGGTGCCTGCTCGAAATCCATATCGAGCAGTTCTCGTGCAGCAAGCTGGTGATCCAGCCAGTCCACGCTTCTATTCGTGAGATAGGCGAGCGGATCATGTCGCGCTGTCCCCGGAAGCTCATGCTCACAGATCGTCGTCTGCTTCTTCCAAGCGTTCGCGTGATCTGCAGGATTCGGTGAGGGCGCACCATTTTGATAATCGCCTCGCCCCATCGTTTGGCCGCCGTAGCCCCAACCTGCGAGGCCCTTGGGATCGATCACTTGGCCCTTCACGTGAAAACCGTCGATCAAGAACGCGTATCCCTCGTCCTTCAAATACTGAAAGATCGAGCGCGTATCCTGCCCCATCAACACCGCATGGGACGGGTCGTAGTGAACTCGTAGTTGGTCGCCCACGCCGTGCCGCTCACAAATTCGGTGCAGCTCAATCCAAGCGGCTGGCGTGTACGCAATATTGTTATGGAAGCTGTCATCTAGCGTCCAGCCCGGCATAGGACACTGCTCGATTCGGTACGTGAGCCCCCTGGCTTTCGCTTCCGCAAGAAGAGGCACGAAGCTCTCCTCGAAATCGACGAGGTTCGCCTCGATCGAACGCGATTCGTTTTTGCCAACGAACCCACAAACCGCAGGCGCGCCAAGTAAAACTGCGGCGTCGAAGGTGCGCAGCATGAAATCGCGCTTCTTCGCCCGAATAGTGGGGTCCCCGTGCAACATGTTGTCGAAAAACGCGACGTCCGCGATCTCGACGCCCGTCTCTTTCGTCGCCGCAAGAATGCGATTCGCTCGTGCGGAATCCATGGGCGCACGCAGATCAAGCGTATTCGCGACCGGGTCGAGCATCGCTTCCGGCGGCACATCCGCTTCGTCTGGATGCAACGCAGTGGAGAGCTGAATCGTATCCGCGCCGACCTCCGCCGCGAAGCCTAACCACTCCTCAACCGCGAGGTCTGGATCCGAATCGCGCTTCTCCCGAGGCGTCAGCTCCTGCAAAGCCGCGGTCAGCACACCGACCTTCATCGATTGCGGATTAAATTCGCCGGTCGCCATCATCGCTCCAATTTTTTCAATCAAGAATCCTGAACCTAACGGCTCAAGACATGAATTCGCCGCCGTTGCAATTCAAGTTTGCGCCGGTGACGACCGCCGAAAGATCCGATGCAAAGAAGAGCGCGGCATTCGCGCAATCCGAATCGTCGGGGATCACGCCGATCGGAATATCCTTCGTGATGTCTGCGATCACTTCGTCGACGCTCTGACCGGTCTGCTTCGCGAGACCCTTGACGAACCCTTCAACCGGCGGGCCCCACATCCAACCCATCGCAACCGAGTTCACTCGGATGCCGTGCGGTCCCAGTTCCTTTGCCAACATTCGTGTGGCGACAGACAAGGCGCCCTTCGAAGAGGCGTAGGCCCCCTGCATCAGCAGAGGCTTTCGCTCGACGAGAGTGTTGATATTCACGACCGCGCCCTTGCCCTGCTTCTTCATAACCGGGATGACGCATTGCGTGAGGCCGAGGGAACCAAACAGGTTCACTTCCATGGTCTTCCGCCAGTCGTCGAGATCCGCGTCCTCAAAGGTGCAGAAGGTGCCGCCGCTATAGGCGCTATTGATCAGCGCATCGATTCGGCCGAAGCGCTCGACGGTCTTGTCTACCAGATTCTGGCACTGCTCGGTGTTAGTGATGTCCGTCGTGACGACGAGCGTCTCTGCGCCGGTCTTCTGAACCTCTGCCTCGACCTCTTCGAGAAACGCTTGCGTGCGCGCGGCGAGAACGACCTTGGCGCCCTGCTTGCCGGCGTTGATCGCGAGCTCTTGGCCGAGCCCTGAACCGATCCCTGAAACGATGACGACCTTACCCTCGAGAATCATGCGAAACTTCCTCTTTCAGCAAACGACAACCGATCGCGGCACCGTCTCCCTGTAGAGAAAGCGCGCGTCGGGTCGTATCGGAAAGAATGAGCTTCGCCCAATTCGCAGGCACCGTCGATGCGCAGATCGTCCCAGATTCGGAAACGGATCAGACGCGCAGTTCGGCACCCGCCTGAGTCTCTGGATGGGACATCGTCAGGGACGACATGACGGTTCTTGCGATCAGCTCATAAGCCTCGCGCGCATCCCGCTCACTCCATCCCAATCGGGCCGCGATCGGCCGAAGCCCCTCAACCCCTGCGGCGACAAAGCTCGGATCAAAGATCGAGCGCAATATCGCCTGCGGATAATCGCTCGATGCCCACGCCGTTCGCAGCAAGGCGTTATGCAGAATGGCTAAGATGGCCGCCATTACGGCCTCGACCAACAGATGCTTCGGATCACCCTGCCCCGCGAAAAACCACGAGTCGGCCCTCAAGAAGTTCGCGCCCGCCTCGCATGAGGGTCGCCCGAACGACCTCCGTCGAATTCGAGAAGTAGCGATACACAGCCTGGCGAATGATTCCCGCCTCCTCCGCCACGGCGGTCATGGACACATCCGCGCATAACGACCGACTAATTAGGACTTACGAAGATTGAGAAAGCTCTGTCGCTGCTCCGCTGTTCCAATCATGACGAGTTCGCTTCCGGCTTCGAGCTCCGTCGAGGCAGCCGGGTTCGCCATGAACTCACCATTGGCGCGAATCCCGATCACGTTCATACCGGTACGGCTTCCAATTTCGCTCGATCCCAATTCCTTGCCGACGAGTCGCTCAGGCACGGGCTCCACAATCAACTCCGTGCCCTCGCCCACGACCACGAGATCTCGCCCGAGCACCATCGAAACCAAAATCTGCACGGCTAGAGAGGCGCGGCTCAGCGCGAAATCTGCGCCCGCCCTATGGATCGCTTCTAGATTCCAGTCATGGGTGATGCGACTGACTATGTGCGCATCGCTCGAGAGCCCGCGTGCATAGACGGCCAGAAAAATATTCGTCGCATCGTCGTTTGTGGTGAGGACAACCGAGGGCGCCTCGTCGATGCCAGCCGCTTTTACGGTCTGCAGATTCGCCGCATCGCCGATCACCACCTTGTCGGCACAATTCGCAAAGGAATCGCGAACGGACTCATCGCTGTCGAGCACCGTCACCCGAGCGCCCCGCTCGCGCAGTGCCTCGGTCACCGAACGCCCGACACTACCGCCGCCGATCACGAGCACCGGCGCATCGACCTCGTGATAGATCACGAAGAGCGCATCGAGTTCCGTGATCTGCTCTTCAGTGCCGACAACAACGGGCACGCTGTGTTCGGACAAAACAGTTTCGGGTCCCGCCGGCTCAAGGTGCCCACGCTCCCACACCCCCACCACGTTAAGCCCCGTGAGCTTTCGCAAATTCGTGTCGCGAATAGTACGTCCCACGAGCGCAGTTCCGTGGATCGGGAACTCCGCGATAATCAGATCTTCAAAGCGACCGATTCTATGCGCTGACTGGGTCCCGGCAGTCACTCGCGCGGCGAGTTGCTCGCCGAGTCGCTGCTTGAGCGGAATGACATGCGTTGCGCCGGCGAGTTCGAGCACGTCGACCGAATCGACATTTTCAGCGAAGGCGACGATCGGAACCTCCGTCGAGATTTGCCGAATCGTGACGACGATATTCGTATTCTCGGCATCCGACAGATTCGCAAGAATCAATCGCGCGCGATCCGCCCGAACCAGTTCATAGGTTTCACGAACATCGCGGCGCCCGGTGACAACAATGTGACCGTCAACATGAAGTGCGGCGGCTGCCGTCGGATCGGGTTCGATGATCACATAGGGAATTTTCAGATCCACGAGCCGCTTAACAAGGCCTTCAACGATCGCATCGTAACCACATATAATAACGTGGCTCTCTGTCTCGGTCGGCATCTCGCGAGGTGCGCGCATGCGGATCTGCGCCTCGAGCCACGGGGCATAGAAATACCTGATGAAGGCAAAGGGCGCGACGATGAGCAGCATCACGATTCCATACAGAAGGACGACGACACTGAACGCGCGGCCTAAGTCACTCTGAAAAGTGATATCCCCGAACCCGAGCGTACTCATCACTGTCAGCGTCCAATAGACGCCAGTCACCCACGAATGGCTCTGCCCTTCGTAGACCATGATCGAATGGAAGATGACCGAGAAAACACCGATCGACGCAAACAACCCCCCGACGAAACGCAGAAGCGCGCCGAGGTTTTGTTTCGCTTCGCGGTCTTCTAGTACATACGCGAGTTGCGCCGGGAGAAACTTCAAGCGTCGATCCGCCGATACTTAATGCGCGTCGGCGTATCTGCATCCGCGCCGAGCCGTCGTTTGCGATCAGCTTCGTAGTCTTCGTAGTTTCCCTCAAACCACTCCACCTGACTATCGCCTTCGAAGGCCAGGATATGCGTCGCGATCCGGTCGAGGAACCAGCGATCATGCGAGATCACGACGGCGCAACCGGGGAAGTCAATTAACGCATCTTCGAGAGCACGCAGCGTGTCGACGTCGAGATCATTCGTCGGCTCATCGAGGAGCAAGACGTTGCCCCCGGTTCGAAGCAAGAGCGCCAAGTTCACGCGGTTGCGTTCACCCCCCGAAAGCGTTCCGACTAACTTCTGCTGATCCGAGCCCTTGAAGTTGAACGAGGAGACCCAAGCTCGCGAAGGCACTTCACGATTCCCGATCATGATCTTCTCGTCGCCACCGGAAATCACTTCCCAGACGGACTTATCGGCCGCGAGATCTCGACGTTCCTGATCGACGTAGGACAGATGCACGGTCTCACCGAGGCGGAGATCTCCGCTGTCGGGCTTCTCGTCTCCAGCGATCATATTGAAGAGGGTCGTCTTACCGGCGCCATTCGCACCGATGATCCCCACAATTCCGCCAGGCGGAAGTTTGAACGAGAGATCATCGAAGAGCAGCTTGTCGCCGAAGGCCTTATTCAGCCCCTCCGCCTCGACAACCACGTCACCAAGCCTCTGCGGCACGGGGATCGCGATCTCGACCTTATCCGGGGCGCGTGCTCCGCTCTCTTTCACGAGCTCTTCGTAGGCGTTGATACGCGCCTTGCCCTTAGCCTGGCGTGCTCGCGGACTCATCTTGATCCACTCGAGTTCGCGAGACAGCGTGCGCGCACGCGCGCCGGCCTGCTTGTCTTCAATCTCGAGTCGCTTGTTCTTCTGTTCGAGCCAAGAGGAGTAGTTCCCCTCCCATGGGATGCCGGCTCCGCGGTCGAGCTCAAGAATCCAACCCGCCACGTTGTCGAGGAAGTAGCGATCATGCGTAATCGCTACGACCGTCCCGGGATATTCCTGCAGGAAGCGTTCGAGCCACGCGACACTCTCGGCATCGAGATGATTCGTAGGCTCGTCGAGCAGCAGCATGTCCGGCTTCGAAAGAAGCAATCGGCAAAGTGCCACGCGACGCTTTTCACCACCAGAGAGTGTCGTCACGTCCGCATCGCCCGGCGGGCAACGCAGCGCTTCCATCGCGACATCCAAGACGCGATCGATCTCCCACGCATCCGCGGCGTCAATACGATCCTGAAGCTTGCCCTGCTTCTCCAGCAGCGCATTCATCTCATCGTCTTCCATAGGCTCTGCGAATTTTTCAGACATTGCATTGAACTCGTCGAGCAAGCCGCGGATCTCCGCGACGCCTTCTTCGACGTTGCCCAGCACATTCTTTTCGGGATCGAGTTCCGGCTCCTGAGGCAGGTAGCCGACGCGTAACCCCTTGGCCGGCTTCGCCTCGCCCAGGATGTCGTCATCGACACCCGCCATGATACGGAGCAGCGTGCTCTTACCCGAGCCGTTTGCGCCGAGCACGCCGATCTTGGCGCCAGGAAAGAACGACAACGTGATGCCGTCGAGGATCGTGCGATCCCCGATCACCTTGCGCAGGTCGTTCATGGTGTAGACAAATTCGTGAGCCAACTGACGATCTCTCCCTGAATGTGGACGGGGCCGAGTCTAGCAGCGTAGACTCCACGTCCCCCTCCCTCGCTCATTGGATCCCAATCGGATGCGCAGTCTCAGGCCGCTATGGCGGATGAATATCGATATTTCCGCCGATTTCGCACGCGTGCTCCCAAATCGGATGCCGGAAGGCGCCCGTGCGTGCGCGCTTTCGCTTGGCCTCCTGCTCTCGATTGCTAGCGGCTGCGGCCTCTCGGGCGGCTCCGATAGAGATGGCATCTTGATTCTCGCGCGACGCGGCGATGCCACTTCCCGCGCGATCGCCGAAACCCTCGCGGAGCACTATGACGTCCCCGACGAAAGAATCCTGGAACTGAGCCTGACGACGGCACCGAACGCCCGTGAGATGGACGCCGCCACCTATCAAAGAGAGATCGCCGGCCCCATCACCCGGCACCTGACGCTCGAAGAAGCGCACGACGAGGTCTGGCTGCTCGTCACGACGCTCGGACTCCCTCTGATGATCCGAGGATGTGAAGTCGTCCCCGTCGAGCTCCCGTCGCCTAGCGATCCCGCCGAATTAGCCGAGTCCCCGGGTCCCTCGGCGCCCTCCTCTGGCACAGCCGCGATCGTCCCGCCGCGACCCTCCGCGCCGGCCTCGATCTATGATTGTAGACTTCGCCCCCTGGATGGCTCGCTGTCAAAACTCGGGGGCGCGCCCACTGATGCGTCTTCCTACTCCTCTCTTTCTTCCACGTCCGCGGCCACGCCAATCGCGAACCCCTTCTTTGGATCCCTCGAGCGTTTCAGCGAATTCCGGGAGGATCATCCGGATTCGCCTTTGCGATTCCTTGTCGCTCGACTCACCGCCACCCCGGACCCAAAAAGTGAACGAGGAAGGACACCACAAGCAATCATCAATCTCCTTGAGCGCCCCAACGCTCTACCCCCCAAAACCGAAGACGCGCTAGCCAAGCCGCATTGGTTCGTCGCAGGAGCAGCTCCGGCAAAGCGAACTACCGCCGTGGCATTGCTGCTGGCTCCGATCGAAGCGCAGCTCCCGCTTGCGGGCCATCGCGTCTGCTCGCGCTGCGATGCCAAAACGCGAGAGCCCGAAATGGCAGGCATCGTCTTCCCCACCAAAGCCGACCTCAAGAGCGAAGGCAATCCGTCGAGAGTCGGCCAGCCCGGAGCCGTCTTCGCACTCTCCGCCCCTTCCACCACAAAAAGGAAGGGGCGCTCCTCCGCGCTCGAGTCCTTCGTCGATCTTTGGCTTGCACGAGGGGCCACGGCGATCTCCCTCACCCTCGAAGACGCGGAACTCGCGCGCATCGCTCGCCCCGCCCTCGCACTCTCGGCGTGGGCCCACGGCGCGAGCGCGATCGAAGCACATTTTTCGTCGCTCCCAACCCTTGGCGGACAACATCTATTTGTCGGCGATCCGCTTAGGCGGCTCCCGGAATTTCAGCTTCCCGAAGACCAGCTCGTCGATCGTGATCAGGACGGAATAGGTGACACCGCTGACAACTGCTGGCTCGAACCAAACGCGGATCAGCGCGACACGAACGACGATGGATTCGGAAATCGCTGCGACGCGGATGTCGACGACGACGGCCTTGTCGATCGCTCAAGCGGCCAGATCTATCCCGTGGATCAGCGCGGAGATCTAGAAGCCATCACGCTCTCCGCACGCAACGGGTTCTACGACCCCGACCACGATCTCGATGGGGATGGTGAGGTCAACGATCGCGACCTCTTGATCGCACGCCTAGCACTATATCGCGCGCCAGGAAATTAGGCCGGTCCTTAGGCCTCGCCGTCGTCTTCGCGCAGAGCCAGAATCAAACTCGACGTATCGAGTCGACCGCCTCCGCGACGCTGGAGTTCGGCATAACGTGAATCGACGAGTTCGGTAATCGGCAAATCGGCGCCGTATCGAGCCGCTTCATCTATGGCCATACCGAGGTCCTTCCGCATCCAGTCCACCGCAAAACCGAAATCAAATTTTCCATCAAGCATCGTCTTCGCGCGATTCTCCATCTGCCAAGATCCGGCGGCGCCAGCGGAAATCACGTCGACCACCGCCTCTGCATCCAAGCCCACTCTTTGCGCAAATTCGAGCCCTTCCGCAAGTCCTTGCACGAGGCCGGCGATACAAATCTGATTGACCATCTTGGCCATCTGGCCATGCCCGGCAGGCCCGAGCAGCGCATGCTTGCGCGCATAACATTCGAGGACCGGAGCGACTCGTTCGTAGACGTCCCTCTTTCCGCCGACCATGATTGTCAGCGCGCCGTTTTCCGCCCCGGCTTGTCCGCCCGAGACAGGAGCATCCAGCCAGCCCAAGCCCCGAACCTCTGCCGCGCTAGAAAGTTCTCGCGCCAAAGTGGCGGATGCAGTCGTGTGATCGACGAAGATCGCGCCTGGCGCCATGGCCTCAAAAGCACCCGCTTCCGCGAGTGTGATCTCGCGAAGATCTTCGTCGGCTCCGGTACAAGCGAAGACGATCTGTGCGTCCCGCGCGGCGTCCGCGGGGGTCGCCGCAACCCGGACGGAATGCGCCGCGTAGGTCTTCTCCCAAGCGTCCGCGACCCCGCGCGTGCGGTTATAGACCGTGACGTGATAGCCAGCACGAGCGAGATGCCCAGCCATAGGGCTTCCCATCACCCCTAAACACAAAAACGCGACGCGCGAATTTTCACTCATCGAAGCTCCATCTGCGTGGAGGAAACCGGACGTTCCGCCCCGTCCTCCTGGGTGTTGGTTCCAGTTTTAGTCGCCGTGTTCGCGGCGGCCTTAGGGAGACCGTTCGTTTCCGCACTCGTTCCCTGGTTGGTCCCTGCAGAGATCGCCGTCGCCATACCCGACGCACGCGCCAAGCGAGTAATCACGTTCGCCTGCGCATCAACCGGAGTCGCCTTTGCTACGCGCGCGCTCTCGGTGTCCTCAAGTTCAGCCGGAAGTCCGTCTACGAAGATAATCTCACGCGTTCGCACGGCGGAAACTCGCGCGCCTGGCGTCAAGATGCCTACCAAGTTGAGTGGATCGCTACCGCAAATTCGAACCCGCTCGCCGTCCCGGGGTTGCCTCCGCACGCGCGCGAGTTCATCCAGCGCCTCGGGCAAGGCAAATTGTTCGCCCGTAAATCCGGACACGAATCGTCCGCCGCGAATCACGCCACGCGCTTCGAGTCGCCGCATGGCCCAGACGACCTCGCGCCAGGGAACGGCCAGCTCTTCGCGAAGCACGACGTCGCGGAAGACGATGCCCCATCGCACCAAGAGCTGTTCGGCGATCGCTTCCGCGAGCCCGTCCATTTCTTCCGGCTCTTCTCGCGCTGGAACGAGACTCCAACGCCCTTCGGCTCCCGCCGTCGCACCCGCCGCGAGCCCGCGCCGCAAACCTCGACGTGCCCTGGTCTCCGCGCGCCCCTTCTTCTTGGGATCCCGCGACTGCAACAACGATCGCAAAGCCTGAAAGCCATCCGCTCCAACGCGTCCACGGGATACGAGATTCCAGAGCGCACCCTCGACTTCAAGGGGCTTGGCATCGAGAGCCGCGACGAGCTCTGCATGAAAGAGCGCGCCTCTAACTCGGAGCAGCGAAAGGATCCGATCGGAAAGTGATTCGCGATTCTCGGTCGCTGGAGACGCCGAGGAATCTGCGCGCTCTTCTGGCGTACGCAGTCCGGCCAGTGCTTCTGCTTCGGAAGCACTCGCGGGTTTGCCCGTAAGCTTCGATGGCTTCGTTTCTCTGACCGGGCTCGCGAGCGCACCCCAGCCCATATCTCGCCGGGGCTTCTCCGGTTTATTCGAGTCCGGCGTGGGTTTTCGATGCGCCTGCAAGAGCCACGGCAAATCGCCGCGCAACACCAGAGAGAGGGGCGTCGATTTACTCGTCGCGCGTGTCCGCCGTGCGCCCGCGCTCTCGTCGGCATCCACCTGCTCGGCGGGGGGCGCGATACGCAACCACGAAACCTGGCCCGACAAACAATGCGGATCGAGCCATTCAGGTCGGTAGCCTCGAACACGTGCCGCAAGGACTTCGCTCTCCCAAGCCCCCGCTGCCAAGTCGAAGCCCTGCAATTGTTCGATCACTTGCGCGACGCCCGGAGCGCCTTCTCTTTGCGTGCCCTTCGCAACGTGCTGCCAGGCGAAGAGGAAACGCATCAGGTCCTGGGCGGATACGGCCTCGACCGAAGCCCGCAGGCGCGATTGGGAGTCGCCGTGGATCCGCGCCAAAAGTCGACGTGCACAGAACTGCTCCGGCCCTTCGCCAACATCGCCGAGCTCGAACCGGCCGCGCAACACGAAGCCTTCGGACTCGAGCGACGCGAGGCCGATCTCGATCAGGCCCGTACGGACACATAGCCGCGCCGCGAGGGTGACGGAATCTATGGGTCCCGTCGTTTCCAAATGGCCTCGCAAGACATGCGCGATCGCGGCGCCTTCATCCACGTCGCCTTCGCGACAAAGATCGATGGCTAAATCCTGAGCCGAAAGTTCACCAGATCTCGTCGAGCTGCCCACGTCAACATCATCATCAAAGCAGGCGGGATGGATGGCCCGCGCCCAAGCCAATCGCTCCGTCGCGACCCAAAAGGTGACAGCCCCGGGCGAAACGGCGACCCCACAACCTCGCGCATCTCGAAGATCAGAACGATCCTCTTTGTCTCGAACCTCGAAAGCCGATGCGCGCCCTGTCGCTTCGAGTTCTCGGAAAGCACCTTCCCAGCGCGCATCCGCTCGCCAAATGCCAGCGCCTAACATCAAGTCATGTAACTCATCCCGGTCCCTAGGCTCAGGCATCGCCTGTGCGCGCACCTTGGCGATCGCATCCGCATCAAGCTGCGTGAGATCCCGCTCTTCGACGGGCAGTCCCCGTCGCATCCGTACGGCGCGGGTCCGACGCTCTTCAAGCGGCGCGTCATCGAGGAACGTAAAGGGTTTACCGTTCAGGATCTCGTGCCCCAGCGGAGAAGGCTCCGTCGTATCCACGCAGAGCAGCTCACATCGCCCGTCGCGAATCCGTTCGATCAGATCCTTCAGTCCCTCGACATCCATCGCCTCATAAAGACAATCATGCAAAGTCTGCCTAACTAGCGGATGATCCGGAATCTCGACGGGTCCGGCGACGTTCTCCTGGCAAGCCGCGGCTTGCGGGAAAACCGCGGCCATCAAGTCATCGGATTCCATCCGCTGAATCGGCGGCGGATTCTTCTTCCCGCCCCTAAAGCGCAGGACCGCGAGCGAGCGATTCAGATTCCAGCGCCAGCGCGTCGTAAAGATCGGCAGCGGCAATACGGCCTGGGACAGCGTGTCCTCGATCCCGTTCGTCGACAGAAAGAAGGGCACATCGATCAAGGGAAAGCTGTGGTGCGGTCCAAGCGAGAGCACCATCGCGTCATCGTTCGCCGCCGCCTGCAATTCGAAGTTGAAACTCTTACAAAACTTCTTTCGCAGGGCGAGGCAAAGTCCGCGATTCAGACGACCGCCCCGCGGTGTGTGAATCACGAGCTGCATGCCGCCCGCGTCATCAAAAAAGCGCTCTAGGACGAGGCGGTCCTTCGTCGGCAAACCACCTAACGCCGTCCGAGAGACGCCGAGGTAACGTGCGATTTGCTCCGCAGCGTCGCGGCCAACACCCGCCTCGGACATGAGCCATTCGATCGCCGCGGCTTCATCGTGGGTCTCGAGGATCGGTTCCAGGTCCGCTCGCAAATTCGAAACTTCGTCTGAGAGTTCTTCGGTTCGAGCCGGCGCTTCTCCCGCCCAGAAGGGAATATTAGGCTGCGCGCCCTGCGCATCGGTGACCCGAAGCTTGCCCGCTTCGACGCGGCGAACGCGCCAGGTGCTGCTGCCAAGCAGAAACACATCACCCGGCATGCTGTCGATCGCAAAATCCTCGCCCACTGTGCCGATGAACGTCTCGTCTGGATCGGCGACGACGCGGTAATCCGCAACATCCGGAATGGCCCCGCCGCTCGTGAGCGCGGCAAGGCGTGCGCCGCGCCGCGCGCGAAGCTGTCCGCCGATTCGGTCGCGATGGACATAGGCGGCGCGGCGGCCGCGGCCGGTCTCGATGCCTTCGGAAACGAGCTCAACCACTTCATCAAAGGTCTCGCGTGTCAGTCCCTCATAAGGCGCGGCGCGCGAGTAGAGCTCAAAAAGTTCGGATTCTTTCCAGGGCTCCGCCGCACACGCGGCCACGATCTGCTGCGCCAAAATGTCGAGGGGCGCGACGGGCGGGATCAAACGATCGAGCCGTCCGTTTCGAATCCCGCGCAGGAGCCCCGCGCATTCGACAAGTTCGTCGCGTGTCAGCGGATAGAGCCGCCCCTTCGGAGTCCCGCCACGAAAATGCCCCGAGCGTCCGACTCTCTGCAAAAAAGTCGCAAGACTTCGCGGCGAACCGATTTGGCAAACTAACTCGACCGGCCCGACGTCGATTCCAAGTTCGAGGGACGCCGTTGCGACGAGCGCACGAAGTCTTCCTTCTCGCAAAGCGGTCTCGACGCGATGTCGACGGTTGCGGGAGAGACTGCCGTGATGCGCGGCCACGCCCTCCTCGCCCAAACGCTCGGCGAGCTGATGGGCGAGTCGCTCGGCCATGCGCCGCGTGTTCACGAAGACAAGCGTCGTTTGATGTTGCCCGACTAACTCGGCGATCGAGTCGATGACCTCGCCCATTTGTTCGGTGGAGGCGACGGCTTCGAGTTCGGTTCCAGGTAACACGGTTTCGAGATCGAGAGCTCGGCGATGTCCCTCGTCGACAATTGTGCAGCGCGGCTTGCCTTCCGCATTCACTCGGTCGGGGCCAACGCCTACGAGTAGCTTCGCGACCAGCTCGATCGGCTTCTGCGTCGCCGACAAACCGATTCGAGTCGGCGATTCATCGCAGAGGTTTTCGAGCCGCTCGAGAGAAAGCGCCAAGTGCGAGCCACGCTTGTCCCGAGCCATGGCGTGGATCTCATCCACGATCACTGTGCGAACCGGCCGTAAGATCTCGCGCCCACGCGCCGAGGTCAGCAGCAGGTAAAGCGACTCCGGGGTCGTCACCAGAATCTGCGGCGGCTTCTTGAGCATCGCCGCCCGTGCCGAAGCCGGCGTGTCTCCACTGCGCATCCCCACGCGAACCTCGGGCACCGGCAGTCCCATCCCGCGCGCGACCTCCTCGATCTCCACCAAAGGCTTCTCGAGGTTCTGCTGAATATCCGCCGCCAGCGCCTTCAGCGGTGAGATGTAAACCACTTCGACGCCGGCCGGTCGATCTCCCAGCTTCGCATCGAGCGGGACATAGCCGCGTTCGCGTCGGCGCGGGCGCACCGGCTCAGGGTCCGGGTTAAGCGTGAAACTAGACGCGCCGCCGTCGTCCTCTGCCCCGGCTTCCGAAAGCCCGGCCCGGTCCAGCCTCGCGCCCTCCTGAGCGCGAAAGAAAAAGCCGTCGATGCATACGAGGAAAGCGGCGAGTGTCTTGCCAGTCCCGGTTGGGGCGGCGATGAGGGTGTTCTCGCGGCGGCGAATCGCGGGCCAGCCCGCGGCTTGGGGCTCGGATGGGCCGAGCGGAAAACGCCCTTCAAACCAGCGGCGAACGGCAGGATGGAATGCGGACAATGCACTCTTCTCGTCCATAC
>JASDVF010000033.1:2803-12768 GCA_041440805.1 Myxococcota bacterium | reverse complement strand
TGCACGAAGAGTGCACGAAGAGTGCACGAAGAGTGCTCGCGGGAGGCCAGACTAGCGGGCGATTCCGGCACGCGAAAGAGAAGCGAAAGGCATTCCTACGATTTTGGTTGGACGCGGCAATTGCGACATCGCAAGGATCCATCAAAACGCTCGGGCGCCTGGCGTCTCCTCTGCGTCCCCGGCGCGTTCGCTCGGGTCACCCTATGAGCGAGCGCCGTCCGGAAGCACTTCCTGCGTAGACTCCCGAGCTCGCTCCTCGGCGAGCGTCACGAGATCGCCGAAGAGCGAATCGTCCGTCCCGTTCTGCATCGAGTAGCGCTCCATGACGCGCCCATCCTTCACTAGAAAAGTGAGCAGCGTATGGTCGATCGTGCCGTCTTCCTTGCGCACAGATCCCACTCCCCATTTCAGCACGAGGTCCGCGACGGGGCCGCGCTCACCGGTCAAGAAGGACCAGTTCGATAGGCTTGCACCCCGCGATGTTCCGTAGGCTTTTAGGACTTCCGGCCGGTCTACTTCGGGATCGAGGCTGATCGAGACGAACTGAATGTATTGAGAGAGTTCTTTAGGGATACGCTTCTGAAGCGCGACCTGGTTCGAGGTTTGAATTGGACACGGCCCCGGGCATTCGGTGTAGATAAAGTCGACGACTAGCACCTTGCCGGCGAGGCTCGCCAAAGTCACAGGGCGTCCCGCTTGATCGATGAGATCGAAATCGGGGGCCGGACTCGTCCGAACCAGTGCGTCTCCGAGGCGTCGCCATCCAGCTTCGTGCGGGGCTTCACCGACGACCTCGAAGCCTTCGACCTCGTAGCTGCGCCCCGTGAAGCGAAGCTCGAACTCGATGATCTGCCCAGTCGCCAGTCTCGCGAGCACGTCGTCGTCGGGCACCACGAAATTCATCGTCATCGCCGGCATCAGACCATCGACATCGCCATGATCGATCAACACTTGGCGACCTTCCTGGTCCACGTCTTCGACCGTGCCCCGCGCGGAATACACGCCGGGACCACCATCGCCCTCACCTGCGTCACAGCCCAGCCCAAAACCCGCGAGCAAAACCACAGTGAGCAGCGCGAAGGAAAGTCCGTTCGAAAGTCCGGCCCGTCGTCGCCATTTCCTCATCAATACACCCATCGCCATGCCGTCTTAATCGTCCAGTCGCGCTCAAGCTGCGGACCGTCGACGTCCTGATAAACGGGAATCCCGATCTCGACGCCGATTCGCTGTCCCCCGAGCGCAGGGATCTCGATGCTCATACCCGGCGACAGAGTGATGCTGGTCCGGTCGTAGAGTTCAGGGTTCTCGAGAGGGTCAACTGTTGGTCGAAGGCTGCGATCAAAACCTTCGATTTCATTCTGCTTTTCCCATTCCGCTCGAAGTGAAACATCCAAGCCTGAGAAAACTCGAACGACTCCCCAGAGACGTCCCGTAAAGCGCGATCCCTCGCGGTACTCAAGCCCGTTGCGTGCGACAGGATGCCGGCCCACCGCCTGCCCGCCCCAAGAGAAGCGCTTGAGTTCACCCTTATAGGTCCATCCCCATTCGAGATCCCAGGTGCCGTTTCCAGGCTGTGCCGCGTAAGGAAGCCGTATCGCAGTACCGCCCTGA
Source organism: Myxococcota bacterium (assembly GCA_041440805.1). Lineage (GTDB taxonomy): Bacteria > Myxococcota_A > UBA9160 > UBA9160 > UBA4427 > UBA4427. Next base: position 11,157 of record JASDVF010000033.1, on the reverse strand, counting down.
CGACGGAATGCGCCGGTCGGCGCGTCGATTCCGATATGAATTTGCGAGCTCTCCGCACCCTTCCGAATGAAGGGCACGATCATCGAAAACCGAACATCGCCCAAGCCTTCCGACTGATATTGACATCGCACACCACTACAGGGACCGGAAGTCGAAAAGTCGACTCGCTCGAGCTCCGCTTGTACGAAAGGCAGCTCAGCCACTAACGTCACCCGGGGATGCGGCGCGTAGGCAATTTCAAACGTGTGGACCGTGACTTCGAGAGAACGCGGCGTCGACGTATAACCGAGGGATCCTCGAACAAAATCCGGCGTCACATCCTTCGTCCCAGCGAGAAATCCCTGTGAGCGTCGTCGCTCCCAGCTGTATCCGAGCCGCAGCTCTCCGGCTTCTAGCACCTCCGCCAGCCGCACTCCGACGGGGGGCAAGGGGGGACGATCGACGAGATCAGCGGCTGAGCGGTCCGCCGCCTGCGACAGGCCGGACGACTCATCTCCATTCGTCTCGTCCGTCGACGCCACCGAATCGTCGCCAGCGAGAGAACTCGTCGCGCTCAGCAGAAGGACGAGTGCCGTCAACACACCGGAGGCGAACAGACGCTTGCCTGTGCCCTCGGTCGCACACAAGGAACGGATCGTCCGATCGGCAGCGAATCGGTCGTGCGTACAAAAGGGCAGAAGCGCTGAGTAGGAGGGACGCGGCAACACGGGCGCAACCTAGCGAAAGGGCCGCTGCGAAGCGATGGAATCAGCCCTTGGACAACGCCTTCTTGAATTCAGATTCGAGTTCAAAGAGGTCGCTCCGGTAGGCCCGCCGGGCCGCGCGCTCGAGGCTTCGTGATCCCACGACCGCCGACCAGAAGCGAACAAGATCGCCCTCGCCGTGGGTCGTCACCAAATGGTCGATGAATGCATAGGATTGCAGGTAGGCCAATGCGGCGGCATTCGGCTCAAATCCTCCGAGACTCGGCGAACTTAGATCGGCTAGGGAGAAGAGCTGCCCCTGTCGCGCATACTTACTGAGGGTCCCTCGCTCACGCGCGGTCAAAGTGCGTTTCCCCATCGCGCGAGCCTCGAACCACTCCGCCACGCCCTCGTTCATCCAAGCGGGCAAGCGTAGGCGTGGTGCCTCAACATCGAACGCCGCATGCACGAGTTCGTGATGCAGGACGCGCACGAGCCGGGGCGTAATCCGGTTGGCCCCTCGGATATGAATCGCCCCGCCGTAAAACCCAGCGGCGGGGAATCTAAAGAGCCCAGAATATTCGCGGTCAAAAAGTGCCGGATCCCAGACATAGACGACGATCTTCTTTTCCGGTCGAAGCGAAAGCAGGCGATCCAGCGAATCGAAGGCGCCTTCGAGTTCAGCCAGGATCTGCTGCTCGAAGCGGCGAGAACCGTAGAGGCCGCCACTCTCGTCGATGTCCACGTCTTGATAGAGCGTGAAGTGGAAGGAATCTCGGCGCTCGAATTCCCCATCTGCGCCGCGGTCTCCTATCGCGAAGGCGGTCGGCGCCCCCGGTCCGAGGGGCAGGACGAAGACCCACACGAGGAGCAGAGCAAAAAGCAGCCCGCCACGGCGACTTGTCGTAATCGGCGAGCGCGGTCGCTTGGAAAGCATTGAGGCTGAACCTCCGGCCCTGTCTAATGGGCGTGGAATCAAAAGCTTATCGGATACCGCGCTACGCGCCGAACCGCAGGCAAGGGGAGACTATATAAGGACTTGGAGGTTCGACGACGCAGAGTGGTTCGTTCGACGAACGGAGATTGCCAGTCAGCAATAAAACGCGGCCCAGTCTAGAAGCCGGCGCCTATGCCGCCCGTGAAATACGTGACCGCAGCGCGACCGGCGAGCGACATGAACTTATTGAAGCGACGTACCTGATCAGCGGCCTTCCGCATGGCAGTTCGCTCAGCGCCGTATGCGGGACAGAGATCTGCACGGCGGTTCCAGATTCGTTCGACCTGCGCGTTCGTGGCGTCTTCCCACAGCCGATTCCCGCGTGCAACTGCCATGGGCAAGACGTCCAGCTCTAAATGCTCGATCTGGTTCGTCATTTGTATGCACTGGCCGCGATAGCGGCCGCGCTGGCCCGCTTCGGGAGTCGAAGCCACCGATGACGATGCGACGAGCGCTCCCATCAGCGCGACAAGGACCGGAAAAGCGAAACCGCGAAGCTGTGCATGGCGTGACTTCATGGAGAGCCCATCGGCGCATCGCACCGGCAGCTAAAGTGACCCACGGCACCCCGAGCGAATCCGGGGGCGATCCCGAGCAAGCGACCTGCCCTCAGGGGGCAACACACGAGGTCGGGTACCCCAGCGCCAGAGAAGGCGGCTTCCGGGCCTTCCTTTAGCCTCCCGGGAACTAGGCGACGGAAGCGAAAAGAGGCGGTTACAGACGCTCCGACAAAGCGAGTGCCTGGCGTCGCGCGAGCGCCATTCCGGTGAACATCGGATTGACCGAGGGGCATTGTGGAAAGATGCCGGTGTCCGCGATGTAGAGATTTTCGAGGTCGTGGCATCGGCCGTCCTCGTCAACGACGCCGCGCGTCGGGTCGCCGTGCATCCGCGTCGTGCAGAAAACGTGATTTCCGCCCATCACCAGATTGCTTGGTTTGACCGCAGATGAATCCAGTACGGCGGCGTCTTCGACATTCGTGAACTCATGCGGAATACCACTTACGCCGGGCAGGATTTTGCGAGCCCCCGCGGCGAAGAAGATCTGCGCGATGACATGTAAAGAGCGTCGCAGGATGGCCGCATCATCGGGATGGAGCTGCCACTCGAGAACGGGTTCGAGGCTTCGAAAGCGCTTTCGCACGCGACCAAGGGAGCGGTTGGCACTAGCGATCGCATCGAAGATCGCCATGTTAGGCAGCTCAGCAAAGCGCGCCTGCAACTCTTCGCCGAGTCCAGGAAAACGCAGCGCAAGCAGCGGCGGCGGAGCCCACAAGGTTTCGAGCTTGAAACCTTCGTCGAGAAAAGCGAGCGATTGATAGCCCTGGGTCGCCCCAAATTGCGGCTGTACCGCTTCCGGGAAAACCCCCGCGATCGCGACGCCAGGATGAAACTGAAGGTTCTCCCCAACCTGCCCCGAAGCGTTGGCTAGGTCATCGCTGTGCTGCAGCAATACCGGCGTCGCCGTGCAGCCCGCAGCGAGCACGACTGCCTTCGCCTCGATCCGGAAGCGGTGACTACGCCCCTTCGCGGCACCGTGCGTGAACGGCGCAACGACTTGGCCGGAGACACCCGTCACACGCCGACCACTGCGACGAATTTCTTGAACTTGTACGGAAGTAAAAACGCGAGCGCCAGCGCGAAGCGCTGCCGGCACATAACTCACGTCCATGCTCTGCTTGGCGCGGCTACGGCACCCGGTGAAACACTCGCCGCTTCCTCGACAGCCTTTTACGTTTCGGGAGATCGGCTCACTCGACACACCCATCTGGTCGCAGCCGTCGCGAAAGAGCAAGTTACGCGGGCCCTGAACTTCCTCGGGCGTAGGCGCAATCCCCAAAAAATCCGCAATCGCGTCAAAATGAGGGTCGAGATGCGCGCGGTCCGTGCGGTCGAGGTCGTAGCGAGTCGCCCAGCGATCGAAGACCGAGTCCGGCGGGCGGACGCAGATCGCAGAGTTTACGAGCGAACCACCGCCTAAGGCCACTGCCTGCATGGTCGGCATCGTCGTGCCGCGCGTCATGCGAAGGCCACCTTCTCGCATCGTCCGGGTCATCGAGAGATTCCCGTCGAGTTCGAAATCCCGGACCGTAAATGGCGGGCCTTCCTCAAGTAGGATCACGTCGTGGCCCGCGGCAGCGAGTTCAAAAGCGGCCACGGCGCCACATGGCCCAGACCCCACCACAACTACATCGGCCTTCTCTTCAAAGGCGTGATCGTATTGCGCGAAAACGCGAACTCGGTCCCGCGCCGGCTCAATCCAATCGGTCGACAGCGCACTCATCGTTTAGCCCTCCCCGTCTGAGTCGCCGCAGTCCGCGTATAGGCCCGATGCCGCTCGCCATCTGGCCGAAGCGGCTCTCGGTCGTCGTCCACATTCAGATCCTCGGGACCGAATGCGATCGAACTAACAAGTCCACCGACCCGTGGAAACAGTAATTCCGCCTCGCTCACCCCAGGCTCAATTTCGAAGGGCGCGAGTGAAAGCCCGTGCAGATTCGCCGGATGGCCCAGATAGCCAATCACAAAAATCGAGCGAAGCGCAGTCATCAATAACCGGAGGAGCCCGAAGCGGTGACGCGAAAGACGATCGAGCAATGCTATGCGTGAGGCGGCGGACAGGCTCGAGAAGCGGCCACGCCCGCCCGGTTCATCGCCAGGAAGCACGAGCGTGATGTGCTCGACTGCCCCGAGAAGCAACCGAATCTGAGCGCGCTGCCTCCGAGGCAAAGCGACGAGATGGCGATCAATCGAATGCGGCAGCTGCGCGTCGATCCCCGAGAGTGCAAGTCCGCCTCCGGCGGGAAAAAGCACTTCCGCGACGGCATCCACAAAGGCGGCCTCCCCGCGATGCAAGATCGCAAGGCCGGCGGGGGCGGGGGCATAGCCAGCATAGCCTCGACGATGAAGCGCGAAGCCTGCGGCAATCAGAAGCCCGACGATGATTAGTCCCGTGAGCACGCGTCTACGATAACCGACCGCGGCCGGGATGCTCTCATTTCGCTGTGTGTTGAATCAAACCATGCACCCCCGCGTAGGATTCGTCTTCATTCCGTGAGACTCAGCCTCCATCAGATCTACTCGGGGACCTTCCACCTCGATTCCATGCCCCCCGAGTCGAGCTCAGGACTCGTACGGAGGTTCTTCGGGGAAGCCCAGATCTTCAGGAAAGTCTGCGGAGACTGAAAGCGGAAACGCAGGTGCTCGTTTTTCTAGAAAGCTCTCGATGCCTTCAATGCTATCCGCCCGGCTCCCCATATAGTTCATCGCTCGGGAATCAAGTCGGTGCCCTTCCATCGGATGCGAGGCGCCTAACATCTGCCACATCATCTGGCGCGCCAACGCAACGGAGACCGGGCTGGTATTGTCCGAGATCTCCCTCGCAATTTCGCGTGCGCGCTGCAGCAAAGCCTCCGGTTCCACAACCTCGGAAACCAGGCCGCCTCGAAGCGCCTCGTCCGCATCAAAGACTCGTCCCGTCGCGACCCATTGCATGGCCTGATTGATCCCGACGACCCGCGGCAAGAACCAACTACTCGCCGCCTCGGGCACGATGCCACGCCGCGCGAACACAAAACCAAATTTCGCCTTTGAACTCGCAATACGAATATCCATAGGCAAAGTGCCTGTCACGCCTACGCCGACAGCCGGCCCGTTAAAGGCGGCGATGATCGGCTTGCGACAGCGAAAGATACGAAGGGTCACCCGGCCCCCGAGATCTCGACGTTCAGTCGGACCCTCTTCATTCTTCGGATCCATGCCGCCGCTAGGATCAAAGGTCTCGCCCCCTGCCCCGAGATCCGCTCCCGCACAGAAGCCACGCCCTGCCCCGGTCACAATCACGACGCGAACATGATCGTCCGCATCAATGCGATCGAGCGCTTCCAACCAGTCTTCACCCATCTGCTGGTTGAACGCGTTCAGGCGATCCGGCCGATTCAGCGTGAGCGTGAGGATATCCTCCTCAATCTGCGCGTTCATCGTCTCAAGTTCCCATGAAAGTTCCGGTGCCATCTCGTATCTCCTGATTCTTCGCGCGAGCCCCGCGGCAAGCGCTTGATGATAGCTATCAGAAGACCACGACTGCTAAAAAATCCTCGACTTCGCGTCGGGTAGAACGCACACGTGACGTGTTAGGATTCAGCTATGCGCATCGGCGTCGTCGGCGACACTCACAACATGATGACCAACGTCGACCAGATCGTGGAACTCTTCCGCGAAGCCCGGGTCGAGCGCATCGTGCACACGGGCGACATCACACAGGCCAAGGTGCTCGACCGATTCGCGGCCCTGGAGATCCCCCTGCTCGGCGTGTTTGGCAACAACGATGCAGGCACGCGAGAGTCGCTAACCGCCCGAGCAGAACTCGCCGGGATGGATTTCGTCGATCCGCCTCGTGCGATCGAATGGGCCGATCGCCGAATCCTTGTCGCGCACGACCCCGAAGAAATCCCCCCGACCGTCCCCGCCGATATCGACTTGATCCTTCACGGCCACACCCATCGCCACCGACTCGAAGACCACGACGGTGCTCTGATTTTCAATCCCGGAGAATGCGCGGGAATGCTCGCCGGGCGCAACGCCGTGGGCGTGGTCGACCTCCTTTCTCTTCGCGCCGAATTACTCCGCTTTTAGTCGCACTTGCGCCACCCCACAAAAGCTTTGGATGACGCCTACCAAAACTGAATTTACAAACCGCAGCAACGGTCATGCCATTGCCGCGAGCATTTTGTCAAAAGGAATACCATGAGCTGGAAACCCGAAGTTGACGAGATCAAAGCACGGCGCGCGGCAGCCAAGTCCATGGGCGGGCCCGAAGCAGTCGAGCTCCAGCACGAGCGCGGACGCCTAACCGTACGCGAGCGCATCGCCGCATTAGTCGACCCGAACAGCCTTGAAGAACAAGCGCCCATAGCCGGCGAGACCGAAATAGATGAGAACGGCGATGTCATCGCATTTCATCCTGCAAACTACCTACTCGGCCTAGCTGAGCTAGGCGGGCGACCGATCGTCGTCGGAGGCGAGGACTTCACCCAACGCGGAGGCTCTCCCTCCCCCGCTGGTCTCCGTCGTAGTGTCTACGCCGAGACACTGGCAATCGACCTTCGGCTCCCCCTAGTGCGCTTTCTTGAGGGCGGTGGCGGCAGCGTCGCTGGAACGAAGGGCCCCAAGGGTGGATCGGCTCCTAAAGCGATGGGCGACGCCGTGTTCGCGACTTCCCGATTCCTGTCCATCGCACAGGTCATGCAACTCGTGCCCGTCGCGTCCGCCGCTGTCGGCGCTGTCGCCGGATTTCCTGCGGCGCGTCTCGCGGCATCCCATTTTTCAGTCATGACTAAAGATACGGCCCAGGTCCTAATAGGCGGCCCCGCGCTGGTCGAGCGTGCCCTCGGCGAGAAACTAACTAAGCAAGAACTCGGAGGAGCAAAGGTCCACTCGCGCTCCGGCGTCGTTGACAACGTCGCTACGGACGAACACGACGCAATCGATCAAATGAAGCGCTTCCTCTCGTATCTCCCGACGAGCATTCTTCAGCTTCCGCCCGTCGAGGATGATTGCCAAGATGATCCTGACAGAAGCGAAGACTTCTTGCTCGAAGTGATCCCTCGCGAACGGCGCAAGGTCTACAACATGCGGAAGATCCTCAAGGCCGTCTTTGATCAGGAGAGTGTGTTCGAGATGACGCGGGGCTATGGCCGCGGCCTCATCACGTGCCTAGCGAGACTAGGCGGGAAGCCCGTCGGCGTCATCGCGAACGATCCGCATTTCTACGCTGGGTCCATGGATGCCGAGGGCGCGCTCAAAGTGAAGCGCTTCGTCGACTTATGCGACACGTTCCATCTTCCGGTCGTGACCTTGGTTGACGAGCCCGGCTTCATGATCGGATCGGCATCAGAGCGCTCCGGCACGATTCGCTTCGGTGTTGAAGCGATCTCTCGCGTCGTCACGTCGAAAATCCCCTGGTGCACGGTCCTCGTCCGAAAGGCCTATGGCGTCGCTGCCGCAGCGCATTTCGCTCCCAAAGCACATGTCTTGTCGTGGCCCTCGGCCGAGTCAGGGGCGCTCCCAATCGAGGGTGGCGTTGCGGTCGCGTTTCGGCGCGAAATCGCGGAGGCCCCGGATCCCGACGCGAAGCGCGCGGAACTAGAAGAAGCGCTTTCCAAGGGGCGAAGCCCCTTTCCTCGTGCGGAAAGCTTCGGCGTACACGACTTGATCGACCCGCGCGAGACGCGCTCGCGTTTGTGCCGCTGGGTCAATCGCGTCTGGCCTTTGCTCTCTGAGCAAGTGCCTACGAGAGCACCTTTCTAGCCTCGCCTAGCGACGAACGCTGCCGATCGCCTCGCCGAGCCTTAAGGCCGTACCCGTTGCGCGGGAGTCGAGTTCGATCTCACCCGGCGGGGTTAACATCACGATCGTCGAGCCGAACTCGAAAGTTCCCCACTCTTCGCCTCGCGCGAAAGTGGGCGCGTTCGCAGCGAAATCACGACGCTCGGGGCTCCCATTCGCCACATTCGTTCGCATCTCATCAAAGGTGAGACGCACGGAACCAACCATCGTCGCCCCAACCGCGATCATCGCGATCCCAAGCGAAGAACCGGGACCGGAATCGCCGCTTTGTACGCCTGCTCCCTCGCCGGGGCTAAGTTCTAAAGCGCCGGGGCCAGGTTCGAAAGC
>JASDVF010000033.1:0-2703 GCA_041440805.1 Myxococcota bacterium | reverse complement strand
AAAGCGCCGGGGCCAAGTTCTAAATAGGCGCAGAGCCGCTCATTCTGGGCGAATAGGCCGTCGACGCCAAGCAGGCCGATCGAATTCACGGGCCACAGCGCTCCAGGGATATACTCGACCCGGGTAACGCGGCCGGCCGTGGGCGTGTGAAAACGATGATAGTCGCGCGGAGAGAGGTAGAAGGTCGCATAACGGCCCCCTTCATACGCTGTCGCCAAGTCTTCGTCGCAGAGAAGGTCTGCAACCCGGTAGGCGCGGCCCTTCACCTGCATCATCGTCCCGGACTCGATCGTCCCCGACTCCCCCCAAGCACCATCACATGGCGAAACCAGCGTATTGTCGTCCCCTTCGAGGGGGCGCGCGCCCGGACGGAGCGCCCGCGTAAAGAATTGCTGAAGCGATGCGAAGTCAGCGACGTCATCCCTCGCCTCTTCAATGGCCACGCCTGCGATCGCCGCAAATAGCCTAATCTCAGCACGCTGGATCGGCCCAGGCAGCCGCATAGACGTAACGCGTCCCATCGCGCGGGACATCGCGTTCTTGGGGAGCAGCGTGAGCAGGACGAACAAAGCGCGGCGAAGCCCCCGCAAAGGAGCCGCGCTGTTTTCATTCGAATCAGATGTGGTCGGAGAGACGCCGAGTTCGGGCATTCGCGTTAGGATACCGTGACTTCGGAGGAAGAGCGGGGGGAAGAGCGGGCTTGGTCGAAAATTCGGACACACCGCAGGAAACCCAGGACATCGACCGCGACGATCAGCTCATCGGCGAGCTCTTGGACAATCGGTACGAGATTCGGAAGTCCCTCGACCGCGGTGGGATGGGAACGGTCTATCTCGCTTGGGACCGAACCCTAGAGCGCGAGGTTGTCGTCAAGATCCCCCATGCGAGCCTGATGACGGACGGCGCCTTTAGAGAGCGCTTCCTTCAGGAGATCCGCGACCTCTCCACCCACGAACATCCGGCGATCCTGTCGATCATTGACTCCGGCTCCCATGCCAGCCCCGTTGGTGATGTCCCATATGCAGTCGTGCAGTATTTGCGTGGAGGGAATCTACGCGAACGCATCACCAAACAAGGTGGACAGCAGACCCGGGAAGAAATTCTCGCGTGGTTGCCGACCGTGGCAGATGCCCTCGATACGGTCCATCGAAACGGCTCGCTCCATCGCGACGTTAAGCCCGCCAACATCCTCTTCGACGCGATGAACAACGCCGTGCTCTCAGACTTCGGAATCGCGACCGCGATCGGCGCCGCCGACCCCGACGCCCCGACCCAAGAGGTCCGCCGCGAACTCACGGTCGTTGGCACTTTCGTCGGATCGCCTGCCTACGCCCCGCCCGAGGCAATCGATCGCATCTTCACCCCTGCCTACGATCAATACAGCTTGGCCACCGTCGTCTATCTCGCGGTCAACGGCGAACTTCCCTACAGCGGCAACACCAACGAGGCGATCCTCATCGCCAAAGAAAAAGGTGGACCGCCGGCGATCAATCGAAAAAACCTTAAGGGCCCACTCTCTAAATCCGCCGAAAAGGCAATCATCAAGGGCCTCGCCCGCCAACCTGAAGATCGTTTCGAATCGTGCACCTCGTTCGCTGAGGCATTCGCCACCGAGGGCGGATCAACTGGGGCTCACCTACCGATTCGGCCGCTCGCGATCGCTGCAGTCGTGCTCCTAGGACTACTCGGACTCGCGCGAGTCGATTGGTCAAACCTCCTGCCAGAGGGCTCCGCCCTGCTCACATCTTCCGCATCTATCTTGGCCGAGGCGGGCGGCACGGCGGAAGTCACCGTAGATCTCGGCAGCACTCCCGAAGAAATCGATCGAGCCATCTTCTTGTGTGAGCGAGGCGGCGGCACGTCACGCGCTTGTGCCCGTGATGTATTTGCGGACGAACGTCTGCGATCCGTCACCCTGGTCCCAGCGATCCTTGATGAGACCGAAGTCACGAATGCCGCTTTCGCGGAGTTCATTGGCGAGACCGACTACCAGACGACCGCTGAAGTGCGCGGATACAGCTGGGACATCACGCGCTGCAGACGATGTAGCTGGCGCAATCCACAGCCTCCAAGAAATGCCCTCGCCCACCCGAGCGATCCCGTCGTTCATGTGTCCTGGACCGATGCGCGCAGTTTCTGCGAATGGAGCGGCAGGCGTCTGCCAACGGAAGACGAATGGGAATTTTCTGCCCGCGGCCAAGACCGCCGCACGTTTCCGTGGGGAGACGAATGGGACGCCAACCGTTTGCGCGACGTGACGCGCGAGGGGGTAGGACTAGAACCCGTCGGAAGCCATCCCGAAGGCGCCACTCCGGGTGGGCTGCAGGACCTCTCCGGAAGCGTCTGGGAGTGGACAGCGACAGCGAGCGGCGAAGGCGAACGCCGAATTTTCAAGGGCGGCTCCTGGATGGATCGCATCCCCGCCTATTTTCGTGCCGCTGCATTTTCCGAAGACGCCCCCGATTACTCGAGCATCTCATTGGGCTTCCGCTGTGCGCAGGACGCGTCCAACTAGCATGTTTTCTCAAGAGCACGAAACCCAACACTCAAACTCGACTAGACCCAACTAATCCCGACGGCGCTCTACGCGAATCGCGGGATTTGCGTGTGAGGGGCCAGCCGAGACCACACATGTCTACGTGAATTGCCGTTAGGTAGCCCTCTTTTGGCAGGTCGTAGACACGCTCGACAGCGCCCCCAGAG
>JASDVF010000032.1:0-6685 GCA_041440805.1 Myxococcota bacterium | reverse complement strand
GCACTGGAACCAGCTGCCATTATCCTGCAGCACACGCTTGCCGAAGGCCGGGTAGCTCGGAAGCACCTTCTCGATGAGACCCGGTCGGCCCTCGAGCTGGGTGTGCATGAATGCGAGTAGATGGTCGCGTCCAGCGGCGTTGGCCGCGTTGACTGAACGGTTGCTGGGATCTTCGTGCGTCGGGTCGATTCGAAAGGACTCGATGCCAGACCCGATCCCCGGGTAGGTCATCATGAATCGAAGCCACCGCGCATAGAAGGGTAAGTGTCGCATCGCCCAAGTCTCACCTGGCGGCACTTTCGTGTGATACATGGGGTTGGGCATAACCCACTGCGCCGTTCGCTGGAAAATTGAGAGTGACTCCACCTCATCCGCGATCGTGGGTGCGATTTGAAATCCACTCGCGCCGGCGCCGAGTAATGCAAAGCGTTTCCCAGAGTGGTCGAAGTCCTCAGACCACCGCGCCGAGTGAAATGACTCGCCCTGGAAGCGCTCCATGCCTTCGATCTCCGGAAGGTTCGGAATATTGAGCGAACCGACCGCAGAGATCACGAAGCGCGCGTCGAGTTCTTCGATCTTACCTTCGCCCGGAACGGGCCCCTTTGGGCCTACTTGTCAGAAGGCCTAGTATCGATGGTGCGGAAAAGGGGGCTTGTTTTGCCTATCCCCTCGGCAAGGCTGCTCTTCAAAAATGCACGATCTATGAATGCTAGTCTGACCTTTTAAATGCATCCCAAGGAGTCATGTTATGCAAAAGAGCCTCGTCCTTGTTCTGATACCCCTCGTGATCGCACTCGGGTGCGCAAAGCGACCCGTGCTCTACCCCAATGAGCAATACGAGCAGTCCGGCCAGGAAATCGCAGAGCGCAATGTCTCAGAATGCCTGGCTCTAGCCGAAAACGCGGGGCTTGAGACGAATCAGGCGGCAGAGGCCGGGAAGCGCACAGCAGGCGGAGCGGTCGTCGGGACTGCAACGGGCGCGGCCGCCGGTGCGCTCCGAGGGGGCGCTGGCATCGGTGCGCTGATCGGCCTGACCTCCGGCGCCATCGCCGGCCTTTTCTCTTGGATCTTCGGTTCTTCTGAGCCCGACGATGTTTTTGTTCGGTACGTCGACCGCTGTCTCGCAGATCGTGGCTACGAATCAATCGGCTGGAAGTAGGCACGCCTCGAACCCGGGAGGCACCCCAAGCGCGCAGTCAACACCCGCGTCCATGGGAACAAAGATCGATGCTAGGCCTAACAGCTACGTAAACTCGGTTCGGCATTCGACTGCGTTCGGTCCAGCTGACCTCTCGCCTTACGACGTCACGGCGCGGGCGTCCGACGCATCTTCAACCCGTTCGACCGAAACGGGAAAGCCCGTCATCCAGGGCATTGCATTGATCGACTCGCGCGACGCATCGCTCGTGCTCGTGAGCCAATTCGTGCTGACGCCCACGTCCTCGTATTTCGCCTCGGCACGCGGGAGTGCGCCGAAGCCGTGCGTGACGGAGACGACACTACGACGCAGAGAAGGGTCGGACTCGGCCCGGACTCGGATCGCACCATGGCGAGAAGCGATTTCGATCTCGTCTCCCTCGGAGATGCCTTCTTGGGCCATATCCTCGGGATTCATGAAGCCCGGATTGAACGGGACGCGTGCCTTGATCGATGGCAGCGCAAGGCCCGCCGAGTTGTTCGCGTCCCGGAGACGCCGCACGGCCATTCGGTAGCGGTACGGCTCCGTGCCGAGAGGCGGCTGATCGAGCATCGCGGCGACGCTTCGAAGCTCTTCTGCGACGTCCTTCGGCAGCAGGCTGAATCGGTGCGGACTGTCCGGGGCCCCAGGCTCGACATACTGCTTCTCGCCCGGCAGGAAGACGCCGCGTTCGGCTTTCTTGATTTCCTCGAACGGGATCGGCGCCTGACTCGCGATCCTTGCGAGGATCTCTTCCGTCGAAAGCGGTGTGCCCCCCGGCAGTGGTTCACCTAGCAACTCAAGGCTGAGCCCCAGTCGCTTCGCCAGGCCCGAAAAGTAGACATGGTCATCCACCACCTCCGCTCCTTCCGGCGGGCTCGCGATCGCAGGCGTGTAACGAGTGTACGGCTCGGGGGAGACCAGGCTCTCGTAGAGCCAGATGGGCAGATCGGCGCGCTCGTATTGGAGGGTCGGCGGCAGCACGTAGTCGGCCAGTGCCGTCGTCATTGTCGGAAAGGGTTCGATAGCGACGAGCAGATCGAGTTCCAAGAGTGCCTGCTCAACCTTCTCAATTCCGGGGATCGCGGAGGCAGGGTTACCGCCGTGAGAGATCAGACACCGCACGCGCCCCGCCCCAGGCTCAAGAATCTCATCCGGAAGCGTCCCGCTCGGTAGCTCGCCGTCGAGCTGACCGAATCCACCGACGCGGCTCTTAGCCCCCTGCTCCCACCACCGCGGCGCTGGAATCACTTCCGCGCGGATCGGTTGGCGCGCATGGATCACGCCCGGATGCTCGATCTCAGCGCCTTCGCGCAAGTAGCGCCCGCAGACGATATTCAGGCATTCGATCAGGTGTTCGGCGAGATTGCCGCCGGGGGCCATGTCGGCGCCGGTCGAACCCGCCGCGGGGCCAGAATGGCAGTCGTGAGCAAAGAGTCGTGCGGCCTCACGCAGAGTCGCCTCGGGAACGTCGGCGCGGCGGGCCACCTCGGCAGGCGTGAAGGAAGCCACCGCCCGCTGGAGCGCGGCGACGTCGTCAGCATATCGGTCACAAAAGGAGTGGTCCTGCCAGCCTGCCTCGAGGATCAGATGAAGCAGCCCCGCGAGCACTGCGCAGTCTTCGCCCGGTAGCAGCTGAAGATGGATATCCGCAAAATGCGCCGTCTCGGTCTCGCGCGGGTCGATCACGATCAGCTTCATGCCGCGCTCCCGGGCGGCTCGGAGTCGTTTCGTCGGATTGCGGGTATCGAAGCCGTTCGCACTGACAGAGACGAGCGGATTGGCGCCGACTAACAAGTAGACGTCGGCACGACTCATGGGCGTCCGCCCCGGTGGCCAGATGCCGAGTCGGCCGAGCGCAACAACCTTCGCTGACTGATCAATGGTGACGGAGCTATAGGCCTTGGGTGAACCGAGTGCCGAGAGAAACGCAGGGACCATCATCACTGAAGACGACGTAAAGAAGGCCCCTCCTCCACGGTATCCCGCGACCGCCTCCGGACCATCGGCTTCGACGATCGCCGCAATCCGCTCCGCGATCTCGTCGAGGGCTTGCTCGCGGTCAACCGGAACGAGCTTCCCGTCCGGCATCCGCTTCATCGGCTTAAGGAATCGCACGGAGCTGTTATGCGCTTCCGCAGCGTTCAAGCCTTTGAAACATGCGTATCCGAGCGTCGACGGATCCTCACGATCGCCGCGTACCGAAACGACCCGGTCGGCCGCATCGAGGCTCACAACCGTCCCACACATGCCCATGCATTGGCGGCAGAAAGAGAGAGTCTCGCGGGTAGCTGACTTGCTTGATCGGATAAGCCCTTCGGTCATTGTGCTCCTCTCGCATGCTTCTGCCGAGAGGCTGATCTTATCAGAAAGTGCCCTAGGCCCTGCAAGCCATATAAATCTCTTTGCCAGCCGCCCACGGTCACCGAGGCGCCGAACGCTAAAGCGAGAAGTACAAGACTCTAATTGGATCGCGATGTCTTACGTCAAAATCGGTACCGCGTTAGGTATTCATCTCCACAAATCTGCTTCAACATACCGCGACGTGGGTTTACCCCATGCCCGCAAATGGCTGGCTATGGCATCGGGCAGCGAATTGCCCAGGAAGAGGGATGAAAGAAAGCGTCGCTCGAAATCTCCAGATAGGAGTACTGGATTTGGGTCGCGAGGAGTGCGGTAGCGAGCAGCACCCCGAAGATCACACGCTAGGGATAAGCGCTGACATAGATTCCCCATCGCTCGAGGGCGGCCTCGATTCGATCGCGCATCAGATCTCCGCGAGCTCGCCGTAGCGCGGCTTGCGCTCTCCCCAGAAGAAGCGTTTCGCGTTGTCGTACATGAACTTCTCGAGCACGCCCTCGCGAAGGTCGAGCGCTCGCGCCTCATTCACGCAGCGCTCCCAATCAAGCGCGGGATGATCCGAAGCGAAGATCACCTTGTCCTTGCCACGGGTGTTCATGAAGTGGAGCAGCTCCGGCGGGAAATGCTTCGGCGCGTAGGCGCTCGTCATCAGATGGAGATTCTTGTATTTGATCATGAGTCGCGTCGCGACCCCCCACCATGGGTCTGCCCCGTGCGCCATGCATAGTTTGAGTTCCGGGAAGCGTACGCAGATGCGATCGAGGTGGATCGGGTTCTGGCACTCGCCCGCGACCGGCGGCCCGGGAAGGCCGGTATTGATCGTCAGTGGCAGATCGAGTTCGACGCATTTGGTGTAGAGCGGGTAGTAGGTCGCGTCCGAGGGCGGCACGTCTGTGCTGAAAGGGACGACCTTGGCACAGACCGTGGGATGATTTCGTGCGATCGCCTCCATCTCCCAGAGGCCTTTCATCATGCGCCCCGGGTCGACGCCGAGACCGAGGGAGAAGCGTTCGGGCGCCTTGTCTACGAAGCGCAGCGCATGCTTTGAAGGCCGATCGACGGACATCGTCACGATCGCGCGCTCGATCCCCAGCCGATCCATCTCGGGCAGCAGTTCCTCGGGCTCGAAGCTCCGGAAGAAATCGTCCCCACCCTTTAGATAGTCCTCTTTGACTCGGATCAGATAGTCCGTGTCAGCCTGGTCGCCCATGTCCACGTTGATCCAGCAATCGATCGCCTTTTGCATGTGCCCCCTCCGTCCGGAATCGGGTATTCCGTCTCAATCGACCAGACGGTAGCGGGAGCAGATCCGAACCGACCCGGGGATCGGTATTTTGAGCCACCTTTTCATTCCGCCGATACTCGGCCTCCTGACAATGGGGACGCAATGAGGGCGACTCGGACCGCTCCCTAGTCTGTCGCCTAGCCTTTACGCGCCAGACCCTGCGACCATGGAATCGAGCCCGTTGTCGGGACCCCGCTCTTGGCGCATACGACCGCCCGGAAGGGGCCACATAGCCCCGCCGGGGGCCTACTTGTCAGAACGCCTAATATGGGTAGTGCGGAAAACGGGGCTTGTTTTGCCTATCCCCCGGGCTCGACCTCACCCCGCCAGTCGTCCATCGAGATGAACGGGCAGCAGCACCCGCTACCGCCGGTTGGGAGGCCGCGCAGATACGGTCATTGGCAGCGGCGACTGGCAACAAGCCCGTCCGCAAGCACGGCACCTACCAGAACGGCGGGATCCGAGCTTATGGAGAGACGGCAACATCGACCTGCGCCGCGCAGTTCCGTAGCAGTTCCAACTTGCCGCTTGGGCACAACACCTGATTGGTGTCGGACGTCTGAAACCTAACGTCGGCGGTCGCCTTAAGTTCGCTTCCATCGAAGTAGTGGCAAACGTAGTCCAACCCATCAAGCACGGCGTTAATTCGGCCGCAGTCGGTGTCACCCAACACCTCCAACACGACAATCGGGCTGCAACGCTTCAGAGTCTCTCTGCCTCCTTCGAGTACCTCCGGTTCAACAGACTCGGCGTCGATGTGCAGCACATCGATCCGATCGATACTCGCCGCCGCCGTGAATGCGTCGAGCGTGGTGACCTCTACTTCCACCCTGTCGACGTTCGTCGCATTGAAGTCCGGATTCAGTGAGCAGTTGGTAGCCACCGAGCCCGGGAAGTTCTCCTCCAGCGGAATGTGGAGGGACAACACACCCTCGGCGTTCGACACGGCCTTTTGCACCAGGTTGACTCTCGCCTCGAGGTCATTGAGCCGCATGTTCCGTTCGAATGCTCGAATCGCGGGTGGGTAGGGCTCGAACGCGTGTAGCTGCAGCTGAGGCGCGGCGCAGGCCGCTAGTACCTCATAGAAACCCGTATTAGCACCCACGCTCATGACGACCGACGACGACTGGGCTAGCGAGACGTAGAGCTGTGGAAGTGGCCACTCGAAATGAAGCGCCCCCATCCGCTGCTTCCAGCAGAGCGTCGCGATCATATCGTTCTCGCTCGCCATCACGCCGGAGATGACCGCGCCGCGTGGGCCCGGGATCTCAATCGGAACCACCGCGGGAAGAAAACCTGAGTGGTTCGCAGCCCGTCGACTCCAGCCGGTTGCACCGAGGGAGAGAAGCGCCTTAGATAGGGGCTCACCCACGACTTTCCACTTCATACACGCCCCAGCGAGTCGCTTGAAGGGGTTCATGATCTGCGCACTCATGCTGGGGACCTTGCTTCGCGATGTTGGCATCGCATGCCGACTGCTGGCATTTTCGAAAAGAGAGAACACCGAGCGCCAAGAAGGACTTAGCAGCCCTAGCGGAAAACGCCGCTTAAAAACCCTATCCGCAAGAAGGCTCATTCCCGTCGGAGGAACGCCAGCGGACGAAGTGGGTCCGGGGACGCCACGCGCTAGCTCGCTCTTTCCAGCCGACTCGCTGCGCGCGCGTGCGCCAGCCAGCCTCCACCCGCGAGCAAGGCTCCCATGAGGAGTCCGAGGAGTGGCGTAGATAGCGCCGGGACCTGGATCACTTCGAATTGACAGGTCGCGGAGCAACCGTCGCCCTGGTCCAACCCGCCGTCGTCGCATTCTTCACCGGCGTTCAACTCGACAACTCCGTTCGAGCAGAGGGGCACGCTGCAGTCGG
>JASDVF010000031.1:29886-32817 GCA_041440805.1 Myxococcota bacterium | reverse complement strand
GCAATACTTATGCCAACATGAGGGTCCTTCAACACGCAACGCCTCCGGGGACGACCGGTGTCACCTATGCGTTTTGCAACGAAACTTGAACAGGAACGGGTGCAAAAAGCCTCACTGTTCATTCCTGATCAGTTTCGGCAGCACCATCCGGACCGTTTGCTTCGCCAGGTAGTGGTTCCACCCTCCTCGAGACGTTTAGCGGTGCGACGATTGATGTGCCGGAGCCCGGTTTTGCAAGCGGACTCGCGATTGGGGCGGTGTTGTTATTTGTCATGCGAGAGAGATGGGCCTATCGATCGGCGAATATGATTTCCTAGTTCGGAGTTATTACGGCCGGGCCCAGGTGAGCTCGCCGAACCTCGGGGTCGGGAACCAATAGTTAGGCGCGAATTCCGCGCATCGTTACGCGAAGTATGGGACCCCCTACGTTCGTTCCCCCAAAGCACCCGATTCCCGCGCAGTTCCTTGTGCTCTCCCTATCGATCAGGGAATCGGCTGCAAAGGCGACCTCACTCCCAACGGCCCTCACCGGCATTGGCGCTACAAACGCTCCGCCACGCGCGCGGCAATAGCCACGGTCGGACCGTCGTAGGCACCAGTCCCTCGCGCTATCCTGCCTCCGAGGTTTCCACTCGGAGCACATCGTGATGACGACACCCGAAACACCCCGTCTATCCTGGTCCGCTTTCCTGCGCAGCGGGGTCGGCGGCGCCCTTCGAACCGCCACTACCTGCGGCGCTTTGGCCTTGCTCCTGCTGCTCGCTGGCCCCGCGCTCGCGCAGCTCGGCGGCTTTCCCGGCATGACGCCACGTCGGCCAATCGGCCAGGACTGGGGCATCTCTCCGCAGTCCGCGACGAATGTCCGCTTGATCGACCTCAAGAAGGCTTATCGCGGTGGCATTCAAGATCTAAACGCAGGCGAATGTCGAACCGCCACCACCAAGTTTGAATTCGTCTTGGATCACATCAAAAACGATCCAGACCTACATTTCGTCGCCGCGACTGCACATCGATGCATTAAAAATTTCCTCGGCGCGGCAGACCAATACGAGCGTGTGCTGGAACTCGACGAGGACTACTACCCCGCCTACCGCTTCCTGGGTATCTCGCTTCTGGCGACTGGGCACTTCGATGAATCCGTCGAGCTCTTTTCAACGCTCGAAAAAAAGCGCCAGGAATGCGACCCCAAATGTGATGAAGCGCTAGAGGGGGCATACGCAGAATTGCGTAAGGCACTCGACTACATCAAGAAAACCCAGGACGCTGCGTCTTCGTCTTAGCCTGAGCGCCGATCGAGTCCCAGGCCCTGGCTCTCCGGGCGGTCAGCGCGCCACGCTCTCATTCCGACCGGACTCGCATATCCGCGAGCAGCACCACTCACCCACGCATAGAACACCGTACGGCTAACTAGTCGTCCGAATCGTCGTCTTAGAACGGGTTGCCGCCATCTTCACCCGGAGCCGTCGGCGCGTTCGGCTGATCGCCCGCATCTTCGAGCTCAATATCAATTTCGTAAAACCAGCCGGGCAACGCGCCCTCGCGGCGTCCATCGTCTTCGATCGTCGCGAGCTCCGCTTCTACCCGGCCTAACTCTTCCATCGCCTTCATCATCGCTTCGCGATGGGCGTGACGTTTGCTGCCACGGCGATAGTTGCGGCGATTCGCATCGGCATAGAGCTCACGTTCCCGAGCGATGTCGCCACGGAGACGAACCACCTCCGCACGCAAGCCGCGGTATCGCGTCTGCCAATAGGCCTTGGCGCCTTCGTCGTCGGCATCAGTCGCCGCGGCTGAGAGCGGCATCACGAAGAACAGCCCCATAATCAAACAGGCGATCGATCGTGCGCCATGCTTCCCACCGAGCGGTCGACGCCTGGTTGAATCAGTCTGACTTTGGCAGTTCATAGGACGTTCTCCTGCTCCGTCTAATCGGCGTATCCCGCCAGCGGCCTGAGTCGGGAGCGACCCTCTTCGCTCCGAAGTTTCGCCTCTATGTGACATGGCGCCCAGCAACGCCGATCAGCCCGCGACATTCCTTGCTCGGAGCCAAGCTTCTCCCCCCGAAACCAACTTCGGGAACGCGTTCGCGAATTTTGCCGACCCCCTAAGATCCGGACCTGCGTCAGAAAAACTCCCTAACTGGCGATATTTATTATATTTTTCATTGAAGTCTCATAAATCGTTAGAGTAGACTCCACGTTCATATGGCTCTCTATCGATAGAGATGCCTCCAGATCGGCTGCATACGATACCCGCCGGCGATGGAGATGACATGCCCCTCCCCGCAAGTCCACAAGAACCGATCGGCCGCCGAGAGCGCCGCAAGCTTGAGGTTCGCACGAAGATATACGCCGCGGCACGTGAGCTTTTCGCGAAGAACGGGTTCGACGCCACGACCGTCGACGAGATCGCTGCGGTCGCGGATGTCGCTCCGGCGACCTTCTTCAATCACTTCCAAACGAAACAAGCGCTGATCACTCTGATGACCGGCGAGGTCGTTGACCACCTCCACGCGATCACCGTCGATAGCCTCGATCGTCCAGGCTCGGCAGTCGACCGGCTACGTCAATTTGTGGGACTCGCCGCCGAAGACATTTCGCATAACCGAAGCTCCGCGCGCGAAACGCTGCTCGAGTTGATGAGACTCGACGCCACACCGGACGGGCCTCATCCCTACCTCGCTCGACTCTTCGCACCCTTTGTTGCGCTGATTGAAGAGGGGCAAAGAGAAGGCGAGATACGACGCGATCGCGACGCCGCCTTCCTGACCCAGATGGTCGTCGGCATGCTGAACTCCGCGATCACGAGCTGGCTCGCCAACCCCGATTTTCCTGTGGAAGAAGGTCTTGTCGACGCGACCGAATTCGCGATCGACACGCTTCGGCCACGATGAGCCCAGGATCGACCCCCGATCGACCCCCGATCGACCCC
>JASDVF010000031.1:15494-29786 GCA_041440805.1 Myxococcota bacterium | reverse complement strand
GATCGACCCCCGATCGACCCCCGATCGACCCCACTTAGAGACACGTCGACCCTTACCGACTCAGCTGAGTCAAAACCCCCAATCGAGAGAATCCCCACTGTGACGACATCCTTCGACGAAACGAATATCGACATCGACTTTTCGAAAGCCTCCGCTTGGAATGCGGGGATGCGAGAGCGGACGGAATGGCTCCGTAAGAATGCGCCCGTCTATTGGAGCGAGAAAACAGAGGTCTATGTCCTCACGCGCTTCGCGGACGTCGTTCACGCCTCAAAGAACAACGACATCTTTTGTTCTGGTGAAGGTGTTCTGCCTGGCCGTATCAACGCAAAGATCGGCTTGATCGACGAAGATGAACCGCGACATAACGAGATGCGCGGCCTGATCAACCGCGGCTTCACCCCGCGTATGGTTCGCAAATGGGAAGAGGTATTCCAGCAGATCACGGATGAGGCCCTCGACCAAATCGCTCCCAAGGGCGAATGCGATTTCGTTGAAGACATAGCAGTCCCCCTCCCCCTCATTCTGATCGCCGAGATGATCGGAATCCGCCGAGAGGATCGAGACCGGTTCCACCAATGGTCTGATGCCATGATCAGCGCGCAGGGCAATCTCGACAAGCCCGAAATCACGGCCGCTGCAGGCAAAGCGGCCATGGAATACATGCTTTATATCACGGAGGTCATCGAGAGCCGGCGCAAAGAACCGAAAGACGATCTGATCAGCATCCTGGTTCAGGCCAAGGACTCCGGCATTCTCGTCGAGCACGAAACTCAAGAAACTGGTCTCGAAGCCGAGCTGGATCACCGCGTGATGAACAACGACGAGCTCATCAAGATGAGCATCTTGTTGATGGTCGCCGGAAACGAGACCACTCGAAACGGGCTCACTGGTGGTATGCAGCTCCTCATCGAAAACCCCGAGGTCTATCAGCAGCTCCGCGAAGATCCGTCGCTCGTCCCAAGTGCAGTGGAAGAAATGTTGCGCCTGGTGTCTCCGGTCCTCTCGTTCCAGCGAACGGCCACTCAAGACACGCAGATCAGAGACGTCCCGATCAAAAAGGGAGAACGGGTGCTGATGCTCTACGGCTCCGCCAATCGTGACGCCGAGGAATTCGAGAATGCCGAGTCCTTTGACATTCGCCGAAGCCCGCACCATCTCGCGTTCGGCATTGGCAACCATTTCTGCCTCGGCGCGAATCTCGCGCGAATGGAACTCCGGGTTGCGCTTAACGAAATCCTTCGCCGAACGCCGGACATGCGTTATGCGACAGGCGGACCGGAATTCGGCGAGTCGGCTCTCGTCCGAAGCGTGATGCATATGCATGTCAAGTTCACGCCGGAAAGCGCTGACTGACACGCACTCGCTGCTTCGCTCGCGCACGAATCAAATACGGCCGGCTCAGTCCTTTATACAGGGCGGAGACCGGCCGTTTTTAATGTCGTTGCTATCCGGTTTTAGTTGCCTCGCTACCCCTCTTAAATGGAGACATTTTCAGTCTTCGGCGGCGAGAGTTCCGATACGCGTCAAACCCGACGGCTAAACACCGTGGAATATGCGC
This sequence comes from Myxococcota bacterium, assembly GCA_041440805.1. Taxonomy (GTDB): domain Bacteria; phylum Myxococcota_A; class UBA9160; order UBA9160; family UBA4427; genus UBA4427. Next base: position 28,225 of record JASDVF010000031.1, on the reverse strand, counting down.
AGAGCCAATGGGTCGCGAACTCGACATTCAGAGTCCGGCGAAAACTCGGAATCGACATAGCAAGCGGGAGGTACGACAGTGCCATTCGCGAGGAATGAGAGCTTCGGCCCCAGTCGTCGATCAGCGATGCAACATGTTTGAAGTGAACATACGCAGGACTTTCTCTGACCCATACGCGACAGAACGAACGCAGTTTGATTTTTTCACCATCAGCCACATGCCCCATTGTCATGGGGTTCCGCGCAGGAGCTATGAGAAGTATTCTTTCGCGTTCATCCCGGCGTTCACCGGGTAATAGATTTTCAGTCGCATATTAAAAACCAAGGCGATTTCCCGATCGGATGTTCGATCGTAAGACAGAGGAATCCGATCGATGGCCGAAATAACAGGCATGATCGACAGTTGGACAAACTCATTCCTGCCGGACCGCCAAGCACTCTGGGATGCTTCGCTGGAAGCCCAGGGCGTTCCAATAAAGCTTCGTCGCGACGAACAGGATTCGTTCTGTGATGTCGAGGCGATGGTCGCTCGCATGGATGAGATCGGAATGGCATCGCTGATCCTTCCCGTCTGCGATCTCCCTGCTCACGCCGGAATCACCGACTACGAGGGTTTTGCCACGCGGGTCGATGAAATGGATGCGATGAGCGCCGCCCATCCGGGAAGATTCGTGGGGCAATGGAGCATCGACCCAAGAGAGGGATCCAAAGGTCTCGACCGCGCGCGGGAAATGGCGGCTAAGCCCTGGATCGTTGCGTTGCATACACATACGCATAGCTTCGACCTCTCCTTCGACCATGCCGACTACTACCCTTTCTATGCGCTCGCCCACGAATTAGGCCTCCCCTTCGTTATGCAAGCGGGTACCTCAGGTGGCCGACTCCCGAGTGCATGCGGCCACCCGATTGGAATCGATCGTCCCGCCATTTATTTCCCGCAAGTTAATTTCGTCCTCTCGCACACCGGATGGCCTTGGGTCGATGAAGCAGTCGCGATGGCACTCAAATTTTCGAACGTCTACCTGGGCACGGCATCGCTCCCTCCGAAACGCTGGCACGCTTCATTAGTCAACTTCATCCGAGGCCCGGGACGGCGCAAGACGATGTTCGGCACTAGCTTTCCGACGGTCGGACACAGACACGCCCTAGCCCAACTCGAAGCACTCGATCTCGATCCCGAAATAGCTGCTGCCGTCATGGGTGGAACCGCGCGTAACGTATTCACTCGATTAAGCACGTAGGTCTAATTCGTCGGGCCGGCCGCGGGCACACGTCCCAACCCAATTCAAATTCCCAAAACCAATTCACAGAACCCTGCATTTTGCCCGGAGCTATTCGATCATGTCCAAAGGAATTCGTCGTCCACACGAAGTCGTCGACTACGACCAACTCACCCAGTCCTTCCCTCCGCCGCCCGAGTATTTTGATTCCACGTATCTCGAATCCCGGGACGAAATCGAGCGCAAACAGCTTTCCCGCGTCAAGGATCGTGCTCTCCGTGCCTACCAAGTTCCGTTCTTCAAAAGACGCTGGGACAAAGCGGGCTTTGACCCGAACTCGATCGAATCTCTAGACGATCTATCCCGCGTCCCCTTCTACACCGTGGACGACATCCGAAAGAGCATCGAAGCCAACCCGCCATTCGGCGACTATCAGGGCGTGCTCCCCAAGGACGCCGCTCAGGAACCCATGCGGGTTTTCATGTCCGGCGGGACGACCGGCACATCACGCCCGACGCTCTATACAGCCTGGGACCGAGAAGCCGGTGCCATCCTGACGGCGCGGGCGCTTTACCAACAAGGCATTCGACCCGGTGATACGGTCTTAAACGCTTGGGCCTACTCTACGCATAACGGCGCGTTCTCCATGGACGAGGCCCTCTACAAGTGGCTCAATTGCGTTGTGCTCACGACCGGGACCGGAACCGTCACGAGCAGCCAAAGGCAGATTGAACTCGCCGTGCAATACGGTGCAAAAGCAATCCTCACGACCGGAGACTATTTGCTTCGCCTCGCCGAGAAGGCGCGGGAGATGGGGGTCGATCCCAAGAAGGACCTGCAGCTCACGGCTCTGCCTAATATTGGCGATCGCGCGAGTCTCGAGGACACCTTCGGCGGCGAAAACTATGCGTCCTACGGGTTTCATGAAGTGCAGTGGATCGCAACTGAGTGTCCTGCGCGCCAGGGACTTCACATTCAAGAAGACGCGTTCATAGTCCAGGTCGTCGATACGGACACGGGCGAGCCTACCCCCGACGGAGAACTCGGCTGCCTCGTCGTGACAGAGCTCTACAAAACCGGCAGTCCACAGTTCCGATACAACATCATGGATTTATCCTACCTGTATCCACCGGAGCAATGCGCCTGCGGAAGCTGGCTTCGCCGAATGGCTCCGTTCTCTGGCCGTGGCGACAACATGGTAAAACTTCGTGGCGTCAACGTCTGGCCCGAAGCACTCGGCGAGATCGTAATGACCCACGAGCAGACGACTGAAGACTATTTCGTGCGTGCCATCCGAGAGGGACATCGCGACGAAATGATCGTCGCCGTGACCACCCCCGCGGACGCCGGCGCCTTTGCCACGATCGCGACGGAGCTAGAAACCCTACTCAAGGAAAAGATCGGCGTAAAAATTCGTGTCGAAGTCGGAGTGCCCGGGAGCCTCGACGAGCTCACCGAAATCAAGACGAGTCCGAAGACGAAGCGCTTTCGCGACGAGCGAAGCTGAGGCTTGCCTAACACGCAGGATGCGATCCGGCTTTCGTGAACATCCCGGCGAACCTTCCGCTGGCGCTACGGCGCTTCGGAGTTCCCGGCATCAGGGGACTTGGGGATCGCGTACGCAACGTATGCGTCTCCTGATTCCTGCCCGAACTTCCCACCGCCCGCCGCAACGACTACATACTGTCGTCCCGCCGCCTCGTAGACCGACGGGGTTGCGTGCCCAGCAAAGGGCAGCTCGTCTTCCCATAGAAGCGCTCCGGTTTCTTTGTCGAAGGCGCGAATTTTGCGGTCCGGCGTCGCCGCGATGAAGAGCAAGCCGCCTGCTGTCACGACCGGCCCGCCGTAATTTTCTGCACCGAGGCCGCTCTCGCCCGCCTCAAGAATTTCCGGATAGTCGCCTAGCGGAATCTGCCATCTATGTTCCCCCGTTTGGAGATCGATAGCGGTCAGCGTTCCCCACGGCGGCTTTGTCCCGGGTAGGCCGTCCACGTCACGCAGGTTCTGGTATCCCGCATTCGCGAAATGGGATTCGCCTTCACGCTCGGCCCAATGAATCGGCGCGTCGCCCTCTTCCAAATCGTAGAGCATCCAGGCGACTGGATATCTCTGGTACCAAGGCAAGATGGCTCCGACTGCGGGCATGCGGCCGCGACCATCGCGAAGGATGCGATGGAACTCAAAGAAGCCCATTCGGTCTTTCACGCCTAATAGAGACGGGATCGTCGCACCGTCGCCTTTGAGATCCAGGCCATGGCAGCTCGCGCAAAGTCCCAAATAGGCCGTGTCGAGCAGTTCCCCCTCGCCCGCGATCTCGACGACTTGCAGAATCGAGGCGACCTGATTCGCGTTCACGAAAAGCGTCTGGGTAGATGCATCCCAAGCCGCCCCTCCCCATTCCGCGCCGCCGTCCGTTCCAGGCACCATGACCGTACCTTCGACGCTCGGCGGAATATAGAGTGCCCCGTGCTTCATCTCTTTCACTCGCTCGCGAATCGCGGCGGCAATCTCCGGCGACCGGTCGCTCACGAGGCTCTCATCAAATGTCTGCCGTACGAAAGGACGCGGTAGGACCGGAATCGGTTGCGAAGACGCCGCCACTTCGCCCTCGATTTCACTCGGCGCGACGGGCTCCTCCCGCAGCGGAAAAAGCGATTCGCCTGTCTCGCGATGAAACACGAATGTATCTCCGGTCTTCGTGACCTGCGCGACCGCGGGCACAAGTTCGCCGTCGCGTTCGAGCTCGATCAAGTTAGGCGGCGAAGGAAGGTCACGATCCCAAAGGTCGTGGCGCACGAGCTGCCTATGCCAAACGCGCTCACCGGTTCGTGCATCGAGAGCCACTAAGCTATTCGCATAAAGATTGTCGCCGAGACGGTCGGCCCCGTAAAAGTCTGGCGTGGCGGAACCGGTCGGAATAAAAGCCAACCCGCGCTCCGCATCGACCGTGATCCCGGCCCACGCATTCGCGCCGCCTGCCGTCTGCCATGCATCCGTGGGCCATGTCTCATAGCCGTCTTCGCCTGGCGAGGGAATTGTGCGAAAGGTCCACACAAGAGCTCCCGTCTGCGCATCGAATGCACGAACGTGCCCCGGCGCCGCTCCTTCCATCTCGTTGACACGTCCGCCAACCAAAATGAGATTTTCGAAAATAGTGGCGGGTGTCGTGACCGTCACACCCATCACGTCGGCTGCGAGATCACGACCGAGTCCCTCGCGTAAATCGATTCGCCCGCCGTCTCCGAAGTCCGTCGCGACTCGCCCTGTATCCGCCTCGATTGCGTAGAGAAAACTTCGGGCCCCGAAAAAGAGTCTGCGCTCGCTGCCCGCATTCCAGTACGCCAAGCCACGGCTCGCGCTGGCCGCCCACGAACCTGTTCCGGGATCAAAACGCCAGAGTTCTTTGCCAGTCGACGCATCGAGCGCGAAGAGTGTGAGATTAGGCGAGCTTCCGTAGAGAACGCCGTCGATCACAAGTGGGTTGACCTGCATCTGGAGGCCAACGCCTTCAGGCGCCCCGGAATGGTAGGTCCAGACGACTCTGAGAGACGCGACATTACTTCGATTGATTTCAGCGAGCGGGGAGGATTGGCTAGAAGAGAGATCACCCAAATACGTACGCCATTCGCGCTCGGCGCTTCCGGCGCGATCGTGAGCCGCTGCAAGCCCTTCCGAATCGACGCCGCCGTCGCTGCAACCCGCCCATAACATCACGCTTGCCGCTAAACCGACAACCGCAATTACCTCGATAATTCGCCGCTCAGCGCTCTCACCAATCGCTGCGTCGACCAGATCGCTCATATCGCTCCCACTCTTTCTTTCGAACGGTTACGGTAGCCATCCGTGCGTCCGGAACCAGCTTCGCTCACACTGCCGATCTGCCTTATCGTTCCCGTACCCGCGCGCAAAAAGGGAGCCGTGCATGTCGAGACTCAAGAAATTCCTGGCCGGCCTAGCAATTCTTCTCCTGCTCGTCGTTGTCGTGAGCGGCGTAGGGATTTGGTGGATCGGCGCATGGGGAATCATCTTTCCAAGCGACGCATACGAAACCGAAGCACCAGAGCTCACCGCCGATTTCGGCGAGGACGCCGTATTACGGGTCGCGGTCTACACCAAGACAAATTCATTTCGACACACAGAAGGCATCGACGCGTCACACGCGCTCTTCGACGAGATCGGTGCGAAGCGAGGATGGGCCGTCTTTCACACCGAAAACAGCGCGCTCTTCACGCCGGAACTTTTGAATCAGTTCGACGTCATCGTCTTCGCGAGTGCGAGTGGGAATCATGCAAGCGACGCACAAGATGAAGCCTTCCGCGCTTGGCTTGAAGCAGGCGGCGGTTGGTTAGGCATTCATGCCGCCGGCGACGGATCTCACGAGCTCTGGGATTGGTACGCGGAGAATCTCATGACGGGGACCTATCTCGGCCATATTCTTGGACCGCAAACGCAAGAGGCCCGAGTCGTCGTTGAAGCGACCTCCCACCCGATCACTCGCGGCCTTCCAACAGAATTTCAGCATGAAGAGGAGTGGTACTCCTGGGGCCGCGGCGCCCGCGAAGCAGGCTTCGACGTGCTCCTTACGGTCGATGAATCTTCTTATTCGCCCTGGATCAAAGCCTTCGGCAATGAAGTCGATATCCGCATGACGGATCATCCGATCGTATGGAGTCGCTGCGTCGGCCGTGGTCGCGCCGTCTACTCCGCGATGGGGCATTGGGGTGATGCCTATGCCCAGGACTATACGCAGCGCCTCCTTGAGAATGCCGTCGTATGGGCCTCAGGCGTCGAAGGAGAACCGTGCGGGGAGCGGCCGTGAACGCAGTTCGGCTGCTTGTTCGCATCCTCGGGAGCCTCGCGCTCGTGGCTGGGTTGGCCGTTATGTTAGTCGCCGTGATCGCAGTCGTGCGAATCATCACCTACGAATCCGCTGACGATGCCGATCATCTAGAAGCGAAACAGGATTACCTCAAGGCCATCGCGGCGCAGCAGACGTCTCAGCCCGAGCGCCCCAATATCATAGTGCTGCTCTTCGATGATCTCGGCTACGGAGACCTCAGCAGCTACGGATCCCAATCCATCGCCACGCCCCGAATCGATGCCCTCGCCGCAGACGGCCTTCGCCTCGACAACTACTACGCACCCTCTCCCGTCTGCACCTCTTCTCGGGCCGCTCTGCTTACAGGGCGTTATGCGCCACGCGCTGGGCTGAACATCGTTGCCTTCCCAACGGGCGACCCTATTGAGCTCTCCATGCGCGCCCAAGGCACCCTCGCGACGCGCCTCCCCGCTGAGGAAATTATGCTTTCCGAAATCCTGCAGGCGGCGGGCTATGAAACGGGCATGGTTGGCAAATGGCACCTCGGAGACCAGTCGCCATCTAGGCCGATGGACCGTGGGCACGACCGTTATGTCGGCGCGCTCTACAGCAACGACATGACGCCCTTTGCGATCTACAGCGACGATGAAATCATCCACGAGGCGCCCTTTGATCAAACCAAGATGAAAGAAGTATACGAAGGGGCAGCCCTCGACTTCATCGACCAAGATCGTGACCGCCCCTTCTTCCTCTACGTGGCGCATAACTTCCCGCATATTCCGCTCTTCGCGCCGGATGCCGACCTTGGCCGCTCCAAAGGCGGGCTCTACGGGGACGTCGTCGAAGGGCTCGACGACACGGTGGGTGCGATCGTTACCCTGCTCGAACGCCGTGGCGAACTCGAGGACACTTTGATCTTGGTCACGAGCGACAACGGCCCCTGGTACGAAGGCAATCCCGGCCCCGTTCGCGGACGCAAAAATCAAACCTGGGAAGGCGGCATGCGCGTTCCCTTCATTGCCCATTGGCCCGCGCGTATCGCGCCTGGACGCGAGAGCGATGCCCCCGTGGTGGGCGTGGATCTCGTCCCAACGCTCCTCGCCCTCTTGGGTCTTCCCGCTCCAAACGACCGAATCCTCGACGGTTCAGACGTCGGGCCCCATCTCTTTGACGAGGATGAGCCGCCCGAGCGATGGGTCCAGTACTGGGGAACTGGCGGGAGCCTGGATGCGATTCGCGGCCCGCGATTCAAATACCATAGACGTCGTGGCGTCCGAGGCGTTGGCACTGAATATCTCTCCGTCAACCTGCCACAGGGCCCCTGGCTCTTCGACCTCGAGCGTGACCCGAACGAATCCTACGACGTTTCGAAACGCTACCCTGAAGACGCAGCACGACTAGCGGCGGCCTACCAGAGTCAGCTCGAGAGTTCCGAAACAAACCTGCGCGGCTGGCGATGAACGAAACGAGATCGTAGGGTCCGGCCACGCAAGCGATCTGAACCGAACGAATAAATCCATGGCCAGGGCTTTCCGCGCGTTTTCTCGCACTTCGGCCCGAGCAAGGAGTGAGATGCATCCCTTTCGCCGTTCTCTTCTGTTGATGATTGCCTTCGGCGGCACAGCCGTCCTGGGCAGCTATGTCCTCGCCTTAGTCGGTGAGCCCTCGCTCCAATCCGGCCTTTGGGGCGGCCTCCCCGAGTCACTCAAGGGCATGTATACGGTCAACATGTTCCTCGCCGCCGGGGCCTTCTTTCCCGCCACCCTCTTGCTCGGATTCAAAACCGATCTCGATGACTTCCCGGGCCAAGCAGGGCTCTCTTTTAATGTCTTGATGGCCGCCTATGCCGCGATCCTGATGCCTTCAGCTCTATGGCTCCCGCTCACCGCGCTCTACATCCAAGACCCATCCACACTTCTCTGGATCGCGATCCGCGTCGTGCTCTTTGCGGTCGGAGGCGGCGCTTCAACCGTTGCGTATATGCTGATTCGTCGCGCACAGAAGGGGCCCCTCCTCGCCTGGGGGGCCGTCGCGTTCTTCTTCTTTTTCTGGCTGCAGACAATGATTCTGGATGCCATTGTATGGCCCTACTTCTACCACGCCTAACTTTTTCATCTAACGCTATCGTTCGACTCTCTCGCCTAACGAGGTGAAAGCGCAGACAAGCCAACTTATCATCAAGAGGAACATGTCATGCCCCGATTCAAAAACCAGGTCCTCCTCCTCACCGGCGCAGGATCAGGAATCGGGCGGGCGACCACCCTCAAGCTCGCAGCCCAGGGCGCTTCTCTTTTCGTGACAGATGTCGCAGCGGACGCGCTCAAAGAAACCTTGGAGCTGGCCGCAGACGCCGCGAGTGAGTCCGGCGCACGAATCGCGTCCTCCGTCACCGACATCAGCGATGAAGCCCAGGCTAAGGCAAGCGTCGTCGCCTGCGTCGATGAGTTCGGCAAGCTCGATGCCCTTTGCAATAACGCCGGCGTCATAGGCTACCGCCACACTCACGAGATGAACTTTGACTTTTGGCGCAAGATCCTTTCAGTCAATCTGGACGGGACTTTCCTGATGACCCGAGAGGCGATTCCCCATCTGCTCGAATCCCGTGGCGCAATCGTCAATATCGGCTCGACAGCGGGCCTTTCGGGGCTCGCCTACGGCTCTGCATACAGTGCATCTAAGGGCGCCATTCATGCCTTTACCCGCGCAATCGCCGTCGAATACGCGTCCCAGGGTCTACGCGCCAACTCCATCTGCCCGGCGTCGATTGAGACAGGTATGTCAAAGCCCACGGCTATGCCCGAAGGCGCTGACTTCTCTCTCTTAGAACGACTCTCTTCGCTCCATGGCATATCCGGCCCCGAAGCGGTCGCGGACCTGATTCTCTTTCTTGCCTCGGAGGACGCGCGCCATATCAGCGGCGAAGAGATCCGAATCGACGGCGCCGCCCTCGCGTGACTGATCAAGGGACGGAGGTCGTAAGCCGTCGGACACGCGCCATGATCTTCGACATGGACGGCGTGCTCATCGACTCCGAACCGCTTTGGCGCCGAGCGCAAATGAAATGCTTCGCAGCCGTCGGCCTAACGCTTACCGAAGAGGACTGCCTCCAAACGGTCGGGCGCAGGATCGACGAAGTCGCGAATTATTGGTTCGAGCGTACTCCCTGGTCCGGCGTCACCCCTTTTGGCGCTTCCTCTGGCGCCCCTTTTGTCGCTCCTTCCGTCATCGCCGATCGAATCGTTGACGAAATGGTCGCCCTGATCGCGGCCGAGGGCGTGCCCGCACACGGCGCGCAGGAAGCGATCGAAGCCGTCCAAGCTGAAGGCTGGCGAATCGCACTGGCCTCCTCATCCTCGAAGCGCCTGATTGACACCGTGCTCGAAAGCTTCGGCTGGCAGTCGCATTTCGAAGTCGTGCGATCTGCGGAAAACGAAAGCCATGGCAAACCACACCCGGCGGTCTATCTCGCAGCAGTCCGCAAACTCGCCCTCGAACCGATCGATTGCGTCGCGATCGAGGATTCCGCGAATGGCATGATCTCGGCGCTAGAAGCGGGTATGAGATGTATCGCGATTCCCGAAGCGGCCACGCGCAACGATCCCCGCTTCGATTCCGCAACTTGGCGCTTCGACTCGCTTCGAGACGTCCCGGAGGCACTTCCCATGATCGAGTGTGAACGCAGCGAAAGGAGTTCCGTATGAACCCCCAAGAAATGAATGCCCTTGCCGAAAGCTACTTTGAAGCGGTTTGTGAAGGTGATGCAACCAAGCTCCGCTCACTCTTTTCCAAGGACGTTCTCTGGCGGATCCCAAAGGGGGCCATCCCACCTTACGGCGGCACGCATAAGGGAGCGGACAAAATCATCGGCATGATGCTCGGCGCAGTCGGAGACTCCTTCAAAAAAGGAAGCCAGCGATTCGACGTCCGAACGACGCTGATCGCAGACGACGTCGTGTGTAAGGAAACCGAAATGAGCGCAGTCGCCCCAGACGGCCGCATCTACCAAAACGACTACACCTTCTTCTTCGTCATCCGCGAAGGCCTCATCTGCGAAATTCGCGAACACGTGGACACACGTTATGCGGCGGATTTTTTCAGCTAGCGCGCCATTAGGCCTCGGCGGCGAGCGGCTTCCCTTCCGCATCCAGGCGCATCGGACGATGCGTCTCCCAGACCATGTTGAAAGCGCGGCGCGCAATCACCCATTCTCCAGCAACCCGGCTGTAGGTGTCCTCGTAGCGGATACCCATGTCGAGCTTGAAGGGAATGCCCTCGATCTCGTGGACGTGATTCGCGACGCAGTAGATCTCCCCGGTCGCGCGGTCGCCGTCGATCTCGAAATAGGTGTTCAGCACACTGTGAAGCGTCGCTGAAAATTGGTCGAGAGATTGCAGCCCCTGCCGTAGCTGATCGTGGCCGGTCATCTCGTAGCCGGGCCCGGCAAGCACGCCGTCCTCGGCGAAGACCTGCGGCATCCAATCGAAATTCATTCGATCCATCATGCGGGCGTAGCGCTCGGCAAGCTCTCGGAGCTGAATTTCGTCCTCACGACGCGCTGTGCGCGCCTCGACAGTCTCGCTGGCCATCTCTTGATCCTCCATTTCCGGGTCCTAGGGTCAGCCCTCGATACTAGCCAGCTTCGAGCCCCTCGCGGGCGCCGCTTGACGATTGAATCTCACCCCTCCGACGGGTACTTTGTATCCTCGCGTCGAGCGTTGACCGCAGGGTCCCGTTCGAGTTCGGGATCCTGTGAACCCGGTCAGATCCGGAAGGAAGCAGCCGTAACAGAGTCTTGGCTGCGGTCGGGCCGCCCTGCGGTCAACTCTCGACGCGAACCGCTCCAGCTCGGAAGTCACAAGTCACCTAGCCGAGTACGCCCAATATCCGAATCGCGACCCCCTAGAACCCCCAGCATTCGCTGTGCCCGAGCGTCCTTCTAGCGAGGCCTCGTGGCGGTGAAGCCAGGACCCCCCTTGAGCTATCAGGTCATTGCGCGCAAATGGCGACCGCAGAGCTTCGACGAGGTGTCGGGCCAAACGCACGTAACCACGGCGCTGCGCAACGCGATTCGCACCGATCGAATCCCGCACGCCATGCTCCTAACGGGGCCACGTGGCGTCGGCAAGACAACGCTTGCACGGTTGATCGCGCGATGTCTCAACTGCGAAAAGGGGCCTACTGATCAGCCTTGTGGCTCGTGCCCGCCCTGCAGTGATATCACGGAAGGACGCTCGACGGACGTCCAGGAAATCGATGCCGCGAGCCGAACCGGCGTCGATGACATGCGCGAGGTCATCGAATCGATCCGTTATGCGGCCGCCCCGGGCAAATACCGCATCTTCATTATCGATGAGGTTCACATGCTCTCGGGCGCAGCGTTCAACGCTTTGCTCAAGACCCTTGAAGAGCCGCCGCCGCGCAGCCTCTTCGTATTCGCGACGACGAACCCCGAAAAAATTCCTTTCACGGTTCTCTCCCGATGTCAGCGCCACGACCTGCGCCGCATTGCGCTCTCGTCGGTCGGCGAGCGACTCGCAGAGATCTGTGCCGCGGAAGAGATCGCGATTACGCCGACGGCAATCGCCTCGATTGCGCGCGAAGGCGACGGCTCCATGCGCGATGCGCAGACGCTGCTCGACCAAATCATCGCGTACGCCGGGGGCCAAGCGGGATCGGGCGACGAAATTACAGACTCAGTCGTCGCGGACGTACTCGATCTCGTTGATCGGAATGTCTTGCGCGCGATCGTCGAAGCGTGCATCGATTCCGATCCGAAGACCGCACTCGTGCAAGTCAACCTGGCCACGTCTGGCGGCTCTGAAGCACGCCGAATCGCGGACGCACTCCTCGAGCTTCTCCGCGACCTCACCGTCCTGCGTGTCGCCCCCGATGGCGAGGCGCTTTTCGAAGGTACGGACGAAGAGCGTGCCGAACTGATTGAGCTTGCCGGCCGAACGGAGCCGGCGCGCTTGCGGCGCATGTTCAGGGCGCTCGTTCGCGAGATCGAAGATCTATCCTGGGCTCCTCAGCCGACCGCCGTCCTTGAGATGGCAGTGATACGGCTAGCCACGATGCCCTCCGGCGATGACGTCAGCCAACTGCTCTCGCGACTCGACCAGCTCGAACGCCGACTCGCAAGCGGTGGCGGCGCTGGTGGTGGCAACGTCGGAGGCGGGCGCGTTTCGGATCGCAGTCCCAAGCGAAGATCACCAGAGTCTAGCGGGGCACGCGCTCCTTCATCCCCTCCGGCATCAAGCCAATCGGCTGAATCGGAGATCGATCCTTTCGACCGCCCACCAGGCGGCCCGAATCCATCCACCCGTCAGGCCACCGGGCAACCCAAAGCCGCACCAGCTGCTCCTGCCGCTCGTCAGCAAAGCTCAATGGGCGCGTCGCGACCCGCGGCTGCTCCGAATGGCTCCGCGAACAGACGAACGCAAGCCGCGACTACGCGTCGCGGGACAGCGCCGGACGCAAACCCTGCTCCAAGCGATCCGGATGCGGCCTTTGACCGAATGCCGACCGAGCCGGCACGATTTGATGAGTCCGAAAAAGCTTCCTCACCTCCCGCTCGCCCGGGCGCGCCCGCGAACGGACGTGGTGCACCCTCGAAAGCAGGACGCACGCCGTCAAGCGGGGAAGGTGTGCCGTCAATAGACGGAGGCGCACCGCCAATAGACGGAGGCGCACCGC
>JASDVF010000031.1:2555-15394 GCA_041440805.1 Myxococcota bacterium | reverse complement strand
CAATAGACGGAGGCGCACCGCCAATAGACGGAGGCGCACCGCTAATAGGCGGAGGCGCGCCGCCTGCAGCGATCTTCGATCGCTTCCGTGCAACGGCGCTCGAGAAGGATCGTTCCCACTTCGCGAGCCTCGACGGTACGACGCTCGTCGGAATCGAAGGCAATACGATTCGGATCGGCGCACCCGCTGCCTTTCACGTCGAACGCCTGCGCCAGCGCTCCGATGATCTTGAACAACATGCGAGCGCACTTTTCGGCCGCCCCACGAAAATTTCGATTGAGATCGCCTCGGGCGGCGGGGCGCGAACGGAAACCAAAGGGTCCCGCGAACAATCGCGAAAACGGCGCCAAGAAGCGCTTAACAGTGAATCTGTGAACCTCGCGATCGAGGTCCTGAACGCCGAGATCGTTGAGATCCGGCCGCTCGGAGAGAAACGTTGAATCCGAATGACATGCAGCAGATGATGCAAAAAGCCCAGGAGATGCAATCGAAGATGGGCGAGTTGCAGGCCGAACTCGCCGCACGAAGATTCGAGGCCAGCGCCGGTGGCGGCATGGTCACCGCCGCCGTATCAGGCGGGCTCCGCGTGCTCTCAGTCGAAATCGAGCCAGGACTCATCGCAGACAACGATCGCGGTATGATCCAAGACCTAACAGCTGCCGCGGTGAATGCGGCTCTCACGAAAGCGCAAGAAGCCGTCGCGGCAGAAATGGCGAAGATGCAGAACTCGATGCTCTCCGGCCTGCCCGGAATGGGCCAATAACGTGTCCTCCTCTCCCGCTATGGACCGGCTCGTCGCGAGCCTTAAGCGACTGCCCGGGATCGGCGAGAAGTCCGCCTCGCGCCTCGCCTATTTTCTGCTGAGCGCTCCCGAAGAGCTTTCTCGGGAGCTCTCAGAATCCATCGCCCGTGTCCAGCGCGACACCGTCGTCTGCGAAACTTGCTTCACCCTCTCCGATCGAACGCCCTGCCCGATTTGTTCCCAAGACGACCGCGATCGCACAACGATTTGCGTCGTTGAGGAACCTGCCGACATGGCCGCTATTGAGCGAAGTGGCGGCTTTCGCGGCCTCTACCACGTATTAGGCGGAGCACTCTCGCCGATCGACGGAATGGGGCCGGAGACGCTTCGAGTGGTCGAACTCGAACATCGCGTCGCTACTCAGGGCGTAAAAGAAGTCGTGCTCGCCACGAACCCAACCGCGGAAGGGGATGCAACCGCGCATTTCCTCGCCGATCGCCTAAGTACTTCGGGCGCCAGCGGTCTCCATGTCTCACGAATCGCCTATGGCATGCCGCTGGGTGGGGATATCGAGTATGCCGATCACGTAACCGTCAGCCGATCGATCGAGAACCGACGCGCACTCAAGGAGTAGCACGCAAGTTCCGGATCAATGGCACGATGAGTTACGTGTTCGCACGTTGCCGGACTGATGCGTGGGACTCGGATTTCAGATCGAAAGATGGGGCCGAGGTCCAGAAACCACGGCCGGGGGCCTAAAGCCGGGGGAAACGCAGACCGATTCCAGGAGGGCCACGTGACGCAATGAGTTTCGTCACGCGCTTGCCCGTCGTGCTGATCGCGGGGTAAGATGGCTAAAAGGGTCCATTTCCCGGACGTTTACAGAGGCAACTGCCGATGATGGAATCCCAGCTCGTGATGCAACAGGAGGACTTCGACCAAGTCCTCGCGGTCATCCAAAAGCTGGTCCGAGATGCCAATTCAAAAGGTGTCTTCGTGGTCGATAAAGCCGGTCAGCTTGTGGGCGAAGCCGGCGAATTACAGGGAATCGATAGCACCAGCCTGGCGAGCCTAACGGCCGGCTGTGTCGCTGCGACGAGCGGTCTTGCCAAGATCGTTGGTGAGGAAGAATTCCCGATTCATTTCCATCAGGGTCAGCGGGATAACCTGCACATGACCTTGGTCGGGGATCGCATGATCCTCGTCGTCGTCTTCGACGAGCGCAGCTCTCTCGGTCTTGTTCGCCTAAGGGTGAAGAAGGCAGGTGCCGAGCTGGCGAAGGTTTTCGAAGAGGTCCGGAAGAAGACCGAAAGCGCGATGCACTCCGCTTCGCCCTTCGCCGAAATTACCGACGACGATATCGACAATCTCTTCAACGACTGATCTCTGGCCCTAGCGAACGGACACCACCCCATGTCTTTCATCAACTACAGCTCGAGAGAGATCAACTGCAAGATCGTCTACTACGGTCCCGGCCTTTGCGGGAAGACGACGAATCTTCAGCATATCTATCAGAAGACGAATCCCGACGTAAAGGGAAAGATGATTTCCCTTGCGACGGAGACAGAGCGAACGCTCTTCTTCGACTTTTTGCCTCTCGCTCTCGGCGAGATCCGCGGCTTCAAGACGCGCTTCCATCTCTACACCGTCCCCGGTCAGGTCTTCTACGACGCCAGTCGAAAGCTGATCCTGAAGGGTGTCGACGGCGTCGTATTCGTCGCCGACAGCCAGATCGAGCGCATGGAAGCGAACGTCGAAAGCCTGGACAATCTCAAGGTCAATCTTCGCGAGCAGGGCTACGCCCTCGACAAGGTTCCCTACGTCGTCCAGTACAACAAACGAGATCTTCCGAACGCCGCGCCTCTCGAAGAGCTGCAGCGTTTGTTGAATCCGCTGGCTGCACCCGAGTACGAAGCGTGTGCCACGACGGGTGAAGGCGTTTTCGAAACGCTGAAGGCGACCGCCAAGGGCGTCCTCGCCGATCTCAAGAAGATGGGCGCCTAAGACGACGCGGGCGACGCTGGAAATCGCGGCAGCGACGGATCGACCGGAACTTCAGTCGCCTTCGCAACCATTGAAAGCATGGTGTACTGCCCAACGATAAAGGGGATCTCGATGAGCTGACCTTCGTTCCAATCCTCACGCAACTGAGCCCAAGTTGAATCAGAAACGTTTTGATCGGCATGCAATTCATCCGCCGCCCGAACCAGCGCAGCTTCCCGCTTCGACCATCCAGCGTCCGGAGCCCTGCCCGCCAACCGATCGATCTCCGACTGCGATAGGCCGGCAGCCAGGCCATACCGCGTATGGTGCCCCCACTCGAACGCCGACTGACAATTCCAAGCTGCGCGTAACGCCAAAATCTCCGAAGCCCTACGCGTCAAAATGCCGCCCGCGAGTGCAGCGGAAAATTTGAGCATCGGTTCGAGAAGATGGGGATGCTTGGCGACGGTGCCCAGAATCTGAGGGGCGCCCTCGCCCATTTCGTTAGGCACAATTCGTGGCGTCCGATTCGTCATGCTGCTTCCTCTGCTCCGTCAGAAACGCGGGCAGTCACCTTGGCCATCCCGGCACGCTGCTCGTTCTGCCCACGCCAAACCGCGATTCGACGATTGATATCGTTCGCCGAAACGTAGAGCGCCGGCACTAGAAAGAGAGTGACTCCGGAAGAGAATGCGAGTCCCCAACCAAGCGCGAGGGACATGGGCGACATCACTGCATCGTATCCGCCAAACCCATACGCCGTAGGAAGGACACCGCCGAAGGTCGAAAGACTCGTCACGAGGACGGGCCGCAACCGCGCCACCAAAGCCTCAATCACGACTTCCGTACGTTCTTCCTCGCTCGCCTCCGCCCGCATCTTTTCCTGTGCTTGATGCACCGAGTCGACCATCACGATGGACGCATTCACCACGACACCGGAAAGGCCAATCGTTCCGATCAAGGGCAAGAGCGAGAAGTGCATGCCGTGGGCCCAGAAGGTCAGGATCACAGAGATGGCGGAGAACGGAACGACAACGATCACGAAGAACGCTTCAAGGAACGAGCCGAGCATGATCGCAATCACCGCACCGATTCCGAAGACGACCGCAATTGCGACGAATCCAAGATCCCCTGTCGCTCGGCGCGACTGGACGGCTTCGCCCGAAATCTCGATCTCGAGATCGCTTCGCCCCGCATAACGCGGCAAGAAGTCGCGCTCGATCGCCTCGGCGATCGTCGTCGCCGTAACACTCACATCCGGATCAATACCGCCGGTCACGGAGACCGCTCGGAGTCCGTTGCGATGTTGAATTTTCGCGAGCGCCGGAATTTCGACGGGGTCGACGACATCGCGAAGCAGAATCAATTCGCCGCGCTTATTGCGAACCGGCATCTCAAGCAGTGCGTCGATCGAGCGGCGTGATGCGGGATCGAGCGCGACCCTAATCTCCGTCGTCTCTTCGAGATCTCGAATCTCTGATGCGATCAATCCGTAGTAGGCCGCCTTGAGCGTAAGACCTAGATCCCGCGCATCCAGCCCCTGTCGCGCGAGGCGCTCGGGGTCGGGATTGAGATCGATCTGTCGCATGCCTAGCTTCTCATCGATACTGAGATTCGTCGCCCCTCCGAGTTCTTCAAGAAATGCGACCAAGGCCATCGCAGTTTGACGACGTACAACATCGTCATTCGCCATCACGAAGACACTGACGGGCTCAAGACCAGGCGGACCATCGACCTTCGCCTCAAAAATGAGCTCCGCCTCGCCCGGCACGCGAACAAGCGGCTTCAGATGCGCCATCCACGCCGCCGATGTCATCGTCTTTCGCGTGAGTTCAAGGTGTACGGTGATGACGGCCTCATTCTCCGTCGACCCATATTTTCGATCGAATGCCTCAGCATCCATATGGCCGATTCTCGTAGTAATCGCGAGCAAGTCCTCGCCCATTAGCGGCGGGATCTGCGACTGCACAACATTGGCGACGGCTTCAGTTTGCTCGATCGGTGTACCCGGTGGCATGCGAAGCTTCAAAGAGAAACCCGGCGACGACTCCTGGGGGAAGAATTCAAATTCCATTTGCGGAACGATGAAGATGACTACCGCAAGGAATAGCGCCGCGAAGGCACCAATCACGCGGCCCCGCCGGGGCAAGGTGCTATGTAGCGCGCGCCGGTATCTCTCTTCGAGCTGCAACACGAATTTCCGCTTCGGCCGCGGCTGCGCGTCACTCCTAACCATCGACATATGCGCGGGCAGGATAAAAAAGCTCTCTAGCAGCGAGAGCGCGAGCGCAATGCAAACGACGGCCGGGATTTGCCAAACCATCTTTGAGGGCATGCCGCCTATGGCGAGCATGGGCGCGAAGGCGAGGAGTGTCGTCGCAGCAGAAGCGAGCACCGGACGGGCGACCATCACCGTACCGGAGACTGCGGCCTCAGCAGGTTTCAGTCCTTCTTGTCTGCGCAGCAGTATTTTTTCGGCGACGACGACGGCATCATCGACAAGCATGCCTAAGACGATGACGAAGGCGATCGTCGATACGTAGTTAATCGTCATCCCGACCTGCGGCATCACGGCGATCACACCCAGGATGACGAGCGGGACGCCAATGCATACCCAAAGTGCGGCGGAGGGCGCTAAGAAGAGGAACACGATGGCAGCAACCAGGGCGAGGCCCATCATTCCGTTTGTGGCGATCACGTTCAGACGATTCGACATCTCATAGGAAGAGTCATTTACGATCGTTGTCGTGACCCCCGCCGGCAGAGTCAGATCTTCTAAGACCGCGGCGATCGCGTTGCGCGTGTCGATGACGTCCGCGTCGGCTTTCTTGACCGCTATCAAAGAGAGACCCGGCCGGCCGTTCGTTCCCGCGATCAGCCCAACGTCTTCGCGCCCGAGTTCCAGGCGAGCCACATCGCGCACTCTAATTGGCGCGTCACCATCGAAGCGAATAATTGTTTCACCGACCTCGCTCGGATCCGCGTAGCGCCCCCACATAACAACTTGGCGACGATCTCCAGCACTTTCGAGCACGCCGCCCGTATCCGAGACATTGCGGCGCTCAATCGCCTGCACGACATCAAGGATCGTAACTCCGTGGGTCTGAGCAGCAGCGGGATCGACGAGTACGCGTAGCTCAGGATCCGGCAGGCCGACCCTAATGACTTCTCCGACCGAGTCGATACGCAGCACGGCTCGCTCAATGAGGCGCGCCGCGTCGGGCAAGAGCCCCTCTTCGCCAGAGACCGCGATCTCGAGAATCGGCTGCTTCGAGGGATCCATCAAAAAGACGCGCGGATCGTCTCGCATATCCGCCGGGAAGTCATTGATCCCGTCGATCGCATTCCGAATCTCGCGTTCCTTCTCGAGAATATCTTCATCCGGCGTGTCGTCGTTCAGCTTGACGGTCGTGACTGATCGGTTGTCCGTGATGATCGTTGTGAAGCTCTCGAGACCGTCAACCTCGCGAAGTTCGTCTTCGATCGGAATGGAGATCTTTGTCTCAACATCCTTCGCCGCCGCGCCAGGAAGCGATGCCGAGACGAGATACATAGGCAGCGTCGCTTCAGGAAAACCTGCGACGTTTGTGCGCATGAGAGCAAGCAAACCGAGCACGACGACTGCCGCTGTCAGCACGTTGACGAGAAGATGTCTTTCTACGAAGAAGCGAATAATTTTTTCCATCGTTTATTGCTCCCCGTCGATCACGACGACCGACCCTTCGCCTAGCGCAAACTGCCCGTCCCAAATCACGCGGTCACCCTCTGCGAGGCCATCAAGAATTTCGACCCATTCGCCATGGATGCGACCGGTGCGTACGCGCCGGGTCTCTGCTCGGTTCTCTCCCCCGGCAGTGCTGACGATGAAGACCTCCGAATACCCGTTGCTCCGCAAGAGCGCGGCACGCCGTGCGATCAGCGTCGGCCGCTCATCCGCGTCCAGCAATTCGATGCGCGCGACGAGGCCGTCGCGCATCTTGCCTGCGGGATCATCCATCCATAACTCTATTCCGTAGGTGCCATCGCCACTCGAGGCAACACGGGCGACACTTTCAAGCGTCGCCTCGAACACCTCGCCGCCAAGATCTGCAAAGCTCACATTCGCCTTCGTTCCAGGGACGAGACGAGCTGTTTCTTTCGCCGTGACGCCACCGAAGATGCGAACCCGAGAGAGATCGACAAGCGTGGCTACCGGTGTCCCCGGCGCCACAAAGTCCCCGACATTCACTTCAATCGAATCTACCGTGCCATCAAAGGGCGCGGCAATCTGCGTGTCTTCGAGATTGCGCTTCGCCGTATCACGAGCCACTTCAGCCAACAGGATCTCGTCCCTCGCCCTATCCACAGCAAGTGTGAGGTCATCGTGCTGCTGACTACTAATCGCCTTCTGCTTCATCAGCTGATCGCCCCGAGCAAGTTCGCGCTCCGCATGCCGAAGCACCGTGCGCGCTGCCCCCAGTGACGCAGTCGTCCGCCGCACCTCGAGCTCAAAGCGTGAAGACTCGAGCGCAACGATCACGCCCCCCGCTTCCACCGCAGCCCCAGACTGAAGCTTTCGCGCGAGAACGCGCCCCTGCGTCTCAGCAGTAATCGTCGCCTTGTGGAACGCTCGAACGGTCCCTGTCACGGCTTGGTCCGCAGCAAAAGGCTCGAGCCGCACGGGATCCACCCGCACACGCAACCGGACCGGCGGAAGTGGCGATGCCGAAGTAAGGTCGTCGCCTCCGTTCGCGTCGTCTCCGCCGGAGCATCCGAATGAGAATGCCGCAACAAGCGACAGGGCAAATAACATCACTCTACGCCTAGCAACTAACCTGCGGTGCGTCAGTAAAAAATGGTTAGGCGTGGCCTTCGCCCTTACGAACGGGGTCATTATTTTTCCTCCGTATGGGCGCGGAGTGCGTTAGAGAGTAGCTTCTGATTGTGAGCGATCAGCCGATCAGGGAATTCATCATCGAGCTCAAGCCCAAGCCGATCTCCAACGAGTGGGAGCATCAAAAAGGGAAAACCGGTGAGGCTCGCGATGGTCATGGCCAGCATGCGGGGATCGTAATCGGATCGGATTTCATGCCGCTCTTGTTCCTGCTCAATCCAGTCCACCATCATTTGCAGTGGCCCCTTCGCGACCGCGTCGCTGACAAATTCCTGCATGGGCGAGCCGTTGCGCGCTAAAACCTCGCGCATCACGAGTTTCGGCAGCCACGGATCCGCGGCGATCGCCTTCACCTGAATCGCGACGAGATCATCGATTCGGTCGCGGCCGCTTCGCAGAGGGTCTGCCATCACGGCTGCGACTTTCTCGGAGATCCGTTCGAAGGCGCGTCCGAACATCGCCTCGTAGAGCCCGTCTCGGTCCCCGAAGTAGTACGAGATCATGGCGGGGCTCACTTCGGCGCGAGCGGCAATTTCCCGAAGCCCACAGGCTTCGAACCCTTGCTCAACGGCGAGCTCAGTAGCTGCATCGAGCAGGCGCTCGCGGACGTCAGCTTTTTCGCTCTCGGATTGACGAGGGCGTCCAGGGCCTCGGGCGGTCGGGGTCTGAGGATCAATGTTCATGGCGGCTTAAATTAATCAAACGTTTGATTAATTCAAGACCGAGGGTGAAATCGATTATCGAACTGCTTCAGTACACCCATGCCCCTTTGCTACTGGCCGCTGAACGCACTCACCGCAGGCGGAAGCTGAGAATCGGCAGGCTCTCTGAGAGCACAGGGGACTCCGCGACGCAGCGTCGCAGCCCCGCCCCCGTCAAATCGCCGTTCGCTGCGACCAGAACTTGGTTGTCGTAGTCCTCGGTCTCGATCGAGACGATTCGGTCAAAATGCTCGCGCATGGTGCGCGCCACGCGATTGTGCTCGTCGAGCGTATTGCTCACGAACACGCCACCCGGCGCGAGGAGTCGGAAAGCCAGCTCATGAATCGGCTCCGGAATCCAATCCGGTTTACGAACGTCATCGCCCTCTCCTATGAACACGTCCTCAAGGATCGCGTCGTAGCGACCCTTCGAGGGAGACTGCGCTTCGACCCAGGCCTTCGCGTCCGCGATCTCGATATCGAGGCCGAGGGGGTCCAAGTCGAGGTGGGCTCTTGCGAGGCGGATCACCTCGGCGTCCAGCTCGATGCCTTTGATCTCGGCATCCGGAGCGAGCGCTCTAGCGATCCGCGCAACAGAGCCACCCCCGAGCCCCAGACACAGAATTCGTCGACGGCGCTTGGGCGGTAGCCAAAGAATTGGAGCGGCGATCGCGTCCCAAACACAATGCGTTGCGATCTCGCCCGGGCGATAGAAAGAGGCGAAGGTTTCGTCGACAACAAGCGTTCGAGTCTCTCCGTCATCGTCGACCCGTACGCGTGGCCTTTCCTCGCGCCCGCGCCCGCCATACGATCTCGCCATGTCGACCCCCCTTTTCGACGGCTTGCCGCCGACCGATGCGAACAATGCCACGAACGAGCGGGTGGTGCGCGTGGCTTTGCCGGTGCCGCTCGACCGACTCTTTGATTATCGCGTCCTCCCGAGCCACGAAGCGCTCGTCGAACCAGGCTCGCGCGTTCGTGTGAACTTCGGCGGCCAGCCCCTGATCGGTGTCGTTGTCCCCAGCGATTGGGTCACCGAAGAAGACACTGCATCCGCGCACCCGAACAGATCCCTCGCCGATATCGAAAGCGTGATCGATGAAGAGCCGGTTGTCGGGTCAGACATGCTTGAACTCCTGCGGGTGGCCTCTCGCGACATCTATACGCCGATTGGGCTCGCGCTCGCCCATGCGCTTCCTCCCGGCTCAACACCGCGATTGGCCCGTCCCTGGGCTCTCACAGCTCGCGGGGAGAGAGCGCTCGCGGAGGGAGCGATCGACGAACGTGCCATGGGTGGAACCGCGCGCCCGATCCTCGAACGACTCGCCCTCAAGCCTCTAACAATGCATGCGCTCACCAAGGCGCTTCCGCGAGTTGACCTCGAGAACCGGCTGAGAGCGCTGGCCGAAGACGGGCTCGTTGAACGACGCGTCGAAGTGCGGCGGGCGAAGGCGCGTATTCCGATGGAGCGGATGGTTCGAGTGGCCCTCGACGTGGATGTCGAATTTGCGGCGACGGAAACCCTTGGGCGCGCCAAGAAACAAGCTGCTCTTTTGCGACGAATAGCAGAGCTTCCTTCCGGCGTTGAAACCAGACGCCTAACAGCCGAGGACCCAGCCTCCGGATCTCTGCTGCGCAGCCTGCAAAAACGTAATTTGGTTGCATTCTCAGAACGCCCTCGCCTCAGCCAAATCGAGTCGGTCCTGGATGGTGGCGGCGAAGTCGAGCTGACCGACGACCAAAGAGATGCCCTCGTTCCCCTTCGGGATTCGATCAAGCGGCAGGTTCACGAGAGCTTCCTACTCCATGGCGTGACGGGTAGTGGCAAGACAGAAGTCTATCTCCGCGCAATCGCCGAGGCCCTCGAAGCGGGACAGCAGGCGCTCGTGTTAGTTCCCGAAATTACGCTGACGCATCAATTGCTTGCTCGAGTGCGCGCACGCTTCGGCGACGAAGTCGCGGTCCTGCATAGTGGCCTCAAGCCCGGCGACCGACTCGCACAATGGGAGCGTCTTCGCACGGGTGAAACCCGCATCGCCGTAGGCGCCCGCTCTGCCCTATTCGCCCCCCTCGAGTCCTTGGGCCTCATCGTCATCGACGAGGAACACGACGGCGCGTACAAGAACGAAGAGGGCTTCCGCTATCACGCCATCGACCTCGCGACGCGACGCGCGGTACAGGCCGGCTGCCCCATCATCCTGGGCTCTGCGACGCCTTCACTAGAGACCCGATTTCAATCCGATACGGGTAAAATCCGCCGACTTTCGCTCCCACGCCGTGTTGGCGGGCGCCCGCTCCCGGCAGTTCAGATCGTCGATCTCGGCAAGGAGAAGGACAAGAATTACCGCGGACGAAAGATGATTCTCTCGCGGCCCATGCGGGCGGCGATCGAACAGACAATTTCAGACGGCGGACAGACCATCCTCTTCTTGAATCGCCGCGGCTTCTCGACGCGGATATTCTGTTTCCAGTGCGGGCACGCAGAGCGATGCGATGACTGTGATGTCGCGCTCGTCTTCCACGCGTCCGACCACCAACTCCGCTGCCACTATTGCGACCTCATGCGCGACCCGCCGGAAAAATGCAACGGCTGCGGCGACCCCGAGACGGCCTTGTTAGGTGTCGGGACAGAACGTCTTGAGGAGGAAGTCCAGGGACTCTTTCCCGGCGCACGAACCATGCGGCTCGATCGCGATGTCGCAGCCAAGCGCGGCTACACAGAGTCCGTCCTCAAAGCCTTAAAAGACGAAGAAGTCGACATCGTGATCGGTACACAAATGGTCGCCAAGGGACACGATTTCCCCGGCGTCCAAATGGTCGGCGTCGTCGCCGCGGATATCGGCCTGCATCTCCCTGACTTCCGGTCCGCAGAACGCACTTTCCAACTCCTGACTCAGGTTGCCGGCCGCGCCGGACGAGCCTCGCGGCCGGGACGCGTCGTCGTGCAGACTTTCGTGCCGGACCACTACGCCCTCGCCCCGGTCGGGAGCCACGACTTCGAAGGCTTTTACCGTGAGGAAATCGGACATAGAGAGGCCCTCGGCTACCCGCCCTTCGGCCAACTCACCCGCATCGTCGTCCACGCCGAAGAAGAAGAGCATGCTCGCAAGGGCATCGAGGCTGTCGCGCGCGCGGCGCAGGCCATGATCCCGAAGGGCGCAAGGCTCGAGGTCCTCGGCCCGGCTCCCGCTCCGCTCGCACGTCTGCGCGGGCGCTACCGATTTATGTGTCTGATCAAGGGCGATGATCAGGAGGCGCTCGATCGCGCTTCAAAGGCGGCGCTCGCCGTGGGACGCCGTCTGCCTAAGGAAGTCCAGATGGCTCTCGACGCACGTCCCGTCAACATGCTATAAAACCGGCGATTTCCTAGTGGAACCGGCTAGTTAAGCGAGCCGGACCGGGACGCGCTCCCAATTCGCCCACCCACTACCGGCGGGTCACGCCCCTCCCGGCGGTCCTTTCAGCGTTTCTTTTTCTACGCATCCTTCTGCGCTTCATTTCTGCGACCCCTTACCGCGACCAAGGCAGACGAACCCAGGCGGCCAAAACCGCTTCGCCTTACCGCCCGTTTGCGAGACCGATTTATGGCCCTTCGAGAAGTCGTCCATTTCCCAGACCCCCGCCTCAAGTTGGTTTCCGAGCCGATCACAGAAGTGACCGACGAGATCCGCGAGCTCGCCCGCGACATGATCGAAGTCATGTACGACGAGCCGGGCATCGGCCTCGCCGCGCCCCAGGTTGGCGCCTCCGTTCGCATGTTCGTGATCGATACCGAGTGGAGCGACGAAGAAATCGGCAAGCACCCGAGCGTCATCATTAATCCGCAGATCAGCGACCGCGAAGGCCGCATCACATGGGACGAGGGTTGTTTGTCGGTCCCGGACTACGACGCGATCGTCGAGCGCGACGCAAAGATCACTTTGCGCGGCCAAGACTTGGACGGCAATACCATCGAAGAGCAAGCCGAGGGCCTGCGCGCCGTTTGCATCCAGCATGAAGTGGATCACCTCGACGGCATCCTCTTCATCGACCGTATTAGTCGCCTGAAGCGCGGCCTCTACGTCAAGAAGCGCAAGAAGCAGCTCGCCGAAGAGCAGGAATAAGTCGTGGCCCGCGCGGATGCGCTGCGCATCATTTTCTTTGGCACGCCGGAGATTGCCGTCCCCACGCTGGAGGCGCTGATTGCAGGCCCCCACGAAGTCGTAGGCGTGGTCTCGCAACCCGACCGCGGCCGAGGTCGCGGCCGCAAGCTCTCGCCTTCACCCATTTCCGAAGTCGCACTCCGAGAAGAGATCCCTTTGATTCGCCCCGAGAAAGTCGGCGATCCAGAAACTGTTGCAGCGCTCGCTGCACTTCAACCCGACCTCGGCGTCGTCGTCGCTTTCGGACAGTTCATCCCGAAGAAGGTCCGCGAGATGCCAACTGCGGGGTATCTCATTAACGCCCATGCGAGCCTACTCCCCAAATACCGCGGTGCTGCTCCGCTTGCCCGCGCGATTCTCGACGCCGAGACAGAGACCGGCGTTTCCGTCATGCGCGT
>JASDVF010000031.1:0-2455 GCA_041440805.1 Myxococcota bacterium | reverse complement strand
CAAAGCCGAAGGTTCGGGCGACACGAAGGACAAGGTCAAGAAGAAGGGTGGCCGCAATAAGCGCTGGCCCGGCCGAAGTCAGGGACCTCGCAAGACCGCAGGGCCGACGGCTCCTCGATTGATTGCTATGCGCGTCGTCGAACGCGTACAGCGTGCCGGCGCCTTCGCCGATTTGGCACTTCATCACGCCCTTGTTCAAAGCCATATGCCGGCAGCCGATCGCGGCCTCGCCACAGAGCTCGTCTACGGAACGCTGCGATGGCGTGGACGGCTTGACTATCTGATCTCTCAGGCACTCGACTCCGACTTCGCAAAGCTCGAGCCCTTAGTCGCGAGTGCATTGCGAATCGGCGCCTATCAGCTCTTTTTCTCGGATCGCATTCCCGCAAACGCGGCGGTCGATGAAGCCGTTCGGTGTGTGCGCGCCATGGGACTCGAGCGAGCCACGGGCCTAGTGAACGCCGTCCTGCGCAAGCTTGCACGCGAAGGCAAAGACATCACGTTCCCTTCCCTTGAGACGGATCCCATTGGGCATCTCGTGCATGCGTGCTCGCTGCCCAAGTGGCTGGCGACGCGATGGCTCGAACAATACGGGGCGGAAGAAGCGGCTTCGCTTGCGATGACGCTTAATGAGCCTGCTCCTGTCACGGTCCGCGTGAATCGATCCCAAACGACGCGTGAGGCGCTACTACCCAAGCTTCAGGAACGCTTCCCCGACGCGCGCCTAGGTCTGCATGGGCCGGACGCGATCGTGATTGGACGCAAAGGCGACATCGGGCAAGACCCGCTCTTCATTACGGGACGCATGAGTCCTCAGGACGAAGCGAGCCAGCTCGTCGTTGAACTGCTCGACCCTCAGCCCGGCGAGCGCATCCTCGATACCTGCGCAGCGCCCGGCACCAAGAGCGCCGCGATCGCAGAACGCCTGAACGGCGAAGGACATGTGCTCGCCCTCGATCGACATGGCAGGCGCCTAAGCTTGATTGGCCGCGGCACGCGGCGGCTGGGTGTCGGCGGCGTGGCCACCCTCGAACGCGATGCGACGAAGAGCCTCAAGGATCTCGCCGAAGAGAACGGGCCATTCGATCGCATCCTGATCGATGCGCCTTGTTCGGGGCTCGGCTCTCTTAGGCGTAACCCGGACGCTCGCTGGCGACTCCGCGTAGAGGACCTCGCGTCCCTCGCCGAGGTCCAGCGCAAGATTATCGAATCCGCGGCAGATGTACTCCGGCCCGGTGGCACCCTCGTCTACTCTACGTGCACCGTTACCCCAGAAGAGAACGAAGAGGTCGTCCGCGGATTCATGGCCACCCGAGCGAATTGGCATATAGCCTCTCGCGAAGAAGCTCCCGAGTGCGTTCGCCCCTTCATGGATGAAGACGGCTACATGCGCGTGCTGCCCCATCTCCAAAAGAATTCCCAAGCCGAAGGGCCCGGTATGGACGGCTTCTTCGCCGTTCGCATCGTACGCAACCTGCCCAAAGATTAGTCCCGCACCTCCACCCTCTAACTGGAGACCCGATCCATGCACAACGCATCCGAAGCATCCGAAGCATCCGACATCAAGATCGCCCCTTCGATTCTCGCGGCCGACTTCGTCAACATGGCCGCCGAGCTCGCCACGATCGAGAGTGCTGAGCTCGTGCACGTCGACGTGATGGATGGGCACTTCGTGCCGAACCTAACAATCGGCCCGCCGATCGTGGAAGCGATTAAGGCCGTCGCGAAGAGCCCCCTTGACGTGCATCTCATGATCGAATCGCCGGAGACCTATCTCGAGCTCTACATCGACTCCGGCGCCGATATCCTGGGCGTCCACGCCGAAGCCTGCCCGCACCTCCACGGCACGCTCGGCGAGATTCGAAAAATCGGTGCACGCAAAGTCGAAGAAGGTCTGCGAACCGAGCCCGTAAAATCCTGCGCCGTCCTCAATCCCTCGACGCCTGCGGACGTCCTCGAATACTGCCTCGACGAGGTCGACCAGATCCTCGTCATGACCGTGAACCCCGGCTTCGGCGGCCAGAGCTTTATCGAAGCCATGCTCCCGAAGATCGAACAGATCCGCGGCATGATCGAATCCCGCGGCCTCAACATCGACCTTCAAGTCGACGGCGGCGTCAAAGTCTCGAACATCGCCTCGGCCGCTTCCGCCGGCGCGAACGTCTTCGTTGCCGGCACCTCAGTGTTCGGCGAGAAGGACCGAAAGCTCGCCATCGAAGCCCTCCGCAAGGCTGCGCGCGGCCAGGGCTGAGGGATACTCCTCGAAGGAATTTTCGCGGTCCTGCTGAAATGAGCCTCAGGACCACCAGAGCTGCGAAAAGCCGCTCTTTTGCGCTTGAGCGAGAAGGCGGAGCCCGTATACTCCGGCGCTCGGTCGGGGCGTGGCGCAGCTTGGTAGCGCGCTTCGTTCGGGACGAAGAGGTCGCTGGTTCAAATCCAGTCGCCCCGACCATTT
>JASDVF010000030.1:0-6894 GCA_041440805.1 Myxococcota bacterium | reverse complement strand
GCCAGATCATGGCCATCTCGCAGACGCCGGATTTTATCTCACCGACCGACCCAAGGCCCAATTCCCCGGACGGGCCGCCGCGAGAGGCCCGGGCCCACGCAGAGGGGGTCGGGTCAGGGGGCCGCGCTCGTAGGCGGCCGAACGACTTGGACCCAGCCGCGAGGTTCGGTCCCGGAGAGCTGGTTGAAATCATCCAAACCGTGGTGGCGAATGATCGACCGCAGATCGCGGACGTAAGCTTCTCCGCGTTCGGAGTAGCGCAGGAGTTCGCCGGCCAGTTCATGGCCCGAGACCGCTTTGCCCTCCCGCCGCCTTTGCGCACGGAGAGATCGCAGGCCGGCGTAGGCCCGGGAGCTGTTGAGGTTCAGCACGTAGGCGCGAGTGGCGTCACAAATCGTCTCAAAGGCGGCCATGTGGACTGGAGCGGATTTTGCGGCGATCGACGGCCCCCCTTTTCCCGAGGCATGCTGGCCGTAGAGCGCATTGCCCTCAATTGAAAACCGCGACCGGCCCCAGCCGCTCTCGTCGGCGGCCTGAGCGAGGAGCAGTCCGATGGGGATGCGGTCCACTCGTTCCAGTAACTCAGGGACCGAGGGCGCCGAGAGGCCATAACGGTCGCCGAGGTCGGCCAGGAAAAGAGTGTCCTCCTGTGTCGCAGGAGGGCTCCCTTCGAGTGCGAGCAGCCGCGCTCGATCCGCGGCGACGGCTTCGTTGACGTGAACGGCGGAAGGCAGCACGAGTCGCAGGAAGAGGTCCACGCGTTCGGCGGGCAAGCTCGAGAGGTCGTTCGGCAATCGGTCGACCTGAACGATCGCGATCTCGCGAGCCTGCCGAAAAGAGTCCAACGAGCCAGCAGAGGATTTGAAGAATTCGAGCAGGGCCGAGGCCGACTGCACACGGGCGAGGGGAGGCCCTTCGAGCGTGCAGACGGGGGATGCTTGTCCGTCTGCTTCCTGGTGGGCTGAACAGGTGAGAAGGAAGACGGTAAATACAAGCCATTTCAAGGAGCTACGACGTTTTTGGCGGATTCGCTTCATGGTGTGAGTGTTCCGTATTGTCGGGGCTCCCGCCTCCTCTTCCCGCCAGGTCGAATCTGGTTGAGTGCTCCGTCAGAATGGAATCCAGCAAGGCATCGGGTCGTGGTTTGTTGGGCACATCGCGATTAGTCTCGCGGCGATGGGAATGGATGCCTGGAGCCGGGCGGCCCCCATGCGGCTGACGCTGGTCGATGGCATCGCAACATTTGAAGACGGCAAGGCGACCGGCGCCCGGCCGGGGACCCCGATCTCGCCGACGATCGCGTCATCGTAAGGCGATTCGTTTGCAAGGAGGTTTGATGGCGGGCAACGACATCCATGAAGATCGTTGGGAAATTCAACAGCTCCTGTGTCGCTGGTGCGCGCTGGTCGATGCGCACCGCTGGAATGATATGGGGGAGGTCTTTACCGACGACGTGGTTGGGGTCTACAACGGAAAGGAAGTGCCGGGGCTGCAGACTCTGATTGATTCGGGGAATGCGAATATGACCCGTGACACGATCGCACGAACGCAGCACAACGTGCTGAACTTCCGGATCGACGTTGAGGGTGCGCAGGGTGCCGACCGCGCTCACTGCATCACCAACTACTACGCGGTGCATCTCGGCGCGGGCAAATTTGCTGGCTAATAGACCGATGAAGCCAGCTCCGCGGGACCCTTCCGTGAGAACCTCCTCGATCCCCCGACGTCAGGAGAAACGAGTTCGAAACGAAGCGAATCCCGACAGAATGTTGCTTGGGAACGGAGCGGTGTCGCCCACTTCGATCGGGGTGACCTTGTGTGCGACGGCATCGAGCAGACACTCCATTTCCAGTCGAGCGAGATGTGCGCCAGCGCAGAAATGGTCGCCGCAACCAAGGGCAACGTGGTCCTGCGTATCGAGCTCCGTATCGAAGACCTCAGGGTCGGGGGAATGCCGATCGTCGTGATTGGCGGATGCGTCCAGGATCGCCTAAGAAATCGACCGAGGGACTGCGTGGGAGGAAAGCCGTGCACGCGATAGAGCCGATGGGGTGGAGACGCAGCTTGGGATCGATCGGCATTTTCCTGATGATCACGGCTTGCGCGCACGGAGGTGCCTCAGATGCCCAGTCCGTCGATCCGGCTTCCTGGGCCAAGACGGACCTGCTCGTCGAAGTCGATGGCCAGTACGTCTACGATCACGCGAGCGAATGTTCGATGCGGGACGAAGCGGCGACAAGCGACGAGCGGGTGTTGGCTCGAACGCTCGCGACAGCACCGATCGACGCGATGAGCCGCGATCAGCTGATCGCGCTGATTCAACGAATGGAGGCGGTCTTCCTCATGAGCATCGGTCAGGGCTTCAGACCGACCGCAACTGCCCTCAGCATGGCCTCGATCCTCGACTGCCGCGCGCGCCCGAGTCCAGCCGGTACGCCCCAACACGAACTCGTTCTCGAAGTCGGCGAGGATGGCTTCTCGTCGACCTTCATCGAACACACGACCGGGATGAAGTCGACTCACGCCGAGACCTGGGGCGAGGCCTTTCGTCCCTAGGCGCTCGGACTTGTCCGCTTTCCGCTCCACGGTCGACGTGCGGGCGCGGCTCAAAAACACGCAGCCTGTCGTGCGTAGAGGCGGTTTGCGAGGTCGCAGTCATCCCGACTAGTGTCTCTTCGGGCCAATTATCTCAACGGGAGGAGACCCCGACATGCCCCAGACAGATTCTCACTGGCTGATCAAAGGCGGCGTCGTCGTTGATGGCACCGGAAGCGATGCCTTCCCCGCCGACGTCCGCGTTCGCGATGGCGTCATCGTAGAAGTCGCTCCCGATCTGAGCGCGGAACCGAGCGAGCAGGTCCACGATGCCAGCGGATGTTATGTCTCTCCCGGATTCATCGAGAGCCACACACATTTCGACGGCACCATGTGGTGGCAGCCCGATCTCGACCCGCTTCCCGGACACGGGGTCACGACGATCGTGATGGGCAATTGTGGCTTCGCCCTTGCCCCGCTGCCCAAAGATGAAGCCGCTCGCGCAGAAGTGGTTAAGATCTTCTCGTTCTTCGAAGATATTCCGGAGCAACCCTTCTTCGACAACCTTCCCTGGGATTGGCAGAGCTGGCCCGAGTATAAAGAGTCGGTCAAGCGCGGAGTCAAGGTCCCCACGCACTACGCGGCCTTCGTTGGGCACATCGCGATTCGTCTCGCGGCGATGGGAATGGATGCCTGGAGCCGGGCGGCCACTCCCTCTGAAGTCGAGCAGATGTGTGTCGACCTCGACCAGGCGCTCAGCGCAGGCGCACTCGGAATATCTACCAACCTGATGGATCACGACGGCACCGACCGCCCCGTCCCGTCGCTCCACGCCGACGATACGGAGATCACGGCACTCCTCGAGGTACTCGCTCGCCATCGCGGGGCGACGCTCCAAATTGTAATCGATACGGTCATGCGGATGACGGCCGTAGAAGCCCTCGAGCGTGTCGAGCGATTGATCGGAAACTTGCCGATCCGGCTTCAATGGGCGGGGCTTCCGACTCTGCAGTGGCAGAAGGATCACGGGATCCAGAAGCCGCTGCTCAAGATGCACGAACGTTATGCGCGAGAGAAACGCGAATTCTATACCGGCTACGCGCATGTGCCTATCACGACAGTCGTGAGTTTCGATCAGTCACTCCTCTTCGCGCAATCGAATGATTACGTCTGGCACGAAGTTGTGACAGCCGAAGGCACCGAGGCGAAATTCGAATTGCTGCGAGATCCCGAATGGCGCGCACGCGCGCGACATTCCTGGGATGAGCTGGCCCTGCCGACTTCGCCCTTCCGAAATGCCCGTCCGCTCCTCCTCGATCAATCTCAGAATGGCACTGGACCGATTGACCTGACGCTAGGCGACTACGCCGACTCCCTCGGCCTGCACCCCTCGGATGCCTTCGCCGAATGGTTGCTCGCCAACGGAATGGACTCGACCGCCACTGCACCAGACTGGGATCGGGATCTCGACATGATCAACCGCCTTCTCACAGATCCCTACACCGTCGGCAATATCAGCGACGCGGGCGCACACGGACAGATGTTCTGTGGTGCCGGAGACAATATCATGCTCTTCACGGAGTTCGTGCGGGACAACGGCGTTATCAGTATCGAGGAGGCGGTCCACATCCAAACCGCCAAGCTTGCTGAATTCTTTGGCTTCGCCGATCGAGGTCGTATCGCCGCAGGCATGCGCGCGGACATCACCGTGTTTGCTCTCGACGAGATAGAACGGCGACCGAAGCGAAAGGTCTACGACGTTCCCAACGGCAAGGGCGGCGCGACTTGGCGCTGGACCCGAGACGCGGCCCCCATGCGGCTGACGCTGGTCGATGGCGTCGCAACATTTGAAGACGGCAAGGCGACCGGCGCCCGGCCGGGGACCCCGATCTCGCCGACGATCGCGTCATCGTAAGGCGATTCGTTTGCAAGGAGGTTTGATGGCGGGCAACGACATCCATGAAGATCGTTGGGAAATTCAACAGCTCCTGTGTCGCTGGTGCGCGCTGGTCGATGCGCACCGCTGGAATGATATGGGGGAGGTCTTTACCGACGACGTGGTTGGGGTCTACAACGGAAAGGAAGTGCCGGGGCTGCAGACTCTGATTGATTCGGGGAATGCGAATATGACCCGTGACACGATCGCACGAACGCAGCACAACGTGCTGAACTTCCGGATCGACGTTGAGGGTGCGCAGGGTGCCGACCGCGCTCACTGCATCACCAACTACTACGCGGTGCATCTCGGCGCGGGCAAATTTGCTGGCGAACTGTATTCGATGTGGGGAGAATACGATGACCACCTACGGCGGACGACTGCCGGCTGGCGGATCGAGCGAAGGGACTACACGACCTTTATGGTCGAAGGCGATGACCGGATGACCTTCGGGGGCGAAGAGCCTGATTGGGAAAAGAAGTATCGCTCTTAAGCTCGAGACCTTTCGCGCGAGTATGACCAGAACGAATCCCGTCGGTGTTAGTCGCGAGTCGGCCCGAGCGGCTGCGTTCGGGCTCAAAAGACTGCGTTCGAAGCCCGCCAAACGTGCTGGTCCAACCGCGATCGTCCAGCTCATCCGCTCAGCCGATCGACATCCCCTACCTTTGCGGCTTCAAAAGCTCGATGATTCGGCAGATTGCCCGAGGCTCTCGCGGGCGTCGGATCAGCTCGAGCCTCAGAAGACTGCCGCTCCCCATCTGAACTCCCGAGTTGTTCGATCCGTAGACGGGCGTAGGTTATTTCGACCCGGTCGGATTCATCATCGCAGGCGATGCGAGCCTTGAGCGCGTTCTTCGGATAGAGCTCCGCCGGCTACTCAGTAGACATGACGTTTTCTCCTCGAAGGGGATGTTCCGCTGCCTCAAAAGCGCAGGGGGAGTGTCTCGAGCCCTCGCAGAAAGAGGCTGTCCCGATAGGCGTGAGGGTGTTCCTCGTCCACGCGAAGCTCAGGCAGTCTTCGCAAGAGCGTCTCCAGGGCCGTGCATAGCTCCATGCGCGCAAGGGAAGCCCCGAGGCAGGTGTGCCGGCCGAGGCCAAAGCTCACGTGTTGATTGGGCGTCCGTTGGATGTCGAGACGGTCCGGTTCAGGGAAGCGAGCCGGGTCGCGGTTCGCTCCGCCGTTGAAGAGCACACAGACTTCGTCGGGGCCGATTTCAGTGCCCCCGAGTTCGAAGGCCACGTCTGAGACGCGCTGACTGATCTGGACCGAGGTGTCGAAGCGCAGCAATTCCTCGACCGCGGTCGGGATCGCCTCGGGATGGCTTTTCAGGTATTCGAATTGCTCGGGGTGTTGGAGGAGGGCGAGCGTCCCCATGCCGAGCAGATCCTGCGTCGTCCCGTGGCCTGCCTGGAGAAGGATATAACAGCTGCCGACCAAATCTTCGTCGGATAAACGAGAGCCGTCTTCGTCTTCGGCTTCGATCAACGCGGTCATCAGGTCGAAGCGAGGTCTTTTGCGATGGTCTTCGATCAGCTTCATGAAATAGTTCGTGTAGCCGAGAGTCGCCTCCTCACCCCGCCGGACGACCTCTTCGGTGATGCCGCCAATCTCGCCTCTTCGGCTCGAATCCTGAGCCCAGTCGTAGAATTGGGGGAGATCCTCCGTAGGCACTCCGAGCATCTCACAGATGACGACCATCGGGAGACGGAACGCGAAGTCGTGCACGAAATCCATGTGACCGGCGGGCTGGACACGGTCGATCAGTCCGTCGAGCACCCCCTGTATTCGATCCTGGCGGAGGTCGACCGAGCGCGGTGTGAAGGCCCTCGAGATCAGGCGACGGACTCGGTCATGTTTGTCCGGTG
The DNA here is from genome assembly GCA_041440805.1 of Myxococcota bacterium. GTDB lineage: Bacteria > Myxococcota_A > UBA9160 > UBA9160 > UBA4427 > UBA4427. The sequence continues at coordinate 557 of JASDVF010000030.1, read as the reverse complement.
GCAGGAAGAGGAGCGTGTTGCGCTGCATGTCAACGAAGTGGCGACCCTTGGGGCCGACGTCGAAGACCTCGGCCCCGCGTGCGTCGCTGCGCACGTCGGGGTGCTTGAGTGCGAGGCGAATGTCCGCGTGCCGGGTCAGGACCCAGGCGGGTCGACCGGTCGCCTGATCGGTCCGCAGGACGGGTGCCGTGTCGCGTAGGCGGTGTAGGTAGGGGTAGAGCGTTCCGCGGCGTGTGGGGTCGAGGATGAGCCGGAGAATCTCCTGGGGGTCATCGAGTGCGGCCGCGATCGACTGGTCGTGCTCAACTGCTTGCTGGTTCGATGTTCTCATCGCACGGTGATCTCCGAGTCGCTCTTAACGCATCGTCTCCAATCCGCTGGGCGGGGTCAACTACTGGATTTCCGGAGGTCGGGTCGGATGGCTAGTCAAGCCAACCCTCTGAGCTAGGAACCGCGATTCCCGTCGCGGGGGGGGGAGAGATGGACCAGAAGCCGACCGCCACCGAAACACGACCGGCACGCCGCGGCCTCGCGTGCCCGCGACTCGAATCTCGCGC
>JASDVF010000029.1:0-6924 GCA_041440805.1 Myxococcota bacterium | reverse complement strand
GCTCACTTCCCGTTGCATGAATAAGGACGCCGTCTCCGTCATTCATGACGAAGCCAACGAGTCCTTCTTCTCGTGCCAGGCGCCAGACGAAGGGCCGAAACCCCACGCCTTGGACTGCGCCTCGAACTCGAATTTCTTGAGATCGGGAGGTCGCGTTGACTGCGCGGATAGGCCGTGCTGTGTCAGCTGTTCTGTCCATCGCTCCTCACGGATTTGCCGGCTGCAGATTCTCTCAAAGCTGCACGCAATCGGCTCCCCACGCGCGGCTTGCCGACCTTGTAATGCTCGAGTGTTGGAATGATAAGTCGGACAAAATGCAGGGGAGACTTTCTGGGTGAGTAGATGACTCGATGGATGGGAGCGTCAGAAGCCTCTCGGAAAATTCCGATAAGGGAATCGAGCTGTGTTTCGGAAGCCGTAAAGCTGGAGACATCAGCTAAATCTGTGAAGCTCGTGGACAACGTGGCGTCGAGAACTTTCCTGATCTGTCCGCTGACCAAGTCCGCGATCTTTTGCGTATTTCCGTCTGCAAGCTTGCGAGCCAGTCTGTCTGCCTGTTTGCGCCCCCCGTAGATCAAACCGAGGCGACTTTGGACGGCCTCCAACACGGACTGCATGACCGCGTCGGAAGCGTTAAATGCACAACCCCACCCTCCATTGAACGAATCCAAGCGCAGGTCATTGGAATCGGTGAGAAAGCTCACAAAGAACGGCAGGCCGTAGTCATTAGGCACAGTCCGAATGCACAAACTAAGACCTTGCTGGTCAGCGCGTGCAATAATCTCCTGGATCTCCTCGGGAAGACTTTCAGGAGTGACCAGTCTCGACTGGCTTCTGGCCAGCTCTAGGGACCAGATGTCTCGCTCGATCAATTCAAAGAGTGCGAATCGTGAGGCCTCTTCAATCGAGTTGCCGGAGGCAAGTCCATTAGTAGACGTGCCGTATAACTTTTGAACCGTGTCAGGGGCTGGTCGAAAAACCAACTCTGCTGGAACAAGGCTCTCTTCGCCGGTTTCAAGATCGTGGGCACGGGCCAACAGCAGCGGGGCCTCGACCTCCAACGTTTTGCCGCGGAGCGGTATGTATTGATTGAGGGCTTCCTCCGCGGCTTGCTGACCTGCAAGCTCCCGGGCAGTGGCCCAGAGTGTCTTCACGTCACTCACGCCCGGTTCGGCGAAGTAGAACTCAAGGCCCTCCATGAGGGCACCGACTTCGGCATCGACGGGGGTCCTGCCCTTGCCAAAGGTGAGCCCATCCGACAAGGAACGAGGCCGCATCGCAGCGAAGACAGAAACCCCAAACTCGTTTTGAGGGCTCAGTTCTTCTACGCCGGATATCCCTGCGGTCGGTGCCATCCGCTTAGCATGCACAAGCGTCTCATCTGCCGAACGGCGACGGCTCGAAGCCCTTCGCATGGCAGTACTTACGCCCATGGTGCCTTGCGTGAGACACGACAGGGCCGTATTCGGGACGCAGAGGGGAATAGATTGGATTCGTTGTGCAATGGACCCCTGGCAACATTGACCCTAGAACTAAGGCCTGCATGAAATCGCGGCAACAGCTTGGGGGCTGGAGTTTCGGGATCCGCCAACGACGTTTCCAAACCAGCGCACTTTAGAGTCTAAGCCCCTTAACGAACATCCCAGGGGTATTCGCGGTGAACGCCCCTGGGATGCAATTTTGGTCTGACTGAACGGTGAGTGAGTCAACAACTGACTCAGCCGAGAACTGTGCCTCTAGTCCTCGTCGTCGTCGTCACCGCAGTGCACGCCCATCGCCATGGCTCCAAGAGCCTCGTCAAGCTCAAGGATGTCATGGGTTTCCGTGTTGTTGTTTTCGAACATGAGGTTCTCCGATTCAGAAGAGAAGGTGTTAGTGATAGTGAGTCTACGGCCTCGACGATTTTTCGCAATCGTCGATCAGTCGCCATTAGGCTTGACGGTACCAGTCACTTCCCAACGTGTCGACGAGATAGCGGCGGACTCGCCCACCCACGCGGCGTGGGGCAGACTTGCTTCAGTCTGTGATGTTTCTACTGAGAAACGACCGGATGTGCATCTTCGGGAGTTGGCCGCTGAAGGAATCGATGGCCTCTCCGTCGCGATAGAGCGTCACCGTTGGCAGGCTCTGCACACCGTGCTGTTTGGCCAACTCGGGATACGTCTCCACGTTTAGTTTTGCCAGTACAAATGCTCCCTCGGAGTCCTCGGCCATGTCTTCCAGAGTTCGAGAGAGGCCTTTGCACATCGTGCACCATTCGGCCCAGAAGTCCACGAGGACGGGGACTTGAGATGAGGTTTCGATGACATCGCGTTCGAAGTCGGTGACGTCGATAACGGCTGTGGGCATGGGGTTCCTCGCGCGGGGTTTCTGGGAGCGCACAGTAAGCACGCCTTTGGTTGACCGGAGACACCGATCTAGAGAAGAGCTTTCAAAGGTATCAACGTCTTACCCGGAACGAACCCCGGGCCTATTTGTCGCAATATCTAATGTCGGTGACGCAGAAAACGCTGCTCGCAATTCCTACTCCCGCAGAGAGTCTACCTGTCACGACCCCACCGGGGCTCTTCCTAGCTTGTTCCCTCACTCAAATTACGCATGCTGAATTTTCTTTGATTTTATAGATACTTAGAGAACAAGTTTTAAAGTATTTCCAAAAGACTCTATTTCTACTCGGGCGATTGAAGCCCCCCGAAAATGCTGCTCCCTGGGATCTCGATAGGAAGCCCCTCCCGGGCCTGCCACCGGACTCATGCTGGCCGTAGGCGATCTCGGGCTTGGCGCTGTGGGATAACTGCTCCGTCGGGGCTTCGACTCGCAGCCTGCCATTGATTTTCCCTCGGCTAATTTCGATTATGCCACCTCTAATTGCGGGCATAAGCAGGGAACGGCCCTCGACAACCTCCTGGTACTTTTCTTTCCCGACCAGCACCTGAGTCCCCGACTACATCGGGGATTTGCGCTCTACTTTGGGGAACTCGAGCCGGGCCACAATCAGCTCCAGTCCGTCGATCCGGCGATTCCCGAAGTGTGTGTTCTTGACAGCCATACCCACCCCTCGACTGTATCCGAGAGGGGATGGGAAAAAACCTTCAGGACGGATACTCGCCGAGCTCGCCCACCATTCGGAGCCTATTTGTCAGAACGCCTAATATCCGATGGTGCAGGAAACGCTGCTTGTTTTCCCTATCCCCAGGCGGCTCCAGAAATCAGAAAATGTATCGCGCACCGGCCGTGAGGATCTCGGATTCTACGTTGTCGAGTTCCAGAACGCGTCGGTACTCGCCGTAAATGGAGAGTCGGTCCCCAGTCGGGCCGCCAAGGATTCGACTCTGACCGCCTCGGATAATCGTTTGCAGTCCAATCGCGACCGTTCCGTAGTCAGTGTCGACTTCTTCACCGGTCAGCGCGAACCCCGAGACGCCGCTCAGGCCTCCTCTATGGATGCTTCCGCGAGCACGGTCGCGGCGTCTTCTGGACCGGCGACGGGCGGTGAGGGTGTCGTCCGCTCGTCCGCGGTGGCCTCGTGCTGCGATGAAGACAGCCCCGCGCCTGGCTGTAGATTGAGGATCGTTACGCCGGATGGGTCGGCGCTCCCCGCAGATGCCGATGATTCCGAGTCGATCGCGGCGTTTTCACCAACAATCTCGGTCTCGTCTTCATCGTCCGCGGATTTTCGGCGCTGGTCGTCTTCCGTCAATTAGAGAGCTCCTGTGTGATGAGAGATGTAGGGTGCTAGGGCGCAGCGCGTCGGTCCGTGCGGCGGGGTATCGGGTCGCTGCGGTTCAGTTCCGCTCTCCGATCTCTCGTCGATATTCTACGATTCTCCAGGCTTCCGCCACGGGCTGCAACTCGGCCGAGATCGATCCTTCGAGCCATGAGCCTTCAAGGCGTTCGATCGGAGCGGGCTGCGCTTGCACCGGGGGATTCAAACGACGCAAGCGATCCCTTTAGCGTGTCGATGGCGAGATCAGCTTGCACGACGCTCTGCGCATCCTGCTATCTGGCTTCGCCCTCGCCGAACCCTCTTCTGATTTTCTCCCGCGCCTGAGCAGGGAAATCGAATGCCACGCCACCGATTGCGGCGACCTTCGGCAGTGGAGCCGTCACGGGCGCGATGCCCCCTCACCAACGGGCCGGATTGCGGATCCGCTCTGCCACGATGCGCGAACAGTCGCGTTCAGCGGCATTCTTGAGCGTCGCCGCCGATGGACGGACAAAGGCGTCGGCGAGCGAATAAATCGACGGAGCAGCCTCGTTCTCGAGTTCGTCGAGCTAGGGGCTGCGAAAAAGCCGCCGAACGAAGATTCGGTGGCTTTTTTGGCCGGGAACTTGTGCCGTTACAGGCTCCAAAGTGAATAATCTCAACATAAAAAAAGCAATGGGCCTAAAATGGAGAAGCGCTCTTTTGAAACTGCTGAAAGCAAGGGTCCGGTTCTCGAATGAATATCCGGTCAAGCCGATTACTTAGTCTAGTCAGCGCAGCGTTGTTGATTTTATCGACCGCGACCGCCAATTCTCAAGAGGGCTTCTTCGAGGCAGAGTTTCGTGCCAAGCTTGGACAGCCAATGCAGGGACCTGCACCGTCGCAGGGGACCCAAACAAGCAAGCCGAGACTGCTAGACCGCTCCGATTTCTACTTTCACAAGAGCGGAAGGAAGATTTCGTTTCTTCGTCAAGAGGACACTTACGTCGTTCTCGACCGGCGTCGGTCCGTGCGCTCGTCGTCTCGAGCCAGCCGTGTTAAGGCACGACTCGGAACCGACGTTGATTTGCTCGACCGCCGACAGTTTGGGCGAAGGCCGACTTTTAGGATCAAGCGGGGCCGCAACCGCGCGGCCGTGTTAAGCCGGATCCGAGAGATTGATCCCGATGCCTTTGTGTCGCCGGTCCTTTCAACTTCAAAGGGCAAAGAAAACATCGGCATCTCACCCAGTGTGATCGTTAGGCTGTCTTCTTCGGCGAATTCGCGCTCCATCCTAGCCGCTATCGAAGCCTCCCTGAACGTTTCGAGCCTGTCTTCGCCACGCTCGCCAAAGATGGAATTTGAGTTAGAAATGCTCACTCCGCCGGACGACGCCGGAGAGGTTTTCGCGTTGGCGCGTGCCTTGGCTGCGCTTCCTGAAGTGGAGTGGGCCGAACCGAACCTTGTTGTGAGTGCGCGCCATTTCTTCACACCAAACGATCCTCAATATCCCGACCAGTGGCACCTGAATAATACGGGGCAGAAGGGTGCGGTCGCAGACGCCGATGTGGATGCGCCCGAGGCCTGGGACATCGCGGACGGAACCGGGATGGTCATCGCCGTCTTCGACGATGGCGTCGACATTGGTCACGAGGATCTAGCCATCTGGGCCAACCCAGGAGAGTCCGGCGGCGGCAAAGAGACCAACGGTATTGACGACGACGGCAACGGCTACATAGACGACTATCAAGGCTGGGATTTTGGTGACAACGACAACGACCCAAGCCCCGGCTTGAACAATAGCCACGGAACCGCTGTTGCCGGAGTCGCGGGGGCAATCGGAAACAATGCAATCGGGGTCGCAGGCAGTGCGCTCTCGGCTCAGATCCTTCCAATCCGAAGCGGGTCGATGTCGTGTACTGCATGGGGAGATGCCATGCGGTACGCGGGAAAGTACGGGCACGTCGTCAACAACAGCTGGGGAATCGGGGGCTGCGAGAGCTCGATCGACTCAGCGATTGCCGATGTGGTCGGGGGCCTTGTGCCGGGCGCTGTACGCGGGGCACTCGGAACGCCCGTGCTTTTCGCCTCGGGCAACGCGGCAAGCGGCTGGCAGAAGTTCACGATGTCAGGCTTATCTGCCGGCTCCTACGATTTTGAGTGGCGCTTTAGCAAAGATGTTTCTCTGAGCCAGGGTTACGACACTGTCTGGGTCGATGAAATCAGTTGGCCAGGCGGGGCTAGCGAAGACTTCGAAGCCGAGACCCTAGGTGGAGTCCCCAGCGCATTCACTAGTGGGGGGGGAGCGAACTGGTCCGTAGTAGAAGATGGGGTCCACGCTCGAGGCGCAACGGGTAAATCGGCCAAAGCTGGAGTCATTACCGATACCCAACAAACTAGCCTCTACGCGCTCGGGAAAACGGTCGGTGCCGGTGATCTATCCTTCTGGGTCTGGGTCTCTTCAGAGTACAACTTCGACTTTTTTGAATTCTATTTGGATGGCTTGCGTTATTTCAAGTTTGCACCGGGGCAATACGATGTGCATGAAAACGCAGTGGGTTATCCCGCATCAAACCCCAATACGATTGCGGTAGGGGCCACCCGAGACGGAAGTGTCGGAAGTGAGGAGCAACGCTCGGCCTACAGCCAGTTCGGGAGCGACCTCGATATCGTGGCACCTAGCAGCGGGGGGGGGCAGGGAATTACCACGACCGATCGAACCGGTGCCGACGGCTACGCAAGTGGCAACTACACGTCCAACTTCGGTGGAACCTCGTCAGCGACACCGCTCGTTGCGGGCATGGTGGCGGATATCCTTGAAAACGATCCCACTCTGACTGCGGCCGAGCTTCGCCAGGTCCTCAAGGACGGCGCAGACCAGATCGGCCCGTACGGCTACCCGCTCGAACGCAACGACTTTTACGGGGATGGTCGCGTGAATCTCTTCGCCTCAATACCTGGATGTGGCAACGGCAGCCTGGATGTTGGGGAGTCATGCGACGACGGAAACACCGATCCTGGCGACTGTTGTTCCTCCACCTGCCAGATCGAAACCGCGGGTACCGTGTGCCGGGGCTCTGCTGGAGTCTGTGATCTGGCGGAGACCTGCGACGGAGTCTCCGACTTCTGTCCCGGGGATGTTTTTGAGCCGGTCGCCACGTTGTGCCGCGACGCTGTTGGGGACTGCGATGCGCCGGACGTCTGCGATGGCGCGAGTGCGAGTTGTCCCGTCGATCTGA
>JASDVF010000028.1:4227-34372 GCA_041440805.1 Myxococcota bacterium | reverse complement strand
TCCGCTCGAAGGTCCGCTCGAAGGTCCGCTCGAAGGGACACAAGCGCTCAATGTGATTGATGCCGCCGCGATGGGCGCTCTCACCGGGCTCCGGCTCGCGCTGAACGTGGGGGCTCTCTTGATTGCCTTCGTCGCCCTGGTGGCGTTCGCGAATAGCCTGATCGGCGGCGTGGGTGAATGGGTCGGATTCGAGGGCCTTAGCCTTCAGAAGATACTCGGTTGGGCATTCTCCCCGGTCGCTTTAGTCATGGGTATCCCCGCCGGCGAGGCGAGAGAGGTCGGCGCGCTGATCGGCGTTAAAACCGTGCTCAACGAATTCATCGCCTACCAGGATCTAGCCGCCGCCGTAGCACGGGGCGCCCTCACAGAACGCAGCGCAATCATCTCGAGCTATGCCCTCTGTGGCTTCGCCAACTTTGGCTCTCTCGCGATCATACTCGGAGGTATCGATGCACTCGCGCCCGAGCGACGTCCAGAGGCGGCCGAACTCGGCATGCGATCGATCGTGGCTGGCACGATCGCAACATGCCTCACGGCTTGTATTGCTGGCGTGATTCATTGAACCCAAGGCTAGGCTTCGCCTAAGCTAAGAATTCCGTTCCACGCAGAAGGAATGCGCCACCGCGATGAAGCTCTCTCCCGCGCTCTCCCGATCCCTCCTCGTCGTCCTCGCTCTTGTAGTGGTCGCCTGGTTGTCGATGGGACTACTACTCGAACGCTTCGTGAACCGCGTCGAGCCCGTCCCTCTCCCCTCCGTCAGTCCGCGAGCTCAGGCGATCCATGGAACGAGTTTCGTCGCAGATCTGCATGCGGACTCGTTGTTATTCGGACGAGACTTACTCGAGCGCAGCGAAGTCGGGCACGTCGATCTCCGCAGACTCCAGGAAGGTGGGGTCGCACTTCAGGTCTTCTCTCTTCCTACCGTCGCACCCGCCGGTCAGAACATCGAACAAAACGAAAGCGGTGGCTTCGACTTGATCACTCTGGCAGGCATCGTCCAACTCTCCCCGACTGCCTTTCTCGGCCCGACCGGCCGTTCCCTTCTCCGCGCCGAACAGCTTCATACCTACGCCCGCGAATCGAATGGCGAGCTCATGATGATTCTCGACCGCGGAGACCTTGAGGGCTTGCAAGCCGCCCGGGCGGAGGGCGCCGACATCACTGGCGCGCTGCTCGCGATCGAAGGCGCCCACGCCCTCGAATCCGATCCTAAAAACCTCGAGCGTCTCTTCGACGCCGGATACCGCATGATCGGGCTCACCCATTTCTTCGACAACGACTACGCCGGATCAGCACACGGCGTTGCCCGTGACGGACTCACAGAACTCGGTCGACAAACCGTTCGGGAAATGGAGCGACTGGGCATCACCCTCGATCTCGCCCATTTGGCCCCCAAGGCCGTAGATGAGGTCCTCGACCTAGCTACGAGACCCGTCGTATTCTCCCATGGCGGCGTTCGCGGCACCTGTGACAACCAAAGGAACCTCTCCGATGCGCATGTGCGCAGGGTCGCCGAGAACGGTGGCGTCGTGGGAATCGGCTACTGGGATTGGGCCGTCTGCGGCACCCGACCAGAGGACATCGCGAAAGCGATCGCTTACGTCGTTCGTCTTGTCGGCGCGGACCATGTCGGGTTCGGATCGGACTACGATGGCGGCACGACAGTCGGGTTCGACACGAGCCATCTCGCGGTCCTCACCCAGGCCATGCTCGACGAAGGCCTGAGCGAATCCCAGGTACGACGGGCGCTCGGCGACAATATCCTACGCGTCCTCACAGCAAACCTTCCGCCGGCCGGGATCGCGCACGCGAACTAGCACGCCGTCCGTCACGACGTTCGTCGCTCTCCGTGGTTCAGCCTGCGGGTGTGACTGTGGCTGTCACGAAGGCTCGAGCAGCCTAGGACGAGCCAGACTCCGCCGCTCCATCCGCATCATTAGGCTCGGCATCCGGATCTTCCTCGAAGAACATCTGGACCATCAAAATCCCAACGCCGACGACGATCCAGCAATCCGCCATATTGAAGGTCGGCCAGATGTATCCACCGATCAGGCGGAAATCGAGAAAGTCGATCACCTCGCCGTAAACGATCCGGTCGGTGAGGTTACCGATCGCGCCGCCTAACACGCCGCCGATCGCCGTGGCGGCAAGCCATTCTCCGGGCTCGAGCCGTCGTAGGAATACGAGCAGAAGCACGATGGCCAATGCTCCGGTTCCCAAGAAGAAGGTCTGACGAATTTCCGGGGACAGCGTAGCTAGGAAGCTGAACGCTCCACCCGGGTTCCGCACGTGAGTCAGGTTGAAGAACCCCGGGATCACTACGAGCCGCTCTCCGTAGGAGAAACGGTCAACGATCTCGATCTTCGTGATCTGATCGATCACGAGGGTGACGAGAAAGGTCGGGATGAAGAACTTGAGATTGCGGGAGAGGCTGGGCATGGGCGCCGGAGAGTATCAGATCATAGGGCGGGCTCCGGCCGTCGAGGATTTATGACGATCCAGCAGCCCTTTGAACACCATCGAGCCGGGTCTTTTCGCCTTTAAACATTACTACTACTGGATAAATATCTCACTCGACGTAATTTACCCTAATGCTTCAGCCGACCGCACGCAGCCTGGTCCTAGACCTCCTCTCGACGCTTCGGCGAGGGACGATGCCTGTCCGAGCGCTCATCGAGGCCGGCTCCCTGCTTGGAATCGAAGAGAATAATATCCGCGTGAGCTTGGCGCGGCTCTACGCCTCCGGCCGCGTCGAACGAGATGACCGGGGCCGTTACCGCCTAGGACCCGCAGTCGCCGCGATCAGTGGCCGCCTACGAAGCTGGCGGGATATCGGCCAGCGCCAAAGAGCCTGGCGGGGCGACTGGCTCGCAGTCCATTGCGCACGCCTCGGCCGGGGACCCGCTCGAAGGCGGCGAGAACGCGCGCTCGAGCTCCTCGGATTTCGCGAGATCGAGGCAGGCTTCTCACTTCGGCCGGACAATTTGCGCGGAGGGTTGGACGGTGCTCGCGAAGCGCTCGTGTCCTTGGCAACCGGCGTCAACGCGACGGATACGGCACTCGGCCGGGTCTTCCTCGTCCGCGATCTCGATCCGGCCAGCGATATGGAAGCGCGCAGCCTCTGGGATGCGGCAGCACTCACCGACGAATGTCACGCATCCCTCACTGATCTCCGCGAAAGCGAGGCCCGACTCGCCAACTTGCCCCCAGAAGAAGCCATGATCGACAGCTTCCTCGTGGGCGGACGCGTGTTGCGTCAGCTCGTAAGGCATCCGCTGCTTCCGCAAGAAATCCTGACACCCGCGCCGCTCAACGATCTGCTTGAGGCCATGAAGCACTATGACACCCTCGGTCGCGATGCCTGGGCAACGTTCCTCGCCAAACACGATGTGCCTCATAGAGCATTGCCGCTCGACACGAGAGCGGCCGACCTCGCCTTCTTGTCCGCCGCCTCGCCGAGCCGTGACGAGGCTGTCACGCCCGCTCCTTCGCACTCTCGCTCTAACTAATACTCTTTGCGGGACGCTCAATCGCCCGCGACTCAGGAGAAAAGCCATGATGGCCACGGCGCCGCCTCCGGGCGAAATCGAAGACGCACCAGAAGAGCCCATCCTCGGCAATGCGCATTGGCTCGCCCAGTTTACGAAAGAGGAGCGGAAGGAAATCCTGACTCTCGACGATCGCAAGAGTGTATTGACTCTCGTGATCAACTGGAGCGTGACCTTTGGCGCGATGGCCATGGTGGGCGCAAGTGCCGGGCTATGGCTCCTGCTCACGATTCCACTCGCTCTCTTCGTGATCGCAGGCCGACAACTCGGCTGCGCGATCGTCATGCACGAAGCGGCCCACAGGTCCTTTCTCTCGAACCGTGTATGGAATGATCGGATCGGCAATTGGCTCGGCGCTTACCCCACATGGTCGGACGTCCTCCCCTATCGCCCCTATCACCTGGTCCATCACGCCAAGACCGGCACCGACGGGGATCCCGATGTCTCCCTCACCAGGCCCTTCCCACTCACGAGAAAAAGCTTCGGGCGTAAAGTTTGGCGGGACCTATCTGGCCAAACAGGATGGACCCAAATCGTCGCGACGTTCAAGCGTGACGTAGGGCTCACTAATCGCCGCACACAAAGAACTCAGGGCCTGAAACCCGGCCAGAAGGCCGATGTCGGATGGCATAAGGTCGCGCCCGTCGCGATCACGAACGCCGTACTGCTCGGGTTCTGTGCCGCTTTCGGGCGCCCCGAGCTCTACTTGCTCTGGCCTGTCGCCTTACTCACGACATACCGACTCGTGTTGCGGATTCGCGCGATTGGCGAACACGCCATGTCAGGGCCTGCGGAGGATCCGCTTCGTAACACGCGGACGACGCTGGCTTGCTGGTGGGAGCGCATCTTCCTTGCGCCTAATTACGTGAACTACCACCTCGAGCATCATCTACTAATGACCGTCCCGCACTACAACCTCCCCAAGATGCATCGCATGTTGAAGGAGAAAGGGCTCCTCAAAGACGCGCTCGTCACAAGTGGCTACGTCGAAGTACTTTCGCGCGCAACATCGAGAGCAGAGCCGGCCTAACAGGCGGACACATCGCCGCGCCCCCCGACCTTAAGCGCCGCATCTGCGGCAGCGCGCCTGAAGATCGGGTTCGGCGCGAGTCGATCCTCACGCCAGCACGCTTCGACCATCTTGATCGAATGCTCCGCGATCGAGCAGGCCGAGTGATACCGCATCTCATCCCAGTCCTCGGCCACCCGGATCACTTCGTCGTCGGGCTCGGGCTCGCTTTCGGCGTCCCCGAAGATCGAATGGAGTGCGACGACGACCTCGAGCGCATAACCCACGGCGCGACTTCGATCTTCTCCTTCCAAGAAAGGAAGCAGTGAGCGAATCGAACTCGGAATCGTGAGCCCATGCACGTACGCAATCCGCGAGGCTGGGTGATCAACATAGATCTTCGCCGCCGCGCGACAGACGCCGCTCAGGAAATCATCCACATCGTCGGCCGCAGGCAACGCAACCTTCCCAAGCGCCTCCTCAAAAGGCGCCCAGCCATCCAGCCGCTCGACGACCTTCGTAAAGAACCCGAGCCTCGCGTTCGCCTCGCCTAAGATCGGCCAATCTTGCACAACGTCTTCGATTTTTTTCGCCGGCGATGCGCCAAGGTCGAGGACCTTCATCGTCTCAACTTTGCCCGGCAGAGTCTGATACCTCGCCGACCAATGAGCGAGGCCCAACGCCACCTCGCGTCGCCGACCGTCGTCGTCGACGCGTTCAAGAGCTCGCACGCCATGCGCGACACGCAGCAACCCATGTCCGGCTGCCGCAAAGAGTCCCGGCATGAGAGCCGGGAGCTCCGCGCGGAGTAGAGAGCCCCATGCGCCGGCCTCAGGTCCGAGCCTCGGAAGCTCAGCATCAAAGGTCGCGATCCAATCGCCGACGCGACTGATATCCCCTCTGGCCGCCATTCGATCCGCAGGCGCGAGCGCACTGCCCATAGACATAGGCGGTAGCCGCGGCGCGTAGATGTCCACGAACGCCGGGATCTTCGCTTGGTGCCCCAGAGCTTCCAATGCCTCAGCCCCCATTGGACCGTGGTTCGCGAGTCCCCCCGCGTATTCGAGGTCAATCTGCTGGAATCGCTCCAGGGCAGCGTCGAAATTACTCATGTCTTACAAAACCTCCTGCGCGAAGAGTAGCCGCCTCCGCGCACCTGAGCTGCTAAGCTCAGACCGCGCGCGGCGACTCCCAAATAGTTCGCCTGCGAGCCACCCAAGACAATTCCAATCGCGCCCTCATCTACGCCCTGGTCGACCGCTTCTTTCGAAGCGGAGTCAGAGCCCGCAAAGGAACGCCCCATGGCCGACGCTATCAGTCCGAGCCAGGTGCTCGACGCCCTGCGCCCCATCATCGACCCCGACTTCCAAAAGAGCATCGTGGATCTCGGCTTCATTAAGGATCTGAAGATCGACGGCGCGTCCGTCGCATTTTCAATCGAGCTCACCACGCCTGCGTGCCCCGTCAAGGCCGAGTTCGAACGTGCTGCGACGGAACGTGTGCAGGCGATCGAAGGCGTTGAGAATGTTGCCGTCACGATGACCGCCAACACCCGGCAAGCGGGACGCGCCACCGGTGCCCAAGGCGACCAGCAAGTCAGCATGCCCGGCGTGAAGAACATCATCGCCGTGGCCTCAGGTAAGGGCGGCGTCGGTAAGAGCACAACCGCTATCAATCTCGCGCTCACGCTCCGTGATCAAGGCGCTTCCGTCGGCATCCTCGATGCGGACGTTTACGGCCCTTCGCTTGCGCTGCTGGCAGGCGTACACGGACGACCGGACACCACGCCGGACCGAAAGATCATGCCGCTCATCGGACAGGGCATGAAGCTCATGTCCATGGCGTTCTTCATGAACGATGACTCGCCGGTCATCTGGCGCGGACCGATGGTCCATGGCCTTGTGAAGCAGTTTCTATCGGACGTCCAGTGGGGCGAGCTCGACTATTTGATCGTCGACATGCCGCCTGGAACGGGAGACGCAGCACTCACGCTCACGCAGATGGCTCCGCTCTCCGGAGCAGTGATCGTCACGACTGCAAACGACCTTTCGCTCATCGACGCCCGCAAGGGTCTGCAAATGTTCGAGAAGGTCGGCGTGCCGATTCTGGGAATCGTCGAGAACATGAGCTTCTTCACGCCGGCAGACGCACCCGACAAGAAGTACTACATCTTCGGGAAAGGCGGCGGCGAGCGCGTCGCAAAGGAACTTGACGTGCCCTTCCTGGGCGAAGTCCCGATCGATCCGCGCATCGCCGAAAACGGCGACCTCGGAAAGCCGATCGTCGTCAGCGAGCCCGACTCACCCAGCAGCCAGGCACTCCGCACGATCGCCGGCGAAGTGGCTCGCAAAGTCGCCATGCTCGCTATCAAGAGCCCACCCATCGCGGACGCCAACATCAGCTGGGTCAACTAACACCTAGACCCCGCTTCGCGACAAGCTGAGATCCAAGAACGGCGCACAGGCTTAGGCCTGCGCGCCGTCTTCATTTAAGTAGGCGGCTCGCTCCGACCATCGTCTGGATAGGCGCCGAGCGTCTAGTCCGCATCGATCAGCTTCAAACACAGCGCTGGCGTAATCGTCACGTCGACGAGCCAAGCGAGCGCGAGGGTCGCCGCACCGAGCAACCCGAATTCCGCCTGATTCTGTAGCCCGCTCGTTCCCACGACAAGTAGGCCAAGACAAACCGCCATAGTCGTGCATGTAATCGCACGTCCGACGCGCACAAGCGCAACACGAAGCGCCTCTTCACGCTCCATCTTCGCACGAAGCGCCCGGCGATACTCCACGAGCAAATGCAGTGTGTCGTCCACTGCGACCCCTAACACGATCGAGCCCATCAAAGCCGTCGAGTTATTGAGCGTGGTCCCCGTCGCCCCCAAGAGCCCGAAATAGAAGAGCAATGGCAATAGATTCGGCAGCAATGCAAAGAGCCCCAAACGCAGCGAGCGGAAATAGCCGACAAGCAGCACCCCGATCATGGCCACCGCCAAAACCAGACTCAACGCCTGGCCACGAGCAATACGATCCGCGGCCCGGGTCAAGAGGATTGCGTTACCGGTGGCATGCCCCGTAATTCCATTGGGAAGGGATCCCAGTCGTTCATCGATCCGCGACGCCAAGTCGTCGAACTCGCGGGTTTCGGTCGCTGTTGAACGCACCATGATCGTGATCACTTGATGCGCCCTGTCGAGAAGAACATCGAGCTCCTCGTTCGCGCCAAACAAGAGAAGCTGCGCCACCAGCCTCCGGCTATCCGGGATTCGGCGCGCTGGCGGATCATCCACTCCCATTCCTTCATTCAGGACTTCGATATATTCCACGACACTTGTTGTGTCACCTATCTCGGGCTGCGCCTCGAGCCACGTCTGCAGCGCCCGGACTTCCCGCAGCCATTCGGGCCGCTCGAAAGCGCCCTTCTCCTCCGCTTCAAGCATCACGTAGAACTGATTCGCGCCACCGAAGAGTGCATCCACTTCTTGATAGGCCTGCCGAATCGCCGTCTCTTCACCGAAGTTCTCGATCACGGGAAGGTTCACTTCGATCCGTGTCGCCGCCGCGATTGCAAGAATGCTCGCCACGCCCCCGAGCGCGAGTAGAGAACCCACGTGCCGAGCATCGAAGGCCGCGAGCCGTGTGAACTGTCGGTCGAGCCAATCCGTCGTCGCGGTCGACGTCGGCTTCTTCGCGCCCGAGAGAAGCAGGGGGACAACAGTTAAAGCGGCGAGCAACGTTGCCGCCGTGCTCACGACAGCGAAAATTCCGAAGCCTCTAATCACTTCGAGGCCATTGCTCGTGAGCGATAGAAATCCGGCCGCCGTGGTGAGCGCGGTAAAGGTCACCGGGAATGCCACGTGCGCGAGTGCGCGCCGGCTGCGTTCGAGCGCCGTGTCATACTCGCCTTGCTCTGCGGCAAAGCCGGACACGACGTGCGCCGAATACGCGAACCCTAGGGCCAGCACGAGAGGCGGAATCAGGGTCGTCACGATATTCAGGTCATGCCCGACCCATCCCATCGTTCCGATTGTCCAGACGAGACCTAGGCCAACCGCGGCCAAGGGCACCATCCCAAGTCGCACGCTCCGAAAGAAGGCGCAGCCTAACGCGCCCATCAGCGCGATCACGACGGGGATCATCATCACCAGTTCGCCCGTGAGCAGACGGCCCACTTCGGCCTTCACATGCGGGGTACCGGCCAAAATGACGCGAAGCGTAGGTTGATCCAGCGCGGCTTCCCGTGCGACCTCAAGGAGCCTCAGGTCTAGGTTCCCGGCCAGAAAGACATCTTCTGGCATGCGCTCAAATGTCACGAGCATCGCCGTCGCGCGACCATCCTTGGAAACGAAAGTTCCGGCACGAAGGGGATCTGAAAGAAGCTCCTCGCGAAGCGCGTCCGCCATCGCCTGGCTCTCGATCGGATCGTCGAAGAATCCAGAGATCTCGATATCGTCGTCGACGGGACGCATCCGAACCGCCGTCGTAAGCCCTTCGACATGATGAACGCCTTCGGCGCGTGAAAGCCCTCGCGCCATCTCTTCGACAACGGCAAGCCCACCCTTTGTAAAGAGGTCATCCCCAATCAAAGCAACCAGAACTACATCATCACTTCCGAAGCGATCAAGCAGCTCTTCATAGAAGAGCCTCGCAGGATCGTCCGCGGGCAGCATCTCATTAAGCGACGGGTCAATTCGAATCCGCGGGACGCCTTGGATCGGATCGTAGATCCCGGCGAGCGCCACCAATGTCACGACGAAGAGCGCGGTCGCAACGAGCCTTCTGGACTCGAGGACCCGCTTAGCAAATGCTTCGGACCCGGTCATCTAATTAAGCCCCCGTCCCGACTGCCTCGGCAGTCGGTCGACCCCGGTGCGACGAAGCAGGGCCGGCCTAACACGCAGACCGTGCTCAGTGGGACATCGCCGCGGGCGTCTCGCCCTCGTTCTCCGAGCCGCCCGAGAGTCCATCGGACTTCAGCGCGCTCTTCGTAAACTCGGCCGCAGGCAAATCAGAACTTGCCTGGAAGTCTTGGATGCGAATCGTCGTCTGCGTATCGCGGCGCAGGTCTTCCATCACGAACACATAAGGAAGCATCGCATCGCCGACCAGACGAATCTCAGAGACCGGCGCACTGAGCTGTTTGCGCAGTCGATCGTCTTCGCCGTAAAGATTAATCTGAATCGGCAGACAAAATTCCTGATCGACATGCGTCAGGACGCGCGCATATTCGGAGCCCTTGCTCCCATCGTCTAGCGTTTCGAGCAGCCAGCTCGGCCGCCCCGAAACGTCCGACACTCCGACCAGCTCGACGGCCGTCGCATCCACCGGATCCTGCAATCGTTCCAAATCCTCGAAACTAAAGTCGGTACCGAGCACCGGACCGCGTAATCGCTTCGAGCGCACGCGCTTCACTTTCGGCAGGTCCGGCAGGCTCAGGTAAAACTCTGGCTGATCCGAGGCGCGGTCCACGATCAAGAGCGCCGTGCCCGCCGTCTCTGCGGGTTCGGAAACGCGCAATACCACCTGAGAGAGCGACGCATCATCCTTGCGCCAGCGGATCTCTGCACGAGAAGTCGTGATCACATCCGATCGGTCCACGGCTTCCACGTGGAAATCGATCACGCCTGCTGCATCCGGCAAATTCCGGCTCACGCACGCCTCAATTGCAGCGAGGTCCGCCGACGGGCCAGGAGGAGACGGCCGGCCTTCGGCACTCGCGCTCGTGCCCAGACCCGCGCCCAAAAGAGTCGCCGCGAGCGGAAGCATGACGAGCGCCTGCATGAGCGAAGTCCGCAAGCTTGACCCCTCGGTCACCTCCGCATTCATGCTCTGCTGTTCTAGCTCGCTCATTAAGTCTCGGTCCCGATTCGGTGATCTCGCATGGCCGCCGCGCGCCTGCTGGCGCTGGAGCAGCCTCTCACCCGGCGCAGAGCCTCCCCCAATCAGGGGGCAGCGTCGACCGATCCATGCCGAAAGGGCCCGACTCGCTCTCCACTAGAGTCGAATCGTACGATTCGCGGCAAAAAATAACGGGGATCTCATGCCGAAGGCAGACTTCCTTGCCCGAGAACCGCCGCGCATCGAGTGCAACAGGGACCCAGCCGGTCTTTTGAAGAAGACCGGTCAGTCGGGCCGAACTCCATGCAAGAGGTCGGGATAGAGAATCGGCACGGGCACCATATGAGCTTTGCCAGATTGGGCGAGATAGGCGTCGTACTCGATGCTCGTGAGTTTCACACCTGAGGGCGGCACGAAGAAGCGGTCAGGAAGGACGATGTCGAACACCCAATTTTGGTAGTCGAGTTCGATCGTCTCTCCGGACGCGCGATCGAAAGTCTCTAACCGCAAAGGAACTTCCGGTACGCCCTTCGAAACCCAAAGCTTGCGACGCCCACGGGCGTCACGAACCTGCCAGATTTCACCTCGCATGGAACCAATCGAAACGTCATCGATTTTCTCTCCGCCTTCACTCTTTAGATCTTCCAGCTCGAATCCAAAGGGCCGATCTCGATCACGATCCGCCTGCATCGAACTCTTGGAGCGCCCGACGTCGAGCCCCACGCCATCCAGACCGTCGAAGACGATGTAGCGACCACCGTATACGATCGTCGTAACCGGGCGACCCTTGATCAATGTGCGGGCGACCATGTCATCGCCCCTCGCCCAATAATCGATCACCCGAATCCCCATCGGCCCACGTACGAATGCAGTCGTGTGCCAGGATCCAGGCGGCTTCTTGGTGTCCTCGGCTTTTGCGATCCCGCCGAGTCCCGAGATCGCCGTGAGCCCGAAGGCCACCGCAGCAGGAATGGCGAGCACGAATAACATCGCTGCGCGACGTGCACCAGCACTGATCCTCTTCACTACTTCGTCTCCTTCACCGATACGGCGGCGCTTTCGAGTCCGAGTCCGAAGAGCATCTCTTCGATCGGTGCGGCTTTCATCTGATCGGGGATAGGAATCCCGAGAAGCTTGAGAATCGTTGGGGCGACAGAAAGATTGGAGGTCCGTCCAATACGACTGCCAGGCTGAACTCCGCGTCCCCGCGCAACCAACATTCCCGCCATCGCTGCTTCCTGCGCATCGTAGCCGTGATAGCCCTTAATGTGGCTACTTGGCGTCACGATCGCTGTCCCGATCGGCGCACGAACGACGATATCCCCGAACCGAACGTCTCCGACGTGCCAGTCGGCGGGTGCATCGTTGCGCGGCCAGGCCTCGAGACCGGCCCCGCGTGCGACTCGCAGTGCCGTCTCGACCTGAGATTTGCGCGCCTTTTCGGTCTTGAAGATGATGCTCGAAAACCCACCGATGCCGAGCACAGACGCCTTCACCCCGGCCCTTCGCATCGCGGCTCCCAAATCGAAGAGCGTCTCCGCCTCTGTCATCCCGTGATCGGACACAAAGATGAGCGTCGTTGTTTCGAAGAGTCTCCGCTCCTCCATCTCTCGCACGAGACGCGCAATTTGCCGATCCTGCGGCGCGAGCGCAGCGCCCACTTCCCCTGCTTCAGGGCCGTGACCGTGTGCCGCGTGATCCGCGCCGTGGAACCAGGCCATGATCAATTGAGGCCGCTTCGCGGGATCCGGTTCCGACAACCATTTTAGGATGCGATTCATCTTGGTCTTTTCGAGGGTACGCGAAGAGAATTTCCGGAACTCACTCGGCCCCGGCCCTCCCGTCCAAGGACCCTCGGAACCCACCCAAAAATAGACCGCAGCGCGAATATCGTGGCGCTCGGCCAGAGACCAGATCGGCTCCGACTCGACCCAAGCCTGAGGGTCCGCGCGGGAGAAACGACCGCGATCGGGGTCCTGGAAGCTGTTGTTCACAAGACGATGAATTTCAGGGCGCACACCCGTCGCGAGGCTGACATGATTCGGAAACGTGTTCGACGGATTGACCGGAATGAGCCCCTCGGCCCGAAGCCCCGCAGCACCAAGGGCGACCAGGCTCGGAAGACGATCCGGGCGCAAATCCGCAGGCCGCGTCCCATCCATCGAAATCATCACCACCGTCGACCGACGACCCGAAGCGTCGGGCTGGGCCTGCGCGACCCCGGACCAATGCAGCATCAGAATCAGAGCGAGCGTCCACCTAGAACCGCGGCCATTCGCCCACCGATGCCACTGCCGCTGCCTTCGGCCACCTCGTCCTGCCAATCCCATTCGAACCCCCTTTTCCACTCCACCAAATCGCCGCAATGAGTCTGCCGGGATGCGCCAACCGGGCCGGGAACTTACCATCCGCCCGCATGTTGAGCGTACTCTCGATCGCCGGTTCTGATCCCACGGGAGGGGCCGGTCTCCAAGCCGACCTCCAAGTCTTTCACGCGTTCGGTGTGCACGGGGCGGCCGTGCCCACAGCGCTCACCATTCAGGACGGCCTGAAGGTCAAGCGGGTCTTGCCCGTCTTTCCGACGGCGCTGCTCGAAATGCTGCGCTCGACGCTCGACGCCGTGAAGCCGGCAGCTATCAAGGTCGGCATGCTGGGAACAGATGACGCCGTACGCAATACGTTACTTGCTCTCGCACCCTTCCCGGACGTGCCGGTCGTGATCGATCCTGTTCTGTTGGCGAGCGATGGCAGCCCGCTCCTTGAAAAACGAGCCTACCGCGCCCTGCGTGACCTCATCTTCCAGAAGACTCTCGTAACGCCGAATTGGCCTGAGATGGAAACGTTGGTCGGAGACGCTCTTCCGCGAAAGCGCGACGGCGAAGCGGCCGCACGGCAGCTCCTGGAAGAGCTCGAACTCGAGGGCGTTCTCTTAAAGGGTGGACACCGCGAAGCCGACGCCGACGACCTGCTCGTCTATCGCCCGGGTGGCGATGGCGAGATCAAACTCGAATGGCTCCCTGGCGAACGCATCCCCGGCGATCCCGTCCATGGCACGGGCTGCGCGCTTTCATCTGCGATCACCGCAGGTCTCGCCCAGGGCCGTCCTCTACGCGAAGCAGTCATCGAAGCGCGCCACTTCGTTCGCTCGGCGATTCAAAACGCACAGACCCTGCCTAACGGCGCACGGATCCTCGGCTTCTCATGAGCGACACAGCTAACATCGACAGCACCGCCCCCAGCAAGATTCCCAGCGACACCGGCCAATCCGGCGCATCCACTTCGGCGGCACCCCGCGACGTCTACGACGCGGGCCTTGCTCAGGCGACGCAGGACGAGATGCAATGGAAAGGCCGTGCGAGACTCGCGTCGAATCTCCGCTTGGCGTGCTTTGCCGCCTTGTTATTCGTTGGCTGGATGGCCTTCGGAACGCATGCCGTCGCAAGGAGTTGGGTCGCCCTTCCCGCGATCGGCTTCATCGTCTTGATCATCTTTCACGACCGCGTGCTCCGGCAAGAAGCCAGAGCGATACGGATCCGCCGTTTCTACGAGGATGGCCTAGCACGACTTAATGATGCATGGGCTGGCCGTGGTGACGACGGCGATCGCTATCGTGACCCGATCCACCCCTATGCTGAGGATCTCGACGTCTTCGGGCCCGGATCGATGTTCGAGCTTCTGGCGACCACTCGCACAACGACCGGATGCGATCGACTCGCCGCCTGGCTCTGCGAAGCCGCGGAACCCGAGACCATCCGGGAACGCCAGCAGGCAGTGACCGAACTTCGCCCAGGCCTCTCGATGCGACTCGAGATGGCGATCGCCGGAGACGAGCCTGACTCCGCAACGCAACAAGAGGCCCTCGCCCGCTGGGCCACCGCCCCTGCCGCTGGCCTAAGCGCGGCACTCCGCTTCGTCGCCATCGCGCTGAGCGGTTGTTCATTAGGCGCGATCGCCCTGTGGTTCTTCAGCGGATCGGGCCCCGTGCCCTTTGCCCTCGCCGTAGTCGTTCAGGGTCTGTTCGCGCTGGCGCTTCGTTCTCGCGTACAGCCTGTACTTGCGGCCGCCGAGACCCCCGTCGGAGCCCTAGCCCGCACAGCATCCTTACTCTCGTGCGTCGAAGAGGCGGAGTTCTCGTCGACCCTGCTCGCGCGCTTAAATGCGGAACTTCAAACCACAGGGCGGCCGCCTTCCGGCGAGTTGGATGCCCTGCAGAAACTCGTCGACCGGCGCGACGCCCGGAATAACCAATTCTTCGCACCGATCGCGGCGCTACTTCTTTGGGGCACGCACGCGGCGATCTCACTCGAAAGCTGGCGCGCGCGCTGTGGGCCTAGGCTTGCGATCTGGATCGATGCTGCAGGTGAAATCGAGGCGCTCTCGGCCTTCGCGGGCTATGCGTACGAGCATCCGGAAGATCCGTTCCCGGAGATTCTCGACGAGGGTTCGGCCTTCGAAGGGGAAGCGTTAGGTCACCCTCTCCTGCCGAGCGATCGGTGCAAGCGAAACGACCTCAGCCTTGGCTCCCTGCCACAAGCGCTCGTCATGAGTGGCTCGAACATGTCAGGCAAGAGCACAATGCTCCGCACCGTCGGCTGCAACACGATCCTTGCGCTCGCTGGTGCGCCGGTGCGTGCGACGCGCCTTAGGGTTTCCCCGCTTCGCCTAACCGCTTCGATCCGGATCGTGGACTCGCTCCAGGACGGCCAATCCCACTTCATGGCGGAGATCACTCGCCTGCGCCAAGTGGTCGAAATTTCCCGCGGCGATCCAAAGGCGCTCTTCCTACTCGACGAAATCCTGCACGGCACGAACTCCCATGATCGACTCATCGGAGCAGAAGCCGTCCTCAAGGGACTCGTCGCTCAAGGTGCCCTCGGCATCGTAACAACCCATGACCTCGCGCTCACGCAGATGGTTCCCGCGAGCAAAGGCCACATGGCCAACGTGCATTTCGAAGATCATTTACAAGATGGCGTCATGGAGTTCGATTACGCGCTCCGCCAAGGCGTCGTCGAGAAGAGCAACGCACTCGAGCTTATGCGCTCGGTCGGGCTCGACGTCTGAACGGAGACCCAATCCCATGTTCAAATTTACGACGCCCTCTCCCATAACCTCCATCCTCACCCTCGGCGTGCTCCTCGCAGGATGCATCAACCCACTCTCTTCGGGTTCAGGGAAGGCCACCGATCCGGATCCCCGTGAAGAGAACGCATGGTTCCAAGCGGGTCGCGCGCAGATCGCCTCCTCCGCTCGCTATATCGCGAAGGACCGTCCTGCGAAGAACGTGATTCTGTTCGTCGGCGACGGAATGGGGATCGCGACCGTGACGGCGGCTCGCATTCTCGAAGGGCAGAGCCGGGGCGAGACAGGTGAGGAGAATCAGCTCTCCTTCGAAACCCTGCCTCATGTCGCCTTCTCCAAGACCTATAACGTCGATGCACAGGTCTCGGACTCGGCCTCCACGATGACCGCCATGGTCTCTGGCGTAAAGACAGTGACCGGTGTTCTGGGCGTCGACGAGACGGTTCGCCGCGGCGACCACAGCAGCGTCGAAGGCGCTCATGTTCTCACGATTCTCGAAGAGGCCGAGGCGCGCGGACTAGCAACCGGAGTCGTCTCGACGGCAACGGTGACCCATGCGACGCCCGCCGGTTGTTATTCCCATGTGCCGTTCCGGTTCTGGGAGGACGATTCGCGGATGTCGAGTGCTGCGCGCGAGGCAAGCTTCCCGGACATCGCACGCCAACTCGTCGAGTTCAAAGGCCCGAACGGCCAGAGCGACGGCCTCGAGGTCGCCTTGGGTGGCGGCCGCAAGCACTTCACTCCCCGCGGCGAAGCCGACCCGGAAGAGCCCAACGCCGTCGGCCGTCGCGTCGATGGGCGCGACCTCACAAAAGAATGGCTCGATGCACGAGAAGGCTCCGTCTATGTCTGGAATCGCTCACAGCTAGACCAACTCGACATCGCGAAAACCGATCACCTGCTCGGCCTCTTCGAGCCCGGCGATATGAATTGGGAAACCGATCGTGCGGCAGATGAAGCCGGGGAGCCCTCCCTCGCCGAAATGACGGATGTCGCGATCGAGCTCCTTTCGAAGCGAGACGAAGGCTTCTTTCTGATGGTTGAAGCCGGCCGCATCGACCATGGCCATCACGCCGGCAACGCTCAGCGCGCGCTTACCGACACCATCGCCCTATCGGATGCCGTCCGCCTAGCGCTCGAGAAGACGGACCCGACAGAAACGTTGATCGTCGTCACAGCCGACCACAGTCATACCCTCACCATCTCCGGCTATCCCAAACGTGGGAACCCGATCCTCGGCAAGGTGATCGGCATCGATTGGTTCCGCGGAACAGGGGACGTAGAGGGACGCGACGCGCTAGAGCGCCCCTATACAACCCTGTCCTATGCGAATGGCCCTGGCTATACGGGAGGCTCTGATGATCAACCCCCTGGCTCTCACTCCTTCCCGCACTCGCCTTGCAAGCAGCTTGGGGGCGACTGCAGCTACGAAGGCATCACGGACGGACGGCCTGATCTCTCTGAGACCGACACAATGGACCCTTCATATCTCCAGGAATCCACAGTCCCTATGGGCACCGAGACCCACGCCGGCGAGGATGTTCCCATCTATGCGGGCGGTCCGCGCGCCGCACTCTTCCATGGCACCCGCGAGCAGAACTATATCTATCACGCGATGGTCGAAGCATTCGGATGGACGCGAGCTGGCCAGCCGGTCGAATAACACCGATCGTCTAGCCAGCGACTTCCCTGCTAGGCGACTGTCCAGAGTTCCCCAATACGGACGCCGGCGGCCTCTACCCATTCGTGGCGAGCCTCAGATCCCTTCCTGATTTCGGGGGAGAGAATCCGCTCGATCATTGCGAGGCGGTCGGGCGGAGTGGCACGCGCCTCGCCTAATCCGGAATCTGGTCCAGAACCGCCCATGAGATAGCCGGAGGGAAACCCCTTCTCTCTGCCAGCTAGGCGCGAAACATCTCGTACGAGATTCGGCGCAACATTTGAACGGAAGCGCCAAACTACACCCAGGTGTGCACGCCCTAACACGAACCGGGGCAATACCCCTTCATCTGCTGAATTATGCCACCCGACAATCCTCCCTAGAACGTCGTATTCGAAAAGCATCTCAAGTGTATTCCCTACACCGACTAAGCCATTTGGCCTATGTGTTAATCCGGACACCGCGAAGAACCTCGTGAATCAGGCAAATTTGTTTAACGAAAGAGGTCTCATCTCGGTATGATAAGGCCGAGCACGAGCGAGATCTAACGATCAATCAGATTCTAACTAGCGACTTGATGCGAGCCTCTAGTAAGCGAAGTGAATGAATAGAAAGGACGGAAGATGACCGAGCACCCAAACTCGCTCCTCATCCACCATTTCCTTCAGGCCATGACCGCCGGCGACCGCGAGACGCTTCGTGCGCTCTGGTCCGACGACATCATCTGGTACGTGAAAGGCGATAGCCCGTACGAAGGTGAGATCAAAGGCGCGGAGAACATATTCGAGTATCTCGCAGATCTTGGTGACGCCGCGGAGTTTGGCTCCCTCGGCTTCCATATCGAAGTCGAAGATATCCTGGTCAGCAACAACCGCGCCGCCGCTCTTTGCAACGCAACAGCGGAGCGCGGTGACAAGATGATTCAGGCTCGTCATCTCCTTGTCGCACGAATCATCGACCGACGCATCCAGTCCGTCACCTCGGTCCCGATTGATCACCGTCGCGTCGAGGAGTTCTGGCGCGACAACGCGCTCGCGGGTTAGCACCCAAAAAGACGAGGTACCGGAGCCGGGTTCCGACTCTCAGACGCGAGACTCTCGAACCCATCGTTCACTCATGACGCATCATCGCTCTTCAAACGGCGATATCGGCGTCGCGGCTAAGGCCCTTGCTCTGCCGCAAGCTCGAGTGCCACGAGCAGCTTTTCCCAGATCCCACCGAAGGCGCCGTTGCTCATCACAAGCACGACATCGCCTTCTCGTCGGCCCGCGACAACCCAGTCTACGATCTCGTCGATCTCAGCAAATGCGGCCGCGTCCTGGCCCTGCGCACGAAGCGTTTCTGCGACCACCGAGGCCGATAGACATTCCGTCACTTCGCCCGTGATGCTGTAGATCGGATCGTCCCCGACCTCGGCGATAGCAACTCGGTCCGCCGCCGAAAGCGCCCGCACGTAGTCGTCCTGAAAAATAGCCCGACGACTCGTATTGGTTCGGGGTTCGAGGAGTGCGACGACTCGCCCACCTGGGTGGCGCTGCGCAATCGCTTCGATCGTGCCTTTGACGGCCGTCGGATGATGCGCAAAATCGTCGATGACCGTCACACCTGCCGCGACACCCCGGACTTCTTGCCGGCGCTTCACGCCTTGATGTGCGACGAGCGCGGCGATCAGTTCTTCGACAGGAACGTCGAGTCCATCCAAGGCCGCAAAGACGCCCACGATATTCTCAATATTGTGGGCCCCAAAGAGCGGGCTCGTCACATCCCAAGCCCGGCCGCCTCGCCGATCCTCGAGCCGAAACGCCATCCCCTCATCCCCGGGCGTGAGCTCACTCCCCCACCAATCCGCTGCCTTCGGCCGAGGCTCGGAAGCTCCTCGGGAAGCGCCGTAGCCAACGACTTCGCAAACCGCACCGCCTAACACATCACGGACGCCGTCATGAGTGACGGCAGCGACAATACGCGCGGTCGGCGCCATCCCGGCCACCAGCTCCCTAAATGCCGACTTCACATGATCGAGATCCCGATAGATGTCAGCGTGATCGAACTCGACCGAGGTCAGGATCAGCGTATCCGGGTGGTAGTGGAGGAATTTGGGGGTCTTATCGAAGAAGGCGGTGTCGTATTCGTCGCCTTCAACGACAAATGCCGGGCCCGCGCCCTCGCGGAACGAACCGTCAAAGTCGAGGGAGATCCCACCGACAAGAAGCGAAGGGTCCCGCCCAGTCGCGAGCAGTAAGTGGGCAGCAAGGTTGGTCGTGGTCGTCTTGCCGTGCGTGCCGCTGACCGTGATCGAATGTCTATCCGAGATTGCCAACTCGTAGAGCGCGTCAGAGAACGACCGATACGGCACGCCGGATGCGATTGCGGCAACGGCCTCGGGATTGTCCGCCCGAACCGCGTTGCCTATCACGATGAGGTCGGGGGACCGCGCCACGCCTGCTTCGTCTGCGACGGGCTCCAAGTGCGCGGGATCGAATCCCTCGACCACGTTAATCCCCCAGTCCGCCAGGGCGGTCGACATCGGCGGATAGAGCTTCTTGTCCGAACCTGTGACGAGAATGCCGCGGGCGTTCACGAGGCCTGCGAGAGACCCCATTCCTGTACCGCCAACCGCAACGAAGTGCACCCGACGCAGTGCTTCGGCATCGAAGGGTCGCTGATGATCCAGATCGTCTCCAACTCTTTCATCACTCATTGATCACTCACTAAGCGGTAAACGCCTCGAAGATTGCATCGTGGACCTTGGGACGCAGATCGAAACGGCTGCGCTTCGCAACTTGATGGATGCGGTTCGTGAGCATCACAACCACGAGTTCGCGCTCGAGATCGATCCAAAGGCTCGTCCCCGTAAACCCGAGATGCCCCACCGACTTCTCCGAGAAATGCACGCCGGAAGAAGACGCGCCCTTGGTCGGCGTGTCCCAGCCAAGCGCCCAATCCGAGGATTCGGGCAGAAGTTGCTTCTCGCAGAACTCACGCACACGCTCAGGCGGGAGCGATGGGTTGCGGTCGTGATAGGCGTCAAGGAAGAGCTGCCCGAAGCGCATCACGTCATCAGCGGTCGAGAACAAGCCCGCGTGACCGGCCACCCCACCCATGGCAGAAGCATTGGGATCATGCACTTCGCCCCAGAGGATACGCTCGCGCCAGCTGCAGTTCTCCGTCGCAGCGATTCGGCTTCGAACGGAATCTGGAGCCGGTTGAGAGCCATCTACGGGGATCGGAATAAAGCGCGTATCGATCAGCCCGAGCCGCGTAAAGATGCGCGACTCGCAGAATTCGTCAAAGGGTTGGTTCGAAACCGCTTCGACAATCGCTGCCAAGACAATGAAGTCCAGATCTCCGTAAACTGCAGCTTCGCCAGGTTGATGAACTAACGCACCGCGTAAAACTCGGTCTATGATCCAGTCGCGTCCCTCTTTCGTACCGAGCAGTCGCTCGCCGGACTTGCGCTCTTTTTGAATCAGAAGCTCATGGAACTCACGCCAGGGCTTGAGTCCAGCCGAGTGGCTGAGCAGATGCCTAATCGTGACTTCTTCTTTGCCGCGTTCAGCAAAGGTCGGCAGCGTCTTCGCCACCGGGTCATCCAGAGAAATCGAGCCCTCGTCCACGAGCATCATGATCGCCGTGGTCGTCGCCATAGGCTTCGTCAGAGACGCGAGATCAAAGATCGTGTTCCGCCGCATAGGAAGCCGTTCAGGACGCGCCGACGCTAGGCCACGCACCCAGCAATACTCGAGCACCTCTTCTTCACGGGGCATCCGCGCGAGCACAACCGCGCCCGGAATTTCCTGATTCTCAATGGCCTTGTCGAGTGCGGTCTCGACACGGCCGAGCTTTCGCTCGATCAAACTCCGCTTCATCCGTTGGGTCTCCCCGGTGGCCGGCACGCTATCGCGTAGTGACCGCCGATTCTAATATCTCAAGTTCACCCCGGGCACCGTCGAGCGCAGCGCGCCCAGCGAAAGGCCAGGGTCGATTTTCGGCGCCATGCCCAAAGGGCAGCTCCGCCACGACAGGGATTCCCAAACCCCCGAAGACATCCTCTACGAGTCGATCCAAGGTCCATTCGGGATACCGCTCGTCATCGCAGTCTGTGAAATGCCCAAGTGCGATCCCAACGGCACGATCGAATTTCCCCGCGGCGCGCAGTTGCTGAAGCATCCGATCAATCCGGTACGGAAGCTCGGTCACATCTTCGAGCACAACGATCGCATCACGGGTATCGAGTTCCCACGGAGTTCCAAGACTGGCGACACAGACCGAAAGCGATCCGCCAACGAGCCGACCCTCTGCCCAGCCATTCACGATAGCCTTACCCGCATAGCGTGGGTGCGGCCCCGTTCCCTGCAAAGCGCGCACGAGTGCCGACCCCGCCTCGCCGTCGAGGCTTCCCGGCTTCTCGCACATGGGCCCATGGATCCCGAGCAAGCCCGCTTGCTTACGCTGCCACAACAAGAGCGTCGTAATATCGCTGTATCCAACAAGCGGCTTCGACGCTTCTCGAAAGGCCGTCGCGTCGAGTCGATCGATCAATCTATGGCAACCATAGCCGCCACGCGCGCACACGATCGCGTCAACTTCGGGATCCCGAATAAACTGCATGAGTTCGTCCGCGCGACGCGCGTCCGACCCGGCGAGGTAGCCATCCCGATCAAGGATGTCCTCGCGCATAACAACTTCAAAGCCAAGCCGCGTAAGCGCAGTCCGACCGGAGTCGAGGGCTTTGGGGTCGAGAGGGCCCGCAGGAGCGGCCAACGCGATACGCGCTCCGGGACGGATGGCGCGCGGTCTTCGTAAACTAGGCATCTAGAATCCGCCCGGATCCGTATCCGGCCCAAAGCCGTCTCCCCCGCCGAACACCTCGGGGCCGCCGTATCCGGCATCGTCCGGCGGCGGTGCAAAGTCGCCGCCAGGCGCACCGTCATAGGGGTTGTCGGTGAGAGGCCAATCGCGGAACTGCGCGAAGCGCCCTTCGAACTCGAGCTTCACGGTTCCCGTCGGGCCATTACGCTGCTTAGCGATGATCAGCTCTGCCAAGTTCTCGAATTCCGTGTCTTTGTTGTAGACGATGTCGCGGTAGATGAAGGCGATCACGTCGGCGTCCTGCTCGATTGCGCCGGACTCGCGCAAGTCGGAGAGCATGGGGCGCTTATCGTCCTTCCGCGTTTCCGGACCACGGTTCAACTGCGACAGAGCAATCACCGGAATATCGAGTTCCTTCGCTAGGCCCTTCAAGCCGCGCGAGATCTCGGAAATTTCCTGTTCACGACTCGACGTATTGCGGTCGCCGCGAGCGAGCTGGAGATAGTCGACGATCACGAGATCAAGCCCGTGCATCGAATGCAGTCGGCGACACTTCGCGCGGATCTCGAGGATCGAAGCCGCGCCGGTATCGTCAATCCAAATATTTGCGTCCGCGAGCTTCCCGGCAGCATCCATCAGGCGCGTATGCGCTTCGGTCGAGATCAGACCACTACGGAACGATCCAGCGTCGACCTGTGCCTCGGAAGACAACATACGCATAACAAGCGAGCGCGTCGTCATTTCTAGAGAGAAAACCGCAACGTTCTTGCCGAAGTCGACCGCCGCATTCCTGCCGAGATTCAGGGCGAGGGCAGTTTTCCCCATAGAAGGTCGTGCGGCCAAAATAAAGAGATCCCCGGGCTGCAAGCCACCGGTCATGTCATCCAGATTTTCGTAGCCACTCGAGATGCCCGTGATCTCCCCGCCGCGGGTCATCAACATGTCGATGTGATTGACCGCGTCGTGCATTTCGACGGAGATGCTCGAAAGGCTCGTGTTCGCCTTCTCGGTTGAGAGGCCGAAGATGCGACTCTCCGCTTCATCAAGAAGCGAGTCTGCCGGCTCGCCGTGTTCGTAACCGAGCGCGACGATCTCGCTCGCCGTCGAGATCAGGCTTCGTTTCACGGCGCGGTCGCGCACGATCTTCGCGTAGTGAATGATATTCGCAGGCGTCGCTTCGTAGTCTGCGATCTCAGCGAGCATGACGTTGCCACCGACACTCTCGAGCAGAGACGCGCCCTTTAGATACGAAGCGAGCGTCGTCAGGTCGACGGGCTGGTTCTCGTCTCGCAGCTTGACCATCGAGCCATAAAGCATCTGATGCGCGGGGTGGTAGAAGTCCTCTTCCCGAACTTCGGTCACGACCGTGTGGATCGCATCATTGTCGAGCAGGATCGCAGAAAGAACCGCCTTCTCCGCCTCGATATCGTGGGGCGGGACGCGTCCGCTGAGATCTTGCGGGGACACATCGCCACGCCCCTCGCGGGAGCCACCGAATTTCCGGTTGCCGTCGCCTCGGTCTTCGCGGTCCTTGAATTCGCTCACGCCACACCCCTCCTAAGGGTCAAAATCGGGCCCCGAATGGGGCAAATGGGGCATCTAGATGGAGGACCACGCCCGGGCGGGCGCGGTTCCCGAGCATACCACCTGCCGCGCTTTGTGGAGCCAGAAGCACGGCCCCAAACGGAAAACGCCCGCCTCGTTTTTTCGAGGCGGGCGTTCAAATCCAGAGGAAGTGCGGCCTGTAAACTTAGACCTTGGACCTCAGGATGGCTTTAATACTCATCGTCGCGAATATCGAGCGGCTCCGGGTCCGGCTTATCTGCCGCCGCACCTAGGCCGACCTTGCCGTCATCGGCTCGTTCCACAACAGCAGCAGCAGCGGTAGCCTTGGCTCCAATCACCTTCACCTTGAACTCGGCGATGACGTCGCTTCGCAGCCGGATTGCAACCGTATGCTCGCCCGTCGTCTTGATCGGCTCAGAGAGCTGGATCTTGCGTCGATCGACTTTGAGACCCTTCTCGCTGAGCAGTTCCGCGAGATTCGCCGCGGTGACCGATCCGAAGAGCTTGCCGCTGTCGCCGGCCTGGGCCGTGACTTCGAGAGCAATCCCATCAAGCTTGGCTTTGACGGCCGTGAGGTCGGTCAAGTCCTTCGCCATTTTCTCGGAAATGACCCGCTTCTTGTGCCCCACTTCATTGACCCGCTCGGCCGTGGCGATCATCGCCTTGCCTTGCGGAATGAGGTAGTTGCGCGCGAAGCCGGGCTTGACGGAGACAATCTCTCCGGCATCGCCGAGGGCGTGGACGTCTTCACTCAGGATGACTTGTACCTGTCCCATGTTTTGACGCTCCTTAGAAGTGCTTGGGCGCAGTGGGCAGCATGGCCAACTGTCGCGCGCGCTTGATCTCGAGGGCGAGCGGACGCTGGTGCTTCGCACAGGTCCCGGAGATGCGTCGCGGCGTCATCTTTCCGGTTTCCGTGATGAAGAGGCGCAGCGTCTTCACGTCCTTGTATGAGATCGAGAGGTTCTTGTCGGCACAGAAGCGGCACACCTTACGGCGCTGGAACATGCCCTTCTTCTTTTGAGACTTTCGAGCCTTCTTTCGCGCAGCAGCACGAAGTCGACCCTTCACCGTAAGCGGAGCGCGCGGCGGTCGATCGCCTCGATCGCCACGGTCGCCGCGATCTTCTCGAGGCGGACGCGGGGGGCGGTCGCCACCACCGGGCGGACCAGACGAACCGCCGGAGGGACGCGACGGCGGGCTGCCGGCACGCGGACCACTAGGAGGGCTGCCAGCGGCGGGGCCGCTCGGCGGAGATGCTGAACCGGCGGCGGGGCCGCTCGGAGGCTTGGGCGTTTCTTCGCTCACGACGGCGTCTCCTCTTTCTCAGCAACGGGGGCGACTTCGGAGGCTTGGGCGGCTTCCGGGGCGGCTTCGGCGGCCGGGGCTTCGCCCTCGGCAACTTCGGCTTCGGCGGGTGCAGCAGCCTCAGCAGCTGCGGCAGCGGTTGCGGCGATCTCAGCAGCTTCGGCGGCTTCAGCCGCTGCAGTTGCAGCAGCCAGACGCTCGGCTTCTTCAGTCTCGCGACGCGACGCGGCTTCTTCAGCCTCGCGCTGGGCACGTTCCGTGGCTCGCTTCGTCTGCTCGTCTTCGGCTTCAGTAGCGGATGCCTTGCGGGCTTCCACGTCCTCGACGTCTTCGTTCTCAAGGATGGTCAGGAAGCGCAGTACCGATTCTTCAAGTCGCAGAACGCGCTCGACTTCGGGTACGACCTGGCCTTCATCAAGGAACTGAAGGGTGTAGTAGTGGCCCTTGTGGAACTTGCGAACTTCATAGGCAAGCTTGCGCTTCCCATGGTCTTCACACATAAGGCGAGTGGCACCGCCGGTTTCCAGGATGCCATCCAGCTTGGCCAGGATCGCCTGGCTGCCCTCGTCCGAAATTTCGGGCTGGACGATGAACGTCGTTTCGTATTCCCGCAAATGCTTTCCTCCCGGTCAATGGCCACTTGGCCATTGGGTGCTTCTAGTCGGTCCCGTCCGGCAGTCGCAATGACTGACAAAAACGGAAGAGCCGCGGCGGGTATCCGCGGTCCGATCAAGAGCACCGAGGTGATGGGTTTATGGGGTGGAACCAGAGGATGCGACGAAGCCGCATCAGGGTGCTGGTCCCGTTTTCGAGGGGCCAATGGTTACCACAGTTGAGCTACGTCCAACAGGGCCTCGGGAAACGGAGCCAAGTTTCCGTCATCATTAATCTTTTCGGTGCCCCTGGCCCCTCCATACCGCTGCTATCACCCTCCTCAAATGGACCTAGGCGCCTATTTTAGCCGTATCGGATACGAAGGGTCGCCTCGCCAGCTCGGATTCCAGGTTGACCGGGTTGGGGGCGCCGCGGCGCGAGCCATCGTCGGTGACTCCGCGATTGGGAACCACATGGTGCTGATCGTCCATTTGGATGGGCGCAAGATCGTCGCAGACGTCGGCCTCGGCGATGGCCCCCGCCGCGCCTTCAGCCCTCGAGAGTCTCGAGAAGTGCCTGATGCACCCGCGTGTCCTGCGTCAGCTCGGGATGAAAAGTACAGGCCAAGCGTTTCCCCTCGCGTACGAGAACAGGCTCGCCCTCGACGCGCATAAGGACCTCTACCTCGCCTCCAAGCTTCGACAATCGGGGCGCTCGGATAAAGACGCACTCCATCCCGATGAAGCGTGAATCGCTATCGGCATCCGCCGCCGCTACGAAGGAGTCGAGCTGTGTGCCGTAAGCGTTTCGCTCGGCGGTCACATCCACGAGGCCAAGAGTCGGAACAGGATGATTCTTCGCCTCACGAGAGATGAGAATCGCGCCGGCACAGGTCCCGAGAATCGCCCCTCCCGCCTCAGCAAAAGCCACGATTGGCTCGACGAGATCATGCCTAACAAGTCCCTTTGAAATGGTCGTACTCTCGCCACCGGGCAAGATGAGCGCGGCGAGGCCTTCTAGATGCTTCGGCGCAAGCACACGGCGTCCATCCGCACCGATCTGGTCGAGGGCTGCGAGATGCTTCTCGATATCGCCTTGAATCCCCAGTACGCCGACGAGGGGTCGTGAAGCTGCCACTGAGCCAAATCCTTTCTCTTGTTTGTTCCAGACCGAAACGAGGCGGGCGGAAACGGTTAACCGCCTCCGCCCGCACAAACGTTGGGCCGCTCGAGGCCCTTAGTACAACTGACCTACCAGCCGCGATTCGCCATACGCTCGCTCTCGTCGAGGGTTTCCATCTCGATGCCTTCCATCGCAGCACCCAGTCCTCGACTTGCGTTCAACACTTCTTCCGGATCGTCCCAGTGCGTGCAGGCGTGCACGACGGCACGAGCGCGCTTGGCCGGATCAGCACTCTTGAAGATGCCCGACCCAACGAAGACCGCTTCCGCACCAAGGCTCCGACACAAAGCAGCGTCAGCCGGTGTTGCGATGCCACCCGCAGCAAAGTTCGGAACCGGCAGCTTGCCGTGATCGTGGACATAACGAACCAGGTCGTACGGCGCGCCCATATCCCGGGACGTCGACATCAGCTCTTCTTCGGGAAGCGCCTGGATCGCACGGATTTCGCCGATCACGGTACGCAGGTGACGCACGGCCTCGACGATGTTGCCGCTGCCCGCTTCGCCCTTAGTGCGAATCATGGCGGCGCCTTCTCCGACGCGGCGAAGGGCTTCTCCCAGATTGCGTGCACCGCAAACAAAAGGAACGCGGTAGTCGTGCTTCAGAACGTGATGTTCATCGTCCGCCGGCGTGAGCACTTCGCTCTCGTCGATGAAGTCGACGCCCATCGCCTCCAGTACGCGCGCTTCCTGGATATGACCGATTCGGACCTTGGCCATCACAGGGATCGAAACCGCCCGCTGAATTCCTTCGATCATTTCAATGTTGCTCATGCGAGCCACGCCACCGTCTCGGCGGATATCTGAAGGCACGCGTTCGAGAGCCATCACGGCACAGGCGCCGGCTTCCTCTGCGACCTTAGCCTGCTCCGGGTCTACGACGTCCATGATCACGCCGTTCTTCATCATCTCTGCGAGGCCGACCTTCAACTGGAAGGCCTCCGCCCCTCGGCGCAGCGCGCCATTTCCGTTCCCGTTTTCCTGCGACATCGATTTACCTCCTCGACGTTGGGCGCAAACCCTGGTGTTTAGTTTCTCCGGAATCTCGCGATCCCGGAATCGGCCGTTCAACAGCGAACAGCCGCTACTTCAATCATCGGACGCTTCCTAAAGGTGATCTCCGGGCGTCCATCCCGAATGCGTACGTGGGCCGCGAGCGGACTCAACCACTTCGCCTAACGCTGCCACGCCACGCGCAATTTCCTTTTCGTCCGCACATGCGACCGTCAGCCGCATCGCGCTCGAGGGCCGAGCATCGGGCATAAACATCGTCCCCGGCGAATAGAGCACCCCAGCGCGCGCAGCTTCAGCGAGTAGATCGCGCGTATCCACTGCATCGGGCAGCTCGAGCCAGAGCTGATAGCCGCCATCTGGTTTCGTCCATGTCGTGCCCGCCGGCATCGACGCAGTGAGGGCCTCGTCCATGGCGCGATGCCGCGAGCGCAGCACCTTTCTAATTTTCACGAGATGGCGATCGTACTCTCCTGATTTCACGAAACGCGCAAGCGCGGACTGCAACAGCAAAGCGTCGGACAGATCCGTCGCGTGCTTCAAAGAAACAAGTCCTTCGAGCGCCCGACCCCGTGCTGAGAGCGATCCGACCCGCACGCCCGGAAAGAGCGACTTCGAGAAGGAGAAGAGCAGCACAACGATTCCCGATTCGTCCAGTGCCGCTAGCGGGGGGAGCTCTGGACCCTGGAAGCGAAGATCGAGTTCGAAGCCATCTTCGATAATCGGGACGCCGTGCCGCTCGGCAACGCGCAAAATTTCTTTGCGCCGCGCAAGCGAGGTCGAGGTTCCGAGCGGGTTGTGGAAGCTTGGGATCGTGTAGAACGCCTTCACCTCAGGCTTCGCCAAGATGCGATCTAGGGCATCGGGATCCGCGCCCTCGTCGTCCATCGGAATTGGAGCCGGCGTCAGCCCCAAGCCCGTAAAAGCCGACAATACGTTCGCGTAGGTCGGGACTTCGACCGCAACCTGATCCCCCGCCTGCGTAAACAAGCGCAGCGCAAGCGAGATCCCCTGACTCGCACCGTGGCATAACACATGCTCTTCCGGCGCATAACGAATTCCGAAAAGCCGAAAGCGGTCGGACATCGCGCGGCGAAGCTCGAGATCACCCTCTGGAGACGCGTATGAAAAAAGCGCCGCACCCTCTTCTCGAAGAGCCGCGTCGACACATTCCCGGAATGCATCGATCGGATAAAAGCGAGGATCTGGGATCAGCCTATGCAGCGCGACGGTATCCTCACGCGGCGCATAACGTGGGCGCATATTGTCCAGCGCAATGAGTCGCTCGACCTGGGGCGCCAAAGCCAGCTCCTGCTCAGCCGAACCGTTCGTGCGCATTCCGCCTGTGTCCTCGTCGGCGCGCCCTGATGCGTCAGCCCAACCCGCGACGGTCGATCGCACGAAGGTCCCGGCACCTACTCGAGCCTCAACCAAACCGGCTTCGGAAAGTGTTTCATACGCCAGAGCCACGGTGTCGCGATGAACGCCCAGATCCTTCGCCAGGGTTCGGATCGCCGGCAAGCGCTCGCCTGGGCGTCGTGAGCCCGCCTCGATTGCGTGCTTGATCTGCTTGGCGATCTGCTGGTAGGCAGGCCGATCCGACGCGACATCGATCGATAGATCGACGGACCGGACGGCGTCCTTTTTTGAGGGCGAGCTGATCATATAGCGGAAAGTATCAGCCGGACAAAAGCCGACAAGGTTGATTGTCCGGTCATCTATGAATAATTAAACCCTGACAATCAACTCTGAGCGTTAAATTGTCCCATCGCAGATACGATTCCGCCTTCGACGACCCCACCGACTGCGTCCGCCGCTCGATCGACTGCGGTACGAAGCACTTCGGCTTCTTCCTCAGCAAACGGTGAGAGCACCCAATCGATCACAGTAGGCCCATCCCCCCCGGGATGCCCGACTCCGAACCGAAGGCGGGAAATAGCCTTCGTAGCGAGCGCCTCAACGATGTCGCCGATCCCGTTGTGTCCCCCGCTTCCGCCCTTTGGACGCAATCGGATTCGCCCGGTAGGCAGATCCATGTCGTCGTATAGGACGAGCAAATCCGTCGTCGGATCCAAACTGGGCCATCGTTCGCAGGCCGCGAGCGCGGTGGCCCCTGAGCGGTTCATGAACGTCAGAGGCTTCGCCAATAGGCACGTTCGACCGTGGAGTTCGACGCAGGCGACGAGCGCCTCGAACTCGGGCTCTTCGCGCCAAATCACCCCGGCACGCTCGGCGAGGCGATCAACAATCCAGAAACCAACATTGTGGCGGGTGGCCGCGTATTGCTGGCCCGGATTCCCAAGCCCGACGATCAATACTTCAGGCGTGGGAAGAGGCGTCAAAGGAGACGTGAGAGGAGGCGTCAGAAGAGGCGTCGAAAGAGACGCAGCGAGAGGCGCTCCGTTGTGCGCCACGTCTGCGGCCGCATTCCGAGGATTTTTGAATCCCCGAAACCAGCGCGACAACCACGAACGCAATTGGCTCAACTAGCCCACCTGTCAGCCGTATCCGCCGGCCCGGGGGGGGGGGGGGGGGGGGGGGGG
>JASDVF010000028.1:0-4217 GCA_041440805.1 Myxococcota bacterium | reverse complement strand
GGCCAGCTCCGCTGGCCCGCGCCCTGTACCGACTGAATACCGACTGAGTACCCGCTGAACAGAATCTCAGCTGTCGGAAGCTTCGGCGGCTGCTTCGCCTTCGACCGCGACGGGTTCGCCTTCGGCGGCGGAAACTTCGCCACTCTCTTCGGCATCCGTAAGACCGCGGGGCACGAGCACCGTCGCGATGGTCAAAGAATCATCGGTATGAACCTCTGAACCAGCAGGCACCGGGAGGTCAGAGACGTGCAGCGAGTCGCCGAGTTCCATGCCTGAGACATCCACGACGATTTCGTCCGGGATCGCGTTCGGCAGACAGAGCAGCATCAATTCGCGCTGCTGCTGATCGAGCACGCCGCCGAGAACAACGCCGGCCGGGGTACCCGTAAGATGAATCGGGACCAAGACTTCCATCTTCGCCGTCAGATCGACTTCGTAGAGATCGACGTGCGTCAGGCCGCCGCGCACTGCTTCACGCTGCAGCTCCTTCGCGATCACCGTCTTACCGGCGGCGCCCGCGGCACCCTCGAGATCGATCAGCGTATTCAGGCCGGCATGACTCGTCTTGAGCATGTGGTCGAACTTCGTGGCATCGAGCGAGATCGCCGTCGCTTCCTTGCCACCGCCGTAGATAATTCCCGGAATCATGCCCCGTCGCCGGAGCTCTCGAGCAGCACCCTTGCCACGGGAATCACGCAACTCAACCGAAAAACTAACATCACCCATTTTATTCTCCTCATCGCCCGCGCGCACTCACACACAAGAGTGTCAGCAAGACTCGCAAAAGCGACTGAACGATCGTCCCAATCGGGCGGGCGCCTCCGTCGGCGCCGCTCCCTAGTCAGGAATGTTTGTTGTTCTAGAAGAGCGAGCTGACGCTCTCCTCGTTATTGATGCGTCGAATCGCCTCGCCAATCGGAGCGGCGACGGAAACGACGTGAAGCTTGCCCATATCCACCGCATCGGGGCGGAGGGGAATCGTGTCGGTCACAATGACCTCGTTAAGGGGCGACTCGGAAATACGCTTGAGGGCGGGGCCCGAAAGGACGGGATGCGTAATCGCGGCATGTACCGCGACGGCTCCATCTTCCATTAGGCTGCGGGCCGCTTCACAGAGCGTTCCGGCCGTATCGACCATGTCGTCAACGATGATGCAGGTCTGACCTTTCACATCGCCGATGATGTTCATCACTTCGGCGACATTCGCGACTTCGCGGCGCTTATCGATGATCGCCAGATTTGCCCCGAGCTTCTTCGCGTAGGCACGGGCCCGCTCGGTACCACCGGCATCCGGCGAAACGACCGTGACGTCGGAGCCAATGCGGCGCTCGATTGCGCCGAGCATGAGCTGAGTCGAGTAGAGGTTATCGACGGGGATATTGAAGAAACCTTGGATCTGGCCAGAGTGGAGATCCATACAAAGCAGGCGATCCGCGCCAGCCGTCTGTATCAGATCCGCACAGAGCTTCGCCGTAATCGGCACGCGTGGCCGAACCTTGCGGTCCTGACGGGCGTAGCCGTAATACGGGATCACCGCCGTGATACGCCGCGCCGATGCGCGCTTGAGCGCATCGATCATGATCAGCATTTCCATCATGTGAGAATTCTGAGGCGCGCAGGTGGATTGCAGAACGAAGCAATCTAGACCGCGGACATTCTCAGAAATTTCGATCGCACATTCGCCATCGCTAAACGTACCGACTTCGGCGCGACCGAGGTCAATATCGAGGTAGCCAACAACGGAGCGCGCCAACGCGACATTGGCGTTGCCACTGAACAGCTTTAGATCCTGCATCCGTCTCGCCTTTCTCGTCGTGTTGCTCATGATATTCAGCCCCTGCCCTATACGTTCTACGAACGCCTCTTAAGGACCGAAGCCCTGGCACCTCGAAGAACTTCCGTCTTCGAACGCCCGATCGCCTCTGCTGAGGCCGACTTGTCTAGTTTGTCCGTTTGGTCGTCTATCTGTTCGGCCGTTTACGAATCGAAAGTTCGCTTCACCGCTGTGGCCAAACAGGGGTGAGTGGTTGGGGCGGTAGGATTCGAACCTACAAATGGCGGCTCCAAAGGCCGCTGCCTTACCATTTGGCTACGCCCCAAGAATTTTCGTAAATCTTTTAGCTGTTCCTCTTCTAGAGATCAGATCTGGAAATCAGATCTGGAAATCAGAGAGGATGCGGGTCACACGAATGAAGGCTTCGTGGGGCACGATCCCGCCCGACACTTGCTCTTCTTTTGTATTCACATTGACCCGCAGTGACTTGGCAGCCATCTCCGCAGCCTCCCTGTCGGGAAACACGCCAAAGACCGTCCCACCACTCCCCGACATGACCACGCTAAGGGCCCCTGCCTCTTTCAGTCGGCCGAGTAGACGGCCAATTGGGGGACAGAGTCGGATTGCAGCAGGTTCGAGATCGTTGACGAGGAGATCCGCAAGGGCGGGCGCCTGGTCCGCGATGTCTCCTCGCAGCCTGGAAATCGCCCGCATCGTAGAGCCTGCCTCGGGCTCCGTCAACGAATCGCGCAGCAGGTCGGCAACTCTGTAGACCTCCGCCGTTGCGACGGAAATCCCCGGATTCGCGATCACGAGGGCGAAGCTCGGTAGCGAGTCGATTGGCTCGATCCGTTCTCCGATTCCCGACACGAATGCGGGCTCCGGAGCGAGGAAATACGGCACATCCGCGCCAAGCTGGAGCGCGATAGCCGCAAGAGCGTCCGAATCCGGAGAATCCGTCCCGGCCAGACGTGCGAGACCTGCCAAAACCGCCCCCGCATCGCTCGATCCGCCCCCCAGACCGGCGCCTGCGGGAATTCTCTTCCGCAGCCGGATTTTCAGTGTTCCGACCTGGCCCGACGCCTCGCGAAACGCCTCCGCGGCCCGTACGACCAAATTGTCCGGGCCCGCGGTCACATCCGAAAGTCCTGGAGGCAATTCGGCATCAGCGGCAAATTCGAGGGAGAACTGGATTTCGTCGGGCCCAGCATGCCAGGCGAGTTCTATCTCGTCATAGAGATCAATTGGGGCAAAGACGCTTTCGAGCAGGTGATATCCGTCCGCCCGCTGCCCGACGAGTCGAAGTCCAAGATTCACCTTTGCGGGAGTCCGAAGCGTGAGCCCGCCCGGACTCTCACCCTGACCCCATTCGATCACCGCGTGCTCTCGACAAAACGCATGCGCAGTTCATAGAGCAGCGAGTCGATAAGCTGTCGCTCCGAGTCGTCAAGGTTCCCAAGCGTCTTGTCTCGCAACATCTCGAGGGTGTCGATGGTCTGCTGTGCGACGAGGGGATCGGCCTCTACGGACTCCCCGCTCGCCGGGTCCGGCATCGCACCCAGCTGGTAGAGCGCCGTCGTTCCTAGAGAAAGCACGAAGGTCGAAAAGTCGACCTTCGGAAGATCTTCGGAAGCTCTCGCCGCCGATTCGTCTGTCTCTTCTTTTGCCTTTGAGTCTGTCGTCTCGTCCTGAGAAGTCATGGTGTGTCCTTCGCTTCCTCGGATGCTGCGGCTCGCTCTTCGCGATCCAGTCGGTGCATCTCACGGTAAGCGTAGAGGAAGCGCTGCCCCACCGTCACACTCGACCCCAACGCCAATATGACCAGCACCGGCGACAGCCAGCCCGTGAGAGAGCCAATGATCAGCAGCCCTACCCGCTCGCCTCGTTCGAGAAACCCGCCGGGCATCCTCTCAATGATCAGCTCAGCGCGGGCCTTCGCGTAGGAGGTGAGCACCGTCGCTACGAGGATCCAAGCGCATATCGCAGCCCATTCAGGCTGCCCAAGATCCACGAACCAGGCGAGGAGTCCGACCATCGCCAAAATATCGACAACGCGGTCGAGGCTCGAGTCAAGGAACGCTCCAAATCGCGTGGAGATACCGAAATGGCGAGCCACGACGCCATCGACGAGGTCGAAGAAGCCGCCGAATATCAGCAACAGCCCGCCAAGTCGCAGCTCTCCCGACGCAAAAGCGAGCCCCGACGCGCCCGCGATAACGGTCCCAAGGACCGTCAGCAGATCGGGATTCAGCGCCCGCCAAAACAGGAACGGGAAGAGCGTATGGATCCACCCGTCGATCCGGTGGCCAAGATTCTCTTTGATCATGCGATCGAGTTCACCGCCGCGGAATCAGGAACGCGCCGCCTCTCGGCAACTCGCTCCGGGCCGGATCAGGAGAAGGACGATCCGCCGTCGTTGTTGTTGCGGTCGTCGTTGTCCGTG
>JASDVF010000027.1:0-7145 GCA_041440805.1 Myxococcota bacterium | reverse complement strand
GCCATGGGAGCGCGAGTCTCGGAGCCCGGGCCGAGTCCGATCGCCGCGGGAAGAACGCCGAAGATCATGGAGAAGGCGGTCATCAACACGGGCCGCATGCGCACGGGCGCGGCGCGGCGCATCGCTTCGACTTTATCGAGGCCTTCTTCTCTCAGCTGATTGGCGTAGTCGACGAGCAAGATCGAATTCTTCGTGACGAGACCGACGAGCAGGATGATGCCAATCATGCTGAAAAGATTGAAGGTCATGCCGCCCATCCCCAAGGCGTTGCAAATGAGCAGTCCTGCGAAGGCGCCAACGGTCGCGAAGGGCAGTGCGAGCATTACGGCGAGCGGCATCATGAAGCTTTCAAACTGTGCGGCCAGCACCATATAGATGGCGAGGATAGCGAGGCCTAGCATGAGGCCGAATTGGGAGAAGCTCTCGATCATGGATTCGGCGTCACCGGTGGGTTCGAGTCGCATGCCCGGGGGCAATACACGCGAGGCAGCCTCGGTGGCGAGGGTCATCGCCTCTGCCAGGGGAAGCCCATCGAGATTCGCGCGAATCGTCACGCTGCGCTGTCGATCG
This sequence comes from Myxococcota bacterium, assembly GCA_041440805.1. Lineage (GTDB taxonomy): Bacteria > Myxococcota_A > UBA9160 > UBA9160 > UBA4427 > UBA4427. Next base: position 6,575 of record JASDVF010000027.1, on the reverse strand, counting down.
GTGCGTGAGATTTGCGAAGCGGCCGCCCCGGTCTCGATGCGAACGAGGTTGCGTAACTCGAACACTTCACCGGTTCGGGACCGTGCGTACAAATCGCCGATCACCGCGGGGGAGCGACTGTCCTTCGTTTCGAGCTTCATCCGAATGTCGTAGCGACCGCCGTCCTCCTTGAAAACGCCGACATCGACTCCGCCGACCATGGCCTGGATCGTTTCTGAGATTGCTGCGGCATCGACGCCGAGCCCTGCCGCCTTCTCGCGATCGGGGATCACACGCAGTTCGGGCTGCCCGAGATCCAGGGTCGTGTCGAGATCGACGAAGCCTTCCACGCCTTCGAGTTCCGCGACGACCTGACTGGCGAGGTTGTCCAGCTCGATTAGGGGAATGTTGCCTCGAATAACGGCCTCGAACTGGGAATTCGACGAATTCATGGAAGAGAAGGGGTCCATCACCTGGACCTTCTGCCCCGGGATCTTCGCGAGGGAGCTTCTGGCTTCGCGGATGATTTCGAAGCTCGAGCGATCGCGGTCGCGAGGGGAGCCCAGAGTCACCATGATATTACCGGAGTTAGGTCGTCCGACGCCGGCGGAACTGGTGACGCCCAAGCTTGAAAACATGCCGCGCGTCTCGGGAAAGGATCCCATCACGCCTTCGTTGAACTCGAGAAACTGCTTCGTATATTCGAGGCTCGATCCTGAGGGCATCTCGTACATAACGAAGACGATGCCGCCGTCCGACGGGGGGAAGAACTCAGTGCCGATGAATCGGCTGCTGATGCCTGCGAGCAGCAAACTGGCGACCGCTGCGACGAGGGTGAGCGTTCGTGCGCGACGGGAACCGATGGACCATTCGAGGACTCGGCGATAGCGCTCTTCGAGGGACTGAAAGACTTTTTCGAGTCTCTCGTAAAAGCCTCCGGGTTTCTGGGGTTTCGGCGGGGGCATGCGCGCGGCCAGCATGGGGGTGAGGGTGAGAGCGACGAAGAGCGAGAGGATCACCGAGCCCGCGACGGTCATGCCGAACTCGGAGAGGAACGCGCCGACGATGCCTTCCGCAAAGATCGTCGGGATGAAAACGGCTGCGACGGAGAACGTGGCGGCGGTCGCGGCAAACGTGATTTCTCGCGTCCCGTCCTGGGCCGCCTGGCGGGCGGGCTTGCCGCCTTCGCGGTGACGTTCGATGTTCTCGAGGACGATGATGGCGTCGTCGATCACAACGCCAATGGCGAGGGTTAGGCCGAGCAGAGTCATCGTGTTGAGCGTGTAGTCCGCGACCCAGATCAGGCCGAAGGTGCTGACGAGGGAGAGCGGGATCGCGAGTGCGATGATCAGGGTCGGACGAACGCGCCGCAGAAAGATGAAGACAACGAACACGGCCAGGAAGCCGCCGAAGAGCAGCGCGAATTGGGATTCCTCGACGGACTCGACGATGGGCGAGGAAAAGTCGATGTAGTCCTCCCGGTCGGCGAGCTCGATTCCCTTAGGCAGGCGCTCGCGAATCAATTCCAGTCGGCGAAAGGCTTCATTGGCTACAGCTACGGTGTTGGCATCCGACTGTTTGATGATCCCGATCGCAACTGAGTTCTTCCCGTGGAAATGGACCATGCTCCGAATATCTTCGGAGCCGTCTTCTACGCGGGCGACGTCGCGAAGAAAAATCGGAGCGTCGCCTTCGTAGGAAACAACCATCCCTTCGAGCTCGGCGATCGTCTTGAACTCGGCGTCGGTCTTGACCGTCCACTCGACGCTCGGTCCCTCGATGAACCCAGCGGGTAGATCGACGTGTTCGCGCTTCAGAGCGCGGATCAAGTCGCTTGCGGCGAGGCCGCGGGACCTAAGCTCTTGGCTGTCTACCCAGATGCGGATGTTTCGGTCGCGCTTGCCGAAGATCTCGGCGCCGGCCACGCCAGGAATCGTATCGATCTGGGGCTTGACCACGCGCTCGACATATTCCGAGAGCTGCACGAGGGTTAGGTCGGAGAAGAACGGTGCATACAGGACGGGCCGACCGCTCGAATTGCTTCGCGTGACCGAGGGGGTTTGAATCTCCTTCGGAAGCGTTTCCATCGCCTGGGCGACTTCGTCCCGTACGTCCTGCACAGCGACATCTACATCCGTCCCCAGCACGAATTCGATCTCGATCCGAGCGGCGCCCTGAAAAGACGAAGAGCGAATCGTGCGAACACCGGAAATCGTGGTGAAGCGTTCTTCGAGGACATCGGTCACGTCCTCTTCGACGCCCTCCGGCGAGGCCCCGTCGAGGGCGGCATCGACGCTCACCACGGGAAATTCCATTTTCGGAAATTGATCGACGCCGAGTCGGTTGTACCCGAGAAGTCCGAAGACGCCGATCGCGACCATCATCATCCAAGTGAGTACAGGTCGCTCGATCGAGAGGTCAGAGAGGGTCAAAGCGGCGAGTCCGAGTTAGCGGCGGACGCAGCCGTATTGCCCTCGTCGACGTCCTCAGCGACATCGTCAGGAACGGCATCAGGGACGTCATCAGGGAGATAGAGACGTACCTGCTGGCCATCCAACAAGTCCGCATGCCCGCGGACCAGAACACGGTCACCCGCCCGCAATCCATTAGTGACCTCCACGCGCCCTTCTTGGAAGCTCCCCAACTGGACGACGCGCCGAGTGGCTCGGTCTGCGCCGTCGAGAACGAAGACCACCGATCCGTCCACGCGCTGGAGGACCGCGGAAGAAGGAACGACAGCGACCCCCTCGTGCACGCTTAGGCCTAGATCGGCTCTGGCGAAGAGGCCCGGTCGCAGCAGTCCTTCGGCATTGTCGACGACCGCTTTCACGCGCAGGGTGCGCGTGTTGGGATCGATCGTGGGCGAGATGACGGTGACCTTGGCGCCGAAGCTTCGGTCGGGATAGGGAGCGACGTGAACCGCGACTTCCTGGCCCAGCCGAACGAAACTCGAATCGATCTCGGCGACACGAAACTCGACTTCGATCGGATTGAGCGAGACGATCTCGACGAGCGAGCGACCCACCTGCACATATTCCCCAAGGCTGACCATGCGCCGGACCACCATTCCGTCAAAGGGAGCTCGGACCGTGGCTTCCTCGAGCGCGCGTGACTCTACCCCGAGATCCGCCTTCGCAGCGGCGAGTTTGGCCTGTGCTAGGCGGAGCGCGGTTTCCGAATCGTCGAGCGCCGATTGGGAAGAAATGTTTCGCGCCTGAAGTTCTCGCTGCCTTGAGACCTGGCGGCGAACGTTCTCCACACTCGCAGCCTCCTCAGAAACGTGGGCACGTGCGGCGGCGAGTTCGAGTCGTCGCTTCGCGGGATCCAACTCGAGGAGCGGATCGCCCGCCGCGACCGCCTGGCCCTCGACTAACATCAACTCGGTGACTCGGCCATCGACCTCGGCACTGATCTCCGCGTGCTGGGGCGCAACGAGTTCTCCGACAGCAGTGACGCGATCCTCAAGATCCTCGATCGTGACGGGCATCGCCGATACGAGGGGCAGCTTCATCTCCGGAACAACGGCCTGGCCGTCCGAGCAGCCTAGAGCGAGGGCGAGGGCCAGCGCGAGAGCGGCGGTCGTACGTAATAGGAGCGGTCGCTTTAGTTGAGCACGTGACGATCCAGCAGGTGGTAGGTGAGGACCGGGCGATGAGCATATCGAGAGAGACGTAAAAGGCGACATAGATTGCAACATAAAGGGCAGGCGATCCCGTGCTGAACTAGGAAGGGAAAGTGCAGAGCTAACAACTAACTTTGGCACGGCTAGAGGTCGGCCACCAGCACCGAATCAGCTTCTTCGTCGCGCATGCTGAGCCATCGTTGTCGAAGCCCAGGTTCTCAACTGCGGCGCCGGTGAGAAACGTAGAGTTGTCCGCTTTGTCTCTTCAGTGCGCCAAATTCATTGAACCCGACCTTCCATGTTCCGGTGACACTGAATTGAGGAATTCCATGACGAGAATCCCAAATTCGATCCAACAAGTTTTCGCCGCTTACGGGCCAAGAGTTGAACCAGACGGAACCACTAGGCGAATGCTCGGGAAGCGGTCGGACCACGTCGATTTCAGACAGCTCGTCAGTGACGTTAATCGAAGCGCGATCTAGTCTACGGCGGCCTAGGAAAGCGCTTCGCCCGAGTCGCTTCCCGCGTTCATCCCTTCCGGACCAAAGGGCTTGAACTTGAGGACCAGCGCCGGCATGAAGAAGAAATCCGCCACCAGCGCCGCGACAAGCGAGCTCGATAGCAAGATCCCGTAGAACGCCTGGTTTCGCATCTCTGAAAAGATGAGTGCGCAGAATCCAAAAACAAGCGCGATTGAAGTAATCAAGAGCGCACGACCCACGTCGCCTAACGACGCACGAAGCGCGCGCTCGTAATTGCGACTCTTCCCGAACTCGTGATGAAACCGCGTCATCAAATGAATCGTGTCATCGACGGAGATTCCCAGCACAATCGCCGCAAGCCCGGCCTTCGTGTAATCGAGGGAGATCCCGAACCAGCCCATCGCACCGAGAGCCAGGAAGATCGGCGCCAGATTGGGAACCATCGAAATCAAGCCGATCTTGAACGAGCGGAAGATCCCGATCATGACGAGCGTGATGATCGCGAAAGCCATCGTCAATCCCTGGACTTGGCTCGTCACGATGTAGTCCATAAGAACCAGCCAGAGTGCACCGATTCCGGTCAGCGACACGGTTGAGTTTTGCGGCGGGACCGCTTCGAGATCCGCGTCCAGGCCGGCGACCAAGCGCTGCATCGAGGCCGTCGCGTCCATCTTAAGCCGGAGTTCCAGATTCGCCCTTCGGTAGTCGGAGGTCACGTACTCCTCAGCTTCCTCGCCGCCCGAGGACTCATAAAGCAACAGATATTGAGCGACGGCCTCCCGTGTCTCCGGAATCGCATAGTAGGCCGGGTCGTCCCCGTGAAACGATTGATTGAGATCCTTCACGATATCGACGATCGAGTAGGTCTTCGTGACCAGCCAATCCTCGGCGTTGGCCAATTGCTGGATGCGATCGATCTCGCGAAGGACTTCCGGGTTCTTGATCCCGTCGTCTTCCCCGGCGTCGAAGAGGTAGACGACGTTCGTCGTGCCACCCATCTCGCTGTCGACCTTGACTGTGGTTTTGTAGATCCAGGAGCTCTTCCAAAAGTCCTTTAAGTAATTCGAGTCGACCTCGACGCGCGTGGCGCCGATTCCGAACACGACCAGGAATACGCTGAAGATGGTGAGCAAGGTCCCGCGATGATCGATGTTAATCTGCGTGATCCGGTCAAGCGCGGAACGCATCCAGTCGCCGCCCTTCGCACGTGAATCTACGACGGCTGCGGAGAAGGAGGACGACGAGGAGGAGGAGGACGGTGCGCTCGAACCCGCCGAAACTTCGGACTCGATCCCGCGCAGTTTCCGCCATGCCCAGAGCCAGTCGATCGAGAGCAGCGACATCAAAAGCGTCATCGAGAATACGTACGCCATCAGGACGCCGATCGAGTTGATGACCCCGCCCTCGGCGAGGGTACGGATCGGTCCGAAGGACATTGATGCGAAGCCGACCGCGGTCGTCACGCTCGTGAGTAGGCAGGGAACCCCCACGAGCGTCATCGTCTCGACGAGCGCCCGGCGGCGGTCGCGCCCGAGCGAGAATCGAGAACGAAACTCGGAGAGTATGTGCACGGAGTGCGCGACGCCGATCGCCGTGAGCAAGGTCGGCGTCGATCCGAACCCCATTCCGATCTTGAAGCCAAGCGCCGCCATGATGGCCACGGTCGCGAGCAGACTCAGAACAATGACGGCGATCGGAGCCAGAACGGCGATCACCGAGCGAAACGTGACGGCGAGAATCACGGCGATGATCAGGATCGCCACGCCAAGCAAGACGAAGGGCTCGACGAAGAGAATGCGGTTGTAGTAGGCGTTGATCGGTACGTCGCCGGAGTGGTAGAACTCGTAGGCCGCGTATTCCGGTCGAGCGAGAATCTCGGCGATCTTTGCATCCGTGACCTGCGGATAGAGATTCTCCACATTCGTCGGTTCTTCGGGGAAAGGACGCTGTTCGGGTGGAGCCAGGATCTCCTCGGGCGGGTCCGTGCTCGAGCGATCCATCTCAAGGATGAGCGCGCCGAAATCCGCCTCTTCGTTGATGATGCCGCCGACGAGCATCGGCTTCCGTAGATAGGCCTCTCGACGTTCGAGCAGCTCCGCCTGGCTGAGCGGCCAGTCGTCGACGATCTTGCTGATCTCGATTCCGTCCTCGGTGCCGACCGTGAGCTCGGCGTTGGCGAGGCTCGTCACTTCGTAGATAAAGGGGACCTCGTCCTCGATCGCCTCCGTCAGCGAGACGAGTGCAGCCATCGCCTCCACGTTCCACGGGCCATGTTCGAGCCCTTTGACCTCGTACCCGACATAGGAGACCTCATCGGACCCAAAATCCTCGCGGTAGGTCTCGTACGCCTGATAGGTCGTATCCCCCGGATGAAAATAGTGTTCGTAGCTCGCGTCCCCTTCGATCTGGCTCGCCACTTGAAAAGAAAGGCCGGCGAGCAGAAGCGAAGCAGCGAGTACCGCCCAGCGAAACGTGAAGCACGCCCCCGCAAT
>JASDVF010000026.1:0-34819 GCA_041440805.1 Myxococcota bacterium | reverse complement strand
CACAACGGCCGCTTCGGTCGGCAGTCAAAAACGAACGAACACAACGGCCGCTTCGCGCGGCTGTAGCGGCCCCCCCGGCCGGTCCCGCCGCACAAGCTGCGGCGGGACCTTCACTTGCACGCGCGAAGGCCAAGCCGTCCGCGAAACGCGCCACACCTTCAGGCAGAGAGCAGGTTCGCTTTGGGCTCGTATTCGTCCCTGATTTCGGGGGACGAAGCATGGCCAGCGCGCGCCGCATCGCCGACGGCAAGTTACTCAAAATCACAACCCTCGGAGCCATCGAAGGCCGGGTGGTGTCCCAATTCCCCGTGCCTGGCACGGTGCTCGAGGGAGGCGACCGCACAGTTCGCCTCCGCTTCGAGCCGCGCTCCGATCAACGCAGCGCTGCACCCCGCCGCCGGGAGGAGAGCTAATGCGACTCACTTCTCTGATCGAAGGCCTACCCGAATCCATGGCGGCTCTTGAATGGCGACGCAGCGATGCCATTGATGACCCCACGATTCGCGGGATCCGTTACGACTCGCGATCTGTGTCGCCTGGCGATCTCTTCGTGGCAATGCGCGGCGCGAACTCCGATGGCCATGACTATCTCGAACGCGCGGTCGCGCTCGGCGCCGTGGCTCTCCTCGTCGAAGAGATGCCGAGCGACGCAATTCGCAAAGATCTGCCGACCGTCCGCGTCGCCGATGCGCGGCGCGCGATGGCTCCCCTCGCCGCGCGCTTCTTTGGCCATCCTGCAGACGAACTCAATCTCGTCGGCATTACCGGCACGAACGGCAAAACCAGTACGAGCTATCTCGTCGAATCGATCCTCGCCCACGCCGGCCTACGTGTGGGTCTCGTGGGGACCGTCGAAATTCGTTATGCGGACACGCATGAGGTCTCGGTCAATACGACGCCGGAGAGCCTCGATCTCCAGCGAACGCTTCGCGCGATGCGAACGGAACAGATCGATGCAGCCGTGATGGAAGTCTCTTCGCACGGCCTCGAACTCGGACGCGTGCAGAGCTGTGCATTCAAAGTTGCGGCCTTCACGAATCTCTCTCAGGACCATCTCGATTTTCATGGCTCTATGGACGCCTATCTCGCTTCCAAGGCAAGACTCTTCAGTGACCATCTCGCGCCTAATGCGACGGCTGTCGTCAACATAGATGACGCCTCTGGCGAGAAGATCATTGGCGTCGCGCGCGAGGCCGGCGCTTCAATCTTGCGCGTCGGCCGGGGAGCAAACGCCACCGCCGACCTTCGCCTCATCGACCATAAAATTCGCCTCGAGGGCACTCGCGCCACGCTGGAAGATTCCGACGGACGCTTCGAGGTCTCACTCCCTCTCATAGGCGACTTCAACCTTGAGAACCTATTAGTCGCTGCAGGGATCGGCCGCGCGATGGGCATCGATCACGAGACCCTCGCCGCAGGCATCGCAGCCTGCCCCCAGGTGCCGGGACGGATGGAACGCGTCCTTGGAACTGGCGAGAATGAACCGACGGTCCTCGTCGATTACGCACACACCCCGGACGCCGTCGAAAAACTGTTGTGCGCCGTGCGGCCGCTATGCAAGGGGCGCTTGATTGCCATCTTCGGATGCGGTGGCGATAGGGACCGAACTAAACGACCTCTAATGGCGCAAGCCGTCGCCGCACATGCCGACTGCGCGATCGCCACCAGCGACAATCCACGAACCGAAGATCCCGTCGCAATTCTTGCCGACGTCGAAGCTGGCCTGTCTACGCTCACGCGCGTCGAGGCAAGCGAGTTGCTTTCAGCAGACGCTGCCCCGGGTCGCTACAGCGTCCTCATCGATCGCCGCGAAGCCATTGATCGCGCCATCCTTGGTGCGGGACCTAACGATACGGTCGTGCTCGCAGGCAAGGGTCACGAGGACTACCAAATTCTGGGGCGCGAAAAATTCCCCTTCGACGATCGACAGGAAGCACGCCGCGCACTCCTTGCGCGTACGACTGCGCAGGCGGATCGCGTATGAGCGTGCCGGCAAGTGTCGATGAACTTCTCGGGTGGACCGGCGGCAGTCTCATCCGTGGTCGCGGCGATCAAACCTTCACAGGAACGGTCATCGACAGCCGTGCCGCTCTGCCGGGCGATCTCTTCGTTGCGATCGTGGGCCCAAACCATGATGCGCACCGTTTCTTGGGCAATGTTTTGCTAGGCGGTGCCGCCGGCGCGCTGGTCCAATCGGATCGACTTGACGAGACCCTTCCCCGAAGTGACGGTTTCCTCGTCCACGTCGATGACACAACGACGGCACTCGCGTCCCTTGCTCATGGTCATCGCCAGTCGTTTACCGGCCCTCTGATCGGTATCACCGGAAGCAACGGCAAGACGACCACAAAGGAACTCTGCGCAACGATTCTCGAGGGCTGCGGCGCAACCCTCGCTACCCGCGGAAACCTGAACAACAACTTCGGCGTGCCGCTTACGTTGCTAAGAAGAGAACAAGAAGACCGCATAGCCGTAGTCGAGATGGGCATGAACCATCGCGGCGAGATCGCAAGCTTGGCTGAGATTGCCGAGCCTACGATCGGCGTCCTTACGAATGTAGGAACCGCTCACATCGAGTTCCTTGGCTCCCGCGAAAATATTGCGCTCGAAAAAGGTGACCTGCTGGCCGCGCTGCCGGCAAACGGGACCGCCGTGCTAGGCCGAGACGACGCTCTCGCCTTCGCTCAGGCCGAGAGAACCGCGGCGCGGGTGATTTCCTTCGGACGCGCCAAGAACTCGGACCTTTGTGCGAGCCAGGTCCGCTTCCTCGACGAGGGCGCCTTCGCGTTCCAGCTCGAATCCCCCTTCGGCTGCGGGGAGATTCGCGTATTCGGTCTAGCTGAAACGATCGTTGAGAATGCCCTTGCCGCGGCGGGCGGCGCTTTTGCCGCAGGCGTGAGCTTTGAAGACGTCGCTGACGGCCTTGCTAGGCACGAAGGTGTTCCGGGGCGCATGCAGCCACGCACCTTCCCGAACGATGTTTTGCTGATAGACGACACCTACAACGCGAATCCTCAGTCCATGCAGAACGCCCTGGAAACCCTTGCACGCATTCCGTCGACCGGGGAGCGCCACGCCGTTCTCGGCCAGATGGGCGAGCTTGGCGAATCCGCCGCGCAGGCACATGCGGAGATCGGCCGTCTCGCGGCAGAACTCAAGATCGATGCTCTCTACCTACTCGGGGACATGGCCGACCTAACGGCGGAAGCTGCAAAGAGCGCTGGGCTTGCCCCCGAACGAATTATTCAGAGCGAGAGCCACGAGGCCCTCGCGGGGAGTCTTCGCAATCGAATCAACAAGGGCGATCGTGTCCTCGTCAAAGGATCTCGCGCCGCACAAATGGAACGTGTGATCGAATTACTCGAAGAGGGAAGCCCCTAATGATTTACCACTGGCTCTATCCCTTGGCAGACACGTGGAGCGGACTCAATGTCGTCCGCTACATCACGTTCCGAACCGCGGCTGCGACGCTGACCGCGCTCTTCATCTCGTTCATAGTGGGACCGTGGCTGATCAGACGCCTCGCGGAGCTAAGAGTTGGGCAACCGATTCGTGAAATCGGTCCCGCTCACCAAGCAAAGGCCGGCACCCCGACCATGGGCGGGCTCTTGATCCTGCTTTCGCTGATCACTTCTACCCTTCTCTGGACGGACCTCACTAACCCCTTAGTTTGGATCGTGCTTGGCCTAACGAGCGGATACGGCGTACTCGGCTTCATCGACGACTACCACAAAGTCACCAAAGGTAATAGCGACGGTATCTCCGCTCGCATGAAGATCACCTGGCAAGTGATCATGGCCTTCGGCGTCGCCGTAGCCATCTACAACAACCCCGCCTTCGACTCGCAGCTCGCCGTGCCCTTCTTCAAGAATTTCACGCCAGACATCGGAATCTTCTACATCCCCCTGGCGACCTTCATCATCGTCGCCGCGAGCAATTCGGTGAACCTGACCGACGGACTCGACGGACTCGCTATCGGCCCCGTGATGATCTCCGCTGGCACCTTTCTCGTGCTCGCCTACGCATCCGGCCATGCAGGCATCGCCGAATATCTTCAGATCAAGAACGTTCCCGGCTCCGGACAGCTCGCGATTATCTGTGGCGCCCTGGTCGGCGGCGGACTCGGCTTTCTCTGGTTCAATGCATCTCCGGCGGAACTCTTCATGGGAGATGTCGGTTCCCTCGCCCTCGGTGGCGCGCTCGGCACCATTGCCGTCTTGATTCGACAGGAAATCCTGCTGGCTGTAGTCGGCGGAATCTTCGTCATCGAGACCCTGAGCGTGATCATTCAGGTCGTCTCGTTCAAATTGACCGGCAAGCGCGTCTTCAGGATGGCGCCGGTCCACCACCATTTCGAGCAGTTGGGTTGGCCCGAGCAGAAGATCGTCGTCCGCTTTTGGATCGTGTCGATCATCCTCGGCCTCGTCGCTTTGTCGTCGCTCAAACTGCGCTGATCGTATTGGCGGATCCTTATCGGGCCCGCAGTAAAAGAGAGTCGTACATGGAATTCGAAGGACAAAGCGTCCTCGTGCTAGGTCTTGGCCTATCGGGATGCTCTGCGGTGAACTATCTCGCCAGACAGGGCGCCCGAGTGGTCGCAGCAGACGAACGCCCTGAAAGCGCGATTGCCGATCTAGATTCGTTGCCGGGCGATATCGAATTGCGTGTCGGCCGAGAATTTCCTGCTCTCGAAGACTTTGACCTCGTCGTGCCTAGCCCGGGCGTGCCCGCCGCGCGATTCGAAGGCCGCGCCCGCAAGGCTTGGGGCGACATCGAACTCTGCTTCCGCGCCCTCCGAATTCCGGTCCTCGCCGTTACCGGCACGAACGGCAAGTCGACGGTCGTTAGGTTGATCGAAGCGATGGCCAACGCTGCCGGGCTTCGGGCACGAGCGGCAGGCAATCTTGGCGTGCCTGCCCTGGACTTGGTCGGCGCGCCTCTTGATCTCGCAATCCTCGAGGTCTCTTCTTTCCAGCTGGAAAGCGTCGACGCCTTCGCGCCCCGAACCGGTGTGCTGCTCAACCTCTCTCCTGATCATCTCGATCGCCACGGGAGCATGGAAGGCTACCGAGATGCGAAGGCGCGCCTCTTCGCGCGGCAAGGTCCTGGACAGAGCGCGATTCTGAATGGCGATGACCCTCTCTGCTCAAACCTCGCGCTACCGGATGGCGTCGAGCGTCTTGAGTTCACACGACACCGCCCGGTTGCGGCGGGCGCCTGGCTCGATGGCCGAAATGCCATCGTCAGACGTGCTGGTCGTCAGCAATCAATTTCACTCGAAGGCGCCGAAAGCCTCGGTCCGCAAGATGACAATCTCCTCGCGACGCTCCTCGCCCTCGACACTCTAGACGTTGACCTCGGGTTGGCCACGAAGGCGTTCGCAAGCTTCGAAGGCTTGCCTCATCGATGCGAAACCGTCGGCGAGTACAAAGGCGTCCGTTATGTCGACGATTCGAAGGCCACAAATATCGGCGCGGCACGGCGCTCCCTCGAAGCACTCGGCGGGAACTTGATTTGGATTGCAGGCGGTCGCCACAAGGGGGGGGCGCTCGACGAGCTCGCTGAGAGTGCGAAAGCACAAGTGAAACATGCACTCCTGATCGGCGAATCCGCCAAGGAATTCGAAGCCGCCCTCGCGCCTCACGTCGCAACTGAAATCGCAGGCGACCTCAACTCAGCCGTTGCCCGCGCGGCAGCGATCGCATACCCGGGCGACGTCGTATTGCTTGCGCCGGCATGCGCCAGCTTTGATCAGTTCAAGAGTTTTGAAGCTCGAGGCAATGCCTTCCGTGCGGCGGTACAGGCACTCTCCTCCTCGTCCATAGATTCAACGAGGGGGCGCACATGAGTACGACCGCCGCACTCGACCGACAGACTCGCCCCGCGCCGTCCTCCCGACCAGCCTCTGGCGTCGATCCTGGAATCGCTCTCGCTACCGGCCTCTTGATCGGCATCGGCGTCGTCATGAGTTACAGCGCCACCGCCGCCCTGGCCCTCGACGCAAGCTTCCCGCCGCTCTTCTTTGACCACCTCACCGGCCTCGTATTAGGCGGCGTCGCCGCGAGTATCGCGTACCACCTGCCCTCTTCCTGGCTACGAAATTGCGCGATGCCCTTCTGGGCGTTCACTATGGCGCTGCTCGTAGCGACCCTACTCTTCGGCATTGAGGTCAATGGCGCACAGCGATGGATCGCGCTGCCAGGTGTTCGTTTTCAACCCGGCGAACTTGCAAAATGCGCAACGCTCCTGGCAGTCGCCGCCTGGCTCTCACGTAAAGACGATAAACGTGAGCTTTCTACGGGCCGCTCAATTCAGGCCGCCGGCCTAGCAATCGCTCCCGCCGCTCTACTGCTCATGCAGCCCGACCTAGGCAACGCGGTCGTGCTTGTCGTGCTTTCCGCCGGCTTGCTTTTTATAGCCGGAACACCCTGGCCGCGATTCGTTCTTCCGGGCATCGCAGGCGTTCTCATCGTCTCCGCCTATGTCGTGAATAACGCATACGCCTGGCGCCGAATTTTGGGCTTCCTCGACCCCTTCCGCGAAGCGCAGGGCGCAGGATGGCAGCTAGTACAATCCTACGTCGCCTTCGGACAAGGCGGCTTCTTCGGCCAAGGGCTCGGCAACGGACGGCAGAAGCTCCAGTACTTGCCTGAGGTGCACACGGACTTCGTGCTGGCGCTCGTCGCGGAGGAGCTCGGCCTCGTCGGTGTCCTCCTCGTGCTTGGCGGTTTTGCGGCGCTTTGGGTGGCAGGGACCCGCGCAGCACGTCGCGCAACCGATCGCTTCGACCTCTACGTGGGCTTCGGCATGGTGACCCTGCTTACAATTCCCGCTTTCCTCAATGCGTCCGTCGTCATGGGGCTCGTGCCTACCAAGGGCCTGACACTTCCTTTCCTCTCCTACGGGCGGACGTCGCTCGTCGTAAGCTGCTTCGCTCTCGGGCTTCTCCTCGGTGTCGCCCGACGGCACCCCACCCGCGCGCGCCGCGCTGCGCCCAACACTTCATCCCGCGAGGAGGGCACGCGATGGTGAAGCGATGGGTCATCGCGGGCGGTGGCACAGGCGGCCACGTAACGCCGGCACTCGCATTAGGCGAAGCGCTTCGCTCCAAGGGTGACGAAGTCCTTTTCATCGGATCCGCTCGGGGACTCGAGTCCCGGCTCGTACCGGACGCCGGATTCGATCTGGAAATTCTGCCGAGCGAACAAGTGATGGGTCGCAACCTCCTCGGTCAAATTCGCGGCGCATTCGCAATCCTTCGCTCAACGTTCATGGCCCGGCGAATCCTTAAGCGATTTGATGCCGACGCAGTGATCTCGGTTGGGGGCTACGCAGCGATGCCCGCCGCCCTCGCCGCCAAACTCGCGAGCCGACCGCTCTTCCTCGTTGAACCCAACGCCATCCCTGGCCGCGTCAACAAACTCACGGCACGCTTCGCTCGTACGGTCTTCGTCGGCTTCGAGGCCACCAGGGGCAGCTTGCCTAGCGGAACGGAAAGCCTTTGCGTCGGCGTCCCCCTTCGCCGGTCCTTGTACCGCGCCTTTGCGGACCGCCCCGCAAAGGGTGTCCCCGGAACGCCTCTCCGCGTATTCGTGTTCGGCGGTAGCCAAGGCGCTCGCCAACTCAACGAAAACGTTCCCGACGCGCTTTCCCGACTGCGGAAAAAATCCGTCGAAGTTTTTCACCAGACCGGTGAGGCAGACCGTGCCGACGTTGAAGAACGTTATGCCGAATTGGGCCTCCCCGCCGATGTTGTCGCCTTCGAGCACGAAATGCCGAAACGCTACGAATGGGCAGACCTTGCGATTTGTCGTGCCGGCGCGCTGACCGTCGCAGAACTCGCACTCGCGGGGATGCCTGCACTACTGGTCCCGTATCCATTCGCAGCCGACGATCATCAATCAGCGAACGCACGTGCCCTCGAACAAGCCGGCGCCGCGCGAAGCCTCGATGCAAAACCCCTCGACGTAAATGGTCTCGCTCAAGCCGTTGCCGAGTTCGTCACGACGCCAGGACGTCTCGTACTCATGCGCGAAGCAGCCGACCGACTCGCGCGCCCCCACGCCGCGACCGACATCATCGAACATTGCACGGCGCGGCTCGATGGCCGACCGCCGCGGATTCAACGCAACGATAAGGCTCATGCGATCGCCGAGGGGGAAGCATCTTGCCCCGAAAGTTGAGCCCACTGCATTTCGTTGGAATCGGTGGAATCGGTATGGCCGCCCTCGCCGAACTCTTCCACGCCCAGGGCCACACGGTTTCGGGTTCGGATCTCGTTGCGGGCCCGACTTTCGAGCGACTGCGCGAGTTAGGCGTCCGCGTCCAACTCGGGCATGCCGCGACCGCGGTGAGTGAAGCCGCGACCGTCGTTCGCTCCTCCGCTATCTCGCAAGACAATCCCGAACTCGCCGCGGCACGAGAACAGAATATTCCGATCATCGGCCGCGGTGCATTGCTCGCAGAAGTTCTTCGTACCCACGACGCGATCGCGATCGGTGGTTCCCACGGCAAGACGACGACATCTGCGATGACCGCGCATTTGCTCGACGCTGCAGGACTCGATCCGACTGCTCTGATTGGCGGACGCGTGCCGCGGCGCAGTGGTGGCGCGAGTCCCGTCAAGCTCGGGCACGGTGACCTGATCGTTGCCGAAGTCGACGAAAGCGATGGCTCGTTCCTACTCACACGCCCACTCCTCGCCGTGATCACGAACGCCGATCCCGAGCATCTCGATCACTACGGGACTAGGGAAGCAATGCTCGATGCCTTCGTGCAGTTCGCGAATTCCGTCCCCTTTCACGGCGCAGTCATCCTGGGCATCGATCATCCGGGCGTTGCCGAAATCGCACCGCGCATCACGTCACGGAAGATAACCTTTGGGTTCGCGGAAGATGCAGACCTTCGTGCGGAATCGATTGAAGTGATTGAGGGGGGGCAGCGGTGCCGTGCGGTCCTTCGCGACGACCAGCGGTTCACCTTCGACGTTCCCATGCCAGGTAGGCATAACGTCCTAAACGCACTCGCAGCCCTGGCCGTCGGCCTCGAACAAGACGTCGATGCTGAAATACTCTGCGAAGCACTAGGCACCTTCCCGGGCGTTGCGCGGCGCTATGAGCGCAAAGGCACGTCACAGGGAGTCGAAATCATCGACGACTACGCCCATCATCCCGCGGAAGTCCGCGCCGTCCTTTCGGGCGCCCGCAGCGTTCACAACGGCCCGATCACCGCAATTTTCCAGCCCCATCGCTACACCCGAACCCGCGATTGCTGGAACGAATTCACCGAGGCCTTCGCGGACGCAGACCGCGTGCTGATCTGCGACATCTATCCCGCAAGCGAAGCCCCAATCGAAGGCATCGACGGGGAACGACTCGCGGACGCGATCCGCAGCCATGGTCATCCAGACGCCCGATTCGGTGGCAGCATGGAATCGATCGAAAGGGCCTGGCCCCAGCAGTTTAACGACGGCGAACTTGTGCTCACGCTAGGCGCCGGCGATGTGGTCGCCCTAGGCCCACGAATTCTGGCTCGTCTACAAACGCTAAACGACGGAGGCTCGGCATGATCAATCAAGCTGCACGCCGATCGTTAGGCGACCTTCTCGGCGAACGAGTTGAGTTCGACGCGCCACTGGCACGCCACACGTCCTTGCGTATTGGGGGGCCTGCGGATGCCCTCGCCACTCCTTTGAACCGTACGGAGCTCGCAGAAACGCTTGCCATCTGCCACGAGCACGGCCTAGCAACGCGTGTTCTCGGCGCGGGCTTCAACGTCCTCGTATCCGACGCAGGCCTGCGCGCGGTCGTGATTCGCCTCAAGAAGCTGCGCGGCATCGAGCGCGTTTCCCAAACGACGATCGCGATCGAAGCTGGCGCCTCACACGCCACAATTACTCGCTACTGCGTTGAGCACGGATTATCCGGTCTCGAATTCGGCGCGGGCATTCCCGGAACACTCGGCGGATGGCTCGCCATGAATGCCGGAATCGGCGTGCGCGAAATCAAGGACGTCGTGGAACGCATCGACCTTCTCGCCGCTGACGGACAACGCCTTCCGACGATCGAACGCGAGTCCCTCGACTTCCAGTACCGAACGCTCCCGGGGCTGCCTAAGGGCTCCGTCATGGTCGGCGCACACCTAGCGGTGACCGAGAGCGAACGTCCAAAGGTTCAGTCCGAGATTGATCGCCTCCTCTCCCGCAGACAGGCCACGCAACCGACCGACATTCCCAGCTGCGGATCGGTGTTCCGCAATCCGCCCGGTGATTTCGCAGGACGCCTCATCGAAGCCGCGGGTCTTAAGGGCACTCGAGAAGGCGGCGCGGAAATATCAACGCTGCACGCAAACTTCATAGTGAACCACGGTGGGGCAACTGCCGCGGACGTGCTTCGGCTCATAAAACGCGCGCGGGAGGCAGTCGCGCACGGGAGCGGGATCGAGCTCGATACCGAAGTCCAGCTTCTCGGCGAACAACCATCAATCCTGGAGACGAACGCGTCATGAATATGATCAAGCGACTCATCTCGGGTAAGTCGATCCGGCGCCGCTCCCTCGAACGCGAAACCGCAGCCCGTGCGCGCCGCGCACGAGACCATCTCGAGAAGAAGCGCGATCGCGAACGCACACGCCTAGCACGAGACCGCGCACGACATGAAATCAGCGTGAGTCGTCGCCGCACCCTTCGCGTGCTCTCGCCAGTGCTCTTCGTCGCTGCCTTCGCAATCGGTTCACAGATCGCGCCGCTGCTCCTCGAAAAGATATGGCTACAAACCAAGGTGATTGATTGCGTCGCAGTTCAAGGCGCCGTGGCCCTAACACCCGCAGCCATTGCAGCGAGCGCTGGCGCACTCGCGGGGTTGCCTCTTAGCCAAATTGACCCGCAGCGAGTCGCAGAGCAGCTCGCTGCCGACCCATGGATCGAATCCGCGCGTGCCTTGAGGCTCCCCAGCGGAACCCTCGTCGTCCGCGTCGTGGAACGCGAAGCAATCGCTCGCTGGCAAATAGGGGGCCGCACCGATCTCATAGACTCCGAAGGCAGCCGCTTTGCCGGCGCCATCGAGCCCGGCGGCCCGCTCCCTACTGTCGAAGGAGACGCCCTCGATCAGGAACTCCTTCCCAGCGAAGCCCTTGAGATTCTTGAAGCCGTCGCCCAACACGCGTCGCTGACCCGCGACTCGAATGCGATCCGCCTGCACTTGCCCGGGCTCGAGACAGACGCCGACGGGATCCTGCGTGGATCTACCTCAGGCTATGTGCTCGAACTCGGCGCCGAAGGTCCGCGGGCCTTGCTAGGGCGACGACTCTTTTCACAGCGTGTTGCGCGCTTGGCCTCACTCCTCGATCACGACGAGGATGCAATCCAAGCCGCTGCGCTGATCGATTTACGGTTCGCAGACCGTGCGGTTCTGCGTACCGAGTCCACCTCTGGGTAGAGGTGGGCCAGAAGTGGCGACGGGGCCCGGATGGGTCAGGTCGTCCATGTTAGGGGGCCCCGGATGGGGTCTCTCAATCTCGAGGGTGAATAGTCTTCGAGTGGAGGGTAAGCATGTCCAAGAAGGATGAGCTGATCGTGGGTCTCGATATAGGGACCACAAAAATCTGCGCGATTGTCGCAGAGGAGACGGAGAGTGGAATCGACATCGTCGGTATAGGGACGCACCCGAGCCGAGGACTTCGAAAGGGGGTTGTGGTCGACATTGAAGCGACCGTCGACTCCATCAAGCGTGCGGTCGAAGAGGCCGAGCTGATGGCGGACTGCGAGATCACGTCGGTCTATGCAGGCGTGGCAGGAGGCCACATTCGCGCTTTCAACTCCCACGGTGTTGTGGCGGTGAAGGACTCGGAAGTGCGTGACGGAGACGTCAAGCGCGTGATCGATGCGGCAAAGGCCGTCGCGATCCCGATGGACCGCGAGGTGATCCACGTGATCCCTCAAGAGTTCATCATCGATGACCAGGACGGGATCCGGGAGCCCCTTGGCATGAGCGGGGTCAGGCTTGAAGCCAAGATCCATATCGTGACCGCGGCGGTGACCAGCGCCCAAAATATTGTGAAGTGTTGCAACAAGGCCGGCCTGAATGTGATGGACATCGTGCTCGAGCCCCTCGCCAGTGCGGCGGCGGTGCTGGCAGACGATGAACGGGATCTCGGGGTGTGCATGATCGACATCGGCGGCGGCACGACGGATATCGCCGTCTTCGCAGGCGGGTCGATCAAGAACACCTCCGTGCTCGGAATCGGTGGATATCACTTCACCAACGACATCGCCGTCGGGTTACGAACGCCGTTTGATGAAGCGGAACGCATCAAAAAGAAGTTCGGGGTCGCCTCAGCGCGATATCTGGGCTCCGACGACGTGATCAGCGTGCCTTCGGTCGGTGGACGAAAACCCCGGGACGTCTCGCGGAAGACCCTCTGCGAAATCATCGAGCCTCGGGCCGAGGAAATCCTATCGCTTGCGCGCCAGGAACTGATTCGGGCCGAATTAATCGACAAGATCCCTTCCGGCGTCGTGCTGACGGGGGGTGCTTCGGCACTTTCGGGAATTGCGGAGCTCGCGGAAGAGATCTTCGAAGCCCCGGTCCGCCAAGGTCTTCCTTCTTCTATAGGTGGACTACAGGACGTAGTTCGAAGCCCCATGTACTCGACCGGTGTTGGGTTGGTGCTCTTCGGGCTCGACCAACAACGCTCGAATCGTAGCAGTCGCTTCCGGATTCGAGACGAATCGATCTTCGGTCGGGTTAAGCAACGCATGCGAGACTGGTTCTATGCAGAGTTCGACTAAGACACTGGACAGCGTCTTGCCGGGTCACTGTCCACCGTGAGTAAAAAAAATTCCGGAAGATCAACAATAAAAGCCTGGTTCATTCATTCATGAACCAGGACAAATTCCACCAAAAGGTGTTACATTCCGAACTGCTGCCAAGCATCGTCGGGGGGTGAAAGCATGGTTAAGAAGACTAACGATCGCTCAAAATCTGGAAACACGTCGAACTCATACGGTTCAGATGGCGTGGACCTACTTGAACTCGGACCGGAAGACGGTCGGGAACTACTCGAGTTCGAGGGAAGCTCACACCAAGAGGCCATTATTAAGGTCATCGGTGTTGGCGGTGGCGGTGGGAACGCGCTGAATACCATGATCCAATCGGGTCTTGGTGGCGTCGATTTCATCGCTGCAAACACGGACGCGCAAGCGCTCTCGCATAACCTGGCTCCTACTAAGGTCCAGCTAGGTGCGGAGATCACGCGTGGCCTTGGTTGTGGTGCGAACCCGGATCGCGGACGCGCTTCGGCGCTCGAAGCCCGCGACCGATTGCGCGAGCTGCTCGAAGGCTCGGACATGGTCTTCGTGACAGCCGGTATGGGGGGTGGCACCGGAACCGGTGCGGCGCCCATCGTGGCGGAAGTCGCGCGGGAAGTCGGAGCGCTGACTGTTGGCGTTGTGACTAAGCCGTTCCCGTTCGAGGGTCGTGTGCGCATGAAGCACGCGGGTCACGGACTCGACGAGCTTCACGGTGTTGTCGATACGCTGATCACGATTCCGAACCAGCGCCTGCTTGCCCTCGCCGGCAAGGGCACCGCGATGAAGGATGCCTTTTCCATTGCGGATCAGGTGTTGCTCAACGCAGTGCGTGGCATCTCGGACTTGATCACGGTCCATGGCCTCATCAACCTCGACTTCGCCGACGTTCGTACGGTGATGAACGAGGCGGGTGTCGCGCTCATGGGTACAGGCACCGGACGCGGTGATACGCGCGCGATCGATGCGGCAGCCGCAGCCATCTCGAGCCCGTTGCTCGAGGATCTCTCGATCGAGGGTGCACGTGGCGTGCTGATCAACATCACGGGTGGTTCGGAGATGACACTCTTCGAGGTCAACGAGGCTTCCTCTTTGGTCCACGAAGCAGCACACGAAGATGCCAACATCATCGTGGGCGCGGTCATCGACGATCAGCTCGGCGAAGACGAACTGCGCGTGACCGTGATTGCTACGGGACTCGACAGCGCGGAGGCACGACGAAGTCCGCCGGCCCCGCGGCCGCCGGAGCCTCGCATGCGCGTCCCGGATCCACAGACGGAGATAGAGCGCGAACGCGCGATGGTCGATGCGCCTAACGTGACGCCGATTCGCGACCCAGAGCCGATTCCGGCACATGCTTCGGCAGAGATGGCGGAACAGCCGCCCGCTCAGCAGCAGCAGGCCGCCTCTGGCGGACAATCGGCAGACAACATGGCGCAAGCCGGACTCGGTTTCGAATCGCCCTTCGAGGACGAACTCGACACACCCGCGTTCCTGCGAAAGCGGACCACGGGAAGTGATGACCGAGACGTCCCGCCGTTCATGCGGCGAGGCGGCAGCGAATAACGCTCAGCCAGGCAGTCAAAAGTGAAACGGCCCTCTCAGTTCACTGAGGGGGCCGTTCTGCATCTGGGAGCTGACTCCGCCGCGAGGCCTCAGCCGTGAATCCACCGCGCAAGATCCCGCGGTGATTCCGCGAACTGTTCTGTTCCTGCCTCACGAAGCTCCGGTTCATCGCCGTATCCGTAGAGCACACCCAGAAACTCCATGCCGTTATGCAAGGCGCCCACTGCATCTGGACCGCGATCGCCGATCATCATCGAGGCGCTCGCATTCACGCCAGTCTTTTCGAGTGCGTAACCGAGCAAATCCCGCTTGTCCGAGCGTGTCCCATCTAGCTCCGACCCAAAGGTCCCGTCCAAATACCGCGTGAGATCGAAGTGATCGAGGATCCGTTCTACAAAGACGAGTGGCTTACTCGAAGCAACAAAGAGTCGGCGACCCTGCGACTGAGCCTCTGCTAACACCTCAGGAATGCCGTCGTAGACCTCGTTTTCGAAGAGTCCGACATCTCCGAAACGCTCTCGGTAAAGCTCCACTCCTCGCGGCGCCTGTTTTGCGCCGACGAGCTTCTCGAAGTTCGCGAGCAAAGGCGGACCGATACACCACTCGAGCTCGTCCTTAGTCGGCACCGGCGCATCGAGCCGCTCGAGTGCGTACTGGATGCATCCCGTAATCCCGGGTTTGGGATCGGTCAGCGTGCCGTCGAGGTCAAAAAAGACGTTCTCCTTTGTGCTCACCGAGCCTCTCATCAACGAAGCGGAGACAACTCCGCACCCTCACACATACCGAGCGCCCCTTCCATCAGCATCTCTTCCCGCTTCGCATGGCGATAGAAATACCTAACAAACGCCTCATCCCGCTCCGGCCCTGAATCAAGCACCAATTGATGCATAGCTCGATGCCCCTCTTTAACGCTCACAGGCCTCTTCCCTAACAACTCGCCCATATCATCGAGTTCCTGATCGTCAAAGGCGACCCCTAAGCGATCCCCGTGCTGTAGATGCCGCGCAAGACGCGAGGAGAACCACATGCGGTTCTTGAGGAACGGATCCTCGATCGCCGGCGACTGTTCCTCTTCGAGGTTCTCGATCAGCATGTCGTAATAGTGCGAGAACCGGGTCTCGCGGGGCGCCGGAAGATCAACATCTTCTAGTTCAACGCCTATGGCCTCCGCGAGGGACTGCGCCGTTGTCCTTAGATAGAAGACATGCTGCGCGATCCACTCCGCGTGCTCGGTCCCAGCGTGCAAGTTCTCCATCACGGGCGCGAGCGCCATCGGGACAAGGGCCTGAGTCTTCACGTTGTAGAACGTGAGCGTATCGAAATCGATCTCGCGGCCGGAGATTTCCGAATAGCGCCGCAGCCGCTCGGCGAAGCGGTCGACCGGGGTGTACAGGTCACGGGAGCGGATACATGCGATGTCTGTCATGGGATCCGAGATATGCGCGAGTTCGAAGTCGACGAGCGCAGTCACCCTGCCCTTGTCGAAGAGTAGGTTCCCCGGGCCCGTATCGCCCTGACATAACACTGGCTCTACATTTTTGCGGGGCACGTTTCGCCGTAGCCACTGACACGCGAAGGTGAGGAGCGGAATCGGCTCGCGCACGCCCGCTTCGTAGGTCGATTGCCAGACGTTGAGATCGTTCAGCGCGACTTCCTCTGGTGACTCAGGGATCGTGACGTCGGCGTTTTCGAAATGTGAGATATCGACGCTATGCAGCTGCGCCAGGACCTCCAAAAAGTGCTCCATGATCGAGTCTCGCTCAGATTGATCCGTCACGAGATTGAAGTTGTCTTCACCGACTACATGACTGAGGACAGCGGCTTGCGGGTCCTCGTGAAACGCGAGCACACACGGGACGGGAACACCCTGCTTGTGAAGCACGTCCAGGATCTTCGCCTCGCGCGCCGTGGAATAAATCTTCACGTAGGAGAATGAGTCGTCCCGCGTTCCACGCACATAGGTTTTCACCTCTTGGCCATCGACCTCGAGATCCACGAACCACGCATAGCGCCCGCCGGACTCTCGCCCCTGACGTGCGCGCCGAACGATCTTCCCGCCAAGCTGGCTCTCTATCCAGGGGAAGATGGGCTCCCAACGCTCAAGATGTTCGTCGCTCATCTGCTCTCCAATCTCGTGCCCGCCCGGGTATCCGGGGCTGGGTCGACACTCGCGCAGCTCGCAGGGGCGCGCCATTCTCGATCGACACGAAAATCATGGAACTAGACTCCGAGGTCTCCCAGATCCCTTGCTCCGTCTGCCTCGCAGGGCCGAGACGAAGCCTCTATGATTCGGCGCTGGCTGAGTGAGCCATCCGTCGCTCGCACTATGACGCCACTCCTCACCGGCGGCTTCATATCCGCAGGCGGCACCATCTTCTCCGGCGCCTTTATCTTCCCCGGCGCCATCCCTCAGCCGAGAGTCCAGCAGATGCCATCCTTTATTCGCGACCCGCGCGCAAACCGGCGACTCGCGGCCGCAGATCCCCACTCGCGAAACACGCATTTCTTGTTCGCCGCCTTGGCCAGTCTCATTTTGAGCTTTGCAGGCCCGACGCTTGCAGCCAATGGACCTGCCGACACCACTAACGCCACGCCAGACAACGCAGCCGATCAGGTCCCCCGCGTCACCCTCGGCTGGACGGATACGCCTCCCGAACTCGACGGTGTGATGGACGAGAAAGCTTGGCTCGCCGGTGGCCTCGTCACAGATCTCCGCCAAGTGCTTCCCAATTCGGGAGCGCCACCGAGCCAACGAACCGAGATCCGCGTGCTCACCGATGGCGACACGCTCTTCATCGGCTTCCGCTGCTACGACACTAACCCAGAGGAGATTGTTCACAATCGTATGCAAAGGGACACGTTCCCCTACTACGACGATCGCGTCGGCATCACGCTAGACACCTTCTATAGTCGGCGGAACGGCTATTTCTTCGGCACGAACCCGAACGCTATGCGACACGATGTGTTGCTGGAAGCGGAAAACTTCGAAGTCAGCTGGGACACAATCTGGTACGTCGAAACGTCCATCGACTCCGAAGGCTGGACCGCGGAAATCGCGATTCCCTTCTCATCTATCGGCTTCGATCCCGAAAGCGACAAATGGGGCATCAACTTCGAACGCGGTATTCGGCGAAATGATGAGGATCTCAGATGGTCCAATCATGAACCGCATAACAACGTCGCAGCGATGGGCGTCGCGGGAACTCTGGAAGGCGTAAAAAACCTGAACCAGGGCCTGGGCTTCGAACTCACGCCCGGCCTTACGATTCGACGGGTCGATGGACAGAAGACCGAGCGCTTCGAAGTGGATCCCACCTTTGATGGCTTCTACAAGGTTCTGCCTTCGGTGACCGCGGCGGTTACAGCCAACACCGACTTCGGCCAGGTCGAGTCGGACGATATTCAGATCAACGATGACCGCTTCGCTCTCTTCTTCCCAGAGAAGCGCGACTTCTTTCTCGAAGACGGACTGATCTTCGACTTTGGCGACATCAGTCAGAACGGTCGCCCCTTCTTCTCCCGACGTATCGGCTTCAATCCCGGCGGCCCCGTCCGGATTCAGGGCGGCGGCAAGGTCACTGGACGACTCGGGCCTGTGAAATTCGGCGTCCTCGACACGTTCGTCGAGCAAAAGAACGGGATCGAGGACCGAAATCTCTTCGTCGGCCGCGCGGCCATGAACGTGCTCGGCGAATCAACCCTTGGCATGATCGTCACCCACGGCAATCCCGACGGAAGTCGCGCCCGAAACCCGAGCCAAGGACCCGCTCTCAACCCCGTTACGGGGGCCGGAGGCGGTCGCGCATCAACGACGGTCGGGGCCGATTTCCTCTACCGGAACACGAACTTCTTAGGAACGGGCCAAGCGGCTCGCGCCAGCCTCTGGTGGGCCAAGAGCATCGAGTCGGGGCTCGATGGCGGTCGCAATAACGGATACGGCATTAAGCTCGAGTACCCGAACGACCGGATCAATTGGCTCCTCGGCTACGAAGAACTTCAAGAGGACTACGCGCCGCGACTGGGCTTCGTGAATCGAAATGACATTAGGCATACGTTCGCGTCGGGCCGTTACCGGCATCGACCGAAGAGTGGCCCCTTCCGCACGATCGATCACAAGTTCTTCGGCCAGATCTACGTCGACTCCGGCAACGAAATCGAGACGATTAACATGCGCTTCGTGCCGGTCGAGTTTACGACGCCGATCGATGATGGATTCGATTTCCGATATCGATTCCGACACGAAGATCTTCGTTCCGCCATCCCCAACTTCGATATCCCGCGCGACAAATACACGTTCCACGAAGTAGGCGCGCGGCTGTTTACGAGCCGGAATCGACCTCTCCGGATCGAAACCGAGGTCTGGTATGGCAGCTATTTCGATGGCACGCGCACGCGCGTCGACGTCAATCTGGAATATCGTCCCTCTCATTATCTCTTCGTCGAAATCGAGTACGAGTTCCGAGATATCAATTTACCCAAGGCTGGATCACTCCTCGCAGGAAGCCCCGACCGAAACGATCGCGACCTGCAACTCGTTCGCCTCAAATTCGATCTCATCTTTACGCCCAACATCGTCTGGTCCAATTTCGTTCAGTACGACAACCGCAGTGACTCCGCTGGCCTAAACAGTCGCTTTCGCTATATCCTGCGCGATGGACGCGAATTCTTTCTCGTCTTGAACCAAGGCGTCGTGACGAACGACAATGATCTCGAATTCACCCGTACCGAAACTCTTATTAAGGGCGTCTGGACTTTCACGTTCTAGAGATCCCTAACAGGAAAAATATTATGTCCACGTCCCAAGAATTGGTCCGCCAAGCCCGCGACGGTGACGTCGTTACTCTGTACTTCAACGATCCGGATCGCCTGAATGCCATGACACGTGATATGGGCGAAGCCTTCCGCGATACGGTCGCCGAACTCGCTATGGACGAGTCGCTCCGTGCGGTCGTGATTACGGGTGAGGGCCGCGCATTCTCAGCGGGCGGTGATCTCGTCATGCTTCAAGAGCAGGCGGATCTGGGTGCCGCCGCGCCGGGCCGAGCCTGGCGCGGGATCCGCGACACGATGAGCAGCTTCTATCGGCTCTTTCTGTCGGTTCGAGACCTGCCCTGCCCCACGATCGCGGCACTGAACGGCCACGCCATCGGCGCCGGCTTCTGCGTCGCTCTCGGCTGCGACTTCCGGTACACCGCCAATGAAGCCAAACTCGGCCTCAACTTCACCCGGCTCGGCGTTCACCCCGGAATGGCTGCCACCTGGAATCTCCCGCGACTCGTCGGCCCCGCTCTCGCGGCCGAATTGCTCTATACGAGCCGAATCATCGACGGCGAAGAGGCCCTGCGCGTCGGCCTCGCGAACCGGGCAATGCCTCGGGAATCAGTCCTGGCTGAAGCCCAGGCCACCGCCGCGGAGATCGCTGAGAACGCGCCGCTCGCGGTGCGCGCCGTCAAACAGGCTCTGCGTCGCAGCGAGTCCAGCTCAATCGAGGACCAGCTGCAGTTCGAGGCGAGTGAGCAGGCCAAGCATTTCGAGTCAAAGGACGCACAGGAAGGGATCGCCGCTGTCAGAGAGAGGCGCGACCCGTCTTTTGAAGGGCGCTGATCAAGCTCTGGCCGCCGCAAGATCGACGAAGCGCCGTCACATGCTAGACGCTCGCGCCCCGCTTAATGCAGACATAACCTGGTCAACCGACACTATTTGGTGACGAACACCACAGACATCGCATCCGGAACCATAGAAGATGCGGGTGGGTCTCAAGTCCTGCGCCCACCGCTCGACAAGAGAATTGTCGAAACGCGGTCGCCAGTCGATACCCGAGTGGTCCCCACTGAAAGCCCCGTCTGACTTTGACCCCAACTGATTCCCGGAAGGATCCCATCGTGACTCGCGCCCTGCGCAGCCAGCAACTCTGGCTCACCCTGACCTACTTCGGCCTCTTGACGCTTATGGCGCGAGGCTTCGCGGCTTAATACCCGACTCGCCCGACCGCGTTCGACTCCGCTTTACCCAAGAGGGCAGGCGCGAGGACGCGTTCAATGGGCCTCTCTCCGGCCATCCTTCGAAACAGGGCCAGGCAGAGACTCGCTTAACCCCGCTTCACGGGTGGCGAGGAGCAGCAGAAAGCCGGACGACCCGCCGAATGAACGGCCGGCCGCCCGGAAAACTCCGCGCTAGAGCGCTTCCGTAATGCCGGAGATCTCGTTGGCATTGAAGAAGTAGGATGTCTCGAGCTTCGCCGTTTCGGGCGCGTCGGACCCGTGGGTCGCGTTCCGCTCGATGTCGGTGCCGAAATCGCCACGCATCGTGCCGGCGGGCGCCTCGTTCGAATTCGTCGGTCCCATCAAGTCGCGCCACTGCTTAATCGCGCCCTCACCCTCAAGGATCATCGCGACGACGGGGCCGGACGTCATGAACGTGACGAGTTCGCCGAAGAAGGGGCGTTCCTTGTGCACTGCGTAGAAGCCCTGCGCGCCCTGCTCGGACAGCTGCATCTTCTTCATGGCAACGACCGTGAGGCCGTTCTCTTCAATACGGGCAATGATCTGACCGGCCACCTTCTTGGCGACGGCGTCGGGCTTAATGATGGCGAAGGTGCGCTCTACGGCCATGATTCGTTCTCCTGTTTCGGCCCTTCGGCCGCGCCTCTCGGCGATCGGGTGACGCTTCGCCCCATGACTCAGTCCGGGGTCGGCAGCGTTCAAGGTTGGATTCGAGGTCGAGGCGACGCGTTGGGCCGCCTCGGATGGGCCCAGGACGGTGTCCGGGCCTCTGCGGCGGCGGAACGTAGCGGAGATTCCGCCAGAAACGTGTGAATCGACCCGTGTTTTTCGAAGTGCGGGATCGACCTATTATCCGGTTGGCCCCGAGGTCGACGACCTGCGACTCTTCCGGCGCCCTGCCTGGAAGTCCTGACCTTCGTGACCCAAGACGACTCACATTTAACGCCGGCGCCCGCCCCCGATCCTGCAGTCCCACTGCCTACGGACGACGCCGGGGCTCCGCCTGGTGCCTTGCGCGATATCGCCCGTTTGCTCGGGCTCTCCCTCCGTTATTGGGAGTCACTCGTTGCGGTGATTCTGCTCGGCTTCGTGCTGGCCGCGACGCGCTACGTCCGCGGCTGGCTGATCCAACCGCTGCTCGATGATGTTGCCCTTCCCCTTACGGCCCAGGGGCTTGATTGGGAGGCGGCCAGTCCGCTGCTCTCGGATATCGGCCTGATCCTCGCGGCCACTTTTATCCTGTCTCCCTTTGCCGTTCTCGGTCGCGGCTATTTTTCGGAGTGGAGCGCTGCACGCGTGCGACAGCGCGTCGACATCGCCGTCGCGAACAAATTCCTCCATGTCCCGCTCAAAGTCTTTCGGGACGGCTCGAGCGGCGACTTCATGTCCCGCGCGATGGCAGATGCGCAGATCGCGTGCCAGGCCGTCACCCTCGTCTACAAAGACGTCCTGATCAACGCACAGATGTTAGTCGGCGGCGTGGCCATGATGGCGTGGCTGAGCTGGGAACTAACGATCGTGGCGATGCTCGCGGTACCGCCTTTTTCAGCGATCTTGAATCATTTCATGACGCGGCTTCTGAAGAACGCGACGCGACGCCAGGAGACCCAAGCAGACCTCTCGGATCGCTTGATCGCGATTCTTTCCGGTATCAAAGTCATTAAGGTCTTCCGGGGCCAAGCCGTCGAGCAAACCGCGTTCAATGGCGAAGCTGGGAAATATTTCCGGCACCACATGAAGGTGATGAAAAATGCCGCCATAGCGAAGGCGGCAAGCGAGGCGATGTATCCCATCGTCGGCGTCGCAGTCATGGGCTTCGGTGGCTATGCAGTTGTCTCGGACCTGTTCGGCCTCACCCTCGGTAAGCTCACAACCTTCGGATACACGCTCACGATCATCTACAAGCCGGTCAAGAGCCTCACCCTATCGGTTCCCCGGATGCTTGAGTCCGCGGGCAGCGCCCGCCGCCTCTTCGAGATTCTAGACATGGGCGAGGAGGTCGCGGATCGGCCTAACGCGGGGGAGATGACGGGGCTCGCCCGGGACATTCGCTTTCGCGGAGTGAGTTTCGACTATCATGCCGCGCGGCGTGGCAAACCCGGCGAAAGCGACGAGGTCCTCGGACGTCCCGTACTCGACGGGATTGACCTCGACGTTCAGGCCGGTGAAGTCATCGCCGTAGTCGGCCGGACCGGTGCCGGAAAATCAACGCTCGTCGAACTCGTCCTCCGCTTCCACGACCCGACGGAAGGCTCGATCGAAGTCGACGGCATCGACCTCCGCGACCTCAAAAGAACCTCGTTCCTCGACAACGTCGCCCTCGTAACCCAAGAGCCCTTCCTCTTCGACGAATCGATTCGAGAGAATATCCGGTACGGCCGTCCAGAGTCTTCGGACGAAGAAGTACACGCAGCCGCAGTCGCTGCCTCGGCGGACAACTTCATCGCAGACTTGCCAGAGGGCTACGACACGCTCGCAGGTGAATTCGGGCTGCGCCTCTCGGGTGGACAACGCCAGCGGATCACCATCGCCCGTGCCATTCTCGCGAACGCTTCTATCCTGGTCTTCGACGAAGCCACAAGCGCCCTAGATGCCCAGACCGAGCGCGCCGTACAAGAGGCCATCGAAGGGTTGCGCGGACAGCGCACGATATTCCTCGTCGCACATCGTCTCTCGACGATCGAACGCGCCGATCGCATCGTCGTGCTCGATGAAGGCCGGATCGCCGAAACAGGAGACCACGCGTCCCTTGTCGAAAAGGGCGGCATCTACAGCCAGCTGATCGGTGCACAAAGCGCGTAAGGCCAGCGGAACGACCGGTTAGGCGAGAGCTGCCTGCAACGACCCTCAGTCCACCTAACGAACGGACAGAATGACCTTCCCGAAATGAGTGCTCGCCTTGAGCATTCTATGTGCCTCGGGCGCCTCCGCGAGCGGGAATACCTGATGGATCACAGGACGAATCTTCCCATCCGCTAGGTCATCGCCGAAGCGCTCAAGGAACGCGGATACGATCCCAGCCTTTTGCGCGTCAGAGCGTGTCCTCAGCGTCGAACCCAATACGCGAAGTCGCCGCGTAAGAAGCGCGCCTAGTGAAATTTCCGCCTTCGCGCCGCCCATCAAACCGATCAACACGAGCGCTCCGTCGGTCGCCAACGAGTTCAGGTTGCCCTCTAGATAGGAGGCTCCGATCGAATCGAGTACGACATCGACGCCACGACCGTCCGTCGCTTTCTTCACGACCTCGACCCAGTCCTCGTCGCGATAGTTCGCGACCGCATCCGCTCCTAGTTCGAGACACCGAGCGCATTTTTCCGCACTGCCCGCGGTGGCAATGACTTTTCCGCCGGCACGCTTCACGAGGTCAATCGTCGTCGTGCCAATCCCGCTTCCGCCGCCATGCACGAGAACGCTTCCGCCCTCGGGCAGACCGCCCAGTTGAAAGACGTTCAAGAAGACGGTTAGCAACGTCTCTGTTAGGCCGGCCCCTTCTTGAAAAGACAAAGCATCCGGCAAAGCGATCGCCGATCCGGCATCGACCACGACATTTTCGGCGTAGCCACCTCCAGGGAGCAGGGCCATCACGCGGTCGCCCAAAGAGAAACTCCCCACGCCGTCTCCAACCTCCGTTACAACGCCTGAGCACTCGAGACCTAGCGTCGGCGGCGCACCCGGCGGCGGAGGATAGAAGCCCTGTCTTTGCAAAAGATCCGCGCGATTCACGCCTGATGCATGGTTCTCAATTCGAATTGCGCCTGCACGGATAGACGCGGGGGGCGCCTCCCCGACCTTCATGCAGTTCTCGTCTCCGGGCTCGTCGATCACAATGGCTCTCATGGCGCGGGAGTCTAGGGCATAGCGAAGCGAGCAGTGAATACGCAGGGTCCAAGCAATACACGGGAAGAAGGAAAGCGAATCGCTCCCGGACATGGGAGGCGTGACCTAGATCACGCGGGCAATCTCCTTAGTTCGCCGAAGAACTTCCTGATGCCCAAGCACCCCTATTCCACAATGATCCTCGCGGCTTGGCACCGCCGGATCACGGCCACGTTGATGGCCTGCTTAATCTGCTCGTTCGCGGGGACCTTTGGGATGGCTTCGACCGCCGCGGCACAAGACGGCATGACGCTTACTAGCCTCAACCAGCTCTTCGTTCAGAACGAGGACTGGCGAGCCTCACGCCTCGCGTACGTGGACCTTCCCCTTCGAATCAGGGCGAGCTTCGACACCAGCTATCGCCACCACGGCACGCTCTCGGATCGCCTCGCTTCGCGCCTCGTCAACGATGTCGGGCCGGGCATTATCTCCGACGAGACGCTCGAGAGTCGAATCTCCTTCACACGCCCGGTCACCGAGCGTATCGAGATCGAAGTCGCGTGGCTGACAAGCAATCGCCTCACGGTCGGCAATCCTATGGGATTCGGCCGCCAGATCGTTGGCGCGTTCATTCGCATCACCCCCTGAACGGCTAACTCCAGCCTCCTCAAGCCCTAGGCGCTCCAAAATCCCCCTCCCCCTCAGTTCTCCAATTGCCCTGTTCCCGCATCTCCACGCGTGTGCATTTTTAGCTTGCGAGAAAGCTATCCTGCAAGCTAATCTCGATCCATGGAGTGGTTTGAAGACCTGACGCGTGCCTGGACCAATGAGTATCCGGAACTCGATCTCTCGAGCTTTCCTCCCCTCGTGCGAATCGCGCGCCTCGGCGTCTTGCTCGATGCCTTTCAGCACGACGTCCTCGAACCCTTCGAGTTGATGCCCTCGGATTACGGCGTGCTCGCCGCGCTCCGCCGCGCGGGCGCCCCCTACTCGCTCAAACCGAGCCAGCTCTATAGCCGACTCAGACGCTCCTCCGGCGGGATGACTAAAATATTGAAGCGGCTCGAAGCTTCCGGGCTGATCGAGCGAAGCCCGGACCCCGACGACGGGCGCGGCAGCCATGTTCGCCTAACGGATCGAGGACTCTCACTTCAGGACCGCGTCTTCCATGCCTTCGTGAGCGCGACATCCAGCCTAATGGGACCCTTGGCTTCACATCAACTAAAGAACGCCGACGTCTCACTCGGCGAGATCCTCAAGGTCTTCGAGGAACGAGCAACACAACGTAGCGCTGCCGCGCGACGCTAAGTCGCCGACGCGGTACGGCCCTAACTCCATAACAAATCTACTAAGACTTTCACGCGCTGGTATGACGACTAGCGAAAAGGAAAAACCAATGGGACGTTTCGGACACTTTGTCATCGATGCGGATGGACACGGCGGCGAGCCGCTCGGATGGCGTAAGCGAATTCCGGATGCCTTTGCTTCGCGAATGCGGGAATATGTTGATTCGATGCGGGCCAAGTACACGAACTTGCCTGGATCCGGCGTGCGTTCCACCGACCAGGATGACGATGCGGCGCCGGCGCAGACGACCGACGACGATCTCGAAATCACCGCAGACATGCGCCCCGGAATGTACGACCCGGAACCTCGCATGAAGGACATGGACGACGAAGGCATCGATGTCGCCGTGCTCTTTCCGCCGGGATCCGGCGAAGAATGGGCACTCGGCGATGTCGACTTTTCGGTCGCCCTGTGTCGCACGCTGAACGATGCGCGTGCCGAATACGCGAGCCACGATCCCGACCGATTGAAGCTGGTAGCCAAGCTACCAATGATCGAACCGAAGGCGGCAGCCGAAGAACTCGAACGCTGCGTGACCGAGCACGGCTTCGTTGGGCTCGTCACCGCGACCCATATCCGCGACAAGAACCTCGATGATCCGAGCTTCGATCCCGTCTGGGAAGCCGCCGAGCGCTTGAACGTCGCCGTCTGCACACACGGCGGTGGCCAAGCGCCAGGACAAACGCCGCTCATGATCGATCGCTTCGATACTCGCCTCGGCATCCACGCGATGACCCATCCACTCGGCGCCATGCAAGCCGTGATGCACTTCACGGTCGGCGGAATCTGGGCGCGATACCCGGGGCTGCGGGTCGGCTTCATGGAAGCGGGCGTGGGCTGGCTTCCTTTCTGGCTGGAGCGACTCGATGAGCACTGGGAAATGATGGCCGACCAAGCGCCGCTGATCGACCGCGCGCCGTCAACGTACTTCGAAGGCCGCGGCTTCCTCACGACGGAGCCCGACGAAAAGATGGTCCCCTATCTCTTCGATGCCGTCGGTTCGGACATCGTTTGTTATTCCTCCGACTACTGTCATTGGGACTGCGCCTTCCCCAACTCGGTCAAGATCCTTGAAGAGCGTGAGGACATCCCCAAAGCTATCCGCCCGGAGCTCTTCGCAGGAAATGCGGCGAAGCTCTACAACCTCGAGGTCCCGTCGTGAGCAGCTTCTCGCTTCGGCCCCTGACCTCGACGATCGGGGCGGAGATCGACGGACTCGATATCGCGTCGCCGCTTTCAAGCGAAGACCGGCAGGAGGTGCTGGACGCCCTTGTCGCACATCATGTCCTCTTCTTCCGAGAACAGGACATCACTCCCGAGCAACAAGTTGCCTTCGCTAAGCAGTTCGGCCCGATTAGTTTCCCGCCCTTCGCTCCCAAATACGGAACGAATCCCGAGTACATCGTCCTTGACCAGGAAAATCCAAAGGGCGAAGGCGCGGACGCGTGGCACTCGGATAACTCATTCATGTCCGAGCCGCCTATGGGCTCCGTGCTTCGTGCAGTGTTGATTCCGGAGGTCGGAGGCGACACGTGTTTCGCGAGTACGGTTGCCGCCTACGACGCGCTATCGCCTTCGATTCAGCGATTAGTTGATGGCCTAAAAGCAGTCCACGACATCACCAAACCTCTCCTGAAAGGAATCGCCGCGGGACATACGACGGTGAACCTGGAAGATGTTCAGGCGCAATGGCCGCCGGTCGCACACCCGATCGTGCGAACCCATCCTGTAACCGGCAAAAAGTCGCTCTACGTGAATCGCAACTCAACAACGCATATCGAAGGGCTCTCGGAGCGCGAGAATGAGATGTTATTGCCTTTCTTGATGGACCACATTCGGTCTCCAGAGTTTCAGTGCCGCTTTAAGTGGGACACGAACTCGGTCGCCTTCTGGGATAATCGAAGCGCCCAGCATTTTGCCGTCTCCGACTACCATTCGCGCCGCATTATGAACCGCGTGACAATCGCGGGCGAAAAAGTCCTCTAGCCCCTCCCCTAGCCCCTTAAGGAGAACAACGACATGGCTGATGAATCCAAGGAACCTCAGGTCAAGTTCCGACATATGGAAGAAGAAAAATGGCATGAGGTCCGCGCCATCGAGCTCCCTACCGGCCGAGTCGTGGTGCGTGAAAAATGGCTCGAGTTCAGCGACAAATGCCTCTCGCTCGTCGCGCGATGGGACCCCGGCATGATGATTCACAAACACGGGCACAACAGCGAGCACGTGCTCTATGTCATCTCTGGCTCGATGCATTGCGGCGATGTGGAATGCACCCCCGGCATGCATATCACCCTCGAACAGGGCGCCTCTTTCGGCCCGTTCGTTGCTGGCCCGGAGGGCGTCGAGCTCTTCGAAGTCATGATGGGCGATCCGCGATCCTTCCCAGCAGACAACGAAGGGTTCGATAAGCTTCTGACCGAAAAGGGCGCGAAGCGTCTGCCTAACCCACCGATCGAATTGCCCGCTTGGTTGGAAGACACACGCAACTAACGCAAAGCAGGGAGCTGATATGTCTGATGAACAAGAGCCACAGCCGGCTAAGATCTTTACTTACGCGGATCTCGAATTCGATCGGCCTCTCGAAACGTCTGCCCCGGGAACCGCTCCGCCGCGGGAACTCGTTGAGCAAGCGAAGAAGGTCGGCGCTCGACGCAAGAAGATCGTCAAAGGCGAAGCCGGCTTCTTCATGAACCGATCTCAACTTCCCGCTGGCTACCGCGTCCCTCCTCACCATCATAATCACGGTGAGATGTTGATTGTCCTCGACGGCGGCTGCACTTTCGACGACGATTTCGGATCTGCGGGCGCGAACGACACAGTCGTGATCCCCGCTCGCAATCGTTATGGGTTTACCTGCGGCCCGGACGGCATGGAGTTTCTCACGATTCGCCTCGGCGACGCAACGACCGAGCTCTGATGACGGCGTTAGGCTCGAAAGAACAACCGGACGCAGCCAGTGCGGACGATGGGCTTGACCTCGTTGACTGCCATACCCACGTCGTCTCGAAGGATCATGATCGATACCCCCTCCATCCGCGCGACTTGTCGGGAACTTGGTATCTCGATGCACCGGCGAGTGCTGCGGATCTCGCCGACGAGATGGATGCGAGTGGTGTTGCGCAAGCTGTCCTGGTTCAAGGCGTTGGCGCCTACACCTACGACAATCGATATGCAGCGGATGCCGCGCGCGAAGCACCGGAGCGCTTCGTCTCCGCCTGCGCGATCGATGTCGAGGCGCGCGACGCGGTCGAAGTCGCCGACGAATGGATTCGAGTTCAGGGCATGCAGGGCATTCGCCTCTTCGCACTCTCGCGCGAGGGCCCCTCATGGTTGACCGACGAACGGACTTTCCCAGTTTGGCGCCGCGCGGCCGACCTTAATGCGCACATCATCATCACGATCCTGCCCCATCAGCTAGACGAACTCGACCGGGTCCTCACACATTTCCCGGAGACTAACGTCTCTCTCGATCACTGCGCCTTTGCCATGCCCGATCCCGATTCAAGGGCGCGCCTTTACTCGCTCGCGCGACATTCGAATCTCCACCTCAAGGTCAGCACCCACAATCTCGATGATGCGGCTCGCTCTGGTGAAGGGCCGGATGGGCTCGTGCAAGAGCTCGTGAATACCTTCGGCGCTGATCGAATGATGTGGGGCTCCGATTATTGCCAGACCCACGACCGCACCTATCCCGAACTCGTCGCTCTCGCCCATGAGGCCTTCTCCGGCCTAAGCGCATCGGACCGACGGGCTTGCCTGTCCGGGACCGCTCGTCGCCTTTGGCCCGCGCTCGCGCAGCGCACGTCCGCATAGCCAATCCAACGCTAAGGCCTGGCCCCCCCGGCTCAAGCCGCCCACCCAGCCCGCTACTCCGGGGCGACTACAGGCTATTTAGCCGAGTCCAAGGCCTTGGCACGCGCCAAATCTCCCGCCACGTATCGCGCACCAATCAGGCAGAGCATCGCGGAGAGTATCGGGACGACTGTCGGAAAGAGCAGTGCATAACGCAGTGCATGTTCGCCGAACTCAGGCTTCAGGTCGTCTGCGATCATGCCAACAACCATGGGTCCGCCGGCGAGTCCAATCAGTGTGCTGATAAAGGTGGAAACCGCTGCCGCGAATGCGCGCATCCGTAGAGGCGCGACACCCTGAGTGGTCGACATAAAGGGGGCTGTAAAGAGGCCGCCGACAACCGAGCCCGCGATGCTGATTAAGAGCGCCACGGGCATCGTCTCAAATAGCGTTCCCGCGAATATACTGGGCAGGGTCACCATGTCAGATTCCGGCCAGAGCAGGAATGCTACGAGAATGGGAACACTGACGAGTTGCCCGAAGGCAGGAACCCAAAGAAGAAAGCGCTTATCCCGCCGAGCCAACTTGTCCGCCAGATAGCCGCCCATGAATATGCCGAACATCGAAGGCACTGGGCTCGTCAAGAAATACCACGTACCCGCGTGAAACTGCGACATGTCATAGGTCCGCACCAGGAAGGCCGGCTCCCACAAATTTCGCCCCATCGACGCAAATAGAGAAAACGCATTCGCGCCCAAGATGAATAGGTAAGTACGCGTTCCGAAGAGCGCCCGCAGGCTCGGCCAGAATGCGCTTGCCTCGACTGCTTCTCGCCCTTCACTGCCTCCCCGTGTGGGCTCTCTCACTGTTAGTCGGTAGACAAGAGCAAGCAAGATCCCAGGCACGCCGGCTGCAATAAACGCAGCACGCCAACCCCACAGATCGTGAATCCAGCCGCCCAAGACCATGCCTAGGCCCATACCTACGACCGCTCCGATCGAAATAACCGACATGCCTTTCGCGCGGCGCTCCGGAGGCAGATAGTCGGAAATCATCGAGACGCTTGGCGAAGTCGCTCCTGCTTCACCAACCCCGACCCCCATGCGCATCAAGCCGAGCTGAAAGTGCGAACCCACGAAGCCGGTCGCAACGGTGAATAGACTCCACAACAAGAGCGCCGCCGAGACGATATTGCGCCTTACGCCCGTTGTGTCCGCATAACGCCCGATCGGCAAAACCAAAACCGAGTAGACCACAGCAAAGGCGGGTCCCAGCAAAAAGCCCATCTGGGTATCGCTCAGTCCGAACTCGCTTTTGATGGGGTCAACGAGAATGGAAAGAATCGTTCGGTCGATATTGCTGAAGATCATGGTCAGCAAAACCATTCCCAGGACGTACCGGGTATAAAGCGGCGTCGCGGGCCCCGCAGAACCCGCTTGGCTTCGAGCCGGCGTATTCCCTTTAGACGGCGAATCAGTTTCGGGCGCCAAGAGTTCTCCTTAGGTGGACTTCGAGCTCAGCCGCCGCCAAGAAGCGAGGCTATGCAACTTCGACGTTAACCCAATAGACGCGCTCTGAAAGTGGTCCTCCAAGCCGGAGCCGCCAGGGCACAGCGCTTGCATTTTCGGCTTGTATTGGCGTGCAGCGCACCGGAGACGCAGGCGTGCCGCATTGTCATTTCGAATTAAAACGAAGGCTCCCTATCTCAAGCATCCGGGGTCGACTCGCTTCGCCACGTCAGAGGCCACGCATGTCCCCGCCATCGCCAATTCCCGCAACCGCCTTCAATCCTGGCGGAAAGGCAAAGACGCGTCCGATCGAGGGTCTCCATAGCAAAACCGAGAGGCCATCCCTTCTGGGATGGGGCCGAATCTCTTTCGCTTCTGAGGCGCTTCTGAGGCGCTTCTATCTCGTTCAAGGCCCCTGCTACTTGAGGTCGTGTCGCGTGTAGTCGAGCAGACCGCGCGCGATAATCAGGCGCTGGATCTCGCCCGTCCCTTCGTAGATGTCCGTGATGCGGCTATCGCGCATCCACTTCTCGAGCAGCAACTCCCGGGAGACGCCGACGGATCCGAGGATTTCGATGCATCCCTGAGTGATCTGGCGAACAGCTGCGCCCGCGTGCGCCTTACAGATCGACGACTCAAGATTGTTAGGTAAGCCCTTTCCAGCGAGCCAACCACATTGGAGCGTGGTCAACCTTGAGGCATCAAAGAGCGCCTCGAGGCGCATAAACTTCTCCGCTGCCGCCGAGAGTCGACCGAGGCCACCGGGGCCGGCGGTGTAGTCGATCGTAATGCCGGCTTCTTCGAGTTCATCGCGAGTGAAATCGATCGCTGCTTCGGCAATGCCAAGGCCCATGGCGGCCGTGAGCGGGCGCGTCATGTTGAACGTCTTCATGACACCACGGAAGCCACCAGAGCTCGCCTTCGGAATCGACTCGTCCAGCCCGAGAAGATTCTCGCGCGGGATGCGGCAATCGGTGAACACGTAGGCTGCCGTGTCGTCGGCGCGAATCCCGAGCTTCTTTTCCTTGTGCGGAACGTTGAAGCCAGGAGTGCCCTTTGCGACCAAAAAGGACTTAATGCCTGCTCGGCCCGCGGCCTTGTCGATCGTCGCCCACATCACGACGCCCGTGGCACGAATGCCGGTCGTCACGAAGATTTTCTCGCCGTTGATGATCCATTCGTTCGTGTCTTTGTCGAGAACCGCGGTCGTCGACACACGCGAGGGATCCGAACCGCAGCCCGGCTCGGTGATCGCCATCGAGAGGAGCATCTCACCAAATTTGGCTTTCTGCTCTTCGGTTCCGGCTGCAGCAAGCGCCGCGTTTCCGAGACCACCGCGCATAGAGCGGCGGAGTCGAACTGAGTAATCACCCCAATACTGGCCCATGCACTGGAGCAGCAGCATCACGACACCCTGGGTGTCGTCGTCGCCCACTTCAGGCAACTCGGGATAGTCCTTGAAGAACTGATCCGCCTCCGGAAGCACGTCCGGAATCATTTCGGATTCGTTCTCGTCGAACTCCCGCGCATACTGGCGGCAGATTACGCCTTCCGCACGAGTGCGGCCGAGATGTGCCTTGTCTGTTTCAGTCAGTCGAAAATC
This sequence comes from Myxococcota bacterium, assembly GCA_041440805.1. Lineage (GTDB taxonomy): Bacteria > Myxococcota_A > UBA9160 > UBA9160 > UBA4427 > UBA4427. Next base: position 2,380 of record JASDVF010000026.1, on the reverse strand, counting down.
GATCATGGATTTCTCCAGCAAAGCGCATTCATTTCATGCGATGCATAATTTTGTTAGTCCGAGGGCACTCGATTAGAGCGCGACCATTCCTTCGAGCACACCGAGGGTTCGCGCATTACGGAACCACATCTCGACGGGATGCTCACGAATGAAGCCGTGGCCACCGAGCACCTGAACGCCATTATCAGCGACCCACATGCTCTTCTCAGCCGCGTAGGAGCGCGCCTGCCAGGCTGCCTTCGTAGCGTCCTCGCCGTGTTCCAGGAAGCTCGCCGCCTGCCAGACCAGCTGGCGAAGCGCCTGCACTTCGATCTGCATCTCCGCAAGACGGAAAGCGATCGACTGCTTCTTCGAGATCGGCTCATCGAATGCGACGCGATCCTTCGTATAAGGCACGCAGTATTCGAGAACCGCGCGAGATACGCCGAGCATCACAGCCGACAGACCTGCGCGAGACGAATTGATGATCTGCTGGACGTCTGCGCCTTCGGCACCCCCGAGCAAAGCTTCAGGTCCAACTTCAACACGCTCGAGTTCAAGACTCGTTGTCGTGAGAGCATGCAGCCCCATCTTTCGCTCAACGTCGCCGACCGTTAGTCCTGCGGCATCACTCGGGACGATGAAGACAGCAACGTCATCGCCGAGCTGTGCGGTCACGAGAAAGTGGCTCGCGCGATCACCGAAAACCACGAAGGTCTTACGACCCGACAAGATGAAGGACTCACCCTTCTGTTCTGCCGTCGTCCGCGGACGCGCCGCATCCGAAAGCGCAGCGGGTTCGTTCATAGCGAGAGCGCCTGTAGCAAAGGACTCGCCGCAGAAGAGCGGCAGGAGCGCCGCCTTCTGATCCTCGGTCCCATGATCGAGCACGGCGTTCGCAAAGAGCGAAGGCGCGAGCGCTGCCATAGCCAGCGCCGCATCCCCATGCGCCAACTCTTCGAGCAGGATCACGTTCGTGACCGGGGATCGTTCTTCCCCTGCGCCGCCGAAGCTCTCCGGAATCTGTGTGCTCGTAAGCCCGAGGCTCCAAGCCGTATCGAGGAAGTCGGCCGAGATCTCCGCCGATTCGTCGCACTCACGTGCGATCGGTCGCATCGCTTCCGCGGCGAATTCACGCATCGCGTCGCGTACGAGCTCCTGGTCTTCTGACATGCCAAATGAGATCACTTCGTGTCTCCTGATTGGGAGCAGCACCGGGGGTCGGTGCGACTCGGTTTGTATTAGTCGTTGGTCTTCAACGGGTCGACGAAGGACGGCTCGTCCTCCCCATCCCGAACGAGATGCGCACGGCCACCAGCGATCTGGAAGAAGAACTCATCCATCGCTTGTGGCCCGCCTTCCTTGTGAAGCAACCCAGCCTTCACGGCTTCCTTCGCATCGAGAATGCCGAGAGCGACGCCACACCAGTCTCGCGTCGATGCCGTGTACCGAACGTCTGCACCCTCAGCGAATTCCGCGGAGACCGAGCACTCGCCGTCATCGATCGCGACCGTCCAAACGCCGCCGCCCTCGCCTGTGAGGCGAATCTCGAAGACAACATGTGCGCCGCGGGCTTTGTCCTCGCGCAGTAGCTGAGGGAGCGCCTCGAGAACGGAAAGCGGAGATGTTTCGGTGAACCGTGTCGGATCGACATCGAGGGCGTTGATCCCCTCCCGGACCCACCATCTCGCGATCGAGGCGATGATCGGCGAGAGCGTTCGTCCTTTATCGCTCGCGCGATAGATCGATCGGTTGCCCTTCTGTTCGGTTTCCACGAAGCCGTCCGAGCGGAGTTGCCGCAGCCGGCTCGAAAGAACCTTCGGCGCGATCCCCGTCCGAACCCGGAGCTCTTGGAAGCCCTTTGGGCCAACGAGGAGCTGGCGCACGATCACTAGGCTCCATCGATCACCGATCACGTCGAGGGCACGCGCGACTGGATCGAAGATCTGAGCCGGCCTGAGGATCTCGCCACGGCGAGTCCCGGGCGCAATCGCCCCAGCGGGTTCAGTCGAATCGAGATCGTCGTCGAGGATCAGTTCCGTCATCAAATGAGTATCTAATAGATACTTACTATGATTGCCATTAAAAACTCACAGTCATGTCAAAATGATCCCGATGCGCATGTAGAGCCTCTTGACCGTTGCCCCGCCAGCCGCCCGCGATAGGATCCGCGAGTCCGCCGAAGGCGACCAGAAGATCGCCGGTGAACAAGCATCGTTCACGGGAGGAAAGTCCGGGCTCCATAGGACAGGGAGGTCGCTAACAGCGACCCGAGGAAACTCGAGGGAAAGCGCAGCAGAAATCACACCGCCGATGGCCCGCTCTTGGACTCGCTCTAAGGATGGGCACAGGTAAGGTTGAAATCGTGGGGTAAGAGCCCACGCGCGACAGCCGGGTGACC
>JASDVF010000025.1:4595-7247 GCA_041440805.1 Myxococcota bacterium | reverse complement strand
CCGAAACACGACCGGCACGCCGCGGCCTCGCGTGCCCGCGACTCGAATCTCGCGCAGCTACAGCTCGGCCTCCTTAGGGAAGGGGCTCGTTCCTGGGCAGAGAACGCAGCTTGTTTTGCCTATTCTCAACCGCCCGGCGTCAATCTCCCGGTGTGTTCGAATAAGAGACGTGCATACGGCAGGGCTGGGCGCGCAGGCCGGGGCACGGGGGCAGCGACATGGGGACCGTGGCCTCGGGGACCGTGGCCGCGGGGATCAGTGGGAGGGCGATGCTCGAGGGGTAGGCCAGGGAATGCGCGACCTGATGTTCGACGGGATCGTCCGTATCGAATTCGAGCAGGATGAACTCCCAGAGCTCGCGGCTGTCGCCCGGCGTGCCGATTTCGAGCCGGACCCGCGAGCCCGCCCTGAAGACCTGAGCGAAGGGCATGATCTCCACGCGCACGAGTTCATACTCATCCCCAGGCAGGGGCGCAGCGTCGGCCTCCAGGTGGGTCTTCACCGGCTGAAGGGGCGTGGCTTCTGGGGCGAGGGCGCGCTGGCTCGCGCGTAGCCATCCTGCCTGGACGTAGCTCTCGTTGCCGTCGGGACGGACCTCGCTGATCAAGACCTCGAGATCCGCGTCAACGGCGTTGGATTTCAGCCAGAGGTCGACGCTACCGCTGCCGACGAATACGTGATCTTCGGTGAGGGGGTCGCTTTCGAAGACGAGGGCCTTCCCCGCGGCGGGCTGGGCCCAGCCACTGGCCGACGGGAGTGGGTCCAGCTGGCAGGGCGGGGTGTTCACGGGGGCGGTGTCCGCGCCGCAGGGTTCGACGAGCCAGTTCTGGAAGAGCGGTGGCTGGCCCCCAAAAGTGCGCACTCCCTCTTCGGGATCGTATTCGAATTTCGATGCCGACTCGCTCGGTGTCGTAGAGGCGACTTCGCGGAGGCTGCCGTCTTCGTGTAGATAGAGGCGCCAGAGTTCCGTCTCGGGGGGTGGCCAGGCCGGGAAGGTCATGGAGAAGCCGTCGGTCGGCATGCCGAGCCGGGACCGGTTGCTACCCCGCTCGAAGATGACCTCGACCCGTGGTTGTGCCTCGTAGGCGGTCCGCGCATCGTCGAGGGTCGGGTAGGCCGTGCGGTCGCTGAAGGGGATTTGAGCGGCCGGGAGGCTCTGGCCGAAGGCCTCTTCGAACAGGAGCGGAGCCAGGAGGGTGTAGTTGGAGGGTGGGATGGGCGCCCGTTCGGCGACGTAGATGTCGAGAAACGCCTTCCATTCGGCGACGGTCTTGGGGCTGTAGCCGTCGGCGTGGAGGCCATTGAAGAGGACGAATCGTTGAACCGGGGCCGTGTCGAAATCGTCGAGTAGGGTCGCGAAGTGGGGGCCGGTCTGTTCGTCTTGCCAGGAGCCCGTCAAGAAGACCGGGACGTCGATCTTGTCCACGAAGAGCGACGGGTTCAGCGCGTCGGCGATCTCGGGCTCGTAATATTCGTTGTCGGCGCGCACGAGGGGATCCACGGCCTGGCCGTGGAGCTGCTGGTTGTCGGCGCAGGTCGTGACGCCCTCCGCCGCCTCGACCGCGACCTGATCGAGCTCCCATCCCTGTCCGTAGGGCGCCGCTTGATTAAAAACGGTCTCGGCCCAATCGAGCGCGAACCCGTCGTTGAAGATGCCGCCGGGGGCGAGTGTCGATGCCGTCGTGCTGGCGATGACCGAGAGCGGGGTGATTGCCGCGAGTCCGGGGGGCTGGGTCTGCGCCGTGAAGAGCTGGCTGATGCCCGGGTAGGAGAGGCCAGTCATGCCGACGTGGTTGTGGAGCACCCACTCCTGGTTTGCGACGGCTTCGATGACGTCGTAGCCATCGAGTACTTGGAGGGGCTCGAAGAAGTCGTAGGCGCCGCCGGAACAGCCGGTGCCTCGCATGTTGACGCCCACGGTTGCGAAGCCGAATAGACCGCCTATCACGCCCGCAGGATGGTTTGGCGCATCGCAGAGGGTCGGAATGGAGGGGCAGTAAAGGAGCTCGAAAAAGAAGCCGAGTCCGAGCGACTCGCCCGGTTTCGACGGCGCATAGCCGGAATAGCTCACGAGGGTCGGGTAGGGGCCGGGGCCCGCTGGAAAGGTCACGTAGGCGGAGAGGGTCGTGCCGTCGCGCATCGTGATGTAGTTGAGACCGGCGACTAGGGTCTGGTCGCTGTAAAAGCTCGGGTCGGGGAGGCTCTCCTCGGGGCTCATGACGGCGACGTCCGCGCTGGCGACCCCCGCTGCGCGGTCGATCACGCGATAGAGGTTGAGCGCCGGGTCGAGCGCCCGCGCCACATAGGCACCCTGGGCGTCCACCGTTCCGCTGTCGATCAGCTCTCCCTGGTCGTCGCGCACCTCGAGCTCGCTGTCGACGGTCGCGCCCGTGACGTGGAGCTGTTCGACGCTCTCGCGTACGTCGAAGCCCGCCAGCGCGAAGACGTCGACGGACGCGCTCTGCTGGGTCAGGAAGCGGCCAGAGACCACGACGCGATAGCCGCGCCCGGGGGCCACAGTGGCCGACCAGTTTCCCGAGCCGTCGGTGATTCCACTCGTGACCCGATTGCCCCCGGCGTCTTCGACCCATGCCTCCGTGTTCGCCGCGGCACCTACGACCTCGAGCGCTCTGACCCCCTCGACGACGTGGA
>JASDVF010000025.1:0-4495 GCA_041440805.1 Myxococcota bacterium | reverse complement strand
ATACTAGGGCATTCTGACTAGTAGAGCGCTCCGAGCAGCGGCGAGAGCCCGCCGCTGGCGACCATGGCCTGGCCGATGTCTCGCATGTCAGGCAAAGCGAGATAGTCGGCGATGAGCCTGCGGTGATGCGCGTCGAGATCAGTCGTCGCAACCTGCGCTTTGATCACGTCGTGACGCATCGACGTGTAGTAGGTTCAGCCCACTTCGTCCAGCTCATCCGCCTGATCGAGCAGCCGGTTGTACGTTGACCAGTGCATGCCGTTAGGCTTCTCAGGATCACCCGTGCCGTCAAGGTCTTCTTCGAAGCGTCGGATGTAGATATCGACCCTCTCGTTTCGCTCAAATGGGCGTGGGATCACGGGGCGAACACCTGGACGGAATCGAAGGTAGGCGCCTTACGCGGCACTTCCTTCATCCGGAGACGAACCGGCCTGCGGCGGACTCTCGAGCAGATGCTGGGTCACGTCTCCGGGCATGTGCCCGAAGCCGCGGCGATGCTGATAGCGCCACTGGCCACCGTCCCGGACGAACCGATCCTCGTAGCGGTTCGCCCAGACCGGCTGCAAGGGGAACTCGTCCGTGCGTTGGAAGACAGTGACGTAGTAGCGAACGACGGCGGTGTTTCCGGGCTCGTCGATCTCGACGATCGGGTTCATTACGCAATGCCGAGTGTGGGGCGTTCCGTCGTCGGGGTAGCGTCGTGTCCAACGCTCGAAGTTCTCCTGGACTGCCTTTGCTCCAACCAGCGGCTCTCCGCCCTCTGTCTCGAAGGTCGCGTTGGCGAAGAGCTCGCCCACGCCCTCGAAGTCCCCGGCGTCGATCCGTTCGGGATAGGCGTAGACCAGGTTCATGATCTCGATGTAGCTCTCGGTGATCGCACTCATGGCGCTCTCCTTGCTTTCGCTATCGGCTAGAGGGTGGCAGTTCGGTGCGCACCGCGCTGCTGCGCGCCGCGGCTTCTTGGATCCAGATGTACCTGGGAACGCCAAGAAGACGCGGTATGCAAAGTGAGCCCGGCCAGGATCCCGGAATTTATTATGGAGAGCAGGGTGTTATGCGATTGCGGCGGAAGCTTCGAAGCCTGATGCGGCGATGTCAAGCACTGCTCGTAGTCTTTTTTCAACAATGAGTTAGGTGGTTCGTCCGCTTTTTTCTGAAGTCGCATCGCTGTCTAACGAGGCCTCGCGGTCGGATCTAGAAATCCACCCGGTTTTTGACCTGTTAGGCCACCCTCTAGCCAAGTGGGCACGCCGTTCACGATCGTCGCGCGGAAGCCTGGAGCCGGCTTCGTGTATCGCCACGAGTCGCAGGGCAGATCGCGCGCAATAATGTTTTCTGGATGCTCCAACTCTGCAAGGTCAAAGATGGCAAGATCGGCGGCGTAGCCAGGCGCGATGACACCACGATCGTGAATCCCCCAGGTCTGTGCTTGCTTCTGCGAGTACGCATGCACAGCATCTTCGATGAGTAGTCGCCCTGAGTCTCTAACGTGCTCCGTAAGTACATAGGTACTCTCGCCAGCGGCGCACATGATCTGAATATGGGCGCCAGCGTCACTGCCACCAGAGATGAAGCTCGGCTCTTCGATCAGCTCAACATTTCCATCAAGGTCTCGATTTGGCGGAGCGAGGGGGGCGAAGCCAGTGCCGACGGTTCCGTTGTCGACGAGCCACGTAGCGAGGGCGTCTGAAGGATGCCCCCCACCACGCTTTTCGATCAACTGATCAAGAGGCATGCCGCGAAGTTCCTCGTACTCAGGTTTGCATGAGTCGACTGCGAGAACGCCGAGCATCGCTGTGGGAAACATTCGGAAGTTTTCCGAGTCCCAGTCGGTACGCGCTTGTTCTCTCCAAGCAGGATCGCGCAGCATCTTCTCTTTGATCTCTGCGCTGGAGTTGACCATAAGATGCCATGCGTCGATTCCCTGAAATAGAATCGAACGCTCGAAGTTCACCGAACCAAACTGGGGACGTCCTGACGTCTGCCCCCAGAGATCGAGGCCTTCGTTTACGTACTGCCGGTGCTGATTGAGGATCTCTGCGCGTATCGATTCTTCGCCGGGTGTCGACATTAGAGCAGCCCAGGTCGCCCTAACCTTTGTCGCCCGCATGTCCTCGGCAAGTTGCTCGAGATCGCTTCCAAAGTGCTCCGGCTCCATTAGGCGAACGGCATGCATCAGGATCCTGTCCTCCTCTTTAAGGATCTGATAAAGGCGGCGACGCTCGTCGTCGGAAGCGAGGCGGCACGGTACGGGACGGCCGTCACGATCGACATCCATTGTTCCGTTGGAGAGACCAAACGCACCTGCAGCAAGAGACTCGTTGAGTACCTGCGCCATTCGGTCGATTTCATTTTTAGTCGCGGGCCGTTCCCACGCCTCGTCGCCCATGACGAAGATACGAATCGCTGTATGCCCGACAAGCGGTGCAGCGTTGATCGCAAGCGGATGTTTGCTGGCTGCCGCAGCGTATTCAGGCCAGGACTCCCAAGTCCATGGGATCGCCTTCTCGAACGCTTCGTTAGGGAGGTCCTCTATGAAGCAGTATAGATCGATCAATTGAGATCTGTCTTGCGACCGGATCGGTGCAAGGCTGTGGCCGCAGTTTCCGATGACAACCGTCGTCGTCCCGAAGCTGGGCATCGGATCGCAATAGGGATCCCACCAAAACTGACCATCGTAGTGAGTGTGCTGTTCGATCATCCCGGGCGTGACATACGCGCCACTGGCGTCCAGTTCGCGCTCGCCGCTCGCTTTTAGGTTCGTTCCCACTTCGGTGATGAAGCCGGCTTCAATCCGAACATCTGCTTCCCGTGCGGGTGCGCCAGTTCCGTCTACGAGGGTCCCGCCGCGGATGAGTAGATTCGTCATCGATATGCTCCTTTTGGATTTTGTTGCGATGGTCAGCACGCTTTATGCTGAGGTTGCTTGTGGTCTTATGTGTGCGTTAGGCCATCCCTAACGTCGCCGATCAGCTCGCGAATCGTCTCCTCATCGCTTTCGTCCTCACTAGGGTTCTGCCGCCATCACGACACTCTGGAAGTCTATAGGGATCAGCTCATCGCGTCACCCTTTGGTTTGCTCGGCGCAGCGGGGTAGCTGAAGAGCGTCGTGTTCCTGCTGGACGGACTGGTTTCTCATGGATGTTGACACTACTTTGTTGAGTGACCTAACGTCAGCCAGATGAAATCTCTCGTCAAGATTATTCAAACCCGTCCTGCCGTGTTCCTTCTCGCTTTGGTGCCGCTGTTCGCGTGCACTAGCTCTGACGCTCCGCTGCCGCTTGAAAAATCAGGGGCGGAGAGATTTGAGGTGAACGTACAACTCCCCGTGAACGCGTATTTCGGCGACCTTCACGTGCACAGCGCCTTGTCGCCGGACGCATATATTCAGGGGACGCGGGCTACTGTCGATGACGCCTACCGTTATGCCAAGGGCGAGGCCATCGACCATGTGTCGGGCCGTCCGATTCAAGCGAAACGCGCCCTCGATTTTCTGGCGGTGACGGACCACGCCGAATACTTGGGGCTGCAGGAAGGCCTCTTTCCGAAGGAAGGCGAGGCGCTTGCCCGACCTGTTCTGGAATCGGTCAGACTTCCTCGCGTCTTCCTGTTAATGATGGAAAGCATGCAGTCGGGTACACCGCATCTCGGATGGCTTGACGAAGAGAAAAGCAGAAATGCCTGGGCAGAGATCATCGACACGGCCAACCGCCACGATGACCCGGGACGTTTTTCGACGCTCGTCGGCTTCGAGTGGTCTTCGAGTCCTGGCGGGCGGAACCTTCATAGGAACGTGATCTTCGGTCCGACGGAAGTCTACCCCGACGTACCGTTCTCGATGTTCGATTCGCCAGACCCAGAGGGGTTGTGGAAATGGATGGACGATCTGCGCAGCCGGGGTTCTCAGCTCCTTGCGATACCGCATAACTCGAACTTGAGTGACGGCACCATGTTCGCTCGGGTTGATTCGAAGGGGCGGCCGATCGACTCTGTGTACGCTGCGAATAGAGCACGCAACGAGCCGCTCGTCGAAGTCACGCAGATCAAGGGCACGTCCGAAACGGACCCGATTCTTTCGCCTCAGGATGAGTTCGCCGATTTCGAGATCTGGGCAGGAAGGATCAGCGTTGCCGAAGAGGCTCCGGACGTGGCGTCTGAGGGAAGCTACGCGCGTGACGCACTCAAGGCCGGAATAGAGATGCAGTCGGCCCAGGACTTTAATCCCTACCGATTTGGGATGATAGGCAGCACGGACAGCCACAGCGCAAGCAGTCCAGTCGAGGAAGACAACTACAGCGGCAAGGGCGTTCTGGACACCACGCCTAGCGAGCGGTTAATTACCTCAAGGAGTCTGGAAGATGTGCAGGCATGGGGTGCGTCGGGTTTGGCCGGCGTGTGGGCCCGCGATAACACGCGTGCTGAGATCTACGCAGCCCTCGCGCGCAAAGAGACGTTCGCTACCACGGGGCCGCGCATTAGGCTGCGTTTCTTTGGC
>JASDVF010000024.1:807-7313 GCA_041440805.1 Myxococcota bacterium | reverse complement strand
CTCACGCGACGGGAGTCGTGTTAGTCGGGGCCGGATACGAATATGGGTAGAGAGAAGCGCAAAAGGAAGCGCAAAAGGAAGCGCAAAAGGAAGCGCAACAAGAGATCGGTCTACGCGGTGGGATCTGCGCTTCCGTTGTCTTCGTCTTCGTCTCTATTGATGCCGCTGTTGATTTCTTCGTCCTCAACGACGGCGATTGCCGGGGAGGGGTTTGGGTCGACCCCTTCAATTCCGACATCAATCCGCTTGGCGTCGCGCCAGAGACGCTCGAGGTCATATTGCTCACGCGTCTCAGGGTCGAAAACGTGGACGATCGCATCGTTGCAGTCGATCAGGACCCAATTGCCTTCATCGAGACCTTCGACGCCGAGTGGTGGCTCTCCATGTCCCTTGAGTGCATGAACGATTGCTTCTGAAATGGACCGGACCTGGCGATCTGAACGGCCGGTCAGGACTATGAAGGAATCCGCGTACGACGTGAGGGCGCGCATATCGAGAGCGATGGGGAGTTCAGCCTTCACCTCGAGCGCCGCCTCAATAATCCAGCGTGCTTTTTGTTTCGGATCTGTGGGATCCACGGATTCTCTCCTCTCGCGGCCTCCGGGTGGAGTGCCACGGCGTTGCTCTGGAAACGGCGTGCGCGTGTCGCCGCGTAGATAGACGGGGGCGGCGCGCTTGTTTAGGCATTACCGAGCGGCGGCGGACCATAGCGCTCGCTGACCTCGATGGGTTCCCGAATTGTTTCGGGGACTAGGAAACGCATCGAGCGGCCCGCTCGGCAGGCTTCTCGAACCTTGCTCGAGGAGATGTCGAGAGCCGAAATGGGAACGAGGTCGATTCGAGTGCCGGCTTCGCGGTGAACCGCGCTTTGGCCGTCCTCAGATAGGGTGTAAAGATCGCGTGCTACGGATGGCATTCTATCAGCAAGGCTCGCGAGCTGACCCGGAGGTCTCGTCATGACGGCCAAGTCGGTCAGGCCGAAAATTCCCGCTGGATCGCGCCAGTCGCCCATCTCGGCATAGGCATCCTCACCCAAGATAAAGACCATCTTCCGTCGCCCTGTCTCGCGATCGCGAATCGCGCGCAGCGTGTCGACTAGATACGAGAGCCCCTCCCGATCGATCTCGATGCGATCGACGGAGAAGGACTTTTGCGCTGCGATCGCGAGCTCAACCCATTCGAGGCGTTGTTCCGCGCTGGCGATCGGATCGTTTTCATCGCCATCTTTGTGTGGCGGCGTATGGCTCGGAATGAAGAGCACGCGTCCGAGATCGAGCGCCTCACGGACTTCCTCTGCTGCCCGGAGATGACCCAGATGAATGGGGTTGAACGTGCCTCCGAAGAGCCCAATTCGTCCGGCGTTCATTGGGGATCCCGGTGAGCGCGCCCGCGATTAGGCTCGGCAAATGAAGATTTCATCCCCGAAGCTGCCCGTCTCCCATCAAGATGAACTTGCGGGTCGTGAGTCCTTCGAGGCCCATGGGGCCGTAGGCGTGGAGCTTGGAGGTCGAAATTCCGATTTCAGCGCCGAGGCCTAACTGGAATCCGTCAGCGAAACCTGTGGCGCAATTCACGCCGACCGTCGAGGAATTCACGCGTCGAAGCCAATTCTGGCTGTTGGTGTAACTCTCGGTGACGATGATCTCAGTATGGTCGGAGCCGTAGGTACGGATATGGTCGATCGCCACGTCCATCGAATCGACGACGCGAACCGCTAAAACCGGCGCAAGAAATTCTTCGGCCCAGTCGGCTTCTGCGGCAGGGACAGCATCTCCGAATACTTCGCAAGTCGTCGCGCAGCCACGGATTTCAACGCCGTGTTCGTGCAGATCCTTAAGGACGTTAGGCAGCACGGTGGCTGAGGCGCCTCTGTGGCAAAGCAGTGTCTCTAGGCCGTTGCAAACGGGCATCTGTCGCAGCTTTGATTCATGCACGATTCCGACGGCCATGTCGGGATCAGCCGATTCGTCAAGGAAGACGTGACATACGCCAGCATCATGAGCGATGACCGGAATCGTCGATTCGGCGATGACCTTTCGAATTAGGCCGGAGCCGCCGCGGGGAATCACGAGATCGATCGAATCGTTTAGCTTGAGCATCACGTCTATGGCTGCACGATCCGTCGTGGGCAAGATCGTGATCGCGTCCTCGGGAATGCCGACATCACGTGCCGCTGCCCGAAGCTCGCAGCCGAGCGCTTGGTTGGAATGAAACGCTTCAGTCCCGCCGCGCAGAATTACCGCGTTGCCCGCCTTCAGGCAAAGCGCCGCCGCATCTATTGTTACGTTAGGTCGAGATTCGTAGATCATCGCGATCACGCCGAGTGGAATCGCCATTTGCCCAACGCGCAATCCGTTCGGGCGAACGCTGTGGTTCGAAATACGCCCGACGGGATCAGGCAGGGCGATCACGTCCTGGAGCCCCTGGATCATATCGGCCCATTTGCCGTCAGAAATGCCGAGACGATTGCGCATCGTTTCGGGCACGCCCTTTTCGGCAGCAGCCTGAACGTCTCGCTCGTTCGCGGCCATGATGCGGTCGCGAGCAGTTTCGAGGCGCTCCGCCGTTCGGGCGAGCCAAGCATTCTTGTCCTGGGTAGAGAGCTCGCCCATCCGCTCGCTCGCGATTCGCGCGCGTCCTGCCAGCTCGCGAATTTCGCTCTCGAGCGCGGCGTCGGAAATGATTGCGGAGGAGTCAGTGCTCGCGTCGGACATATCGGATTTCTCGAAAAAGAGTGGGGGGTTAGTACTCGTTGCCTTTTTTGGCTGTTGTTCTGGACATCGCGCGGGATGCTGTCGGAAATCCACGTTTGGTGGACCCGGGAGTGACTCGGAAAAGCGTTGTTGGCTACTCCTGCCCTACGAGGACGAGATCGTCGCGATGAATGATCTCCTCGCCGTTGGAGTATCCTAGCACTCGGCTGATTTCCTTCGTCGATTGACCCGCGAGAGCGGAAACGTCCTTAGATGAATAGCCGACGAGGCCTCGCGCGACCTCGCGTGCCGATTCGTTCACGCAGCTGACGGAATCACCGATTTCGAAGCGGCCTTCGACGTGTAAAACACCCGCGGGCAACAGGCTGCCTCCACGTTTTTCGAGGGCGATCGTGGCACCCTTGTCGATGACGATGCGCCCGCGCGTCTTCGCGGTAAAAGCGATCCAATGCTTGCGTACGTGCAGCCGTTCGGCGGGAGCGAAGAGCGTTCCGTGAATTTCACCGGCGATCAGCTTCTGAAGGACGTTGCTGGTTTTGCCGTGGCACAGAACAGTGGCGGCGCCTGATCGTGCGGCGGTCTGTGCGGCCTGGAGCTTCGTGATCATACCCCCGCTGCCAAATCGTGTGCCTGCGCCGCTGGCGGCGGCTTTGATTTTAGGTGTTATGCGATCGACTGTGCGAATCAAAGGCGGCGTGGGTTTGCCCGCTTCGGGTGCTCGCTCGTAGAGGCCTTCGACGTCGGTGAGGATGACCAGCAGATCGGCTTCGACCGCATTTACGATCGTTGCGGCGAGGTTGTCGTTATCTCCGAAGCGAATTTCCTCCGTGGCAACCGTGTCGTTCTCGTTCACAATCGGGACAACACCAAGCCGCAGTAGTTCGAGAATAGTGTGTCGCGCATTCATGAAGCGCGTATGTTCTTCGAGACCCAAGCGGGTGAGAAGGACCTGCCCGACATGGCGTCCGCGCTTGGCGAAGCGGCGCTGATAGAGCTCTATTAGGCCGATCTGTCCGACAGCGGCCGCGGCCTGCTTTTCCCGAACAGACTCGCCGGAATGGTCCCAGCCCAGGCGATGTGCGCCGACGGCGATGGCGCCGGAAGAGACGATGACGACTTCTTTGCCGGCTTCCATGAGGCAGGCGACGTCACGCGCGAGTCCAGTGAATTTATCGGGGCGGAGCCGCCCGTCTCGCGTCAGCGTGCTCGTGCCGACTTTGAGGACGATCCGATGAGCCTTGGTGATCGCGGCCCAATGGCTCTGCTCGTTCATCGCTTCGCTCCCGCTTTGCCCACCTGCCCGCTCTTGGCGCTGGCCTTAGCTGCTGCTGCCTCCTCTGCCAATCGATCCGCTTCGCGTTCGGCCTCGACCGCTTCGAAAGCTTCGACTAGCAAGTTGTCGAGTCCCTGACTGGCTGCGGAAGAGATTCGTCGAACCTTGATCCCGCGCTCCTTGAGAGAAGCCAGCAGGTCCGCCACGAGGGACTCGTCATGAATTAGGTCGCCCTTGCTCAGTACGACGATTTCTTGGCGTTCAAGCAAGTCGGCCTGATAGCGACCGAGTTCATGCCGAATCGCGTCGTAGTCGGCGAGAAGGTCTCGACCCTCAACTAGCATTGCTTCTAGGTCGAGTAGGTGGACTAGCACCCGTGTGCGTTCAACATGGCGCAAGAATTGATGACCGAGGCCCGCGCCGTCGCTCGCGCCTTCGATTAGGCCCGGGATGTCGGCAACGACTATGCGTCGCTCATCTCGTTCGACGACACCGAGAGAGGGAACGAGTGTCGTGAAGGGATAGTTAGCAACGCGGGGGCGTGCTGCAGAAATGCGGCTGAGAAGGGTCGACTTGCCGGCGTTGGGGAAACCAATGAGGCCGACGTCGGCCATTAGCTTTAGGGAGAGCCGTAGTAGTCGTGATTGTCCGGATTTGCCCGGTGTCGCGAAATCAGGTGCCTGGCGCGTGGATGTCTTGAATCGCGCGTTTCCGAGTCCGCCCATCCCGCCTCGCGCGACTACGAACCGTTGGCCGTGTTCGGTGAGGTCGGCAATGAGTTCGGGTTCGGCGCCCTCTTCTTGAGGTTCGAGGCCGGAGTCTTCTTCATCCTCGAAGTCGAAGGGGATTTCGAAAACAAGCGTGCCTATGGGGACGTGAATCTCGACATCTTCGCCCGAGGCGCCCTTCCTGTCTGAGCCGCCGCCCTTGTCGCCGCTCGGAGCTTTGATTTTCTTAGCGCCCTTGAAGTCGAGCAGCGTGCCGACGTTCGAATTGGCGACCAGGGTGACGTCGCCTCCCCGCCCGCCGTCGCCGCCGTTCGGTCCGCCATTGGAGACGAATTTCTCGCGCCGGAATGCAACGATCCCGCTGCCACCGGATCCGGAGTGGACCTCGACCTCAACTTCATCGACAAAAAGATTGGAGTGCTTCATGGCTTAGCGGTCGCGGAATGGGCCCAGTGCAAAAGGCGCCGTGTTATGGATCGTGAGTTTGATGTTCCATGGGATCGACCTGTTAGTCGGTTGACCCAAAAAAAGACGCGCTCCCAACCCCTTCGATGAAGAGGACGGAAGCGCGCGTTATTCGATCTCGAGGACGCCTTCTGCCGAAACCGGGAGAAGGTTAGAAGAGCGAAGGGCCCTTCTATCCTGCGTCTCTTTTAGCGACTCTATTCAGAGTCTACGTGGGCCATCGTACGGCCACGCGAGATGCCGTATCGGACGGTGCCCGTCTTGAGCGCGAAGAGCGTGAAGTCCCGGCCGAGGCCGACGTTCTGTCCCGGATGGATCTTGGTGCCGACCTGGCGAACGAGGATCGTTCCAGCGTTGATATCCTGGCCGCCGAAGACCTTCATTCCGCGTCGCTGACCATTGGAGTCGCGACCATTCCGCGAACTGCCCTGTCCTTTTTTATGTGACATTGATCTTTGTCCTCATTCGTCTTCGATGCCTTCTGTCTCAAAACTTCTTGGAAGAAGAGAGTTGGAAGGTTCTTCGAAAAGAACTGATTGGAAGAAAGTTAGCCCGAGATGCCGTCGATGCGGATTTCGGTGTAGTCCTGTCGGTGTCCCTGGCTTCGGCGGTAGCCCTTACGTCGCTTCATTTTGAAGACACGAATCTTGGCTCCGCGGCCCTGGGCCACGATCGTTCCGTTCACGCTTGCACCATCGACAGTCGGGGCGCCGATTTTAATGTCGCCCTCTCCACCAATCATGAGCACATCCTCAAGCGTGATCGAAGCACCGACCTCACCCGAGAGTTTCTCAACACGCACTGAGCCACCGGGGCTCACGCGATATTGCTTTCCACCGCTACGTACGACGGCGTACATAATCGACCTCTTACCTGTCTAACTGTCTTGATAGACAGCTTGTCGGCGATCGCGAGGATCGCCTTGGGGATTTAATACGGAAGGGGCACACTTTGCTGGCCTACACACAACACGCCACGAGCCGGCGGTTGCCGAAGCGCTGGTGTGAGGTGTAGGGGGTGTAGAGTGGGTGTGATCAGCGGGTGTAATCCATCCGGGGGGACCTGATTTCCGAGGAGGGCCATGACCGTGGTCCGGCGGCTCAATCGGAGCCCGGGATTATGCTGGATTCCTCTTCCGAGTCAACGGCTTGGGCCGGATCTACGGCTTCCTCGCTCGACTCTGCGGGAGCTTTGACCGCCGCACCGGCAGCAGGCTTAGCCCTTCCCACGGGGGCTTTGAGCGCAGGTGCGACTTCCGGGGCTGCGCCCGCCACGGCTGTGGTCTTCTTTTTCACGGCTGCAGCCTTTTTCCTTACTGCCGCAGCC
>JASDVF010000024.1:0-707 GCA_041440805.1 Myxococcota bacterium | reverse complement strand
TTCTTCTTCACCGGCGCGGCTGGACTCCCCGCGACTTCTGGAGCCGGATCCGCCGCCGCTTGCGCTGGGACGAAATCCATCGTCTCGGAGTCAAGCCGCTCGTATTCCGGGGCTACGCCCGCCACGGCTGCGGTCTTCTTTTTCACGGCTGCAGCCTTTTTCCTTACTGCCGCAGCCTTCTTCTTCACCGGCGCGGCTGGACTCCCCGCGACTTCTGGAGCCGGATCCGCCGTCGCTTGCGCTGGGACGAAATCCATCGTCTCGGAGTCGAGCCGCTCGTAGATTGCTGCCGCGCGGGCCGCATCGGATTTCACCCGAGTTGGTTTACGACCAGGAGAACGAGATTCAGGCTTCGCGGCAGGCTTTGCCTCAGCCGCTGCTTCTGTTTTGGCCGGTCCCGTCACGTCTGAATCTTCGGTCATGCTGCGGGGGCCGGCCGGCGGTCGGGCGCCCGAAGCGGTGGCTTTCGGAGTCGCATCAGCCACAGGCTTGTTTGAGTGCCCGAGAGGCTTCCGCTCTTCGTCATGCACGATTTCGTCGTCATCGTCGAGAGACATTCGCTCGTACTGACCCTGCGGGATTGCCTTCTTCGGCTTCGCCGGAGCCGCCGCTGCGAGAGCGCCAACCGGTTCGGCCGACGGAGTCACTGCCTTGGCCTCGGAGCTGTCGCTCGCCGCCGCGGACTCGTCCGACTCTTCGTCGCCGTC
>JASDVF010000023.1:101637-119510 GCA_041440805.1 Myxococcota bacterium | reverse complement strand
TCCGGTTGATCTTTCCGAAACGTGATCTTCTGGAGCTCACGAGCGGGCTCGAACCGCTGACCTCGTCCTTACCAAGGACGTGCTCTACCACCTGAGCTACGTGAGCCAATTCTTCTGTTCTTGCTTCTATCTACCTACTGAGATCTCTGCTTTTCCTAAGCCTCAACCCCATCCATCCACGTTTACTGTCCGCGTGCCCTCCCGGGCGCGCAATGAAAAATGGAGCGGGAAACGGGATTCGAACCCGCGACCCCCAGCTTGGAAGGCTGGTGCTCTAGCCAGCTGAGCTATTCCCGCTTTCTATCATTATCTCCGCCCCGCTCGGGGCTTTGCTGCGATTCCCCGCCTGTCGGCCGGATCTCGCTCTTTTCGTTTCATTTCATTCCAGCTCTTTCACATTCAAGCCGGCGTATCTGGTGGAGGGAGGAGGATTCGAACCTCCGTAGGCCAAAGGCCAGCAGATTTACAGTCTGCCCCGTTTAACCGCTTCGGTATCCCTCCAGATTCGTGTTGCGCAGGCATTGCTTCCCACTCACTCCTCCGATGACCCCAAAGCGAACGATGCCTAGCGGTCCCTCTTCCCCGCGTGAGTCTCGAAGCCTTATTAGGCGAGATCGCGATCGAAAGAAGAAAACGGAGGGCTGTGCGCTAGGTGCCTGAAGAAGCTGGAGAATGTTGACCCGTCTATTCGTCCTTTATATCTAGTAGGGCTCGAAGCCCTGTATCCATTTGCCCGCGAGGCGGGGACTTCCGCGAAACACCCTGAATCGTGCATTTCGCTGTGATTGTCGTTGGTCCGGGCATTCGCCTAACAGCTGGAATCCAAGGCGGATTCGAGTTCAGTGTGAGGCTTTGAGCTTCTATTAGCGCGACAGGTTCAGGCTGTGTATCGGAGCTGGCGAGGGGACTCGAACCCTTAACCTTCGGATTACAAATCCGATGCTCTACCAGTTGAGCTACGCCAGCAAAATCCCGGATCCATCGTGAGCCCATCGAAAGCTTAGCGACACTCCCCCAGCCTTTTCTTTGCTAGCCATGCAGGCGAATCATCGCCGGCCGACAACAACGAAAAAGCACGTAAAATGCCAACTCCGAATCACTCTCCAATTGAGCACGAAGAACGAGTAAGGCGCACTAAAAATGTTAAAAAGATTGGATGTGTGGAGCGCGGCAGACTATAGACGTGCTCCGTCCCCGCTGGCAAGCGCCTTTAGGACATCCACAGACGACCCGCGGGGAAAACAATAGAGCATGCGGGGAATTCTCTCCTCTTGTCTATTTCGAGCCAGAAGCGGCCGCTCGCCTCATCAGGTCGTAGAGAATCACCGCACCGGCAGTAGACACATTCAAAGACGATACGCCGCCCTGCATCGGGACCCAAACCCGGTGATCAGATTCCCGCAGGATCCCAGGTCGCACACCCTTCCCCTCGGCCCCAAGGACCACGACGGTCGGGCCGGACAACACGCGGTCCTCGACTTCGAAGAGTGAAGAGCCGTCCTCTTCAGCAGCCGCCACGACCCAGTATCCGCGCTGCTTGAGTTCCCCGAGGGCGCGAGAGAGATTCGAAACCCGCGCCACGGGCAACCATTCGACTGCGCCCGCAGAGGCGCGAGCGACTGCGGGGGTGATTGGTGGGGCACGGCGCTCGGTCAGAATGAGACCCGCAGCCCCTGCAGAATCCGCAACTCGAGCAATTGCGCCCACATTCTGCGGATCCTCAACCCCGTCGAGCGCCACGATCCGAGGCGTCGCCCCTTCAGCCGCCGCTCGTGCGGCACGCTCGATCAACTCGACGAGCCCGATTTCCGGCAGCGGCCCACATTCGAGCGCGACTCCCTGGGTCTGGGCGTCCGGGCTCGCGCAGGCGTCAATCCGGTCGCGATCGACCCATTCGATGACAACTCCGGCCTCCTCGGCGAGCGCCAACAGAGCATCATGATCGGGGCGTCGCGCGCCGTCGCGAATCCATAGCCGTACCAACCTACGGCGCCCCGCCCGCATCGCTTCGCGAACCGGATGGATTCCGTAGAGCCATTCCGTCGATCCGGCGCTCTTTGAGCGATGAGCTCGGGGTTCACCCGGAGTCGCTCGGCCAGACTTATTGCGGCCCCGTCGACTGGGGGCACCTCGATCAGCGGACATGTTGCTCCGTGGGTCGGCGGACGCCGTCCCACACAACGATGCGCGAATTCGGAGGCCGATCAGCGAACCAGCATAGCTCGGGTCGGGTCGACGGCTTAGAGAAAGGCACTGCAATCATCTATCCGAGGATGATTACTCAGCTCGAACTCGAGATATGCAACAACCTCACCCAACGCTTCATCAATCTCGCGAACCCGGTGAGGGTATAGCTCGACCCGCGCGCGCCAATACGCGTAGTCCTTCGTCAGGATCGAGCCCGAGGCTCACCCGCGACTCCGCTGAGAACGTCGTCCCGAATCCGATGTCGTCGATTTCGCGGGACACATCCCCCCATTCACGCCGAGCCTCGGCGGGGACCGGGAAGCGCGTCTCCTTCATCGACGCCGCCGGGATCCCCTTGAGAACGAGCAAGATTCACAGACAAGCGAAATCCCTACACAGGAGAACGACATCCACGCTCGCCCGCATGTGAATTGGCACTCAAGGACTGGGGCGTCTGCCACCGATAGTGAAGAAGTCAGCGGAGGGCTTGTGCATGGGTAGGGCATTACGACGACATCGCAGTGAAGGACGGTCGACCGACCGCATCCCCTTCCACGCCCTCGTTCACATCACCACTGAAGACGGCAAGCCTGCCGCTCCCCTCGCTCGCTGTACGGAGATCGGATTGGGCGGCCTTCGCATTTCGGCTGCCGAGGGGCTCCCGCCCCAAACTCGAGTTCATATCTCCATGCGACTCTCATCGGGCCGACTCTTCACGGCAGCTGGTCACATCGCGTGGTCCAAACAAACCATTCACCCGTCGCTCTTCGGAACACCCACTGGACGCGACGACGACGCCCTCTTTGGGATCGCCTTCGACAACCAATCACCCGAGGATCTCTTGCCCATCACCGGACTCTTCGATGCCCGGGACCGAGAGCGACAGCGTGCTCGACGCATCCGGCGACGTAACGGACTCCCGACCCATACTTGAATCGCGTGATCTACGCCGGGTATGCTTGTCCGTCCAATGAAACCGCCCGGAACCTTCAAACTCCTAGGACGCGCGCGCCGAACCGCAGACGACGCGATGGACCCGGCGTCGCTGGCTGTAGACCGCAGCGACCGAATCGTGGATTCGCTTCGCGCCATGATCCTTGAGGGCGATGAAGATCAGTCCCTGCGGATTCGCCAGGTGTTCCAAAAACCGAAAGAGATCTACCGGATCGAAATCGATCGACCGGAGCAAAACTACCAGCGAACGACGCTGCTCGATCG
The DNA here is from genome assembly GCA_041440805.1 of Myxococcota bacterium. Classification (GTDB taxonomy): domain Bacteria; phylum Myxococcota_A; class UBA9160; order UBA9160; family UBA4427; genus UBA4427. Next base: position 116,105 of record JASDVF010000023.1, on the reverse strand, counting down.
CGATGCGCTCGAGGAGCTGCTGGCGACGGATGACATCCGAGACCGCTTCATCGACCTGATCGATTGAGTCGCGCGTATGTGACTCAACCTTCGGCCCGGCTAAAATTGAGCGGTAGATGGTGCCCGGAGCAGGATTCGAACCTGCACGGCCTAGGGCCAGACGATTTTAAGTCGTCCGCGTTTACCATTTCGCCACCCGGGCACGGGATACAGTCTAGAGCCTCCGCCCCTCCTTCGCTTCGCCGGGACCATTTCCGGCCCTAAGACTCGAATATTTCGCGGCCGAGCCCAACTCGCCGCAGAGGAGCCCGAAACAGGCATGTTCCACAACAAAAAAGTCGTCGTTGTGATGCCGGCGTACAACGCAGCCAAGACACTCGAGCGAACCGTCCGAGAGATCCCTATGGATCTGGTGGACGAAATCGTCGTAACCGACGATGCGAGCGACGACGATACGGTCGTCGAAGCGAAACGCCTCGGGCTCCGCACCCTCGTTCATCCGCAGAACCGAGGTTACGGGGGCAATCAGAAAACGTGTTATCAGGAAGCGCTGCGACTGGGCGCCGACGTCGTAGTGATGCTGCATCCCGACTATCAGTACACGCCTAAGCTGATTCCGGCGATGGTCGGTTTACTGACAGACGGCCCTTACGATGCTGTGCTGGGCTCGCGCATCTTGGGCGGCGGTGCGCTCCGCGGCGGGATGCCGCGGTACAAGTACGTCGCGAATCGGTTTCTCACTGCGACACAGAATCTGCTCTCGGGAGCAAAGCTATCCGAGTACCACACGGGCTATCGCGCTTTCACCCGGAGCGTCCTCGAAGAGCTTCCGCTGCTCGAGAATTCGGATGACTTCGTCTTCGACAATCAGATGCTCGCGCAGATCTTGAAATGCGGTTTCCAGATCGGCGAGATCAGTTGCCCGACAGCCTACTTCGAAGAGGCCTCATCCATCAACTTCAGCCGTTCAGTGACCTACGGCCTAGGCGTGTTAGGCACGTCGTTCCAGCTCTTCCTACATAGGAAGGGAATCGCGAGCTACGACATTTTCGCGGATGACGGGAGGCGTCTCGAAATCGAGCCACAAGAACCGAGCGACGCCTAATATCCTGGCCTCTCCCTGGACCCTTCCCCTCGCCTAGCCTCGCGGCTCGGCGAACATCCACTCAAGCGCTCCTAGAATCGGTACTGAATGCCCGCGCCGAATGAGACGGAGTCGAGTTCGTGAAGCTTGTCGCCGGGGATGTAGTAGTCGATCGAGGCGCGGCCAACGATGTGCTCCGTAAAGTAGAAGTCGAGCCCGCCACCGAAACGACCCACGAGTTCGGTTTCGTCTTGAGCCACACCGCCAAGCGAGCGCGTGTCCGTCACCTCCGCGTCCATCACACCAATCCCGGCCGTCAAGTAAGGCTGCCAACTGCCCAAGGGAAGAATCCGATGGGCGGCGACGCTCGCTGTGATCGCTTCGGTCTCGGCCAGGGTTCCACCCGTAGAGCGCCGGCAGGACACCTGCGGCGCCCCCTTGCCCCAAAGAAATAGCCTTCAGCCGAATAGAGCCTTCAGCCAAGTAAGTTCCCACGAAGTGGGAACTTGCGAATGGAGGCGGCGCCCGGATTTGAACCGGGGATCAGGGCTTTGCAGGCCCGTGCCTTACCACTTGGCTACGCCGCCTCAGTGCGCGGGATCCGCGCGAGGGACTCGCTTCGCGAGTCCGTGGGCCCACAGGATGTACCGATTCCGTGAGGCGGCGTCAAACTGTACCGGGCAATCGCTCAGTCGAATTCCGCGAGGGCCGGAATCGGCAACCGTCGGCCCGCAAGCTCGATCACCAGATCCTCGCCCTCGAATTCCACAGCGTTCATGAAATCTGCCTGTGCCCCGTGCATGAACCGCGCGAGCAACCCATCGGCATGAAGCGCTCGCTTTACCCGGCAAAGCAGCGCGCCGTCGATCGGAGAGGTCTCCAGGCTCTCAATCGCCAAGCCTTCTCGAGTTCCGTCCGAAAGCACGACCTCCCCCGCATCTAAATCGATTTCGCGCACGAAGAAACCGGCCTCTTCGATTTCGACTTCGCCCCGAAAATGCTTCAAACGAACGATGTATTTCAATTCGTCGGGCAGATACTCAACGTGTCGGTCGAAATGCTCGCGCAGCCGTCGGTTCTGAATCGGTGCTTCTTCATGGCTAAAGCGTCCATCGTGATGCAACACGAGACCGAAGGGACGCAGCGGCGGCGGCCCCTTTACCTCGGGCAGCGGCCGGTGCCCCGTCCCAATCTTGGCATCCAGCCCAAGCTCGTCCGAGCCCGTGCCCTTTCCCATTCGCGTAAAGAGAGACTTGCCCTCGCCCTCGTCGCTCACCGATCGCACTCCGCAGACACGAGATGCATCAGCGCGACCGTCGGCAGCAAGTCATCGAGGCGCGCTCCCACCATCATCGTCGGCAACACCTGCGCGTGAAAAAAGCTTGGCGCGCGACAGCGAATGCGCCGCGGCAATCCAACGCCATCCGAAACTACAAAGAACGCGAGTTCGCCGGTCGAAGACTCAACCGTCGCCACAGCCTCTCCCTCTGGAATGATGACCTCCCCGCTCACACAAACTTCACCAGGCCCGAGACTCGACAATATTTTGTGGCACTGATCGATCATCCCGAGGCTCTGCCTGATTTCTTCGATCACGACTAACATCCGGTCGAGATCATCGCCCTGCTCTCCGGCCGGCACGTCGAATTCAAGCGCCCCATATGCGAGATAGGGGCGATCTTTCCGAACATCCGCCGAAATGCCGGAGGCGCGAAGCGCAGTCCCCGTCACGCTCCATGCGATTGCATCTTCAGGCACGAGAGGCGCGACACCGCGCAGACGGCGTGTGCATGTCGGATTGGAGGTCGCGACCGAACCGAAGCGAGTGAGTTCATCATCGATCAGAGAGCGCTGTTTCGACCAGCCCTCTAAGAAGTGCTCTGGGAGCGCACGACGAATTCCGCCGAAGCAGCTGAAGCCAACGAGTGGCCCGCCGCCCGTTGCTGCAACAAGCGCTTCCGAGGCGAGTTCCTCGCCCGCGTTCGCGACGTTCTCTGCATCCCGAAGCCCGATCGCCGCCATCGTCGCGCCGAGTCGCGCATAATGGTCACTGACGCGCGCGAGTTCGCCGACGAGCATCCGTGTCCAGATCGCGCGATCGGGCGAAGCAATCTCTGCGAGGGATTCTGCGGCAAGGCAGTAGGCGATCTCTGCATGCAAGCCACTAGCCCACCCGAGACGCGACACATAGGGCAACGCATCGTCCCAGCTTCCCGATTCAACTTGCTTCTCGAAGCCGCGATGCCCCAAACCAATGTCGACTTCGAGATTCGTGATTCGGTCATCGTCGAGCTCGACAATAAAGCTCGCGGTTCCGCCGACGGGCGTCATCACGCGCCTAATCGCTGGGTGCGTCGGTCCGATTTCGATCGTCGTTTCGGGAAAACCGAGACGAGACGACAGGGAATCGTTCTGATCCGTTCGCGGGGTCTGGCTCATCGGCCCGCTCCCGAGGACGACTGACCCTGTCCCGCGGATTTCCGAAGCGGCGCGCCGTTGAGGTCAGCGTCAGCGCCTAAATCAGCGCCAAAGTCAGCGCCGAGCAAGAGACGCCGCAACTCGGGGTGCCCTCGAAAACCGATGCCAAAGAGATCGAAGGCTTCGCGTTCGAGCCAGAGGGCCGAAGGCCAAAGCGCGCTCACGGAGTCGATCGAGGGATTATCTTCTGCTGAGTCCGGAATGAATCCGTGGACGCGATACGCAAACTCGTCTACGCGGCTCGCGAGGCGATAGACCATCTCGAACCCAGCCGGCGATGCGTCCATGCGATCCACAACCGTGAGGTCCAGCAGCCGCACTGACGGCGTATCCGCCTCGCCACGCAACCGCTCGAGCAACGTCCTCGCGTGCTCCCCAGGCACTCTCATTCGTACCTCATGGGAGTCCGGGTCGGACGTGGGGCTGAAGGAGACCTGAACGTTCAAGTCGGCATGAGCCGCACGCAAGGCGTCAAGATCAAGCGCGCTCATCGCACTGCATCCGAAGCGGCCGCTCGCGGAGCAAGAAGATCGAACGGCTCGAGGCGGCCCGTCGGTGTCGGCACGAGAATGGACGGCGCGCGAGTGGCAACGAGGGCGGATTCCGGGCAGATTTCGATACACCGGCCGCAACCGATGCAGGAGCCTACGTCGAGCTGAAAGAGAATCGGGCGACCGCCCTCTCCCTTCACGCGCAAACTCTGGCTCGGGCAAATTGGAACGCAGTCGCCGCACGCTGTGCAGGATGATGAGCGCGCTTCGTCGGATTCTTTTGGGAGCGGCTTGGGAGAACGCAAGCGGGGGATCACCGCGGGCACCGGCGCCGACATAATAAAGGGCCGTTTGCAATCGTCACTCGCTCCGCGCCGACTCAACCAGATTGAACGCAGCCATGCGGGCCCCGCCCAAAGGAGCGCGAAGGGGCGGCGACGAGCGCGCTGGACGATAACGACTCCTTGGGGCATCGGCGGAAGAATAGGCGACCGCCGCCGCCCGAGCGAGCACGTTCAGCCCTCGAGCGTCGTTCCACGGGCCAATCTTCCAACAAGCGCCTGCCCGACTATTTCCCGAACCTCTTCCGAGCTGGGCTCTTCGGCCCACGCCGCACCGACGCATGGAGCTTTACGGTCTGGCGCTCGCTCCCTGGCGACAGAAGTCATCTCCACATCACCGAGTCCACAGGGAACGATCGCGTCGAAACCCGCGAGATCGAGATCCACGTTCAGTGCGAATCCATGCAAAGTCACCCATTTCCGAACCCCGACGCCGATCGAAGCGATCTTCCGATCCGGCCCGGCCCCCGAGCCACTTCGCACGAGATCGACGAATACACCTGTCCGTCCTTCGACGCGGCGACTCGGCACCCCCAGCACTTCAAGCGCGTCCATCAAGCCTGCTTCGATACGCCGCAAATGCGCGTGGACGTCGCGCCGCCCGAGAGCATCGAGATCGAGGATCGGATATCCGACCAGCTGCCCCGGCGCGTGATAGGTCACGTCCCCGCCGCGCGCGATCTCATAAACATCGATCCCCGCCGCAAGCAGTTCATCCGGTGTGACTCGCATATTTGCGGGGTCGGAGCTTCGGCCGAGGGTGATGACTGCGGGATGTTCTACCAGCAGAATGCGATCACCGCGGTCCCCTGCGATCCGGTCGGCAACCGCCTGACTCTGCAGCTCAAGCGCGTCCGCATAACGCACGGAACCAAGCCAATCGACTTCCATAGATTCCAAGGATGCGGTCATGCGCCCTCCGGCCAGGCCGTCGAGCAAACCTAACAGATCTGCCCAGCCAACCGCCAAACTTACAAGTCGAACTCACCCGCCTCAAGGAGTTCGCGGATCCGAAACAAGAACCCATTTGCCGGAGCACCGTCGACGGCGCGATGATCATACGAAAGCGCCATGTACATCATCGTGCGAATCACGATCGCGTCTTCGCCCTCAAGGCTGCGCACGACCGCGCGCTTAGCGATCTCGCCCATCCGTAGAATGCCTACTTGGGGCTGATTGATGATTGCAAAACCGTAGAGATTACCCTGACGGCCGGGATTCGAAATCGTAAACGTCCCGCCCTTCAGATCATCTGCAGACAGCTTCTTGGTCCTTGCTCGGGTCGCGAGATCGTCGATCGCCATGGCCGTCCCTGCCAGAGAAAGTCGATCGGCATTGCGCACGACGGGAACGACGAGCCCCTTCTCGGTCTCGGTCGCGACGCCTACGTGAATATCTTGCTTCTCTATGATCGCGTCGTTCGTGACCGAGGCGTTAAGCGCTGGGAATTCACGAAGTGCGCGCACCGCCGCGTGCACAATAAAGGGAAGAAAGGTCAGGCCTATTCCGTAGCTGTCCTGGAAAGCGCGCTTGTGTTTATTGCGAAGCCTAACAATTCGAGAGAGGTCGACTTCGGCCACTGTGCCCACGTGGGGACTCGTGCGCTTCGAGTAGACCATGTGATCGGAAATGATGCGACGCATCGGCGTCATTGGAATGACCCGATCCCCCGGCTGAAGCTCGTAGCCGAAAGTCGGTGCGGGTCGCGCGGGCTTTCGCGGCGCGGCAGCGACCGGGGCGGCGGGTGCTGCTTGAACGGGCTGAACCGGAATGGGCGCTCGCATTTCGGCGGCACCGGACTGATGCCGAAGGACATCATCCTTAGTCACGCGCCCAGCGCTGCCCGTGCCCTCAACCTGGCGCAGATCGATCGCGGCATCTTCCGCGACCCGGCGTGCAACAGGCGTCGCAGCGGGACCATCAAGGGAATGAGCGGACGCAGGTGCAACGGGAGGTGCAGCGACAACGGGAGGGGCCGGCGGCGCAGGAACTCGAGCAGGCTCGCTGCTCGCATTTGCGGCGGGCTTTCCATCCGGGTCGATCTTCGCAAGCACAGCGCCGACTTCAACCACGTCGCCCTCGGCAGCATGAATCGATTCGATCACGCCAGCGCTCGGCGCGGGAATCTCGGCATCGACCTTGTCGGTCGTGACCTCGACGATCGGTTGATCAACCTCGACCCACTCGCCTTCACCTACGAGCCAACGAGAGACCGTTCCCTCGAAAACACTCTCGCCCAGCGAAGGCAGCTCAACCGCGATCGACATACCGATTTCCTTCCTCATCCGGAACGTCGACTGAGTTCTCAGTCGAATTCTCGGGCGCGAGCGGCGAATGATCAGTCATTCGCTCGTCCGCATGTGTGTTTCTCAAGATCGGCCAGTCCGCCGGATTCCTTGATGTCAGCGCGCTCGGCTCCCGGTCACGAAGACCGCCGCGACGTAACTGGTCAAGCGCCTCACGCAGAGCCGTGACCGGAGGCGGGCAACCCGGCACGACCAGATCCACTGGCACCAATTGCGAGAGACCCGGAATCGTCGCGTAGTTCTGGTAGGCGCCGCCGGAGATAGCACAGGCACCCCATGCGATGACCCAGCGGGGCGGAAGCATCCGCTCGTAAATGGCAGTGAGCAGTGGCGCTTGGCGACGGGTGATCGATCCGGCGACGATCAAGAGATCGGCCGCGCGAGCTGAGACCGCCGGCGGGCCGGCGCCCAGAGACTCAAAGGGATCGCCGCCACTCACCATGGCCATCCCACAGCAGGATGTCGCGACACGGATCGGTGCGGGCGCGAGCGACTGAGCCCAGTCGAGCGCACTTTCGAGGCGCGTCGGACGAATTCTTAGGTCCGCGCGCAGCGCAGAAGGCGGAAACCCATCCGCGGAGTTCACCACGACTGCAGCCTCAGCCGCTAGTCCGGCTGCTCCGTCCGCCTCTCTGTGATGGCCATCGCCCATGCGTGCCCACGCCCCCCATCCTCGGGCACCGATTGGGGGCACACGAGGCGCCCCCAGGATAGCCTCTCTGATATGCTTCGTGGTCGGAGGTGCGAAACTCTCTTCCGTGATTTGATGTTCGCGCCCCGACTTTGTCTGCAGCTGCTCCTTCGAAACCACACGGCGACCCAACATGAACAGCTTACTATCCTGGAGCGTCCACCTATTCACCGCGAGCGGCGCGGTCTTCGGAACCTTCGCGTTGATCGCGATCGCGTCGAACCAACTCGCCGTCGCAGTGCTGTTGATGCTGACGACCCTCTTTATCGATGGCCTCGACGGCACGCTCGCGCGCGCGGTTCGCGTCGCCGAGCACACACCCCAGATCAATGGACGGCGCCTCGACGACATCGTCGACTACCTGAACTTTGTTGTGGTCCCCGTCTTCTTTATGTGGGGGGCGGAGTCCGTCGTCCACTCGATGTGGTTGGCTGCGCCTGTCCTGGCGAGCGCGTACGGTTTCTCCCGCGAGGACGCCAAAACCGAGGATAATTTCTTCCTCGGCTTCCCTTCGTATTGGAATATCCTGGCCATATATCTTTGGCTGCTCGGGGTGGCGCCCGGCGTCGGAACGATCTGGGTCGCCGTACTTTCGGTCGGGGTTTTCATTCCGATGAAATATCTCTACCCGAGTAAGGTTGAGCCGATGCGCCTGCGCGCGGCACTCGCAGTAGGCGCGATCCTTTGGACCGCAGCCCTCGCGGCCTGTGCAAAATGGCCCGGCGAGGTGGCGCCCTACTTCCTTCTCGAACTCTCCCTGCTGTACCCGGCGTGGTATATGTGGCTGTCGGTCACCCGCGGCGGCTTCAAGCGCCGAACGAGCTAGCCAAGCGCGAGGTCAACAGTGGGATCGAGACGAACTGCGCGATCAAAGCCAGGTTCGCGTTAAGAACCCTGTTCGCGGTGGACATAATTCTTAAAAATCTAATCGGCAATCAACACAGCGGGCTCAGTGTCGAAGGCCGCTTCGATGGTTTCATACCCCTATGCAGCCCCGATCACTTCGTGATCTTCGTGCACGAGGTATCGACCCAGCATTTCACGAAGCGAGTCTTCCTCGACGATCAGTACAGTCGCTATGTTCCCTCATTGCGGGCCCAGATCTGACGCGTACAGTACGACTGCCGAAATGACTCAGGTTGAATTTTAATAGTATCGAAACCAGTTTCAGCGTTCGGCTCTCACCGAACTCAACGGAATCATTACATTCCGTTTCGCGGATGTCGCAGTGAGCAATTTACCTTTAACCCGTTCAGTCACCGAATCGTTTTGTTCTCCGCCCAAGATCGACGACTCTAAGGTGAACCCGTAGGTGAAGCCCAAATGAACCCTATGCCTAAGCCGCGCTCCGCAGAAGACTCGAGAGCCATCCCGCACAAAACGGGTGTTTTACTCGTTAATCTCGGGACGCCGGATGCGCCCGAGACCGCCCCGGTCCGGAGATATCTTCGACAATTCCTCAGCGACCCGCGCGTTTTGACGCTTCCAGCGCCACTTCGCTGGGCCCTGCTCAACTTAGTCATTCTTCCGAGCCGCCCTGCAAAGTCCGCAGCCGCATATCGAAAGGTGTGGCGTGAGGACGGCAGCCCGCTGCTCGTCCATTCACGCGAACTCGAATCCGGCGTCGCCAAAGAACTCGGAGAGGACTTCCACGTCGAGCTGGCGATGCGTTATGGCAGCCCTTCGATCGAGCGTGGACTCGAAGTACTCGAAGAGGCCGGCGCGACGCGCGTTGTCGTACTGCCGCTCTTTCCGCAGTACGCCTCATCCGTCACGGCTTCCGTATCTGCCGAAGTTTTCCGGTGCATCGACTTGAAGGGAGACTTTCCGCCCCTCGACATCCTGGGCAATTTCCATGTCGCCCCTGGCTTTATCGACAGCTGGGGCGAAATGGCCCGCGCGGACCTACAAAACTTCGCGCCGGATCACGTGCTCTTCAGCTTCCACGGACTTCCGGAAGACCAGATCCGAGCGAGCGACCCAACCGGCGGACATTGCCTCGCAAGCGACGGATGCTGCGAGGCGCCCGGCCCTTCGCTCAGGCGATGCTACCGAGCCCAGTGTTATGCGACGGCCAAGGCACTCACAAGCTCCCTCAATATCGAAGCCGAGACCACGAGCCTGAGCTTCCAATCGCGTCTCGGACCACGTCCGTGGATTCAGCCCTTCACGGACATAGAACTGCCAAAACTCGCAGAAGCTGGACACCGGCGGCTGGCGGTCTTCTGCCCCTCATTCGTCTCGGACTGTCTCGAAACCCTCGAAGAGATCGGGATTCGGCTCCGCGAACAATGGAAGGAACTGGGCGGAGAAGAGCTCTGGCTCTCGCCGTGCCTAAACGGCGACCCGCGCTTCTCAGCAGCGGTCGCCGACTGGATTCGTGCCCGCGCCTGACGGCTATCACCTCAGAGGCGGTGCTTAGGCGACTGAAGCGACGACCTGCGCGATGACTAAAGCGATGACTAAAGCGATTAAGGCGATTAGGCCGTCTGAGAACAGCCCCATCTAAATCGGTTCACCCCAGCGTGCGCGCCGCGTCCGTGAAGGCCTTAACACCTTCCACCGGCGTATCGGGCAAGCAGCCGTGCCCGAGATTGAGGATATGCCCGCGGGCGGACGAAGCGCCCTCGGCCATTTCTCGCACCATCTCAAAGATCCGGTCCCGAGAAGCGTGCAACCAGCACGGGTCAAGATTGCCCTGAAGACTCACGCCGCTTCCGTATTGCTTCGCCACGTCTTCGAGACGCACTCGCCAATCGAGAGAGATCACATCCGCTCCCGAGGTCGCAATCAGATCAACGACGTGAGAACCATTCTGTACGTAGAGAATCAGCGGAGCCGGTTCATCCGCCAGCGCCTTCGCGATCCGCTGATGATAAGGATGGACCCATTTCGCATAAGCGGCAGGATCGAGTAGGCCTGCCCAGGTATCGAAGAGCTGAACCGCTTCTGCGCCCGCTTCGATCTGCGCCTTGAGATAGTCGATCGTCAGAACCGTGAGCTTCTCGAGCAGCGCTTCAACTTCATCTGGCCGCTGCTGAAGCATCGCTTTCAGAATCGAAAAATCCTTCGAGCCACTGCCCTGGATCATGTACGCCGCCAACGTGAACGGCGCACCACCGAATCCTAGGAGCGGAATATCGCGCGCCGCCAGGGACTCCCTAAGGCGCCCCAGAATCTCGAAGACAAAAGGCACGCTCTCCCGCGGATCAGGAATCCGAAGCGCTTCAATCTGGCTCGCTGTGCGAATCGGATCCTCGATCACGGGACCGGGAGCGAAGTCGAGATCCACGCCCATGCCGGGAATCGGCGTGAAGATATCCTGAAACATGATCACGGCTTCCGCCCCAACCAAGTCGATCGGCTGAAGCGAAACCGTAACGGCCCGCTCCACGTCCTCACACATCTCGAGAAAGCTCACGCCCTTTCGAACTTCGCGGTACTGCGGCAGGTAACGACCCGCCTGACGCATTAGCCAGACCGGCGGACGATCAACCTCTTCGCCTCGACAACTCCTCAGAAAACGCTCTCTCGGGTTCAATACTTGCCAATCTCCGCCCAGCGATTCCGGTGATAGCTGGAGTCGCCAAAGGTCAGCTCGGAAGCCCGAGCACGTTTCATGTAAAAGCCGATGTCGTATTCGTCGGTCATCCCGACGCCAGCAAACATCTGCACGCCTTCGTTTGCAGCGAGCACGTACGCATCGGAGCAGCGCGCCTTCGCCAGGCTGACCAGCTTCTTTGCGTCCTTGTCGCCTGCGTCGACGGCGCGAGCCGCCGCCATCACGCAGGACCGAGCAAGCTCGAGTTCCATGAAGACATTCGCAGCGCGATGCTGCAGGCCCTGGAATGTACCAATTTTTGTGCCGAACTGGTCGCGGGTCTTGAGATACTCGACGGTGAGATCAAAGGCCTCGAACATGCCGCCTAGCATCTCGCCACAAAGAACGACCGTTGCCCGCTCGATCACGTCTTCGAGAAGCGTTGCGCCCTGCCCTGCTACTCCGAGGATCGCCGAGGACGAGACATGTACGTCGTCGAGTCGAACGATCGCCGCGTTGCGATGATCCAATCTATTCTGCCGGACGACGGATACGCCCGCAGCGCCTGCGGCACCAGAAGCGCCTGTTTCCACGAGGAAGAGTGTGAGACCGTCGCGGTCGCCCGCTTCGCCAGAAACCCGTGCCGGAATAATCACCGCATCGGCTCCAACTGCGTCGAGCACCTGCACCTTTTCACCGGTCAACTTGAAACCATCGCCGTCAGCTTCGGCACGCGTCTCGATACGACACACCTCGTAGCGCGAGCGCGCTTCTTGATGCGCGAAAGCGACGACCTTTCCGCCGTCGATCACCGAGGGAAGCCACGCGTCGAGCAGTGCCGTATTGCCACCGAGAGACAAAGCGCTGCCGCCCATGGTCACGCCGCCGATAAAGGGCTCCGGCGCGAGTTTGCGGCCGAGGGCTTCGACGATCAACACGAGCTCTGTCAGGCCCATGCCTGCGCCGCCCTGCTTCTCGTCAAAGGGAATACCCGCCCAACCGAGGCCAGCCATCTCTTTAAACAAATCAGCGGAGTAGCCGAGCTCTGCGCCTTCGTCGCGCAGCGCACGGAAGCGCGCCACCGGCGAATTCTCTTCGAGGAAGTCGCGCGCTGTCTGCGCGATCATCTCCTGGTCTTCGTTGAGTACCAGCTGCATTTTCGATTCCTTCAGTTCCGAGGGCCGAGCCGATCGGAACGATCTGTCTGCGTAGGGAGACTCTTATTTCGGATGGATTTGCATGAATCGTTGGCGCCGGTCGACTAGACCCGCCCTCCAACTAATCAGGTAGGCCGAGTACCCGCTTCGAGATGATGTTGAGCTGGATCTCGGACGTACCGCCCTCGATCGAGTTACCACGGCTGCGGAGCCACTCCCGCGTTGTATCCAGCGCGAACGTATCGAAGCCTTCGCCTTCCCAACCGAGTGCGTCCGGCCCAAGAATGCGAACCATCAGCTCGTAGCGGCGCATATTCAATTCGGTGCCGTACACCTTAAACATCGAGCTTTCAGGCCCAGGCAGATGCCCAACCTTCGCCGCGTCCTTGGTGCGCTGAACGGTCAGACCAAAGGCTCTACTGTCCATTTCCGTCTGCGCCACATCGTCTCGCACGACAGGATCGTCGACCCGGCCATCTCGCTCGCCGACTCGCTCGACCGCAAGACTTGAAAGAGCACTGCGGCTATTCGGCGTCTTCGGCTTCGCACCAACACCAAAGGTGTCCGCGATCATCGTACGCTCGTGTCCGAGCAGGGCCTTAGCGACCGTCCAACCCGCGCCGATTTCATGAATCACGTTCGAGACAGGAACACGCACGTCGGTGAAATGCGTCTCACAGAACGGTGACTTCCCCGAGATCAAAAGAATCGGGCTGACCTTCACACCCGGATCGTCCATGTCAATCAGGAGGAAGGAAATACCTTCCTGCTTGATGCCGGAGTTGTCATCGCGCACGAGAGCGAAAATCCAGTCGGCTTTATCTGCATAGGACGTCCAGACCTTCGTTCCGTTGATAATGAAATCGTCCCCATCTCGCTCCGCCTTCGTCTGAAGTGACGCGAGGTCTGACCCCGAGCCGGGCTCGGAATAGCCCTGGCACCAGCGAATCTCACCACGACAAATCCGTGGGAGATGCTGCTTCTTCTGCTCTTCATTGCCAAAGCGCAGAAGCGTCGGGCCGATCATCGTCAGACCAAAACCAACCAGCGCCTGCGGAAGACGCAAGACGCGCATCTCTTCTGCCAGAACCTTCGCTTCTTCTTTGCTGAGCCCACCGCCGCCGTATTCGGTCGGCCATGTCGGTGCGGTCCAACCCTTCGCGCCCATGCGCTCCAGCCAAACGCGCTCGTCGGGATGGTCGGGCACCCACTTCTTGCCAGCCCAGACACCTTCGATGTCTGTCGCAGTCCGGCCGATCAGTCCCTTGGGGCCGTTTTCTTCGAGCCAAGAACGAGTTTCCTGGCGAAATGTTTCGAGGTCCGACATGTCGACATGCCTCCTGCCATAAGTTTCGAACTTCGAGTGTAACGGCCTCTCCGGTTTTTTCCCTTACCCTATAGGAGAACGCTAGTATCCCGCGCCATGCGGATCCTTCTCGCCAGCCCTCGCGGATTTTGTGCCGGTGTCGACCGGGCCATCGACATCGTCGAGCTCGCCCTTGCCCAGGGCGATCGCCCCGTCTTCGTACGCCACGAAATCGTTCATAATCGGCACGTTGTCGACGGTTTGCGTGAGAAAGGCGCGACCTTCATCGAAGACCCAGAAGACGCGCCCAAGGGTGCCGTTCTCATCTACTCCGCCCACGGCGTTTCCCCCGCCATCCGGGACCGGGCCGAGCAGAACAAGCTCCACACGATCGACGCGACCTGCCCGCTCGTCACCAAGGTGCACAACGAAGTGCGTCGCATGGTTGCAGATAAATTCGAAATCGTGATGATCGGCCACGAGGGCCACGTCGAAGTCGAAGGCACCATGGGGCAAGCGCCCGACTCGATGCATCTCGTTGAAACGGCGGAGGATGTCGCGACGCTGGTTGTCCAAAACCCGGACCGGCTTGGCTGTGTCACGCAAACGACCCTGTCTGTCGACGACACTCGAGATGTGATGGATGCCTTAGCCGCGCGCTTCCCCAACATATTGCTCCCCAAGCGCGATGACATCTGTTATGCGACGCAGAATCGGCAGGACGCGGTCAAGGAACTCGCAGTTGAAGCCGACCTTGTCCTCGTCGTTGGAGCTCCGGCGTCCTCGAATAGCAACCGTCTCGTCGAAGTCGCTTCGCGGCGCGGTGTGCCGTCCTATTTGATTCAGACCGCGGAAGAAATGAATCCCGAGTGGCTGCACGGCATCGAATGCGTCGGCGTGACGGCAGGTGCATCGACCCCGGACGTATTAGTCCAAGGCGTGATCGAGCGATTGCGCGAACTCTCGGATGGACCAGCCGTACTCGATTCACTTCCGGAAGTAGACGAAGGTGTGCGCTTCAAGCTACCGCGCGAACTGCGCGACGCGTGAGCGACAAAGATGCTCCTTTAGAT
>JASDVF010000023.1:98345-101537 GCA_041440805.1 Myxococcota bacterium | reverse complement strand
AGATGCTCCTTTAGATACTCCTTTAGACACTCCTCTAGAAACGAAAATTGCCGCGCACCGCTCTGCGGATCCTATGGACCCAGAGGTCGGACCGGCGGTCCCTGCGAGCTCCCTTGCCGCCGGCGCATCAGCGGGTGCCGCGCCCCGATACGTCGCGGGAAGAGACACCTTCGGCGAAATTTTCTCCCTGGCCTGGCCCGTCATGGCCAGCCAGGTCCTCCTCAACTTCACGGGGGTCGTCGATCGCATGATGATCGGGCGGCTCGCGGAAGTCGGAAGCGCCGCCGTCCCTCTCGCGGCCGTCGGGTATGCGACCCAGCTTTTTCACTTGATCCATTCGACGCTCTTCGCCGTCGGCCTAGCCTGCGTCGCTTTGATGGCGCGCTCCATCGGCTCTGGCGATCCAGAGCGTGCGCGACACGGTTTTGCCGGCTCCATTCAAGTCTCCGCCGCCGTCACCCTCTTCTACGGTTTCATTCTCTTCTTCTTCAGCGAAGAAACCCTCGCACTCCTGGGCGCAGAGCCTTCCGTGATCGAAGTCGCCGCGCCCTACCTCGAGTTAACGGTCGCGGCATCCCTGATGCTCTCGTTCACGATGATCTGCGAGAGCGCCTTACGCGCGAACCGGGACACGGTGACACCCATGTTCATCGCAGCCGTCGTTGCCATTTCGAAGCTCGCTTTGAACGGCGTCTTGATCTTCGGCTATTTCGGCTTCCCGAGGCTCGAGCTCTTGGGCGCCGGCCTCGCGACTGCGATCAGCCAGGCGGTCGGACTCGTGCTCTTCCTCATCATCCTCGCTCGGATTCCGAAGAGCGCCCCCACGGCGCTTCGCTTCCGCGATCTGTTCAGAAAAAATCCGATCACCCGCGAAGTCATTCGCATCGCCGTCCCCGGCGTCGCCGAACGCATCGTGCTCAACTTCGGGCTGCTCTCCTATTTCTGGGTGCTGAGTAACTACTACGGCACGATCGCCGTGGCGGCCTACACCGTCGGCATCTCGATTTTGTCCTTCTCGTGGATCCCCGGAACCGGCTACGCCCAAGCCTGCTCAACGGTGGTCGGCCAAGCACTCGGAGCCCGCGACAGCGACCGTGCGCTACGAGGCGCTAAACGATCCCTCAAGCTCGCGATCGCAACCGCTATTCCCCTGGGCATTCTGTGCGTCTGGCAGCGCGGTGCGCTCGCAGAATTATTTACGGATGATCGCGCCGTGATCGACGCGCTCGCCCCCTTCATGCTCTGCCTCGCCATAGCGCAACCCTTCTTGCAGATGCACTTTACGTTAGGCGGAGCGCACAAGGGCGCGGGCGACACGATTACGCCTTTGATAGGGGCCGCGATCGGAAACTGGGGCATCCGCGTTCCGGTTGCGATTTTCCTCGGCGCGTATCTCGAAGTCGACGTGGTCTGGTTATGGGCGACGTTGATTTTCGATCATATCGCTCGGACGATATGGCTCGGGGCCAGCTTTATACGCGGGCGCTGGCTAGAGCTTCCGCCGCTTCCGTCAGGCGCGAAGACCTCTTAGCTGTCGGAAAGCAGGTAGCGGTCACGCACCTTCGTGCGCTGAATCTTGCCGCTATCGAGGCGCGGCAAATCAGTTACGAACTCAACGGCGCGCGGACATTTGTATCCGGCTAGGTGCTCGCGACAGAATGCGATCAGCTCGGCCTCGAGCGCTGCACTGACTTCAATCCCCGCTGACAGTTCGACCACTGCACGAACTTCTTCGCCCCACTCATCATTGGGAACTCCGACCGTCGCCGCGTCGCCGACTGCGGGGTGCTGCAAAAGCACCGCGTCGACTTCCGCCGGGTAGATATTCACGCCGCCTGAGATAATCAGCTCCGCACTTCGCCCGGTCAGGAAAAGATAGCCCTCGTCATCGAGACGCCCAAGATCTCCCATCGTGTAGTAGTCGCCGCGATAGGCGGAAGCCGTCTTCTCCGGCGCTTTAAAATACTCGAAGCGATGTCGAGGAGCCTTGAAATAGACCGTGCCTATGTCGCCCCCCGGAACTTCCTCGCCTGACTCATCCTGAATTTGCATCGTGAATCTCGACGAATCCGCTCGGCCTACGCTCCCGGGCTTCTTGAGCCATTCATGGGAGTCGATCCAAAATCCGCCGCCTTCGGTCGCCGCATAATATTCAAATAGAATCGGTCCCCACCATTCGATCATCGCCGCCTTAACATGATTGGGACAAGGCGCCGCCCCATGCACAATCCAGCGGAGCGAAGAGAGGTCGTATTTCGCGCGGGTCGCTTCGTCGAGAGAAAGCAATCTGTGAAACATCGTCGGCACGAGATGGCTGTGACTCACGCTATGCGTCTCGATCAGCGCGAGCGCCTGCTTGGCATCCCACGTTTCCATCAAGACGCAGCCGACGCCCATCATCAAAGGCAGTGCCAAATTGATGGCCAAAGGGGCAGCGTGATAGAGAGGCCCTGTCACAAGGGTGACATCCCTCGCCGGGTCGAACCCAGCCGTCGCGACGATTGGCACCGAGATCGAGCTCTGCGTCGCGCCCCGGCGATACACACCCTTGGGACGCCCTGTCGTCCCCGAGGTGTAGAGCATGGAATTGCCTAACGCGGGATCCTCTAGGTCGGAGCTCGATTGGCCTTCGCAAAGCGCGTCATGCCCCTCGAAGCCCGGCACGTTCCCGCCGATCGCCACTTTCGCAATCAGTCCCGGAGCCTGTTTCGCAGCATCATGAGCGACGGCGGCGAAGTCCGCGTCCACAAAAAACGCCTTCGCCTCACAGTTGTCGATGATATAACCGACTTCTTTGGCGGTGAGGTGCCAGTTGATCGGCGTCAGCCGAAAGCCGCCCCGAAGCGTTGCCGCGTAAACCTCGACGAACTCCACGCGATTCGAACAAAAGAGCGCGACGCCGTCGCCTGCCGAGAGCCCCTGCGCGCGCAAAGCACGTACGAGCTGATTCGCCCGAGCGTTCAGTTGCCCGAAGGAATGGCTTCCCGTCGCATCCACGATCGCCATACGATCGGGAGACGCCTTCGCATGGAGAGCGAGACCCATCCCAGTGAGAGCGGCCCCGCTAAGCGAGAGCAGCGTCCGACCCTCCGCGTCGACTTTCGCGTCCAGCTCGTTCGCCATACGGCTCCCTCGTTCGATCGTTTCCGTCCTTGCCCGCGCACGCTCCGGATTCAGCCCGGCGCTCGTCCG
>JASDVF010000023.1:83607-98245 GCA_041440805.1 Myxococcota bacterium | reverse complement strand
CAAAGTCGCCCGCTTCATCCACGTCGACGACGACATGACCGCCGCCCTTCAGCTTGCCAAAGAGCACCTCGTCCGTGAGCGGGTTCTTAATTTCCTGTTGAATCAGGCGGCCCAATGGTCGTGCGCCGAAATCGGGGTCATAGCCCTTCTCGGCGAGTCGCTTCCGAGCCGCGGGGCTGAGTTCGATCTTGATCTTTCGTTCCGCCAGCTGCGCCTCGAGTTCAACAATGAACTTGCCGACGACCTTTTCCATCACGTCAGGGGCCAAGGCATCAAAGCGTACGATCTCGTCCAGACGATTGCGAAACTCGGGGCTGAAGATTTTTTCGATCTCCTGGTTCCCGTCTCCGCGTTTGCCGTCTGTGAACCCAATCGCCCGCGCCGACATTTCCCTCGCACCCGCGTTCGAGGTCATGATCAGCGTCACGTGTCGGAAATCAGCCTCGCGTCCCTGGTTATCGGTCAGCGTCGCGTGATCCATCACCTGAAGCAGCACATCGAAGACGTCTGAATGCGCCTTTTCAATTTCATCCAACAACAGTACGGCATATGGATGCTTGCGGATCTGCTCGATCAGCTGTCCTCCCTGGTCGTAGCCGACATAGCCTGGAGGCGCGCCAATCAAACGTGAGACGGAGTGCTTCTCCATGTACTCGCTCATGTCGAAGCGCAGGAAAGGTACGCCTAACGTCTCCGCGAGCTGCTTCGCAAGCTCGGTCTTGCCAACTCCTGTCGGGCCCGCGAAGAGAAACGACCCCGTCGGTTTCTCGGGACTCCCCATACCTGCACGAGCTCGCTTGATCGCATTCGCAACCGTCTCGACCGCGGCATTCTGACCAAAGACGACCGCCTTGAGATCCGACTCAAGCCGCTCAAGCCGCGCAGAGTCTTCAGACACGGCCGTTTCGAGAGGCACACGCGCCATTCGCGCAACAGTTCGCTCGATATCCCTCACGCCCACAGTTCGCCGTTTCTTCCCCGTCGGCCGAAGCCGAACCGCGGCACCGGCTTCATCTAACACATCGATCGCCTTATCCGGCAGGAACCGATCGTTCAGATGCCTAACGGCCAAATCGACGCAGGATTTAAGCGCTGGGACCGTGTAGTGCACACCGTGATGATCTTCATAACGAGGCGCAAGCCCCTTCAAGATCCGAACGCATTCTTCCGGCGTCGGCTCTTCTACATCAATCTTCTGAAAACGACGCGCGAGCGCGCGGTCGCGCTCAAAGTGCCGATACTCCTGATAGGTTGTCGAGCCCATGCACCGCAGCGTGCCATCAGCAAGTCCCGGCTTCAGAAGATTCGACGCATCGACCGTCGTTCCCTGCGCGGAGCCCGCCCCGAGAATCGTGTGAATCTCGTCGATGAAAAGGATGAAATTTTTACGTTCTTGAAGGGCAGACAAGAGCGCTTTAAAGCGCGCTTCGAAGTCGCCTCGGTAGCGCGTACCGGCGAGCAAGGCCCCTAGGTCGAGAGAATGAATCTCCGTGCCTTCGAGGTCCTCCGGCACGCGACCTTCATGAATGCGCAGTGCTAGGCCTTCAGCGAGGGCCGTCTTTCCGACGCCGGTCTCGCCGACAAAGATCGGATTATTCTTTCGACGCCGCGCCAAGATATGAATCGCTCGATCAAGCTCGGGACCGCGCCCGATCAGGGGATCGAGCTCACCCTTCGCGGCGCGCTCCGTCAAGTTCGTCGCGAAAGCGCCGAGCGGATCCGCCGGGACGCCTTCGGACTCCTCGCCGCCCATCATGGGGGCGCCGCCTCCGCCTTCTGCACTGAAGGACTCGTCGCCGAGCTTCGACTCGCCGTGGCTGATGTAGCGAAGCAAGTCGAGGCGCGAGACGCCTTGCGCTCGAAGCAAAGTCATGGAATGCGCGTCGGGTTCATTAAAGATCGCCACAAGGAGATCCCCGACCTCCACTTCTTCCTTCTCGGCACTCTGCGTGTGATCAACTGCCGTCTGGACCACGCGGTGAAACGCGAGGGTCTGTGCCGTTTCAACCGGGTCATCCCCGGGCACGCTTTCGAGATCCTCATCGAAGAATCGTTCGAGGTCCGCGCGCAGTCGGTCCACGTCCGCACCCGCATGGAGCAGGATCTGCGCCCCTTCCTCGTTATGAATCAGGGCGTAGAGCAGATGCTCCACCGTCAAGTACGCGTGACGCCTCGACTCCGCTTCGCGATACGCCGCCTGCAGCGTGAGCTGAAGATCGCGGCCGATGGAACTCATTCCTTCTCCACTCCCGACCGGAGCGGATATCCCCGCTCTTCGGCCATTCGATGCACCGTCGCCGATTTTGTCTCGGCAACTTCCAAAACGTAGACCCCACCCACGCCCATTCCGGCGCGATGAATCTGCAACATGATCTGCGTCGCAGCTGCGGGGCTCTTTCCAAAGACTTTTTCGAGGATCTGAACGACAAACTCCATAGGTGTGTAGTTGTCGTTGTAGAGCAGCACCTTGAATCGCGGAGGCCGAGCTGACTTCGAACGCTCCTTCGTCGCAACCCCTTGGTCGCGCTCCTTCGAGGGATCAAGGGGTGCGGGGGGCTTGCCGCCATCTTCGGGACCGGCCATTCGCTCAATCGTTTTCATCGTGCGAAGCATAGCCCTCCCCCAAGCCTCCCTCCACGTAGCTCCGATCGAAAGCACTGCACGCAGCGCGAAGAACAGCGGCTACACTCGGCAGCTCATGTCCGACGAGGCACCCAAGCTCACAATCCAGCTCGAAGACGGCGTTTCCAGTCTGCCCCAGGCAGAATGGGACCGACTCGTCGGAAATGAATCGCCTTTCCTAGAATGGGCGTTTCTCGCTTCTCTTGAGGAAGCCGGCGCACTCGACCCGGAGTCCGGTTGGGACGCGCGCCCCTTGGTCGCCCGCGAAGACGGTGAAATCGTCGCCGCGTGTCCGCTCTATTTAAAATCAAACAGTGAGGGCGAGTTCGTCTTCGACTTCAGCTGGGCGGATGCGGCACACCGCGCGGGCATCAACTACTACCCAAAGCTCCTGGTCGGAGTGCCCTTCTCCCCTGTCCCCGGAGCGCGTTTCCTCGTCGCCTACGGCCGCGACCGCACACTTTGGATCGAACGCCTGGCCGGTGCACTGAAAGAGATCTGCAAGGCCAACGATCTTTCGAGCATCCACGTCAACTTCTGTCAGCCCGAGGAAGCCGAAGCGCTGACGGAAGTAGGCTTCCATACCCGCGTCGGCCTCCAATACCACTGGCTGAACGATGGCTATGAGACCTTCGAGGATTACCTCGGCGCCTTTCGTAGTAAGCGACGCAATCAGGTCCGTCGCGAACGCCGCGAGATGGAGAAGCAGGGTGTCACCATCCGTACCTACACGGGCGATGACATCACCGAGGACTTAGTCGAGCCGATGTTCCGCTTCTATCTCGAAACGATCGAATCGAGAGCCTGGGGCCGGCAATACCTAAACCGCAAAGTCTTCGAACTGCTGATCGAGCGCTTTCGCAACCGCCTCTGCCTTGTGATTGCGGAGCACGAGGGCGAGATGATCGCGGGAACCTTCAACGTCGAAAAGGGTGACGCGCTCTACGGACGCTATTGGGGCGCGACCCGCATGGTTCGCCATCTCCACTTCAACGTCTGTTACTACGCCGCCGTCGAGCACTGCATCGAGCGTGGCCTCGCCCGCTTTGAGCCCGGGGCAGGAGGCGAGTACAAGCAGGTTCGCGGATTCGATGCGCAACCGACTTACAGCTCACATTACATTGCAGATCCGCGTCTCGGACACGCGGTCGAACACTTCCTTGACAGCGAACGCGATCATGCGGAGAGCACGATCGATTGGTACCAACAGAACAGTGCCCTCAAAGCGACGACCGAAGGCGCAAGCACGCAGCCCCCCAAGGATCCCGACTCAACAGAATCCGTTTAGGTCTGCACCTTCAGACCCATGTACTAGACCCATGTACTAGACCCATGTACTAGGCGCGTGTGAACTAACAACCGCGCACGGGCCGCGAGGATCTGTGCCCTCTCCGGACTCTGCTCCGACGCTGTCGCCAATCTCGAACGGCTAGATCTCGATCCCGTCGTTTATCGCCGCCAGCACGAACATCTGCTCGCCGCGCGAGAGCGTCGGCTGCTTCACGAGTTCATGCATCCGCGCCAACCGTTCTTCGGGGGGCATCGACGGCTTCACGCCAGAGTCGTCCTCCTCGCCGTCGCCCATCCCCAACCCGACAATCTGAATCGGCTGATCGATCCATCCTGAAGACTTGATAAGCGCGCCCGCTTGCCCCACGTCACTCACGTATACGCGGCCGCCTTTGAGCGTGAAGCCCAATTCGTCCTCGACGAGAATTCGGTCAGGCGAAATTGCCGCGCGCACCTTCGCCAGATGGTTCGGCCGTGGAATCGTAAAGACCAGGACCGGTTCGTCCTCCTCCACGAGGCCAAACTCCTGAGCCAAATCCTTCCCTTCGAGTGAAAGGACGGCAAATATCACGAGCCCCGCAAAGGCCGCGCCCAACTGAAATAACGGATTTGTCATGGCCCCGTTTTCGGCCATCCGACGTCCCCGCCTGAGACATCGGGGGGGGGGGGAGAGTTTTTCGACACGATGAATAAGGCATTCGCCCGATACCCGAAACGCCTCCGCTCCTCGATTCTCTGTTCTTCGGCAACATGGACACGGGCGTCCCAAGCCCGCCCCTCGAAAGGGCAAAGAGGAGCGACGTGGCAACAGATACCGATGCTTGGAGCCAAACGCCGCGCGCGGCTGACAAGACCGGTGCCAGCACGACCGGCTCGGTTTCTCCCGGCGCCTCCACGAGAGCAGGGACCGATGCCAACCCCGGAGCGGCTAACACCGAAGCAAAGGGCGAAGTCGTT
Source organism: Myxococcota bacterium (assembly GCA_041440805.1). Taxonomy (GTDB): domain Bacteria; phylum Myxococcota_A; class UBA9160; order UBA9160; family UBA4427; genus UBA4427. The sequence goes on along the minus strand of JASDVF010000023.1, from coordinate 93,376 downwards.
CCAAACGGGTTTGACCCGACGGCTGCGTATCTCGATCAACTAGGAGAGGGTTCGCGACGCACTATGCGCGAGGCGCTCTCAAAGCTGGCCAGCTGGGCTTCGGAGGGACGCTGCGGACCTCACGACCTGCCCTGGCACATGCTCTGCGTCGAACACACGGCGGCCCTGCGAACTCGCCTGAGTGCGCAGATGGCTCCCGCAACGGCAAACAAACACCTTGCTGCCCTGCGCGGCGTGCTCAAGCAATGCTGGCGCCGAGGCCTAATGTCCGACGAGGCGTACAAAATGGCGATCGATCTCCCGCCGGTTCGCGGCACGTCCCCGCGTAAGCCGAATCAGCTCGGCGCTCTCGAATTGCAGAAACTCGCCCACGTCTGCACTGGAGATTCGAGTCCTGCCGGTGCGCGTGACGAAGCGCTCCTCGCCCTTCTCTACGGCGCAAACCTAAGACGATCCGAAGCAGTCGCACTGGAACTCGAGGACTATGACCTCTCGACGGGGGGGCTTCGAATCAAAAATGCCGCCGGTCGCGCGTCGCGGCGTTTCTCGGCGCACGATAATGCTCGTCGTTCCCTTGAGCGCTGGATTCTGATTCGTGGCCCTGGGGCTGGACCGCTCTTTAATCCGGTGAACAAGGGGGGTCGCGTCGAACGACGCCGACTCTCCGAACAAGCGATCTATATCGCGTGCCAAAAGCGAGCCTCGGAAGCGGGACTCCCGCCCACGAGCCCAGAAGATCTTCGACGTGCAGACCCCTCGATCCGCACGGGTCTCCCGCTCGAGGCAGATACCCTCAGCGTCACCGACCTAACCAACGTCGCCTAACATACTCCCAACGTCACCTAACATGAATTCCGAACGAGGCTGACGCAAGGGCCGCAACTTAGCGTTCGGCGAACTGCTCTGCGCGAGCGGCCTGCAAGCGCCTGAAATCTGCCTCCGCGTGATACGACGAGCGGGTGAGCGGCGTAGCGGAGACGACGAGGAAGCCTCGCTCCGTAGCCTCTGCGCGAACTTCCGCGAATTCTTCGGGCGGCATGTAGCGTTCGACGCGGGCGTGCTTAGGCGTAGGCCTTAGGTATTGGCCAACCGTGAGGAAGTCGACCTCTGAAGCGCGTAGATCATCCATCACCTGGCGGATTTCATCGCGCTCCTCGCCCAGGCCAACCATGATCCCGCTCTTAGTGAACGTCTCCGGGCGCAGGCGCTTCGCTTTCGCGAGCTGTCCGAGGGAATGCCGATAATCGGCGCCGGGACGAACCCGTTTATAGAGTCGTGGGACCGTCTCGAGGTTGTGATTATAAACATCGGGCTGAGCAGCGATCACGATCCCAAGCGCCTCGGGCTTGCGCCTAAAATCAGGGGTCAGTACTTCGATCGTCGTCGCCGGAGCGAGCGCACGAATCTTCGCGATCGATTCAGCGAATTGATTCGCGCCGCCTTCGACAAGATCGTCGCGATCGACCGAAGTGATCACGACGTGCTGCAGTCCTAGTTCAGCGACTGCGTGAGCAAGGTGCGCCGGCTCTTCGGGATCTACCGCATCCGGCTTGCCTGTATCTACATTGCAGAATGCGCAGGCCCGAGTGCAGACCGAGCCCAAGATCATCACAGTCGCGTGCCGATCCGCCCAACACTCGGAAAGATTCGGACAAGCCGCCTCTTCGCAAACCGTGTTGAGTTTGAGCCGCCGCATCAGCGCCCGCGTCTCTTCGACCTTGTCGTTCGCGGAAAGCCGCACGCGGATCCACGGAGGCCGCGGCAATTCGCCGTCCTTAGAGTCGACTCCTTGAATCTGTAAAAGCTGATCGGACATAACGTCGTCTACCGTTCTTGATTCGAAGTTCACAGGCTTTAGCCTAAGCGAACCAGAGTCCGTCTAAATGTGAATTGCCTGATCGTAAGCATCGAGGGTCGACTCGTGCATCATTTCGGAGAGGGTCGGATGCGGGAAGACGCTGTGCATCAACTCCGCTTCCGTGGTCTCCAAGTTCATCGCCACGACGAAGCCCTGAATGAGCTCCGTCACTTCGGCGCCGATCATATGCGCCCCGAGAAGCTCCCCTGTCCCAGCATCGAAGATCGTTTTTACAACGCCTTCCATCTCGCCGAGGGCGATCGCCTTACCATTGCCTCGGAAGGGAAAGCGCCCGATACGGATCTCACGACCCACTGTATTCGCCGCAGCTTCGGTCAATCCAACGCTCGCAATTTGCGGGCGACAGTAGGTACACCCGGGAATGCGCTCAGGCTTCATAGGGTGAAGCCCAGGGGTCCCCGCGATCCGATCCGCGCAAAGAATCCCTTCGTGAGTCGCCTTATGCGCAAGCCACGGCGGCCCAGCAACATCGCCGATCGCGTAGACCCCCGCTTCGCCGGTCTCGGTCCACTCGTTCGTCACGATATGGGTTCGGTCAACTTCGACGCCGGTACCTTCTAGGCCGAGGTTTTCGACGTTTCCAACGATACCGACGGCCAGAATTACGCGGTCGAAAGTCGCAACCGTTGCCTCACCAGACTCGGGCGTGATCGTCGCCGTCACCTCGTCGTCGCCCTTTTCGAGGGATGAGACCGTCGCGTTCACATGAATCGTGAAGCCCTGCTTTTCAAATTGCTTATGGGCAATGCCCGAAATCTCTTCGTCTTCGACGGGCAGGATGCGCGGCAATGCTTCGACGACCGTCACCTCAGCCCCGAGGTCATTGTAGAAACTCGCAAACTCGATCCCGATCGCGCCAGACCCCACAACTAACAAGCGTCGAGGCATCTCCTTGGGAACCATCGCTTCTCTGTACGTCCAGATCAGTTTGCCGTCCGCTTCGAGTCCCGGCAGCGAACGTGCACGTGCGCCGGTCGCCAAAATAATGCTGCCCGCTTCGATCTCGGAGACCGATCCATCCGCGGATTCCACCGCGACCCGCCCCGGCCCCGCCAGACGCCCAAAACCATCTAAGACCGTGACCTGGTTCTTCTTGAGCAGCGCTTTCACGCCAGTATTCAGTCGCTTCGAGACCTGCCGTGATCGTTTCACCACCTTCGCCAGGTCAAACGAAACGCCCTCGACAGTCAGGCCGAAGTCGTCCGCTCTCTGAATCAAATGATGAACCTCGGAAGTTCGCAGCAGCGCCTTCGTCGGAATGCAGCCCCAATTAAGGCAAATGCCGCCCAAATGTTCGCGTTCAACCAGCGCCACAGACAACCCGAGCTGGCGCGCGCGAATCGCTGCGGGATACCCGCCTGGTCCGCCGCCGATCACCACCACATCAAACCGTTCGCTGCTCATTCCCAAAACCCTTTCACGCCGCCCTGAGTAGGCCGGCCCTTAGTCTTTATCGCGCTGCGCTTGACGCAGACCGCGTTATTCAGAGCATCATGCCCAGCGGATCGATCAATCGCGCGCACACAGAAGCCAGAAGCTGCGCCCCGACTGCTCCGTCGACGGCACGATGATCCGCGGCCAACGTAAGCGAAGCGACACGCCCGACCTGAAGTTCGCCGTCAACAACGACCGCTTGTTCCTCCGCCGCTCCGACCCCGAGAATGCAGGCCTGTGGCGGATTTATAATCGGGTACACCGACTCGATCCCGTACATCCCGAGATTCGAAATCGTCGCCGTTCCGCCTTGATACTGTTCAGGCTTAAGTTTGCCATCACGCGCGAGGCCTGCCAGAAATTTCACTTCTTCCGCTAATGACGTTAGGCCCTTTCGGTCCGCGTCCCGAATCACGGGCGTAACGAGTCCGCCATCTGTCGCGACCGCAACGCTTACATCGACACGGTCAAAGACGTGCATAGCGTCCCCCGCGTATTGCACGTTCGCCGCCGGCACATCACGCAACCCTAAGGCGAGCGCGCGAATCACAAAGTCGTTCACGGAAATTTTGACGTCACGCCCCTCGGCCGCCAGCCCCTCGTTCAGCCGCGCGCGCACCGACATCACTTCATCCATCCGCACGCGCATGCGAAGATAGAAATGCGGAACCTGCTGCTTCGACTCGGTCATTCGCCGCGCGATCGTCTTGCGCATGGCAGACAACCGCTCGCTGCGAACCCCTTCTTCGAGAGCGACACTCTCATCGATCGATGCGACAACTGGGGCTGCTGAGACAATAGAATCAACCGGCGCTGAGGCCCGCTGCTCCTCGCTCGCCGCGACAGCTGAAGACCCCTCTGACTGCCCCGCCGCTTGCAGCACATCCGCCTCGACAACACGGCCCCCGGCCCCGGTGCCTGCGAGCTCGGCCAAGTCGACTTCATTCGCAACGGCCGCTCGCCGAGCGAGCGGAGTCGACCGGGGCGCATCCGCATTTTCGCCGACTGAGCCAGAATACTCTCGTGCCGTGTTCGCGGGCGTCGCAGGTTCCTCCGAGGCACCCGAATCCCTATCCGCGGAAACAGACGCAGACGCAGGCGCTGCACCGTCCCCCGAACCGGCCGAGGCATTCACAGAAGCTCCGTCCGACGCAAGAAGACCGAGCACCGTCCCGGGAACGACCCCCTCTGTGCCTTCCGCGACAACCAACTCAAGTACGCGACCGGCGACCGGGCTTTCCAGCTCCACGGTCGCTTTGTCGGTCTCAAGCTCGGCGACCACCTCGCCCTGTTCTACGAGATCTCCGACAGCCACGAGCCAACTCGCCAGCGTCGCGCCTTCGCTCGCATCTTCATCCTGCCCAGCGGACAGCTGTGGCATCTCAATCGGGATTGAGTCGGTCACCCCGGACATCTCGAGCACCCCCCGTGAGCGGTTTTATGATCCAACCGCTCAGCTCGGGCTGGAGCATAGCGTCTGTGCTCGCGCCATCGTCGGTGCGCCCCTAACCTTTCCGACATGATGACGCTTTGGCGTAAAACTTGGCGCGGCCTCGGGCTGCGGGTCGAAATCGACGAGGCGGAAGAATCGCCGGGCGCGCGATCACTTTCCGTCGGCCCGTCGAATGGAAACGACACCTGGCTCCATTTTCACCCCTTCGGCGCGGCACCTTATTGGTGCATCTCGTCCACCGAGTCGGAAAGCGATGCGGAAACACGCCCTTTGGATGAGCGTGGGGATCCGGTCTCTGAATGTATCGCGATCCTAGAGGCCGATGTCTCGCCCTTAATCGAGCGCGCAACGGGTCAATCCGAGAATGTCGCGGCGCGCGAAACAGCGGACGTGGCGGTCCTGCTGGCCGCCGAACGCGCCCTGAGGCATCGCCCCGCCGTTCTCGACGAACTCGACCCCGTCGCCTTGCGAAACCGACGAAGCGAGAAATGGCACACCTACCCCTCCGACGTCCTGCCTGCCTGGGTCGCTGAGATGGACTTCCCGATCGCAGCTCCAATTCAGGACGAACTGCGTCGCTTCGTCGAATCCGGCGATGTCGGCTATCCGATTGGGCTGCGCGAAACCGGCCTCCCCGACGTATTTTGTGAGCGCATGCGCGAAGGCTTTGGTTGGTCCCCGGATCCGGCTCGGGTCGAGATTCTCTCCGAAGTCGTCCAGGGCATGTACGTGGCGCTCGAAGCCTTCAGCGAACCCGGCCAGGGCATCGCCGTCCAGACACCGATCTATCCGCCCTTTCTCGGGTCCATTAGAGACACCGGACGAGAGCTCATCGACAATCCGATGTTGCTCGGCGACGCGGGAATGACCTTTGACTTGGATGGACTCGCGAGCACGATCACACCCGAGACGCGCATGCTGCTCTTCTGCAATCCGCACAACCCGTCGGGCCGGGTCTATCGGCGCGACGAGCTTGAGCGGCTGGCCGAAATTGCGGTCGAACACGATCTCGTGGTCGTGTCTGATGAGATCCACGGGGACTTGCTCTTCGATGGGCGTACGCATATTCCGCTCGCGACCGTCGGGCCGGAAATTGCACGGCGCACGATTACGCTGACCTCGGCCAGCAAGGCCTTCAATATTCCTGGGCTTCGTACGGCGATCGCCCACTTCGGAGATCCCGCCCTTCAGCGCCGGTTCAACACGGTCCTCCCGCGGCATGCCAGGGGCGGTATCGGCCTTTTCGGTCTCTACGCGACCATGGCCGCTTGGCGATGGGCGCAACCTTGGCTCGACGAGGTCGTTCCCTACTTGGCAGAGAATCGAGTCTTCGCAGAACGGGCCCTCGCAGAGCGCATTCCTGAGATCGGCTACATTCAACCTGAAGCTACCTACCTAGCATGGCTCGATTGCCGTGCACTCGACCTTCGCCCCTCGCCCTCTGCGCATTTCTTGCAACATGGACGCGTAGCCCTCTCTGAAGGCCGCGCCTTCGGAGACGCCTGGGCAGGATTCGCACGTCTCAACCTAGCAACATCGCGCCCCATTCTTGCGGAAGTCATCGACCGCATGGGCAAAGCCCTCGGGCGTTAGGCGAACCTCAAATGGCACATTCTCATTCTCACGCCGCCGGCGGGGCTAACGACCACGCTCACGGGCATAGCCACGGCGATGCACGCAGCATGAACCGCCGTCGCCTGCTTATAGTCCTCTTCCTCGCTCTGGGGTACGCCGGAATCGAGCTCGTCGGCGGACTGCTGACGGGATCCCTCGCGCTCCTAGCCGACTCCCTGCATATGGTGTCGGACGTCGCAGCCCTGGCCCTGTCGCTCCTCGCGGTTTGGATGGCGGCACGGCCCGCCTCGGGACGACGTACATTCGGCAATAGTCGCGCCGAGATCCTTGCCGCTTTGGCCAACGGCATAGCACTCGCTGTCGTCGCAATTTTCATTTTCATTCATGCCGTCGAGCGCTTCCTAGACCCGACCGACGTCAAGGGCGAAGGCGTCATGATGGTCGCGACGGGCGGACTCATCATCAACTTGATCGGCCTCTACATCCTCGAGGGAGGGAAAAGCGACTCCCTCAATATTCGCGGCGCCTGGCTCCATGTTATGAGCGATACCCTCGCGAGCGTCGGGGTGATTCTGTCCGGCGCAGGGATCTGGTATTTCGGATGGATCTGGTTGGATCCCGCGGTGTCGATGGTGGTGAGCGTATTGGTCCTGCTCTCAGCCTGGCATCTCGTCAGTGAAGCCCTCGACGTGCTGATGGAAACGGCGCCCAGCCACCTCGACCCGAAAGAAATTCGCGACTCGCTACTCGCGGTTGCAGGCGTCTCGAGCGTCCACTGCCTTCATGTCTGGACGATCGGGAGCAGCGAAGTTTCGCTGTCCAGCCACCTCGTCACCGAGCCGGCGCGCGAACCCGAACGGCTCCTTCAAGATGTGCGCAGCGAACTCGCGGAGCGGTTCTCGATCGAGCACACGACGATCCAGATCGAGCCGGTCGTCGGCGAAAACGGGGAAGAAGCGGCCTGCGCTGATGCATGCGAACCGAGCGGCCTTCCGGCGTAGATCGGCTCAGATCGACTTGAACTGCTTCAAACCGCCTTTCAAAACTACTTGCGCCTCCAAGGCCTGGCGACCGAACCGATACGCTCAGTCACACGGCAACCGCTTTACCTAGTGTCCAAACTGACGTTAATGTCACTAGTGACATGAGTGTCAGTCGTTCACAGAAAGAGCTTGAAGACGGGGTCTCCTCCAGGACCAAAGCCGTCGAATCACACCGCCCCCAACGCGGTGGAGCCCGTACGGCTGCGACGCGCGTGCGCCTGCTTGAAGCCGGGCGCAAACTCTTCGGAGACCAAGGTCCTCGAGCCGTCACGACCCACGACATCGCTGCCGAGGCTGGCTATGCCGCCGGCACCTTCTACCTGCACTTCAAAGACAAGCACGCCCTGTTCCGAGAACTCGCCGAAGAGACCGCGAGTGAACTCGAAGATCGCATGGCTGCCGCCTCCGCCAACAAGACAGAAATCGAAGACATCGTCTACGCCCAGGCAGATACCCTCGTCGGATTCGCGGAAGAACAGCGCGATCTCATCCGCATCCTCTTCCATCCCGACGGCGAAGCCGGGGACGTCCCTGCCCGAATCCTCGAGCGCCTAGCCGCCGGCGTCTCCGCACGTCGCAAAGAGCGCGCCGCGATCGGCCAAGCCTCCGCTTGCTTCGACACTGAAGTGCTCGCGCAAGCGGTCGTCGGTATGTGGGCCCGCGTGCTCGTATGGTGGGCCGAAGATCCGAGCCGCGCGACGCGCGACGACCTCGTTCGAACGCTGACACATTTTCACGTGCACGGAAGCGGCGGGCAGTTCATGGATATCTGCGGCCAATCACCCTCCGAAGACGACTAACAAGATTTTCCCAAAAATCAGACCCTTCGATCCCTCGGATCGAACCCTTACACGCGACGCCCGACTGGAGTTTTTCTCGATGAGTGAACGACACATCACGTATGACCCGATCTACAACACCGTCGACCGAGACAATTTCGATTCGCTAATCGAAGTTGATCGCTATGCCGACCGGACCGATGTATTTGACAGCATCATCGCGTCCACCGTCGATCATTTCTGGGACCCGACGGATGTGCGCTACATCGACTTTAATTCCAACCCGATGGATCTCACCCAAGAGATGATCATGCCGCGGGATTTCTGCATAGAGCTGAACACCGCCGTTGCAGACAAGCTCGACGAGGGTCAGCAGATTCGCCTCGCGAACCAGAACACGCGCTTTGTCCTGTCGAGCATCTTGCACGGCGAACAGGGTGCGCTCTCGCTCTCTGCGAGCCTCACCCAGATCCTTCGAGACCCGGGCGCAATGGAATACGCCGCGAACCAGACCCGCGAGGAAGCGCGTCACGTCACGGGCTTCACGAACTACATTTCGACGCGATGGGGCACTCCCCTTCAGTCGGGAGCAACCATCCGCAATCTCTTGAACGAGATCGTTAAGTCCCCCGCTGTCTACAAGAAGCTCGTCGGTATGCAAATGTTGATCGAGGGGCTCGCCATGGGTGCCTTCGCCACGATCCAGCGCGAAACGAACGATCCGATGTTGCGCCGCCTGATCCATTTCACCATGAGCGACGAAGCCTTCCACCACAAATTCGGCAAGATCTGGGCTGACAAGACGATTCCGCAGCTTAATGAAGAAGAACACGAACACGTAGAGCTGTGGGCCGCCGAAGCCTTCCAAGTCCTCCTCTTTAACTTGGTCAACGCCGAGCAGAAGCAGGATATCTACAAGGAATTCAATCTCGACTGGGTGTGGGTGCGCGACGCAATCCTGGAGAACTTCAGCAACGAAGATCGCCGAAAGCAGATGACCCAGAACACGAATATCTTCCGCGTCTTGATCAAGACCCTGCTTAAGGCCGGCATCATCACGGAGCGCACTCGCCACGTCTACCAGGCCTGGGTCGACATGGACGAACTCGCGGGCGAAGACGACGAAGTCGCTGGAGCGGATGTCGCCGCCGCCGCAATGGAAGAGTTGAAATCGATCAACTCGTCACGCCAGAAGATGGGCGCGCGCTTCCGAGCCAACTAACGCACGGCCGAGCACCATCCCGCATAGGGGTTCCCTGGGTGCTGCTGTACAGGAAAACCATTAGACGGAGTCGAGCCTACGCTCGGCTCCGTTTTTATTTGGCGTGCAATTCGTTCGCATCGGCCGCAGACGCTTGCGCTAGGGAGCGAGCCCGCTGCGAAGTTCTTCCGGACGCATAGCGAGAAGTTGCCGCAGTGATCGCTCAAGACGAGTTCCCGGACGAGCCTGCCCTACATTTCATTGGCCGAATCGACGCCCTCGCGGAAGCCTGATTCACAGGGTTGCCCCGCGCCGTCGACTCGCTAAACACCGGTCATGTCGACCACCGACCTGGCAAGTGATTTCGCTGCGCGCGGGCCTCTTGATTTCGCTGCGCGCGGGCCT
>JASDVF010000023.1:48219-83507 GCA_041440805.1 Myxococcota bacterium | reverse complement strand
CCTGGCAAGTGATTTCGCTGCGCGCGGGCCTCTTGATTTCGCTGCGCGCGGGCCTTGGGCCGTTGGCGTGCTCGAGACCGAAATCGCTTCTCCTGGCGATCCGCTCGACGCTGAGCGACGCCTTCCTTGTGAGGTCTGGTATCCCGCCGCGGAGGGTGAGGTCGCGCGTGATGATGCGAGTCATCCGCTGGGGCTGACACATCAGGCTACCCACGGACTCGCTCCGCATCCTGCGCCCTGCCGGCTCATCGCCTTCTCCCATGGCAATTCGGGCCTACGCCAACAGTCGACCTTCCTGATGACCCATCTCGCCAGCTGGGGGTTCGTTGTCGCTGCCCCGGATCACTTGGGCAATACGTTCTCCGAAATGATCGAACTTCCGGACGAGAAGGCCCGCCGCGAGGTGCACTTGCGAGCTCGCGCCCAGCGGCCATCGGATATATCTGCTGTGATCCGCGCGATCGTCGACGAGGGCCACGAACGCGAGGCACTCCCGGGTGTCAGGAAAGACTCGATCGGCGCGCTAGGCCACTCCTATGGCGGCTGGACGACGCTCAAGATGGCCGCCATCGATCCGCGAATCGCCAGCCTTTGCTGCCTCGCTCCTGTGTCTGAACCCTTCGTCGGCCGCCGTGCCTTCGAAGCGGGCGAGCTTCCGCTCCCCAAATCGGTCGCGAGCTTGGTCATCGCCGCAAAAGACGATGTCCTCGTAGATTTTGACACCAGTATCTCGTCGCTCTTTGAGCGACTCGGCCCAGGCTCAGAACTCGAAGTTCTCGACCGTGCCGACCATTTCCACTTCTGTGACGGGCTTGAGTTGCTGCACAAGATGCACGAAAACACACCTCGACCCGGCCTACCTAGACCGCCACGCCCTCTGGCCGAACTGCGCTCTGAGGGGGGCACTCACACCTGGCTGAACGAACGAGTCACGCGGTTCTATCGTGGCACCCTCGGAGCAACTGGAGCAAACGCAACATGATGACTGGAAAGACATGCGTGATCACAGGTGGGACCTCAGGGATCGGCGAGGCGACAGCCCTTGCTCTCGCGGAACGCGGTGCCGATCTTGCGATCGTCTGTCGCTCTCACGAGCGCGGCGAAACGACGCGCGCCTTGATCAAAGAACAAACCGGACGTGATTGCGTGCGGCTTTTTATTGCGGACATGGAACGCCTCGACGATATGCGACGCGTCGCAGCCGAGTTAATCGCGGCACTCGACAAAATTGATGTGCTCGTCAACAACGCCGGCGTGACCATGCTGAAGCGCAGCGAGACCGCCGACGGACATGAGACGACTTTTGGCGTGAATCACCTCGCCCCGTTCCTGCTGACACATGACCTGCTTCCGAAGGTGCTCGAGACACCCGGAGCTCGGATTGTGAACGTCGCATCCGATGCACACAAATTCGCGGGGTTCGATATAAATGATCTCCAGTCGAAGAAGAAGTTCTCCTCGATGCGCGTCTACGGAGCCTCCAAGCTCTGCAATATCCTGTTCACGAATGAACTTGCCCTGCGACTCGAAGGACGAGACATAGGCGTTTGGTCGCTTCACCCAGGCGCGGTCTCCACACGTCTAGGAGCGAATAACGGCGCATTCGCAGCGAAGCTCCTGCTACCCTTCCTCTCCCTCTTCTTCCGCACTCCCTTACAAGGGGCACGAGCGTCGATTCACTTGGCAAGCCACCCCAATATCGACGCGCCTAACGGAAGCTATTTCGTAGACGAACACACCGCGAAGACTACCAAGCTTGCACGTGACCCGAAGGTTGCCGCGGAGCTCTGGGCTGAGAGCGAGCGACTTGTTGGTCTCGATGTCGGCGCGAGTTGGGCATAACACCTTGACCCTACTGGAGACCCATCCGTGAAAGAGATCAAAATCCCTGTCGTCCATCAGCGACTGAAAGCAAGCTCGGGCCTGACCCTCGCCGCTGATTGCTATGGCGACCCCAGCTCGCGTCCGGCCCTGCTCTTGCATGGTGGCGGACAGACTCGGCATTCCTGGGCCGGGACGGCTGAACGTCTCGCCGGCGCGGGCTGGTATGCCGTGACCGCAGATCTGCGAGGCCACGGAAAAAGCGATTGGGACTCCTCCGGCCAGTACCATCACGAGGGGTTTCGCGATGACGCGATTGCCCTCGCTTCGAGCTTCGACACGCCGCCCGTCATGATCGGCGCTTCGCTCGGCGGAATTTCATCCCTGCTCGCGATTGCAGAAGCCGGAAACGAATTGGCTTCCGCACTCATCCTCGTGGACATCGCGACCCGGATGGAAGCCGACGGCACCGCTCGGATCATGGAATTCATGCGCGGTGGTGGCGAGGCCGGATTCGGATCCCTCGAAGAAGTCGCCGATGCTGTCTCGGCCTACAACCCGCATCGCCCTCGCCCCAAGGACATTTCGGGCTTGGAAAAGAACGTCCGTCTCTGCGAAGACGGGCGGTACCGATGGCATTGGGATCCGAACTTCATGCGAGTCGACCCGAACCATAGCGGCGACACCTTCGTCACCCATTCCCTGCTGGATGACGCCGCGGCGGAGCTCACGCTCCCCACCCTGCTAGTCCGCGGAAAGAACTCCGACATCGTCTCCGAAGAAGGGGCGAAGACCTTCCTCAAGCAAGTCCCGCACGCCGACTTTGCTGACGTATCGGGAGCCGGCCATATGGTTGCTGGCGACCGCAACGACCTATTCAGCGAAGCGGTCCTGAGCTTCCTCGGGAAGCAAGGGTTTTAGGGCCGCAGCCAGGCGATCTATACGGCCAGACGGCTAGAAGCCTTGGACCATTAGGCGACTGGCTGACTGGGCGACTTCGTACTCAGTCACTTGCGCGCAGGGGCGTGGGATGTCCGAAGAGCCAGCCCTGACCAAAATGGATCCCGAGATGACCTAACATTTCGAGCTCCTCGATCGTATCGAGACCTTCGCCGATCACCTGCGCGCCCATCTTGTCCGCGAGGGTGAGAACCGCGCTGAGCACGTTCTGGCGAGCGGGATCCTTGTCAACGCCGGAAACCATGGCACGATCGATCTTGATATAGTCCGGTTCGATTTCGAGCAATTCCTCGAGCCCTGCATAGCCGGCGCCCGTATCATCCAAAGCGAACTGGAATCCAAGGCTCCGGTAGTAGTCGCGCATCTCGCGGAACGCGGCAAAGCTGCGAATCGATTCTTGCTCCGAAATTTCGAAAACAACATCCGACGGCGAAAGCTCACATTTCTCCAGCGTCTCAATCAAGCGGGCTTCCTGGAAACGCGGATCATGGATCGTCGTCGGGCGAATATTAAGAAAGAGCTTGGTGTCAGCGGGAAAGTCAACCGCTCCGCGAAGCCCGCTCTCTCGACAAACACAATCCAACTCGAAAACGAGTTCATGTTCCTCGGCCGCTCCAAAAAGCGCCAAGGGCGAATGGAGTCGCGTTCCTTCTGGACCGCGGGCCAATGCCTCGTAGCCATAGACGGTGCGGCTCTCGACTTCGACAATCGGTTCGTAGACCGAGTAGATTCGATGATCAAGAATTGTCTCGAGTAAGTCATCGCGAGTTTCTTTGCGTGCGGCCTCGGCCTCGAAGGCGCAGTCACGTCGAGCTTCGTCTATTAGGCGGCGAAGCTGAGTTGACGTCCCGAACTGAGGATTGCGCAACTCGACTGACATACCGGCAGGAAGGCGCGGGCCGCCTTTTAGATACGGGTAGAAGACCTGACTTCCGTCGGCCTGAAGCGCGCGAGCGAGGGCCTTCTTGAAACCCGGCATTTCGGTTCGGTAGAAGCCTGCCGACCCCGGCTTGCGGAAGAGCAGGACCATGACTTCGTCGCACCCCGGTTCCGCTAGGCAAACCACATAATCCGTGCGAAGTTGTTCCTCTGCAATTTCCAAGACGCGGTCGCGCAACGAGTCGAGGCATCGCGTGCGTGCCTCGTCCCCATGACGACGTTCGACATCCGCCAGCATAGGCGCGCCGATGACAACGAGCCCGACTGCACCCGCCTGTTCGAAGCGGCGCCCCAAATCGGCGAAGCGATCGCTGACATCTGGAGAGAGCGATCTGGGTGTGGGAGAAAGCGGAGCCCACTTGGAATCGAATGCAGAGGACATACACGTTGAATCGGCCACCCAAGCGCTCGTCCTGAGTGCTTGCTGACAAGAACCAAGCGCGAATCGCGCCCAACTCACCGAGAAGGCTCCGATGACGACTAAATCGACGTTTTCATATGCAAAGCGCCCTGCTCGATCAGCTCCACGATCGCAGATTCGATCAGGCCATCCGGCTCCTGAATCGAGTCGAAGATCCGCGACACCGTCATTCCGACACCCGCAAGATCGAGCACGCGCGCTTCGCGCTTTGGACAAATCCGGGTCGCAGGTCCACCTTTCGATGTTCAATACGAAGCCCTGCGGCCAGCGGCAATGGGGATCCGCCGTGCCGAGCGCTTGCGTCGATGAAGCGAGCCGCCTCGAGAAGCGCTGCCTCGACCGGCATGACCATCTGCCCATCCTCTGCATTGGGCTCGAGAGTCGCGTGAAACTCGAAACTTCCATCGCTCCACGACGTTATTGAACGAGCGCTTTTTCAATACGCTCGCGAATCACGGCTGGAGCCTCATTCAGCTCAAGCGCAACGCCGGCCTGCCCACCATTGGCTTCAAACTCTACGGGGATCGTCTGAACAACGCGGCCCTCGAGTTCGACCGAAGCGGTCGCAAAGGCCAAATCACGAAGACCATGACCGGCTCTCCGCAGAGCAGCTCGAAGGCCCCGGGATGAAGAGGCCACCGTTCACGCGATTCGCCTCAAATTCACGGACGAGTGCACTCTGATCTGCGAACGCAATCCGCAGCACTCGGAAAGCCTGGCTCAAAAACCGACCTCCTAGTAGCGCCCCTTTAGAGCGGATTAAGGACAGCTATTCAGTCGATTGTCGTTTCAGGAAAACCTGAGAAAGGCCCGAGTGAATCAACTCATTCAGGGCTGTCGCGAATCGCTAGAGCAGGAGCTGCATGGGATCGGCAAGGACGCGGGATAAGCGCGATGTAAATCGCACAGCCTCCGCCCCGTCGATCACTCTATGGTCGTAGGAGAGAGACAATGGAAGTACGAGCCGCGGTTCAAAGCATCCGGCGGCGGTCTCTCCGTTCGCAGACAGCGGCGCTTCATCAAGTGGGCCCGGGCCCTGCCAACGGGGCGCGATGCGCGTTTTGGACAGGCCAAGAATCGCGACTTCCGGTGCGTTTACTATGGGCGTGAAGGCGGTCCCACCGATCCCGCCGAGACTCGAAATAGTAAAACAGGCACCCGACAAATCCGTTGGGCTGAGCTTGCGTGCGCGTGCGCGCTCGGCGATCGCGTTCACCTCTTCCGCGAGTTCGAACACACGCTTCCGGTCGACGTCCCGAATCACAGGCACCACCAACCCCTGCTCCGTATCAACGGCGATTCCGAGGTGATAGGAATCCTTGACGATCAAGCGGTCGCCTTCGGGCGCGAGGGACGAGCGGAATCTCGGAAATTCACGAAGCGCTATCACGACAGCCTTCATGACGAAGAGCAGCGGCGAAAGCTTCAGCCCTCGCGAAGCCGCCGTTTCCTTTCGGTCCTTCCGAAAGCGTTCGAGTTCGGTGACATCTGCTTCATCGTGTTGCGTCACGTGCGGCACGTTGAGCCAACTTCGATGGAGCCCCTGTCCAGCGACCTTCTGAATTCGCGTGAGGGGTTCTTCGCGCACGGGCCCGAACGCGGAAAAGTCGACCGCGGGGATCTTTGGAATCCCGCTCGTCCCACCCGTTTTCGCTGAGGATGTTTCCGAAGAGTTCTCCCCGCCAAATCGCTCGCGAACGGTTCGCTTCAAGTCATCCACGAGAACTCGCCCAAGAGGGCCCGTCCCCTCGGCTGCTTCAACAGGTACGCCGAGCTCCCGCGCATAACGTCGCACGAGCGGACTTGCGTGAGGACCACCGTGACGATCCGGAACTGGGTTCGAGGCGGCCGCGGACATCACACGCGGCGTGGGCTTTGGCCCTGGAGCAGATGCTGCGGCGGCCGAGGACTCTTGCGTACCGGCCGGGCTCGTTGGCGTAGCCGAGCTGCTCGGCGCGGCGTCGGGCGTGGGCTCCGCACCGGTCTCTGCGACTGCCGCTGCGCCGGCCTCTGGCGCCGTCTCCGCCGAGTTCTCCTCGTTCGACGTCGGCGAATCGTCCGCTTCCGCATCGAGCAGTACCAGAACGCTGCCTTCGGAGACTTTGTCCCCCTCCGAGACGCGTACTTCCGTGACCACGCCCGCCGAGCTCGCGGGGATCTCCATAGTCGCCTTGTCGCTCTCTACGCTGACAAGGGGATCATCGAACGCGACCGCGTCTCCCGGGGCGACCAGGATCTCAACAACTTCGACCTCTTCGAAATCCCCGATATCGGGAACGCAGATTTCGATGGACTGACCCAATTCAACTACTCCCGAAGACCGAGCGACCCCTATCGGCCGACTCGAATCCCTCGATCTCTCTATATATGAAGACGCCTAACGATGGCGCGGTGCTTCGAGCTCTGCCGCGAGCCCATATTTCTTGATCGCGCGCGTGACCTGTTCGCTATCGACGGCGCCACCCTCAGCTAATACTGAAAGTGCTGCCACGCAAATATTGTTGCGATGAACCTCGAAGAACTGACGCAACTTCTCACGCCCATCGCTTCTTCCCCAGCCATCGGTCCCGAGCGTGCGAAACTCCCGGCTATGCGGAAGGTAGGGGCGGACTTGCTCAGAGTAGAGGCGTATATAGTCGGTCGCCGCGACGATCGGGCCCTCCGTCGTCGTCAGCTGACGTTCAATAAAGCCCCTGCGCGGCTCTTCACCCGGATGCAACATATTCCAACGGTCGACGTCCTGACCATCCCGCGCGAGTTCATTGAAACTCGTGACGCTCCAGACGTCTGCCGCGATCCCGTGGTCCTTCTCAAGCATCTCTGCCGCCGCGATCACTTCCCGAAGAATCGTGCCACTGCCGAGCAGCTGTACTCGCGGCCCGCCACCCTGCCCTTCGCGGAAGCGGTACATCCCCTTCAGGATCCCGTTCTCTACACCCTCGGGCATAGCGGGCTGGGGATATTTTTCGTTCATAACAGTCAGGTAGTAGTAGATGCTCTCGCCGTCGCGGTACATGCGGCGCAACCCATCCTGA
Organism: Myxococcota bacterium; assembly: GCA_041440805.1. GTDB lineage: Bacteria > Myxococcota_A > UBA9160 > UBA9160 > UBA4427 > UBA4427. The sequence continues at coordinate 76,331 of JASDVF010000023.1, read as the reverse complement.
ACGATCACAGCAAGCTCGTACGCAAAGGTCGGATCGTAGGAGACGCAACTCGGAATCGTATTCGCAAGCAAATGGGAGTGGCCGTCTTGGTGCTGAAGCCCCTCGCCCGCAAGCGTCGTCCGCCCCGCTGTTCCGCCTAACAAGAAGCCTCGGCACTGCATATCGCCCGCCGCCCAGGCGAGATCACCAATTCGCTGAAATCCAAACATCGAATAGAAGATGTAAAAGGGGATCATCTGTACGCCGTGATTCGCATAGCTACTTCCGGCAGCAATAAAGGACGCCATCGCCCCTGCTTCATTGATGCCTTCTTGCAGAATCTGGCCGTCGGTCTCTTCCCGGTAGTACGCCACCTGATCCGAATCGACCGGATCATAAAGCTGCCCGACCGAAGAATAGATGCCCAGGCGCCTGAACATCCCTTCCATGCCGAAGGTCCGTGATTCATCCGGCACGATCGGAACGATATGCTTGCCGAGCTTCTTATCCCGCGTGAGGATCTGAAGGATGCGGACCACCGCCATGGTCGAGGACATTTCGCGGTCGCCGGTTCCCTTAAGAAGCGCTTCGAACACATCGAGTTCAGGGATCTCGAGAGCCGGCGCCTCTTCACTGCGAACGGGGAGAAACCCGCCTAACGAAGCTCGACGCTCATGCATATACTTCATCTCCGGACTTTCAGGGTCCGGCATATAAAATGGCGCTTCGCCGATCTCATCGTCCGAGATCGGGATATTGAAACGGTCGCGGAATGCACGAAGTGCGGACTCGGCCATATCGTGCATCTGATGCGTGACGTTCTGACCTTCGCCGGCCTCGCCAGTTCCGTACCCCTTCACAGTCTTTGCCAAGATGACTGTCGGCTGACCCTCGTGAGCCATTGCCTCCGCATAGGCTGCGTAGACCTTGTGCGGGTCGTGTCCTCCGCGATTGAGCCGCCAGATATCGTCGTCATCCATAGTCGAAACGAGCTCTAGAAGTTCCGGATACTTGCCGAAGAAATGCTCCCGGGTATAAGCGCCGCCGCGAACTTGATAGGCCTGATACTCGCCGTCGACGGCCTCTTCCATCCGCTTGCGAAGCAGTCCCTCTCGGTCCTTCGCAATCAGCGGATCCCATCGCCCGCCCCAAATGACCTTGATGACATTCCAGCCGTTCCCTCGAAAATTCGCTTCGAGTTCTTGGATGATTTTCCCATTGCCTCGCACGGGACCATCGAGTCGCTGGAGATTGCAATTCACCACGAAGATGAGATTGTCGAGCTTCTCACGACCCGCGAGGGAGATCGCCCCAAGACTTTCGGGCTCGTCGGTTTCGCCATCGCCTAAGAATGCCCAGATTTTTCGGCCCTTGGTCTTAATGAATCCGCGATCCCGCAAATAGCGCATGAAACGCGCCTGATAGATCGCCATCAGCGGCCCGAGGCCCATGGACACCGTCGGGAATTGCCAAAAATCTGGCATCAGTCGCGGATGGGGATAGGAAGACAATCCTCCAGGCTCAACTTCCTGCCGGAAGTTATGCATCTGGTCTTCGGTCAGCCGACCCTCGAGGAAGGCACGTGCATAAATACCCGGTGCGACGTGCCCCTGGATGTAAAGAAGATCCCCACCATGGTCTTCGGTCGGCGCATGGAAGAAATGGTTGAAGCCGACATCATAGAGTGTCGCAGCAGAGGCGAAGCTCGAGATGTGTCCGCCGAGAGTCGGGTCGTTGCGATTGGCCTGAACGACCATGGCCATGGCGTTCCAGCGAATGAAGGAACGGATCCGTTCTTCGAGTGCCTGATCTCCGGGGCTCGTCTTCTGGAGCGCTTCGGTGATCGTGTTGATATAGGCGGTCGTCGCGCGGTACGGAAGATGCGCGCCCTTCCTTCGGGCGCGGCGCACGAGACGGCCGATCAGGAAATGCGCGCGTTCAACGCCCTCGCGCTCGAACACGGCATCGAGCGCTTCGAGCCACTCCCGAGTCTCCTGGGGATCGCTATCACTGAGAGCGATATCCTTAGGATTCGACTCCGGATCTGAAATTCGCTCCGAGTCCGACATTCAGAGCCGCCTCCCCAAAAAGCCCGCATGGGCTGCTGCACTCACATGCTTGAGTGTAGCCAATTGGGGGGACGATAACGGTCCTTCATACTCACTGCGTTGGCAAGCGGAGAAACCCCCATCCCATCCAAATGCGTGGGGTCGCGCCCGCCCAACCGAGCAAGATTTCTATCGTCTCATTGCCTTTAGGCTTAAGGCCGCGTCGGACAGCTAGTCGTCCGACGCCATAAAGAACCGCAGGACATACCAGAAGAGCACCGCAACCGACGCGAAGAGCGAGAGCGACGCCGAGACATAGCGATCCTCGGGATAGTGATGCAGCACATTGGACGTGTCGTAGAGAATCGCTGCGCCGGCGAGCCCAATCATCCCGACGGAAAACCAGGTTCCGAGGTCAAACCCAGTGAATAGCGAAACGACGATCGCAACGATCGCCAGGATGAAGCCGTACCGGACAAGGCCGCCTAGAAAACTAAAGTCCTTGCGCGTGGTAAAGACGACCGCTGTCAGTCCTCCGAAGCCGAGCAGCGTCACGAGGCCAGCACTCTGGATCACACCGCCACCGGCTGCCTGATCCGCCATGTAGAGCATCGGGACGAACACAATCGCCTGGGCAACAACGTAGCCGCCGAGCGCTAAATATTGGGAGGAGAGCGATTCCGCACGCATCGCGGCACTCTGCGCGACCCAGCCCACGAGCATGAACGCACCGAGCACCAGAAGCCACGAACCGCCTAGCATGACTTCAGCCATCGGCGCGGCCACGCCAGATCCGAAGAGCAGCATTTCTATGCCGACGAAAGCGACGATTGCCCCCATCAGGTGGTTATAGGTTCGCGTGATGAATTCCGCGCGGGCCGACGCCGACTGTTGCCCGATCGGAATCCCCATCTGCCCGTAGTTTTCGCGCTGATCCATTCTGTTCCTCACCATGCTCTTCTGGGGTCGCACAAATGCAGAACGGGAGCCCGGTCCGATGCTGGGCATCGGACCGGATCGCGCACGAAACTCGTCGCGCGGCTCCCCTCTAGTGAGTCGACCGAACGGCCAACCCTGTTGAGTCGCCCCGATCACGAAACGACAAAAGTCGCTAGTCGCCACCCTCGGCAACTGCCAAGCGATCATCCTCGGGCGCCTCTTCAACCGGCATCGGGGGCGCACCGCCTCGATGGTCACGGCGCTTTGCTCGCATAGACCGCACCTCACGTTCGAAGACGTCTACAGCCTTTGTGAGTGCAATTTCCGGTTCGTCGTCCCGTTCGTGAGCAATCAACTCACGTCCCTTCGCCTGACAGCGAATTTTGGCTTCGGCGGCGCCGTGCTTATGATGATTACTGCCCTCTACGTGAATCACCACGTGGATCAAATCCTTTTGCCCTTCGCCGAGCTTACGGATTCTCGCTTCCGCAGCCCCTCGTCGTCCACCGTCGAGATTCGATTTGACGTGCCATTGAATATCCATTTCAGAGAGCTCCTTATTGTTGTCAAAAAACTCAATTCGGATCGGTCATATTCCCCGAATCCAAACTTGCTACCGCATCGTTCGCATCGCTCACGATGTTTAAATCACCCGAAACGGGAATCTCATAATTGCGATAGGTCTTCACGATCTCCCCACCCATCTTCTCTAGGGCACCACGCATGCGCGTATTGTTCTCGAGAATCAGCGAGGCCTCGCCAAATCGGTAGCCGCGGTCGAGCGCCGCTTGAAAGGTCTTCGCATAGAAAACGGCTCCGAGCGGAAGTGACTGGAATTCCTGAGCGATGCCCAGCATGAAGACACGCACGCGATTGATGATGCGCTTCTTCATGAGCACGTGACGCCAACCGAATGGGAAGATCCGGCCGTTCATGCGCTTCACGACCTGGTTGAAGTCCGGCAGCGTCACCGAGATGCCCGCAACCTTCCCATCAATTTCCGCGATGAAGCAAAAATCGGGATCGAGGATCTGCTTGAGGCCGCCCGCGATGAAGTCGAATTCTTCATCGCTCACTTGGACATGCGCCCAGTTCTGCTCCCAAGCGTCGACGTAGATCTTGCGGATCAGTTCAATCTCTTCGTCGAAGCGCGAAAGGTCGATCTTCCGAATCTTGAGTTCCGAATTCCGGGACAGAAGGCGCTCGGCGATTTTGATCGTCTTCTGGATTCCCTTCATCTCCACGTCGCACATGTACGCGTACCAGTCCATGGCGGGCGTGAAGCCGAGCGCGTCATAGATCTTCGGGTAGTAAGCGGAGTTGTGCGGATTGGCCACGAAGGGATCGGTATCGAAGCCGTCTACGAGCAGGCCGAACTCGTGATTCGTGTTGAAGTTGAAGGGACCCAGAAGTCGGGTCATTCCTTGTGTGGCAAGCCATTCGCGCGCAGCACCAAGGAGTGCCTCCGCAACCTCCACATCATCAACAAATTCAAAGAAGCCAAAGAAGGCCGTACCGGGCTCTTCTTCCTGATAGACCGTGTCGATGCACGCAGCGATCGTGCCGACGTCGCGCCCGTCTTTGCGCGCTAGGAAGTAGGCAACTCGCGCATGATTGAAGTACGGATTCTTCGCAGGATCGAAGAATTGCTTGCGTTCGGAGTAGAGCGGCGGAACCCAGTGCGGGTCGTGCTCGTAAATGGTGAACCAGGTGCGAACGAAGCGTTCGGTCTCTCGCGGCAGCGAGATGGGGACCACTTCGACTGAACCCATTCACACCTCCGAGCTCGACCGGCAGGAACGCGCGGCCTGAGGGAGATTATAGTTCAGGACGGGTCGTAGCGCCTGAGCGTGCCAGATTCCGCGCAGCCTCGAAGCATCGTTTTCGTCCAGGACGGTCACTGACGAGAATGTCAAAATGCCATTCTGTTGTGTCATTTAGCGCACTGCCCTTGGGGTAATGCCCTAAAAACGGACTAACCAAATCGACCAGTGATATAGTCTTGCGTTCTCTTTTCGGCAGGGTTCGTAAAGATTTTTTCCGTGTCCCCTTCTTCGATCAGCTCTCCGAGATGGAAGAATGCTGTTCTCTGAGAAACGCGCGCCGCTTGTTGCATCGAATGCGTCACGATAACGATCGTGAACTGCTCCCTTAGTTCGTCGATCAACTCTTCTACGCGAGCAGTCGCGATCGGGTCGAGTGCGGAACAAGGTTCATCCATCAAGATGACTTCGGGGCTCACCGCAATCGCACGCGCGATACAAAGTCGTTGTTGCTGGCCACCGGAAAGACTCGTGCCCGGCTCCTCCAATCGATTTTCGACCTCCCCGAGGAGTCCCGCCTTGCGGAGGCTCTGGCGAACCAGATCGTCGAGCTCGCTCTTATTCTGGGTCAATCCATGAATCCGCGGTCCGTAGGCCACGTTCTCGTAAATCGACTTTGGAAACGGATTCGGCTTCTGAAAAACCATGCCTACTTGCGCTCTAAGCTTCACAACGTCGAGCGAAGGGTCGTAGATGTCTTCCCCTTCGAGAAGCACATCACCTTCGACGCGACAGCCCGGCACGACGTCGTTCATCCGATTCAAGCAACGAATAAACGTCGACTTCCCGCAGCCCGATGGGCCAATCAACGCGGTGACCTGATTGGCGCCGATCTCGAGATCCACATGTTGCAGCGCCTGCTTCTCGCCGTAGAACACGTCGAGGCCCCGCGTTAGCATTTTCGTCTTCAACTGAATACTCCCTGACACCGCGAATCCGAATCCATCATCACCGCCTAGCTCCTCATCTCAAAGCGACGGCGCACCCAGACTGCGGCGGCATTCATCGCGATTAAAAACCCCAGCAAGACGACGATGGCTCCGGAAGTTCGCGCAACGAACGCCCGCTCCGGAGCATCATTCCACAAGAAAATTTGCACAGGTAGGACCGTCGACGGGTCATCGACCCCGGTCGGCAGGTCCGCAATAAACGCGACCATGCCTATCATCAACAGCGGCGCCGTCTCTCCGAGCGAGCGAGCCATGCCAATGATTGTGCCGGTCAGAATTCCCGGAACTGCCTGAGGCAGCACATGATGAAAGACGGCTTGGGTAGGCGATGCGCCGATCCCCAGAGCCGCTTCCCTAATTGAAGGAGGAACAGCTGAGAGGGCCGCCCTGCCGGCAATGATAATCGTCGGCAAGGTCATTAGAGCGAGCACCACTCCACCGACCAGTGGAGCTGAGCGGGGCATCCCGAAGATGTTCAGAAAAACCGCGAGCCCTAACAGTCCGAAAATGATCGAAGGCACCGCCGCCAAGTTATTGATGTTGACCTCGACCACGTCTGTGAATCGATTCTTGGGAGCGAACTCTTCCAAATAGACCGCCGCGCAAACTCCGATCGGGAAACTCAGGAGAAACGTGATCAGGAGCGTCAGCATCGAGCCACGAATCGCACCCTGAAGCCCCGCCAGTTCCGGTTCACGGCTATCTCCCGCAAACAAGAAGCGCCAATTCCACGGCTGCGAAATACGGCCTTGTGCGTCGAGGGTCTCGACCCAGCCAATCTGCTGATCCGAGATCTTCCGATCCGCCTCATCAACTTCAGAATCGATCGACCCCTTTAAGAATAAGTCGACATCGTCGGAGAGCGGGAAAACAAAGGTCTGCGTAGACCCAATCAATTCAGGGTTTGCTTCCATAAAGGCGCGAAGATCGTACTCGGCCCCGTCGCTGAGCAGCCGAACGAGCGCCTTCCGCTCACGCCTCTTCCCCACTTCCGGAAAGAGCCCACGAAGCGCACTCCGCACCGGCTTGGCGTAGTTTGCAGCCGCCAAGCTCGCCGCGCTGCCATCACCCAGCGGATCAAGAGCGTCGGGATCAAGAACCACATCGAGTTCGACCGACGATTGCGTGATCACGCTGAGCGATTGGTAACTGATCGAGACCAGCAGACCCGCAAGCGCCGCAAGCGCAAAGCCGATCGCCGCCAACGCGAAAGCACGGAAGACCCGCTCCTGGCGATAGCGACGTCGCAAGCGGCGGCCCGCGGCAAGCTGCGCGTCGGGTGTCGGGCTACTCATATTCTTCCCGGAATCGGCGAACCACGATCAATGCGACGAGATTCAGACAGAGCGTGACGAAAAAGAGTGTGAGCCCTAAGGCGAAAGCGGCGAGGGTCTTCGCTGAATCGAATTCTTGATCGCCGACCAAGAGGGTCAAGATCTGCACGGTGACCGTCGTGACTGCAGCAAAGGGATTGGCCGTCATGTTCGCTGCCAAGCCGGCAGCCATCACGACGATCATCGTTTCGCCAATCGCCCGAGAAACGGCCAACAAGAAGGCTCCCACGATTCCAGGCAGTGCCGCAGGCACCATCACTTTGCGAATCGTTTCCGACTCGGTCGCTCCCATAGCAAGAGAAGCTTCCCGCAAAGACCGGGGAACGGCGTTGAGCGCATCATCAGAGAGCGAAGAAACGAACGGGATGATCATCACGCCCATCGCGAGCCCCGCCGCGAGCGCACTTTCAGAGGCCACTTCCAGGCCAAGTGCCTCGCCGATCATCCTGACTTGCGGACCTAACGTGAGCGCCGCGAAGCTGCCCCAGACCACCGTCGGAATGCCAGCGATCAACTCCAGGACCGGCTTCATCCAAGCCCGCGCCGAAGCGCTCGCGTAAAAGGCAAGATGAATCGCAGCCATAAGCCCGATCGGGCCGGAGATCGCCATCGCGATCGCGGTAATCAAGAGCGTCCCAGCGAAAATCGGGACTGCGCCGAAGGCTCCGGAAGAGCCGACCTGATCCGCTCGCAGCGCCGTCTGTGGGCTCCACTGCGTGCCTAAGAAAAACTCCACGGGGCTGACTAACGCGAAGAAGCGCGCTGCTTCGAAAAATAGCGACACGACGATTCCGATCGTCGTAAGAACCGCGACAACTGAACATAGGAATAGCGCCACATGAACAATCCGTTCCACGTGATTGCGCGCCCGCAACTCTGTCGTCATTCGGCTTCGAGCAAACCAGAGGCCACCGCCTGCGGCGACGAAAAAGAATCCAGTCACGCCCAGATTCAGGACCCCACGCGCGCGATCAAGAACATTCTGCGCAAAGGCATGAGGTGGGGAGCTGTGTTCTCCCGTGGTATTCGCCAAGCCCGTATGCACATCACGCAATACATCTGCCGCACTAAGCGTTTCGCGCAGTAGGCCACTCGCTTCAAGCTGCGCTGTGACCCAGCCATCAACAAGAATCGATCCAAAGAGCGCCGACACGACCAGGATGAGAAGCGGAGGGATCGCGGACCACGCGAGTGCGTATTGCGCATAGTGAGTGGGCAAGGAATGCAGAACGATCCGATGACCATCCGCATCCGCCCCCGAAAGAGCGCGCGCTCGGCTCCGCCCGGTCCAGAACCCCGCAGCCGCCAGCAATGGCAGGACGAGCCAGAGTATTCCGATCATCCGCCCTTCCCTATTTCCGACAGCACGACTCGCCTCTCGACCCCGTATGCGGGTTCATTCACCATCCTTGGCGAAGCATCCAGATTTTGGCTCGAAGCAACTAAGACGCAGTGACGGACGGGTGACAATTCGGTGACAATGGACCGATCGGTGGTAGGGTCCACGCGAAGCTGGGGATGCGGGGGTGTGCGGAGGTGGACTTTCGTGGAGCAGCGTTCGCCGAGAAGACATCACTTCGACATCCAATCGTCACGCTTTGCAGCTAATTATCTGTTCATTCTGTGGCGAGCCATTCCAATCTCGCGCCAGGAACTCGAACCGAATCACGGTCCACAATTCCCGTGCTACTCCCTCATCCTACGCTGAACGTCACGAGGAGACGCCGATCCATGACCACCCCGGCGACGGCAAAAACCGGACGCGAAGTCGACAATCTCAGACAGCTCGCGCTGCGTATGGGCGGACTCGCTGAAAACATCCTCGACAAGAGCCTACGTGCAGTCTGGAGTCGAAACATCGAAGTCGCAGACGAAGTGGCCACGGACGATATTGAAATCGATCGAATCGATGTCGAGATCGACACGGTTGTACTGAGTGTCCTAGCCCTCCATGCGCCGGTCGCTGCAGACCTAAGGCAGACCCTCGCGATCAAGACTATGGCGACGGACCTCGAACGCGTCGGCGACCTCTCGCGGAACATCGCCAGCTGTGCACATCGGCTCGCGGAGCGAGAGCCTACCCCGGCGTCGACTACCCTCCGACAACTCGCAGACGATAGCAGGCGCGCTCTCAGCCGGTCGCTACAGGCCTTCGCGGACCTCGATGTCGATCTAGCGCGGGCGGTGCTCGCGGGAGACGACGAGATCGACGAGGCCGAAGCCCGGGCGATTAGAGAGTCGATCGCGCGAATCAATGACGACCCTCGTATCTGCCACCAAGAGATCGATATGATCCTTATCGCGAAGAGCCTCGAGCGGGTCGCAGACCACGCGACGAATATCGCCGAGGAAGTCGTGCTCGCGGCTGAATCCATCAACCTCAAACACGCCGGCAAACTCGCGACCTAACTCGCAAGTCCACGTGAGGCCCACTTCATGCCCCCTCGCATTCTCGTCGTCGACGACGAACCAGACATTCTCGAGCTGACCCGACTCGCACTAACACAGGACGGGTTCGAGGTAGACGTGGCGGCCACGGGCAATGAGGCGCTCGACCAACTGCGCCGAGCGCGCCCCGACCTCGTAGTACTCGACCTAATGCTCCCCGACCGCCCAGGGACCGAGATCTGTCGTGCTATGCGGGCGAATCCAGAGCAAAAAGATATCCCCGTGATAATGCTCACCGCGCGCAGCGACGAAGTCGACCGCGTGGTCGGCTTCGAACTTGGCGCCGATGACTATGTCACCAAGCCCTATTCCCCTCGCGAACTATGCCTTCGCGTGCGCGCCATTCTAAGGCGAGGCCGACCGGCAGAGACCCCGGCGGCGCGCCTCGAGAAGCACGGTCTCCTCATCGATTTCGAGCGCCACCAATGCCTCTACGGAGAGCGCGAAATCACACCGACCGCGAAGGAATTCCTGCTCCTCGCTGCCTTGATGCAACGGCCAGGGCGGGTACTGACCCGTGAACGGCTGCTCGAGGAAGTTTGGGGGGACGGGATCGCCGTCACGCACAGAACCGTCGACACACACATGAAGCGGCTTCGGGAAAAGCTGGGCGACGCCGGCGAGCTGATCGACACCGTGCGCGGCGTTGGCTACCGATTCCGAGAGTGAGCCACCTGCAAACCAAAATTTTCGCTCGTATCGCCGCGCTCGTCCTCCTAATCCTGCTGGGAGCCTACGCCCTTGTCCCAGCAGAATCGTTTTCGGGGACGACTCTCTTGGCGCTCGTCGGCGTAAGCCTCTTGTCTGCGTACGTTCTGGCACGCGGCCTAGCACGCATGCTACTCGCGCCCTTTGAAGAGCTAGAAACCTTCTCGTCGGAAGTCGCGGGGGCGCAGCGAGAGCGCCGACTCCACTGGGCCTTTGGTGACGAACGAGATCGCACGGCAATCGCGGTCAACCGACTGGCTGACCAACTCTGGCGAGACATTGATGAAGCTCAGCACAAGGCTCAGAATCTTGGGGCCTTGATGGCAGGCATTGCCGAGGGCGTCCTTCTGGTCGACCAGGGCCAGCGCGTCACTCTCGTCAATCAAGGCTTTAGGGAGCTGTTCGGAATCTGGGGGGACATCGAAGGCCGCAGCGTCCTCGAAGTCCTAAGAATTCCCGAGATCCACGACGTCCTCCAGGCAGCTCAAATGGAAACGCTTCGCGACCCCGTCATCCGTGACATCCAGATCAGAACACAAACCGACCGAACGTTATTGGTTCACGCGGCGCGCTTTCCCGAGGAAGGCCCGTCCGCAGGCACCCTTGTGGTCTTCCATGACGTGAGCGAACTCCGTCGCGTCGATCAAATGCGGCGTGACTTCGTCGCCAATGCCTCACACGAACTTCGCACGCCCCTCACGTCGATTCAGGGATTCGCCGAGACCCTTGCCGCGGGCGGCTTGGATGAAGACACGGTCGATCGATGTACCGAGACGATTTTGCGCAATGTGATCCGCATGCGGAACTTAATCGACGACCTCATGGACATCTCTAAAATCGAAAACCGTGAGGACAACGCAGAACGAACGGTCGTCGACATTGCGCATCTGTCGCAGGAATTAGTCGCCGACCAAAAGAAGCGCCTAGAAAGCGCTGAATTGACCGCCGAGATTCGCCCGGGGAGCCAAGCCAACGCCTGGTGCAATCAAAACGCGGTCACCCAAGTCCTCGAAAACTTGCTGACAAATGCAATCCGCTACACGGACACGGGCGGGCACATCACGATTTCAATCGAGCCGGCGACCGATCACCTCAAAGTCTGCGTCGCCGATACCGGCATAGGCATTCCGAAAGACGCGCTCGACCGAATCTTCGAACGCTTCTATCGCGTCGACGCGGCGCGCTCGCGTGCGGTCGGCTCAACAGGCCTCGGCCTCTCGATCGTGAAACACCTTGTACAGGCCATGAGCGGAACGATTACGGTCGAGAGCGAGGAGACGGTCGGCTCTTGCTTCACGCTCACGCTACCCCTTCCGCTACCCGATCCCCTTGAACCGAACAGCGCCTAATCAACCACGGTTGGCTAGGAACGACGATCGGGACTCTGACCTCAGACTTCCGCTGCTTCAACGGACGTGAAGAGGATTTTTCCCCCGTCCTCGGCAAGAGTGCCGCGAACAGTCGTCCCCTCGCCAAATTCCCCTTCCAGAATTCGCATAGCAAGCGGGTCCTGGACCTCTCTTTGAATGAGTCGTTTCAGAGGTCTCGCACCGTATTGCGGGTCGTAGCCTCGCTTAGCCAACCAGGCTCGCGCTTCCTCGCTGAGCGAAAGCGTGAGACGTCGATCCGCGAGACGCATATCCAGCTCCTTGAGCTGGATATCCAGGATGAACCCGATCTGCTCCTCGCGCAGGGCACGGTAGATCACCACGTCATCCACTCGATTCAGGAACTCCGGCTTGAAATGCCCACGAAGCGCATCCATCACACGGCTACGCATCTCGGGCTCTTCGTCGACACCCAGATCAATGATGTGCTGGCCGCCGATATTCGAGGTCATGATTAACACCGTATTCCGGAAATCGACCGTTCGACCCTGGCCATCAGTTAGGCGCCCATCGTCGAGAATCTGCAGGAATATATTGAAGACATCGGGGTGCGCCTTTTCGATCTCATCAAAGAGGACAACGCTATAGGGGCGCCGACGAACCGCTTCCGTTAGGTAGCCACCTTGGTCGTACCCGACATAGCCAGGAGGAGCGCCGACCAATCGAGACACGGCGTGCTTCTCCATAAACTCACTCATGTCGATGCGAACCATTGCCTGCTCGTCATCGAAGAGGAAACCAGCAAGCGCCCTCGCCGTCTCCGTCTTTCCCACACCCGTGGGCCCAAGGAAGATGAACGAACCGATCGGGCGACTCGGATCTTGCAATCCCGCCCTCGCCCGGCGTACCGCATTCGAAACCGCCGTAAGCGCCTCGTCTTGGCCTATGACGCGCTCAGCCATGCGCGCCTCCATCTCGAGAAGTTTCGCCTGCTCGCCTTCGAGCATCTTCGTCACAGGGACACCGGTCCACTTGGAGACGATCTCAGCGATCTCTTCGCTAGTCACTTCTTCTGAGAGAAAACTCCCCTGCTCTTGAACGGTTGCTAGTTCCTTCTGGCTCTCGCCGATCTCATTCTCAAGCGCGACAAGCTTGCCGTAACGAAGCTCCGCGGCGCGTTCGAGATCGCCCGCCCGCTCGGCTCTTTGGTAGTCGGCGGAGAGAGCTTCGCGGCGCTCCTTCGCCGCGCGCAGTCTCGCGATCAAATCCTTTTCGATCTGCCAGCCGCCCTTCATGGAATCGGACTGCTCCCGCAAACCTGCGACCTCTTGCTCGACAGCAGCCAATCGTTCCCCGCTCGCAGGGTCCGTTTCCTTCTTCAGAGCTTCACGCTCGATTTCGAGCTGCGTCCGTTTGCGCTCGAGCTGATCGAGTTCTTCGGGCATCGAATCGACCTGCACTCGCACGCGACTCGCCGCCTCATCAACGAGGTCAATCGCCTTGTCCGGCAAAAACCGGTCCGTGATATAGCGATGCGAGAGCGTCGAAGCGGCGACGAGAGCCGCATCGTGGATACGCACACCGTGATGTACTTCGTAGCGTTCCTTCAGCCCTCGAAGAATCGAGATCGTATCCTCGACGGTCGGCTCTCCGACGAAAACCGGCTGGAAGCGTCGCGCCAGGGCCGCGTCGCCTTCCACATACTTGCGATACTCGTCGAGAGTGGTCGCCCCAATGCAGCGAAGTTCACCCCGCGCGAGCGCCGGCTTCAGCATATTCGCAGCGTCCGCAGAGCCCTCGGCGTTGCCTGCGCCCACTATTGTGTGCAATTCGTCAATAAAGAGGATGACTTGCCCGTCGGCCTCGGAAACTTCGCGAAGCACGGCCTTAAGACGATCCTCGAATTCGCCGCGGTATTTGGCACCGGCGATCAGAGACCCAATATCGAGCGAAATCACTCGACGATCCCTCAGTGAATCGGGCACGTCCCCTGCCACGATCCGTAGGGCGAGTCCTTCGGCAATCGCCGTCTTTCCAACACCAGGCTCGCCGATCAAGACCGGATTATTTTTGCTCCGACGACAGAGCACCTGAACGACGCGACGAATCTCTTCATCACGGCCGATGACCGGATCGAGCTTCCCAATCCGCGCAGCATCCGTTAGGTCCGTGCCAAACTTCTCAAGCGACTGATACTTGGACTCGGGGTCCTGGTCCGTAATTTTGGCGCTGCCACGAATCGATTGGAGCGCCTGCAGAATCCCTTCCCGGTTGGCGCCGACGCTGCGAAGCACGCGGCCGCTCGCATCCGCATCATCGCTCGCCATCGCAAGCAGCCAATGCTCGGTCGAGACGTACTCGTCCTGCATCCCTGCCGCTTCTTCGAAAGCGGCTTCCATAATGCGGCTGAGAGCCTGACTCATCTGCGGCTGCGCGCCGCCGGTGACCTTCGGAGTTTGCTCGAACTGGCGTCCCAGCTCTCCAGCAAGTTGATCAGCGGATGCGCCTAACTTCAGCAGAATCGGAAGCGTACTGCCATCCGACTGCGCAAGAAGTGCCGCGAGCAGATGGCTCGCTTCGAGACTCTGATGGCCTCGAGCACTGCATTGGCCCTGCGCTTCCTGAAGAGCCTCTTGGCTTTTGATCGTCAGCTTGTCCAATCGCATTCTCGACCCTCTCCTCACGCGGCCCTCTTCGGGCGACGCATGATGAAGTGGGCGCGAGCTGGCGCGTGTCAAGCGAGAGAGACGATTTCCTGCGTGAGGACGCTATCTGATCGCCAAGAGCCTAAAAACCAAAACCGTCTTCGCCGGTCAAATCTCAAACTGAAGGGAGACTCGCTTCTCCAAAACAGGCACGACGCGATCTTGAATGAACGCCTGATGGTCGGGATGGTCAGCGTAGGTCTTGAAGTCTTCGTCGTTCTCAAAATCGGCAACGACAGCAAAATCATAGTTGCCGTCGCGCAGTCCGAGGTCTGAACCATAGGTATACGCGGCGATCTCAGTGATCGTTTGTGCGAGCAAGAAGAGCCCCTCTTCGAGGGACTGCGCCGCCGTGTCTGGAGCATCCGGCTTGAATGTGAACATCGCGATGTGTCGAATCATGCGGTCTGTCCTCATGTCGCGCGTCATGAATGGACGCGTCGAGTATTAAATTTTTCGGTGCTTGAACTTCTGGGACTTCGGACCGCCGCCTGCGGCGATTCGCTTTTCACGCTGCTCGATATAGAAATCCCAAGAACCGGTGCAAAACTCAATCTCGCCGTCGCCTTCGAAGCCAAGAATATGCGTTGCCACGCGATCGAGGAAATAGCGATCATGGGTAATCACAATGGCGCAGCCGGGGTACTCCAGAAGGGACTCTTCTAGGACCCGAAGGGTCATGAGGTCTAGATCATTCGTCGGTTCATCCAGGATGATGAAGTTTGAAGGCTTCCGGAGCATCTTCGCGAGTTGAAGGCGATTGCGCTCTCCCCCCGACAGTCGTCCGACTTCCGTCTGTTGGATCGATCCGCTGAAGAGGAATCGCGCGAGGTAGTGACGAACAGACAGTGTCTTATCGCCGTATTCGATCACGTCCGATCCATCTGCAACTTCGTCATAGACGGTAAAATCGTCGCGCAGCGTCTGGCGTGTCTGGTCGACATAACAGAAGTTGGTCGTCTCGCCTACGTCGACGGTGCCCTCGTCGGGCTCCTCACGACCCACGATCATGTTGACCAGGGTCGTCTTGCCCAGGCCGTTAGCCCCGGTCACGCCGATGATCGCGCCCTGGGGCATATCGAAATCAAAGCCGTCGAGCAGAACCTTGCCGTCGTAGCCCTTCTTCACACCACGAAGACTAACCACCTTAGTCCCAAGCCTCGGTCCAAAGGGAATCCGCAAATCGATCTCTTCCGAAGGTCGAATTTTCATCGCTTTATCGACGAGATCATCGTAGGCCGAGATACGTGCTTTCGACTTGGTGCGCCGCGCCTGGGGCGTCGAGCGAATCCATTCAAGCTCTCGTGCGACGGCCTTCAACAAGTTCACATCGGTGCGGTCCTGAACCTCCTGCTGCTGTTCTTTCGCTTCGAGAAAGTTCGAATAGTTGCCCTCGTAGGAGCGGATCTCACCGTGGAAGACTTCGAGCATTCGACTCGCAACGCGATCGAGGAAATAGCGATCATGGGTCACGAGCACGCACGTGCCTGAATAGCCTGCCAAGAAGGTCTCGAGCCATGCGACCGTATCGGCGTCGAGGTGGTTTGTCGGTTCGTCCAGGATGAGCACGTCGGGACGGGCGAGAAGTTCCTTGCAAAGAGACACCCGGCGACGCTCCCCCCCCGAAAGCGACGCGATATCGCGTTCCCCTGGCGGTAGCCTAAGCGCGGCCATCGCGGACTCGATGCGGTTATCGAGGGCCGCAGGATCCATGGCGTCGAGCGCCTCGAGCTGCCCCTGCACATCGCCCTGCTCTTCGAGAAGCGCGTTCATGCGTTCCTCGTCTTCCATCACGGCGGGGTCTTCCCAAGTCTTGAGAATCTCGTCGTAGCGAGCGAGAAGCGCGCGTACTTCGCCAACGGAGTATTCCACGTTCTCGCGAACGCTCTTATCGAAGTCGAGCTCCGGCTCCTGCGAGACATACCCAACGGTCGCGCCCCGCGCGATATGCAGGTGGCCGTCGTATTCCTTGTCGCGACCCGCAAGGATCTTCATCAAGGTCGACTTGCCGACACCGTTCACACCGAGCACGCCAACGCGATCCCCCGGCATCAAACTGAAGGAAGCGCCCTTCAGAATCGTACGCTCCCCGAAGCGACGACCAAGCTCCTTCGCCGTTACGACCGGCTGTCCGGGATTCAGGCCCTTCATCGTTTCCACTCTTTCTACTCGAGTGATTGCACTCGATCGACATCAAAACTAATCACTGCCCGACACGAGTCGGACTCATCTCGCCCTACAAGCGCGCCTAACCGAGGGCTTCGTCGATCGCCGTTTTCACGTCTGCGGCACAGGGTTCCATCGGCGGAGCAAAGCGCGCGATCAGGTTCCCGTCCTTGCCAATGAGGAACTTCGCGAAGTTCCAGGCGACATCCCCCGCAGCATCTGGACCGACTTCTTCGCCCGCCATCCATGCGTAGAGCGGGTGACGCTCGTCCCCGTTCACGTCGATCTTGCTGAACATCGGGAACTGGACCCCGAAATTGGTTTCGCAAAACGTGGCTATTTCCGTTTCCGTTCCCGGCTCCTGCGCACCAAACTGGTTGCAGGGGAATGCCAGGATCTCGAGTCCACGATTGTGATACTCCGAGTAGAGACGCTGAAGCCCGTCGTACTGAGGCGTCAAGCCGCAAGCCGAAGCCACGTTGACGACGAGACATACTTTGCCTTCGAAGGACGACAATTTGCAGTCGTCGCCTCGGATACTCTTCGCCTCAAAATCGTGCAAATTCGCCATGATCTTTTCATTTCCTTGGTGGTTGGAACGCGTAGGTAGATGGATAGACGGGCAAACGAAGGACTCTCCAGCGCTGCTCGTAAGCGGTTCTATTCGGCCAGCCCCTTACTCGAGAGCGTTCACCGAGAGAGTGCGCGGCTCACGATCTCGTAGACATCCTTCGAGAGCGAGTCGCTCGACGCAATCCGGTTCAGCTCGACCTGGATCTTCTCTTGGCGGCCGTCTTCGTAGCGACGCCAGTCGTTGAAGATCGAGGCCATACGGGACGCGACCTGCGGATTCGATTCGTTGAGCGCCAGGACGTGATCGGCCAAAAATACGTAGCCCCCGCCGTCAGCGCCGTGGAAACGTACCTGATTCCCCGAGCAGAAGGCACCAATCAGGGAACGAACGCGATTCGGGTTCGTGAGCGTGAAATCAGCGTGCCCAGCGAGCGCTTGGACTCGCTCCAGGGTGTCGCTCCGGACGGATGTCGCCTGAATCGAAAACCATTTATCGAGAACAAGCGGGTCCGCCTTCCAGCGTTCGTAGAAAGCGGCAATCACGTCTTCTCTACGCGAGTGCTTCAGATCGGCGAGGACGACGAAGGCCGACTGCGCGTCCGTCATGTTGTCGGCACCTTCGAATTGCGCCCACGCCGACTCGATTGCGGTCTCTTCTCCTGTCGCGACAAGCATGCGCAAAATGACGTTGCGGAGCCTTCGGCGATCGATCTGCCCCTTCTCATGGGCGTAGGCACCTTGCGGGGCGAGCGCTTCGTAGTGGGCCCAAAGGGCATCTTTATGCGCCAAGGCCAGAGCATTCACCATGGATTCGCGCGCAGCGTGGATCGGATCGGGTCGAATCACTTTCATCTCTTGGGCGATGACTCGTTCAGCGGGCAGGACCAGCGCTTGCGCGCGCAGCGAGCCGTCGAGGCTCTCGTCGTCCAGAACCCGTCCCCAGGCCTCCGAGAACCCCGCGTCGAGCGCGTTCGGCGCGCCCGCATGGGCGGACTCCGAAGACGCCACCAAGAGCTCGAGGGCGAGCTGTTGGCCCGCATCCCAGCGATTGAAGGGATCTTCATCGTGCGCCATCTGCAGAGCGAAGCTCTCCTTGGAGCGCTCCATCTCAAACTTCACCGGCGCCGAGAACCCGCGCAAAAGCGATGGCACAGGCTCTTCCGACAGGCCCGAGAACACAAAGGTCTGCTCCGCCTCAGCGAACTCAATCACCCGGGTCGTTTCGTTTCCACCCATCTCCCCCTCAAGAACGACAGGCAAAGCGCGCCCATCTGCCCCGAGTAGCCCCACTCGAACCGGAATCGGAAGTGGCGCGCGATCGGCCGCCCCTGTGATTTCGGAGGCCGTCTCCGGATAGTCCTGCGAAAGTGTTAGGTGGTACTGCTGTTGATCCGCTTGATACTCGCCATGCGCACGCAAACGCGGCGTCCCTGCCTGCAGATACCAGCGCTCGAACTGCTCGAGGTTCTTCCCGCTCGCGTCCGACATAGCAAAACGGAAATCGTCACACGTGACGGCCTGCCCATCGTGACGATCGAAGTAGAGATCCATCCCCTTACGGAAGCCATCTCGACCGAGGAATCCCTCGTACATCCGAATGATCTCGGCGCCCTTTTCGTAGACCGTCGCCGTATAAAAGTTGTCCATCGAGATATAGGAGTCGGGCCGAATGGGATGCGCCATAGGCCCTTCGTCTTCCGGAAACTGCCGTGCGCGCAGCTGCTTAACATTCGCAATCCGAACGACCGCTTCCGAAGTCATGTCCTCGCTGAATCGCTGATCGCGATAGACCGTGAGGCCTTCCTTCAAGGTCAGCTGAAACCAGTCTCGACAGGTCACGCGATTGCCGGTCCAGTTGTGGAAATACTCGTGCGCAATGACACTCTCAATCGCTTCAAAGTCATCGTCGGTCGCGGTCTCCGGCAAGGCGAGGACGTACTTCGAGTTGAAGACATTGAGCCCCTTGTTCTCCATGGCGCCCATATTGAAATCGCCGACGGCGACGATCATGTAGATGTCGAGGTCGTACTCGAGACCGTAGACATCCTCGTCCCATTTCATCGCCCGCTGCAGCGAACGAAGCGCATGCTCGCAAGCACCCAAGTTCTGTGGCTCCACCCAGATCTCAAGCTTCACGTCGCGGCCCGAACTCGTTCGGTATTCCCCCGCATGACACTGAAGGTCGCCTGCAACTAACGCGAACAGATAGCTGGGCTTCGGGAAGGGATCTTCCCATTCGACACGATGTCGCCCGCCGGGCAGGTCCGCTTCTCCGACACGATTTCCATTCGAGAGCAGAACCGGGTAGCGCTCCTTTTCGGCTTCGATCGACACGCGATAGCGGGCCATCACGTCCGGGCGGTCGAGGAAATAGGTGATGCGCCGGAAGCCCATCGCCTCGCACTGCGTACAGAAATTGCCGCTGCTCTTATAGAGCCCGGAGAGCGCTGTATTCGTTTCAGGGTGAATCAGAACACGCGTGCGTAATTCGAAGCGCGCAGGCGGCGCGTGAATAGTGAGTTCATCGCCCTCGACGCGGTATTCGGACGCATCCAGCACCCGGCCGTCGATCGCGATCTCCTCGAGTTCGAGCGCCTCTCCGTCGAGGACGAGCCGAGGGACGACATCACTCGGCGCGTCTTCACGGCGGCGCACGGACAGCACGGCGCCTACGTGGGTCTCGTCTTCCGCGAGCTCAAAGGACAGATCGACCGTATCGATCAGGTAGTCCGGTACGCGGTAGCTGCTTCGCAGCACAGTCTTCGGTTTCTCTTCACTCATGGCCCTGCCCCCTTTGGTCGCGCGGCAAAGTAGAAATTGGCGGTAGCTGGTGCAAGGCAGTAGCTTGCACAATTGCCTGGAGGGTATGTGTCAAAGCACCAGAATTCAGCCATTGGGGACCAGAATCGAAGGGCACGGTCCTTTTCGAGACTCGGGCTCCCCGTTGCGCTTTTCCTCGTAGGATGGGTGCTCGCCAGCTGCGCGAACCTCGGTCCCGCCGGATTCAGTGAGCCCGCCCTGCGGGTCGGAGTCTCTCCGGACTACCCACCGGTCATCTTCGAGCGGGATGGCGAGATCGTCGGCATCGAGGCCGACTTCGCCCATCGTCTCGGGAGCGACCTTCACCGCCCTATCGAGTTCGTCGAAATCCCTTTCCCGGATCTCTTAGACGCCCTCGAAGCCGGCGAAATCGACGTCGTAATGAGCGGCCTTTCAAGCACGCCAGATAGAGCCTCCCGCGTCCAGTTCATCGAGCCCTATATGGAAATCGGCCAGCTGGCTTTGATTCGGAATCGGGACATCGGGCGCTTCGGCCGCATTCAGGAAATTCGGCGTCCCGGCACCCGCGTCGGCTTCCAACGAGGCACGACCGGCGAGCGCTATGTGGCGTCTTCATTGACTCGCGCCGCGAGCTTCGCCTTCGACAGTGTCGAAGACGGCTTGCGTAGTTTGCGCGCGGACCGAATCGACTACTTCATTCACGATGCCCCGACCGTTTGGAGAATCGCCGGGGGCGTTGAGAACCGAGATCTTCACGGACTCTATCGGCCGCTCACAACCGAGCAGATCTCCTGGGCCGTGAGACAAGGTGATCCGCAACTCGCGACGGTCTTAAATGCGACCCTCGCTCACTGGAAGCGCGAGGGCTTTGTCGATCCAATCGTCCAGCGATGGATCCCCGTTCGGATCACGCTTCGCTAACGGTCGGCTGACCTTCCGCTGCCCTTCCAGCGGGAGCCTTCGTGCCCTGGCCGCGCCGCCTGAAGCCCCCTGCGAGCCTAAGGCACTGTGAGTCTCCTGCGCCCTGCAGCCGTCAGCGCAATACTCCGCTCCATGTCGAACACAGACCGTCTCGAAAAGCGCGCCTTCTCCTCCACCGATCCCCTCCGCGTAGGCCTCATCGGAAGTGGAATGATGGGCTTCGAACATATCCGCAATCTCGCTCTCCAAGATGACTTGCACTTCGCTGCCCTCGCTGATCCCAATCCACCTTCGCGCAAGCTGGGACGCAAGACCGCGAAACACAGAATTGCCGAGTACGAAGATGCGAGCGAGATGCTCGATCAAGAGTCCCTGGATGCAGTAATCATCGCCTCCCCCAACTTCACCCACGCCGCCATACTGGATGAAGTGCTCGACCGACCTCTTCACGTGCTTGTCGAAAAACCGCTTTGCACGACGCTCGAAGATTGCGACCGCGTCGTGGCAGCCTGCGCGGATCGCGCGGCGATCACCTGGGTCGGCATGGAATACCGCTACATGCCGCCAGTGGCGCGACTCGTTGCGGAAATCCGTGGCGGCTTCGCTGGAAATCTCCGCATGCTCGCCATTCGCGAACATCGCTTCCCCTTCCTCAAAAAGGTGGACGACTGGAATCGGTTCAATCGAAATACCGGCGGCACCCTCGTGGAAAAATGCTGCCATTTCTTCGACCTCATGAACCTCATCGTCGACCGAGAACCCCTTCGCGTCTTCGCCTCAGGCGCCCAGGATGTGAATCATCTGGACGAGACCTACGGCGGAGAAACACCCGATATCCTCGATAACGCGTACGTCATGGTCGAATACGAGGGCGGCGTTCGCGCGCTCCTCGACCTGTGCATGTTCGCTGAGGCTTCACGCAACGAGCAGGAAATCTGCGCCACCGGCGACCGCGGGAAAATTGAATGTTTCATCCCCGAGAGCCTCGTCGTACTAGGCGAACGCAAGGGACGCGCGATGGAGGAGATCTCGATCGAGGTAGACAAAGACGTTCTCGAGGCAGGCTTCCATCACGGAGCGACCTACTACCAACAACGCGCATTTGCCGACGCGATCCGTGAGGGGCGATCCGCCGATGTCGATGTCCAAGCAGGACGAAAAGCGGTCGCGATCGGCGTCGCGGCGCAGCAGTCCATTGAAACGGGGAATCCGGTCGAACTCAGCAGCCTCGCCTAACGAGGTCCGCCCGCCCCTTCGAGCACGCGCTCAAAAATCCGCACCATCGTCTCGACCTGATCGATCGGAACGAACTCTCGCGAGGTATGCGCCACATCGATCGAGCCAGGACCTAGTACCACGCCCGGGATCCCGGCACGGCCAAAGACGCCCGCATCGGTGCCGAAGGCGACCTGGCCGCAATCTCCTGAGAGCCCTTCCCTGGCCAGAGCATCCGCCGTCGCACGGACGGCAATCGACGAAGCGTCGGTATGTAGGGGCGGCTTCTCTTCCGAGCAAGATTCGACAACGACATGCGCTTCCACGCCCGCCCTTCGAATCGCGGCCTCTATTTGCTCCTGAACGATCGCCGGCGTCTCGTCGGGTAGCGTCCGTCGATCAACCCAGATCCTCGCCTCGTCCGGAACGATATTAGGCGCCTGCCCGCCATGCACGATGCCAACCGAGAGTGTCGCGGGACCGAGTTCCGGGTGGGGACGGTCGGTAAAGACGCGTGCGCTTTCGTCTATGGAGAGGATCGCCTTCGCGAGAAGCACGATCGCGTTCTGTCCTTGAGTCGGGTCAGAGCTATGGCAAGCGCGTCCGTGAGCGCAGACTTGTGTATGGACGACACCTTTATGTGCGTTAATTAGGCGCAGTTCGGTCGGCTCCGTCGCGAGCACCCAATCCGGGCGGCGGGATCCGAGGTGCTTCAGGACATCGTGCACGCCGATGCTGCTGAGTTCTTCGTCGGCTTCTCCTACGATAATGACGTTCCGTGCAAGTCGGCCGTTTTCAAGCACACGAGATAGCGCCTCGAGCAGCGCCGCCATACCCGCCTTCGTGTCGCAGGAGCCTCGGCCTAAAACTCGATCGCCTTCGATCGCGGGATCGAAAGGATCGATTTCCATGCCGTCGACGGGCACGGTATCGATATGGCTCGCGACGAGCAGAGTGTCCATCGCATTCGTTGCGCGCGCCTCGGCGACCACGCTTGTGCGACCGCCCTCCCCGACCAATGCGGCGTCCAAGCCGAGCTTCCCCAAGGCCCGGGAGAGATGCTCCGCTACGGCGTGCTCGCCAACGATCTCGGGAGGAAGGTCATCCCGCCCCATTGGGTTCACGGATGGAATCGCGATCAGGTCGCGAAGATGACGAATGCTGGGCGAAAAATTTTGCATGAGTATGGGCTCCGGCCGCTAAGTCTATCGGCCACGAGCGCGTTCGTCCTACCTGGGACAAGATCCTCATCCCTTGAACGTCTTGCCGCTCTCCCATCGCCCAGAGAGCGCTTCCACACCGACGGAGATGCATGCAGCGCGGCGCCCTCATGATGATGCTCTCGGCGCTCGCGTTCAGCGTGATGACGGTGCTGGTCAAGCTCGCCGGCGAGCGGTTACCGAGTCAAGAACTCGTGGTCGCGCGTGCCATCGTAAGCCTCGTCCTCAGCTGGTCGCTGCTGCGCCGTGCGGGCGTGTCGCCTTGGGGGCACGACAAGCGGTGGCTATGGATCCGCGGCGCCCTCGGCTTCGCCGGCCTCTCGTGCGTTTACGGCGCCGTGACGCATCTGCCTCTCGCGGAAGCCACGATTCTTCAATATCTGTACCCCGCAATCACGGCGCTCTTGGCCGGCGTCTTTTTGGGCGAAGCGATCTCTCGCAGAATCATTGCAGCAACCGCCGCCAGCCTGGCGGGGGTCCTGCTCGTCGCACGGCCGACTCTCCTCTTCGACGGCGTCGCGCCGCCACTCGATCCGTTCTGGGTGGGCGTCGCCATGTGCGGTGCCGCGTGCAGCGCCGCCGCATACGTAGTCGTGAGAAAGCTTTCCCAGAGCGGGGAAGATCCGCTCGTGATCGTGTTCTACTTCCCTTTGATTACGATCCCTTTGGCACTCCCGACCATGTTGCCGAATTTCGTTTGGCCTGAGGGAACGGAATGGCTGCTCCTGCTAGGCATCGGAGTCGCTACGCAGATCGGCCAAGTCAGCCTAACCCGCGGACTCGCCGTACTTCCCGCAGCACAAGGCACCGCGTTCTCCTACCTACAGGTCGCTTTCGCGATCATCTGGGGAGCGGTGGTCTTCGGAGAAATTCCGGATGCTCTGGCTCTCGCGGGCGGCGCACTCGTCGTCGGCAGCGCATTCTGGCTCGCACGATCGAAACCGGCCGCGAGCTAGTTTCCTGCTGCAGCCTCGGCGCACAGCTCACACATCGTTAGTTCGTCGCAGCTCGTGCAGGATTCAGAGACGCGCGTGGCGCAGGTCGGTTTCAAGAATGGCAACACAGCCGATCGCTTCAAGGCGGTCGATGACTCTCTGCGTCGTCGACTTTTCGACGAGCACCTTCACGGCCAACCAGGATTCATCTTGGAGAGGCTGGACGGTCGGTGACGAAAAGCCCGGCGTGATCGTGGTCGCTTCTTCAATCCGGTTCGCAGGGCAGTTGTATTCGAGCAAAGTGTATTTGCGCGCCGCCAACACTCCATCCACGCGGCGGAGCAACTGATCGCGCAGCTCCGGGTCCCGCGGTGAAGCCGCGCCGATCAGAACCGCTTCCGCTGCCAAGACTTCCTCGAGTTCAACGAGATCGTTCTCGAGCAAGCTGTTGCCGGTCTCGACGATTTCCACGATCGCATCGACCAGGCCTAATAGAACCATCACTTCGACCGCGCCCTGGATCTCGATGACATGAACATCTTTCGCGCCGATCCGCTCGAAATAGTCTCGAGCGAGGTTTACAAATTTCGCACCCACGACGTGGCCCGCGAGTTCCAAGGAGGTCTTAAAGGGAGCATCCTTGTGAACCGCAACCGACAGACGGCATCGGCCAAAGCCAAGGCGACGATGTTCGACAACGTCGACTCGCTTCTCAAGCACTTGATCGCTTCCGGTAATCCCCAGATCGACAACGCCCTCCGCCACAAGCACGGGAATGTCTGCGGTGTT
Organism: Myxococcota bacterium; assembly: GCA_041440805.1. Lineage (GTDB taxonomy): Bacteria > Myxococcota_A > UBA9160 > UBA9160 > UBA4427 > UBA4427. The sequence goes on along the minus strand of JASDVF010000023.1, from coordinate 51,469 downwards.
TGTGAAGATGATTCGGGTTCCCGTATCCGAACACACGGAGAAGAGCCGGCGGCCGGACACGCGAAATCGCAAGCCTGCGCGTTCAAGGGTTTCGAGAGCGGCATCGCGAAGGCGACCCTTAGAGGGGACGGCTATGCGGAGGCTTTCATCGGGAATCATTCGGAAGGATCCTTGTCCGGAATGGGCTCGGGGGAATTTACGAGTCGAGCCGCTTTTTCTTCGAGTCCGCCTATGCCAAAGCGCTTGGCAAGTACGTCGTATACGTCCGCGGGTGGGACGTTGCGCGCAGCAAGACCGACCCACACATGAAAGAGGAGATCCGCGACCTCATGGGTCAGCGCTTCATCGCTCTCATCCCGACCCGCATCGACGACTTCAATCGCCTCTTCGCGAATCTTTTCTCCGATCGCTTCCCAGCCACCATCGAGCAACCGCACAACGTACGAGCCCTCTGGTCGCTCATCACGACGGGCAAGAATCACCTCGTAGAGGCGTTCCAGGATCTCAGCCTTTGATTCGGAATCCGGGGCCATGCGGCTCCCTCTGCTTGCTTCGCGCGATCGCGCACGGAATAGACCCAAGCCGCTCAAGCTCTCGGGGCGGCGGAGTCTAGGGCAATTCCCGCGGCGGTCGACCGAGACCGCACCCCGCCCGGTTCTTCTCAGTTGGCGCAGCCTGACGGAGACTCGCTAGCGGTCGAGGCGGCAGCGGCCTGATGATACGGCCAAGAGCGCATCCTGCGTCAGCCGCTCGTGCTTCCAAAGAAGATCCTCATAGAAGGCACATCGCGTCGCCACGTCCCAAGACGTGTCCGCCTCGATCTCAGCGACCAAACGCGTGCGGGTCGCATGAGCAGCACTCATCCGGAGACCTCCATCATCTGGCGCATCCAGGATCATCCACCGGCCGGGACCGTTTTGTGCTGTCCCCACTCCAGAATTCCATGCCGACCATTCGGGCAAGTCCTTTCCGCCCCCGCGGCCCGGATCCCCGCTCCGCGCGAACGTCGCCCAGTAGGCCATCATCTGCCGGGAGAGTTCTTCGCGCCCGGCTCGGCCTTCCTCCGCATAAAGGAGTCGACTCAGCAAAGGATCGCCGAGATCAAAACTCCCGAATAACAAAGGGAGTTCGAAACCGTGCGCAGCACCGATTATCTCCGACGCATCCTGGCCTAACAAAGGCGACAATTCATCCCAATCGAATCGGTACCCAAAGAGGGCTTTCGCTCCCCCGTATTCAAGAGCATTTAGCGGATTAGTCACCCCCGCCATCGCCCACCACCCGCTATGAAGTCGTGAAAAGCGCTCATAGCTCTCGGGATCACGTACGCGAAAGAAGACGCCGAATCGTTGCCGAACGAGATCCTCGTCCTGCGTCATATAGAGCTTCCACTCATCGCGATTCGCGCCGGCCAAAATCGGAACATTATGAAAACGTCCCGCCCGCATCGCCTCGAGCCAGTCTCCAGCGGGAAGCAATGCTCCGTCACGGATCAGCTTCGGCACACGCAGAGCCTCAGGACGCTCAGGGTCGCGGTAAACGTCGATCACCTCACGCGCAGATCGACTCCGCAAGAACCCCAGTAGATCCACTGCAGGAAGCTCCTCGGCGTAGTTTCTAGCCGCCCCGCGGTCCGGGACGACGCCGGCTCTCTCAAGAAGCGAAACCACCGCTTCTGCCGAACTCTGACGCCATCCGGGTTCGGCTGCGTTCACAGGATTTTCGGCTTCGGCACGGCTTACCGTCGCGAGCACACCGCTCTGCGCGATGGCGCGATGAAAGAGACCCTTGGAACGTTCGGCTAACAAGAGCGCGAAGACATCTTGCCCTCCAGCCGACTGGCCGAAGATCGTCACGTTCGCCGCATTGCCGCCGAACTCTTCGATATGGGACTGGACCCATTCAAGAGCGCTAATTTGATCGAGCAGTCCGAAATTGCCCGACGCCTCAACCGCGTCATCCGCTTCGCTTCGAAGGGCCGGGTGACTGAAGAAGCCTAAAGGGCCGACGCGGTAGGCGATGCTCACGACGATGACATTCTCTCGCCCGGCCAGCTTCGCCCCGTCGTACATGCGGGCCCCGGAATATCCTCGGATATTCCCGCCGCCATGAATGAAGACCATCACGGGCCATTGTGCATCACCCGTCGGCACCGATTCGGCTTCTACACGCGGGGCCCAAACGTTGAGATAGAGACAATCCTCGTCGCCGGCCAATCCGTCTTCATCCTCAGCTGGGACACCACCTAACATCGACCCCAGCTGGACACACGGTCGGCCGAAGTCGAGGGCGTCACGGGTATCCGCCCAAGCCGCCGGCCGACGAGGAGCACGCCAACGCAGTTGGTCGACAGGCGGAAGAGCAAAGGGCAGACCGAGCCAGGCGTGAGCCTCGTCATCCGCCGCGAATCCGACGACGCCGCCAAGCGCGAGCAGTCGCTCAGAAGAGACATCTGCGATCGGGGTGATGCGGGGCTGGATAGGCGCCCAGAAGGTGCGGGTCTGGTAAAGAGCGATGGCGAGCGTCACCAAGATCGAGGCCAGGATCACCGGCCAGCGTCGCTTACGGTGCTCCGGATCGGGGATTTGCTCCTCTTCCGACATGGCGATCGACGACTCCCCGAAGGTTCAATTACTCCCGCAGCCTATCACGCGCCCGATCTCAGCTCGATAGCTGCTCGAAATCACAGCCATCAACGATCGGTTGGCGCAAAACACACCACTGGTGCATTTCGCTCCGCCGCGAAGATCCGGTCGCTTTCCTATTAAATTTCAAACAGTTAGGGGACTCGCTGCGGGTATCAGAACGGTGACTGGAGCAAAGTGCACCACTTGGGCCAGCATCTCAGGCATGCCCTCGATGCACCGATTCTTACCTAAGCCCTTGTTCCTAAAGGCCTTTAGGGAATGCGACAAGACTTGGCACGAGCCGTGCAGTAGTAAACATCAAGGAAAGCGGGAATTAGCCATTCACGCGAGCGAGCGCCGGGTTCTCCTTCCCAGCCTTCGTGATTCCGATCTGAGTAGCTAGAAGCACTTAGTAAAAGCCAAGCAAGAAGGGAAAAACGAGTCTGGCAACGCATCACATCACGTGATGAGCCAGCGGTCTGAGCAACCGATCGATTTTTCCAAGCCAAACGCCCCGACGTCTTAGGACGTCGGGGCGTTCGCTTTTGGAGCTCCACGATCGAGCTCGGGGAGTATCGAGCTCAGGGAGTATCGAGCTCAGGGAGTATCGAGCTCAGGGCTAT
>JASDVF010000023.1:37182-48119 GCA_041440805.1 Myxococcota bacterium | reverse complement strand
GGGAGTATCGAGCTCAGGGAGTATCGAGCTCAGGGAGTATCGAGCTCAGGGCTATGCTCGGCGCCTCCCGCCCCAGAGATCCGGAGGGAAATTTCGATGTACTCATTGATTTCGCGACGCGCGAGTTGGCCTGGCGGTTTAGCGAGCATACTCCTAGCCATAGCCATGCTCGTCGCCTCACAGGCCCACGCTGCTGAGATCGAAGAGATCGCCTTCCCCGAAAAAGTCACCGCCGGAAAGCAGCGCCTTCCTCTCCACGGCCTCGGCCTGCTTCGCTATCGCGTCTTCTTCCGCGGCTATGTCGGCGGCCTCTACCTGCCTGAGAACGTCCCGGCTAGCCGCACCCTCGAAGACGTCCCCAAAGCCCTCGAGCTCTACTATTTCTGGGACATCGAAGGCCGCTTCTTTGGCGAAGCAGCGGATGAACTCCTCGCACAAAACCATCCGCCCGAGCGCATCGCAGCGATCAGGGAGCGGCTTGACCGGCTCAATACGCTCTACCGCGATGTTAAGGTCGGCGATCGCTACCGCCTAACGTATGTCCCGGGAGAAGGAACGACGCTTTCGCACAACGGCAAAACCCTCGGGACGATTCCCGGCGCGGACTTCGCGACCAACTATTTCGGCATATGGCTGGGCGCGAAGCCGTTGAATGATGCCTTCCGCGATCAAATGTTATCAGGGCGTTAGGCAACTCGCGCGCGCCGGAAAGACGAGACGTCCCCATCCATGCGCATCGAATCCTTCGAAATCCTCTCGCAACCCGACGCAAGGGACCAGGAAAAAAGCGCGCGCCTGGCTATCTGCCACGAAATTCGTCGAATCGTATTCGTAGACGAACAAGGCGTGTCGAGTGACCTCGAATGGGATGAGCACGATTGCCCTGCCATTCATTTCCTAGGGGTCGATACCGAAGCGGCCCACGAGCCGAAACCGCTCGGGACGGCGCGCCTGCGGCTGTTTGAGGGCTACGCGAAGGCTGAACGCGTCGCAGTTCGAAAGGAAGCACGCGGCACTGGACTCGGACGAGCCATCATGCTCGCGCTCGAAGAGGTTGCCCGCTCACGTGGTGCTGAACAAATTCGCCTCAGCGCGCAGGCGTCCGCCCTCGGCTTCTATGAACAGCTCGGCTATCTCGGCTACGGTGAGCGCTTCGTTGAGGCTGGCATCGATCATCTCGCAATGAGCAAACTTCTGAACGACGCGAAATAGCGTCGTCGCGGCGTTAGTCGGCGAGCTTGTACTGGAATGGCGAGCCTGCCCAGAAAATTTCCACCGCAGAATCGCCCTCGCCGTCTCGCTCGGGCCCAATCCAGTCAGCTCTTTCCAGCCGGATCGTTTCTTCGTTCCGTGGCAACCCGTAGTAGTCGGCCCCGAAATGGCTCGCGAACCCCTCTAGCCGACCGAGCGCGCCGGCCCGCGCAAATGCTTCAGCGTAGGCCTCGATCGCTACCGGTGCGCTAAATATGCCGGCGCAGCCGCAGCTCGCCTCCTTCGTTTCGCGGGTATGGGGAGCGCTGTCCGTCCCTAGGAAAAAGCTCGGATCACCCGAAATCGCCGCCGCTACGAGCGCCTCACGATCCTCTTCTCGTTTGAGCACCGGAAGGCAATATAGATGCGGTCGCAACCCCCCTTCGAAAATGGCATTTCGGTTCAACAACAGGTGCTGCGGTGTAATCGTGGCCGCGACCCGGGACGGCGCCGACATAACGTACTCGGCTGCTTCTTTCGTCGTGATGTGTTCAAACACGACTCGGAGACCCTCATGGCGTTCGACGAGGGGCGCCAAAGTCGACTCTAGGAAACGACACTCCCGATCAAATACATCCGTCGACGCGTCGGTCACTTCCCCGTGAATCAAGAGCGGAAGCCCAGCCTTCTCCATCGCAACGAGCACGGACTCAAGCGCATCCAGCCCTTCGACTCCATCAGCAGAATTCGTCGTCGCACCCTTCGGATAGAGCTTCACACCCACGACATCCGGCGAAGCAGCCGCACGCGCGACCTCTTCGGGGCTAAGCGACTCCGTGAGGTACAGGGTCATCAGAGGGCGAAACCCAGAGCCCGCGGGCACGTGCGACCGGATGCGCTCCGCGTATTGCTCCGCCGCCACAGTTGTCGCTACGGGCGGGCTGAGATTCGGCATCACGACTGCTCGACCAAAAACACGCGCGGTATAAGGCACAACTCGGCCAAGCATCTCGGCATCGCGCAGATGCAGGTGCCAATCGTCCGGACGTGTTAGTTCCAGATGGGGGGGGCCCTCGTCAGAAGGCAACGGCAAATAAGAATCAGGCGGCAAAGCGGCTCCTGCGCGTCGATCGCAATCGGGATTGCGACTGCGCGCCGAGCATACCCGGGAGTGGCTGAGGAATCAGCCCAGCAAAGCGCTCCGCCTTACAGGTCCCAAGAAGTATCCTTGGCTTCGGCGTCGATCAGCATCCGACGAGCCCGCATTCGATCCTTAAAGTCTTCCGGAGGAGCGGCCGGCCGGCCAGCCGAAGAGATAGCCCTGAACGTCGTCGCATCCGCGCTGCCTGAGAAAGAGCGCCTACCCTGCCGTTTCAACGCCTTCAGCAACGACGCTCAGCCGCAGTCCATGGGCCGAGCGGCACGATGAGCCCGGTTTCCTCGGCGACGGGAACGAACTCATCGGGCGGAATCATTCCCCGCTCCGCATCGCGCCATCGAATCAAGGCCTCCGCCGCAACGATCTCTCTCGTCTCGGCATTCAGAATGGGTTGATCATGAAGCGTGAACTCGTCTCGCGGTAGGGCGCCTCGCAGGCTCGCTTCGATTTCGAAACGCGGCAGCCCGTAGTAGAAGACCAATGCGACGGCAGCTGTAGCCATTAGAATCATGGGAACGAAAACTTGGTCGGCGACACCTACGGCGCGCATGAATGGCAATGAGGACAGCACAAGCATCGACCCGGTCGTTCCCCACAGCGCCGTACGAAAGCCATCCCATCTCTTCATGGGAATCCCGCCAAGGCGGATACTGGCGGACGCTAAGACCAAGCTCGCGAAAATCGAGTTCACCACTAAACTAGACGCAAGCCAAGTTCCGAAAGCGCTCAGCCAGAGCAAGGCTTCGAGCGGCCAAGCTACGCGCCCCGTATCATTCGTCGCTTGCGCTGCAAGGCGCGCTAGGCAGATCACGCAAACCAAGGCGAAGCCAAGGGACAGGCCATCGGCGATACCGCCACCGAGCAGTCGCTGTGAGGCCGCAAGCCGAGCAATAGCCCCAATTTGCTAGGATTCGCGCCCCACTGGTGCATAACATACGCATCCAGCCCAACTTGAGGAGCTCACCTCGTCGTGCCCGATCACATTGTTCAAGTCTGTTTCGTTTGCCTAGGCAATATCTGCCGATCTCCCACGGCGGAAGGCGTCATGCAGCGTCTCGTCGACGACTCGGGACTCGGCGACAAGATCCACGTAGACAGTGCCGGGACCGCCGCCTACCACGTGGGCGAACGCTCAGATAAACGCTCCCGGGAAGCCGCGCGGCCTCGTGGCATCGCACTCGATAGCCGCGGGAGGCAGTTCCAGACTGAAGACTTCGAACGCTTCGACTACGTCCTCGCCATGGATGAAAGCAACCTCATGGATCTACAGGCGCTCGAGGGCGCAACCGAACACTCCGGACATTTGGGACTGCTGCGAGCCTTCGACGCGATCGCACCACCGGGGGCCGAGGTTCCCGACCCCTACTACGGTGGAGACTCCGGCTTCGAGGATGTACTCGACCTCTGTGAAGCAGCCTGCCGCGGACTTCTCGAACGCATCAGTGAGGACTTTGAGCTCTCGTGACCGGAGTGCATGAAGCGGCGGCTTCCTGGCGCCGCGAGATTCAGGAAGAGCTGGGCTTTACGATCCTATCGGATGAGCGCGTCTCAGGAGGTGATCAGGGGACGAGCTACCGGGTTTGTCTGGAGAATGGCCTAACGCTTTTCGTCAAGCGCTATCCGCACGCCCCGCGCGGAATGGCGGAATCTGAGGTCGACGGCCTGCGCTGGTTGGCCGGTGGGTCCTCGCCCCGTCCCTGGCCCTACAGCTCGGCTCAGCAGACCCTCCGCATTGCTGCCCCACGCGCGGTAGGCCACGACTGGCTCGTGCTTGAGTGGATCGAGTCGGCGTCGCCATGCCCCGACTATGCCCATGTTCTGGGACGAGGCTTGGCCGCCCTTCACGCGCAACCCGTCGAAACATTCGGGTACGCGGAAGACAATTGGCTCGCAGGCCTTCCTCAAGACAACACCCAGACGGAAGGATGGAGTGAGTTCTACGGCGAGCGGCGGCTTCGCCCCTTGGTACGACGAGCCTGCGACGAATCGATTCTTCCTCGAGGCATAGCAGTCGCTCTCGAAAAACTGATCGAAGAGCTACCGATGCGAGTCGGTGATGACGAGCCCCCCTCCCCGCTGCACGGAGATCTATGGTCGGGGAACGTGATGACGGACGATCGCGGACTCCCCTGCCTGATAGACCCTGCTGTCTATGCGGGGCACCGAGAAGTCGACCTCGCCATGATGCGGCTCTTTGGCGGCTTTCCGGAAGCAACCTTTGACGCCTATCACGAGACCTACCCGCTTAGCGATGGCTGGGCTGCGCGCGTCCCACTCTACCAGCTCTATCCGCTCCTGGTTCACGTGAACTTATTTGGGCCTAGCTACGTAAGTCAGCTCGAATCGGCCGTCCGCAGACTCAGAGCCGCCTAGCGTGCGCTTGCTGGCGGAGCTGGCGGCGCGACACGAATCTCGAAGGACTGTGCGACTCCGCTGCCCCACTGATCCTTGGCTGCCACTTTGATCGAGAAGGCGCCACGCTGTTCAGTCGAGGGACGCCAAGACATAACACCTGAGCCCGCATCCACAGTCATTCCGCCCGGGCCTTCAAGAAGCTCATACTTGAGCTTCGCTCCCGATTCGGTACTCGTGGCGCGAACGAGATAGCGGAACATGCCACCGTTCACGCCCACTTCAGGTTTGGAAATAATTGTCGGCGGAACGCCTCGTCCGATGACAATCGGCTGGCTTCGCACCAGGTCTGTGCGCGAGTCGGAGAAATCGAGTTGCGCGCGCAAGGTCACTACATCTCCGGGCAAGAGCGCCGACGTGTCAAACTCGTCATCTCGCCCCACAACGCGGTCGCTTACGCCCCACTCGTAGAGCACGTCATAGCCGCCTTGATCCTCGTCCGTCGTCTCGACCACCGCCTCGAGGACAGATCCGGGCTTTGTCCCATCATTCGCTTCGATCGCAACTAACGCAATTTGTGGCAACGTCTCAGACAGTCGAAACTCCTGAAAAAAGGCTTCACTCTCGTCAAGGCCGTCCGTGGCGCGCACGGTCAGCTCCAGCCGTTCGCCCTCGGAGAAGCCGGTCGTATTGAGCGATCGTCCGGTGCCTAACATGCGCCCTGCCGACGTTCGCCATTCGAATTGCAGTTCGGTCGCATCGCCATCCGCATCCGATACGGCCACCGAAGCGTGCACGATGCGACCCGGGGCCGGACGAGCTGGCGTTAGCGAAACGGACTCAATGATCGGGGCTTCGTTGCCGCCACGGATACGTTCAGCATCCGTCGTATTCGCCCCAAGCATCGACCCCGGACTTCGCGAGTCTTTCGCCTCATCGCCACTACATCCCGCTCCAAGCAGAGCAGTCATGACAAGCGCTGACAACAAAGGCCCACTCATCCCAAACCCAAGACGAACACGAGCCTCTAAGAGCGGCACCCTAAGTCCTCGATGATTCATTTTCTTCATATTGCTCTCCACCCCTGGCGTGCGCCGATCGGAGGCGAAATCGCCTCGATCCTTCCAGCCTGTTAGGCGGTGCTTGGATCTCTAGTAACCGACTGCCAAAAGCCGCGTTGCCACGAGCTCAATCCGCTTCTGGTCTCCCGAGGGCGACTCGCCGACGACGTTGACCTGCCACTTGGTGTGGTTGTACTTGAGGCCGCCGAGGGTCATATTGCAGCCCTCGTGGCATTGTGTGCCCTCGCCGATGTAGACGATCGCGGCGGCGGCCGGCGGGTTGGGATCGGCGTAATAGACCGGCTGATCGCCACCCACAAACTCCGAGGACTCCGAGAGTGAGACAGGGTTCGCAGCGTTCGGGAAATCTGCCGGATAGTTCGGTACTTCCGCTCGGTCGCCCATGCTGCGAACGATTGCGCGTGCGTCTGCGATGCCAGCTTCCGCTGCGTAGAAGGCAATCGTTTCCTGGTTCTGGAAACCAGCCACCTGACCATCGCTCGCCGCCGTCTGCATCGTCGACAAAGCCAGCGCCGAAACCGCCATCAAGAGCAGGATCGAGATCATCAGAGCCACGCCCTCTTCTCGCTTGTTCTGTCGGGACTTCATTAGGTTTTGCATTAAATGCTCCCCTGCATGCCAATATTGCGCGGGCGTACTGCCCCCGCGATCACTCGGCGGCGAAAGTTGTCGTTCGCAGCGGTCGGTGCAACCCGATTCTCAAAGACGATGAAGCTGCCCGCCGTGAAATTCGGGTCCGCGGCGCGGGTCCGAACGACGATGGAAAAGCGCACTTCCTTAAGTTCCGAGTTATCGACGGTTGCCGGGTCATAGGTGCTGCCAGAAATGCCCAGCTCTTCACCCGCGTCGATCAAACCGATCGTCGAGGGAAGCCCGTCGTCGTCGTCAAATAGGTAGGAGAGTTGGAAGTCGTCTATTCCGTTTGCGAGCAAGTCGCCATTGCGCTCGAGGCGACCTGCCGCGGAGCCGGTATTTACGCGGTAGTGCGCTGCCGGCACGATGACGATCTCTTGCGGAGCATCGGAGGAGACGAAATGGTCCGCCAGCTGTCCGCCTGAGATCTGAATTGTAATTTGCGTCGAGCTTGCGGCGGAGACAGTTCCACAAACTACGCCACGCTCCGGGTTCGCCATGTCCGCAAGAATGAAGCCGCCGTTTACGCGGAAGTCTGCTTCCGCCGTGCCATTATTGTCGTTGTCGTAGAAGAATGAACCATCATCATCTAGGTCTGTAGTCGTTGAATCGAGATTCAAAGAAAGCGACGTGGGAGAACCCGCAACCCAACCCGCGAGCCAGGCTGTAGTCACTCGCGCACCGAGATCGCCCGCGCGCTCATCATCCGGCACAAGGGGTTCGGTTTCGGAAACAAAGAGTTCATCACTCCCGGTCGTTCGGTCCACACCACAAACGCCAACCGCGTTAGGCACCATAAAGCCGGCCATCCGGATTTCGCGTTCGATCAAGGATGAAATGGCACGTACATTATTCTGCACTTCAACGATTTGATCGGTCACAATCGACGTCTTTTGCTGGCGAGTCAGGCTATCGAGCGTCAGGTACATGACAATCGAAAGCATCGTGACGGCCAACATCAGCTCGATCAACGTAAAGCCGCCCTGCCCTCGTCTACCCTTGGGGATTACGCGACTCATTCGTTCACCTCGCGGAGGCGCGCACTCGTTAACAGCACCTGTCGGTTTTGGCGTTTGTTGTCGCTCCAGGTCACTCGAACTTCGATCGTCTTCAGTTGGGCGATCGCGGGGTCCACGTTGTCCCAAGCAATTCGCTCCTGTCGGGCGTAGGCCTGGTCGCGAGGCGTGATGGTCGTGGGCACGCTCCAAACACCTAAGCTGTTATCAAGCAGAGTGGCGTCCCAGGCGATTCGGTTCAGCTCTTCAACGCGGTTGCGCGAAAGCGAACTCGCGCTCGAAAGATGTTCACCACCGCTGCCTTCGGTAATCGCTCGTACTTGCAAGGCAGCAACTCCGAGCAATCCGAAGGACAGGATCACCATGGCGACCATGATCTCCACGAGAGTCATGCCGCGGCGGCCCCGTGTGGCTCGCCGCCGATTCTCGCTATTAGGCGAAAGTGAGTTAGAGAATTCAGGCTGGCTCATGTGGTCCAGGCTCCCGTTCCCGCAATCCATGTATGAACCCGCACGCCTCCAAGAGGAGACAGCGTGATCGCGAAGTCTCGATTTGCTGACCAGAGATAAATCGTTCCGCCACCGGTTCCGAGTCGGCCGGCGGTACAGGCGTTGTCGATCGCGACTGGAACGCCGTCTGGGCGAAACTGCACCCACGTCACTGCGGTCGTGCCGTTAGGCGCCCGAAAGCTTGAGCCACTCGCGGGGATCGCGAGGACAGTCACCGTCTCATCCGGCGCGGTTTGCGCTGCGGCAGGCGCATTGAAGCCCCAACCGACACCGTCCTGCGCTTCGAAGGTGATGAGTTCTTCGCCTGCATCGATCTCACAGTTTTGATTCGCGCTGCCCGGGGAACCATCGTTCAGCACTAAGATCGGAACCGCCGTGCCGTCGCGACGCTGCAATGTGTTGCCCGCGGCATCACCGGCACCGCCTACGGAGAAGAACACGACATGGTTGTTACCGGTTCGAATCGCCTGGGCACGCGCCACATTGAACGCATCGGCGATCGACTTCGCCGCGGCTCGTGCACGCGTGACCTCCATGTAGCGGGTGACATTCGGCATTGTCGTTGCCGTCACGATGCCGACGATCGCAACCACGATCGCCACCTCAATCAAAGTGAAGCCACTTCGCCGACGATCTCGTCGCACGCCGCTTCCGTCTGATCTCTGATCCGTTCCGCCTTGCATGGCGCTCCTCCCGGTCCGTAGATGCGTCCCGTCCCTCCAACACATCGCAATCGACGTGCCATTTGAATACTTCTCGGCAAACGCCCGGTTGTATTGAGCTTTCTCGGAGCTGGGATTCGCCCCGCGCAGTTTTTTTCACCGCATTTTCCTGCGCACTACGCAGAAGACTGCAGAGTTAGTTGCTTGTGGCTGATCGCTAGGCTAATTCGGAGGGGAACCACCGACGGTGGAGGGTGTTCCTTCGGTCGCGAGTCAGGTGACACGCGGACGGAGGACTGGGGCGGAGTCAAAAGAGCGTGAGCCGAGCCAATCGTTTCGATTGATTGATTGGAGAGGCATGAACAGTTCCAATGACTGCGAACCTGCGGGAAGTCGGTGTAATTCCGACGCGAGCCCGTCGCTGTAACCGGGGACGAGCTGCACAATCGATTGAGTTCGAAGCCACTGGCCCATCGGGGCTGGGAAGGCGTGCAGACTCGGCTGATCCGGGAGCCAGAAGACCGACCCTTCAGCGGAACTACGACTCTCGGGAACAGAGGGCGTGGGGTAAATCGACGGTTGCCAGAGCGTTGCGAGAGGCTGAGATACCCCTTGGACGCAACTGTGGATCGATGCGAGGACCGTCGCGAAAGCGGCGCGCGCAGACGTCCCCTGCTTGACCGCGCACGCTGCATAACCACGTACCTTGCAAAAACCGCGTACTCTGCTGGCAAACGAACGATCCCTCCACATGCACGCTGACCTCGAGCGACCCCAAACACAATTGGGCTGAACGATTCCTTTCGTTCGCCCCGTGGGGCTTGTCCGTGCTTCGCAAACCGTCCTCAAAATGGCGCCCGGTTACGGTGCCCCTGAGGAACAAGAATGCTCGATTCAATCCGGTCCCTTGCGGTTCGCGCTGCAAGTCAGTGCTTACTCGCTCTTCCCTTCCTAATTGCAACCTCTGTGAACGCAGGCCCCTATATCGACGCCGGTCACTCCGCTGGCACGATGACCGGCTGGGCCACCGCGGTCGACGACCTAGTTCGTGGCCCCGTGGATATCGCGGCTCCCGCCGGCCCCCTAGCCTCTCATGGCCTTCCGGCCGACGTGCTGGGTGCGGCGACCGGTGGCCCGGCAGACATTCTTTCTCTCGGCGATGGCGGATCAATCACGGTCTTCCTGGCAGACGGGATCAGCAACGGCCCCGGAGATGATTTCGCCGTCTTCGAAAACGGCTTCATCGACTTCAACGGCCTCTTCGCAGAGCTCGCCTACGTCGAGGTCGCTAGCAATGGTGTCGACTTCGCGGAATTCGAATCCCACACCGTGAATAACCTCTCCTTGTCAGGCTTCGACTACCTCGACCCGACGGACTACGACGGGTTTGCCGGGCGACATGAAGCGCTCTTCGGAACGGGCTTCGATCTCGCGAGCCTCGCCTTCGATCCGCTCGTGCAGTCAGGTGCCCTCGACGTCACCGACGTACGTTACGTTCGCATCACCGACGTCATTGGCGACGGCTCCACGACGGACTCCTTCGGCAACGCCCTCTACGATCCCTATTCAACGCCCTTCGCCACCGGCGGCTTCGACCTCGATGCGGTCGGAATCATCCATGTGCCCGAGCCGAGCTTCTACGCTGGGCTCTTTTACGGGCTCCTCCTGCTTGCGGCGGCATTCGGTCGTCGAGCGGCCACGGGCCAAAGTACACACCGTGGCTACGCAGTCGCAGGCCTAATGGCATTCGCGGTCGCCAGTCCGGCTGCGGCGCTCGTGGCCACCTTTGATGATCTGGGCCTCGGCGCAGAGTCCTATGAGAACGGTTCGGGATTATCAGGTAGCTACGTGAGTGGCGGCGCCACGTTCGACAACAACTACTTCCCGTCCTTTGACGGATTTTCGGGATTCGCCGCTTCCACTTTGACCAACAACACCACCCCTGGATTCGGTAACCAATTCGCCAACATCACAGGCGGCGACGCGGGTGGCGCGGGCGGTTATGGCGTCTTCTTCGAGACCTTCGGCTCACCCGGCCGGATCACGTTGCCTTCAGTTCAGACCGTTACCGGTGCCTACATTACAAATACGACCTACACGGCGCTTTCGATGCTTTCGGGCGATGCATTTGCGAAGCAATTTGGCGGAGTCACAGGAACAGACCCCGACTATTTCCGACTCCTAATCGAAGGCTTCGACGACTTCAATGCCTCAACCGGCGTCGTCGAGTTCATGCTCGCTGACTACCGCAACCTCGGAGGCACGCTGGACTACATCGTTGACCAATGGACCTGGCTTGATCTCACGGGACTCGGTGATGTTAGTTCTCTCGG
>JASDVF010000023.1:0-37082 GCA_041440805.1 Myxococcota bacterium | reverse complement strand
ATTGAGCCGCGTGCCAACAATCAAGCAGATAGACACACCGGCATCCTCCGCCTCGATCGGGATATCGGTGGAACGCGCCTGGGCCTCACACAACTCGTCAATCATCTCGATCGTGGGACGCCCGGCTCGGACAGTAACCAAAGGTTCTTTGCCGAGGAGCAGAACCTTTCCCTGCTCACGATCGCCCGGCTCGATGGCGAGCTCCCCCAAATTCTACGTGGCCATGATGCGAGCGACGGCAATTTCGAAGCACTCCTCGCGCATCGCTACGAACGAAACGATTTTGCGGATCCCGAAATCACGCCCGGACAGGATCTGATCGACACAGAAACCCAGGTTCACTCCCTTACTCCTCGCCTTAGCATTCGCAAATCCTTCGACACGAAAATCGCGCGGCTCGACACCGGCCTGCTTGCCGAAGGTCGTTTCGAGACACGGAGCTCGAACGAAGCGAACAGAAAATCACGCGCCGGTATGTCTATTCGTGCGGAACTGACATCCCATTGGCTCGACGACCGATTACGTATCTCGCCCTCTTTGCGCTTCGAACGATTCGGCGGCCTCGATTCGGAATGGATCCCCGGACTCTTCATGGAAGCGGATCCGCTCGATTGGCTCCGCCTTAAGGCCTCGGCATCACGAAGCTACCGGGCACCCTCCTTTGGCGAGCTCTATCTGCCCGACAAAGGTTTTGAGCGCGGGAACGAAAACTTAAAGGCCGAGGTCGCCTGGAATTTCGAAGCCGGACTGATCGCGAAGAGCCCGTTCGAATCTCCGTGGCTCGACTTCGAGTTCGAAGCGACCTGGTTTGGCGGCGAAGTTGATGACTCCATCGTATTTCAACAAATCAGCCGGAACACGTTCTCTTACGAAAACACGGGGCGCGTTGAAACGCGTGGGTATGAAGTCAGTCTGCGATGGCGGCCTCATGACTGGCTACGCCTAACTGCTTCTCGAACCGTCACCGAGGCTAATTCGGAAGAAAACGGATCCGCCGTCGCGGGTATCGCACGCTCTCAAACTGACGGGCGCTTGGAATTCGGCCCTCGAGAATTCTGGAAGCTGTCGAGCGAAGTCCAATATACGGGGAGGCTCCCCGTGAGCCCCGGCGACCTCGTAGGACTCTCTTCCCGCGTAGTATGGGGCGGCAGCGCAAGCATCGACCTCGCACAGCTTAAGCCGCTTCCACTCCCTCCTAATTTGCAATCCCTCTGGCTCAGCTTGCGTGCGCGCAATCTAGGCAACATCGCCGTTCGGGATACAGGTTTTTCTCCGCGGCCCGGCCGCAATTTCACCCTCGCGCTCGAAGGAGCCTTCTAGTGGCCAAAGAGAATTCGATGCAGCTGTTCTTGGCGATCCAGTTCCTTGCCGCCGGCCTACTTGGTTGCCCTGGTGATGGCAGCGACGGCGCCAGCCCTGTTCTGTTTTTCTCTTCGACACCTGAGTGCCGGGTGATAGCCGGCGGCTTCCCCTCTGGCTTTGCCCCACTCCCCGGCACTGGCAACGAAGCCGCCGTTGTTCAGTTCGCCCCGCCCGCTGTCTTCGGTCTAAATCTGGAGTCTGAACCGCCGAGTCTTCTCGCGACGAACCCCGTGCCGCCTTGGCCCGAGATCGCGAGCCCGTTATGCGGGGGGAATCGCGTGGACAGCGACCTGGATGGGCGTGCCGATGCCGACCTCAGCCAGCAACTAGGGTTTCTCTGCCAAAAACCGGCGCCCGGAAGACTTCATGCTCTGTCTAGCAATCTCGTTGCCCTCACTACTTCCGGCTACGAGCAGATCGTCTTCATCGACCCGAGGTCGGGAGAGCTGCGCGTGAATGCCCTAGCACCGCCTAGCCCGAGTCCCAGTTTCGATCCCGATGACTGGCCCTTTTGGCCGGCCGCAGGCGTCTTGCCATTCCAGTCCGGCTTCTCAACCCGCGCATGTGTCTACGGAGGCGGGCTGGTGGATTCAAATGGCGGCGCAATCGGCACAAATACGCGCTGTGACGGCGTGAGTGACGGCTTCTTTACGTCCTTCACCTCGGACGTCGCGTTCGCGAACGATCGACTCTTCGTATCAACCGCAAATCTGATTCAATCCTCGACCGCGCGGTTTGCTCCCGGAACTGTCCTGGTCTTCGATTTGGATTCGGTGAGCGTCCCGCCGCGAGCCGGGCCACACCCGACCAACGCGATACTCGTAACGACCGGCTACAACCCGACCTCCCTCACCCCCTACACAACACCCGCCGGGCGGGAGCTCATTCTCGTCGGTGTCTCCGGCGCCATCGCGTTAGGTACGGGCCCCGGCTTGGTCACAACGGATTCATCCGTCGACATTATTGATGCCACCACCCTTGAAGTGATCGCGACGATTCCTCTCGGCCGCGCTGGCCTAGGCTTCGGCGAGATCGCCATCGACCCAACGAGCCGAATCGGCCTAGTCGGGGCCGCAACTGAGCGCTCGCTCTATGGCATCGACCTCGCCGTCCTGGACGACCGCACATTAGGCACGGGACCGCAGACGCTTCCGATTGTGCTCGACGGAATGACACCGGGGTTCGGAGATGGGCGGCTCTTCGATGCATCCACTCCCTTTGAACTTCCGAAGCGTCCGGATGGACCTCTCGACAGCACCTGCACGACCCAAACCTCGGTCGCGATCAAGGCCCATGGATTCTTTGCGGTCGCGAGCGATTTCTGCGACGGGACGATCTCACAACTCGATCTCGCGCTACCGGCTGCGCGCACGACACCTCTCGACCCCATGGCCGTGCTGCTCCTAGACCGCGCGATCGAAGTCGTGGCGCCACTCGTGCCTACAGCGAGCGGTGAAATCCGAGCGCCGTCAGAGGTGCAAATTCGACCCGGTATCCCGGGCGTCGACTTCGACGGTCCGGATGTACATTTCACAACTGGACTACCGGAGGGCGCCGTCTGCGGGGCTCGAATCGAGAATGGCTAGGACTCGCCTAGCGTCCCAACAGCCCCGCTGCGTGGAAGCACACCATCCCCGCCGCCACCGCAACGTTTAGAGATTCCAGAGGTCCAGCCATCGGAATCGACACCGGTGTATCGAGAAGCGCCCGAACGGGTTCGGACAGACCGAGCGATTCGCTGCCTAACACGTAGGTCGCGCGATGGGCCGGTGGGCAATCGAAGACCGAGACCGAAGCGCTCGCATCAAGGCCCTGGATATCAAATCCAGCTGCCTGCAGCGAAAGAAGTCCCTCGAGTAGTGTTTCACATCGGACGATCGGGCACTCAAAGAGCGAGCCGGCGGCCGCGCGTACCACGAGCCCGTTCACCCAAGGTTGACCAACGACGGGCCATAACAAGCCGTCGAGCCCCGCACCCACAACCGACCGAACGACCATCCCCACATTCTGCGAGTTCGTGACCCCGTCGAGTCCGACGAGCCGAATTGGCGACCTAGCTGCCCTTCCCGTCGCCCCCGCAATCAGCGAATCGACTTCCGTCACGCGCAGTAGGCGAACCTTCGCGGCAATACCCTGATCGTGGCGAGGAGCGTGTGTCCAGTCCGTGAGGTCATCGCGGGAACATTCGGAATAATCGACCCCGCTCTGGCGACTGGCTTTGCGCAGGGCTTTTCTATCCGCGGGCGATGCACCTCGTGTAACACGCACCTCGTGCACTTCGGCCCCGTCGGACTGAAGGGCCTCAAAAACGGGGTGGCGTCCGAAGACAACAATCTCAGTCGACCCTCTGCGGGGATCTCGGTTGCTCATGCGCGGAGCATCGTCGATCCTGCCTACGACTTCATCCCTATCGGCAAGTCATCCCTTGATGAGGCCTTCATGCATATGCCATTGGCAAGCCGGGATCCGCCGAGACGGGCGGCTTCTCGTCGTGGAAGTCGAGCTCCGTCGCGAGACAGGTGAACGAGCATCCAGAACGACACATTCAGCCACCTCGCCTCGCTCCATCTCTCTAGCGGGGAGCAAGGTCCCGAATCGACTGTCGCAGATCGTCCGAGTGGAGGATCGCCAGTGCCGGGGTCGTGACTCCCGCCTCGCGGTAGCGCTCAATATGCTCGCGACATTCTTCGGGTGAGCCGTGCACCACGAGCTGGTCGACCACTTCGTCCGGAATCGCTTCGAGCGCCGCCTTGCGATCGCCGGCTTTCCAATGGGACCACATTCCCTCAAGCTGATCACCACGGCCGAGCCATTCGTGAAAGGCGGCGTAGACTGGCACATTCAAATAGGCTGCCGCGCCACGTCGGGCGATCGCCCTCGCCTTTTCACGGTCCGCCGTCGGCACAACAAAGATCCGCGCGACGATCTCCTTATTCGGACCGCCTTCGTGCACGAAGGGTGTGACCGTCTTTACGTCTTCCGCTGAGAGCCAGTTCAAGATGGCGCCGTCGCCGACGCGACCCGCCAACTTCAACATGCCCTGCCTAAGTGCCGCGATCAGAATCGGCGGCTGCTGTTCGAGCGGGCGCATCTGCAGCTTGAAGCCCTTTACATCGAAGGAGTCGTAGCTCTCCGTGATCTTCTCACCGGTCAAAGCCTTGCGAAGGAAGTTCACCGAGTCCTTCACACGCTTATAGGGCTCCTCAAAGGGGATCCCGTTCCAGTTCTCGACGATCACGTTCGAAGAGGTGCCGATCCCCATCACGAATCGACCCGGAGCCGCCTCCGCGAGACTGGCCACGCTCTGCGCCAGAAGCGCCGGACCGCGCGTGAACGCGGGAATGATCGCGACCCCGAGGCGCATCTCGGGTGCCCATGCGGAAGCGAGCGCCAATGGCGTGAATCCATCCTGTCCGCCGGCCTCCGAACCCCAAAGGTCCGTGTAGCCGAGGTCGACCATCTCGCGGATCCAGTCTTTGTGCTCGTTCAGCGGAACCCCATTGATGGGGAGGGACATGCCATAGCGCTTCATTCTGAATCCTCCTTTTTCTTTTTATTTTTCTTGTTGGGGTTCTTAGCCTTAGGCGGATTGCCGGCACTCTTCTTTGCCGTCTTCGCCCATGTATCGCGAAGGGTCGCCGTGCGATTCAGG
The DNA here is from genome assembly GCA_041440805.1 of Myxococcota bacterium. Classification (GTDB taxonomy): domain Bacteria; phylum Myxococcota_A; class UBA9160; order UBA9160; family UBA4427; genus UBA4427. Next base: position 32,068 of record JASDVF010000023.1, on the reverse strand, counting down.
ACCACGCGATCCGCACTGCTGTCTCTATCGACGCAGTAGTAGCCAGTGCGTTCGAGCTGGAGATATTCGCCGACAACGGCCTCACCTAGCGCAGGTTCGAGCTGCGCTTCCTTGATGACTTCGAGCGATTCTGAATTCACAGCAGCAACGAGGCCACCCTCGCCATCGAGATTAGGCTCCTCGTCGACGAATAGCGTTTCGTAGTGCCGCACTTCAGCCGCGATCGCGTGCTTCGCCGACACCCAGTGCATAGTGCCCTTCACCTTACGACCATCCGGCGCATTGCCACCTCGGGTCGCAGGATCGTAGGTGCACCGCAGCTCGACTACTTCGCCTGAGCCATCCTTTACAACCTCAGTGCACGTCACGAAATACGCATAACGAAGACGGACTTCGCGGCCGGGCGCGAGGCGGAAGAACTTCTTCGGCGGATCTTCCATGAAGTCATCGCGTTCAATGTACAGCTCGCGGGAAAACGGAACCGGTCGCGTGCCCGCGTCCGGATCTTCAGGACTATTCACAGCATCCAGAAGTTCTTCTTCGCCTTCCGGATAGTTTTCAATCACGACCTTCAAGGGGCGCAAAACCGCCATGCGACGCATGGCTACCTTGTTCAGCACCTGCCGCACATGGAACTCGAGGTTCGCCAGTTCGATCAAGCTTTCCCGTTTGGCCACGCCGACCGCACTACAGAAGTCTCGAATCGCCTGGGGCGGATAGCCGCGGCGGCGCATGGCCACGATCGTCGGCATCCGCGGATCGTCCCAGCCCTTCACGTGTCCGTCTTCTACGACCCGGCGAAGCGCTCGCTTGCTGGTGATCATATGAGAGACGTTCAGTCGCGCGAACTCGATCTGCTGCGGATGCGCAGGCGTTTCGAGTTCATCTAGGATCCAGTCGTAAAGCGGGCGATGGTCGACAAATTCTAGGGTGCAAAGGGAATGCGTGATCCCTTCGATCGCGTCGGACAAGCAATGGGCGAAGTCGTACATCGGATAGATGCACCAAGCGTCACCCGTTCGGTGGTGGGTCTTCTTCTGAATCCGGTAGAGAATCGGATCGCGCATAGCGACGACCGGCGCGGCCATATCAATCTTGGCGCGCAGAACCTTCGCCCCGTCATCAAACTCGCCGGCCTTCATCTTCGCAAAGAGGTCAAGGTTTTCTGCGATCGTCCGTGCTCGATTGGGACTCTCCGTGCCGGGCTCTGTTAGGGATCCCTGATTGGCACGCATTTCGTCCGCGCTCTGATCGTCGACGAAGGCTTTGCCCTTTTCAATCAACGCGACCGCGTAGCCATAGAGCTGATCGAAATAGTCCGACGTGAAGTGAAGATGCTCGCCCCAGTCAAAGCCTAACCACGAGATGTCGGCCTGAATGCCCTCTACGTACTCGGTCTCTTCCGTCGAGGGATTCGTGTCATCGAAGCGCAAATGACATCGGCTATTCGCGTGCTCGGCGGCAATCCCGAAGTCGAGACAGATCGCCTTCGCATGTCCGACATGCAGGTAGCCGTTCGGCTCCGGCGGAAAGCGCGTGACCACGTGGTCGTGCTTCCCTGAAGCCAGGTCCTCTGTCACTATGGTTCGAACGAAGTCGAGGCCGCTAGTATTCGCTTCGCCCTCGCTGCCTTCGCCGCCAGAAGCGCCTTCGTGATTCGTCTTATTCTCGTCCGCGGACACGATTCCTCCCTCCCACTCGAAGCGGGAGTCAATTCGGCCGGGAGTCTCGCATGAGTCGGCCCAGAGGCAAAGGCCAGCCTACCTTCTCAGCCATCCTCGGCCTATCTCCCCCCTTCTCGGTCCCCGCTAGGGCCGTGACTCCGGGCTGCTATAATCACGAGGGCTCGAACCCGCGCCCGCCGCTTGAGTCTTTTCAGGAGCTCCCCAACATGCGTTTTCTATCCGAACCCCAGATCGAGCTGATCCGAGAGCGATTCGGAACCCCCGTTTACGTGTACGACCAGGCCCTACTGGAAAAGGCCGCAGAGGAAGTCATCGCCTTCCCTTCACCCTGCCCGCTCGTCGGTCGCTACGCCATGAAATCGTCCCCGAACCGCAGCGTCCTGCGCGTGCTCGCCGACAAGGGTCTGCACATCGACGCCAGCAGCGGCTACGAGGCCGAACGCGCGCTCGCCGCCGGGATCGCCCCGGACAAGATCCAGATCACCGCACAAGAGATCCCCAAGGATCTCAAGGGCTTGGTCCAGCGCGGCGTCCTCTACAACGCCTGCTCTCTTCACCAGTTGCGCACCTTCGGTGAACTCTTTCCCGGGAGCGAACTCTCAGTCCGCATTAACCCCGGCCTCGGCTCTGGCCATAACAAGCGCACGAATGTCGGTGGCCCGTCGTCGTCCTTCGGGATCTGGCACGCAAAGATCGACGAAGTGCTCGCGATCGCGTCGGAGTTCGAACTCCGCGTCACAGGCCTGCACACGCATATCGGCTCCGGCGGTGACCCGGAAGTCTGGAAGCGCTGCGCCGCCCTGACTCTCGACATCGCCCGGCAACTCCCGGACCTCACCCGCCTCTCCCTGGGAGGCGGCTTCAAAGTCGCGCGGCTACCAGGAGAGACGAGTGCCGATCTCCAAGAGATCGGCCGCGCACTTGCCGAGGACCTAGCCGGCTACGTCGCGGGCCGCGGCGAAGCTTTCCAGCTCGAGATCGAACCGGGCACGTATCTCGTCGCGAATGCCGGCGCGATCCTCTCGGAAATCATCGACATCGTCGACACTCGCACCCCCGCCTCCGAATCAGGCCCCGCTGAAGAGGGCAATACCTTCCTCAAGGTCGATACCGGGATGACTGAACTCCTCCGCCCTAGCCTCTACGGTGCGCAACATCCCTTGCACGTCGTTCCCCATGGCCATGACGCCGCGACAGAAGAAGTCGACTACCTGATCGCCGGCCACTGCTGTGAATCCGGCGACATCCTCACCCCCGCTCCCGGGGACCCGGAAGGCCTCGCCCCACGACGCCTCGCCAAGGCCGAAATCGGCGACACCCTGGTCATCGAAGGCACGGGTGCCTACGCCGCGGGCATGAACGCCAAGAACTACAACGCGTTCCCGGAAGCCGCCGAAGTCATGATCGACTTAAACGGCGAGCTCAGGCTCGTCCGCAAGCGACAGACCTTGGACCAGGTCCTGCAGAACGAGATCTAGCGAGCCCCGAACAAGGACTAACGTCGCCGCTGCGGTTTCTGCCTAAAACCCTTACGGCCCGCCATGCCCTGCTGAGCGCGATACTGTGCCGGTGGCTTCTCTAGTTGGAGGCCGAACCAGCCCATCCCGAAGCGTTTCATATTAAGCTTCTTGCCGTTTCGCAGACGCTCAAGATTTTCCTTCGTCGATTCGTTTCCAGAGTCGACCTTGTCCGCTGCGATCAACTTGTTAATCGCGCCTTCCTTGTCGCCGTCCTTCACCAACATCCAGGCGTACACGTGGTACGGCATGATTTGTTTCTTGTTCGCCCGGATTGCGATGTCGACCGCTTCAAGGGCCTGCTCTTTGCGTCCGCGTCGATACTCCATCGCGGCGTGTGCGAGTTTGGCTTCCGTCGCGCGCATCCCGGCCTTAGGCAAATGCTCTTCGGCTCGCTTGTCATCGCCGCTCGCGTAGGCCAAGAGTCCAATTTGCGCGTGAATCTGGCCCTTCAAGAGAATCTGCCAACGAGAAAGCGGCATCAGATCTTCCAGCGCCTGAATCGCGAGCGCCGTCTGGCCGCCCTGGATCTGCTTCTGCACCGCAACAAAGTTGGGCTCGATTCGCCGTGCCATCAACCGCGAGATCAGCACAAAGCTGAGCAGCGACACCACGACAAAGAGCACGATCCCCATCTGCCACGTCTTCCACAGCTCGAGCAGGCTCCAGACCACGCCACTGGAAGCGCCGATCAGAATTGAAATAAGAATCGTATACATGGTCTGGTGTCGTCCCTCAGAAACCGCCCATCCGGCGGGGCGCCGATCTTAGCAGGACGTGACGCCAACGGCCGACGCTTTGGCCGCCCTTCCCCGCTTGGCGCCTAAACGCAGAAAGCCGCCCTTCGCAAAGGCGAAGAGCGGCTTTCATGATGTGCGGCGCCGATCTAGGCACGACCTGGCAACGAACTAGAACTTGTAGCCGAGGCCGACAGTGGTATTCGTTCGCGTGCGGAACGTCCGGTCGGGAACCTCGTTCGTGTACTCGACCATCGCGCTCAACCGAAAGGACCAAGCGGCCGTCAACGGAATGCCCACGATCCCTTCGGTCGTCAAGATATAGGCACTGATCGAGTTGAGCGGCATGGCCGCGCTGCCGGTATGCGTCCACTCAACCTTCTCGTCAAAGAGCAGTTTCTTGTACTCGAATCCGATCACCGCATCCGCGAATTGATCGACGTCGGTGTCCTTACCCGCCGCACCACTGTTGCCGTCGTAAATTTCGTGGCGATACCCGATTCCAGCGGACACGTCGAAGTGGCTCTTCGCTGCGTCGTCACCGACCCACACACGGTAGCCAGGCCCCACATCAAATCGGAATCGAAGCCGTCGATCCTGCGTGCTATCGCGCGAAACTTCGGTCGATACATCGCTAAATAACCGCTTGGAGAAGCGGTGCTTCCACTCACCAAATAGGGCCTGATAGTCCTGGTTCGTCTCTTCGTCCGCGCCCTTCTGCTTGGCAATGCCGTAGGTTGCCGTAAGCCGCGCTGTCGCTTCATCTTTTTCCCACGTGCGGGTCGCCTTGGCATCCGCTGTCCCCGAAAAGGAACTCGTCGTGCCCGTCTGATTCGAAATCGAAGCGCTGGCCTCACCGGTCCAGACCTTCTGATCGTCTTCTGCCAACGCGGGCATCGCCGCGATTACGAATGCCACCACTACGAGTAGTACGCGAACCATGTCTATCATCCTTGGAGTCAATCCCGTCTTCGGCCCCCATGCCGACCAAAACGGATTTCTCATCTAGAAGCGCCGCGCTCGAAAGCGCCGCGCTCGTTTATTGGCGAATTCCCCGACGTGCGGAAAAGTCACTCATTTCCGGTGCTCGCGGCGGTTAGCTCGAAGGCATTTCAACAATGTGTACATCCGACTGCGGGTACGGGATGTTGCAGCCGCCCGCTTCGAGTTCTTCTTTCAGCTTCCGCGTGAGGTTCCAGCGAAGTGCCCAGTAGTCGCTCGCGTTGCACCAGGGGCGCACTACGAGATTGACCGAGGAATCGCCGAGCTCGGCGACCGCGATGACCGGGGCCGGATCGGTGAGCGTGCGGCTGTCGCCGGTCACGACGCGCTCGATGATCTGGATGGCCTGGCCTATGTCGTCTCCGTAACCGATGCCCATGACGAGATCGATACGGCGAGTGTCGTTGTAGGAGTAGTTCTTCACGACGTCGCCGTAGATGGCGCCATTCGGGATCACAATGCGGACGTTGTCCCCCGTATGCATGATCGTGTTGAAGATCGCGATCTCCTTCACCGTGCCGGCTTGCCCGGCGACTTCGACGAAATCGCCGACACGGATCGGTCGAAAGACGAGCAACATAACGCCAGCGGCAAAGTTCGACAGCGTGCCCTGCAAGGCCAAACCTACAGCCAAACCGGCAGAAGCGAAGACGGCGATCAGCGACGTAGTCTCAATCCCAAAGAGGTTGAGTACCGCGACGAGGACGACGCCCAGAATTAAGTAGTAGAGCATGCTTGCGAAGAACGGGACCAGCGAGAGATCGGTGCCCGCTTTTGTCAGGACCTTTGTCAATCGACTGCGCGACCAGCCGGCGATGATCCGCCCAACAATAAAGAGCACGATCGCACCGATCACGCTCATTCCATATTCAATGATAAGCCCACCGGCGGTCTCAACCGCAGCCGTCAGGCCTTCGCTTACTTCGTTCGGATCCATATACTCGCTTGCCTCCTGGATAATCGTAGAGAGGACGCAACGATGCGGCCTCTCTGGCTAAACGTACCGGCTGGTACGTTACCGGTCGCAAAATCAAAAAAACGAAATCTAATGGGCGGAACAGTTCGTTCATATTCGCAAAACCAACTGAACCATGAGGGGAAATGCTGGTGCATTAGGCCCACGCCTACCAACAGAGGTCAGAACAGAAAGGCGCCCCGAAGCTCTAGCACCGAGTTGCCCCCCTGACCTATTCCGTGCTGAGCGCGAGCTCCGTCGGGACTCGGTCCGCTTCTCCGACGGGGCCGACTTCGACGTCCACCAGGAATATGCGATCCGCGCTGACGAGTTCGCTTGCCAACATCGCCCCCTGGATCGCTGCGGCGCGTGCCCGAGCGAGGGTGCGACAGTCGGCATCGCCAATCACGACCTGAGCAGCCAATGCCTCAAGTGCCGCGTCACTCAGCGCTCGCGTCCGGCCCGGCCCACGCGGCGGGTAGTCCGCCTCGGGAATTAGATCACGCACGCGCCCCCCGATCCGCTCTCGGTACCTTTGGGTGAGTCCATCGAGCCGATCGTCGTCGGCAAGATCAAGCGCCGCGGGCTCGCCCGCGCGCTTACGTTCTCGGCGCGACAAGGAACGAAATAGCCGGCCCCCACGTAGAGGACAAAGAGCACGCCCAGCACGATCGCAACGATAGATCGGCGCGAACGCGGCCCGGCGGAATCACCACCTGGCGCGGCATCAGGGGAAGGTAAATCCTTCGCGGACATTTCGGATCTTCCAGCGGAAACGGCGCGAGCGGGCCGATTGCGATCCGAGGCACCAGAAAGGAGGAACGGGGGGGGAATACGCGGCCGCATTCGGGCCAAAGGCTGCCCGAGACAATAGTCTCCCGGGAGAGCCCCACACACTTGCTATTCTCCAGCCGGCGGCGCCGACGAATGTGAAGCGCTGCGGGTTGGGCTCAGATGTACGAAGGTCCCCTCTCCATTGCGATTCCACGTCTCTCGAAGACGAACCCCAATAAGATCGGTAGGGCATGAGCAACGAAATCGCGGACCAAAGCGACCCCACGTCGATCTCGACTTTCGCGACCGCCGAACATTTCGCCTTCGTCGCGGCACGATCGCCGAAGGCGCAGGAAGCGCTCAAGACCCTCGAAGGCCTCTACCCCTCGAAGTCGCCCGCGGATGCCGATGTGATCGTCGCTTTGGGCGGCGACGGATTCATGCTGCAGACGATCCACAAGTTCATGGCCGGCGGGAAACCGATCTACGGCATGAATCGCGGGTCCGTCGGATTCATGATGAACCCATTCTCGACGGACGATTTACTCGGCCGAATTCGCCGCGCAGAGTCCGCACGACTGCATCCGCTTCGCATGGCGGCGCATCTCGAAAGTGGCGCGCGGGTCGAGCTGCGTGCGATGAACGAGGTTTCGATCTTCCGGCAGACGCGTCAGGCGGCAAAGCTCCGGGTCCACGTCGACGGCATCGTCCGCCTCGAAGAGATGATCTGCGACGGCGCCCTGGTCGCGACCCCAGCCGGCAGCACTGCCTATAACCTATCCGCCCACGGGCCGATCCTGCCTCTCGACGCTGGCGTACTCGCCCTCACCCCGATCAGCGTATTCCGACCTCGGCGCTGGCGAGGGGCACTCATCCCTCGCTCTTCCACGGTGCGCATAGAAGTCCTTGAGCCTGACAAGCGCCCGGTCTCCGCCGTGGCGGATTCGACGGAAGTCCGCGAGGTGATAGAAGTCGAAGTCAGCGAAGATAGGGAGGTCGCCGTCGAAGTCCTCTTTGAAGCTGGCCAAAGCCTTTCCGAGCGCAACCTCGCCGAACAGTTCAGTCTCTAAGGGTACGAATCCCAATGCATCAATTCCTGCTCAGTGCCTATCCCTGGATCAAGGCGCTCCATATCATCGCCGTCATCTCATGGATGGCAGGCCTACTCTATCTCCCACGACTCTTCGTCTATCACTCTGTCGCCGAAGTCGGCGGCGTCCAGAGCGAAACTTTCAAAGTCATGGAGTCAAACCTCTCTCGCTTTATCATGTGGCCCGCCATGATTGCCACACTCATCTTCGGACTGACTATGGTCTCAATTCCGGGAACCCCCGCCTATCTACCGCTCGCGGGTTACTGGATTTGGATGAAGCTTGTATTGGTCGTCGGGCTTTTGGCTGCGCACTACTTCCAAGTGCGCTGGCGGAACGATTTCGCCGCCGACCGCAACGAACGCCCTCAACGTTTCTATCGTTTCATGAACGAAGTACCGACGCTCTTGATGTTCGGCATCGTCATCCTCGTCGTCGTAAAACCCTTCTAAGTGCCGCGCTCGCAAACCCTACCACGGCCTAACAACACACATTCAATGGAATCCCCTCGATGAAAATTTTCGTACTCGGCTCGGGAGCTGGCGGCGGTTTCCCGCAATGGAACTGCAACTGCCCGAACTGCAAAGGCCTGCGTGCAGGCACGATCGACGCAAAAGCGCGAACGCAATCGTCGCTCGCGATCTCAGACGGCGGCGAGGATTGGCTGCTCGTGAATGCTTCGCCAGATCTGCGCGCTCAGCTCGAAATCTGCCCCGCACTCCAGCCCGGGCGTGCCGTCCGGGACACGGCGATCGTCGCGGTGCTCATAGTCGACGCTCAGATCGATCACTCGACAGGGCTCATGACGCTTCGCGAACACACGAAGCGGCTCCCGGTCTACTGCACGCCGAGCGTTCACAGCGATCTCACGACCGGTTATCCGCTACTCAATGTCCTCGAGCATTTCTGTGGCGTCGATTGGCATCCCGTCGATGCGATCGGTCGCAAAGCCTTCCAGATCCCCGAGCTCCCGGGCATCGAAATGCACCCGATCCCACTCCCTGGTGAGGCCCCCCCCTACTCGCCTCGCCGGCACCAGCCTGCCGAGGACGACACCATCGGCATAACCTTCATCGACCGCGCGTCGGGCAAGCGCGCGTTCTACGCGCCGGGCCTCGGGGATTGGACGGAGCCCGTACTGCAGGAGGCGGAGCTCGCGGATGTCGTGCTGATCGATGGCACGCTCTGGAAGGATAATGAACTGGCGGATCGCGGGGCCGCACAAAAGACGGGCGTCGAGATGGGACATCTCGCTCAGACCGGCGAAGGCGGCATGCTCGATCGGCTCACGCCGCTCACGGCCCGAAAGATCCTGATCCACATCAACAACACCAATCCGATCCTCGACGAGGCCTCGCCGGAGCGCGCGAAGCTCTCGGCCGCCGGAATCGAAGTCGCCTTCGATGGCATGGAGATCGACCTAGCATGAGCGCCGACAACTCATCTGTCGCGTCGGGCTCTTCCCATGCCTCATCTGCGTCTTCCCCCTCCCCCGCCCAGAGCCGCGAAGACTTCGAAGCTCGACTGCGCGGGATGGAGCGCTTCTATCATATTCACCACCCCTTCCATATCGCCATGAACGAAGGCGGCCTGGACGCGGACGCCGTGCGCGGCTGGGTAGCGAACCGTTACTACTATCAAATCCAGATCCCGCGCAAAGACGCCGCGATCATGTCGAATTGCCCGGACCGCGATACTCGAAGGCTTTGGGTTAGGCGTATTCTCGATCACGACGGCGGCGAGGGCGACGAAGGCGGCATCGAAGCCTGGCTTCGCCTCGGCGAATCCGTCGGACTCAGCCGCGAAGAAATCATCGACCTTAGGCACGTCGTCCCCGGCGTTCGCTTCGCCGTCGACGCCTACGTTCGCTTCGCGCAAACGGCTCCCTGGCAAGAAGCTGCCGCGTCCTCGCTCACCGAACTCTTCGCGCCGACGATTCACAAAAAGCGGCTCGAGAACTGGCCCACGCTCTATCCCTGGATCGATTCAGACGGCTACGATTATTTCCGAAGGCGACTCGGCGAAGCGCGCCGCGACGTGGAGCACGGGCTCGAGCTGACCCTGGATGGCTTCGTGACCCGCGAACAACAAGATCGTGCAGTCGAAGTGCTGCAATTCAAACTCGACATTCTATGGACCATGTTGGATGCCATGTGGATGGCGTATGTCGAGAAGCGACCGCCCTTCTCTGGATGCCCCGCATCATGACCCGACGAGATCGTCGCCCCGAAGCATTAGTTCTCGACGAAGATATTCTTCGCGAGGGCGCTGTCTGTGAGTTCGGTGGAGAGCTCGCCGTGGAAGCCTGCGGCGGGGTCGTAGTAACCCCGTGGCGCGACCGCTTCCGCGCGGCAGAAGCTGCGGAACTCACGGTCAAGAGCGACTCAAGCGAACTCGAAGATGCCTCCTTCAGCCAAGTCGTCGTCCATCTCCAGAAGAGCCGCGCAGCGACTTTCACGGATCTGGCAGAAGCCTGGCGCGTCCTTCAGCCCGGCGGCCAGCTCCTGTTCTGCGGAACCAACGCCTTGGGCGTCACGTCCGCTGTGAAGCGCCTTGCTAAAGAACTCGACCAGACGCCGATCATTATCAGCAATCGCGCGCGGGCACGTGTCGTCCGGTTTAAGCGGGGCGATGGCCCGGGTCCCGAGCCCGAAACGACGCCGACCTACGAAGCTTCGATTACAGCGATCGATGGGACCCATCACGAGTGGACCATGGAGACTCGCCCGGGCGTCTTTAGTGCCAAGAAGCTTGATGCAGGAACCGAACTCCTGCTCGCTTGCCTCCCTGGCTACATAGGACATAAGCCGCCGAAGCGAATCGTCGACATTGGATGCGGCACTGGAATCTTCGGCATAGCCGCGGCCATTCTCTATCCCGAGGTGGAGTGCTTGCTTGTTGACGGCGACGCGCGCGCTATTGCATGCGCGCGAGCGAACGTTGCACGACTCGGCCTCAGCGAACGCGTCACCGTCGAATGGTGGGACGCGCGAGAGCAACCCTTAGGCGATCGTTTCAACCTAGCCCTCGTGAATCCGCCCTTCCATCAGCAAGGTGCGGATGTCGACCTCGGCCCCGCGCTTGCTCTATTTGCTTCGCTTTGGACATGGCTCGGGCGGAACGGTCGTGGTTTGATCGTCGCCAATCAAACGCTGCCCTGGGAAGCACCGCTCGGAGAAGTCGGGCCCGTGGAGATGCTCGATTCGACGAAGGGCTACAAGCTCTTGTCGCTCAAGAGAAGCGCTCGGCCTCCGGGATCGAGAGGCCGGAGATCGCCTGCCAAAAGATCGTCGGGAAGCATCAAGCTTCCCACGCGGTCTCGATGAAGGCCCACGACCTCGCCGCCTAACGCGCGAATCATTCGCCGCACTTGATGCGTGCGTCCCTCTCGAAGGACCAGCGTGGCCTTCCCCGCTCCCTGGAGTTCAAGCTCCGCCGGGCGGGTCGGGCGCGGATCGTTCCCCAACAAAATCCCTGCCTGACATTGTCCGACCGCATCCGCCACGAGTTCGCCCTTGTATTGGATGCGATACCGCTTCGGTAGTTTGCGTGTCGGATGCGTTAGTTGGTGAATGAGGTCGCCGTCCGTCGTCAGGATAAGCAGTCCTGAGGTTTCACGATCGAGACGCCCTGCTATTTCTAAATCCCGCCTGGCAAGCGCGCCATCCAACAGATCGAAGACAAGAGGCGATTCCCGCTGATCATGGGAGCAGGCCAAGCCAACGGGCTTGTGCATCACAAAATCGGCATGAGCGGCCGGAGACTCGACGGTCTCCTCACCGAGGGTCACGATTTCGGTGTGGATGCGGCGTGCCGCGTCCCGGCAGACTTCGCCGTCCACGCAGACTTGGCTCTTTCGGATCAGGACCCGCGCCTCCTTGCGAGAGGCAAGCCCGGCACGGGAGAGATATGCGTCAAGCCTTAGCCCACGCGACGACGTCGATTTGGAAGAACTCATGAATCGTCCAGTCTATCCGATGCAAGCTGCCGCTTCGTGAGCCTTGACTAAATCTGCTGTGATTCGGGCCATGGTTTAAAAACGCGTGGGGGCCGACTACAATGTGCGCCCGAATTAGGCGCGTGCAGCGCCCTTGCGCCAGCCGGCGTTCGCAACCGGCCTCGCCCTCAAATAGCGCCCCTTGGGCTCCGGCGAGCCAAACATACCAGGACAATAAAATGGGACGGGAAAGCGGAATCCTTGTATCGAAATTCGGCGGGAGCAGCGTCGCCGACGCTGGCCAGATGCGAAAGGTGCGCGCGATCGTCGAAGCGGAACCTACGCGCCGGTTCGTTGTGCCCTCCGCCCCAGGCAAGCGTACCCCCGACGACATCAAAATTACTGACCTTCTCTATCGAACCCATGACGCCGCGGCAGCCGGGGAATCGATTGATCCGCTCTTTGACCAGATCGCCGAGCGCTATCGCAATATCGTGGGTGACCTCGGGCTCGACTTTGATCTCGATGCCTCGCTCGCAGAAGTTCATGACCAGATTCGCGACGGCGCAGGCTCGGACTATGCAGCCAGCCGCGGCGAGTATCTTTCCGGTGTGGTGCTCTCAAAATTGCTGGATCGGCCGCTGATCGATCCCGCGACGATGATCCGTTTCGACGAGTCCGGACGCTTCCTTCCCGATGAAACCCAGGTCGCCGTCTCGGAACGACTCGGCCGAGAAGAGTCGGGAATCGTGCCCGGCTTCTACGGCGCGCTGCCCGATGGCCGAATTAAAACGTTCTCGCGTGGCGGTAGTGATATCACCGGCGCGGTCGTTTCCCGCGGCGTACACGCTTCGGTGTATGAAAACTGGACGGATGTCTCGGGTCTCCTGATGACCGACCCACGAATCGTAAACGGGCCACGCACGATCACTGAGCTCACCTACCGAGAGTTGCGAGAGCTCGCGTATATGGGCGCCACCGTCCTGCATGACGAGGCGATCTTCCCCGTTCGCGAAGCCGGCATCCCCGTCCACATCCGTAACACGAACGACCCCCAAGCTCCCGGAACGCGCATCTCCCGCGGCGGCGAAGATGTCCCACCGGCTGACCGCATCACCGGCATCGCTGGCCGAAAAGACTTCACGATCATCGCGCTCGAAAAGACCTTGATGAATGCCGAGATCGGCTTCGGGCGGCGACTGCTAGGCGTGCTCGAAAGGCACAAGATCGCCTGGGAACATATGCCTAGCGGAATCGACACGCTCTCGATCGTCATCAAGTCAAATGTTCTTGCTGGACGACTCGATGCACTGTTGGACGAAATTCGCTCCGAATGCAAACCGGACTCGCTCGACGTGATCCCAGGAATCGCTTTGATCGCGACGGTGGGCCGCGGAATGAGTCACGTCCCCGGTACGGCAGCCCGCTTGTTTGGGGCGCTGGCCGAGGCCGGGATCAATATTAGAATGATCGATCAGGGGTCGAGCGAGCTGAATATCATAGTCGGCGTCGAAAACGACGACTTCAAACGCACGGTCGGAGTGATTTACGATGCATTCGTGGACGGACACAACGACTGATCGGCAGCGCGACGGAGCGAGTGCTTCACCCGCGCTAAACCGATTGACCGAGTCGACGGATGAGGAGAGCACGAGAGATGGCTGAGGCATTAGGCGACGCAGTACCGGACGTGCGTCCGTGGTCTAACGCCCCTCATGTCCTCTCGCGCCTGCCTTGGGTGGGCCCGGGTCTATCGATCCTGAGCAATCCAACCGAGTTTTTTCAGCGACAACGCGAACGTCTCGGGGACACCTACTCTTTCGAATCCTTCGGTTACCGAATGGTCTGCGTCTTCTCGCCGGAAGGCGTGAAGAATCTGTGGGCGCTCCCGGAAAAAGAGGCGAGCAAGGGAGTCGGCGACTTCGCCATGCTTTCGCATAAGGTTCCAGCTGAACTTTTCGCCGGGCGACGCACCTTCCCTCACGGTCTCTTCGGTCGCGAAAACGTCGAGACCTACCTCGAGAATTTGGCCGAGGCTGTCGCCCTCGAACTCGATCTACTTGGGAATGCCGGCGAATTCGAAGCCTTTGACTTCACACGCCGCCTGGCCCACCGAATGGGACTCGCATCTTGGGGCTCCCCTCTCGCCACACAGCCCGGACGCATCGAACGATTGATCGAAGCCTTCGACACCCTCGACAGTTCCGAATCCTTCGTGCACCCACACAAGGGTTTTGCGACCTGGGCCACGGGCAAGCGCAAAGAAAAGGCCGCCCTCCTTCGCATCGAAGAGATCTACGGTGAGATCCTCGCCGAGCGAGACGCACAGCCCGCCGCAGATCGAAACGAGGGTTTCTTCGAACAGATCTGCCAAGCCTGGGAAGACGAATCTGAAGGCGAACGCGCCCGGGGAATCGCGGGCGACGTGATGCTCGTGCATATGGGATCGCAATCGAATCTCTTTGCAGCAATGGCATGGACGCTCATTCACTTGCTCGAGCGCCCCGCACTCCTTCGCCAAGTCAGGGGCGGCGATGATGACCTGCTCGAGCGATGTACACATGAATCGATTCGTCTGCGCCAGCGTTCGATCGTCCTTCGTCAAATCCTGCGGCCCTGCGTCATCGCCGATGAGAAAGCGGCCTATCAACTCGAGCCCGGAATGTTTCTCGCAACCATGTTGTCCGTCACTAATACGCGCTCGGCAGATGGCCTCGACGAGTTCGATCCCGATCACTATTCCGGTCCGCGTTTCACGCGCAATGGTGAAATTGGCGCTCGCGAACTCGTGACGACTTTCGGGCACGGCGCGCACTATTGCCCAGCAGCGCGATTCTCAACCTCTTCCATCCGGATTGCGGCGCGCGCGTTATTCGACAAATTCGACCTGACACCCAAATTCCACGACCCGCAGCCCCTCCCTCGCCAGATCGGCGGGGTCGCCCGTGCCGATCGCCCGTGTCGCATCGGTTATCGGCGTATCACACCGCAATACCCGGCCAACCGATCCGGCGCTTCAGAAGCATTCTAGGCGTCTAGGCCCTGAGCGCGTAAGCACCTAAGCGCTCAGGCAGTTAGACACTTGGGCGCGCGGGCGCTCACTTCACCTCGTAGACTTCGTAACGAATTCCATCGGCGACCCAACGTCCCGCCCCTACGGCCATGATCTTATTCAGCCAGTCGTAGCGCCCCGTCGTTGTTTCGAACTCAAAGGTCGTACGAAGGGTGTACTTACTGGGGTCCACGCCTTCCGGCGAAGGCAGCCGGGTCATCATCTCCTGTGTGATATCCCAACGCCCCTTGTAGATCGCATACAAGATCGTGCCGTCATCGGTTTCGAAACAACATCTCCCGTCTACGCGAAGCGTACCGTCGGGCATAAAGAGGCCCCAGTCCCCGCCGCTTGGCAGGACTCGGCCCCTCAATCGTTCGCCTTCGAAGGACCCGCCGCCAAGGTCCGCAATGATGCGAGTCCCCATAGGCGTTTGGCCGACGGTGTTAATCGACCCGATCTGGAAATGGATATCGAAGAGCGGTTCCAGCGAAATAGGTACGACGGGACTCGGGCTCATCAGCTACGCAACCTTTCAGCAAAAAAAGACATCACACGATCGAGGGCCATTCGTGTCGGATGCCCCTCCTCATCCACAAGATCCTTCGTCACAACGCTATGCGCCATGGTAGGATTGCCGTGCGGATTACCGGTCGAGGAATCAATTTCGATCCCCTCGAAGCCGTCACCTAACTCTTGTCGAAGCGTTTCAAAACGCTCGGGGGGACACATTGGATCCTCGGTAAACCGGAGCCCCAACACCTTGCAGCCCCTTTTCTCGATTCGCTCTTTCACAATTTCGAGATCTGCATCCGAAATATGCAACGCGGCCTTACGCTTAGCGCCGAAGGGAAAGGGCAGCGACGGCTGACTCAACACCGGCGCCATCACCGACTCATCGACCATCATGGCCAAGCCAAAATTGCCCGTGAGGCACATGCCGATACAGCCAACGCCCGGCCCCCCGCAGTCCGCGTGCGCCTTTCGCGCGAGCGCTCGAAGCCAGATCGTAATCGGACTCGAGCCCCGGGTCGCGAGCACGTGAAATTCTTTGGCGATACAAGCCCGAGCGATTGACGACAGCGCGTAGCCAGCCGAAAAGGGCTTCCCCGCTTCTCCGATCAGGTCCGGCAAATAGACCCGGTAGCCCTCATCCACGAGGCGATCCGCAAACTCAATCACCGAGTCATAGATGCCAGGCACTTCGGTCATTACGACGATGCCGGGCCCCTCACCTCGCGTGAAAACCCGCCGGGTCAATCCATCGTGCTCAAACTCCGTCGCATCGTATCGATTCAGCATGCGAGGAAGTCTAAGCCAGTCCGCGGGCTTGCGGGATATCCCGCATCACGCCTTCCAAGCCCGCGCGCACTTCCAGAGCAAAGACTTTCCGCCGCGAAGCGCAACTTCGTGCGAATTCACGGCCCCACCCCTATCCTCGCGCCCATGCAGGGATATCGCAGCCGCACTACGACGTATGGACGAAACATGGCCGGCGCCCGCGCCCTTTGGCGCGCGACGGGTATGACAGACAATGATTTCACCAAGCCCATCATCGCGATCGCTAACTCTTTCACGCAGTTCGTCCCCGGACACGTTCATCTCCATGACGTCGGACAGCGTGTGAAAAAAGTGATCGACGCCGCCGGCGGCTGGGGCGTTGAGTTCAATACGATCGCTGTCGATGACGGGATCGCCATGGGCCACGGCGGCATGCTCTACTCGCTGCCCTCTCGTGACCTGATCGCGGACAGCGTCGAGTACATGGTGCAAGCCCACGTCGCCGACGCACTCATCTGCATCTCGAACTGCGACAAGATCACGCCCGGCATGTTGCTCGCTGCTATGCGACTCAACATTCCGACGATCTTCGTTTCGGGCGGACCCATGGAAGCGGGTAAAGCCGCGGGCACCCTCGACGGCGAAGGCCGAAAACTAGACCTCATCGATCCGATGATCGCCGCCGGCGACGACGACGTCAGTGACGCCGAACTCCTAGAGCTCGAACGCAACGCGTGCCCGACCTGCGGCTCCTGCTCGGGCATGTTCACCGCAAATAGCATGAACTGCCTGAACGAAGCGATCGGCATGGCGCTCCCCGGCAACGGCACGGTCGTCGCGACCCACGCACAAAGGTGGGAGCTCTTCGAGCGAGCCGGCCAGCGCATCGTCGAGATGTCCAAGCAGCACTACGTCGAAGGAGACGATTCCGTACTCCCGCGCAGCATCGCGACTTTCGAAGCCTTCGAAAACGCCATGGCAGTCGACATCGCGATGGGCGGATCCACTAATACCGTCCTCCACATGTTAGGGATCGCCCACGAAGCGGGCGTCGACTACACCATGGCGGACATGGACCGTCTCTCGCGAAAGGTGCCGTGCATCTGCAAGGTCGCCCCTGCAACAGAGAAATATCATGTCGAAGATGTGCACAAGGCCGGCGGCATCTTCACGATCCTCGGCGAGCTCGATCGTGGCGGACTAATCAACCGTGATGTTCATACGGTCCATTCGGCGACGCTCGGCGAAGCCATCGATGAGCACGACATCCGGCGTGAGACAGCTTCCCCTGAAGCTAAGCGCCTCTCGCATGCCGCGCCCGGCGGCGTGCGCACAACGGAAGCGTTCTCCCAGGCCAAGTATTTCGAATCTACGGATGATGACGCCGCGAACGGCTGTATCCGATCCGTCGAACACGCCTACTCGGCAGAAGGCGGCCTCGCGATCCTCTACGGCAATATCGCCCTCGACGGCTGCGTAGTTAAGACGGCGGGCGTGGATGAATCCATCTGGACCTTCGAAGGGCCGGCGAGAGTCTTCCATTCCCAAGATGATGCTTGCGATGCCATTCTCGACGGCGTTGTAAAGGAAGGCGACATCGTCGTCATCGTCTACGAAGGACCGAAGGGCGGGCCCGGCATGCAGGAGATGCTGTACCCGACCTCCTTCCTCAAGTCGAAGAAGCTCGGCAAGGCCTGCGCACTCGTCACCGACGGTCGATTTAGCGGCGGCACTTCGGGGCTTTCGATCGGGCATGCCTCGCCGGAAGCGGCGGAGGGTGGCGCGATCGGCCTTGTCGAAGAAGGCGATCCCATCAAAATCGACATCCCGAACCGCGCGATCGACCTCATGATCAGCGAAGCGGAGCTGACCCAGCGACGGGCCCGCATGAACGAACGCGGCACCGCCGCATGGAAACCTAACAGGAAACGAGAAGTCTCCAAGGCGCTCCAGGCATATGGCATGATGACGACGAGCGCCGCCAGGGGTGCTGTTCGGGACATCGACCAGCTGATCGAACGCCACAAGATCTGAGCCGCGCCCTGCCCTCCGACTCCTCGACGACACGACCGAGCGAAACACGAGCGACGCTCAAGCCAGCGAAGACGCTCGTGCTTGTCGGCGGTGGACACGCCCACGTGCAGGTGCTTCGGCGGTTCGCCATGAACCCGCCAAGCGGAATACGGCTGATCGTCGTCCTCGATCGTCCCGTCGCCGTCTATTCAGGCATGGTCCCCGGCTTCGTCGCCGGCGACTACACGCATTCCGATCTTGAAATCGATATCGTGCCCCTCGCGCGGCGTGCGGGGGCGAGCGTCATCCTCTCGCCGGCCACGGACGTCGACCCGGTTCGCAAAACCGTCTCAATAGAGGGGCGCCCAGCGATTCGTTTCGACCTGATGAGCCTCGATGTGGGTTCCACGGTTCGGGGACTCGATCTACCGGGCGTTCAGGAACACGCGCTCTCCACACGCCCCATCGCCTCCTTCGTACACGCTCTCGAAGCTCACCTCGCGAGGCTACGCGCCCTTGGCCGTCCCGCGAAGATCGCCGTTGTTGGTGGCGGCGCCGCGGGGACTGAACTTGCATTTACCCTCGATGCACGACTCGCGGATGCGAGCGTCCCTCGAGAGATCACGGTCTACGCCGCCGAGAAGGAACTACTCGCGAACGCCTCCGCCGCCACACGCCGCGCGCTCGAACGCGAAGCCGATGCGCGCGAAATCGCTACCCACTTCGACGTCCGCGTAACACGGGTCGATGCCGGCGCACTCGTCGCTAGGCAGAATGGCGACGAATCCAAATACGATGCAGACCTCGTCATTTGGGCAACCGGCGCCTCCCCCGTTGCCTTCCCGGCCCACGAAGGGACCTCCCGTCTTAAGACCGATTCTCATGGCTTCATCGAAGTACGCGACACGCTTCAAGCTGTCGGCTTCGATGACGTATTCGCCGTCGGCGATTGCGCCCGACTCGTCGACCATCCATGGGTCCCGCGCGCCGGTGTCTACGCCGTTCGCCAGGGGCCAATCCTAGAAGCCAATCTCCGGGCTCGCCTAACGAACCAATCCATCAAACCGTATCGCCCCCAACGCGACTTTCTATCGCTGCTCAACCTGGGGCACGGCCGAGCACTCGGAAGCAAATGGGGCCGCGCTTTCGCAAGCACGTCCGTCTTTCGGCTGAAGGATTGGATCGATCGACGCTTCATGGATCGTTTCCAGGTGCTGGATGAATCGGGAAGGCCTCGCCCGGCACTCGCCAAGCTTTCCGCCATGGGCTCGGGTGACGGCGAAGCGGAGATGATGTGCGGAGGCTGTGCTGCGAAGCTTGGCGCAGAGCCTCTCGCAGCGGCGCTTGCAGCGATGCCTGCGCCTCCTCCCGATGACACCGTCATTTTAGGACTCGATGCGCGGGATGATGTCGCGGCCACACGTGGGCCAGATGGCGCGACAACACTACATAACATTGATGTCATTCGAGCATTCGGGGACGACCCTTGGCTCGTTGGCCGAGTCGCGGCGACCAATGCGCTCTCGGATCTGCACGCGAAAGGCGGCAAGCCGCGTCACGCCCAGGCGATAGTGGGTCTACCAGAACTCTTTCCCCATGAAGCCGAAGCGGAGCTTTTCCAGGTGCTCTCGGGCTTGCGATCGATTCTCGATCCGCTCGGCGTTTCTCTCCTTGGCGGACACACCACCATAGGAGACGCACTGACCGTCGGTCTCTCTGTGTCGGGAGACGGCCCGGCCGAATCGGAACTCGTACGACAGACAGGAGCTCGTGCAGGAGACGTCCTACTCCTGACGCAGCCTCTCGGTACAGGCGTGGTTCTTGCCGCCGACATGCGGGGCCTAGCACGAGGAAATTGGCTAATTGCGGCACACGACGCGATGCAACATGTGAACGACGTGGCCGGGGAGATCACCCTGCGACGAGGCGTCCATGCAGCGACGGACGTGACGGGGTTCGGCTTTGCAGGGCATCTTCTGACCCTGCTCTCCCGAGACGATTTGCTCGCGGAGCTGGATGGGGAGGCGATGCCCCTCCTGCCAGGCGCACGGACGCTTTGGGCGAGTGGCCTCCTAAGTACGGCCGACCCTGCAAATCGAATGGCATTCGAAGCCAGGGTTGATGCACCCGAGGCTGACCTTCCCTGGCTCTTCGACCCACAAACCGCGGGCGGTCTGCTGCTCGCAGTCGCACCCGAGGCGGTCGGCGGCATCCTCGCTGAGTTCAAAGCGGCGGGTGAGCCGCCCGTATCCAGAGTCGGCCGAATCGGAACGGACGTCATGATCGGGGGCGCGATTCGCGTCGGCATCCCCGCTACAATTCCGGCGCCATGAAGGGTATCCAACAAACTAATCTCGAAACCTACTACGCCGAAAACATCAAAGATACCGAGACGCCTCTCAACATCTCGATGATCACCGGCGGCCATTCAAACCTCACCTACCTCGTCGAGGATGCGAAAGGCACAAAGACCGTCCTGCGACGGCCGCCAACCGGCGCAGTCCTCGCGACCGCGCACGACATGTCGCGCGAACACCGCATCCTCACGGGTCTAGGCGACAGTCCTGTCCCGGTGCCTCGTACCCTCGCCCTTTGTCAGGACGAAGCCGTCAACGACGCACCCTTCTACATAATGGACTACGTGGAAGGCACGGTTCTGACGACCGCGAGCCAGACCAACGAGATCGTCCCTCCCGACAAACGCGAAGCGCTCGGGATGCACACCATCGAAGTCCTGGCGAATCTGCATAACCTCGAGCCGAGTGACGTAGGCCTCGGTGATCTCGGTCGCCGCGAAGCCTATCTCGCCCGCCAATTGAAGCGCTGGCAGGGTCAGTGGGAAAAGTCGAAGACCCGCGAGCTCAGCCACATGGAAGAAGCGCACAAGCTGCTTGAAGCGAAGATGCCCGAGCAAGTCGGTGCAGGAATCGTCCACGGCGACTTTCGTATGGGCAACTTTTTGACGAACGGTGATGAGGGCAAGATCGCGGCAGTTCTCGACTGGGAGCTCTGCACGCTAGGCGACCCGCTCGCGGACGTCGGTTACCTCATGAACGACTGGAACGGCCCCGGCGACTCTCGTCCTTCCGCCAGCGGTACGGGTGAGAGCGCTGTGTCCTGTGGAGGATTTCCTTCCCGAGAGGCACTGCTCGAACGCTACGAAGCGCTCACCGGGCGCGACACAAGTGCCGTCGACTACTACCGAGCCTTCCAGTATTGGCGGCTCGCAGCAATCGTCGAAGGCGTCTTGTCGCGCTACATGAAGGGCGTCATGGGCGACGACGGCGACGTCGACCGATTCCGTCGTCAGGTCGATGGGCTCGCCGAGTCTGCCGTGGATCTAGCGAGCTCGAATTCGCTCTAAACATCGCCCGTCCGGGCAATTAGGCTGCATGCGGAGCTTCACAAATAACATGCGCATCACGCTGACCAGTCTAGTCGCGTTTGTTTTGATCGTCGCAGGACTCTCGATCGGGTCCTCGTTCTTTGCGGTCGCGACGCCCTCGATCGCCGACGATCACCCAGGCAGCCCGCACTTCTCGGGTGCGACGGATGCGGGGATGTCCGAGACGGCCTCGCCGATCCCGCCGGGACTCCTCGAGAGCGAGCGTAATACGATCGACGTCTTCCGCAGCGCCGGCCCCTCTGTCGTCTACGTGACAAACAACGCGCTGCGCCGAGACTACTTTTCAGCCAACGTCAGTGAAGTGCCCCAAGGCACCGGCTCGGGCTTCTTGTGGGATGAGCACGGGCACGTCGTCACTAATTACCATGTGATCAAAAACGGTCAGACCTTCTCAGTTTCTCTGCCGAGCGGTGTAACTCGTGAGGCACGCGTCGTTGGCGTCGAACCGCGTAAAGATCTTGCGGTCCTTCACTTCGACACAACGGGCCTCGACCTAACGGCGCTCCCCGTTGGCCGCTCGGAACCGTTGATCGTCGGGCAAAAGGTTTTGGCGATTGGCAACCCATTCGGCCTCGACCGCACCCTTACAACCGGCATCATCAGCGCGCTCGGTCGCGAATTCCCGCTAGACGACGGATTCGTGATCGAAGACGTGATTCAAACCGACGCGTCGATCAACCCCGGAAATTCGGGCGGACCCTTAATTGACTCCCAGGGCCGCGTGATCGGCGTCAACACCGCCATCTACAGCCTGAGCGGATCTAGCGCCGGCATCGGTTTCGCGATCCCCATCGACACCGTCGCCCGAATCGTGCCGCAGCTGATTCGCTTCGGCGAAGTGCGCCGCGTGGGCCTCGGCGTCACCCTCGTCCCGGACCGCTACACCCGTAACTGGGGTGCCCAGGGCGTCGTCGTCAACGAGGTCTACCCAGACAGCGCCGCCGAACAAGCGGGACTCCGTTCGATTCGCATCGATCGTCGTGGCCGCATTCTTTCTGCGGACTTGATCACGGCCATCGATGGAGAACTCATCCAGCGTTTCGCGGCCCTCGCAAACGCGCTCGATGGCCGCTCCGCGGGCGAAGAAATCGTGCTGACCGTCGTCCGAGGGGACGACGTGATTCCAATTGCGATGAAGCTGCAGGATCTAGGGCGAAGTCGTTAGTCGCACCCTAAGATGTAGTCAGCTTGGCGGGCGTGATCTTCGCCGGCATGCCAGCACGGACCTAGCCACAGCCCAGGACACGATGTTTCCTGGAATCATTAAAGACAGGACGACCGCATGTCTATTCGCGAAGCGCTCGTCGCCGTCTTCATCGCTTTCGCGGTCGGCCTCCTCGCGGCGGGTTCTTTGGGCCGTGAACGCGACGCCGTTCTTGCCACCCCTGGCGATCCGGAAGCAGGTCCGGTGCTTAGGTGGCGAGTCACGAGCGCATTCGGAACCCACCTCCCCGCTCTCGGCGAAAATGCCGTCGAAGTCGCGGATAGCCTTCGAATAGCGAGCGGTGGCCGAATCGACTGGACGATTGACGATCCGGGCGAAGTCGTACCCGCCTTCGCGATCGTCGAAGCGGTTCGCGCGAGCAAAATCGACGCGGGCTATACCTGGCTCGGCTACGACCAGGGCCGGCTCAAATCCTCAGTTCTCTTCGGCGCGGTCCCGTTCGGCATGACTCCATGGGAGTACAGTGCCTGGTGGGTTCGCGGCGGTGGCTCCGAACTCGCCCAGGAAATATATCGACCGATCGGCATCGAACCGATTCTGTGCGGAATCATCGGCCCCGAAACCGCCGGTTGGTTCCGTCAAGAAATCAAAGTTCCCGAGGACGTCGAGGGATTAAAGATCCGCTTCGCGGGACTCGGCGGCCGCGCGCTTCAGAAACTCGGTGCCTCAGTCACCATGATGCCCGGTGGCGAAATTTTCCAAGCACTTGAGAAAGGTGCGATCGATGCCACGGAGTTTTCTCTGCCGGAGGTCGATTTACGTCTGGGCTTCGACCGTGTCGCGCGCTTCAACTATTTTCCCGGCTGGCACCAGCCGCATACCGCCTTCCATCTTGTTGTGAACAAAGAAAGCTGGGACGCACTCCCTCACTCGATGCAGGCAACGATCGAACTCGCCTGCGGTAATGGGGTCCACCGCAACCTCGCAAACGCCGAGGCCATGCAAGGCGGCGTGATCGAACGTCTCGTGGCTGGCGGCGTACAGACACGAACGCTCTCTCCCGCTCTTCTCGATGCCCTTCGAAAGGCTTCGGATGAGGTCCTCGAAGACGAAGCCGCGCTCGATGCAGATTTCGCGCGAGTGCTCGCGCACCAGCGCGCATTCCGAAAGGAATACGCCGCCTGGCGACGACTCGCCTACCCCTCCCCTTCTCTGATCTCTGATGCTAACGGCTCCTCTGATGCTGAAGGCTCCTCTGATGCTGACGGCTCCTCTGACGCTGAAGGCTCCTCTGACCCGACTCAAGTGCCTAACAGCTTAGGCAATGCATCGAAGACGGGGGCGGCGCATGCAAACTGAGGATGCCCAGTCGAATAAGCCCCTCTCGCCCGTTGAGCAAATTCTCGACGGAATCGGTTCAGCCATCTCGTGGGTTTGGTTGATGTTGATCTTCGTCATCCTCTGCGCGGTCGTGCTCCGTTACGTGTTCGGGATTGGCCGCATCGAGCTCGAAGAATTGCAATGGCATCTCTATGCAACCGGTTTCCTCTCGGGCATCGTCGCCTCCGCCGTTCACGACCGGCACGTACGAGTCGACGTCCTGCGGGAAAGAATGTCGCAGCGCCTGCGAGACTGGATCGACTTCTACGGCGTTCTGCTCTTTCAAATCCCACTCGTCATTCTCGTCATCTGGAGTGCCGTCCCGCTTGCGATTGAGAGCTTTTCGACGGGGGAGGAGTCCGCCTCTGCTGGAGGACTCTCCGCACGCTGGATCCTCAAGTCGGTCTTGCCAATCGCCTTCGTCGGTCTGGGATTTGCGAGCGTGTCCCGGCTTCGGGCGCTTGCCGCCCGCCTCTTTCCGACTTCTGCGGGCGCATCTTCGCAGGGCACTCGTGCCCCGAACTCCCACACCCAAGACACGCACACACAACGCTCTGGCACCCACGGCCCTGACACCCAAAACACCCGCACCCAAAGCCCGGTGCCTGAATGAGGCGTCGATCATGGGCGTAGAGATCAGCATTCGGGAATGGCTGGCGATCGCAATGTTCGCGACCTTCATATTTGGCATCCTAACCGGCTTCCCGGTCGCTTGGGTGCTTGGCGGGATCGCGATCCTCTTCACGGCCATCGCCGTGATCGTCGAACAAAAATTTGGCTACTACACGGGCGTCGACTGGAGCTACACGTCGCTTGTCGCCGACCGTATTTGGGACCTAATGGACAATTGGGTGCTGGTCGCGCTCCCCATGTTCATATGCATGGGCCTACTCCTCGACCGTGCAGGCATAGCCGCCGACCTCATGCGGGACGTCTCTCGACTCTTTGGCCGCATGCGAGGCGGTCTCGCCGTCACGGTCGCCCTGATTGGCGTCGTTCTGGCGGCGAGCACAGGCATCATAGGCGCCTCGGTCGTGCTGCTCGCGCTTCTTGGATTGCCGCCCATGCTAGAAGCACGTTATGCACCGACCTACGCCGCGGGAACGGTCTGCGCCGTCGGCACCCTGGGCATTCTTATTCCACCTAGCATTATGCTCGTATTGATGGCCGATCGGCTCGCTATGAGCGTCGGCGATTTATTCCTCGGTGCGGTTATCCCGGGGCTGCTGCTCGCGACCTTGTACATCATCTTCCTCGTCGTCTATCCCGCGCTTCGTCCGGAAATCGCCCCTGCCCCCGAGTATGCGGAGCCCGTAGACCTGTCCCTGGTCCTCTCGGTCTTCCGCGACATCGTTCCCGCCGCAGGGCTGATCCTCGCCGTGCTCGGCAGTATCTTCTTCGGCATAGCGACCCCGACCGAGGCTTCCGGTGTCGGTGCCGCAGGGGCGCTTGGCCTCGCTGCCTGGCGACGACGACTCGGCTTCCGCGTGCTCCGAGACGTGCTTCGAGAGACGAGTCTCACGACGGGATATCTCTTCGGCATCTTTGTGGGCGCTTCGGCTTTCGCGCTCGTGCTGCGCGGTCTGGGCGGCGACGAGTTGATCGCTCGCGCACTTCTCAGCCTGCCCTTCGGCCCGAGCGGGATCGTTCTCTCGATCCTGTTCATAACGTTTCTGCTGGGCTTCTTCCTCGACTGGATCGAGATCACGTTCATAGTGCTTCCGCTCGTCGCCCCCATCGTCGTCGGCCTCGGCTTCGATCTCGTCTGGTTTACCGTCCTCTTCGCCGTCTGCCTGCAAACATCCTTCCTGACACCGCCCGTCGGCTTCGCCTTGTTCTATGTGAAGGGCGTCGCACCTCCAGAAATCGATGTGAGAACACTTTATGTGGGCATCCTGCCCTTTGTCGGCTTACAGCTGGTCGGACTCGCCCTCATCTTTGTATGGCCCGAGCTGGCAACCTGGTTGCCGGCCCAAGCCTATGGCAAAGGCCCTTAGTCCCGCGGCGGAGCCACCTCTCAGTCGTGGTCGGACTCATGGCGCTCGAAGAGATGCAGCGACACTTCCCCGCGCCTGCGCCGCGAATGCGGCCTTCCTGCGGCGACTAACACCTTGCGGCGCCCAGCCTAGTTCTGAACGCGCTCGCGGGGCACGTACGCGCCGTCCTCGAATCGCTCAAAGACAATATCAAGCTGCGGATGCCGACAAGGCTCTTCGTCCTCGTCCGGAACGAGATTCTGCTCTGAGACATAGGCCACGTAGGTCGAGTCATCGGTCTCGGCGAATAAATGGTAGTAGGGCTGATCCTTCGTAGGACGCACCTCTGCCGGAATCGATTGCCACCAGTCTTCCGTGTGGTTGAAGAGCGGGTCGATATCAAAAATGACCCCACGAAAGGGACGGAACCGATGATGCACAATCGCTCCGATTCCGAATTTCGCTTCTCTCATACCAAACCCTTTCTGCCACGACCCGGCAGCGACATGCCTCATCCTAAATCATAGCGACCCGAAGCCTGAAACGGGGCGAGAAGCGGGCCAGCCTGCTAGTTCTTAGTCATGCCGCGTTCGTTGATTCTCATGCGCCACGCAAAGCAGAGTAGCCACGCTACCTCCGACCACGAACGGCCACTCACCGACGCCGGTCTCGAGCAGGCTCACGCCGTCGGCCTCAGACTGGCTGAGTCTGGGGGGCTGCCGGACCGAGTGCTCTCTTCCACTGCTCTGCGATGTCGCGAGACATGGGCTGGTGTTGAAGCCGCCCTTCCCGGCAGCCTACCGATCGATTTCGAAGAGACGCTTTATAATGCGTCCGCGGATCAGTTGTTCCAGGAGATTGCAGGAATCCCCGACGACGTGAACTCGCTCCTCCTCCTCGCCCATAACCCCGGGATCAGCATGCTCGCGCTGGCTCTCGCCGGGAACCGAGAGGCCGAGATCGATCGGCTCCGTGAGGGATTCTCCCCGGCGACGATTGCGAGATTTGACGTAGAGGCCTCTTGGTCGGATGTATCACCACGGACCGTGCGGCTTCGAGCTTTTGAACGCCCCGAGACCATTTAGCTCCAGTTCGATTTGGGTCACTCTTCAGACGCTAGCCTTACCGCGACTCGCGTTCTCAAAAACCGATCAACAACTAGAGGTTCAACATGACCATTCCGTTTTGGTGTCTCGTCGTCGTCATCTTTATCCCCATCATACTCGGATTCGTCGGCGCCAAGGCACGCACCGACGAGTTCGGTAGCGCGGACAACAAGCATCCACGCTCCCAGGCCGCGAAGCTCGAAGGACGCGGAGCGCGCGTCTATGCCGCACAGGAAAACGCTTGGGAAGCAGCCATTATGTTCAGCGTCGCGGTCATCACGACGCATCTCGCCGGGCTAGATCCAGCGTCCGCAGCCCCCTTCGCGATCGGCTTCGTCGTCCTGCGGATTGTTCACGCCGTGACCTATATCGCCGACCAGGACAAGCTCCGCTCGGTCAGCTTTATCCTCGGCCTCGTCTGCATGATCACACTCTTCGTGAAGGCTGCGTAACCGGGTACGTAGCAAGGCCGCCTAACGCGGCCTGCCCCTGCTGCCCCGGTCTCATACCGCGACTACCAGCCCCGCAAGTCGATCGGCCACTCGTCGATCACGTCCTCGCCGTCCACGACGTAGAGCCGTTCGTGATAGGCGAGGGTCGGGTCGACGTGGGCCGGGACGAGCCTAATGCGGTCGCCCACGCGAATCGTTGGCTCGGCTTCCCAGCCGATCGGCGACGCGAGGTCATCGCCCTCGGCACGCCCCGTAACGAAAGTGACGTGCTCGTCCGAGCAGAAGAGCACGCGTCCGCCGGGCAATTGCGGGTTGCCATGATCCATCCCGAGCGACTTTAGGCCCGCGTCCGCGATCGCGTAGCCAGCACCCTTAGGCGCGAGGGAAATGACTGTGGAGACGACGTAGAAGGCCTGCTCAAACGGCAGGTCGAGCTCGGCGTACGCGGTATCCATCAACACATAAGAGCCCGCTTGGATCTCCGTGGCCCACCGATTCGCGGCAAACGTGCCGGTCCCACCAGCCGAGATCACATCCCCGCCTACGTCGGCGTGTGCCCTGAGCAAGAGCTCCATGCTCGTCTCGCAGCCGGCCTCGCGTCTCGCCTTGTCTGCAAGACCGACGATATGCCCCTCGTATCCCATCACGCCGCGAACCTCGAGGCCCGCCTTGCGCGCGAGATCCGCGAGCGCCCCCGCCTCGTCCGGCGCGCAACCGCAGCGCGGCAAGCCGACGTTCACATCGATCAGCACTTCGGGCACACCGCCCCGCACCGCAGCATCAATCGTCTCTTCCGAATCCACCGCGACCGTCACCCGCGCGCCCCGACGAATGACTTCCCCAAGACGCGATGCATCCAGCACTTCGTTCGCGAGCAGTAGGTCCTCGCCAAGTCCGGCCGCGGCCATGCCTTCGATCTCACGAATCGTCGCGGTACAAAACGTCTGATGGCCATGTGCGACCTGCCGCTTCGCGAGCGCTGTCGATTTGTGGGCTTTCACGTGGGGACGGAGCGAGGCACCCGGGTGAATTTCGGCCATCTTCGCGAGATTCGACTCAATGCGTGCGCCGTCGGCGACAAGCGCCGGAGTCGGCAGATCTTGGATCTTCAAAGCATCCCTTTCTTGCAAAGTCTATTCCGCTGGCCGTCCCTGACGGGGACACCGTGACCGAACAACGATGGTCCATTCCGCCCGCCCGCGCGACGCCGAGCGGCTTCGCACGAGGCCACACAAGTGACAATCTGCCCCCCTGGACCTTTGAGAGCTTAGGAAGACGAGGGGTGCCGACAGACGATCGCGTCCGCCGATCGGAAAACCACCAGTCATCCAGATACTGCGGCCGGCATTCGTCCGATTCTTCAAACCGCTTCGCCATGATTTGGGCTCGAAGCGAGGCGTGCGACGTCACTCTTTGCTACTCCGACAAGAACGACTCAAAACCCACGCCACGAGCGAAAAAACGCCGCGGCGACCGAATGAGGCCCCCCCCTATGTCGACCCCCATCAGCACGATCCACGAAGCGACCAACGAGAACACGGTTGGCGCAGAGAACACCTCGTCTACCGAGACCGATTCCGCAACCGATGAAGCGGTTGGAGAAGCACTTACGGGGGCGACCACCACGACGGCCGATGTCGATGAAGACGCCACCGACGCGACCGAAGAAGCGCCGAGCGAGAAGAGGACGGGCACCAGCTTGATCGCCCTCGTACTCGCGGGCCTCTTGCTCGGATCCATCGCGATCAACCTCAATCAATCCCGTCAAGTCTCCAATCTGGAAGCGCGAAGCGGTGAATACCAGCAGGCTCTGGCTGCCGCGGTCGATCGCATCGACAGCGAAGCCTCCCGCGCCGATGGAGCCGAAGCTGCTCTTACGCGAGTTGACGTCGCCGTTGACGTCGTGAACGAACGTGTGCTCGGTCTCCAGGAAGCGCTCGACGGACTTCGCGACGCAACAGTGCGCTAGTCCCAGCATTAGGCCAAGTCCGCCGCAACCCACTGCGGACGGTCTCAGAAAAAGCGGTACTCGCTCATCGGATGCGAATCGACTTTCTTAACCGAGAGAAAGGCGTTGCAGCTATCCATCATCGCCTTCAGGTTGCGCCTAAATTTGGCTTCATCGCCAACCGCGTCGTAGAAAGCATGGGGCGTCGTCAGAGCCTCGGTTGGAAAGCCCTCCTCGACGATCCCCCACCAGTCCGGGGCGCCCTCGGTCAGCGGACGAACGACTTCGTTCCGCACATACGAGAAGGTGCTCTGGACGTCGATCGCGACATCGCGGTGCACGCTTTCCCATTGCCTCATGAAGTCATGGCGTGAGATCCCGTCGATCGGCTCGATGCACCCGACGAGGGTGAAGCCGGGCATCCGCTGGCCAAGGTCGCCGGCCGGCGAATCGATACGAAGCGGATGGGATTCCGCGACGAGATAGCCCGCATGGCGGGCCACGATCGCGTCGAGCGCCGCCTCGGCAGGGCCGCGATCCTGACAGCACTCAAGCCAAAAGGTGACGAGTGCGTCTGGAGCGTGCGCTCCCAGATGAAGCGATGCGCCGGATGAAACCGCTTCGTCGGTTACGCAGACTTTCAGCCGCTCGGCGCTCGCGCGACCGAGCGCCCCCGGCAGCTCCCCGAGCAAGCGGTCGCGAAATCCATCACGAGCCGCATCACTTCGTTTGTCATCATCATCATCCCAGACCAGGTACGCGAGTTTTTCCATGCACGAAGGCTAGAGCGATCGACCACACAGGTCGAGCGCCAGATTCAGGCGCGTTGACGAGTGTGAAGCCGGAGCAATTATGGCAGGTCAGCTTCCGAGGGCCCTGCCGCGAACTAGCATCAAGAAGCCGAGAGCGCGGGTAATGTTCCGGCGATCCCGACGTCGTGCATCAGTCCGCCCATGAACGCGAATCCCGATTCGAGCGTCGTGTACTTCGCCAAGATCCGCACAAAGTGCCCGATCGCTGTCGCATTTCGGCGCAGCAGATCCATAGTGTCGCCGCAGCCTTCGGACTTAAAGGCGCGCGTGCTTAACGCGATTCCCCTCACGATATCCCAGATCGTTCCTAGGCCTCGATGTGCCAACTCTGCCCTTTTGAGTCGGCCGAGCTGCAAGCAATTACGGGGATTGTGTTGGCTAGGATATGAGTACGCGCACTCGACGTGCGGAGGAGTCGTGATTCATGCCCAATACCCCGTCTTTTGAAGCCTTGGAGCTGGTGCCGCTTTGCTCCGCAACGATCAAAGTCCATTCGACCGCCATCCTTGAAAATACGCCGACAGGGCATCTCATGATCGGAGAAATCGAAGAGTCGACTTGGATAGGCGAGCGATTCAGTGCCCACCAGCGCGGTCGTACGGCGGCGGATTGGCTCACTGTGACGCCGGATGGGGTCGCGCTCGTTGACGTGCGGCTTACTCTTGAAACGACTGAAGGCGGTTTAATCTTTGTGGAATACACCGGGCGGACCAATATGCAGACGGGGTATGCGTATACGACCCCTCGCTTCCGCACGGGTGCCCCCGGACTGGGATGGTTGAATCATGTCCAGGCGGTGGCGAAGGGCTATTTCGATTCAGAAAAAATGACTGTGACCTATCCCGAAATTTTCGAGATGCGATGAGCCGTGCCTAGAATGGGTGGCTCTAGGCTATGGCTTTGCAGTTGAAATTCCTGTTAGGGCTCCAATGTTGGGACAGTCCAACCGCGAATCGACCGCGTGCGGCGACCGGGGCGCTGCTTCCCCCCCTGTTGCTTGAGCAATTCGAAGTGGATCTGGGGTGCTGAATCCATTGCTTCGGACACTTTAAAGCCTCCGTCGGCACCCCAGCCCTTGTCATAGGGGGACAAAAGATGCTCATGGATACAGTGGTTCTTCAGGAACTTCCATCCGTCTTCTTCGCGGCGATATTCATAGTCGAGCGTTGCGACGCTCCACGCAGGTTTCTGTGTATCGGGGTCGATTAGGAGCGTCAGCAGAAACCATCTTCCGAAGGCTTCGTCTCCATTAATGGTCACTGTTGGATTCGTGAGCATGTCGAAGGCCCAGCCGCCGGCCTCCTCGAAACCCGGCATGAACTCGAGGTAGAACTGCCTAATATCCTTCTTTGAACGGAGTTCGCCGAGGACGCCGTGGTCATATGAAGCTTCGTCTGAGAAGCAGGCGACCGCATCTTCCCAGCGAGCGTCGTGCATGGCCTGCATGTATTCGCGGGTGAGACGATGGATCTCTTCCTTGTCTTCGAGTAGGCGCACGCGATCTCGAAGAGCGTTGACTTCGGCTGCCAATGATTCCAGAGTGATTTCGCTCATGTTTTTTCCTCCTCGTCGCATTCTAACGATTGTGATCGACGAGAGGGCTCCAAAGTCGCTTTAGTCCCCGTATTGTGGGTCGCCCGGGCGATGACTCGTTCGTGGTCAGCCAATCGTGGGGGCAGAACATCCGAGGGCGTCTCGAAAAGGTGCGCAAGGCCGCGAAGATTAGACACGCTAAAGCTCAAGGATCTGCGCGACACATATGCAAGCACGCTGATCACT
>JASDVF010000022.1:29726-36644 GCA_041440805.1 Myxococcota bacterium | reverse complement strand
TGTGGTTGCCCCCCGCGCCTGAATACTATCTCGGGTCGGGCGGGGAGGGCGGTTTAAGCAGAGTGAGAAGCTCGTGCTCCAGAGCTTCGTTGGAGAACGGCTTTTGCAAGAAGGCCCGGCGGTCGTTCAGATTTAGATCAACGAAACGGTCCGGGTCTATGTAACCCGAGACGAATAACACGGCTGTGTCGGGATAGAGCTCCAGCAGGGAGGAGACCAGTTCAGGCCCCTGCAGTCCCGGCATGACAACATCCGTGAGGAATAGATCGAAGCTCCCGGAATGCTTTTGGGCAATCTCGAGTGCCTGCGCGCCGCCGTCGGCGACCAGTACGTCATATCCCCTGTTCTTGAGCAGACCGGAGGTCACGCGACGTACTGCGGGGTCATCCTCGACAACGAGAATCGTTTTCCCCTGTCCACTCTGCTTGAGCTTGGCATCTCCGATGTCCGGAATCGTTGCAGCGGCCTCCGCCACGATCGGTAGATAGATGGAAAAACAAGAGCCTCTACCCACTGCGGATTGGAGATCGAGAAATCCGTGAAGCTGGGACACGATACTGTCGACCACGGACAACCCGAGCCCAGTCCCCTTACCGGGTCCTTTGGTCGTGAAAAAAGGTTCGAAGACGCGGCGACGTGTGGCTTCGTCCATACCGCCCCCCGTATCACTCACGCGAAGGACCACATGGGGTTTTTGGGAGGCGGAGGACCGGGTGATGGAACTCGGGAGTGTCTCGACCGCCGTCATCTCGATCCTGAGTGTTCCCCCTCGTGGCATCGAGTCACATGCGTTGAGCGCTAGGTTCATCAGTACTTGCTCGATCTGTCCGTGCCCCGCCTGCACCTTTCCGATCGAGTCAGGGCTCTCTATCTCGACGCGAATGTCCTCGCCAGCTGCTCGCTCTATCATTCGGCGCACGCCCTCGATCACGCTATGGGCTTCGATCGTCTGCAATACGACCGCCTGCTTGCGGCTGTAAGCCAGGAGCTGGCCTGTAACGCTCGCCGCACGCTCGGTCGCGGCCTGCACCTCACTCAAGAAGGCGAGCTGTGTCGCGGTTATCGAGCCTGGCTCATCGAGCACCATCTCGACGTTTCCCCCGATGACGGTGAGCAAGTTATTAAAGTCGTGTGCAACGCCGCCAGCGAGTTGCCCAACTGACTCCAATCGCTGGGCATGTTGCAGCTCCGATTCGAGGAGCTTGCGTTCTTCTTCTCTGCGATTGCGCTCGCGAAGCTCAAGGCTCAGCTGATCATGCGCAGTCTGAAGATCTAGCGTCCGCTCTGCGACACGAATATCGAGCACACGCCGTGCGTCGTTGCCATCGGCCAGCGCGGCTTCGAGTTGTGCTTGCCGTTCCCGGAGCTGGTCTGCCTGGCGTTCGACCCTCTTTTGGTAGCCATAATGAGCCTGTTCGGCACGCAGAAGCAGTCGCCGCATCGTGATGCTCAGACCTAACACCACAAATGCTGACAAAATCTGGGTCAAGAGCGAATCATTATTTATGCCCAGAGAGTCTTGTTCGCGAACGGCGAATCCTGCAAAGGACAGGGTGACCAGGATGCCAATAATCGTCGGGGTGTGTTTGCTTCGCCGCGGAAAGAAAAGGAACGGAAACAGGACGAGTGCCAATAGCCAGAAATGAACGCCGAAGTCTTGTCCCAGGTAGAAGGACTGCGCACCGACAGCCAATAGGCAGATACTGGTAATTGACAGTGCAGCCGCGTAGGCGCGCCCGCGAGCTTGAAGCCAGATCGTGAGGCTCATAAGGGTTAAGACGAGCAGGGTGCCGGGAATGGCTTGCCCCTTGCCGGTTAGTAGAGTCAACGGGAGCGACACAAGGGCGACTGCGGTGATCATCAAGGCACCAGCGTTTAGAGTTCTAACCCGCTGGGCATCAAATTCATTCCCTGTGGCGTCGATTCCGACTTCAAGAAATTTCTTAATCAGGCCTGTCAACACACCCCCCCTTCCGGTCGCGCTGGCACTGTGCCCCGTATGGACTTTGGCCATAATGTCTGCCCTAGAAGCTGCCAGGTAGCCCCACTAGGGTTTTTGGTAGAACAGTCTCAGGTAATCACAGTCTCGATACTACGGGATAATGCAGCTTGCCCCTCTTTATTTGTGCGTTCGTGCGGGACTAGATTGCGGCCGAGAGGGCATCCAGGCAAAGGCTCATCTCCATGTGATTCGCCATCGACGGCCCGATGCGAGTAGAGATCGATCACCGAGGCCGCCAGCCTGCGGCTGCCTCGGTGTAAGCCCCAGAAGGGGCCGCGAGCCCCTTGGGACCTACTTGTCAGAACGCCTAAGTATCGGTCACTGTAAAGCGCCGCACACGATCGACCTCGGGGCCCTCCGACGACAGGCCAAGCTCGCCTCCGAACTCACGGCGTTGTGGTGGACGCTTTGCGAGCAGGCAGTGGGCCTCTGAGGCGGCGTCCGCGCGCAGAGACCCTATGTTCAAGTGAGAAACGCATGGGCGCGCAGTTTGACGGTGGTGCCCGAGTGGTGTCCGGGAAATCGATCGTGAGCGGGAGGGAAGAGTTGCGTTGCCCGCTTGAAGGGCTGGTGGTCCCGTGAAACGGGGCTGTTAAGCCTTGTCCGACGGCTACTGAGTGGCGATAGAGAAAAAGCAGGTTCTTTTTCCGACTTCGGTGAATTCAGCGTAAAGTGAATACAAGCCGTGAGGAGTGGGGCAGGCCGGGGCTGGTGTGGATACAAACCGGATTGGAGGGTAGTGCGCGTGTTGGAGCCAGAGGGCCGATGGGTAATTGGAATAAGTGCCCCCGGGCGAGGCAATACGGTGTACTGGGGAGGATGTGCAACCGGACGAGCCTCTTTTTTGGGCGTCTTCGCCGCTCTTCTGCTCATGGGGATGGTATGGGCCCCTGGTGCTTCAGCCCGGCACCCGGAAGACCTGCACTGCGCCGTTCGTGCCCAAGAGCCTGAAACCGATCGTTTGGTGCTTCGTGGTTGCGAGAGCCATGTTGTCTTGGCCCCTGGGCAGGTGGGAGCCCACAGGTTCCTCTCCGACCACGCCTTAGAACTTGGTCTCCAGTTGGACATCAGCGATTTGTCCCTGGTCGATGAGCAGAGCGGTCTTGGCGGGGTCCGGACCCGTTACCAGCAGATGATTCAGGGACTCCCGGTCTATGAATCCAATATCTCGGTTAACCAGTCGAACAGCGGAGAGGTACAGGCTCTCTACAGCAACTATTATTCGGCGCTGACGGCGGACACGACGACGCCGACCGTCACCCAGGTCGAAGCTGAAGGTGTGGCAATCGCAGCCGCAGGTATTCAATCCACACGCTTGCCCACGACGGCTGAACTTGTTTTCTATCCACTCGCCGATGGTACGGCCGTCCTGGCCTGGAAATTGGTGGTCTTTTCCGCGGCTCCTTTGGGTGATTTCCTGACCCTGGTTGGGGCGACATCGGGGAAACTGCTCCTGCAGGAAAACCGCATCGCGTTCGACACGGGTTCTGCCTTGGTCTACGCCCCAAATCCCATGCAGGAATCCGGAAATCTTGGACTCTCCGACGCAGGGGACGCTGCTTCGACCGCTCTGAATAACGGCCGATTGGCCGTGACCCTCTTGGGCCTCGATCCGGGCATCGGCACGCTCAAAGGTGAATATGTGGACCTCGTGGGTCTGGCCGGTGGCCTAGCCGTGCCCGATGCCGACGAAGTCTCTCGGGTCTACAACTACGACCGGGCGGATGATCGTTTCGAACAAGCCACCATCTACCACTCCATTGACTCGATACAGCGCTACTTCCACAGCCTCGGGTTTGACGATGATACCGGGGCAGTCAATGGCATTCGGGATTTCCCGACCCTCGCCCATGCCCACTGGAATACCGCAGACCAATCCTTCTACTCCACGGGGGACAACGCTGTTCACTTTGGCGATGGAGGGGTGGACGATGGCGAAGATGGCGACATCGTCGCGCACGAATACGGCCACGCTGTGCAACACGACCAGAATACCTGCTGGGGAGGCGGGGAGATGGGAGCCATGGGCGAAGGCTTCGGCGACTACTTAGCGGCCAGCTTTTATGCTGGCGCTGGGGACGTCACCTATCAGTCTTCGAATGCGGCTTGCGTCGGCGAGTGGGATGCCTCTTCCTACAGTTCCACTTCGCCCCCTTGTCTTCGCCGAGTCGACGGAACTAAGACCCATCCGGCCGACGTGGTGGGTGCGGTCCACGCGGACGGCGAGATCTGGTCGGCCGCGCTGTGGAACCTGCGCACCGCCGTGGGCGCCCCCGCCACCGATCAGATGGTCCTTGAGAGCCACTTTAATGTCCCCTGCAACGCGACGATGAACGATGCGGCCAATGAAGTGATCCAGGCCGACGCCAACTTGAATGGAGGCGTCAATGAAGCAGCGATTCGGCTGGCTTTCTGCGACCGGGGGATTCTAAACGGCGCAGAATGTGTTCCGCCCTCTGGCCTGGGTCTCGTTTACGCGATCTCGCCCGATCCGGCGGTGGCGGGACAGTTCGCCACATACACCCTGACCGCGAGTAATTCTTCGTCGGCGACTTTGACCAACATTGTTGTCAGCGCGACGGTGCCTACAGGCAGTAGCTATGTGGCCGCCTCGGCCAGTGACTTCGGAGTCGAGAGCGCCGGAACAGTGACCTGGCCGGCGGTGAACATTGCCGTGGGGGTTCAGATCGAGCGGACGTTCAACGTACTGGTTGATCCGGGGGCGGGGACCTCGATCCTTTTTTCCGACGACATGGAATCGAGCACAGCCGCCTGGGTGGCGAGCCACGGAACGGGCACTGCCGATTGGTCCCTGAGTACGGCTAACCCCCATAAGCTGACCGAGCAAACGCCTCCCCGAGCGGCCAAAGCCGCGAGTTGTATCGGCGGTACTGCGGATATTTACGGTTGCGAAAACGTTGACCTGCATACCTATCTCCCCATGTCGAGTATCGGAGGTGGCGAAGGAAGTGACGGGTGGGGCTGGACGGATCCGCTCACCGGCTTCGAATACGTCATTGTTGGGCGGAGTACCGGGACTTCATTCGTGGACATCAGTAATCCCGCGGCTCCGGTCTACCTTGGGAATTTGCCGACACAGACAGTGAACAGCGACTGGCGCGATGTGAAGGTCTACGGCAATTACGCGTTCATCGTGAGCGAAGCCACGGGACACGGGATGCAGGTCTTTGACCTAACCCAACTGCGCAATGTCGTCAGTCCGCCGGCCACGTTTACCACGACCGTGCATTACACAGGGTTCTCTAACGCGCATAACATCTGGATTAACGAGGTTTCTGGCTTTGCCTACGCGGTGGGGACGAGTACCTGCAGCGGCGGTCTTCATATGATTGACATATCCAATCCGCTGTCACCGACTGGGGTGGGTTGCTTCAGCGCAGATGGGTACACGCACGATGTCGAATGCGTGACCTATGCAGGACCCAATCAGACTTTTAGCGGGAAAGAACTCTGCTTTGCGTCCAACGAGGACACCGTGACCATCGTGGATGTCAGCAATAAGGCCGCGCCCGTCCAGATCTCTCGCTCGACGTACGCTGGATCGAGTTATGCCCACCAAGGTGCGCTCACCCCGGATCATCGGTATTTCCTGGTGGACGATGAGCTTGATGAGCAGAATTTTGGGAATAACACGAAGACCTTTGTCTGGGACGTGCTCGACCCTGCCAATCCTGTTCTCGTCGGGAGTCACCTGTCGGCCATTACGGCCATCGATCACAATCAGTACATCGTTGGCGATCTGGTCTATCAAGCCAACTACCAGGGGGGGCTGAGGATCCTCAAAATCGAAGACTTGGCGGCGGCAGATTTATGTGAAGTCGGCTACTTCGACGTTTACCCGAGCAGTGACGGGCCTCAATTCAATGGCGCGTGGAATGTTTTTCCATTCTTCGCGAGTGGGGCGGTTGCGATCAATGCCATAGAGGGCTTGGCCATTGTGCAGCCCCAGTTGGCGGGTGTGACGTGTCCAGCGGGTCCGCCTGCCGCCGAGCATTCCTGGTTCGCCCCGGACCCCGCCGTCCTTTCGGACCAATATCTCGCGATGGCGAACCCCGTAGCGATCACGCCTGGAACCAAGCTTGAGTTTTGGCACAACCACGTCACCGAGCCGACCTACGATGGTGGCGTAGTGGAATACTCGAGCGATGGCGGCGTGAGTTGGACGGGGCTGGACACGCTGATTACCCAGAACAATTACACGGGCGTGATCTCGTCGTCTTACTCCAATCCCATTGCGGGCCGCCAGGCCTTCGAGGGATCCAGTGGGGGCTATGTTCAAACCGTGGCCGACCTTGGTTCCCTGGCGGGTCAATCGATCCAAATTCGTTTCCGAATGGCTTCTGACACGAGCGTGTCGAGTACCGGCTGGCATGTCGATGATGTCGTGATCGGGAGTACCGTCAGCCTGAGTAGCGCTGCGCAATCCGCAGGAGGCGCGAGTGGCAGCGTGAGTCTGGTCAGCACTGTCGCCGCAGCGGCTGCGAATAATTCCCCGGTGCTGGCGGTGAACACAGGAATAAACGTGGCTGAAGGCGGATTGGTGTCGATCGGGAACTCGTCCCTTCAAGTGACCGATGCCGATGCGGGCGACGTTCTGACCTATACGGTGACGGCGGGTCCGAGCGCGGGGAGTCTGAGCCTTGGGACCAGCTTCACTCAGGCCCAGATTGATGGCGGGAGCCTGAGCTATACGCAGAACGGCAGCGAGGTGACTAGCGATAGTTTCTCGTTCACCGTGAGCGATGGTCAAGGGGGAACGATCGGGAGCACGGTCTTTGCCTTCAGCATCACGCCGGTGAACGATGCTCCTGTGCTGAGCACTAACACCGGTACTTCAGTAGCTGAAGGCGGATTGGTGTCGATCGGGAACTCGTCCCTTCAAGTGACCGATGCCG
>JASDVF010000022.1:1819-29626 GCA_041440805.1 Myxococcota bacterium | reverse complement strand
GAACGATCGGGAGCACGGTCTTTGCCTTCAGCATCACGCCGGTGAACGATGCTCCGTCGCTTGGGCTGAGTGTGCTGCCCGACGCCACTGTGGGCATTCTTTACGCGGCCATCATTACGCCCACCGACCCTGATCCCTCGGACGTGCTGACTCTGAGCCTGATCGACGGACCTCTTTGGATCCAGTCCCCTGTGGATAACGGTAACGGAACATGGACCCTGAGCGGCGTGCCCCAGCCCGGAGATCAAGGGCTCCGTACGGCTACGCTGAGGGTCACGGATTCGGGCTCACCACCGGAGGAGGAGCAGCTCGCCCTTCCGCTC
Source organism: Myxococcota bacterium (assembly GCA_041440805.1). Lineage (GTDB taxonomy): Bacteria > Myxococcota_A > UBA9160 > UBA9160 > UBA4427 > UBA4427. The sequence continues at coordinate 29,303 of JASDVF010000022.1, read as the reverse complement.
ACCGTGCTTTCAGGTGCGGAGGCGGTGCCCACACTTGGCTTCTGGCTCAACTTTGTTCTGGGCACACTCCTGGCGGTCCTAGGGGCGCGCTACGCCACAATTCGAGCCGACTCCTAATCAGCCGACCCGAGTAGAGCGCAACAGCCACTTGGAGGGTGGACTTCCCTTGAAATCGTGGACACGAGGATGGCTCGTAGTGAGCTATCTGAAGGAGTCCAATGGGTCGTTGTGGTCGTTGTGGTCGTCCTTGGCCTAGCACGACATCGTCACGACCGAGCCCGCGGCCGACGGGGCCCCGCGCGAGGGCTCGACCGTCCGCCCCTGATGTTGATTTTTTCGAGAAACGCCCGGGATGGGGCTGACCTCTCGAACGGGTTTGTTAGGGCTTCGTTATTCTGGGAAAGCGGGCGCCCAGCAGTTTATGAAGGCGCATCGCGTCTTTCTCCGGATGATCGAGCCAAAATAACTCGCGGTCGAAGGCAAAGAAGGCGACGGGGATTTCCGCAGGCAGCGCATCACGGATCGCCTCGGCCTCGGCCTTGCTGAGGGGAGCGTTCGATGTCACAAGGAGAAGGTCCGGCGCCCATGCGCGGATCCCTGCAAGGGTACTTTCGGTGCGTGTGTCTTCCCCGCCGTGAGTCAGGCTAGTTGCACCGGCGACTTCGATGAGATCGGTCTCGAAGCTATGTCCGCCGGCGATCTCGATTGGATCGATCCCGACGATGGCGAGGACACGTGGACGATCGGTTGGGGATGAAAGACCGCCTATTAACCCGAGTGGATGGGTTAGGTCGCGTTCGAAATTCTGCGCTCTCTGCGGGCCGACCAACTGGGGAGCAATCTGTCGGCTGAGTGCGACGACGTCTTCGATGTCGTGGGGGTCGAAGGCGAAGACCGTTACGCCTTCCGCTCGGAGCCCGCGTTCGATTGAATCGTCGAGTGGGATTTCCTTGACGAGGATGAGATCGGCATTCAGATCCTGGCGTACCTGGGCGAGCGTGGTGCTGGGCAGGGAATGGAGGCCTGGGAGCGTGCGTGATTCGGTATCGAGACCGACGAGAGTCTCTTCGGCACCGAGTGCCAAGATGAATCGTGTTGCGAGGGGGGCGAGGGAAACCAGCCGGGGTGGCTCAGATGGGCTCTCCACGGAGCTGCGTTGAGGGCTTAGGAGGGCTTCGTCAAGCAGGCTCTCGGGTTCGCCTTGACCGCAGGAGGCCGCCAATACGAGGACGATGAGCGCTAGGGCTCGGGTCGCCAGCGAATATTTTCTCATTTTTGGAAAAAAATTCCCTATAGATTCTGAATCAGTGTAGGGTAGTAGCAACGGATGCGCTGAATGGCCTGGCTTTCGACCCCGAACGTCCTTTTTGGGCTCATTTATTGACCCTCGGGGACCCAAACCCGACGCAGAGGGTGCTGGGTCCCAGAAAAACTAACTTAGGAAGTACTAAAGCAATGATGAATAACGAATTTCAAGTCCGTCTCCTTCTTATCACAATCGTGACCTTTTTCTTGCCGGTCTCAAGCGCTTTCGCCGGCATTCACACGTGGGATGTCGTCGAAGTTTTCAGCAACGCGGACGGAACGGTTCAATATATTGAGCTGCTCGACCGGGGTACCGCCGGAAATGAGACCGGCGTCGGAAACGGCTCGTTTACCAGTGGCTCCACCTCTTACTCATGGAGCAATGGAGCGGTCGCGGCCCCGACGAACGGTCGCCGCTATCTCATCGCGACGCCGGCATTTGCTGCTCTTCCGGGCGCGCCGACCCCGGACGTTATCGTCCCCACAGCCAATGTGCCGATGTTCTCTTCAGCAGGTGATACGGTCAGTTTTGCCGGTGTCGATAGTTTCGTATTCGGCGCGATCCCGACGAACGGGACCGACGCGTTCGACGATACGGTGGGGAGCATTGCCAATTCGCCCACGAATTTCGCTGGAGTCACGGGGAGCGTCGTGGTCGGTGGGACCCCCTCCGTTCCCTTCGGATCCGGTCCGATGGCCTTCATCTTGATGATCGGTCTTGGTGCTGCCGGCATCTTCGCCCTAAGGCATCGTCGCATGGCTGCCTAGCTGAAAGAGGGCTCCGCCGAAAACCCCTTGCCCCGCGTAAGCCGCTCGCCCATTGTCCGGTCCCCGGAACGACTGCCCCGTCGGACGGATTTAAGGACAAACGTGCGGGCGGCCCCGCCGTCCGACGCGATCCGCCGGCCCATGAACCGCATCATCGCCCCGATTTTCACGCTCCTTGTAAGTACCTCGCTCTTGCTCATGGGCAACGGGCTTCAGGGCACGCTGCTCCCGGTGCGTGGGGGCCTCGAAGGCTTTTCACCCACGTCCCTCGGTGTGCTCGGTTCAGCCTATTTCCTCGGTTTCGCCGCAGGATGTCTCAGGGGCTCGCAGGTCATCGCCCGCGCCGGTCATGTCCGCGCCTTCGCCGCCGCCGTGGCGATCGCGTCCGCCGTCGTGCTCGCCCACGCAATGGTCGTGAATCCGCTCGTTTGGTGGGTCCTGCGCGCGGTCACGGGCGCTTGTTTCGCCATCCTCTACATGATCATCGAGAGCTGGCTGAATGAGAAATCGTCGAACGAGGACCGCGGCTTCGTCTTCTCCCTTTACACGATCATCAACCTGACGGTGATCACGCTTGGGCAATTGATGCTCATGACGGCTTCCGCGAAGAATTTTCCGCTCTTCTCGGTGGCGTCGATCCTGATCTCGCTCTCTGCAGTGCCACTCGCGCTCACGCGGGCCTCGGTGCCCGCTCCGATCCAAGCAACGCATTTCGATCCACGAAGTCTCTACCGAACTTCACCGGTCGGCGTGATCGGATGTCTTGCCGTTGGCCTAACGAACGGCTCGTTCTGGTCTTTGTCGCCACTCTTTGTGCAGTCGAATGGCGGGGCAGGGGATGAGGTGGCGGTGTTCATGAGCGTGACCGTGATTGGCGGAGCGCTGGGGCAGTGGCCGCTCGGGCGGCTCTCGGATCGGGTGGATCGCCGGCGCGTGATTCAGCTGGCGGCGGGCGGCGCTTTTGCGGCGGGGCTCGCGCTGGCCTGGCTTTCGGGGAATGCGCCGGGGTTCGTGCTCGCCGGCGCCGTGGTTTATGGCGTGTTTGCATTCCCGCTCTATGCCGTAAGTGTGGCGCATACGAATGATTTCGTTGCGCCGGAAGGATATGTGGAGGCGGCGAGTGGGCTGCTTCTGGTTTATGCGATCGGGGCTGTGGTGGGGCCGCTTCTGGCGTCTGCGCTGATTTTGTATTTTGGCGCTTGGAGCTTGTTCCTGTTTACCGCGACGATTCACGCGATGCTTGTGCTCTACGTGGTACAGCGCATGCCAAAGCGCGCGCGGCCCGAGGAGGAAGATCGGATCGCGTTCTCCGATGCACTGATCGTGAGTTCAACGACTTCGATGGTGGATCCGCTGCCGCCTGAGACGATCGAGGAGAGTGGAGGGCGCGCGGACTAGGAACCCTGCGAACGAAAAACCACGCGAATGATGAATCGTGCGTATGAGAAATACTCGGGGAGATGTTCAGCGATGCCCAGCCTGACTCAGTGCGAACGAGAGAGCCCCCGCCACTTTGTTGCGACGGGGGCTCAGCTTTTTTCGTGTCGGTGATCGGGTGGTCGGATCACGGGCACTGAACGGCAGCTTCTTTGAATCAGAGATTCCGCAAAGTCCGCACAGAGCCCCAGGACTTACATCATTCCGCCCATTCCGCCCATTCCGCTCATGTCAGGCATGCCACCGCCTGCGCCCTTCGGTTCCGGCTTGTCGGCAATCATGGCTTCCGTCGTGAGGAGGAGGCCCGAAACTGACGCTGCATGCTGCAAGGCCGTTCGGACGACCTTGGCCGGATCGATGACGCCGGCTTTGATCAGGTCCTCGTATACCTCGGTGGCCGCGTTGAAGCCGAAGGCTCCCTTGAGCCCCTTGACCTTGTCCACGACGATGGATCCTTCGATCCCGGCGTTGTCGCTGATGAAGCGAAGCGGAGCCTCGATGGCGCGGCGAACAATATTGATCCCCGCGATTTGTTCATCGTTCTCGCCCTTTACTTTGTCAAGAACCGCCGAACATCGAATCAGCGCAACGCCGCCGCCGGGTACGATGCCCTCTTCAATGGCCGCGCGTGTCGCGTGGAGCGCATCTTCGACGCGCGCCTTCCTCTCCTTCATCTCGGTCTCCGTGGCCGCACCGACCTTCACGACCGCAACACCGCCGACGAGCTTTGCGAGTCGCTCTTGGAGCTTCTCCCGGTCGTAGTCGGAGGTCGTATTCTCGACCTGGTTTCGAATCTCGGCACATCGTCCCTCGATGTCCTTCTTCGTGCCCGCGCCGTCGATGATCGTGGTGTTGTCCTTGTCGATCGAGATGCGCTTTGCACTTCCAAGGTCTTTGATCGTTACGTTCTCGAGCTTGAGACCGAGCTCTTCGGCGATGACCTGTCCACCGGTGAGAACGGCCATGTCCTGGAGCATCGCCTTGCGTCGATCCCCGAAGCCCGGCGCCTTGACGGCGCAGACGTTGAGCGTGCCGCGAAGCTTGTTCACGACGAGGGTCGCGAGGGCCTCACCGTCGATGTCCTCGGCGACGATGACGAGCGGCTTGCCGGCTTGAGCGACCTGCTCGAGCAGCGGAAGGAGATCCTTCATGTTGCTGATCTTCTTCTCATGCAGAAGGATCAGTGCGTCGTCCATGGCGACTTCCATGGTTTGGGTGTCGGTCACGAAATAGGGCGAGAGGTAGCCCCGATCGAACTGCATGCCCTCGACGACGTCGAGTTCGGTCTCGAGGCTCTTACCCTCTTCAACCGTGATCACACCTTCTTTGCCGACCTTCTCCATTGCTTCCGCAAGGATCTTGCCAATCGCCTCGTCCGAGTTCGCAGAGATCGTTCCGATCTGAGCGATCTCTGCCGAGTCGCGCGTTGGTTTGCTGATTCTCGAGAGTTCTTCGACGATGGCGGCGACGGCCTTGTCGATGCCCCGTTTGAGGTCCATCGGATTCATGCCGGCGACCACGAGCTTGCTGCCCTCGCGGAAGATTGCCTGGGCGAGGACTGTGGCCGTGGTCGTTCCGTCGCCAGCGATGTCGGAGGTCTTAGAAGCGACTTCCTTCACCATCTGAGCGCCCATGTTCTCGAACTTGTCTTCGAACTCGATTTCCTTGGCGACGGTGACGCCGTCTTTTGTAATCGTGGGCGAGCCGTAGCTCTTGTCGATGATGACGTTGCGACCCTTCGGGCCGAGGGTCACGCGGACCGCATTCGCGAGTCCGTCCACGCCTTTGAGAATCTTTGCGCGCGCTTCCTGGTCATAGAGAATTTGCTTTGCCATTTGAGATGATGCCCCTTTATTCCCAAACCGCGAGGACGTCGTCTTCGCGAATGATGATATGCTCGTCGTTGTTGACGTTCACGTCGGTCCCTGAGTACTTACTGAATAGAATTCGGTCGCCCTTTTTGACGCCCGGTTTCGAGACCTCTCCACTATCGAGGGTTTTGCCCGGGCCGACCGCGACGACCAGGCCGTCCTGCGGTTTCTCTTTGGCGGAATCGGGGATGATGATGCCCCCGCTGGTCGTGTCTTCCTCTTCCATGCGTTTGACGAGTATTCGGTCTTGGAGTGGACGGATCTTCATACGTGGTCTCCCTTCGGGCTCGGGCAAAACCAGAGCCTACTAATACATGGCACCCTCGATCCATCGGGAGAGCCGGTCGGTGCGTTCGGTCGAATGGGCACCTGAGGGGCCACTTCGAGGGATTGGATTCGTGCCTGTTGGGAACCGAGTCGACCGAGATTCGGTCGACTTTGGCAGTCGAGGGCATCGACTGCTAACCGCGGTGAGATCGGCGCACCAGGGGGGCTGTCAACTCGGGCGATGAAGATAGATGTGATATCGGACTGATTCCGCGCCCATAGCCCTTACGGCGGGGACGCTTTACCTCGGGATTTTAGTCAGTTCTGATCCAGTGACGCTCGCCCACGCCGGAAATGATTGCGGCTCATCCTGAAAACTAGGGACCAAGGGCCCACTTTTGCGTGCAGGGTCAGACTCTCGCGCGGACCTCGTGGTGCCCGATTCTCGATCGGACGCGTCCGCACCGCAAAAGCCTAATGTCTTCGACATGAAGCGCGGCTTCGCGCCCGGTGTCGATTCTGGCCTTGAGCCCGCGCACACCCCAGTCGGGGAGGTCGTCGCACCTGCGCAGGCCTCGTATTCGCGTTTGGAAGTTTCGTGGGATGGAAGGCGTTTCAGTGGCTCGCGGGCGAGCAAGGTGCCGCTATCCTCCAATTCGATGGGGGACATTTTGAATCTGCTGATCGTCTCGGTCACGGGCGATAAGTCTGCGGACCTGCTGGCCACCGCGGGTCGAGGGAAAGGGCTGCGGGTCACCGAACTCTCGTACGAGACGGTCGGTGATGGGCCGATCGAGCCCCGCTGGGTTCCGCCCCGGACTCGAGCCATCTTGCGCGATCCCTACCGGAAGGGAGCCTGGTACCAGGCAACTCAACAGCGGTTGCTCGATGCGCTTTCGCCGGACCAGGTCCTCGACGCCCTAACGCTTCGCAAACATCCCGATCACGAGGACAAACTCTTCCAGTTCCGAGCGATGGAGGGCCACGTGCCGGTGCTGACTAGCTGGCCCGCAACACGAAGCTACACGGGTCCGTTTCCAGTGGTCCTCAAGCGTCGAATCGCGAGCGGCGGGAGGGGAACATTCCTGGTGCGTACGCCGGAAGAACTCTACGCCCGGCTTCAAGTGGAAGCGGCCGAGGAGTGCATCCTCCAGGAATATGCAGAACTCGACGCCGACTACCGGATTCTAATCTTAGGCTCGCGGGTCATTGCGACCGTGTCGCGACAGATCCGCGTGCATGAGGAAGCAGAGGGCGCGCGGCTTGCGGTCAAAGTTGACGCGCCTGTGACGCTCGCTCCCGCAGTTGTCGAATACGCGAGACGCGTGGCCGAAATTTTCCGCTGCGACTTCTGCGGAATCGATATTGTGGAATCGCGCGGGCGCCACTTCGTAATCGAGTGCAACGTCTCCCCGCAGTTTCGAAGCACCGAAAAACTTATCGGGCAGGACATCGCGGGAGATGTCATCGACTTTCTCGTGGCGAAGGATGTGGAGTGAGTGACGTCCCGGCTGCCGTCCGTGAAGTCGACGCGGCGTTGGTGAGGGTAGATCGCTCGACGGAGTTTCTTCGCCTCGTGACGCCGATCAACACGGAGCAGGCCTGGGAAGATTTCGATCGATCCAACTTTGAGCGTGAACCCCGATTTGTCCTGCCGCCACTCGACGTGGCGCCGCGCGAAGCTCTCGCAGCATTGGAGGCGATTCCGGTTGCTGGCGTCGCGCACGCCGGGCTTCAGCGAATCTTCGGCGACCACCGCGAGCAGTTGCATCGCAAACTTCGCATGCTCGAGTCGCGGAACACGCCCGCCTTCGTGGTAGGAAGTCTTGAGGTCTTCGGCGGTGCCGATCCTGAGCTACTCCGAGTGGCCGAGCGTGTGCTCGAACGAGTCGCACCGCCTAGCACGCAGGTATCCGACGAGTTTGTGACGGCAAACGCATTCGCACGGATTGCGCGGCAGGAATTGGCGCACTACCGGGCGCTCTACCCGGAGTTCCCCTCCGGAGTCGAGATTGACCCGAACGGCTCCGGATTGGTCGTTTCGCATGGCCGCCTTCGAGTTGGAGCGGGTGCGCGGATTTCCCGAAGTAGGGTCGAAGCATTGCTCGCCCACGAGATCGGCACGCACGTGGTCACCTACGTCAACGGCAAGTTGCAGCCGATCCAACTCCTGTCATCCGGGCTCGCCGGCTACGAAGAGCTTCAGGAGGGCCTCGCATCCTTTGCAGAGTATCTCGTCGGGGGGCTCAAAGCGGATCGCATGCGAGAGCTCGCGGCGCGCACGGTGGCGGTCCACCTGATGATCGAAGGAGCCGGCTTCGTCGACATCTTTCGAAGGCTCCATACGACGTTGGCGTTTCCGCCACGGAAGGCCTTCCTTATCTCCATGCGAGTCCTTCGAGGAGGGGGACTGACCAAGGACGCCATCTACCTGCGCGGTCTATCGAAGCTGCTGAGTTACCTGCGAGAAGAGGGCGATTTCGAGGGATTGTTGCTCGGAAAGTATGCGCTCGATCAACAGCCGTTCATTCGCCAACTGCGCGAGGAGGGCTTACTCCGTGGAGCGGTCGTACTTCCACGGCATCTCGCCGCCGATGGATCTCTTGCCCGCCTCGCTCGCGCTCGCTTTGGGATCTCGATGCCGGATCTCGTGACCTCGTGATCCGCAGGCCATGGCATGATCGAATGGCCTCTGATTGCCTGTCAGCGCGTATCGGTGCCTAGTAATACCGGACGAAGAATCAAAAGAGCCTGAACAGAGACGGGCAATTGCGAGATTCCGAGAATGACCTGCCAAGGTGAGGGGGAGTGGCCGTTAGGCCGCGAGTATGAGAGGTCGCAGACCTCGACCAGAGGTCGAAGGCGATCAGCGTCCGGCTGAAGCACTGCACGCGCTTGCGAAGGTTGGAAGGGGCGGAGTGATACACACCGGCGCGCCGCGCGACCGCCCGAACCGAAATCTCGTCGACCCCATCGGCGTCGAGGGTCTCGAGTGCTGAACTGCGTGGCCCGAGCACGCCCGACTTCATGAAGTCTGGCAGATTTGCGGGCACGCACTCGTCAGCGGCGTTTGCCTTTGGCTCGTGTGGGTGCGACGCGAGGCCTGCCTCGCGAGCGTGCTCGCACTCGCGATGGCCGTTCGTTCGCCTTTGCCTACGTCATCCGTGAAACCTACGGCGGATCCATGCGCCACGGGGATGGCGAGCCCGTGGCGACACTGACGAATGTCGCGGTCGTCGTGGCGTCTTGCGTGAGCGCGCTCTTGATTGTCAGCCTCTTTCAGGCGAGGTCGCCGATCGGACCCTCGAGCCTCGAGAAATCGACTCGTTCCTCAGAGAAATGAATCGGGCGCACCATGTGAAGTCACGCTCGGTCAAAGCACTGATCAATCATTGAGTGCGGGTAGCGGCAGTGGAAATCACGGGCGCATTCTTTCTTGCCCCCCGCGCGGGGCTGAGTCGCCACTCTTGCGAAACAAGACTACGTCGGCGTCGACGAAGGCAGGCGCGGCTCCCCAACCTGTTCCCAGGAACTCAAAGCACGCTTTTGAGAAGAAACTGATGTGGGTGGGGTCCGCTTTGTAGTGCCATGTAGCGAAGGCAGCCTGATTGCGGACCCTCTTGGTCATTAGGCCGAGGATCCCGCCGGGACGAAGGAGTCCCCAGAGTCTCTGCAACTCCGCACCGGGCGCCGAAAGATGCTCGACCACTTCCGATGCAGTGATGAAGTCGTAGGTCGTTTCTAGCGTCGCCGGATCGTTGGCATAAAAGGGGTCGTAGAGAGCAACCTCGTGGCCCCGCTCCTCGAGCATCACCGAAAGCGTCGCGCCTGGGCCACTCCCAAAGTCGAGACCCTGAGCGCGCGTTGGCAGCCGCTCGATTAGGGGGACAGCCAGCCGCGAAAGGAAATTGCGGTAGCCCTGGTCGTCCGGAGAGTTTTCGTGCCGGTCATACACAGCCTTCTCTCGCGTCGCGGAAAGATGATTCGCTGCGGGGACGAAAACTAACTGGCAACGGGCGCAGCGCAGATAGGGGCGCTGTTTGTCCCGGTGATAGCCGGCAACGCTTTGACCGGCGCACAAGGGGCAGATCTCACTGTCAACTCCCATGCAGAACCTCATCCCGTAGTGTGCCGAAGCTGCGTGCCGAAACTCGGCCGAATCAAAACTCGTGTATATTCAAAGGCTTAGTACCCGTTCTCTGCTGCAAACCACGCGCACACTTCTTCCGCGCAGCCTTGGAACGCAATAGGGCGCGTTGACCGGGTCATCGCGCGGTCGTAGAACTTGTCGTAGTAGTGCAGGAGCAGGCCGTCGACCCAAGGGGCGTGGGCCTCGACGGAGAGCCACCGTTCCTCGTGATCCGCGAAGGCCAGGGCTTCGAGGCACTCCGCCAAGCGCATGCCACCGAGGCGCTTCGCGAGCTTATTGAGGCTGAGCTCCAGGTCTTGGCGCACCGCAGCACGCGAGGACAGCTCGGTCGGCTCGAACACATATTCGCGAATGATGCGAGCCACTCGCTCCGCTTGGGACGCCTGTAGAATGATGACCGGCGACAGCTGGGCTTTGGTGTAGATGTATTCCGGCACCTCGACTCGGCCGACGAAGCGGGCTTCGTCCTCGATCAGTGTCTTACGCGGCGCCGCGAGGTGAACCGTCGCGGCCAATTCGTTCTCGAACGTCTGCTGCGAAGGCTGTCCGGCCGGGAATCCTCCAAATGCGCTGCCGCGATGGTTGGCCAAGCCTTCGAGGTCGAGCGCCAATACGTCTTGCGGCACCACCTCTCCCAACGCGTGAAGCAAGTCGGTCTTGCCGCACCCCGTTAGGCCAGAGACCACCAGCATGTCGGATTGTGCAACCTGCGACTCTAGGCTCGTCATCAAAAAACGGCGCAGTGCTTTGGTGCCTCCCTGCACGCGTGACACATTAAAATTCCCCAGCCACTGCGTGGCAATGCCGCTGCGCTGGCCGCCACGCCAGCATACGAAGGCCGTCGGAAGTTCGCTTGCGGCGACCGCTTCGCGCCAGGATTCGACGCGTGCTTCGCGATGCGGCGCCGTTAACTCGACTCCTAGCGCCACTGCCGCGGCATTGCCGTGCTCGTGGTAGCAGGTGCCGACGGCAGCACGTTCTTCGTCGCCGAGGATCGGCAACGACAACGCACCTGGAATGGCACTGTTCTGCACCTCGACGGGCGCACGCACATCGAGCAATTGGAACGCAGCGGTTTTGCCGCCCAAAGGGAACACGTCTTCGGGCGCGATCCGAGCTGGATCCATAGGTTGTGGCGTAGCTGTCGGTGTAGGCGCGGGATTAGAGATGACTGACACGACGAGAGTCTAAGGGAAAGACGGCCGCAATTCCGGGCTCACGGTGACTTCGCGCGGGAGCGTGTCGATATAGTCGCGACAAGGATCGGTGGGCGACAAATCTTCGACTCTTCGAACCGCGCATCCTCACGCGTCTGGTAGAGGATTAGGCTGCGCCCGTCCGGCGTCTCGACAGGGAACTGCTCCGCGATGCGCGCGCCGAGTGAGCAGTAGCGTGCCCCCTTCAGTTCGCTGCCGATCCAGCGCTCCATTCGCATTAAGATTCGTTGATCCCAATGGCCTCGTCCCAAACGCGGTGGATGTGCTGAACGAGCGGCTCATTGCTACCTAAGACGAGCGAGTCGCGGCCCGACTCAAACCCTTGTTGGCATTCGGCCGCGGCGATGAAGTCTTCGCCGCGCAGCAGATCGTTCGCAAACTTTGCGCCTTCAAGATGAGCGGCGCGCTCTTCTTCGGTCGGGGGCTCAGTGAGCATATAACTGAACTGTACCTGCGCCTGGCCCGGATGAGCGCCAGGGTAAATCCGTATCATCTGAGACGCTGTGGACCCCTGGACCAGCACGCAACTGGGGAACAAGAAGTATACGACGGTGCCTTCAAAGCAATCCGGCCATTGGTCTTCGGGTAAATCGCGCAATCTCTCGATCGATCGTAACGGGAAGGCCCAGCGAGCATGAGGTTCGAACAGGTCGAAGGAGGCATTTCCCATGGCAAAGGGATGAAGTGAGTTCTTGTGAAGGAAAGGAAAGTGGTAGCCCTCAAAGTTCACGTCGATCACAAGCTTCCAGTTGGCATCGACTGAAAAATTCCACGTTTGTAGGTGTTCGTATTTTTCATAGGGGTAAGCCAGCGCTGGAGCGACGGAATCAAGATGGCCGGCCACCTTAACGTCGGCTTGAAGCCCGACCACAACGAGCCCCTTCTCCTCGACGACCGGGAGCGGCTTTAGCCCCAGCGTAGCTTCGTCAATCCCCTCAAAATGTTCCGCGCCCGGCCGAGCGACAAGATTGCCTTTCTCGTCGTAGCACCAGGCGTGGTAACTGCATTTGAAGCGCTGCGCTTTACCTTCGCCGTGTGCCACGCAGGCGCCACGGTGCGCGCAGGCATTAATAAATGCCCTCAGTACATCCTTGTTGTCACGCACTAGCAAAACAGGAACACTGGCGACTGATCGTGTTAGGTAGTGACCGCGTTTGATTTCGCAAGCGTAACCAATCACGTGCGGCGATCGAGCAAGGAGTGCCTTGTCTTGTTCGAAGCGTTCACGCTCGACGAACATGCTGCTGGGCAGTCGCTTGGCAGAGGGCGCGCACTCAAGGCTCTTGGCCTCAATGAGGTCAAGCACGCGCTTGGTTGTATTAAGAGTGTCTTCTCGGTTCATTTTTTCTTTTCTATCTTTGTCTGTTTTTCAGGCTTTGACCATTTGTACTCACCGAACAGTGTTTGCACTGTCAGTACGCAGGTTCGAAAGAGGTCTCTTGAAGTCATTGCGTGACACGCCGGCGATACGACCGTAGTAAACCGCGCGGTTTGGACTACCGGACCACCGTCATACCGCCATCGACGACGATGATTTGTCCGGTCATGAATCCACCGGCGGGACTGGCGAGCATGACTGCGATACCCGCGATATCGACTTCGCCGCCCCACCTATGCAGAGGGATCATCTCGATTTCTTTTTTGTAGCCTTCTTCGTCTTGGCTCGCGTACTCTGTCATCTTCGAAAAGAAGCGGCCGGGGGCGATCGCGTTCACTCTAATGTTGTCGTTCGCGAGAAGGCTCGCCAAGTTCCGCGTCATCTGATGGATCGCGGCTTTGCTCGGGGCGTAGGAGAGCGTGTCTGATGTTCCGCAGATACCCGCGATCGAACCGATGTTGATGATGGAAGCAGTCGCTTGGTGGCTGGCGCCGTGCTTCAAAAGCGGGAGAAGCGCCTTGGTCAAAAAGAAGGGCGACTTCACATTCAGGTCCATCACCTTATCCCAGCCGGCTTCGGAGAAAGACTCGAAGTCTTCGAGCCATCCGCAACCTGCATTGTTCACGAGCACGTCGATGGAATCCTCTCGCTCTGTTAGTCGTTCGGCCAATTCGTCGATCTCAGCCATCGAACTTAGATCGCCCGGGAGAGCGATGCACTCACCGAATTCCGCGAGTTCTTCGGCGGCAGCCTCGCATTCAGCAGCCTTTCGAGCGGTGATATAAACGCGTTTCGCGCCGGCGGCAAAGAATCCCTTTGCCATGTAGAAGCCGAGTCCGCGTGAGCCGCCCGTGACGACACAGGTTTTGTCTTTCATAGAGAAGAGTGTTTCGAGCATTATTTCCTCAATGTGGGTTCGGATTGACCTAATGGCCTGGAGCTAGATTACGCCGACCGTCATTCCCTGAGCTTGATTTGGAGACCGCGTAGAAAGTTCCGCAGCATCTGGTCTTTGCACTGGCGGTATTTCGCGTGGCTGGGCTTGCGGAAGAAGGAACTCAGTTCGTGCGGGCTCACACGGTACTCGGCGAGTTCCATGATCTCGGCCAAGTCCTCGCTGCGTAGGGACAAGGCGATCTTCAGCTTGGTGAGGACCTCGTTGTTGTTGAGACGCGTTTCCGGCTCGGGCAGGGGGCCCTCGCGTCGCCCGCGACGCTCAATGATCAGACCATTCAAGAAGGCGGCCAACACGATGTCGTTGCACGACACGTGAGCGGGGTCGCCAGCTTTTTTCAGCCAATCGCTCAACTCGGCGCGGTCGACCTCGCGGCCGCCCTGCGCGAAGAGGTTAACCATTTTGTCGTCACCAAAGTCGAAGGCGTAGCGAAGACGTCGCAATATGTCGTTATTGGTCATGTGGGCTCCGGCGCCTAACTAGGCCCTAAAAGAGTTCTAAATTCGCGAGCGCGTAATTTCGGTGTCAGCGTTTTTCCATGCCCGCTCGTACGCCTCGAAAACTTGCGCCGCCTCTTCAGTTTCCCCCTGCGCGATAAGGCTCTGATGGAGGCCGAAGAGCGACCAGCCGTTGTTCTGGTTCCATCGCAGATCGCGGCGATAAACCTCTTCAGCGCGCGCGGCGAGTCCGTGTTCAAGGAGCGCGGCGCCAAGGTAATGCCTCACTGGCTGTGACCAGTCAGGAGGCTCCGTGTAATTGTTCTGATCTTCGATCTCGACGGCCGCAGTGAATGACGCGATCGCTCCCGGCAGGTCGCCGGAGGCCTGACTGATTTCGGCAGCAAGCAACAGGGACGAGAGTTTCAGGACCGCCGAAGCGGGTGTTGCCCCGACGCGGAACTCGTCCGCGTTGGGGGAATTCGCAAGCGTACTGAGCTTTTGCGACTCCATGCGTGCGCCTTCGAGATCTCCGGTTGCTGCCAGGGCACTGCCTTTGGCGTAACTCCACATGCCATCGAGGTAGGGCCGGCCGAGGTATTGTGGCTCGTGGTCGAGCAGCAGCTGCCATTTGCCAAAGATCTTGTTCACCATCCACGGGGCAGATATCCGTTTCTGTCCGCCCCGCATATCCACATTTTCTTGATTGATGTGAGCGGCCGCCTGATTCGCGGCAGAGATGGCGATCTCGTAGTTGCCCTGAACCGTCGCGGCATAACGGATAAAGTCGATGGCGTGGGGGGCATGCATCTTATGCGAGAGCGGATACGTGCCAAGGTTGGGCAGGGGAGCGTCTCCCCATATCTTGGCGAGCTTTTTGTCAGCGGCTTGCGACCGGACGTTGTTCGCGATCGCCTTCGCGTACTGACCCACTCGAACGTAGATATGGGCGGGCATGTGCACGACGTGGCCCGCTATGGGCATGGTTGATTCGAGGCGATCGGCGGCAGCCAGGGCTTTCTCTGGCTCAAGAGACGCTTCGAGAAGGTGGATATAGAGATGATTCGCTCCGGGGTGCCCGGGTGTGATGGCGAGTGCCGCGTCTAGTGCGCGTGCAACCTCCGCTGTTTCTGACTTCGGGTTGCCGTCGGCATCCCAATAATCCCATCGGCCAATGCACATATAGGCGGCGGCGTAGAGAGCGGCGATGTCAGCGTCTTCGGGGTATTTCTCGTTGAGCGCGCGGGCGGCCGCCAGGTAAGCAATGTCACGCTGATGATCATCTTGGATGCTCACCTTGTCGTAGAGAATCCACAGGGCGTTAATCAACTCGGCTTCGAGTGCACTCGCATTTTCAACCAATGCCCGCGCTTTCGTGATCGCCTTGAGTCCCTCTCCGAGAGGGTCATCAGGCATTCGGCCGTAGCGGCTGTTCGGGTTGGGTCCCATGGCGTGAGCCAGTCCCCAATAAGGCATTGGATGAGAAGGCGATAGGCGTGATGCCGCTTGGTACGAGGCAATCGATTCTGGAAAGAAGAAACCCCACGCGAAGCGCAAACCTTGATCGAAGTATGCCTGGCTCTCGGGGGAGGTCGCGGAAATGGGCCGGCTGTAGGTGCCACTGCCGGGAACGAGCGGAACTCTTGCCGCGGCCGCGGCGCTCGTCGACTGCGCTGTGTCCGTAGATCCGCCCGGCGATACACAACCGATTGCTGCGCAAAGGGTAAGAATCAAGCATGTGGATGTGGAGCGGCTCATGGTCCCTCGCGATTGCAATGATGGGGGTGTCTATAGCAGAGCCGCAGAGCACCTTTCGATCAGTCTAAATGTGTTCGCGCTCCAGTCTGCGGGCTAGGCTGTCGGTCCGCTCTAGTTGCACATGTTTGGGTGAGGTCCTGAAATTTCCGGCTCTCTGTCTCCACGAGATCGAAGGCGTTAAGATCGGTACTGGCACGAGTTCCGAAGCATGGCCATGTTTAGGGCGTATTTTCCGAAAAGTGGACTCGAAGCAAAAGACGAGCTGAGCGCTCGCACTTTATACACAGGAGATAAAACGCCATGAGCGCATTTCAAGTCATTCCGCTTGACCACATTGGGGCCGAGATCGTTGGCCTTGATCCCCATGCTATGACTGATGAAATTAAAAAAGAGCTTTATGCGACCTGGATGACCCACGGCGTGCTTCTGTTTCGAGAAGCGGCACCCGAACCGGAAACGCATATCAAGCTCGCGAAAGTTTTCGGCGACCTCGAGATTCATCCGGTGAAGTCCCTGCTTGTGGACGGTCAAGAAGAGCTGATCCAGCTCGGCGGCCACGGCAAGAACTCCGGCGGAGCGCGTGTTATGGATGGAGATGTTCGGATCGGCCAGACCTATTGGCATCAGGACACGGCCTACACGCCTAATATCTGCAAGGGCTCTATGTTGCGCATGATCACGGCGTCGAAGCGTGCGGGGAATACCGTTTGGACGGATACGTCGAAGGCCTTCGATGCACTTCCCAAGGAGGTGGCAGCAAGAATCGCTCCGCTGGAGACGCTTCAGTGCTACACGGATATGCCGCGCCGGACCTGGGGCATGCCCGGGCACGAACTGCGCCACGCGAGACCCGACGAAGGGCCGGTAAGCGAAGTGGTAGTGCCGGATTTCCCGCACGTAGTGCACCCGATGGTGGTGACCCATCCCGAAAACGGCCGAAAAGCGCTTTTGTTAAGCCCGCTCGGCTATCTGACGATCCTCGGCCTTCCCGAAGACGAAGCGGACGATCTCTTCGAAGAGGTGATGGCCCATACGATAAAGCCCGAGTTTTGCTTCGATCATTCGTGGGCCGAGAACGATCTCGTACTTTGGGATAATCGGCGGACGCTCCATTATGCCGCTGGATTTCCTGTCGATGATGACCGGATGATCCAGCGCGCCACGCTCGCAGGCCCTCAGCCGACCGGTCGCCATTATTCGGCAGAAGCAGACCCGTCGGCTGAATCCGTGTCCGCATAGCGAGGTCTCACCGAACCGGAGCCTCCGGTTCTTCCTTTCGCTGGCTGCTTTCGTTCCTCGTGCTGTTCGCGCGGGCGACTTCTCTCGCAGCCGTACTGAACGCCGTATCCTGGAACGGCTCTGGGCTCTACCAGGTAAAGACGAACACCGGCGCAGTGACGCTCATCGGGGCACTGGGCTCTTCGATCTCGGTGGCGTTGCCCACGACGACGTCGGTGGGCTCTAGGTCTTTGACGGCTCGAGTTCGAATATCACTTTTTACTCGGTTGATCCGGGGGCCGGTGCGGCAACTCTCATCGAACTAACGGGCGTGCAGGGAGGCGAGGGCGCCCTCGGATGGGACCCCGTGGACGATCGGGCCGAAGTCGCCGATCGTTCGTCAAATCACGAGGGGCGCTTCGATGGGCGTGCGTTCTCAGGATTTCTCGTCTTGCCCCCGGCGTGAGCCCTAGATGCGCCAGATGGGTATTGCTCGAGTCGCAGGCGGTGGGGATGCCCAGTTGCGGATTGCGCTCCGGAATATAACCAGAGAAGAGATCTTGACGGGAACCTCCACCATCACGATGGGTACCTGGTGCCCAGGGGACTTCGTCACCTGATCCGGCGGCGTCTAGGGGCAGGCGAATAAACTCATCGTCCCACTCCGCTACGTTCCCGAACCCAGCACCGTACTGCTCATTGGGCTCGGCCTGGGTGTACTCACTCGCAGGCGGCGGCGTTAATCAAGACCTTGTGCCCGCGAACAGGCCCCGTGCCTAGGAACGAGATCGAGATGCTCAATCAGCAGATGTTGGCCGCGAAGCGAATCGGAGCATTTACTTTATTCGCGGCAGTTCTTGGCTGCGTCGCTCCCGTCGCTCCACTCACGGATGTCAGCCCAATCCCCCCGATCGCGATCAAGCCTAACGTGATTGTAATCGTCGCGGACGACCTGGGCTTTAGCGATATAGGCGCGCTCGGAAGCGAGATCGCGACACCTAATATCGACTCCCTCGCGGCAGGCGGCACACTTTTTACGAACTTCCATGTGGCCGCGACTTGCTCGCCGACCCGAGCGATGTTGCTGAGCGGCGCCGACAACCACAGAGCGGGGCTCGGTAATATGGGTGAGTTCTTGACAGAGGAACAGCGCGGTCAGCCCGGCTACGAGGGGCATCTGAACCATCGGGTCGAGACACTCGCGACCCGGCTGCGGCGTGTCGGCTACCAAACTGGGATGGCCGGCAAGTGGCATCTCGGGGACGGGCCTAACGAGCGCCCTCATGCACGCGGTTTCGATCGCACGTTGGCGTTGATGGAAGGCAGCGGCAGCGCGTGGAACGATGGCTCGCCGGCGCCGATCGTCGGGGAGCGTACCCAATTCACACGCGATGGAGTGGCTGTGCAAAGGCCGCCAGGCTTCTCTGCCACGCTCTACGTCAACGAGATGATTCAATTCGTCGAGGAAGCTGATCCCGACAGGCCCTTCTTCGGCTATCTGGCCTTCCAGGCGGTGCACTGGCCTCATCACGCGCCGCAGCAATTTCTTGATGCCGCACGAGGCCTCTACGATGACGGATGGCAAGCGGTGAGCGACGCCCGTTTCGCTCGGCAGGGAGTGCTTGGTCTATTTGAGGAGACCGTTCGGAAGTCGCCCCTCGACGAACGGCTACCGCTCTGGACAGATATGCCGATCGAAGTGCGGCAAGACGAGGTCGCACGGATGGAGGCCTACGCTGCCATGACGATGGCAATGGATTATGAACTCGGAAGGCTCGTCGAGTTTCTGCGAGAGAGCGGCCGACTCGATGACACGCTGCTGCTCTTCGTCTCGGACAACGGACCCGATCCTTCGGAGCCCGAACGCAGCCCACGTGCTCGTGAGTGGTATGAGCGCCATTACCCCATGAATAGAGCCAGCAACTACGGTCTTCCCGGATCGTTCCCGAGTACGGGCTACGCATGGGCGCGCGTGAGTTCGACGCCGCTTGCTGAGCATAAGGGGCAACCGGGCGAGGGCGGGCTTCGCGTTCCTTTGATTGCGCACTTCCCAGGGCGCCTTGCTCCGGGGCAACGAAATAGCGCCTTCGGCTACGCCACCGACGTGGTTCCGACGGTGCTCGAGGCGGTGGGGGCGTCGCTTACGGATAGCGACGACAGTGATGACAATGGTTTTGACGGTCAAAGTCTATGGAGTGCAATGCTCGGTGCCGAGGCCGGGCCTGTTCGTGAGGAGCCGGTCGGCTATGAGCTGATGGGCAACGCCGCACTGTTCGACCAAGATCTAAAGCTCGTTAGGCGAAACGGAGAACACTGGCGACTCTTCGACATCGCTCGCGATCCAGGAGAGACCGAAAACCTTGCACGTACTCGAGTTGCAGACTTCGAAAGACTGGTCCGCAAGTACGAGGCGTACGAAGTTCGAACGGGTGTCGTGCCTGTTCCCGAGGACTACGATGTCATGAAGCTACTGCTTGAGGCGGCTGAACGCGGCAATCCGTAAGTAGGATTTGAATCAGCGGGATCCATCCGTGCTCGCGAGTATCTCTGCCGACTCGATCTCGATTCGCATCCGTTCCACCCCTTTCTTGTTCTCACAGGGTAGAGTGGAATGCGGTCCGCGATCAGCCATCTCCCTCGCTGGCTGCACAACGAGCACGCGGGAACGAATCGCTGGTGGGGTCGGAGTGTGGTTTCATTGAGAGTGTGCTCGGCAATAAATTGCTGCGCCGAAAGGGGAACCGTGGGGATCAAGCTGTTCGCGTTCAGTCGCCGCCGTAACGGCGTGACGGTCGAGGAGTTTCAACAGTACTGGGAAGGGGTGCACGCCCGTCAGGTCGCTGATGAGCCGAGCCTGCGCCGCCACGTCCGCCGATACGAGCTGAACCACCGGCTGCAGGAGGACTACGCCCGTGACCGCTTCCGTCCCGAGGGCGCGGGTGCCGGTTGGGACGGTGTGGCAGTACTGTGGTTCGACTCTCCCGCCGACTTCGAGGCGATGCAGGCCGAGCCCGCTTTTGGGGCCCATGCCGGCGACGGGGCGGAGTTCCGGGACGAGGCTCAGCTGGTCGTGCTGACGCGCGACCCCGAGGTCATCGTCAGCAAGCCTAACTGCGGCGACGCGGGGGCGAAGATGCTCTGTATCCTGCGCCGCAAGGCGGGCCTCGACCTCGCGAAGTTTCACGAGCACTGGCTACGCCACCATGGAGGCCTGTTCCGGCAGATCCCTGAACTCTACGAGCCGCTACTCGCTTACGAGCAGAACCATGGTGTCCCGGCACCCGACGCAGCCTTCGACGGGGTCACAGAACAGTGGTTCCATTCCTATCGATCGTTCCTCGCATCGCTCGACGTGGAGGCAGTGGAGCGTGATGTGAACCCCGACTTGGCCTACTTCTTGGATCCGGCCGGAACCGAGTTTATCATGGCCGCCCCACCCACGGTCGTCTTCGGGGACG
This sequence comes from Myxococcota bacterium, assembly GCA_041440805.1. Lineage (GTDB taxonomy): Bacteria > Myxococcota_A > UBA9160 > UBA9160 > UBA4427 > UBA4427. Next base: position 9,084 of record JASDVF010000022.1, on the reverse strand, counting down.
AGTGATTCCCTTTTTCCTATTCCTTAGGCAACCGCTCGTACCCGTCCTCGAGTTCAACTCCGGTTGCATTCGCCACCAAGGACCACGCCGTGTACTGGCCGACCAAAAAGGGAATCTCTAGGCCCAAAACGAGAGGGCAGGATCACGCCCTGAATCCTAACGATTCGAAACCCGGAGGCGGGCCCCTTCGGGCCTCGGGCCGGGCGAGTTGTCGGACTGCCGGGAAGAAGAGGCGCTACGAGTTCAGACGTGGTCTGCGCGGCGAATGGGCCGAATCGATCAGGAACTCGTGGATCTACCGAGCGCGCGCGTAAGCTCTGATTGAGGGCTCGGGATCGGGCTGCTACCACTCAGGCTTGCCGAGCGATCCGCCTGCGTAGAACTCTATGTGGGCGACGATCTTGACACCACCGCACGGCCTGTCCTGCTTGTGAAAAGAGGAAGCAACAAAGATGTCTAGTCTCGCAATCCGAAAGATCCCGTTTGACTTCGAGGGCGCTCCATTCATTTGGAACCCGGAGCAACCGCAATTTTCGGTACTGATGAACCAAGTCGGTTTTCTTGCGATCGGTTTCGAGCGCTACATCTGTAAGGCGTTTCGCGATGCCGAATCCCGGATCACCGACAAACGAATTCTCACCGAAGCAGGTCTGTTTCGGGAGCAAGAGGGCTTGCATGCGTCCGCGCATACGAAGCACGCCAAGGCTTTGATCAAGCAGCACCCAGGCCTGCAAACCGCGCTCGATCGGGTGCTCGAGAGTTACGACAAATTATACGAGGAACACTCACTCGACTATCACTTGGCCTACGCCGGCGGCCTAGAGGCGATCTTTACGCCGTTCTTCAAGATGGTCCTCGATCATCGCGCCGTACTCTTCAGCGGGGGTGATAGACGTGTGACGTCCCTCTTGTTATGGCATTTCTGCGAGGAGATCGAACATCGCAGCTCGGCGCTCATGGTGTACGACCATGTCGTCGGCGACTCCTGGTACCGCTTCAAAAACGCGCGCGGCTTCCAGGCTCACACGCGATGGCTAGCCGAGATGCTTACCGAAGAGTTCAAGCAGAACGTTCCGAACGTGCCGAGCGAGGCCTACGAGGGGGATCCGTTTGCGAGCGTCCCGCGTTGGGACAAGTATCGCTCTGCGATGGGCATCCTAAGTTCACAGTTGCCTTGGCATAACCCCGCCCACCAACCAATTCCGAACTACTACCAAGAGTGGCTCGATCAATGGGACGCGGGCGACGACGTTACCGAAATCTACGGCGAGCCCGCGAGTTGACCAGAGGAGAGCCGGTACACTAAGGGGGCCTGCCTTTTAGTTAATGACCCACGCATGTTTTTGAAGCACGCGCGCGCGGCGCAATAGCCATAATTGGGCTTCCCAGCGAACCCGAACGGAGATCCACGATGTCCTCAAACCGCCGATCTAAGAACATCACCGAAGGCCCCGAGCGCGCTCCTAACCGCTCGATGTTTTACGGCATGGGCTATGAAGCGAGCGATTTTAAGAAGCCGATGATTGGCGTGGCGAACGGTCATTCGACGATCACGCCTTGCAATTCCGGATTGCAGAAGCTTGCCGATGCGGCGGCCGCCGCACTTAAAGCGTCGGGCGCGAATGCGCAGATGTTTGGGACGCCGACGATCTCGGACGGCATGGCGATGGGCACCGAAGGAATGAAATACAGCCTCATTTCGCGCGAGGTAATCAGCGACTGCATCGAGACCTGTGTCGGCGGCCAGTGGATGGACGGCATCGTTGCCATCGGCGGTTGTGACAAAAACATGCCTGGCGCCATGATGGGCATTCTGCGCGCGAACGTACCGGGCATCTTTGTGTACGGCGGAACGATCCTGCCCGGGCGTTATAAAGGAAAAGACCTGAACATCGTGAGCGTCTTCGAAGCGGTGGGCGAGTACAGCGCCGGCAAGCTAAGTGAAGAAGACTTCGGTGAGATTGAACGGCGTGCGATTCCGGGCAGCGGCTCCTGTGGCGGGATGTATACGGCCAACACGATGTCTTCGTCTTTCGAGGCGCTAGGTATGAGTCTACCCGGATCGAGTTGCATGGCGAACGTGGAAGATGAGGTCGTGGGCGCCGCGGCACGGGCGGCGGAGGCCGTCGTCAACGCAGTGAAGCTCGACTTGAAGCCTCGGGACATCGTGACGCGCGAGGCCATCGAGAATGCCGTTGCCGTGATTATGGCGACGGGAGGGTCGACGAATGCCGTCCTGCATTTCCTGGCGATCGCCCATGCAGCCGAGGTCGATTGGAGTATTGATGACTTTGAGCGAATGCGGCGCAAGGTTCCTGTGTTATGCGACCTCAAGCCGAGCGGGCAGTTCTTGGCGATCGATCTGCATCGCGCGGGAGGGATTCCGCAGGTCATGAAGTCGCTACTTGATGCAGGGAAGCTCAACGGCGATTGTATGACGATTACGGGTAAGACCGTGGCCGAGAACCTGGCAGATTTGTCGGAGCCGACTGAGGAGAGCCGGTCGGTGATCCGGCCTGTCGCCACGCCGCTCTACGCCGAGGGCCATCTTGCGATTCTGAAGGGTAACCTCTCGCCCGAAGGCTCGGTCGCCAAGATCACTGGGCTCAAGAATCCCGTAATGACGGGGCCTGCACGGGTCTACGATGACGAGCAGTCGGCGCTCTCTGCGATCATGGATGGCCAGATTGAGGCGGGGGACGTGATGGTGCTTCGCTATCTCGGCCCGAAAGGGGGCCCGGGGATGCCCGAGATGCTCGCGCCGACGAGTGCGCTGATCGGGCAGGGGCTCGGTGAGTCGGTTGGGTTGATCACGGACGGCCGGTTCTCTGGCGGTACTTGGGGCATGGTTGTCGGCCACGTCGCGCCCGAAGCGTATGAGGGCGGGCTGATCGCGTTAGTTGAAGAGGGCGATTCGATTACGATCGATGCTCATCAGCTTTTGCTGCACCTCGACGTCGACGACGCGACGATCGCGCGAAGGCGAGCTAACTGGAATCCGCCGGCCCCTCGGTATACGCGAGGTGTACTCGCCAAGTTCGCTCACCAGGCCGCGAGTGCGAGCGCGGGGGCAGTGCTGGATAAGTTTGATTGAACGAGCGAGCGCTGGAAGTCGCTTTGGGACGGGGGAAGTCCGGGAAGGGCCGAATCGTCCCATCGGGGCCTAGGAGCTTGGCTCAAGACTGGTCGTGAAGTTCGGTGATGGTGTCGCCTCTTATTAGTCTCGTGCGTCGGCCATCTCGCGAAGCTCTTTCTTGAGGATTTTATCGAGGGTCCCGGTCGGGAATGCTTCGACAAAGTAGACGGCCCTTGGCACTTTGAAGGAGGCTAGGCGTTCTTCGCACGCTTCCACGATTTCTCTCGTCACAGAGGCTTGGTCTACGTCCGGTGTTGCGGGAATAACGAATGCGACGGGTACCTCGCTAAGGAAGTCGTCGGACTTCGCGACCACGGCGACGGACCGCACTGCGGCGTGCTGACCCACGACATCTTCGACTTCGCGCGCCGACACGTTTTCGCCGCCTACCTTAAGTAGGTCCTTGTCGCGCTCTTGATAGAAGACGGCACCGCCGGGCCCCATCTTGACCATGTCCCCGGTCTTGAACCAGCCGTCTTCGAAAGCCTTTTCGTTTGCTTCGGGGTTGTCCGCATATTCGAGAAAGAGTTGGATGCCGCGTGTACCGCGGAGCCACAGCTCGCCCATTTCGCCTGCATTGCAGAGTTCGCCCGTGTCCTGGTCGACGACGGCGATTTCGTAGCCAGGCGTTACGCGACCCATCGAGCCGGTGGGCAGACCGTCGGCAGGCTTTCCGTTCGTGGCATGCGTGACGGTTTCGGTCATGCCGTAGCAGGCGTAAAGATCGATTCCGAAGGCCTTATCTAGGTCAGGAAGTAGCAGTCCGAAGACACCCACTCGGAGTTGATTGTCCTTCGGCCTGTTCGGGTCGCCTAGCGCGGCCATTGCGAAAGGCATAACACTCACGTGTGTGACATCGTGCTCGACGATGACAGGCCAAAAGCGGCTCTGGGACCACTTGGGCATGAGTACTGCTGTTGCCCCAACTCCCAAGACGGCGAACATGCTCCAGCTCTGAGCGTTGACGTGAAAGAAGGGCGGGTAGATGAGGTAGGTGTCGTCGGTTCCTAGGTCGATGTTGCGAGGGCCTATGCGGCTAGCCCAAATAGCGTTTGCGTGCGTATGTACGACGGCCTTCGGGCGGCTCGTGGTACCCGATGTGAACATGATGCCGAAGGGGAGCATCGGATCCGCATCGCGCGGCGCGAACGTGTTCGCGTCTCCGAATAGGGCGTCGAAACGATCCCAGGCCTCACAGGCCGTTCGTTCGTCCTCGCTCGGTGCCTCGCCACTGTTGTTGTCGGTGACCGCGATCCAGCTTAGGCCGGGCGCGGCTTTCGCCAGCATGCCGACGAAAGCAGGCTGGGTGATTGCAGCGACAGCTCGCGTGTGTTCCGCAAAGTAGGTCATCTCCGCGCCCACGGACTTAGTGTTAGTCGTGACCGCGACGGCCCCGAGCGTGGCGCAGGCGAGCCACGCAATGACCATCTCCGGGCAGTTTTCCGCATGAATTAAAACGCGGTCGCCGGGAGTGATGCCCTTTGCTGCAAGGCCCACGGCCATGCGCTTTACATCCGTTAACAGCTCCGCATAGGTAAGGCTCCGGCCATTCGCATCCCGTGGTGCCCAGACGAGGGCAGGGTGGTCAGGTTTCTGCTCGGCCCAATGTGTGAGGAGCCAGGGAATATCCTGGCCATGCATTTGGAATTGGTCGATCGCTTGGGAATCCACGGGTCTGCCTCTAGCTGCTCTAAAAGTTGAACTTCAAAATACGAATGCTCCGGCGGAGTCTAGGGAAGTCATTCTCCGGTAGCAGCGGGGCGCCCTCGGTGAATCACGCCGGGTTTTTCGGATGCTCGATTTCCTGAGAGGATGGAGCAATGGCACGAAGGAGCAGGTTTTTACAAGAGGTTCGGGAACGGGCGGCTCGGATGTTCTTGGAACACGGGCCGGAGTATGGCTTGGAGTGAGCGGCGACCCGCTTGATCGCGGAGAAGATCGGATGCTCACCCGCGACGCAGGTGGATGCTGAGGAACGGCCGGGCACGACGTCCCCTCGCCCCGCGCCTAACGCCGGGCCATCAATCTGCGTCAGGCTTATCGCCGGGACGTCTCGTCCTGCTCCTGCGGCGTGTAGGGGGGCGGTTCGATTCGTTCGTTGCTGCGCTTCCGCTCTTAGGGGTTCCCGCTTTCGGGCGCGATCCGGCGCTCGACGGCTGTGCCGGACGTGCCGGGGAGGACTCGCTTCGGTTGCCCTGTTCACTTGCGGTTTTGGCATTGGGCGCTCCGCCGCGCCGGCGACGATTCCGGGGGCGCCGCGATGCACCCGAGCGGTCAGTACTCGCTCCCTCGGCGGCCGGAGGTGAGTCTTTGTCCATCATCGCTTTGGGACCGGGAGGCGGCGTCTTCTGGAAAGCGGCCTTTTCATTCGCTTTCGGCCGGTCACCTGATTGCTTGGGCCGACTATTTCGCTTGGGCCTTCCCGGCCGCGCGGGTGCTGGTGGTGCAGTCTCGGATCTGGCCGGCGCATTGCCCCCCGTCCGCGACCGTCGCCGCTGCGGAGCCGACTTCTGTCCGCCCTCGGCTGCGCCGTTCTGCTTACCCTGCTGCTTTTCTCGCTGCTTTCCTTCCGGCTTCCCTCGCTGCTTTCGTGCAGCGGGCCGAGATGGCCGCTCCTGCGAGAAATCGACGACCTTCCTGAACGTCGGCGGCTTCGCAGCAAGGGCATCTCGCGCTGCTTCGAACTCGTCGTCGTCGTCTTGTAATAATTTGGGCCCAGCGCGCCGGCGCGCTTCGTCCTTCGTCGCATCCTCAATCAGGTCGATCAGCTCGGTCGTGTCCACCTTGCCCTCAGGCGCAGCGAAGACTCCGGTGAGTTTCGTATCTGAATGGAGCTTGTTCGTCTGAAAGAGCTTCCAAATTTCTTGCCCGTAGGGACGGATTTCTTCTTCCGGCGCATAGCGAGACAGAAAGCGGTGGAGGTTTTCGACATCGCGAAGCAGAAGCTTTTCGCCGTTCGGGTTATGCGTGGGGTCGATCGATTGTGGGAAATCGATGACCACCGGCCCGTCGCCCGCCATCAAGACATTAAACTCGGACAGATCGCCGTGAATCACACCGGCGCTTAGCATCCGTACGACTTCGCGAATCAGCTTGTCGTAGACCGCCTTCGCTTCGGCGGGTGTATAATCGAGGTCAGCTAGGCGCGGCGCGGCTTCTCCGTCCGAATCCTTCACCAACTCCATTACGAGCACGCCTTCGACGAAGTTCATCGGCTCCGGCACGCGTACGCCCGCGTCGCGCAGGCGGTAGATCATATCGACCTCCGTGCTGCGCCAGGCGTCCTCGTCTTTACTCTTGCCGTGTTGAGTGCGCTTACTGATGGCGCGCTGGTCTCGGGTATTGCGCGTGCGTCGACCTTCCGTGTAGTCGGATCGATGCTTGAAGGTCCTATGTGTCGCTTCCTTATAGACCTTCGCCACACATTCTTCGCCGGCTGCGACGACAATGAAGACCTGAGCCTCCTTGCCGCTCATGAGCGGACGGATCACTTCTTGAATGATCCCGTATTCGATCAGAGTCTCGAGACTCTCGGGCGCTTTCATACTCGCCTGGGGCTCCTCTTAGCTGCGCGACTCGGGTTCCGTCGAGTCGTGTGTGTGGGATGGGCCTGTCATTCGTAGCCTCCGCGAACTAGCGCGACGGCTAAGCGACCTACTCTGCGTCTTCCGGCGCATGGGTCGGGGTCAGGTCTTCCATCCCGTGGTTGGATTTTCCATTTTAGGCAAAGGCCAGGCCAACGCGAGATTCTCCGTGCCAATGAGCGGCTTTCCCGGAATCTCTACTCAGTCAGAGTATCGGCTACGGGCCCGTTCCGCTCAAGAATGAGGGTTGAATGGGCAAACTCTGAGACCGTCGTGGCTCTGAGAGGGGGAATTCCAGTCCTGATCCAGGGGGACGCACCCGACCAAGGTGCTGGAGGGCCATCGGAGCAGTCCGTGCCCGGCTTGGGCGGAGGGTCGCGTGAGGGTCGCATCTTGAAGAGCCCGCGCAAGAAGAGTCCAGGCTGGTGCCGCTTGTGTAACGGCATTCTTCGGGTGGTGCGGAAAGCGGTGCTTATTTTCTATCGATTGTGTTGAAGTCGGGGACGCAGGTGCCGTATGGATCTAATCGAAAACCATTCAAGAAC
>JASDVF010000022.1:0-1719 GCA_041440805.1 Myxococcota bacterium | reverse complement strand
GTTGAAGTCGGGGACGCAGGTGCCGTATGGATCTAATCGAAAACCATTCAAGAACCTTATTTACTGGAGATCCGGATGAGCATTGAACGTTTGCATAGTGGCGCCCGAATGAGTCAAGTCGTGATTCATGGCGGGACGGTTTACCTCTCAGGGCAGGTCTCCCATGACAATCGAGGCAGTGACGTCGCGCAGCAAGCACGGGAAGTGCTGGCGAGCATCGATCGGCTTCTCGAGGAAGCCAAGACCGATAAATCGAAGATCCTCTCGGCAACCATTTGGCTGACGGATATGAGGACTTTCGCGGCGTTCAACGAAATTTGGGACGCGTGGGTGGATTCGGATCATCCGCCTGCTCGAGCCTGCGTTGAGGCGCGGCTCGCTGCTCCAGGAGTGGATGTTGAAATTGGGATTATTGCGGCACGCGCGGACTGAACGGGAGAGGGGCTACGGCGCCCTTAGTGAGTCGCGGTCGCCGATCGCGAAGACTGCGATGATGGCGAATGCGAGAAGCACTCTATCCAGTCTGTGATCCGGGCGATCGATCGTCGCGCCGCTCGGATCTAATTGCGTGGTTGAATGTCGACATTAAGGCTTGGCCGTTCGTCATCGAATACCAACTGCCACTCGGGAAGTCGAAGTGCGGCGAGGCACGATTCGAAGCGTTCGGGGGCAGAGGGCCGTGCTCGGTTTCTTTCGAGGAAACGCATCCCAACTGAAAAGTCGATGCACATGACTTGGCCTGCGGGACCGAGTGTCTCATGTGGGAGCGTGTCGCCAAAAAGGTCGGCGTTACGCTTGCTCGATGCAGGATTGACGTTTGGCTGATAGCGCCGCCAATAATGTCCGACGACGACCGGTGGGCCCTCGTACTCGTCCCACCAGGGGACACGTTCGACCATGCGCCATTTTCCGGAAGCCCAATAGCTATCGCGGGCGGGACGTTCGACGCCGGAGGTCGCGACCTTGATCGCGTTTCCCATTTGGTTGGCTTCATCGTAGGCGGCGAGTTCGGGAATAAATTCGAGCTTGGTGTTCTCGTCTTTGATCCGTCGCCACTCAAAGTTCTCAACGCGCGCTCGTTCGCGGAGTGCGAGGCCTAGGCCTTCCAAGTTCTTTTTGTTCGCTTCGGCTTCGCTGCGAAAGGCATCGATGACGGTCGAGGCGCCGCGCAACCGGTCGATAGAGGGCTCGTGCCAACATGCATGGACGACACGAAGGTCTGCGCATTCGAGAGCCCCCGGTAGAGCACGCAAAAAGGGGAGAAACGACTCTTCCTTCTCGCGCGGATCGACGACGACGGCTGCGTAGGACGCTTCATTCCGGCCGTACCACCAGCCTTCGCCCGACCGCTCTTGATCGGCTTGATCGCGAATCGCGTTGATTTCGTGATTGCCCGCGACGCATTGAGCGTTGCCGGCCTCGACCATCCGTTTGACGGTGCGAAGCACGGCCGGGCTATCGGGTCCGCGATCGATCAGGTCGCCCACGAAGACGAGTCTCCGGCCTTCGCGGTGGCGCCCCAAATCGTCGTAGCCAAGTTTCTTAAGCAAGCTTACGAGTGCGTCGTACTCACCGTGCACGTCTCCCACGATGTCGAGAGGACCTTCGGAGAGTTCTTGTATCCCGTTCGTCGCCATAGTGGGCATCGCTGCGTTCATCTCTATCGATGGGTATATGTAGGGAGGGGAGGGCGCGACAGCTCGCTCGCGCTTGAGCGAG
>JASDVF010000021.1:90547-119940 GCA_041440805.1 Myxococcota bacterium | reverse complement strand
CGTAACGCCCTAGCGCTTCGAGAACTGGAAGCGCGCGCGAGCGCCCTTCTGTCCGTACTTCTTGCGCTCTTTCTTTCGAGGGTCACGGGTGAGGTAACCGGCTCGCTTCAGAGTGGTGCGCTGGGAACCATCGAGCTTCTCGATCGCACGAGCGATGCCGTGTCGGAGAGCTCCGGCCTGGCCAGCAACGCCGCCGCCGCAAAGCGTGGCTTCGATGTTGTATCGGCCGAGGGACTCGGTCTTCTCGAAGGGCGTGCGAACCATGATCTGGAGCGCCGCTCGTGGGAAGTACTCGTCCATCTTGCGGCCATTGACCGTGATCTCGCCGGATCCGAAGGTGAGTCGCACGCGAGCAATCGCGCTCTTTCGCTTACCAGTGGCTTGGATGACCTGCTCAGACAAGGGGAAGCTCCTCCGGCTTTTGCGACTCATGGGGATGTTCGGGGCCAGCATAGACCCGGAGCTTGGACAGCATCTGCCGACCGAGCGTGTTGCGGGGCATCATGCCGCGAACTGCAGCGCGCACGACGCGATCCGAATGCGCGGAAGCGAGAAGCTTATCCGCGGTGATCGACTTGATGCCGCCCATATAACCAGTGTGGCGGTAGTAGGTCTTGTTCTCACGCTTGCGACCCGTGAGGGCCACCTTCTCGGCGTTGATCACGATGACGTGGTCACCAGTATCCGCATGAGGCGTGAAGGTCGGCTTGTGCTTGCCGCGCAGGACACTCGCGATCCGCGTGCAAAGTCGACCGAGGACAAGGTCTTCGGCGTCAACGACGTACCATCGGCGCTCGACTTGGTCGGCGCTGATGCTTTTCGTCGCTGCAAAGGCTCGATTAGCCATTTCGGGTGGATTCCCTTTTAATTTCTTCGATTGTTTCGAAACGTGTTTCGGTCGATCGTTAGTTGTCGTCGACTGAATTCGAAATCGTCACGTCCGCCCCACCGCTGTTCCCGTTTGCTCGTCCGGCGGCACTCAATTCAATAAGATCGAATGCGTCGGCTTTGCTAGGAGACCGGCGGGTTGCCGGGATCAATTTCGCAACTATTTTGAAAAGCTTCTCTGGAAAGCTTCGGGTCTGTCCCTGCCCTCAGCACACTCACATACAACTCAGTGCACACTCACGGGCGGCAGATCAGCAATGAAGCCGCACCTGTCACCCCCGGGAGGGAACTCCAGGACCGCGAAGGTTTACCCGACGGGACCCTCGTCGTCAACCGAATCGGGCACTTGCGTGTCGTCCGAGGGCGAATCACCCGACGCTACCGAATTTGATGCTCTTCGGGGCTCGATGTCATCCCAAACTCTCATCATGGCGAGTCCATGTGCCGGCGCTGTTGGGCCGGCCTGGCCGCGGTCTAGGGAGTTAAGAATCTCGCGTACGGCACCCGGCTGCCAGCGGCCTCGCCCGACCTCGATCAAAGTCCCCGCCAGATTCCGGACCATATGGCGCAGGAAGCCCTCGCCCTCGACGTCCAAGATGATCTCGCCGCCGCCGGCCCCTGTAAGGTCGCATCTCGTGAGATTCCGGACCGTCGTCTTGACCGAGGAACCCGACGCCTGCATCGCCGCGAAATCCTGCCGCCCCACGAAGAACTCAGCTCCGGCGCGCATTGCGCCCACATCCAGCCCCTCACGTACCCAATGCCAGCGAGCCGCTCGAAGCGGTGAACGCACCCGCCCATTCCAGATCTGATATCGGTAGTGCTTCGCACGAGCCGCTCGAAGTGCGTCCCAATCCTCCGCCACGAGCTGGCAGTCGAGAACGGCAACGTCCGCCGGCAGCCGAGCGTTTAACGCCCCTAGCATCCTCGCAGGAGTCAGCTTGCTCTCCACACGGAGACTCGCGATCTGCCCCCATGCGTGCACGCCCGCGTCCGTTCGGCCCGCACCCCGAATCCGAGCCGGCTGGCCCGTAATCTGAGCGGCCGCATCACGAAGCAACCCCTGGACGGTCCGCGCAGGTCGGTCGCCATCTTGGATTTGCCAACCCTCGAAAGCCGTTCCGTCGTATTGGATAACAAGCCTGAGTGTCTGCACCAAAGCAGCTGGCCGCGAATCGCTTGCACCGCCTTCCCGCGCGCCACCGATCTGCTCGTCACTCACGCTCATGAGAGCCCGAGCCGCACCCCGGCGATCCGTGTCGCATGCGCCGCCGAGAGTCGAATCGGGTCAAAGCTCAGCCACAGCCGCCAAGAGATTCCCGCTTCGCGAGTTTCGTCTGGCTCGAGCCGACCGACGAGCACGTCTCCGCTCCCGGCCGCATCGCGAAGCGTCGGCCCAACCGGTTCGGGCCCATCCTCTTCAACCGGAGCAAGCCCGCGCGAGCCAGGACCATCGGCAATCCAGATCAACCCTTCACCGAGTTCAAGACTCGAAACCAGAGCGGTGGCGTCAACCGGCTCCGCAAATTCGAGAGCTAGAGAGATGCCCTCGCCAACGAAAGTCGGCACCTGAATATTCGTAAAATCGACGGCAGTACCCTCGACTAACCATCGCCCGAGCTCCGCACGTACTCGCGGCACATCAATACCACCGCCCGGAATAACATCAAAGGCGACCGTCTGCCCAGCCGGACCCGTCACCGGTTCCTCGGTTTGATTGAAGAGCGCAATGGACTGCTGGGACAGCGCGAGGACTCCCTTTCGTCCATGGGTCGCCGCACTTGAAAGAACCGTTCCCTGCGCACGCACGACTGCCCCGACCGTTTGCAAGGTCGTCAGGATCCGTGAAGTCGCGAGAGCCGTGGCACTCGGCATAGCCAGAAGCGGAGCTACGGCGGCCGCCGCCGCGCCCTCGCCCTCAAGATCTCGCGCGAAGAGCAGAGGCACTTCTGTTTGAGCAGCAAGCGCACCCGTTAGGTCCAGGCACGGCACCTCGGCTTTCAGAGCGTCACGCACGATTTCGAGTGCGGATACGCCGCGCGTGCAGATCACGACAAGGTCGTATCCCTTAAGCACCGGCCACTCTGCCGTAACATCGCCATCCAAACCGCGAAAATCGAAATCCGTGCCCGCCGACTCGCTCGAAGCGACGCCGACCAATTCACTAATGGACCATTCTGTGTCATCGAGTTCGTCGAGGAACTCCTGGCCGAGTTGCCCCGTCACTCCGAAGACGACGAGTCTTCGCGGCTCCGTGCTCGCTTGCGACATCTATCTATCTCCTGAGCCGCAAGTCGCATAGCGATTCCGGCCGATCATGCATGGCCCCCCTAGCACGACGCTAGGCGGTTTTGTTGAACGGAGCGCACAAGGCCACCGCGTGCAGACCGCTAGGCGCTTCGCACGGAACGGTTTATGCCCCCTACAAACGCGCCAGCGAGGAAGCCTTACCCGAGTGCCTCGAGAACGAGTTCACCCATCCGCTTACAGCCGACTGTCTCGCGGGTTTCTCCGGGCAGAAGCAGATCGCCACTGCGATGTCCCGCTTCGAGTACATCAGAAACCGCAGAGCGAATCGCGCCCGCTGCATCCTTCGCGCTGAAAGCCGTCTCGAGCAGCATCGCCACGCTCTGAATTGCTGCCAGCGGATTCGCGATATCCTTGCCTGCGATATCAGGTGCCGAACCATGGACGGGCTCAAAGAGACCAAAGCCACCTGTTGCGAGAGACGCCGAGGGGAGCATGCCGAGCGATCCGGTAATCATGGCCGCTTCGTCCGAGAGGATGTCCCCAAAGAGGTTCCCGGTCACGATGACGTCGAAGCGCTTGGGCTCCTGGACTAAGAGCATGGCGCAGGAATCGACTAACTGATGAGCGAGCGTGACATCGGGATAGTCCGCTGCGACTTCATCCACGACTTCGACCCAAAGCTGCGACACGTCGAGGACGTTCGCCTTGTGCACGTGAGTCACGTGGTTGCGGCGCAGGCGGGCTTGTTCGAAAGCGACGCGCGTAATCCGCTCGATTTCATGCTCTTCATAAACCATGGCATTGAGCGCTCTACGAGCGCCCTTCTCGCCAGAGCGGCCGCGCGGCTCGCCGAAGTAGATCCCGCCGGTCAACTCACGAACAACCAACAGATCGACGCCTTCGACGATTTCCGGACGAAGCGCGGAGGCATTCACGAGCGCTGGCATCACCGCCGCGGGTCGCAAATTCGCGAAGAGTCCGAGCGCCTTACGAATCGCGAGCAGTCCCTTCTCGGGTCGTACATCAACGGGCATGTCGTCCCATTTCGGCCCACCGACGGCACCGAGTAGCACCGACCGACTGGCGCGACACTTTTCGATCACTTCTTCGCGAAGCGGCGTCCCATGCGCATCAATCGAACAACCACCAATGAGCTCTTCTTCGAATTCAAAGCTGAGCCCGGCCTTTTGGCCCGCTGCTTCGAGAACGAGTCGCGCCTGCTCGGTAACCTCGGGGCCGATTCCGTCCCCAGGCAACAACATGATTTTTTCTGCCACTTTTCTTTTCTCTTTCTGTGCGGGCCCCACCAAATGGGGACGGCTCATTCGCTTTCGAATTCTGTGTATTCCACGCCCTTGGCTCGCGCTAGGCGCGCCGCAGGCTCTCGCCCCCTAAGAAGCGAGCCATAGATCATTGTGGTTATGAACCCTGTGAATTACTTGGGCGTTTAGATGCCCCGAGGTGCGTCGACGTCACGTCGTCGCTTATGCCACTCGAGCTTATTCAGCGCGTGCACATAAGCCTTCGCGCTCGCCACCATCACGTCTTCGTGAACGCCATTCCCAATCACACGGCGGCCATCTTCTTGAATCGTCACGGAGACTTCACCCTGCGCATCGAGCCCCGACGTCACCGCATGGACTTGGTACTGGATGAGTTCACTGCCGGTTTCGGTCAACTCTGAAATCGCGCGAAAAATCGCGTCGACAGGTCCAACACCTGTGGCCTTCGTTAGTTCCCGTGCGCCGTCGACGTCTAGCGCGACTTCGGCACTCGGCGGTCCATCACTCCCGCAATGAAGCACGAGACTCCCGAACACGAACCGGTCATCCACGGTCGTAACGCTGTCCGAGACGATCGCCTCGAGGTCTTCGTTGTAGATGACCTTCTTGGCATCTGCGAGATCCTTGAAACGCTTGAAGGCGCGTTGGAAGGCTTCGCCCTCGACTACGAAGCCGAGCTCTTCGAGACGATCTCGGAACGCATGACGGCCGGAGTGCTTCCCGAGCACGAGTTCGTTGCTCGCACGCCCGATCGAGGCGGGGGTCATGATTTCGTACGTGATCGCAGCTTTGAGTACGCCGTCCTGATGAATACCGGCTTCATGCGCGAAGGCGTTGTCGCCGACGATCGCCTTATTCGGCTGAACCTGAACGCCCGTAACCGAGGAGAGCAAGCGGCTCGACGAATAGATTTCCTGCGTGTTCACGCCCGTGTCGAGCCCGTCGAACTCTTCGCTTCGCGTTTTGATCGCCATCACGACTTCTTCAAGGCTCGTATTGCCCGCGCGTTCGCCGATTCCGTTCACCGTGCATTCGATCTGACGCGCTCCGGCATGGACCGCCGCGAGGCTATTCGCAACGGCGAGTCCTAAGTCGTTGTGGCAATGAACTGAGAAGATTGCGTTCTCCGCACCTGCGACTCGCGCTCGCAGATATTCGATCAGCTCGCCGTACTCTCGCGGCGTCGTGTAGCCGACTGTGTCCGGCACGTTCAGCGTCGTCGCGCCGGCAGCGACGGCGGTCGAAAAGACTTCGACCAAGTAGTCGCGGTCCGAACGCGTGGCGTCCTCTGCGGAGAACTCGACATCAGCAACGGCACCGCGTGCTTGTCTCACGGCGCGGTCGACTTCGACGAGCACCTGCTCGCGAGTCATGCGGAGTTTGTGTTCGAGATGGATATCGCTGGTCGCAATGAACGTATGAATGCGTGGATGCTTGGCGGACTCGACGGCCTTTGCAGCACGCTCGACATCCACCTCGGCGGTTCGCGCGAGACCACAAATGATGGAGCCTTCGATCTCTTTCGCGATCGCCTGGACCGATTCAAAATCGCCATCGCTCGCGATCGGAAAACCCGCCTCGATCACATCGACGCCGAGCTTCTCGAGCTGTCGCGCAAGCGTCAGCTTCTCCTGAAGGTTCATGCTGCAGCCCGGGGACTGCTCGCCATCACGCAAAGTCGTATCGAAGATTCGGATCTGCGACTCGCTCATCGTCCCGTTTCGCCTCCGCGAGGTTCACCCGCTTGCATATGTTCAGACAGCTTTGTGACGTTAGGTCCCGAAGGCTCTCCCCCGGGCTCCCTGCCCGGCGGTCCCGGGTCCTCGACGGGCAAGAGTTCTCGCCCCGTCCGTGCGCGCCAGATATAACCCGCTGGCCCAGAAGCCACATAGGCCAGCCCTACGAGGAAAATATTGAGGCCAGGTTCGATGATCAAGAAAAGAGAAATAATCACCGGCAACACCGTCGCCGAATAACTTCGCCCGAAGCGGACGTTCTTGAAGCTGTGATACGGAATCGGGCTGACCATCAAAAGGCCAAGGCTCACGACCCCAAGTGCCGGCAGCAAAGGCGGAAGTCCCAAGCCGACTTCGGGTCCGACCAGGAACGTCTTAAACCAGACCGCGGAGACGACCATGCCCGCGCCCGCCGGCGTAGGCATCCCGTCAAAGCGCCCTTCGTAGCGACCACTCTGCACGTTGAACCGCGCCAGTCGCATCGAAGCGCACGCCGTATAGACGAACGCCATCACCCAGCCAGCCCAGCCGAGCGATGCAAAGCTTCCCGCATGAAATGCGAGCACTGCCGGGGCGACTCCGAAGGACACGGTGTCCGCGATTGAATCGTATTCCGCGCCAAAACGACTGACGTTGCCCGTCATGCGCGCAGCACGACCGTCGAGGATATCGAAGACCGCCGCCACGAAGATCGCGTAGGACGCGATCATCACTTCACCGCCGCTGGCCTTCACGATCGCGAAGAATCCAGCCGCGAGATTCGCGGTCGTCAGAAGCTGCGGCAAGAGCGCCGCAAATCCCATCCGATCCGGATCGTCCTTACGCCGTCTACGACGACGTCTTCGACGCTTCTTACCTTCGGGCTCTTCAGTCACCATCTCGCAGCGTCCCCCGTTCGTTCTTTGCCAACTTCACGAGGTCCCTCGGACCGCAGAGTCGCGAAGAACAACTCAACGAGGCGTGGGCAAGGCCCGCGCCTCGTTGAATCCGTACCGGTCTACGAACTTCAAGCCGGTGCTAGTTCTTGGACTTGTCGACGAGCTGCTTTTCTGCCAACCAGGGCATCAAGCCGCGTAGTCGCGCGCCCACTTCCTCGAGCTGATGTTCTTTCGCCGCGCGACGTCGAGCGTTGATGCCGACGTTGCCCGCCTTATTCTCAAGAATGAAGCGCTTCGCGAATTCGCCCTGCTGGATATCCGTGAGAACATCCTTCATGCGCGCCTTCACGCCCGCGTCGATCACGCGGGGTCCGCTCACGAAGTCGCCGTATTCGGCTGTGTTCGAAATCGAGTATCGCATGTTGGCGATGCCGCCTTCATAGATCAGGTCGATGATGAGCTTCGTCTCATGGATGCATTCGAAATACGCCATTTCCGGCGCGTATCCGGCTTCAACAAGGGTCTCGAAGCCAGCCTGCATCAGAGACGTCAGGCCGCCACAGAGCACAGCCTGCTCGCCAAAGAGATCCGTCTCGGTCTCTTCGCGGAAGTTCGTCTCGATGATGCCCGAGCGGCCGCCACCGATTGCGGAGGCATAGGCCAAAGCAACCTGCTTCGCGTCGCCCGTCGGATCCTGATGCACTGCGATCAGGCACGGAACGCCGCGACCCTGCTCGTAATGATCGCGAACCGTATGACCGGGACCCTTAGGCGCGATCATGATCACGTTCACATTCGTCGGCGGGATGACCGCTTCGAAGTGAATGTTGAAGCCATGTGCGACGGCGAGGTAGTTGCCCGCCTCTAGGTTCGGCTCGATCTCATCCGTATAGATGTCGGCGCAAAGTTCGTCCGGCACCGTCAGCATGATCAGATCGGCTTCGCGGGCAGCCTCGGCGACGGTCGCGACGCGGAGCCCTGCTCCCTCAACCTTCGTCCAGCTCGACGAGCCCTTGCGGAGGCCGACGATGACTTCGACGCCGGAGTTGTGGAGGTTCTGGGCATGGGCGTGGCCCTGGCTGCCGTAACCGATAATTGCGACCTTCTTGGACTGAATTCGTCCAAGATCCGCATCCTTGTCGTAGTAGATGTCGAGTGCCATGTGAGGTTTTCTCTCCCGTGGTTGCTGGCTCAACGCCGAGGGGTCTCGGTCGCCTGCTGCAAGCATTCAAAAATTGGGGCGCCGGCGGTTTACTCGGACTGCTCAGTCCCGCCCGTAGGAGGAATTGAAACCGTCCGTCCGTCGCTCAGCGCGAATCAGGGTGTACTAGTGGGTCATCAGATGAAACCGGGCCGCAGCAAAGGTGGGCTCGAAGGACCGCGTAGCTCCCCGAGCATCGCCTGCCGGGCGCGCTAACCGCGCGAGATTACGCGACGTTTTTACGATTCGCCAGCAGGGACGCCAATCACCTGCTCGGATCTTGGACCCGCGCAAGCTCTCCGGATTCAACAGGACCACCGAGCCGCTTCGCCTCAGCCTCCGCCCTGCGCAGATAACGAGCAACTAAAGCCTCTGCCGGGCCACTCTCGCCGCGCTCAAAAGCCAATAAGCCAATTTCGCCAACCCGGTCAGCCCGCGGGCGAGCGACCCTCTCAGCCACGATCCCGGCAATCCGAACGCCCGCCTTCTCGAAAGCGGCCTCGAATCCGAGAGGTTCTGGGCAGACAAGGACCACGTCCTCGTCAAGATCCGACGCCAGCATCCCGGGATCGTAGAGTCCCTCAGCTATGCCGCCGAGCAACCCATCCGGGCCTCGCTGAAAGCCCCCGGCGTACCATTCACCTCGACGCGCATCGAGAAGCGCAACGACCTGCTTTCCATTGTCGCTGCCCTCTTCCTCCATCACGCCCCAAGCCATGGCTTCAAGCGTGGAGACGCCGACGGCTTCGAGATCCCGACCAAAGGCCAGTCCCTTCGCTGTCGCGAGGCCTATCCGCAAGCTGGTAAAGGAGCCGGGACCGGCGGAGACAACCATCCCGTCGAGACTGGAAGGCGTCCAACCAAGATCTACGAGGCCGCGCTCGATCAGGGGCATCAGCGATGACGCGTGCTGCCGCGTTTCGTCGGATTCGAGCAGACTAGCCCTCTGGCCGTCCTCAAAGAGAGCGACCGAGAGCCAATCCGTAGCTGATTCGATGGCAAGAATTCGCTTGGGCATAGACCGACTTGACTCAGGGGGTTCCGGCGGAGAGCCAGTTGACGAATTTCGCCCAGAACGGCGTGAGATCATTCCAGAACGCGCGCCCCATCAGGAGCATCAGTACGGCGAAACCAAAAGAACTCGCCATCTCTCGCGAGCGCATCGACAAGGGGGATCGCTTGATTCCCTCAATCGAGTAAATCAGCGCCTGCCCGCCGTCGAGAATAGGAATGGGCAAGAGATTTAGGATGCCGAGATTGATGCTGATTAACATCATCATCCAAAGGTATTCTTCGAAGCCCCGGTCGAGGGATTTACGAGCGATCCGGGCGATCCCGATCGGACCCGAAAGTTTGTCGGCACCGACATCACCCGTAAACACGCGGGAGAGTCCTTCGAGATAGCGCCCGGTCATGTCCCACGTCATGACGAAGGCCTGAGGAATCGACTCGACCGGATTTCGGATCTGCTGTGGGACCGTCGCTCCACCGAGCCACGTCCGCCACGGCGCGAGCCCGATCTGGTAGATTCGCTCTTCCATTCCTTCGATGTCGTAGCGACCGGCAACCACTTCCTCTCGGGCGGCGAGGCGAGTTGTCTGCGTCAGGCCGTCCCGCGCGTAAGTCAGGACTAACTCCCGGCCGGCGCTCGTCTGCACCCGCGACACGAAGCTTCGAAAGCTCCCGACCGCCGCGCCATCGACGGCCAAGACGAGGTCTCCCCGCCTAAGCCCCGCAATCGACGCCGGGCGATCCGCCGAGACCTCTGCAACCAGGATCGTCGCCGGAACTACGCCAATCGAGGCCAGATTACGCCGCGCGGGCAGAACCACCTCGAAGGTCTCAATTAATTCTTCATCAATTGCATTCTCTAACTCGCCGGTGGCTGGAGCCGCTGTGTCCACGCGCTCTGTGTCCCGCGCGATTTGCCAAACGACTGTTGCATCCCCTGCACCACGTCCCGATGCCGCCGCTTCCGCATGCGCCTCTCGAAACGCCTCCCAACCCTCGACCTCTGTCCCGCCGACCGAAACGACGCGATCGCCAGAGCGCAGGCCGGCTTCCCATGCTGCACTTTCGCGATCAGGAAGTCCGAGTCGGGCTTCGAGCCGCTCGTTTCCAATTCCGATCCAACCGACTTCTTCGAAAGTGCCATAAGCGTTTCGAATCATCTGGGCGGCCACGGAGACTTCTACATCGAAGCGCTCGCCCTCGCGGTCAACGCCCAGCAGGACGCTGCCGCCGGGCTCGCGATCACTCACAGGCTCGATGACCTCTTCAAAGAACGAGACGGCAGACCCGTCCACCGAGAGAATCCGGTCGCCGGGTCGCAGTCCCGACATCGCCGCCGGTGAGCCGCTCTCGACCATGCCGACCACGGCATCGAAACGATCAACGCCGTTCCAAAGAATCCCGATTAGGCACACCACGGGAAGAAAAAGATTCATAGCCGGGCCCGCAAACACCACCGCAAGCTTCTGCCAAACCGGCTTCCGCTCAAGGAACTCGTCGTCCCGGGCATCCTCTGGAACCGGCTCCATGAATTCTTCATCGCCAGGCATGGGCTCGCCTAGCATCCGAACGAAGCCGCCAAGAGGAATCCAACCGATCACATACTCGGTGCCGTTCTTTTCCCAGCGAGTCCGGAATTTCCCGAACCCAATGGGCGCACCAAAGCCGATCGAAAACTTCAGAACACGAACGCCACAGGCCTTCGCGACCAAGAAATGCCCGAGTTCGTGCACGACGATCAAAATGCCGAGCATGGGAATCACCGCGACTAGGGTGTCAAAGACCTCCATCAGGCGTTCCCTCTTACACTCGAATTGGCATCGGAATCGCCCTCGTTCTTCACGAGCCATTCACTGGCTGCACCGCGCGCCCAGGCATCCGCGGCAATCGCAGCATCAAGGTCATCCACACGCTGCCCAGCGTGGTCTGCAAGATGCGCTTCAAGGATTGCGCTGTTCAGTCTCGCTATCTCAGGGAAGCGAATGCGTCGCCCGAGAAAGGCTTCTACGGCAACTTCATTGGCTGCATTGAGGACCGCGGGGGCGGCTTCACTTCCGGACACCGCGCGATAAGCGAGATCAAGACAGGGGAAGCGCTCACGATCGGGTTCTTCGAAATCGAGTCGTCCCAATTCGACGAGATCAAGACGCGGCAAGTCCAGTTCGACACGCTCGGGATAGGCGAGCGCCACAGCGATCGGGACCCGCATATCCGGCAGCCCAAGCTGCGCGAGCACCGAGCGATCGCAGTACTCGACCATCGAATGGATAATCGACTGCTTGTGCACGACCACATCGACCCGTTCCGCTTCGACGTCGAAGAGCCAGCGCGCCTCAATCACTTCGAGACCCTTATTCATCAGTGTCGCCGAATCGATCGAAATTTTGTCGCCCATAGACCAGTTCGGATGGGCCAACGCTTCTTCGACCGTCGCGTTCTCGATTCGCTCACGCTCCCAGGTACGGAAAGGACCGCCCGAGCAGGTAAGGATCAATCGAGAGACTTCGTTAGGCGAACTGCCGGCGAGACATTGGAAGATCGCCGAGTGCTCGGAGTCGATCGGAATGATCGGGACATCGTGTGCCGCGGCTTCGCGTCGCACCAAAGCGCCCGCCATCACCATGACTTCTTTGTTAGCGAGTCCGATCGCACAGCCTGCGCGGATGGCTGCAAGGACCGGCTGCAATCCAACCGCGCCGACGAGCCCGGCTACGACGAGATCATTCGGTTCGGTCGCAACCCGAAGGAGACCTTCGTCCCCCGAAACCACATCGACCTTGCCAGCGACTTCACTCGTAGCGAGCGCGTCGCGAATCACGGAGACATTCGCGGGGTCTGCCACAGAAACGACCCCCGGCGAAAATTGCCGCGCCTGCTCGACTAAGCGCTCGACCCGGCGACCCGCAGCGATCGAAACAACATCAAAGCGATCGGGATGACCCGCAACGACATCAAGCGTCTGCTCGCCGATGCTTCCAGTGCTGCCTAGAATGGCGAGGCGCTTTGGCGTGCGGGATTCGATGCTCACGAGTCACTTTCATTGACTGAACTGGAATGGGCCGAGCCGGAGCTGACCTGCTCGCTCGTCAAGCCGAAGCGGCGCTCGCGACGCTGATAGTCGAGTACGGCGGCTTCGAATTCGCCTCGGCGGAATTCGGGCCACATCCGCTGCGACATATGCAGCTCGGCGTAGGCGATCTGCCAAAGCAGGAAATTGGATATCCGTTGTTCTGCGCCCGTTCGAATCAGAAGATCGGGATCAGGAATGTCGGACGCGTACAAATAGGAAGCGAAGCCCTTTTCATCGAGCCCCTCTGCGTCGATCTTCCCGAGTTCCGCATCCCTTGCAAGGCGACGCGCTGCGTCCACGATCTCCGCACGACCGCCATAGGATAATGCGAAGACAAGCTTCATCCCGTCGTTGTCCGCCGTCTTTTCGACCGCGTGTTCAACGGCGCGGCGGGTACTCGGCGGGAGTCGGTCGAGTCGCCCGATCGAACGGACCTGGGCTCTATGCTCCATCACTTCGGCGAGCTCCGTCTCGAGATATTCCTCGAGCAGCCGCATCAGTTCGGAGACCTCGCCCTTGGGCCGATTCCAATTCTCGATCGAGAACGCATAGAGCGTGAGGCACTCGACCCCGTAGTCGCGGCAGGCTCGAATGATCTCGCGGACGGACTCGATGCCTTCGCGATGCCCCGCGTTCCGCTCGAGCCCTCGACTCACGGCCCACCGCCCGTTGCCATCCATAATGATGGCGACATGACGCGGAACGCGTTCGAGATCGATTTCGGGATGCAAATCATTCACGCTCGAACTCCCTATGGAAGTCGAGGGCGCGGACTTTGCGGACAACGAATCGGACGTCATAGCAGGGGCGCTCGGTGCCTCATTCGAAAGGGTTCGTTCGGAGTAGCTTGTTGGGAACAGTTCATTCTCGGAGAGAGCCTACAGCCTAAACCTCGAGAACGTCCTTTTCCTTCTGACCGGTCAGATCGTCGATTTTCTTCACGAAAACGTCCGTCACGTCCTGGACCTTCTTCTCAGCACGGTGACGATCGTCCTTGGACAGACCATCGTCCTCGAGATCCTTGAGCAGACTGAGCGCATCACGCCGTCCGTCTCGCACGCGAATGCGATGCTCCTCCGCGACCTTCTTCACCGTCTTCACGAGCTGCTTGCGACGCTCTTCGGTCAGGGGAGGAATCTGGATCCGGATCACCTTGCCATCGTTGCCCGGCGTTAGGCCGAGATCAGATTTCTGGATTGCCTTTTCGATGAGCGGAATCGCCGTCTTGTCGAAGGGCGAAATCACGATCATTCGCGGGTCGGGAACAGACAGTGTCGCGAGCTGATTGAGCGCGGTCGGCGTATCGAAATAGTCGACGTTGATCCCGTCGAGCAGGCTCGTACTTGCACGGCCCGTACGGACCTTGGTGAGCTCCTTGCGAAACCGATCGAGCGCTTTGTCCATCGACTCACGCGCTTCTTCGATCACCATATTGACGTCTTCATCGTCCGCCATTCCTAAGAGCCTCCTTCAGGGTCTGGTCGTTTATTCCGACACCGCTCGGCGCCGCTCGTGCCACGAAAGCCATGCCTGCACCACATGATCGGCAGATCAAGCAGCCTGCACAAGCAAACACCCCCGGGTCACAGCGGAGCGTAGCCCTTGTCAGGCCAGTTGACGGGTCGAATCGAATCTTGGCCGAACTCTCGACCGCCCCGCTCCCGGATGTCCAGCCGCCTCCAAGTCGCGCCGATCCCGACACGGGGCGCAGAGTCCCAAAAATGGGGCTGAAATACAGGTCAGCGCGACCCGCTTGTGGCGCGGCCGCGCTTATTTCCTGCATCACGAGCTTTGGGACGCTGTTGGACCGCGTGGGACCGTGAAGCCATTCGCGCATCTTCTAAATTAGAATCCACGGCGCTTCAGAATCGACCCTACTCCTCGGCCGCTTCGCCCGTATTACCAAGCTGAAAGCGCACGAAAGCAGCGACGCTGACGTCGCTCCCCGCTGCCTTAACCAGGTCGCCCACCGTCTTGTCGGGGTCCTTCACAAAGCCCTGTGCGAGCAGCGTGTTCTCCTGGAAGTACTTGTTCATGCGACCGTCGACCATCTTCTCGATGACGTTGTCGGGCTTGCCACTGTCCTTGGCCTGCTGAACCAGGAACGTGCGCTCCTTCTCGACCTCCGCCGCCGGCATGCCATCACGATCAACCGCCATCGGCGTCGGATCATGCGCGGCCACGTGCATCGCGATCTCGCGAGCCAGCGCCGAAACATCGTCACTCGGAGAGCTCGTGTTCAGAGCGACGAGTACGGCGAGCGTGCCGCCGCTATGGATGTAGCCACCCGTGACGCCGTCGACCGAAACGCTGGCAACACGCTTCAGCTGAACGTTCTCGCCCACCTTGCCCACGAAAATCTTAAGGACGTCGTCCATCGTGCTGTCCTCGAAGGGAAGCGCGAGCGCAGTCTCGACGTCATTCACGTTGCCAGCTTCTGCAACTGCGTCCAAGACCCGCTGAGCCAATCCTTGGAAGTCAGGCGTGTTCGCAACGAAGTCGGTCTCACAACCGAGTTCGATGATCGCGCCCTTGCCGCCGTCTGCCTTAAAGACAACCGCGCCTTCGCTCGTGTCCCTGCCAGCACGCTTGCCAGCCTTCGCGAGTCCACTTGCGCGGAGAAGCTCCATGGCCTTTTCAACGTCGCCTTCGGCCTCGGAGAGTGCCTTCTTACAATCCATCATGCCCGCACCAGTTGAGTCCCGGAGCGCCTTTACGTCTTTCGCAGAAATTCCTGCCACTGTCTTGATCTCCCGGATGCTTACGCGGTCCCACGGTCGTTGATTGCCGCGCGCGTCATAAGCTCCGCACTGGGAGCCAGGCTCCCGAATTATGTTAGGTGTGAGTAGAAAACGGCCGCGCCGGACGCAAACTCCCTCAAAGGCAGTTGGCGTCCGACGCGGCTCTTATTCTCCTCGCCGATTCCTCGACGATTCTCAGACTATTCCTTGGCGTCGCCCGCGGGTGCAGCCGCCGGAGCGGCCGGAGCCGCCGCAGCCGCAGGAGCTGCCGGAGCTGCCGGAGCTGCCGGAGCCGCAGGAGCCGCAGGAGCCGCGGGAGCCGCCGCAGGGGCCGGAGCGGCCGGAGCCGCAGGGGCCGCAGGAGCGGCCGGAGACGCCGTCTTGTCTTCGTTCTTTTCGCCACCTGCCGAGTAGCTCTTGCCACCGCCGGCAGTGCGATCGCCCTGGTTGCGACCGCGTCGCGGCTGCTGCTTGATTTCGACGACGCGTCGACCCGTACCCGAGCCTCCGTCACTCTTCGACTTAACAGGCTGGCTGGCACGCTGTGCAACGAGTTCCGCCTGGTGCGCCTCGGAACCCTCGATGCACGCGTTTGCGGCTGCGGTGCAGTAAAGGTCGATGGCGCGCAGGGCGTCATCGTTGCCGGGCACGACGAAATCGATATCGCGGGGGCTGTTATTCGTATCGACGATGCCGACGATCGGGATGTGGAGGCGCTTGGCTTCCTGCACCGCGATCGCCTCCTTGCCGACGTCAATAATGAAGATCGCGTCAGGCTGGCGATCCATCTTCTTGATGCCTTCAAGAGACTTCGCGTACTTCTCGACCGCACGAATCATGCTCGACTGTTCCTTCTTGGACAGCTCTTCGCGCTTATCGGGACTGGCGAGGGTATCGAGATACTGGTTGTATCGGTCGATTGACTTCTTGACCGTCTTCCAGTTCGTGAGCATGCCGCCAAGCCAGCGGTTGTTCACGTAGTACTGACCAGCGCGCATTGCTTCGAGCCGGATCGAACCCTCAGCCTGTCGCTTGGTCCCTACGAAGAGAACCTTGCCACCTTCGGCAGTGGTTTCACGGAGGAAGTCGAGGCCTTCTTTGAGCATGGGCAGCGTTTGGTCGAGGTCGACGATATGCGTGCCGTTTCGCTCACCGAAGATGAACGAGC
Source organism: Myxococcota bacterium (assembly GCA_041440805.1). GTDB lineage: Bacteria > Myxococcota_A > UBA9160 > UBA9160 > UBA4427 > UBA4427. The sequence continues at coordinate 103,714 of JASDVF010000021.1, read as the reverse complement.
GCATGAGCGGGTTCCAACGACCGGGCTGATGGCCGTAGTGAACGCCTGCTTCGATCAGCGTCTTGATGGAAACTTCTTGTTCTTTGAGTGCTTTGCTCAGTTCGCTCTCGAGGCCACCTTCTACAGGCGCTTCGGGCGTTGCAGCAGCTGCTGCGGGAGCGGACGGATCGGTTGCGGCCTCGGGGGCCGGTGTTTCGGACATGGATTTCTCCTTTTGCGGTTGGGCCTCCGCTCTGAGCCGTCCTATCCCCGACCTGAATGACCCTGTGAGACGGCCGCTGCAACTTGCAGTCGTTGGCTTCTCATCCCCTCGCGCCTCCTATATATTGATATCGGGAGCGCTACCGCGGGAACAATTGGCCAGCCTCGGTTACCCGAGGTGTCCGCTCAACTGGGTTCCAGGCACCGCCGGGGTGACTCGGAACGTGTGAGATGGCGGGTGTTTAGCAAGACACCCTCGCCGGAACCACCCCCGGCCCGAAAGCCGAAGGTTTTCCCGGTTAGGAAGGCTGAATCGGCAGCTCCTGCGCAGACCTGGAGTGGGATCCCCACCCGGCAGTACACCTTCCTACGCTACGTCGTGTACTCCGCGTTGATCTTCACGTAGTCATAGGTGAGGTCACACGTAAACAGTCGCGCCGAGTGTTTGCCTAGACCGAGATCGACTTGAATTTTGATTTCCTCGGCTTCGTGTGCCTTCTCTGCTCGCTTGCGCGCGGCCGGGCCCGCTGAACGTCCCTTCGAGAAAACCACAACACCGCCTACGCGTACGCGGGTCTTCTCCGCGTGCCAAGCGATCTGCCCATGTCCGATCGTTTGCATGATGCGACCCCAATTCGGATCGCCACCAAACACGGCCGTTTTCACGAGCAGGGAATTTCCGATTCGGCGCGCTGCGCGATCCGCTTCCGCGGCATTCTTGGCGCCCTCAACCTCAACGATAAGGAGCTTCGTGGCGCCCTCGCCGTCTCGCGCGAGCTGCCTAACAAGGTCTTCGCACACCGCGAGCAGAGCCGCCTCAAACTTCTGTGCGTCATCGCCGCGAAGAGCGCCACCGCCGGCAGCGCCGTTTGCGAATAGGATCACCGTATCGCTCGTCGAGCCTTCGCCATCGATCGAAAGACAGTTATAGGTCTGATTCGCGACCCGTGTAAGCATCCCACGAAGTGTCGCTGGCGCGATCTTCGCGTCGGTCGCCAGGTAGGACAGCATCGTCGCCATATTAGGCTCGATCATCCCCGAACCTTTGGCGATTCCCTGCAGCGTAATCATCTTGCCACCCAAACGAAGTTTCGCCGAAGCGACCTTCGCGTGAGTATCCGTCGTGCGAATCGCTTCAGCAGCATCGCCCCAGCCGTCGAGGGCCAGCGCCGCAGCCACTCGGGGAATACCGGTCTTAAGCACGTCCATAGGAAGCGGCTCGCCGATCACCCCCGTAGAAGCGACAAGCATCTCTTCTTCCTCGCAACCGACAGCCTTCGCCGCAAGTTTCGCCATCTGCTTCGCGTCGCGGATCCCCCGCGCACCCATGGCAACGTTCGAGACGCCACTATTCACGACTACACCACGCGCTCGTCCACTCTTCACACGCTCCCGCGAGACTTCGACGGGCGCGCCGACGACCGTCGACTTCGTAAACACGGCGGCCACGCTGGCCGGGACATCCGAAACGATCAGGGCCAAGTCCGGCGCACTGGCTTTGATGCCGGCGTGTAGCCCCGCCGCGGAGAAACCGGGGACCGGCTTCGACTCGCGTCGAACCTTCATAGAATCACTCCAGGACGCGCGATACGTTTACGAATCGGCCCGCGTCGTTAGGCGTCTAAACAGCGCGTAGACAGCGTAATGCATGTAGTACAAATGATTTTCGAGTGCAGACGTGCGCTGCTAGGCGCCGTGGCATTTCTTGTACTTTTTGCCACTGCCGCAAGGACATGGCTCGTTACGCCCCACCTTGCCCCCCGTTGCGGAAGCGTCGCCGGCGGACCCGTTGGGATCGGCCGGCGTCGTACGTGCCGCAGCATTTGTGACCGCCGAGGCGGGCGGCGGCGAAGCGGAAGCCGGTTCGACACGACGCTGGGTCGCTTGCGGGGCCAAATTTGGACGCGGAAAGCTGAACTTGATGGCGTACTCGGCCAAGGTGTCGTCGATCCGCTGCTCCATCTCGCCAAAGAGCGCGAAGCCCTCTCGCTGATATTCGAGCTTCGGATCGCGCTGGGCATAGGCGCGCATATTAATGCCGCCGCGCAGCTGATCCATCGTATGCAAATGCGCCTTCCACTGCTGATCAAGGATCTGCAATTGGATATCGCGCACAATCATCTCGAAGGTCGGATAGTTCTCGAGGTCCGCGTAGAGACCTTCCTTAAGTTCCTTGCCTTCGACCTTCTTTGCAGCGAGGACTTCATTCAGCTTCTCAAGGATGCCGTGACCGAGGGCGTCGCTCTCAAGATGGCGGCCACCGTCAGCCGTTCGGAAAGGTTCATCTTCGATGGACCAACCGAGACCAAATTGCGCTTCTAGGGCATGCGCCATCTCGACATAGCCATCGTCATCAGGCTCGCCACGCTGGGGCCACGTACGACCCACGAGGTCAGCGATATACCCTTCGAGACAGGCCTGCATCTCTTCGTCGAGCACCTTGTCGTCGGCTTCCATCGCCTTCAAGCGGCGCGCGTAAAACGCATGGCGCTGCTTGTTCATCACATTGTCATAATCGAGCAGGTGCTTTCGAATATCGAAGTTGCGTCCTTCGACCTTCTTCTGAGCGCCTTCGATCACGCGAGTGAGCATACGATTCTCGATCGCCTCGCCCTCTTCCACGCCGACTCGGTCCCACCACTGTGCGACACGGTCCGCTTCGAAGATTCGGAGCAAATCGTCTTCAAGCGAAAGGAAGAACTGCGACGAGCCAGGATCGCCTTGACGACCGGATCGACCGCGAAGCTGATTATCGATGCGCCGACTCTCGTGGCGCTCGGTGCCTAGAATGTGCAGACCGCCGGCTTCGAGGACTTCTTCTCGCTCGGCCGCGCATTGCGACTCAAAACGCGCGAGGGTCGCTTCGTATTCCGGATTCTCCTTATCGTGCTGGCACTTCTCAAGCGCCATGATCTCGGGGTTCCCGCCTAACAAAATATCCGTGCCACGACCCGCCATATTGGTCGAGATCGTAATCGCGCCCTTACGTCCAGCCTGGGCGACGATCTCGGACTCATGCTCATGCTTCTTGGCGTTCAAGACAGTGTGCTTGACACCTATCTTCTTCAGTTTCTTCGAGAGCATCTCCGACGTCGCGATCGAAATCGTGCCGACGAGCACGGGCTGGCCCGCTTCGTGTCGCGCCTGAAGTTCCTCGATCGTCGCGTCGAATTTCTCTTTCTTCGACTTAAAGACAACGTCCGCCTCATCAAGGCGCAGAAGCGGCCTATTCGTCGGAATCAGAGCCACGTCGAGGTTGTAGATCTTTGCGAACTCTTCGGCTTCGGTATCCGCAGTACCCGTCATGCCGGCGAGCTTGTCGTACATGCGGAAATAGTTCTGGAAGGTGATCGACGCGAAGGTCTGGCTCTCGCTGCGAACCTGAATGCCTTCTTTTGCTTCAACTGCCTGATGAAGACCGTCGGACCAGCGGCGCCCGGGCATCAATCGCCCCGTATGCTCATCGACGATCACGACTTCCTTCGTGCCATCGTCGCCAGGTCGAACGACATAGTCGACATCAATATTCTTAAGCGAGTGCGCCATCAAAGCCTGCTGCATAGCGTGCAAGACGGGCAGCATCTGCGGGTCATATAGATTGTCGACCCGCAACATCTTCTCGACCTTCGCCATACCCGAATCGGTAAACGTCGCGGAGTGCGCCTTCTCGTCGAGCCAGAAGTCGCCGGATTCTTCGATGCCCTTCGCGGGTTCAGCAGCAGCGCCGACCTGAAGCGACGGGATCAAACGATTCGCAATCGTGTAGATCTGCGTATTTTGCTCGGAGGGTCCCGAGATGATCAGCGGCGTTCGTGCTTCATCGATCAGGATCGAGTCGACCTCATCCACGATGGCGAAATGGAGATCACGCTGAACACAGGCTTCGGCGGCAAACTTCATATTGTCGCGCAGATAGTCGAAGCCGAGCTCGTTATTCGTGCAGTAGGTGACGTCCGCGGCATAAGCGGCTTGGCGCTGTGCATCGCTCAAGCCGTGCACGATGGCGCCGACCTCGAGGCCGAGGAATCGATGAAGCTGGCCCATCCATTCGGCATCACGAGCGGCGAGGAAATCATTCACGGTCACGACGTGTACGCCGCGCCCTGTTAGGCCATTCAAATACGAAGGCAGCGTTGCGACGAGCGTCTTTCCCTCACCGGTCTTCATCTCGGAGATGCGACCCTCGTGAAGAATGATTCCGCCGACCATCTGCATGTCGTAGTGGCGCTGCCCAAGTGAGCGCTTGGCTGCTTCGCGAACCGTCGCAAATGCTTCCGGCAACAGGTCGTCGAGCGGTTCGCCGTTGTCGAGGCGCTCGCGATAGAGCGGCGTTCGGCCGCGCAGGTCGATGTCGGACAGTTTCGAGAGATCACCCTCGAGGCTGTTGATACGTTCGACGAGCGGAAGCATGCGCTTAATCGCACGGTCGTTGCTCGTGCCGAAAATCTTGCTCAGAATGCGTTGCATCGGCCCGTTCCGGCTCCAACCCTTCTTAACACTCACACTCGACCCATCCTGGCGGCGGCAGCAGCAGCCCGAAAACGCGCTCTGCGTTGTCGGGTTGTGGCATCACCGAAGGATTTATGGTCGTCGCGAGAGACGAAGGCTTTCGAGGGGGGTGTTGTACGATGGACGCCGGAGCGTAGGAGACGGCCCGGGAAGCGGCAAACCATGTCCGGAAACGATGTCCGGAACCATGCTCATAAACTATGTCCGCTAACCAGGTCTGTCCTTAGGGCTTGATCCATCAACGTGTTGGCGTCCCCACCCGCGTCGACGACCCTTTTCCGGTTCTAGTCTCGCTCTCAGTCGAAGATGTAGTTGAGGGGGTCGGTCGTCTTGCCATCCACTTCCACGACGTAGTGGAGGTGGGGGCCCGTACTGCGGCCGGTGCTCCCTATGGCGGCGATCTCCTGGCCGCGCTCGACGGTCTCGCCGGTGCTGACGTGAATTTCTTTCGTGTGGCCGTAGACCGTCTTCACGCCGAAGCCATGATCGAGCACGACGGTATTGCCGAGTGGCCCCTTCCGCCCCGAAAAGGTCACGCGACCGCGTGCGGGCGCGTAGATTGACGTGCCACTTGCCGCGGCGATGTCGATTCCGGCGTGCACCTGGCGCTTGCCGGTGAAGGGCGAAACCCGAGCGCCGTAGCGCGAAGTCAGCCAGCCCTTTGCAGGCCAAATCGAAGGCATCGAAATGAGTCGCTGTCGCTTGTCGGCCAGCTGCTCGAGAAGGACATCGAGGGAGTCTGCGCGGTTGCTTGCGCCGTTCGCCAAGACGAGCGCTTCGCTTCCGAGCGCGTTCAGAACCTCGACGCCAGAAACGCCGTCGCCAATCTCGGGGAAGGGTTGTCCGCCGCCCTGCCCGCTCATGGGCTGGTTCGGGTCGATCGGGACACCGGCCGGAGTTCCGATCTCCATGCCTTCCGGTGCGAGCTCGGCCACGCCTTCGCCGCCGACGCCTGCCGTTCCGGGCAGGTTGGCGATGATGCGGACCTTGCGTTCGAGTTCAGCGACCTTCTCGATCTGCTGGTCGACTTCGACGAGTCGACCGCGGAAGGCTGCAATTTCTTCGCGCTGCTCGAAGGCTTCGATCCTAAGATCCGCCAACTCGGCATTATCAGCGCGCAATTGCCAATAGTCCCATGCGAGGACCGCCCCAAACAGAACGACCGCGGCCGCAGTAATCGCTGCCTGTTTGACCCGCACCTTAGGCACCGCGATCTGAACAGGCCGCGCGTGCTGATCGCGAACAAATATGAGCGTGTACGATTCCATTCCGATTCCGTCGCTCCTGCTTGCCCTATCGGGGCAGCGTCACACCAATGCGCAATTTGCCCATCTGGATCTCGTCGTCGCATTTGAGCGTCTGCCTCGTGACGCGCGTCCCATTCACCAGGGTGCCGTTCCTGCTCCCGAGGTCCTCGATGAAAAACGTGCTTCCGTCGAAGCCGATCGCGGCATGGGCCCGAGAGATCGTTGCCTCCGCGAGTGCCAAATCGGCCTTTCGACCACGTCCAATGACCAGGCGTTCACGGTCGAGGTGAACCTCGAGCCCCTCATAGAAGCCGGAGAGCACTATGGCACTCGCCCCACTCGGGGGTCGTAGCCTTTGCTCGACCGTTTCAGCTTGGTCCATCGACATCGAATGCCCGCTCCGCGCGACTGGCTCCGCGAATTGCAGAGCCGAGAAATCCAAGATTCCTCTCTTTCTATCGGCGCTGGATGCCAGATTCTTGACCGAGCTAGCGATCCGGATTCACGCGAATCGAGGGTTTTGCGGAGACTCCACACAGACTCTCGGCGATACGATGGGGAAAAGCCTCGATTGCACGAATTGCGGACAAAATCCGCAGGCAGGCCACGACCCGGTGACGGCCCTTTTCCGTGAGAAAAGCCTACTCAGCTAGCCGCGAAGCAGGGAGCGAGCGTGTTCTCGTGTGACTTCGGTCACCGTCTCGCCGCCGGCCATTCGCGCAAGCTCGTCGATCCGCTCGTCATCGCGGACCTCGGCGACCCGCGTTCGAGTGCGCCCCTTGCTCGATTCCTTGCGAACGACAAAATGCCGATCCGCGAAGGCGGCGATTTGCGGAAGATGGGTGATGCAGAGCACTTGGTGCTCGGTCGAAAGTTCCGCCAAAACGCGCCCCACCCGCTCAGCGGTCGCACCGCCGATTCCAGCGTCGACCTCGTCGAAGACGATGACCATATTCCGGTCCGCACGGCGCAGCGCATTCTTGATCGCCAAAAAGAGCCGAGAGAGTTCACCGCCAGAAGCGACCTTCTGGATCGGCCGTGGCACTTCGCCCGTATTTGCCGAGAAGAGAAATTGCGGTCGTTCGCGACCGCCCGCGCCGGTCTTCAGCCCTTCCGACAGATGCATCCCATCGATCGCTTCGAGCCCGACAACAAATTGCGCCCCCGCCATAGAGAGATCGCCGAGCTCGGCTTCAACTGATTTTGCGAGCTTCTTCGCGGCCGTCTTGCGGGCCTTGGACAAAGCGGCGCCCGCTTCGTTCGCCGTCTTCACAGCATCTGCGCGCTCCGCCTCGATCTGCTGGATGCGATCATCCGCTCCTTCGAGCGTCACGAGTTCGCGTTCGACGTCGTCGCGATGGGCCAGCATTTCTTCGACGGACTGGCCGTATTTGCGACGTAGCGCTTCAAGTCGCCCGATCTTCTCTTCGACGTTCGCAAGCCGTCGCGGATCAATTTCAAGCCCCGACAGATAGTCCCCGGCGCGAACCGCAACGTCCCGCAATTCGGATTCCAAGGCATCGAGTCGCTCGACCAAAGACTCAAGCGACGGGTCCATGCGACTCGCGCTAGTCAGCGCACGACGCGCGGTTCCCAGGGCCGCTTCCGCAGACTCCCCTTGATCACCATCACCGCCATCCAGCGCGCGACTCACCGCGCTCATTTCTTCCGCGAGCCGTTCCGCATGTGTTAGGCGGCGATGCTCAGCCTCAAGGGTCACGATTCCTTCGGCGTCGAGGTCCTCGCCTTCGAGTTCTTGCCTCTGGTACTGCAGAAAGTCGAGGCGACGCGCGCGTTCTTCTTCCGCTGAGCGCAAACCTGTAAGCTCGCGGTCGAGTTCGCCAACTCGCGCCACCTGCCGCGCGACCCTCTCTCGCAAACTCGTTTTACCGGCGTAAGCGTCGAGCGCAACTGCGTGCATCTCCGCATGGCGAAGTGCTTGGGAACCATGCTGGCTCGAGATTTCGAGCTGTCCACCAAACAGGTCCACCAAGGTCGAGACGGGAACGAGCTGGCCGCCTATTCGCGCGCGGCTGCGCCCCCCTGCGTGAAGTGTTCGCCGAACGATCAGCTCCGCCGGCTCGTCCGCCGCGTGCTCTGCAGCTTCGGCATCCGCCGCAAGCCCCCGATCCGCCAGCGCAGAGGCGACATCGTCGTGGCCGTCCATCCGAAAGAGCGCTTCAACCGCACCCTCTTCTTTGCCACTGCGGAGCGTATCCGCGGACGCCCGACCGCCCGTCAGTAGAGCGAGCGCGCTCAAGATGATCGACTTGCCCGCACCGGTCTCACCGGTCAAGACATTCAGGCCCGGCCCGAACTCAAGTTCGACGGACTCAACGAGCGCCAGGTTTTCGATCCGCAGCATTTCGATCATGAATCCAGCCAGCCCCGTGTGGCCTCGCGAGCGCCGCGTATGCCGAACCGCATGATCCCGCGTCGACGCTCTCGCCTCAAGGGCTAGAACGGGAGTTCGCAGTCAATCAGAGCCGGCATTCCTCGGCTAGCATCGTTGCATGCCTCCGCCGCCCAACGAAACCTTCGACCTCTTTCCCGAAAAGGCCGAGCGACGTCTCGAGCCTCACGCGCCCTTGGCCGAACGCATGCGTCCTCGCACCCTCGAGGAGCTCGTCGGACATGAGGAATTGCTTGCGCCGGGCTGCCCTCTCCATACCTTGGTCGAGCGGGGTTCATTGTCGTCGTTCATTCTCTGGGGCCCGCCGGGGAGTGGCAAGACGACCCTGGCCTGGATTCTCGGTGAGCGACAGAACGCACGATTGGTGCCGCTTTCGGCAGTTTCAGCCGGCGTTCCTGAGATTCGCAAGGCGATCGAGGCCGCCCGCCGGACCCAGCTGCGAACACTCCTCTTTATCGACGAGATCCACCGCCTCAACAAGGCCCAGCAGGATGCCCTGCTTCCCCACGTCGAGTCCGGCTCGGTCACCCTGATCGGCGCGACGACTGAGAACCCCTCGTTTAGCGTGATCGCCCCGCTGCTCTCGCGCTGTCAGGTGATCCCCCTCGACGCGCTCGGCGGCAGTGCCCTCGGCCGGGTCTTGGACCGGGCGCTTGAGGATGATCGAAACGGGCTCGGAGCAGCCAAAATTGTGCTTAGCAAGGACGCTCGGGATGCGCTGATCCTCTCTTCACAGGGGGACGCCCGGCGGTTGCTCGGCATGTTGGACGCGAGCGCGACCGTGCATCTATCGACAGGCAATCGGGCGGCGCCGATGTCCGCCGAGACGGTCAAGCAAGCGGTTGGAAAGGTCGCATTACGACACGACCGCGACGGCGAAGAACATTTCAATGTCGTCTCGGCTTTGATCAAGAGCATGCGCGCCAGCGACCCGGATGCTGCGCTTCATTATCTCGCGCGAATGATCGAGGCAGGAGAAGACGCGCTCTACATTTCGCGGCGGCTCGTGATCTTCGCCTCAGAGGACGTCGGCAATGCGGACCCCGCGGCGCTCGCCCTAACAGTCGCGGCACATCAGGCCGTGCAGAATATTGGAATGCCTGAAGGTCGTATTCCTTTGGCGCAGGCGACGACCTATCTCGCGTGCGCGCCTAAGAGCAACGCCGCCTACGCCGGGCTTAATCAGGCCGTGGCCGATCTTGTGGGGCAGGGTCCACTTCCAGTGCCTATGCATCTACGGAATGCGCCGACGCGACTCATGAAGGATCTCGGTTACGGCGCGGATTATGTCTATGCCCACTCGGCCGAGGACGCGTTTGTCGCAGTCGAAAACCTTCCCGACACGCTCGCAGGTCGTCGCTACTACGAGCCAACGGATAGAGGGCAAGAAGCGGACATAGCAGAGCGCCTCGCGGCTTGGCGGGCCCGGCGCAACACGAATCGCTAGCGATCAGCCTAAGCGATCGCAGTCGACTACTACCTGTTACTTGTCCTGCGGAAGCCGTCAGGAAGGCTCCTGTGTACGGTGAGACGTCCAAAAATAGAAAGGCCCCGCCTGCATTTCGCAAGCGGGGCCCGTCCACGTCACAACCTTAGGAGAAAGTCACGATGGTTCGCCAAGAGAGATCCCGCCCGTCGGAGAGCAGTTCCAATTTTCCATGACCTTTTTCGGATTTTCCCGATCCGCTGAACGATTCCAGCCTATGTGCTCATGTCGGTGGGAGTTCTTGCCGGTGTGTTGCCAATTTCCTGCAAAAGACACCCCCTTCGGAATCCGCTGGGCACATATTCTTTAAGAGCAGGCTGTCCAGCATTCGCGACCCGCGTGGGTCGCGAATCACTCGCTCGCTGGACTACCCGATCCCACCAGGTGCCTCTCTGCTCCCCGGGGTTGACTTTAAAGATGCAGGATTCGCCCCCTCCCCGATTCGGATAACCTCGTCCCCCGCACGCGATTCGCGCCCACGAGGAATTCCGAATGTCATCCGTGTCATCCCCCACCTCGCCCCACATGCCCGAACGCCACCCCTTCGATCCCACCGGCGGGGCGGCCCCGAATCTCACTGCGTCCTGGGCCCGGCATTGGAAATCGAATCCGGATCTCGATCAAATCCACGACCCGGATCGCGGCTGGATTCAACGCGGCGAACTCGCGCAGGAAAGCGTCGTCCGCGCAGGCAGACTGGCCCAGCTCGGCTTGACGCCCGGAGATCGTGTCCTGCTTTCAGCTGAGAGCTCCTATGACCTTGTCGCCAGCTATGTCGCCGCCCTCCGCATGGGCCTCGTCGTCATCCCGACCAACACGGCCTACGGCGCCCGCGAACTAAAGCATGTCATCCAGGACGCGCGCCCCAAGGCCGCGTTAGTCGACACGTCCGACAAACATGCCGCGATCGCTGAAATCGCTCCAGGCATGCTCGCCCTCTCTCCGTCTCTTGATCTCCCAGACGGACCGACACCGCTTCTCGATGCCGCAGAGCGCGAGTCCGCCGCACTCATATGTTACACCTCCGGCACGACTGGCCAGCCGAAGGGCGCCGTCCTGTCCCATGCAAATTGCCTAGCAAGTGCAGAAGGGCTTCGAATCGCCTGGCGTTGGCAATCCCAAGACCGACTTTTGTTATGCCTGCCGCTCTTCCATATGCATGGCCTAGGCGTCGGGCTGCACGGAACGCTCTATAACGGCAGTTCAGCAGTGCTCTATCGCGGTTTCGATCCCGATCGTCTGCTCGCGGACGTCTCAGCTCAATACGCCACCCTTTTTTTCGGCGTCCCCACCATGTATCACCGCTTCGCCTCCCATCCCTGTGTTGAGAAGCTCACCGCCCTTAGACTTTGTGTTTCAGGCTCTGCTCCCCTTCCTGCCACGCTTCACGAGAAGATCGAAGACGCTACGGGCCAGCGCGTCCTTGAGCGCTACGGCATGACCGAAACCCTCATGCTCGTTTCCAACCCTCATGACGGCGAGCGAAGGCCTGGCACCGTCGGCTTCCCGCTGCCCGGTGTCGAGCTTCGCCTTGAGGGCGAGCCCGCCGAAATTCAGGTGCGTGGACCTAACGTCTTCGACGGCTATTGGGAGCGACCCAAAGCGAACGCAGAAGCCTTCACCGACGACGGCTGGTTCAAGACGGGCGACCTCGGCTCGAAAGATTCAGATGGCTTTGTATCCATCGTGGGACGTGCGAAAGAACTCATTATTAGCGGCGGCTACAACATCTATCCCCGTGAAGTGGAAGACGTACTTCGGAAGCACTCCGCCATCGACGACGTTGCAGTCGTCGGCGAACCCTCGGACGAGTGGGGCGAGCGCGTGATTGCGTACGCGGTCGTAAACGAGCCCGTCAGGATCCAAGAGTTGCGCGAGGCGATCGGGGATGAATTGGCGCCCTTCAAACATCCCCGCGAGCTACACATCGTCGATGCCTTGCCCCGCAACGCGCTCGGCAAGGTTCAAAAACATCGACTCGATCGTGGGCAAGTCCTTCCGGATTAAGCTGGAGGCCTCTATCACGCCCACGCTCATACCGATGCCGTCGCACACTATTCCCTCATCCCCCGCACGCTCGAGCGAGCGGCACTCAAGGAGCTCCATGCCGTCTGGAAATCGACTCGAAGGAAAAACTGCTCTCATCACCGGCGCCGCGCGAGGCACGGGGGCAGCGATCGCAAAGCATTTCATCGCGGAAGGCGCACATGTTCTTCTGACCGATGTTCGGGACGAGCTCGGGGAGTCGGTCGCGGCTGAACTCGGGGATTCCGCTCGCTATGCACGACTCGATGTGACGAGTGAAGACGAATGGAAAAGCACTCTTGCGGCACTCGGCGAACAAGAAGGCGGCCTCGATATTCTCGTGAATAACGCGGCGATCTTGCTGCTTCAGCCGATTGACCAAACGTCGGGCGAAGACTTTGAACGCGTCATGCGCGTGAACGCGCTCGGGCCCTTCCTGGGGACACGATCTGCCCTACCCCTCCTTCGGCAAGCGGCGGCCCAGAAGGGCGATGCGTCGATCGTGAATGTCGGATCCACTGACTCCCTGAGTGGCACGACGACGACCGCCGCATACACGGCCTCGAAATTCGCTCTCGCTGGCCTAACACGGGTAACAGCCCTAGAGAACGGTAAGTATCGCGTACGCGCGAATATCCTCTGCCCCCGCGCCGGCAGCGCCGAGATGCAGGTGGAGCAATTCGGAATCGATAATCCCGGCGTCACCGATGCGCAGGAGGTGCCCTACGACCCGAGCTACGGACCACTCGGTCGACGTGGATTGCCAGACGATGTCGCCCCCGCCGCCGTCTTCCTCGCTTCTACGGATGCTCGATTCATGACGGGCGCTGAGCTGCTCTTGGACGGCGGGATGCACGCAGGGGAATACGTAAACGTGCCCGGGCGATTCTCCACGAAGCCGCTCGCCTAGACGGCATGGAAGCGATCCTGCAGTCTCCGGATATCCCAAGCCGTGCGTTTTAAAGCCTAAGCCCCGAGTCCGGGGCCCCGACTTCCGAGTCGCCCCCAGAATGCTCCGCGCACGCTGCTGAGACTCTATGATGGGTCGAACTTCGGCAAGCAGTTCTTTGAACGCTAGAAAGCCAGCGTGAATATGAGCGTAGACATCGCGATTATTGGATATGGACCTGTGGGTGCGCTGACCGCTCTCTCGCTTGCAAATGCGGGTCTTCGCGTGCGTATCCTTGAACGCTCGCCGGACACCGTAGAGCTGCCTCGTGCAGTCGCAATCGATGGCGAAACGCTTCGCGCCTTTCAGCGCCTCGATCGTTCGAATGAAATCTGGG
>JASDVF010000021.1:78045-90447 GCA_041440805.1 Myxococcota bacterium | reverse complement strand
GATGGCGAAACGCTTCGCGCCTTTCAGCGCCTCGATCGTTCGAATGAAATCTGGGGGCTGTGCCAGCCGCCCAGAGATCCGAACACCATCGCCTTCGCCAACTCCAAGCGCGTTCCAATCATCAGCCTCGATATCCTCGGATTCGGCGCGAACGGTTGGCCGGACATGACCTTCTTCGATCAGCCGGAGCTCGAAGCCGAACTCCGTCGCCTCGTCGCACTCGATGATCGAATCGAAGTTAAGCTGGGAGATGAAGTCGTTCGGGTCGATCAAGACGCCGAGAGCGTCACGATAACGAGTCGTGACCGTCCGGACGGCGGCGAAACGAAAACCGTTGCGCGTTATGCGATTGGCTGCGACGGAGCCTCAAGCTTCGTCCGCGAGACTGTCGGGATCGAATGGCTGAGCCTCGACTACGACCAGGAATGGCTCGTCATAGATATCACCCAAGGCCCCGACGCCGACCTCCCTTTCACGACCATGCAGATCTGCGACCCCGCACGCCTAGCAACCTATATTTGCGTCAAGGATCCTAATCGCAGATGGGAGTTCCAACTGCTCCCCGGGGAGACCCGAGAGGAGATGCTCTCCGACGAGAAGATCGGTGAGTTGCTCTCCTCATGGATCAATCCGAAGGACTATGAAATTCGGCGCGCCGCGGTCTACCAGTTCCATGCGGCCACAGCGCAAAACTGGCGCGTAGGCCGGGTCCTGCTGGCAGGCGACGCCGCACATCAAACACCTCCCTTCTTGGGCCAAGGCCTGAATGCTGGATTCCGCGACGCAGTCAATCTCGGATGGAAACTGCCCCTCGTGCTATCGGGTGTATGTGGTGATGACGTACTCGACACCTACGCGGACGAACGCGATCCCCACGCGAGAGACCTCGTCGATCGAGCGGTCTCGATCGGGAAGTTGATGGAAGTGCTCGCTGCTCGGGAAGCGGGGGAACCGGACCCCCATCCGCCCGAGTCGCTGAACGTTAACGTCGGCGGACCCATCGTCTCCCCTATGCGCGGCGGTGCGATGATCCAGTCCCAAACGGAAACAGGAAAGCTCGCGGGGAAGCTGCTCCGGCAACCTCGCGTCCGTGCGCGGAAAGCGGAAGGCGACAACGAAGACGTACTCCTCGACCATTTCCTCGGGAAGAGCTTCTGTGTCGTTGGAAGAGAGACGAGTGACCTAGCCCTTGGCGACGAAGCCAAAACGATCCTCGAACAGCTCGGCGGCAGCAACCTCGCCCTAACAGACTTAGAAGTCACTGAAGGTCGCTTCGACTCCCTTTTCGAAGAACACGCGGCCGTGCTCGTTCGCCCCGATCGCTACATCTTCGGCGTGACCAATAAAGAGTGGAGCCTCGATCAGCTCGTCCTCGAACTCGGCAAGAAGCTCTCTTTCACGGGATAAGGCACCCTCGCCCCTCCCCCCTCACACCCTTAACAAGGTCCTCATCATGCCCAGCGAATACGTCCTTCACGGCGGCTCCTTCAGTCTCTTCACTCGCAAACTCGAGGCTGCACTCGAATTTTATGATCTGCCCTTCCGGCAAGAATCGATTGGGATCGGCGGCGACTCTGAAGTGGCTAAGCGCGCAGGCACGCATCAAATCCCCGTCCTAGAGACGCCAGAGAACTGGATGCTCGGGGACACGACACCCATTCTCGACCTACTCGACGCGCGAGTCCCCGCACGACGACTCTTCCCCGAAGGCCCCCTCGGCGTCCTCGTTCACGTTGTCGAAGAAGTCCTCGACGAATGGACCGCCCGAGTCATGGTCCACTATCGATGGCATTACGCCGAAAACACGCGCCACATCGTGTCGGAGTTCCTCGGCCGAAAAGTTTCCCTCGAAGAAGCCGCGGAGTTCCCTCTCGCTAAATGGGGACCACGCGCGTGCCGAGCAACGGGGACGGAGCTCGAAGTACATCAGCAAACCGCTGAGACTGAATATCACGGAATGCTCGCGGCTCTTGAAATACAGCTCGGGCGAACGAGCTACGCGCTTGGCAATCGCCCAACCGCAGTCGATACAATTCTGTTAGGTGGTCTTCGCGCGCACACGAACGCGGACCCGCTTCCAGATCTCAGCAACTACTTAAAGATCCAAGACTGGGATCATACGAACGCGAGCCAATGGAACGGCGAAGGCGAACTCGCTGCGTTTTCCGAATCGACACCCTTCGCAGCTCATATCCTGAAGCTCGCTCGCGAGCAGTACGCGCCCTTCGTCCTCGGAAATGCTGCGGCCCTCGCGTCAGGTCAGAAAGCCTTTGTCATCGACACCTACGGTGAACCCGCGAGTTACCTCGCGCGGCCCTACCCCGAGCAGTCTCGCAAAATGGTTCAGGCCCGAATTCGTGACCGGCTATCGGACGTCGAACGCTCCGAAGTCTTGGCGTGGCTCGACAAAGAAGGCCTGCGAAAGGCCTTCGCACCATGATCCTAGAACCCGATCAAATCGAAACTAAAGAAGTCCTCAGCTGGGAGGGTCTCCACCTCCTCCATTTCCATAGCTCTTCGTGCTCGCAGAAAGTTCGTATCCTTCTGCGCGAGAAGGTCCTCAAATGGACCTCCCATCCAATTGACCTCGCCCGCGAGAAGCACATCAGCGCCTGGTTCCTCGGCATCAATCCAAGAGGCGTGGTTCCAGTATTAGTTCATGATGGGGTTGTTCACGTCGAGAGCAATGACATCCTGGAATACCTGGATGCACTTCCGTCGAGCACCCCGTCTTATTTCCCCAAGGATCCAGCCGAGCGAGACGACGTCCTCGCCAACCTAGACTTCGAAGACAGCCTGCACATGGATCTTCGCAATATCACCATGGGATACGTGATGCCCGCTGGCATCGTCGCCAAATCGAAGGCGACTCTCGCAAGATGGGAACGTGATGGCCGAGACGACCCCAAGCGCGCGCTTGAGGTGAAGTGGTGGCGCGACTTCGCGAAGGATGGCATTTCGGTCGAGGTTGCACGCGCCTCAGCTGAAGCTCACAGAAGCGCCTTCTCCAATCTCGAAACACGGCTCGGGGAGTCCGCCACGCAAGGCAATAAATGGATCTCTGGCGCGAATATCGGAGCCCTCGATCTCGCCTGGTTTATCACCACGACGCGACTCTTGGCCGCCGGCTATCCCCTCGATCACCATCCGCGTCTCGCCGCCTGGCACGATCGACTCTCGCAGCGCCCGACCTTCAGAGAAGAAACCGAGGGCCCAACCCCGCTCCGCCTAGCACTCGTCGCCTATCACGCCTATCGCCGGTTTACCGGCACGAGGCTCTCCGATGTGATGACCTCGTAACAGCAACACACCCGAGCAGCAAGCGCTCGACGACACGCCCATGTTCCTCGATCACTTCCGGATCGAAGGGATCCACGCCCGTTAGGCGCTTACACTCTTCGGCCTGGTGAAAGATCACGCCGACAGCACCCGTCAAAACGTAGAAGAAATACACCGGCGACATCCCCAGGTCGAGCGTCCCACTTTCAAGAACCGCCACGATCGCGCTATAAAGCGGCTTAACATGCCGGTCGACGAGCCATCGCATACGGGGCCTACCGCCATATTCCCAAAGGCGAAGTCGACGCACTCTTCCCAGAGCTTCCCCTTCGTGCCGAAGTAGTAGGGGATCAGGCCGTGGCTCACGTCCGCCGCGGTCGCGATTTCGCGCGTCGTGGCGCCATCGAACCCCTTCTACGCAAAGACGGGAAGGGCCGTGCGGAGAATCAGCTCGCGCGTCTCGTTGTTCGCGGGGGGGGGGCGAACGGGCGGTGCCACGATGCTCTCCCTCTTGTGCTCCTGCTTGATCGTGCGGAGCTTCGAATCGCAGGGCTAAGAGGAGGTCACCTCTAAACAAACACGAGGGAAACTCGACTCTCTATGCAATGCAATGCAATGCAATCCAACTCAACCCAGGTCGTGAGGGCCCCCGACCCCGAAAATTCAGTGTCGGTCTACGAAGTAAAAGGGCCATCAGGGTCGTGCGTGCTTCAGAACTTGATGGCGGTCCGGACGAGATTCGAACTCGCAACTTCTGGCGTGACAGGCCAGTGCTCTAACCAATTGAACTACCGGACCGCATCAGTTCTAGCGCGCCAATTTTTAGCTAACTCGGAGCCATCCCGCTAGCGGGAAACGCCTGCTCCAGCCGTCATAGACAAAGTCATTGCAACGGCCTGCAGCTGAAGGATCAAACCCAGGTCCCCATCCAGCTGCAATCGCCCTGTAATCAGCGCTTCAAGAGGATGGAGCCGTCCCTGACGGATGTCCTCCGCCTCGGCCGCCCCCAGCTTAATCGTCGCTGCAGGAGTCTCTGCGACCGGTCCCTCACCGATCTGCACGCCGATTGCCCAGTCCATGCGTGCATCTCCCTCGCCCGAACTTATCTCATCGCCCTGGATCACCATCTCAATTCGCCCACGAAGATCCGAGATCCCTTTCAGAGGATCCGGCCGCGGACTCCCATCCGGCGGCGGCGGCGGTCGCAGACCCTCCATCCCCTGACTCCGAATCCGCTCCACCCCGTCCGCCACAAGGGCCGGACGGCCTTCCCAGAGCGATGAGCGCCAGTCTTCAACTCTCTGGATGATCGTGATCTGAGCGTCATCCTCGCGGGCCGGGTGAACCTTGAGTTCGCCTCCCGAGAAATGAAGCGTCCACTCCCCGCCCTCGTTCCCGAGCAGGACCGCGCCGATCTTCAGATCAACGTCCGCTTCGTGCTCATCCAGCTCGACCTGTGCGAAAGCCTGCGGCACGACTTCTTCGATGAAGACCTTCGGCGAGACGGGGGCATCGGGAATGAGGGACATGATCGGCGAACTCCGGGGCAGCGGGCGATGTGGAACCGGAGTCTAGCGGCTCGCTCTGCCGGAGCAGATCGCTGCAATCTTCGGCGGCTGCCAAGGCCCCACCGACAAACCCCCTGCAGCGCAAACTACACGTTCGGTGCCAAGGGCGTTAGGCGGCTGCCCGTTGACTCGGGCGGCGCAAGCCTCGCCAACGAAGGGGGAAATGGTGGGCGCACACGGACTCGAACCGCGGACCCCCTCGGTGTAAACGAGGTGCTCTAACCAACTGAGCTATGCGCCCATTTCCTCGACCTGCTCTTATCGCTATCGCACGAGCCAGTCGTCGGTCTTCTTCTCTTCGTCACGCTCTGCATCACCAGAGGGCGCGAGTCTCGGGACTCTAGCGCGAAATGCCAAACCGTCGCCTCTCGGCAAAGCTCAACAATTTCATCGCGCGTGCCCCAATGACACAACTCAGCTACGCCGATCCGACTCTGTCCTCGCAACCGAAGGTTGCGAGAGAAAAAGTCCTCGCGGCCGAAGGCCTCGAAAGAAAGAGTCAGTTGACTCCCGCGGTGTGCGCCACTTCAGTCGTTTGTTTCAGGCCGCCCGGTGTGATGTAGATCTCTTCGACCTCGTGGATGCCGTCGCCTTCCGCCAGGAAGTTCTCGGGATCCGGGACGGCGAGCGCCAATTTCAGGACTTCGTCCATGTGCTCTACGAGATGGATCGTAATGTTCTTCTTGATGACAGAAGGCAGATCCTTCAGATCCTTTTCGTTTTCTTTCGGCACGAGGGCCGTGTCGATGCCGCCGCGATGGGCTGCGATCAACTTCTCTTTGAGGCCACCAATCGGTAGCACCCGACCGCGAAGCGTGATCTCGCCGGTCATGGCGACATTCGATCGCACCGGAATTCGCGTGAGCGCCGAGGCCAAAGTCGTCGCGAGCGTAATGCCCGCAGACGGCCCGTCCTTAGGCGTGCCGCCGTCCGGCACATGAATATGCACGTCGACCTTCTCGTGGAAGTTGCTCGTGAGTCCGAGCTGCTTCGCGCGGGAACGGATATAGGACATGGCGGCGTTGGCCGACTCCGTCATCACTTCGCCGAGGCGACCCGTGATCTGGAGCTTACCCTTGCCCGGCATGACCGAGACTTCCGTCTGAAGGAGTTCCCCGCCGACTTCCGTGTACGCCAGTCCTGTGGTGACGCCGATTTGGTCCTCGGCCTCAGTCTGTCCGAAGCGGTACTTCTGAACGCCCAAATACTTGCGGATGAGCTTCGGAGACAGCTTGACCGACTTGAAGTCTTCGCCGGCCCCGACCTTCTCCCGCGCCACTTTACGAGTGACGGAAGCGAGTTCTCGCTCGAGGCCACGCACTCCTGATTCCCGCGTGTAGTGACGAATCACTTCGAGGAGCGAGTTGTCCGTAAAGACCATGTCTTCGAGGGTCAGGCCGTTGTCAGTAGTGACCTTGTCGACGAGATGCTTCTTTGCGATTTCAAGCTTCTCAGATTCGATGTACCCGGGGATGTGGATCACTTCCATACGGTCCTGGAGCGGCCGCGGGATTTCGTGAAGCACATTCGCCGTGCAGATGAACATGACCCTGGAAAGATCGTATTCGACGTCGAGATAGTGATCCGAGAACGAGTTGTTCTGTTCGGGATCGAGGACCTCGAGCATGGCCGAACTCGGGTCGCCCCGGAAGTCCATGGACATCTTGTCGATTTCGTCGAGCAGGAAGACCGGATTCGAAGAACCCGCCTTCTTCAGCCCCTGAATGATCTTGCCGGGCAGCGCACCTATATAGGTTCGGCGATGTCCACGAATTTCGGCTTCGTCGCGCACGCCGCCTAACGAGATACGCACGAAGTCGCGTCCCGTCGCACGAGCGATCGACTTGCCTAAAGAAGTCTTGCCCACGCCGGGAGGGCCGACCAAACAAAGGATCGGGCCTTTCAGCTTCTCGACTAACGTCTGAACCGCGAGGTACTCAAGGATGCGTTCCTTCGGCTTGTCGAGGCCATAGTGATCCGCATCAAGGATGCCCTGCGAGACGTTGAGGTCCTTCTCTTCTTCGCCGTATTCGTCCCATGGAAGTGCCAGCATCCAGTCGATGTAGTTGCGAACGACCGTCGCTTCCGCCGCCATAGGCGACATCTGCTTGAGCTTCTTGAGTTCCTTCTCGGCCCGCTCTTTGGCTTCTTCGGGCATCGTCTTCGCTGCGAGCTGTTCTTCGAGCTCGGTCAGTTCGTCCTTCTCGCCCTCGCCGCCGGCGCCGTCGCCACGATCGCCGAGTTCCTTCTGGATCGCCCGCATCTGCTCATTCAGGTAGTACTCCTTCTGGGAGCGCTCCATCTGCTTCTTGACGCGGCCGCGAATCTTGCGCTCAACCTCAAGGACTTCGATCTCCGCCTGCATGCGGTTGTAGACCTCTTCGAGGCGTTCGACGGTGTCGTTCACTTCGAGAAGCTTCTGTCGGTCCGGCAACTTCAGGTTGAGGTGCGAAACAATCGTGTCCGAGAGCTTGCCCGGATCCATGATCGCGGCGATCGAGTTCACGACCTCCGGAGCGATCTTCTTGTTCAGCTTGGAATAGGAATCGAAGGTCGTGTGAATCGACCGAACGAGCGCCTCGGCTTCCGGCGTCTCAGAGTTCTCTTCTTCGACCGGCACGACGTCGACCGCAAAATACGGGTCGACCGAAGTGAAGTTACGAATCCGCGCGCGGGTCTTGCCCTCGACGAGAACTTTGACCGTGCCGTCAGGCAAGCGGAGGAGTTGGATGATGGTGCCGAGGGTACCGATCTCGAAGATGTCTTCGGGGGTCGGATCCTCTTCGCCTGCGACGCGCTGGGCGGCAACGACCAGTTGGCGATCCCCCGCCATGGCGTCTTCCAGGGCCTGTATCGACTTCGGCCGTCCTACAAAGAGCGGCACAACCATGTGCGGAAAAACCACAATATCTCGCAGCGGGAGGAGCGGGATACGCTCTCCACCGGTTGATTCACTCATGCCACCCCCTAGTCATCTGCTGTTCGGTCAACGTCATCAACCCATCCCGCATTCACACGCTTCTCACGAGCTTCTCACGAAATGGTCACGGTCATGATCAGGAACCCTAAGCCCCAATCTCTCCGTGTCTAGGCTGACTCCGCCTCCCGTTTAAGACCGAGCACAGGCTGAGCGCCCTGCTCGATCAATTCTTCCCCGACGACGCATTCTTCTACATCGTCGCGTGACGGCAGCTCATACATGAGGTCCAGCATCGCGTTCTCAAGAATCGCGCGCAGTCCTCGGGCCCCCGACTTTTGCAGTAAGGCCTTACGCGCGACGGCACCCAGGGCGCCCTCGGTGAAGCTAAGAGCAACACCCTCGAACTCGAAGAGCTTCTCGTATTGCTTCACGAGTGCGTTCTTCGGCTTCGTCAGGATGGCGATGAGAGCTTCCTCGTTCAGTTCCTCGAGGGTTGCAACAACAGGCAGGCGCCCGATGAACTCAGGTATGAGTCCAAAGTGGAGCAAATCCTCTGACTGTACGTCGCTCATCATCTCGCCCTTTTTGCGATCGGCTTTGTTCTGGATATCGGCAGCAAAGCCCAAACCCTTCACCCCGACTCGACGTTCGATGATTCCTTCTAAGCCGACGAAGGCTCCACCACAAATAAAGAGGATATTTGTAGTGTCTATCTGGAGGAATTCCTGTTGTGGGTGCTTCCTGCCACCCTTCGGAGGAACACTCGCCATAGTGCCTTCGATGATTTTTAACAGCGCCTGCTGAACACCCTCACCCGAAACGTCCCGGGTGATCGAGGGGTTCTCGCTCTTGCGGGCGATCTTGTCGATCTCATCGATGTAGATGATGCCGCGTTGTGCGCGCTCGACGTCGTAGTTTGCGGCCTGGAGAAGGTTGAGAACAATGTTCTCGACATCTTCACCGACGTAACCAGCTTCCGTCAAAGTCGTCGCATCCGCGATGGTGAACGGCACGTCGAGAATCTTGGCCAGCGTCTGCGCCAGCAAAGTCTTGCCCGAGCCCGTCGGACCAAGCAGAAGGATATTCGCCTTCTGTAGTTCGACCTCAGAGATGTTGCTGCTCTCGATTCGGCGGTAGTGATTGTGGACCGCGACGGAGAGCACCTTCTTCGCCGCGCTCTGCCCGATCACATATTCGTCGAGGGCTGCGTTGATTTCTTTCGGCTTCAACACACGAGGAGGTGCAGACGTGGATTCGTCCTGCCCGTATTCCTCGGCAATGATGTCATTGCAAAGCTCGATGCATTCGTCGCAGATATAGACCGTCGGCCCTGCGATCAGCTTCTTCACTTCCTTCTGTGACTTGCCACAGAAAGAGCATGAGAGGTTTGCGTTGTCGTCTCGCTTCTTCATATTTCCTCACCCCCCGGTGAATTCGACTGGGCTCCCGTCACGGGAAACCTTCTTATTCGTTTCCCTCGACGAGGGGTTCATATTTCAAGTACGTGAAAATGAGCAGCGCGTTACGCGGCGCCTTTAGCAATATTGTCAGTCTTGTCCGATTCATCCGAGGCCCCAGGACGGTTGGCCGCAACAGCGTCCACGATCCCGTACTCCACAGCTTCCTCAGCGCTCATATAGTAGTCGCGCTCCGTGTCCTCTGCGATCTGGTCGAGGTCACGTCCCGAATGACTCGCAAGAATCTCATTCATCCTAAGGCGAAGCTTAAGGATTTCCTGCGCCTGGATATTGATATCCGACGCCGGTCCTCGAGTGCCACCCATGGGCTGATGGATCATGATGCGCGAATTCGCGAGCGCCGTTCGCTTGCCGGGCGCGCCAGCGGCGAGCAGCCATGCACCCATCGAAGCCGCCTGTCCGATACACGTCGTGTGTACCTTCGAACTAATGAACTGCATCGTGTCGTAAATCGCGAGTCCAGCCGTCACCGATCCGCCGGGCGAATTGATGTAGAGATGGATGTCTTTTTCCGGGTCGTCGGCTTCAAGAAATAGAAGCTGCGCCACGACGAGGTTCGCGATGTCATCGTGGATCTCGCTGCCGAGAAAGATCACTCGGTCACGCAATAGGCGGGAGTAGATGTCGAAGGTCCGCTCGCCGCGCTGACTCTGTTCGATCACATATGGGATCGTGTAGGCCGTAGGCTGAATCCGTTCCATGTTCTTTTATTTTCCTCTTCGACATCGAGTGAGCTTATTGATCCGAGGATCAGTCACTGTGTCGGAACGCTCTTGATGGCCGCGCCTACTGCGGCCGAGCTGTCTGCGTACTTTTCGTTCGTGTCTTTTTGCGTTTCTTTTTGCGTTTTACATGTCGATTCGCAGCCCGTGAGTTCGTAATCGTCCAATCGAACGCCACACATAAGGTTGCTTATCACCTAGTCTGAGTCAGTCGCGAGTCCTTGGCAACTCGCGAACCAGACGGAACTGCGTGCCTCTATGACTGCTCGTTCATCCCGGTTTGCTCGGCTCGTCTAGAGGGCAGTACCCTATCCCCCCATATCGGTTTCGCGAATTCACTTGAGGGTGACGGGGAACCCTCGAAGTGTCGCAGGCTTCAGGGGCATCCCTCAGAAACCGCACCCGGGGCTCGGTGTTCCTCAATCCTGACTCCAAGGACTAGAACACCTTTCCATCTGGACTCAGATGGACATTTGGACCAAGAACATTTTTATTCCCGTAGCGCTCTGAACAATGCCCTTAAGGCTAGTCACTGAAACGAGCCCACGAGCAGATACGCTCAATTAGACCCTCGAAATCCGTCTGCCGACGACTCGGGTGCCTGGCTCGCCGTCGAAAACAACATCACGCGGTATCATCGCAGCCCCATCGTTTCATCTCGCAGCATGCGGAGCAAATGCTTCCAGCAAAACAAGAAAGGCCGAAGACAAGTCCCCGGCCTTCCAGTGAAAAATGCTCGCGCGTGTGGCGCTACTTCAGTCAGCCTTCTTCGGTCGGCGGATCAACGTCCGTGATCGAAGCGGCTTCAACGAGCTGCTCGAGGGCCTTGCGGTCCATGACTTCAGCACCGACTGCCGGGCGCCAGCCCTGAGCCTCCGCCATGTCATGCATCATCTTCGGATCCACGCCCTGGCCTTCAGCCATTTCGTTGAGACGCGCGTCGATCTCTTCGTCCGTCGCTTCAACGCCGGTGGACTTGGCCACGGCCTCGAGAAGAAGACCTTCCTGGACGCGACGCTTGGCCTCATCCCAACCCTCTTCCCGCATCTGCGCCATGCGCGCGCGGAGATCAGGCTCGGGGACTCGGTTCTTCATCTGCTCTTCGAATTGCTGAAGCTGACTCTCAAGCTGCCGCTCCACCATGGTCGGCGGCACTTCGAAACTCGAGCGCGTAAGCAAGTCGTCGAGCAAGCTCTTGTGGAGCGCGTGATCAGAGGCATGCTTGCGCTGTGTAACCAGGCCTTCCTTAATCTTTGCACGAACATCGTCGAGGGTCTCGAACTCTTCGCCGAGATCCTTCGCAAAGTCGTCATCGAGCTCCGGCATTTCCTTGCGCTTGATCGCGGTGACCTTCGCCGCAAAGATCGCGTCCTTGCCCGACAGTTCGTCGTTCCCGTACTCAGCGGGGAACGTGACGTTCAAGTCGCGATCCTCACCAGACTTGGCACCGACGAGCCCTTCTTCGAAACCGGGAATCATACGACCCGAGCCAAGCTCGAGATCGACGCCCGTAGCGCTGCCGCCTTCGAATTCGACGCCGTCGAGGGTGCCTACGAAATCGATCGTGACCTGATGGCCGTCGGCAGCAATCACTTCTTCATCTTCTTCGACCCAAGCCACGCCGCGCTCGCGCAGGTTCTCAAGTTCGAGTAGAAGCTCATCGTCACCGACTTCGACCCGCGGCCGCTCGCCAGAAAGTGCAGACAGTTCGGGGAGTTCAATCGTGGGCTTAATCTCGATTCGAGCCTTGTACGTGAACGCCTTCCCCTCGCTCGGAGCATCCGCTTCGATCTGCGGCTCGACGACCGGCTCAAGCTCCGCGAGCTCCACAGCATCCGATAGGGTCTCGCGAACGAGTTGGCGTTCAATCTCTTCGCCTAGGTTCTCGCCGTACATCTGCCGGATGACCTTCGCCGGGACCTTGCCCTTGCGGAAGCCCTTCACGTTGGCGGTCTTTCGCAGCTGGTTGAGTACCTGCCCGTAGGCGGCGTCGACGCGCTTGACGTCAACTTCAACACTGATCTCGCGCACTACGGCGGAAATCTCATTCGTCTCGATCTTGATATCGCTCTGGCCTTCAGCCATGACCTGAATCCTCTTTCTGTTTCTATCTATTTCTAAATCGCCCGCCACGCGGGCCGCGCACTCAAACAGCGCGCTCTATTCACAAGTGGACCGCTCGGCCCAATCTCGTATGACGTACCACGCCGCCACCAGGACGAGCGTTCTAAAGCGGCCAACCGGTAGGCATCGCACCCAAAGGTGCGAAGGAAATGGTGCCGGGGACAGGAATCGAACCTGCACGTCGCGAGGACGGCGGCTCCTAAGGCCGCTGCGTCTACCAGTTCCGCCACCCCGGCATGGGGCGCCAAGGCTAGTCGAGCCAGGGCTTCTGTCCAACGCGCGATTCGCGCTATCTCGCTTCAAAAGGAAAA
>JASDVF010000021.1:60592-77945 GCA_041440805.1 Myxococcota bacterium | reverse complement strand
TTCGAGTCTGACTCAACCGACTCGCTGGTTCAGCCGGACGCAGTGCTTCCAAACTTCGTGTTTCTGGGAGCCAGCCACTTCGGGCCCGGCAGCATATTGGCGATGCGCCGGAAGAAGGCTGGTGAGCGAGGCGGGAATCGAACCCGCAACCTAGTGATTAAGAGTCACTTGCTCTGCCAATTGAGCTACTCGCCCAGGCGGAAAGTAGCGTTACCGATTACGAGTTCAATAGATTCAATCCACTTCGCTGTCACTCGCTGCGATTGGACCGAAACCTCCACCCCCTGGCGTCTCAATCCACAACTCGTCCCCGGTACCAAGCGAAAGAGAAGCACTTCCAGACACGTCCTCGATCTCGCCGGAATCGCTGCGGTGCACGCGGTTTCGTCCCGCCGCCCCCGGCTCACCGCCGACTAATCCGAAGGGACGAAGAGCACGCCGTTCGCTGAGCAATGAGACCGTCACGGGCTGAAGGAATGCGTACCGGCGACGAATGCCATCGCCGCCCTTATGCATTCCGAGTCCGCCCGTGCCTTCGCGTATCGCGAATTCCAGCAGGCGAACAGGGAAGCGTGCTTCGAGGACTTCGGGGTCTGTGATGCGCGTATTGGTCATATGCGTGTGCACGGCAGACGCGCCGGCGGCGAAAGCCGTCGCCCCCGCACCTCCACCAATCGTCTCGTAGTAGCCGAAGGATTCATCTCCAAAGCTCACGTTATTCATCGTGCCTTGACTGGCCGCTGCACGACCCAAAGCCCCCAACAATACGTCGACAACCCGCTGTGACGTCTCAACATTTCCGCCAACAACCGCCGAGCCCTTCGGCGGATCGAGGATCGAGCCCTCTGGAATCCGCACTTCAACCGGATTCAGGCAAC
This sequence comes from Myxococcota bacterium, assembly GCA_041440805.1. Taxonomy (GTDB): domain Bacteria; phylum Myxococcota_A; class UBA9160; order UBA9160; family UBA4427; genus UBA4427. The sequence goes on along the minus strand of JASDVF010000021.1, from coordinate 77,067 downwards.
CGCCGTTCAATGGAATGCGCTCGGCCACTAAAGACCTAAGCACGTAGATCACTGCCGCGTGAACAACCGCCGCGGGCGCATTCAAATTCCCAGCGGATGCCGGACCCGTGCCAGCGAAATCGATCGTCATGCGCGCCGGAAGATCCGTTGCAGTAGGCGTTTCGTGATGTGAGATCTCGAGCGTCACACAAATAGGCGTGCCGTCATCGAGGGCATCTTCGAAGTGGTGCCGTCCCGCATCCAGACGAGCGAGCTCGCGCGAGACTTTGGCTGCGGCCGCTGCCTGCAGCTGCGCCATCGTCACCTGAACGACCTCTTCGCCCGACTCTTCAACAAGAGTCATGAGCAAGTCGTTCCCCGCCCGGTTCGCGGCGACCATCGCTTCCAGATCCGCGACATTATCATCGGGTTGCCTCGCTGGATGCGGCCCCGCTCCGAGCACCTCACGAATACGCGCCTCTTCGAAGCGGTCACCCGAAACAAGCGCAAAGGCCTCGATCAAAACGCCCTCTTCCGCGAGCGTCGTCGAATCCGCAGGCATCGAACCCGGCGTCTTGCCGCCCATGTCCGCGTGGTGCCCGCGACTGCCAACAAAGAAACTCGGTCGATATTGCCCGCCTATAAAGACGGGGGTCACGACCGTCACATCCGGCAAATGGGAGCCGCCTTCAAAGGGATCATTCGTGACGAAGACATCCCCGGGCGACATCGGGATAAAGCGGTGCCGCATGGCCGCCACCGTATCTGCCATCGCACCGAGATGAACCGGAATATGCGGCGCATTCGCGACGAGACTGCCGTCCCGATCAAAGACCGCACAGGAGTAGTCGAGCCGCTCCTTAATATTCGTGGACACCGCCGTGTTCCGAAGCACGGCTCCCATCTGTTCCGCGATGGACATGAAGCGGTTCCCGAGAACTTCAAGTCGAACGGGATCCGCTTGAGTCAGATCGGAGGCCACGTCCGCATGGCCTGCCTCAAATGCCTGAATCCTGAATACGCCGCGAGAGTCGACTTCCAACTCAAAGCCGGGATCGAGCACGACGGTTCCGGTCGACTCCAGTATGAGCGCGGGACCGGCGAGCCGATCGCCTACGCCAAGCGATTCTCGTTCATAGATGGGCGCGGTTACGCGACCTACCTGAGGAAACCACGCCTCTTGCATACGGAGTGGGTCCGGTGCTTCCTCGGTGATCGGAACCGCAGTGGGTGGAGCCGCCCCTTCCGCAGAGACAGCGCGAAGCCGAACAGCTTTGATCTCGATCTCTCGGTCCGGTCGGATATACCCGAAGCGTGTACGGTGTTCTGCCTCAAAGGAGGCGCGCCATTCCAGGATCGTATCCGAGGCTTTGGCCGCAACGATATTGAGTGCGGTGTCAGTTCCGCGATAGCCCAGGTCGAGACTTCGCTTGATTTTGAGTGGTAATTTCGTGACGGACGACGGCGCTGATGGCCCCGCGGAATCAGACTGCGAGCCCCTAGCCGCCCGATTATCCCCAGACATCGAGCTTCGGCCCTCCGCTTCAAGGGCGCGCCACTCGTCGATCAATGTCTTCTCGAAAGAGCCTCTCGCCGGCAGAATGCGTCCTCGGCCATGACGCTGGCCATCCCAAGAGGCTGGCGCGATTCCGATTCCGTATGCGGAGAGCAAGCCCGCGTGAGGGTGAATCAGAATTTCCTCGATGCCGAGCCGTTCTGCTAAGGCGCAAACATGCTGTCCACCAGCCCCCCCAAAACCTACGAGCACGTGGTCTCTAGGATCTGCGCCTCGCTCCACGGAGACTTCGAGAATCGCCTGAGCCATGCTGGCATTCGCGATTTCGAAGAAGCCTGCCGCGATTTCATCGTCGCTTCGCTCGAAGCCCGCCTCCGAAAGTTCCCCGCGGATCCGTTCCAATCCGGCGACGACAGGTTCTCGTTCGAGCGGAAAGGGAAAACGATCCGCAACGACGCGTCCTAATGCAAAGTTGATATCGGTGATGGCCAGCTCGTGTGCTTTCAACTCCCCTTGCGTGGCCCCGTCGCGCGCTTCCGATCGAAGCGCATAACACAGCGGTCCTGGATCGCTGCCAGCACTCTCTGGCCCCACCGTGAGCCGAATGCCGTCGAAGCGACATAGCGAACCCCCTCCGGCTGCCACGGTATGAATTCGCAGCATCGGCGCCTTCACCCGCACGCCACCGACTTCACTCTCAAACGCTCGGTCTAAGTGTTCGCCCGAAATTAACGAGACATCGGTCGACGTCCCGCCCATATCGAACCCGATCGCCTTGGCGTATTTCGCGACCTTCGCCACAGATCGAGCAGCTACAACCCCGCCAGCGGGACCCGAGAGCAGTGCATTGGGTCCCCGGAACGAAGCGGCGTCCGTCAACCCACCCGAGGATTGCATGAACCGAAGCGTCGCTGCGGGCAGTCCCGCCGCGAGGCGTTCGGCATGCCCACGCAGCAGAGGCGTGAGGTAGGCGTCGGCGATTGCCGTTTCGCCCCGCGCCAAGAAGCCGATCTCGCGAGACATTTCATGAGAACAAACAACGTGCTCGAAGCCGACCGCGCGCGCGACTTCCGCCAAGCGAATTTCGTCATCGGGCCGGATATGCGCGTGCATGCAAACGATCGCGAGGGCGAGGGCGCCCTCTTCTCGCGCCGCCGCCAAGACGCCGCGCGCATGTTCGAGATCCACGGCTTCGACCACTTCCCCGGTCGCCGCGCGACGGCCAGGGGTTTCGAGCCGCCATCGCTGCAGACGCACCGGACGCTCGATTTCAAGCACAAATAGTTCTGGACGTTCCTGAGTTCCGATGTCGAAAACGCCGGAAAGACCAGCCGTCGTCAATATGGCCGTCGGCACGCCACGGCGCTCAAGCAACGCATTCGTCGCCACCGTCGTGCCAAGCTTCACGTCCGCGTCAAGCGTCTCAAGAGGGCCGGCGTCAAACTCGGCCGCCAGCTTTGCGATCGCTTCGAGAGGCGCGCGGTCGGAGGACAGAACTTTCGTTGTGCGAACCTCACCCTCAGGTGAGATGCCGAGGCAGTCGGTGAACGTACCACCCCTGTCGACCCAGAATTGCCATGTGGGAGAGGCCGTCAAGCCGAATCCTTTCTTACGAGACTCGAGAGCCTCGACGTGAGTGCGGAAAGTCCCATCTGCATGGGTTCATCTCCAACGAATCGCACAACGACGAGGGTCACCCCGCCGTAGATCGCACCGCCTATCGCCACCTGACCAAGGGCCCAGGGCACCGCTTCGCGCACAAACCCCAAACCGATCGCCGTCGGAATTCCGGCGAGGGCCACGACAAATAGGCCGCGGGTCAGTGTGCGAACGAGTGCAAGGGGGTCGGGCGCCTGTGCCCGGACGTGCAACCAAATTAATGTTAGCATCGCATTTAAACTAATGGCTGTCGCCGACGCGACTGCCAGCCCGCGAACGCCCTGCTCCTGACCGCCGATCCAATAAAGCGGGAAGACCGCCAAGGCAACCCCAGTGCTCAGGCTCATGGCGATCCACATCTCGCCCCGCGCATAAAACCCGCGCACCGCGACCTGCTGCACAACCCAGCCCGGAATCGCCGCGGCCAGCACCACGAGCAGCGCCGCAACCGCTTCCGCGTCCGCTGCGCCGAATTCTCCATATTCGTAAACGAGCCGAACGACTGGCAGGGCTAGCGCCGCAAGCGCCCCTGCCGCCAACAACCCGAGGCCGAGCGTCGTACGAAGGGTCGACGTCAAGAGCGACTCAAAGGCGGCGGGGTCCTTCTTTTGATGAAGCGCTGTGAGACTCGGCAGCAGCGCCGCACCGACCGCCTGCCCGACGACTCCGACCGGAGCCATCATGAGCTTGCGCGCGAAAGTAATCGCCGCGATCGCTCCGGGCGCAATCGTGGCGCCCACCCACTTTTCGTACCACTCGTCGACGGTCGTCAGGCCCAGCCCGAGCATCAGAGGCAGCGCGAGCCAAAGGTACTCGCGGAAGTCGTGATCGAAGACGCCTATGCGAATGCGACCGACGGCGCCGGGCAGTTTGCGCAGGGCCATGGCCGGGATCGCCCATTGGCCGACGATGGCTCCGACTAACGTGCCCCACGCGAAGCCGTCGGCGCGGCCTTCGAAGCCGAGGAGCGCAAAAACGATCGCACCTAAGATCGGCGCAGCGCTGTAGACGATCGAGGCCCAGGCTTGGGGAGCGAAGCGGCCGTGAGCCATAAGCACGCCGCGCAACACACCGCCGGTTAGGAAGAAGATCTGCGCAGGGAGAACGATGCGTAGTAGGCGCAGGGTTTCCGTGAGCGTCGCTTCCTCGAAGTTCGGAAACTGCAAACGCAGAAGGGGTTCGGCGAGAATCCAGAGAGCGATTGTTAGGACGGTCGCGATGAGACCGACGTTGCCAACGACGACCGATGCGAAACGTCCCGCGGCTTCGGCGCCTTCGTTTTCGAGGCGCTTCAAATACGGCGGCGTGATCGCGACTGCGGCCGCACCCGCCGCTAGCAAATAACCGAGAATATCCGGGATCAGGAATGCGGCGAAGTAGGCATCCGCCTCCGCGCCGCTGCCCACCTGGCTTGCGAGCATGGCATCGCGCAGCACGCCTAGCAGCCGTGCGATCAACACACTGGCGGCAAGCAAGCCGGCGGCGCTCGCAACCCTACGCTGGTCCTCACTCATGAGTGGGGCCTGCTCTTCCGCGGGTTCCGCCAGGAGATGATCGGAGTTCTTCTATTCACCGCGGATTCGGCTCGCGCCAGATCGCACCATCCCAGGCCTCCACGACGAAATCGTCCCCGTCTCGTCCCTTCACGAAAGGATGATCGAGGGGCACCTTGCCATGGGGGGTGTCGAGAACGTACTGGGGAATCGCGAAGCCGCTCGTTCGCCCGCGCATCTGCCGAAAGATGTCGATCCCGTCTTCGATCGGCACGCGGAAATGCCCGGTGCCCTCTAAGAGCTGAGCCTGATAAACGTAGTACGGGCGCACCCGCATCCGTACAAGCGTCTCACATAGCGACTTCATCGTCTCGAGATCATCGTTCACGCCCGCGAGCAACACGCTCTGATTCCCAACCGGAATCCCCGCGCGCAACAAACGATCACAAGCTTCCGCCGCATCCGCAGTCAATTCCTTCGGATGATTGAAATGCGTATTCACCCAGATCGGGTGAAACTTTTCGAGCATGCGGCAAAGGTCGTCCGTGACTCGGAACGGCAAGGTCACGGGCAGCCGCGTACCGAGCCGGATTAATTCAACGTGCGGAATTTCGCGCAGGCGTGTGAGCAGCCACTCGAGTCGCGCGTCCGAAAAAATGAGCGGATCGCCGCCGGTGAGCAACACGTCACGAATCTCGGGCGTCGCGGCGATCCAATCGAGCGCGACCTCGAGTTCCTTCTTTTGCATCGTCCACTCAGCATCACCCACCATCCGCTTGCGTAAGCAATAGCGGCAATAGAGCGCGCACTCGTTGTTGACGCAGAATGCTATGCGATCGGGATAGACGCGCACGACGTTCTTAACCGGCGAGTGCGCGACTTCGTCGAGGGGATCCTCGAGTCCGGCCGCGTCCTCGCGTTCAGCCATACGCGGCACGACTTGACGCCGCACGGGGCAGTCCGGATTCGTCGGATCCATCAGCGACGCGAAATAAGGCGTAATCACGAAGCGGAAGCGGCGCGCGAGATCGACGATGGCTCGTTCTTCATCGGGCGTCGGCTCAATCCACTCGCGCAGAGCGTCGGCAGTGCGGATTCGGTTGCGCATCTGCCAGCCCCAATCCCGCCAGTCTTCCTCAGAAATGCCGGCGGGCGGACGGCTGGGCTTCGGTGGCCAGGTGGCCGCCCCTGCGGCATCGCCGCTTGTCTCCGCTGCACTCAATTTGAATTTCCTTTTGCGACGGCGGACGGTCTGGAGGTGGAAGAGGTAGAGCTGGCGGAGGAAGATGTATCCGCGCCGAGGCCGAGCCGATCGAGCCCCGCTTGCACGCAACGTCCGAGCATTTCGTCGAGGGTCGTGCCCTCGAGTTCCGCGAGGATGGCGAAGGTCCCGTCCGTCGCAAAGGTCGGCAGCGGATTGATCTCCAGGAAGACCGGCTTCCCGTCAGAATCGAGTCGAAAATCCACCCGGGCGAAGTCGAGGCATTCGAGAGCCTCGAAAGCACGGATCGATGCCTCTGCGAGCACTGCCTCAAGCGGAGCGTCTAGGCCGCCGGGCGTCACATGTTCCAACTCACCCGCCTGCCCGCCAACCCCTTCGAGCGCGTGAAGCCCAATTCCGGTCTCCTTCTCGAGCGCTCGCTGGACCACGGGCAACGCAACAGGTGGATCATTCCCGATCAAAGTCACCGTGTACTCCGCTCCCGGCACAAAGGCTTCAACTAAGGCCGGCTGTTGGTAGGCCTCAACCACTCGCTCGACCTCACGGACGAGCGCATCCAGATCCTCGACCCTTGAGCTCGCCCGAATCCCCTTCGCAGTGCCCTCCCAGCGCGGCTTCACAAATAGTGGAAAAGGAGCCGGCAAGGGAGTGGTTAGGGCTGATTCGGCGTCCTTAAGCCACGCCTGCTTTGCAACACGCACGCCCGCTGCCTCGACCCAGCGATTGGCCCATCCCTTATCGAGGGAAAGAGAAAGCGACAGCGCATCCGAGCCGATCGTCGGAACCCCGGCCATTTCAAGCAGGACCGGCGCCCAAGCCTCACGATTCCGTCCGCCCATGCCTTCGGCCAGATTGAAGGCGGCATCGACCGATTCGAGACCGCCATTGGCCGCGAGGGTCAGCAAATCCCGGGGCGAACCCAGCCGACGCGGACGGTGACCCAGAGAGCGAATTGACGATTCGAGGGCTTCGATTGTCGATTCGGGCTCAAATTCCACGTGTGCGTCCACCGGATCCTCGGCGGAACGCGGATAGGTCTCAAAAGTCTCGTAGACCAAGCCGATCTCTAAGGGCACCATGCCGCTACGATACCGAGACCGGGACCAAACTGAGAGAAGCTATCCTCTTCTCTCCAATTTGTTCGGCCCAAGGTCGAGCACTACCCGCAGCCCATTGGCTGCCAGCAATGCATCAGAGGGTGTGAGTCGAGTCTTGGCTTCGAGCAAAGCGAACCAATCCAATGCGGGGACGCCTTCCGGGCCCAAACGACGCAAGCGTCGTATCGGTTTCGCATGGGCTTTGGTCGCGATCTGGGCTGCCGTCATCTGGACCCTCGGCGGCGACGACTTTTCCCTGGCCAAAACCAGCCTGATGATCTCCCCCTGGATCGAATGGATTTGGGGAGACATCGATGGCCGCACCAAATGGAAGGTCTTCCTGGCGATCCGAAAATCTGCGCATTTCGTGGAATACGCGATTCTGGCACTTCTGACCTTCCGCGCGGCACTTATCTCCGCCCCGCGCAATAAACTGGCCACCGCGGGTTGGATCGCCCTTTTCCTGGTCACCACCCTGGCCACCGCGGATGAGGCCCGCCAGGCCTTCTCGACTGCTCGAAGTGGCAGCCCGTACGACGTTTTAATCGATCTCACTGGCGGCGCCGTCGCCGTGATCGGCCTCCTCACGATCGGCCGGCGCATGCGACCCATTGGCGCCACAAACGCAGACCCAAGCGCGAAGCCCTGAGCCGCTGCCCGGTGCGTCTGCCGAGAGATTCCACAGCACTGCATCAACCCCATCAGTGACCGACGCGCCGTGCTCACGCCCGCTTCTCTCTGGTAAGGTTACCCGCGACGGATTCCGCGTCGCCCAACAATCGCAGTCCAACCCTCCCAGCGGAATACCGACCGGAGAGAGCCCGCTTGAACGCCGCCACCCTCGCCCTCATCGTCTTCGTCGTATTCACTCTCGGCTACCGTTTCTATTCCAAGTTCTTGGCGACGCGCATATTCGCGCTCGCCGAGGACGAACCCGTCCCATCCCATGAATTAGAGGACGGCGTCGACTACGTCCCCACCAAGCTCCACGTGCTGTGGGGCCACCACTTCGCCTCGATCGCGGGCGCCGCCCCGATCGTTGGCCCCGCCATCGCCGTCATCTGGGGTTGGCTCCCAGCCCTCATCTGGGTCTGCGTCGGCACCGTATTCATGGGCGCCGCCCACGACTTCTCAGCCCTCGTGATCAGCGCGCGACATCGCGGCCGCTCGATCGGCGACATCGCTGGCGACGTCATGAATCATCGTGTCCGCACGCTGTTCCTCATCATCATCTCATTGCTCGTGTGGGTCGTACTCGCGGTGTTCGCCTTCATTATCGCGACCCTCTTCGTTTCGACGCCTTCATCGATCTTCCCGATCAATGTTCAGATCATCGTCGCCCTAACCCTCGGCTGGCTCGTTTACAAACGCGGCATGCCTATGTTCATTCCTTCACTCGTTTGTTATGCGGGACTGCTCATCGCGATCTTCTATGGCGAAGCCTTCGCACAGACCTTCCCGGCCGTAGCGTCGCTCTCCGTCACGACTTGGGTCGTGCTCCTACTGATCTACGCGTTCATCGCGAGCGTTATGCCTGTCTGGCTCCTGCTCCAGCCCCGCGACTACATCAACTCTCATCAGCTCGTAACCGGTCTCGTCGTGCTCTCCGCCGGCCTCGCCGTCTCGCGCCCCTTGATCGTCGCCCCCGCCATCAACCCCTCGCCCGAAGGCGCGCCATCCCTGATCCCTTTCCTCTTCGTGACCATCGCCTGCGGCGCGATCTCAGGATTCCACGGTCTCGTTTCCTCCGGCACGACCTCGAAGCAGCTCAACAAAATGACCGATGCGCGACCGATCGGATACGGCGGCATGCTCGCCGAAGGTTTCCTCGGCCTAATGGCAGTCCTCGCGGCCACCGCAGGATTTGAGAGCTCAGCCGAATGGTACGAACACTACGGGAGCTGGGGCGCAGCGAATGGTTTGGCCGCCAAACTCGACGCTTTCGTGAGCGGCGGCGCCAGCTTCGTCGCGGCCCTTGGAATCCCCTTCGAGACCGCCCGAACCTTCATGGCGGTCATGGTCATCGCCTTCGCTGCCACTTCCCTCGACACTGGCGCGCGGATCCAAAGACTCGTGCTGACCGAGCTAGGCGACGCCTACAACATCGCCCCCCTCCGCAACCGCTTCTCAGCGGGCGCACTTGGCGTGAGCGCAGCGCTCTTGCTCGCAGTCACGCAGGGCAACGGCCAGGGCGGCCTCGCATTGTGGCCGCTCTTCGGCACGACAAATCAACTTGTCGCGGGCGTGACTCTGCTGATCGTGTCCATTTGGCTGAAGAAACAGGGACGGCCCTACATCTACACTCTCGTTCCAATGATCGCGGTTTCGGCGGTCACGGCGTGGGCGATGGTTGGGAATCTCTTCGACTACTACGCAGACTTCGAGACGCTTTGGCTGCTCTCAATCTCGGGCACTTTGATTCTGGCGCTGGATATTTGGATCCTGCTCGAAGGTTTCAGGATCCTTAGAGATGCCCAAGAAGGCGACGCCTAATACCATACAGGCATCTAAAGGGCGTCTAGAGGATGCTATTTGCATCTCCGCTTCGCGCGTTCGCTTGATTGATCGAGGCCGATCCTTCCCACTGTCTCAGGACTTCTTCCGCAATCACCTCTGTGCATCCGCCATTGTCGGCATTCGCGTCGGGAACGAGGGTTCGGATCCACCCAAGGTGGCTCACAAGGATGGCCGGTTCGCCGGGGGCTCTGGATACAACATCCGCGAGCGCCGCAAGCGCGCGAGCGCGGACTTCGTGAGTCGTCTCTCCGACGCCGCCTGGACGCACGTCGGGATCACCCTCACGAAAGGCGGCCAGCGTCTCCGCATCGGTCTTTTCAATCTCGGCCTTCGTGTGACCAGACCATTTCCCTGCGTCGCGCTCCCGCATGCGCGGATCGGTCTCGACCTCGAGTCCGAGGGCCTCACCGATCGCCTCGGCGGTGCGACGTGCTCTCTGCAAGTCGCTCGCGCAAATCCTCTTCCAGGGACGCGTGGACTGAGAAGCTAAATCCGCCGCGACGGCACGCGCTTGCTGCTCCCCTTCTTCAGTGAGCCCGACGTCCGCCTGTCCCTGCCAGATTCCCGCAACGTTCCACGGCGTTTGACCGTGACGAATCAACAGGACCGGCGTGCGGGTTCCCCCTTCTCCACGCGCATCTTCTTGGGATGTACCTGAGGCGGCGGAACTCAACCGCGAACACGCCTAAGGAGAATACCGAGCGGATAAAGTCCGACGATCGCCAGGGCGATCGGCACGCTCATATGTCCCGCCATGAGATGTGCCGGACCAAGGAAATCGCAACTGAGGTGCACGATCGAAGCGCCTATCGCGCCCGCGGCGACGAGTCCCAGTAGTGCTGCGCGGATCGGATGGGAAGCCCAGCCACGAACCAAGAAGCTCAAGATCACGCCGCCGGGCAAAAGAGAAAGGAAGGCGCCCTTCTGGAAGCACATGGCGTCGGCGCCAGGTGGAGACGGCGCGTCGAGCCCGAGCCCAATGATCCCGTAAACACAGACACCGGCTGCGACCACAAGTCCGACGAACGAAACGATAAGGCCACTCGTCTCGAGGCCGTCCCGCCCCGGCTGGCTGCCGGCCAGAGTCGAAAGTGTAGCGCCTAACGCTGACAACAAGAGTCCCACGAAACTCACGAAATACACGCTATCCATCAAAAGATGGTTGGCACCAGGTGGGTAGGATTGAGACCAGAGCACAACGCCTAGCACCGCGGCCCATACTGCAAGGACGATAGCAATTGCCGAACGCAGCGGCGGCAGAGGTTTTACGGGTTCCAGATCATCGACCAAGCCGTCGATCAAGCGATCACTATCTACAGTCATGACGCGTCCCCCTCACGCGTGAGTCGTTCGGATTTCCATTCGCCTTCAACACGCTGTCCTTCAAGGGCTTTCGCGAGCGCGCGATAACCGCGATGCGCTCGGACCTTAAGCGCTCCCGCGGAGTCGTCGGCCTTGAGCGCTGCTTCTGCTACGGAGAGGCCATCGATCTGAATCAAGCGCACGGCTTCTCTCTGATTTTCAGGAAGCGACGCCAATGCTGTGGAGAGTTCGGGCGCGAGCTGCGTGTCCTTTTCAGCGCTCTCTTCCCGGCCATCGGCATATTGCTCGACAACGAGCTCCACCTCTCGATTGCCTTTGCGTTTGCGATCACGAAAATGGTCGATGACCGTGTTGCGGACGATGGCCCGCATCCAGGGACCGAAGGGCCTCTCTGGGCGATAGGTGCGTCGTCCGCGATGGATCGACAGGAGTGTGTTCTGCACGACATCCTCGGCCGCGGCCTCTTCGCGGATTTTCGAGCGAACGATCGAACGGATCCGCGGCTGAATTGCGGTCAGCAAGGAGCGATAGGCTTCCGCATCTCCTGCCTGCGCAGCCCGCATCCACGCGGATTGCCGCGCTTCCTCGTCATCGACGGCGGTCGCTGGGGCTGTTTGGTTTGCGGACAATTCCGGCTCCGGTGACATACGAAGGGGTCGATCGCGGGCGTGATACGAGTGACCCGAACCGATCGATCCTCGGTTCGTCAGGCGTTCTACATCCTAACGCAGCCGAGGCTTAGTTCGAACGGACGTATACGATACGCATTGCGGGCGCGCGCCTCGCGCTAGATCGTGGGGTCCAGCGCCAGAACCTCCGCGACCGGGCCAGTGCCTGACATAATCGACGCGGTGGTTCCACTTCACCAGTCCCCCAAGCCAATCGCTCGCGCTTTCATGATCGGCCGTGGCTCGGGGGTCGACGCATGTCGCGGCGGTATTTCGAACATCTATACGCAGAAGTCTGCGTCGCCCTAGATCGACGCATATCCCGCTACGCCTTCTGAGTGCCTAAATTGGTTGATCCAAAAACGCGCAGAATTCATCGAAATATAAACGTTTTCAACCGACCAGATGTGAATGAATTAGCGGGGCCAGCGCCGCAAGCGCTCGACCGCGATGAGAAATGGCATCCTTCTCGTCGCGGCTCATTTCGGCCATCGCGCGATCAAAGCCCTCTGGCTGAAACACCGGGTCGTACCCGAAGCCGCCCTCGCCGCGGGACCCCATCAAAATCTCGCCCGGACACTCACCGTCCGCAATGACACTCGAGCCATCAGGCCAAGCGCATGCCGCCACGCAGTAGAAGCGCGCGCCGCGAGGTGTCGGGGCATCGCCTAACGCGTCAAGCAATGCCTCATAGCGCCCTCGATCATCAAGTCCGGGACCTCCGTATCGCGCGGAATAGGGACCGGGTGCTCCGCCTAGCGCATCGACCTCGAGTCCCGAATCATCCGCGATACTCGGCACGCCTGTGGCCTTGGCGGCGACCAGCGCTTTAGTGCGTGCGTTCTCGGCATAGTCGCCACCCTCTTCCGGAAACTCGACGGGATCGACATCCGCTAGCGAGAGCACTTCCCAGTCAACCAGAATTCGCGCGATCTCCCGCGCCTTTCCTGGGTTCTGACTCGCGACCAACATCTTTCGAGCGACAGAGCCGCCTTGCCCATCCACCACGACTAACGTTTGCCCTCGAACAAACGTTCGAGTCGATAGCCGGCACCCTCAATGGCTTCGCGCTGCTTCTGCGCGATCGTCTGGATTCCTCCAATCGCGAGATCGAGCAAGCGATCGAGTTCCTTGCGATCGAACGTGGCTTCTTCACCCGTGCCCTGTACTTCCACGAAGCGCCCCGCGCCCGTGGCCACGACGTTCATGTCGACGTCCGCGTTCGAATCTTCCACGTAGGGCAAGTCGAGCATAGGCTCGCCCCCAACGACGCCCACGGAAATCGCCGCTACCTGATCGCGAAGTACGGGCCCGTCAAAGGCCTTCTCTCGGTCGAGTCGTGCAAGCCCAAGCGCCAACGCTACGAAGGCGCCGGTAATCGACGCGGTTCGGGTTCCGCCATCTGCCTGCAGGACATCGCAGTCCACCCAAAGCGTGCGCTCACCCAAATTTTCGAGCCGCGTCACTGCGCGCAAACTACGACCGATCAGGCGCTGAATCTCCATGGTCCGGCCGGAAACCTTGCCGCGACTCGATTCGCGATCGTTCCGCGTGTCCGTCGCCGCCGGCAGCATCGAGTATTCCGCCGTCAGCCAACCCTTCCCACTGCCTTGCATCCAGCGCGGCACCGAGCGCTCCTCGGAGACGGTGCACAACACGCGCGTGCGTCCCATCGAGCAGAGCACGGACCCAAGCGGCTGCTCCGTAAAGTCGACGTCAAAGGTGAGAGGTCGCAATTCATCTACTTGGCGTCCATCGCTGCGCATACTGTGTCCAAGCTCCTGGCGCGATGCTCGGTCAGTCCTCGGACGGTCCTCGGACAGTCCTCAAACGGTCCTCAAACGGTCTAAGTCGAACCGGCGAGCGCGCATTCCTCGCATCCCTTTAGTGGGACGCGGCGCCCAACTCTCGCACACCTCGGCGCGCATCGTATCGTTTGCCGAAATCTATGACCGCATCCGCCAAGGCCGCCGCGATTGCATCCCGCCGCCCCGCCTTCTTCAGGCCTTTCTCTTCGTCGGGATTCGTGAGAAATCCAATCTCGACCAGCGAAGCCGGCATCTGCACACCCATCAAGACCACGAAAGGCGCTTGCTTCACCCCACGCGACCGCGAGCGCGAAAGCACAGAAAGCTCACCTTCCGCAAGCTTCGCAAACTCACTCGACTCCTGAAGATGCTCTGTCGCAATCAAATCACCCAGGATCGCGGCCAAAGGATCGTCTTGGCCGAAATCAGGAGACGCGGCCCCAAAGGCCATATTCTCGCGCTCTGCCGTCGCCCTCGCCGCATCATCAGACGCGTCGAGTGAAGCGAAATAAGTTTCGATTCCGCGCGGCTTCCGGCTTGGCGACGCGTTCGCATGCACCGAAAGAAAGAGATCCGCTCGGGCATCGTTCGCCACCGCCGTCCGTTCTTCCAAAGAAAGGAAGCGGTCTTTCTTCCGCGTCAGGATCACTTTGATCCCGCTGCGTTCTAGGCGTCGCGCCAATTTGTGCGTGACATCGAGCACGAGATCTTTCTCGCGCAGTCCCGAAGGCCCGGTCGCGCCTTTGTCGTGTCCGCCGTGCCCCGCGTCTAGTACGACGACGTCGAAGCGATCGACCTTCAAACTCGCACCGCCCGGCGCTGCCGAAACTGGGGATACCGAGAAAAACGCGGCCCAAAGTGCAAAGCACGCGAAAACAACACCCACCATCGCAATCGCGCCGACCCAGCCAGCGCGCGTCGTTCGCCGAAACGATCGTACCCGCAAAACACACCCCCGTGAATCAACCCAGGATACCACGCAGTCGCCGCGCAGCCGACCACGAACGCAAATCACGCCCCGCCGAATCCCTTCGACGGAGCGCGATTATTTTGCGAGCCCGTGAGCCGCTGAGCTCTTAGCTTGAAGCATCGAACCTACTGACCGAGGTTCACCAGATTGGAAAGCAGCTCGTTCGCCACCGACACCGTTCGCGTATTTGCCTGGAAGGCGCGCTGCGCAACGATGAGGTTCACGCATGGCTGCGCGAGATCGACGTTTGATTCATCCAGAGAGCTCGAGCGAATCGCACCATCGACTCTTCCTTTCTCCTTCGAGATGCTCAACTGCCCGCACGCCTCTCTGTGACTCACTCGAAATTTCGTCCACCCACTCCGTCGACATGCCTGCGCGTTCTGCTTCCCCGCGCACGCGATCGATCTCGCATGGGCCAACGCGAACGGCGGCGTTCGAAGCTCATGGGACACGCAGCGTGCTAGGTCTCGGCGCTGCGTGCGCGCACGGCGGCGGCGCCGATTCGCTGAAGCGCCATTTGCATTCCGCCCTGGAGTTCCCGAAGAGAGGATAGAGTCGACGACTAATACGCGAATTGCATCACGCACGTCTTTCTGGCGCTCGGCGGTGTCGCCACCGGAGCCAATTAGTATTTTACTTACTGACCTCTTCTTTCAAAACCAAAGCCCCCGTTCCGCAATGAAATTCGCTTCTTGCGAAGCTTTCAAAGATCGGCGTGACGGTCTTTCATGGAGGCCAATTCGCTCTTAAGCGTTTCTGTAATCAGCTCGGGGCTGAGCCCATCGACACCGAGCCTGACACCGCGGGCCATGAAGGGATCCGGGATCTTTCCCCCTTAGAGTGCGACCAGACCCTCCTTGCGAGCCTTGCCCGCGAGGTCGATGATCAGCGGGACGAGCTCCGCTTTCGGGCTCGACTTATCGAGAAACGCCTGAACGGCCGACTTCAGTCCGTCAATGACATAGGGCATCTTTTGATTTGTCATCGTGGCGGCAAAAGTGCCGCCAATTACGACCAGCGCGCTCTGTGCGTCGACGAAGGGCCTAACACCACTGCCGAGCAACATGGCAGCTACAATTAGGCCAAAGCCCATCAAGAGTCCGAGTACTGTCCCGAGATCCGTCCGCTTGAGGCCTCCTGATACACCCATCGCGTAGCGAAGGGGCATCCTGTGCCTGGCTTATCGGATGTCGCTGCCTGTGGCTCGATTCGGCATTGTCCGGTTGAATGCTAGGTCTATTGCCATAGATTCTGGATGCGGCGGACTAACGGGTCTGAGCGAGAGACTCAGAACGGTCGCGAACGGTATATTCGATCTGGTCCGAAAAGACCTTGATCGGCACCCATCCAGCGAGTTCCGACATGCGCGGCATACCGAGGGTCATAGCCCCGGTGGGGTCGATCACCCAAGGATCGCCTGCCTCTTCGAACCAGAGCGTCACCATATGATGCTGCCCATCAGAGGGGCGAACCACAATCGCTCGGTAGACTTCACTGTCCGCGAATCCAAGATCCCGCAGCGCATGAAAAGCGAGCAGCTCTAGACCGTCGCAGTCATCTCCGCCTCGAGCGAGGGTTTCTTCAAGGGTCGCCCAATGATCGACAGCCCCATCCTCGCGGTAGTGCAGCTTGGCTTCAGCCTGAATCCAAGTTGCGACTTCGCGGGCCATGACTCGCTTACGCTCAGCTCGGAACGCGAAATACTTCGCACGCAAACCGCCCTCTTCCGCTTGATCTGCGGGCAATTGGTCGTTTGCGGCGCTGTATCCAGCGGACTCGACGGCGGGACCGCTCTCGAGCGGAGCAATCAACTCCGAATCGAATCGTTCTCTACGCTGCCAGCCCTCGATCTTCGGGCTCCATACGTCCTCTGCTTTCGGCGCTTGGAAATAGTCCAAGCCCTCGGGCAGAACCATCGGCATAGAAATCCCCGCACACCCCAACCCGAGGGTCAGGGTTAGGCCCGTCAGAGCTAAAAGCGCAGGCTGACTCGGGGAGAAAACTCTCCGCCGATTCCAAGGAGAACGGCTCCACATGCTCCGGGTATCGGCCCAAGCACGCGCGAAGTTGAGTCAGGCACGGCTGAAGAAACGTCGCCATAGCTCTAGGGGACGTCGTGCCCTGCACAGCCCGACAGTTGCAGCCGTATTGCACAACGCACGCGGAAAGGCGGCCCGGCCGGAGCCAAGTGAGAGTGCGGTCGACGCCCGAGAGAAAGCG
>JASDVF010000021.1:36468-60492 GCA_041440805.1 Myxococcota bacterium | reverse complement strand
CGAGAGAAAGCGTAAGTAGAGCTAGATGAAGGCGAGAGAAAAGCAAGAAAGGGCCAATGAATGGCCCGGGGCTTTTCAGCCGGGAATCATCACGTTCTGTGCGTCGCATGCGCCGACGAGCGTAAAGAGCCCGACGAAGAAAATAATCATCATCGGAATCCCACCCAGCACGTAGAGCCAGGAAGCGAGGTCGCCATTGATTCCGGGACCTTCTTCGTTTCCTTCTAGTTCGTTCTGCTCTTCGTCGGACATTGCTGCGTGTCTCCTGTCTACCTACCAGATTGCCAAATTTAGCCCCCGAGGGACCTTTAGGCAGCAAGATAGCGGCTAGACGGCCCGTCGCCATGCAACAATCAGTGCGCCCGGAGCGCGACAAACCAGTATCTCGTCAGCTCGGGCAACCCATGGACGCAGCCCCTTACTTATACCGAGGGTCTTCTGGGATTCGCCTGGGAATGGGCGTATTCACGTCACCGCTGCGCCAGCCCACAGGTACCCCCGCCAAATCGGCCTCGATACGAAGCTCTTTGACAGCCTTCTCTGCCGCGTCGAGTTCGTCTCGATGACGCAAGAGATCCTGACGGAGCTTAAAAGAGAGCGGCGAATTCGTAGGACCGCTGCCCGCAGACGAGCCAGGTGGCGCGACCGCCCACTGACTCGCCCCCCCTTCATCGGCGATGCTGTCCAACTCGCTCTTCGTCATCGCCAGCGTCTCCACCGCGCTTTCGAGTCCCTTCTGGGCGACGGTGAAGCGGCGTTCCCATTCGGTCTCCCCGGCTCCCGCCACCGTCCGTGCGTTCGGCTGGAGAAATCCGCTGGGCAGTTGAAGTAGCCGGTCAAGCCCGGGGTCCTGCCCATCGCCATCTCTAGCGTTTCGAGCCTGGTCGGATCGCCTCACGGAGATCGGCGGCGGCTCATTTTCGCCAGCAGCAGCCGCTTTCGAATCGGACTCGGCGATCGCGGCGGCAGGCGCCAGCAAGAGGGTCAGGAGGCACAACCCGCCGATCAAAATCGAGGACTTGGCGCCCCATCCCGAAACGAAGGTTTTCCGCTCGACACCAATCATGCCCGCCCCGTCATGTCGCACCCGCTCGCTGCGCAGCTCTAGATCCGTGCACACCTTCTTCGACATCACGATCCGCATCCCCCTCGTCGTCCCACAGCTCTGCCGGGCCGAACGTGCCCAACCATAGCGGAGTCTTCCAGCCAATTTTCTCCCATCCCAAGACCGCGGAATCCGGGGTCAAGGGCCAACTCCGGGGGCCGATACACATCTATCTGCGCGGCTGTGCGCGAGCTCGAGGGCGACCCGTTTCGCGGGAGCCGGCTGGCTATCTAGGGGAACGTTGATGGAACGGGAAAAGCTGTATCGGCTTCTCCGATTGGGACTCGAAAAAGGCGCAAGCGATATCCACTTCCAAGTGGGCTACTTGCCGCTCTACCGATTCCACGGTGAACTGGTCGAACTCCGCTACAAGGTCCTCACGCCGCAGGATACGGAAGAGATCGTCCGCATCCTGATCGAGAACGATCCACTAGGTCAGGAACTCGACTTCAACGAGCGCGACCTCGCTTTCGAGCTCCCCGGTGAAGGCCGGTTCCGCGTCAACATTTCGCGCCAGCGACGTTATTTCAATATCGTCCTTCGCGTCATCCCTCTCCAGATCAAGGACTTGGCTGATCTAAACCTTCCGAGCGTGTTAGGCGAAATCGCTCAGGTTCGCCGCGGCTATGTCCTCGTGACAGGCCCGACGGGAATGGGCAAGTCGACAACGCTCGCGGCCATGCTCAACGAAGTTAATAAACATCGAAAGAGCAAGATCGTCACGGTCGAAGATCCGATCGAATTCGTATTCACCCACGATCGCAGCATCATCACCCAGCGCGAGATCGGCACCGACACCGAATCCTTTCCAAATGCACTTCGCGCGGCATTGCGACAAGATCCCGACGTCATCATGGTCGGTGAGATGCGTGATCTAGAAACCGTCGACACGTCCCTCAAAGCGGCGGAGACGGGCCATCTGGTCTTCTCGACGATCCATACCGCCGACGTCGCTTCTACCATCAACCGACTGGTCTCATTCTTCCCCAGCGAAGAGCACATGCAAGTCCGAGCTCGCCTAGCAGACAACCTGAAGGCGGTTGTCTCACTCCGACTACTCGCGAACAAGAGGCAGAACGGCCGTGTCCCGGCAGTTGAAGTCATGCGCTCGACTCGGTCGATCCAGGAGTGCATCAAGGATCCTTCCCGCACACACGAAATCACGGAGTACATCGCCAAGGGTCGCGCCGAGAAGATGCAGACCTTCGATCAGCATCTGCTCGACCTTTTAAAGGCGAATAAGATCACGGTCGAAGGCGCTCTTAATGCAGCGTCCAATCCTACCGACTTCCAGACGAAACTGGAGATGGAGGGGTTGATCCACGACGATGACCAAGTAGATGCCAAGCCGGAAGAACCCTTCGACATCGAACCCGACGAGCGGTTCTAGGAGGTGACTAGCATGGAAACGAATTCGCCTCAGGCCATCGAAGATCGCCTTAACCGAGCGCTACGCATTTGCGCCAGCCAGGCCTCGAGCCTCACTGGTGGTGGCGCGGCCCTCCTCTACACACATCAGCCCGGCGATTCCCTGTCCGGCCGCCTTCGTGCCGCCGCAGGTTTTCGCTCGGCAGACGAGGCGCGGGAATCCTCCGCAGCCTTCGAGGCTTTGGTGACCTCCGCAATCGATACCACTGAAGCGCAAAGCCAAGCGGTCAGCGGGCCGTTAGCAGCACGCCTTTCGGGTGCGAGTGTGCACGTGATACCACTCCTCGCACGCAATCGATGCGTCGGAGCGCTTGTCTTCGTCCCAGCTGACGAAGTGTCCGCTGAAGCGAGCGCCAACCTTCATGTCCTTGCTTGGTCGACGGCCAGTACCGTCGATCACCCGTCGCTCGCGACGCAGTTCGCATCGCTTTCCGCAGACGCGGAGAAGCACCTCGAGAGCACGGACGAAAAGAACGACGAGCTGCTTAAGCTCTCCGAAGAGCTTTTCGCTCAGGACATCGAGCTGCTTCGCAAAAACGAGAAACTTGGCAAAATCGAAAAGCTCAAGAACGACTTCATCGAGAAGATGTCGCGCGAGTTGCGCACACCGCTCAACAGCATCATCGAAGCCACGATCACCGTGCTCTCGAGTGAAGTCGAAACCCTCTCGCAGAGCTCCCAGCAGACGCTTCGCAACGCCCTCGACGAAGGCACCGCGTTCCAGCGTACGCTGCAGAATATTCTCGACCTATGGCGTATCAAGCAGCATGAGATGCCGGTCGAGATTCAGGAGCTCTCGGTCACCGACGTGATCGACGAAACGATCTTCAGCGTCCAAGATGCTCTGGGCAACAAGCCAGTCGAGATTGAAAAGGAAATCCCCGCCTCGCTCCCTAATGTGCGCGGCGACCTGGGCAAGATCAATCAGATGCTATTCCTGCTCCTCGACAACGCAGCAAAGTTCACCGAGCAGGGCACGATCAAGATTGGCGCCCGACACGACGGAGATCGGCTGCATTGCTGGATTCACGACACTGGAATCGGGATCTGCCCAGACGATCAGGAATACATCTGGGATGAGTTCTATCAAGTAGATGATCGAGCGCGTGCTAAGTACCGCGGCGCTGGCCTCGGCCTCACTCTCGTCCACAACCTTCTAATTTTGCTCGACGGAGATTCCTTACTCCAGAGCGAAGCCGGCCTCGGGACACGCATTGAGTTCAGCGTGCCAGTCGTGCTCGCCTAACATTTATGCCAGACCGAAAAAACAGAAACGGCCGCTTCCCTAGCAGGGAGCGGCCGTTCTTGTTTTTAGTGCAATCGCGTCTCTCCACTTGGACAAGCCAAGCGGGTAGCGCGGAGACCTCAGCCTTCCGGCGTCGGCTCTTCGGCAGCGATCTCGCCAGCACCAGCAAATGCGTCGGGGGCGTCCGCTGCAACAGGCGTCGCTTCCACGGCCGGGGCATCGAAGCTCTCGACAACAACCGGCGCGGCCTCGACCGCTGCGGCATCGAATTTGTTCTCGGGCACGAGCGAGGTATCACAGGGCTTAACGACACCCTTGGCGATCTCTCGCAGGCTCGTCACGATTTCCTTGTTGTCGACCGTCTCGAGAAGCGGGCGTGCGCCCTTCTTCAGCTGCTTGGCACGGATAGAGGCCATCCGCACGAGCATGAACCGGTTCGGAACCTGTTCCATGCAATCTTCAATTGTAATACGGGCCATCGTGAGGCCTCCAGTAGTGGGTCGTACACTTCAGTAGGTGGATTGTAGCGACGGTCCGAACCGTGTTTGGTTCGTCCGCAAAAGTCTTCGGACAAGGTGACGTACTAGGTCCGGATCTTATATTGGGGCTAGCTGTCTGCGTGTATGTCAGTCGATGTGCGGCAGATCGATGGCTAATCGATTCCAGATCGATTCAAGAGTGGACTGCGCGGAAGCGTCGTCGACGAAATCCAACTGCCTCAGAACACCCGCCGGGATAGGGAATTCTGGAGACCTACGTTATCTCAGGCCCCAAACGAAGGAAACCCCGGCCAGGTTCCCCAATTAAGGGGGCCCTAGGCCGAGGTCCCTCGACCTTCCAAAAAACGGAAGGCCGCATCACCTCGAGCGCTTAGCGCTTGCGGCGAGCAGCCTTCTTCTTGGTGGCCTTCTTCTTCGTGGCCTTCTTCTTGGAGGCCTTCTTCTTGGTGGCCTTCTTCTTAGTGGCCTTCTTCTTGGCGGCCTTCTTCTTGGTCGCCTTCTTCTTCGTGGCCTTCTTCTTGGCGGCCTTCTTCTTGGTCGCCTTCTTCTTGGTGGCCTTCTTCTTCGTGGCCTTCTTCTTGGTGGCCTTCTTCTTTGTGGCCTTCTTTCGAGCTGCCATTCTTGGGTTTCCCCCCTTGTCAATCACTCGTGAACACGGTCCGCGACCTGCCCCTTCGTGCTCTAGTTGCCTCCGAAAAGACACTTTGATCACGAAACAACTTCCGATCCCGACCCCCAACTCGGTCAAACAAAGACGTGCTTCGTTCGCTTTTGTCGGGAAATCCGGAACTTCACAGACCTAACTGCGAGTTCCTATCGGTATCGAAGATCGACAACTTGAAGGCACAAATAAACCTTCATGTATCAAACCGCACCCATAGAGCGTTTGTTGCGCCCGAGGAAACAACACGATCTCGAAGCAGTCAAGCCAATACCTCAAAAAAAACGCAGACATGCCTCCCTAACTTGCGATCAATGAGTGCAGTTTTGCTCGGATTTCTGTGGCAGCGGGCAGCCAATCTTCGACGGAACCCGATGCGCGCGACCGAAGCGTGGCCCCTGCTCCCTTTGCACTCGACTACTTGTTCGAGTTTAAAACGCAAAAAAGCCGCCCTCCTAAGCTCGTTGTTAAACGTGCATGGAGTACGGCTTATCGCTGTTCCATTTGCGTTCGACCAAGACCGGTCGAGTGGAACAAGTATTCGAGCTGCATCCCGGCCGGCAAGGCTCAGGACGTGATGCGCACCAAAGGCACGCGCCCGACTACTTCTTATGTCGCTGTCGCCTCAAAAGCTTCCGCTGCTTATGCTTGCGCATCTTCTTGCGGCGCTTCTTGATAACACTGCCCACGTTTTGTTCTCCCTGCTCCGCGCCAATTGCGGAGCGGGCACATGTTTAGAGATTTGCCGAGACCCTGTCAAGGAATCGCTGATTTCGCGCCATCCACACCCCAAGATGAACACCATGGATGTACAAATAGAGACCCGCTGAGAGGCGCGCTACAGCCATCAAGAGACCGATGGCCCCAGTTGGACTCATACGCGAGAAAATGCCCCTACAATGCGACTTCGTGCGGCTCCCAGAGCCCGGTTGACCGGATGGCGCCTTGGCAAGAAGGGGACGATCGGGAGTCCCCTCTTCCCGAGGGAGGAGATCGACTTCTGGATCTCATCGTGTCCCGGATCGATCATCTGTCCTCGGCGCAGATAGCGGAGAGCCTCAGAACGCCGACCGAAGTGCAAGTAAACCTTTGCCAGATTCAAATAGAGCTCTGGATTGAAAAATTCCTGACTCGCAGCCTCTTCGCAGAGCGTGCGCGCTTCGCTGAAGGCACCATCAGAACGCGCCACAGCGAGCCCCAGAAAGGATCGGATCTGTGCGTGTTCAGGGGCCTCTGAACTCGCCTGGCGCAGTGACTCAAGCGCCTCAGAAACTCGGTTCGAGTCGAGGGCGACTAGGCCCTCATCGAAAAGCCTTTGTGCTTCTGGCGCGAGCGCCTGACGTCCGGGGGTTCCCGGCGCCTCAACTACCTCTATTTCACCTTGCATCGACCGCCGACCTCCGTGAAATCGACGTTCTAAATCGCGTCGACCCAGCGGGTCTATCGGTCGGTGAGTGCCGAATCCCAAGTGCATTCGATGCGCGAAAATACGGTCTCACACCGGAAGCCTGTGACGGGACTCTAAACTTCCCCTCCAAGAGCCAGCCAAGGGGAGTCGAACCTAATACTCGATGATCTCGAGGATGTAGCGCTTCTTTTCTTTGCCGCTGGCAGCAGCCATCAGGGTTCGAATCGCCGAGGCGTGCGCCCCACCCTTCCCGATCACCTTTCCCAAGTCTGCCTTAGACACGGAGAGCTCGAGAACATGTGCATGATCCCCGACCATTTCCTTGATCTGCACTTCATCCGGTTGGTCAACTAAGGCCTTAACAATGTCTTCGATCAGCTGCTTCATCATAACGGCGCCCCTTCACCACACATGCTTGGCCAGCACGTGCGCCATTCCACATCATGGTCCCGTCGTCAGGAGTACCAAGCCAACGAGAGTCCCTCATGGCAGAAAGGATGATTCCAATCGTACGATGAGTGCCTCCGGTGGCCCCGCGTGCTCCCGAGGGGACGCAAGCGAAGGAACCTCCGATCGGAAGTGGGCGCAACAGGTGAAGCCCCCCCAGTGAAGGTTTTTGTACCTAGGGGTGAAGTCGACACAAGGCCGGTTAAATCCATAGGCTATGCGACCCATGAAGCGTTGGTGTCGCCTAAAGGCCACCTCGCGGGGGCGCGAAGGCAGACTGCATCTGCGTCGACTGCCACGCCATCGGGGCATCTGTCGCCGTGGCGGCACGACCCAGATCGACGACGCGGGTCCCCTGTGCGATTCGCTGGGCGTTTCGAAGCACTCGATCAAGAAGTGCATCGTCGCATAACGGAACGACCGCGTGGGTGACGAGTAGATCTGCGGCGTCGGCCGGATCGAGCAGATCGCTAAACGCCCGTTCGCTGTCTTGAGTTCGCCGCAATTCCGCGACGCGAGATTCGAAGGGAAGCCGTGGGTCGATCGAATCTGCCCACGGTGTCCGGAACAGTCGTAGCTGTTCTCGTTCTTCGCGAAGAAGCAGTGAACTCCGCCCTAACAAAGATGTCGACGGCGTAACCGATCGGTTACCGCCACCTGACTCGGGCTCGCCTAGCTGAATAATGGCTTTCCCATCAAGCGCCATGGCACTGCCTGTCAAACAAAGTCCGCCTCGGGCCACCGTTCGATGAAGCACGATCCATTCGTCGATCGGACCGCGCAGGGGATACGCGCGCTTCGCAGCCATTTCCGGGGAGACTATGATCTCGCCGGTCTGAAATTCTCGATCGAAGTGAGCGAGCTGAGCGCGGCGCCCTCCTTTAGACAAGCCCAAGACCCAATCACGTCCGTGGCGAGCGACTTCGAAAGTCCAAGCGCCAACCGAATAGCGTTCACCGCCGAGGTCGTCGTTACCGGGGGTATCGACCCTAAGACCGATATGCACTTCGGGTTCCCGGGGAAGACATTGAAATTCCGAGACGGGCGATTCAGGCCACTCCCACTCGAAGGTCTCGGGAACTTCGATCCCGATTTGAATTCCGCCGATTTCGAGTCCTCGTAGCCGCGTTCTTGCCATTATTTCCCCTAGTCGCAGATCAGGTGGATACCGCTCGGGAAATAGTGACTCCCATCGAGCGTCCTTCATCCTTCGGCAACTTGGCGGCAAGCTTGAGCACTACGACTCGAACAATCGAATTGGACGCGAATTTCGGAGGCCTTGCCGGAGCGATTTCTCCGGGAAGCCGGAAGGCCGCATCGGGGTAGAAGCCCAACTCGATCTGGGGTACCCCCTTGGTCGCGCCGGAGTCGTCACCGCCTCGCGGCCGCAGTCGAGACCCCCCGCGTCGCCTCCGTTTTCTACAAGCCCGCGCCGCCGCCGGACGAGGAAGGGAAAAGATGGCTCAGCCCGTCGTCACAACCCGAATCCTGCGCCGTCTACTCAAGACAGGAGCGCATTTCCGCGCCGAGAAGCTGCTCCAGAAGATCCATCCCGCGGATCTGGGCCCCCTTCTCTCGGATCTCACCCCCGACGAAATCCGAATCGTCGTCGACCTTCTCTTTAAGCATCACCGCGCCGCGACCATGCTCACCGAGCTTCCGCCGGAGCTTCTCCCCGAGATTATCGACTCGATCTCGGATCAGCGAATGGCGGACGTTCTGAATCGTCTTGAGCTCGACGACATGCTCGAGCTGGTCGACGCGATCCCAGAGGAACGCCGCTCCGTCGTCATGCAGCACCTTCCGGTCGCCCGGCGCGAAGAACTTCGGCACGCAGAGCTCTACCCCCCGCGTAGCGCCGGCCGCGCTATGACGACGAATTTCTCTGCCCTCGATGAGAAAATGACGGCGCAGGAGGCGATCGAGTCCCTACGCGCAGCGGGTATCAGCGGCAGCGATGCCATCCTCTATCTCTATGTTGTAGACGAACTCCAGCGCCTAACGGGTGTCGTTCCGATTCGCCGCTTGGTGACGGCACAACCCGAAACCCCCGTTCGAGAGCTTGCTATTCGCGAAATGCTCTCGACGCCGCCTGATGCAGACCAGGAGGAAGTCGCCGGCTTGGTCGCGCGTTACGACCTCCTCGCCATTCCCGTAACGGATGTCGACGGCACCATGCTCGGCGTGATTACCGTCGATGACGTGATCGACGTCATCACGGAAGAAGCGACCCAGGACATCTACAACCTGGCCGGCCTCTCCGAAGAGGATCGCATTTTCACCTCAGCCCGGGTCTCGATTCGTAAACGATTGCCCTGGATGCTCGTGAACCTCTGCACGGCCTTCGGCGCCGGCGCCATAGTTGGCCTCTTCGAAGGCACTCTCGAGCGCATGGTCAGCCTCGCGATCTTCTTACCCGTCGTCGCCGGAATCGGCGGAAACGGCGGCATCCAAACCCTCACCGTCATCACCCGCGCCATCGCCCTCGGCGAAATCGAGTTTTCGAGTGGCATGCGCGCCGTCGGAAAAGAAATGTTCGTCGGGCTGGTCGTCGGCAGCGCCGCCGGAGTCATCAGTGGCGCAATCGCCTACCTACTCCACGGCAACCTGTACATGGGCCTCGTTCTCTTCCTGGCCATGATCGTCACCATGGTCACCGCGAGCCTCGTAGGCGCAGCGGTTCCCCTGATCCTTAAGGCTATGGGGCAGGACCCGGCGTTAGGCTCAGGAATTCTTGTCACGTTTGCCGCAGATGCCCTCGGTTTCTTTTCCTTCTTGGGCATCGCAACGCTCCTCTTGGACCGGATCGCTTAGCCAGGCTCGCCACGCTCCTGAGCGCCGCATATCGCCACAGCGCGCCGCAGTCAGTCGCCGGCCAATCCATACGTCGCTTCCAAGTACGCGATGATGTCGGTGCTCTCGAACATTTCGATCCCCGTATTTGGGTCGACCAGGTAAGGCACCTGCATCTTGCCGGAGAGCTCGACGAACGCATCTCGACGGGCACTGCCCTTAGCGACGTTGTGGAGCAAGTACGGGAGTTCGAGCTCGCATAACGTCTCACGGACGAGGCGGCAGAATGGCGAGGCCTCGAAGCTATAGAGTTCGAGCGGCGTCGCAGGCGCCTTGGAAGGCCTCGCAAAGGACCCTGCCTTGCCTCGGCCGACGCCGGAAGCCACGACCGCGAGGGTCGCGATCGGACCCCCACGGAGAGCCGCAGGGGCCGGGCCGGATCCGTACTGCGCGAAGAGGTAGTCGACGATGTCCCCGGATTCGTACATTTCTTTGCCGGTATTAGGGTCGATCAGGTAAGGGAATTGAGCCTTGCCGCCACGCTCGACGAGTGGATCTCGAAAGCGGTTCCCTCGCTTGGGGCATGGTTTCACATCCGCCTCGAGGTCGAGCATCGAAAGTGCTTCGCGCGCCTTTCGGCAGAATGGACAGCCCTCAAACTCATAGATCTCGAGAGTCTGCTCGGGACGGGGGCCGACGGAGCGTGTGGACATTCCGAGACCACCGCGCAGGATTGTTGTGGTCGACGCGGTCGCAATATCAAAGAAGCCCATCGTTCATATCCCTCTTTTCTCTCGTTTTTCTCAGCTCTTTCGCGGAGACCTAACGTCCTGCCACGCTCGCCGCCGCGGAATTTTCGCGCCGACTGATTCGCTGCCATACGCCCTTTTCGCGACGTAATTCAAAGGTGGGCCAGTACTCAAGATCCAGCTTGAGTGTGATCACGCCGGGTTTTCCATCCAAATCCAAAGTGTCGAGCCGAACCGCATCCCGGTCCTTTTTGCCTGAAACGATAGAGAGGAACGCATCTAGATCCGCGACCGGCTGACCATCGACTTTGACGATTCGGCTGGTGGCTTCCACGCCGTACCGCGTCGAAGGTGCACCAAACCAATGGCGCGATACGTAGACCCCACCCTTGGCAATACCGTATTGCGAAGCAAGCGCTGGATGAGGTGCCTGCAATAATGCACCCGCCCACAGCACAGCACGTGTCGTGCCCTCCCCGCTCATGAGCGAGGGCTCAACCTCGAGGGTCTTTTCTTGGCCATCGCGGAGAATCTGAACCTCGAAGCGACCGCCTCGCGTCAGCCTAACGAGATCACGTATCCGACTCACGGGCTCGCCGTCGAGCGCCAAAACCAGGTCACCTTCGCGAAAGAGATCTTCGCCGGGCATGTCCTTCGTTCGACGAACAACGGACATCACGCGCTTCGTCTTGGGATCGTGTCGTTCAAGCCTGCGCGCCTGCTTCTCGGAGAGTCCCCTATCGCGTGCAGACGCGAGGGTGAGCGGTTCGAGTTCAAGGCCGAGTGAGTGCCAAGCCACCGGCTCACCGCGCTTAAGCGGATCAATCATCCGTCGAATGTGGTAGCTGGGGATGCCGCCAAAGAACCCGTCGCTCGCGCTGCCGCTCCCCATGGAGAATGATGCCCAGAAGGACAATACGCGTCCGAAGCCGTCGACGAGCACTCCACCGACCGTTTGCGCGGCATCTTCGACTGAAGCCACCTCTAGATTCGCTTCGCGGAATCGCGGCGGATGCGTTAGGCCCAAGCTGATCGGCTCCCTCCGTGCGATCCGGGTCCGGCGCGAGACGATCCGCTCAGTCCCCGTTAAGCCCACAAGCCAGACGTCGTCGCCGACTTCGAGATCCACTTCGCGAATCTTTGCTTCTCGAACCGGTGTATCTCCAATTAGGGCAGGGTCGTAGCGCACAACCGCGAGATTTCGTTCCGGGTGCAGATAGACAAGCTCCCCAGGCACTTCGACGGATCCGTTGAAGGTGAGGTTAAGATCCGCCAAAGCGATTGGCACCGTCTCCCGATCAACGACAACTAATCCTCGTTCCTTGTCCACGATCAGCCCAGCCCCATTAAACTGTTCGCCGTGGACCCCATCAAGTCGGTATGCGATCGACGCGGAAACCATCACCAGCGAGGGTGCGACTCGCTCCACCGCCCAGGGCCCTTCCAGTTCGAATGCGGTCTCCCCGCCTTCGGGCGCCTCGGCGGCCGGCGCGGCAACAGAATCTTCGCATGGCCATCGCCCCGTGCTGTCGTCACGGCGGCAATGCCGCATCGAAAACCAGCGGCGATCGTTCCGAAGGAGCGCCACCGCAGGCGCCCTCGGCTGTGACAAAAGAAAGAATCGCACTAACAAGCGTGCATCGTGCGGCTGCGACGAAAGCACCTCTTCAAAGCGCTCTAGAGTCGGCGTCTCCTCTCCCGCGATCTCCGTGATCACGGCCCGGCGCGGGACCCCTGCCCGGCTCAACGCATAACCGCTGCTCGCCACATAGACACCTGCGACCGGAACCGAGGCATTGCGAGCCTGGTGATACGAGAGCGGGTTAAGCACGCCACCTGCGTATTCGAGGTAGCGGTCCGGAGAAATCGCATGCAGATCCTCAACCTCGAGTTCAACACTCAGGGGAGCTCCGCCACGTTCGATATCGAGGGCGATTTTCCCGCCAACGCGTGCATCCAGCAGCGCCTCGATCGGCAGGAACGCGTTCACCGCTTCCCCTTCAACCCCAACAACGATATCGCCCACGTGCAGCAAGCCCTCTGCCGGGCCACCGGGCACGACCTGGCGCACGACGATCATGCCGGTCCCTTCGTCGGGGAATGCCGCGCGGATCCGCGCCTCGGTGCCCTCCTGAAGGCCAAGACGGCGCACTTCATCAAAGGGCAGATGAGTGAGCACCGTCTGGATCGTCCCGCGCGTGATCGGCTTGCCTGCCTTCACCAACTCGAGAGCCCGCTTCACACGATCGAGCGGCAGGTAGTAGCTCGACGCGGCCATCCGCTTGCCGCCGGCATTCAGTGCGATGACTTGGCCGTCGATGTCGATGACTGGAGAGCCTGAGGATCCCCCCGAAGTACCGGAGGCTGCCTGTATATAGAACGTGTTGAAGTCGTTGAACGACGTGCGCCCGTATTCCGGCGCGTCGCGATCCAGTCGCGCGATGGTTCCCGACAAAATCGAGAGCTTCTCACCGGCATCATTCCCAACGACTCGGATTTCGGTCCCGACCCGAGCGCGCTCTGGTGCGAGAGTCAACTCTCCCGTCTCGATGAAGCGCACGTCTTTGGGGTCGTATCTAAAAAGGCCGAAATCGTGAACCGGGTCGCGGTAAACCGCTTGGATAGACACTTCTTCATTGTTCTGAAAGACCGCCTCCGCAACGACCGGGCCCGGCGTCACGACGTGCCGATTCGTCAAGATGAGTCCGCGCTTCGCATCCACTACGAAGCCCGTCGCCGTCGACGTCCCCGCCCCTGAATCATCGAAGCTTCGCGTCGAACTAATCCGCAGCACGACCACTGCGGGAGCCACGCGGTCGAGCGTCTCCTGCCATGCCCTAGCTTCAGTTACAGCGCGGGCTTGGCCTGGCGCGACAAAGGCACCAAGCAGTCCGATCAAGAGTACTGCGAAGGCCGAGACGGCGCTCCACGTTTGGGGGAGTCGCCTAACGAGCATCAATACGGTTCGCCTTTCGAATTGGCATCATTTACGGACATTGACGTGGAGTTCGACGTGGACATCGACACAGAAAAACGTGTTGGCTTGAACGAACCGTGGAGATCGAAGCGGAGCCTATTGGCTCGCTCCCGCGACCAGCCCGGGCAACACCCGATCAAGGTACGTTTTCACATACTTCCCAAAGACATCCACCTCGAGGTTGACCGCGTGACCCTCTCTTAGGTCCGCAAGGGTCGTGATCTCAAGCGTGTGGGGAATCAGGGCAACATGAAAGCCATCCGGAACAACAGCGACGACCGTAAGCGAGACACCATCGATCGTGACCGAGCCCTTGTCCACGAGCTGTCCGGCGAGTTCCGAGTCGCACTCGATATGCAATTTGACATCATTGCCGTCGGCGCCCGTACGTTCAAAACGACGTACCCGCCCCGTCCCGTCGATATGCCCCTGCACGATATGGCCGTCGAAGCGGGCCGCCGCGCCCATGGCGCGCTCGAGATTGACTCGAGTATCGGCTTCAAAGCCGACCAGGCGCGTCGTCTCCATTGTCTCAGCAACCGCTTCGAAGCTGAAAACACTGCCTTCGTTTCCGGTCACCGTGAGGCAACAACCCGCAACGGCGATGCTGTCGCCTAAGCCAACGCCTTCCGCCACAGGACCGAGGTCGATCCGAAAGCGCGTGAGGTCCGCTCCGCGCTCAACGGAGATCAAAAGGCCGACGTGTTCGACTATGCCTGTAAACATCTACTTACTCGACCTCGTATCGATCTCGCGCAGCATCTGGTCGCGAACGGCCTGATAGTCGGCGGCGAGCTCGATCGGCGGATTAGGATGCTCCGAGACAATGTTGTCGAGTTTCATCGAGTGATAGGCGAGCTTCGAGTCCACGAACTTGAGGCCATGCGCGGTCGAAATGACAACGACTTGATCACCGCTCTTCACGAGCCCACGCCCCTGAAGCTTTCGAAGCGCAACAAGTGCCACGCCCGTATGCGGGCAGTTAAAGAGCCCCGTCCGGTCGGCCTTCGCACATTCTTCCATGATCTCGGCTTCGCTCGCCTGCTCGACGACGCCGTCGTATCGCTTCAGCGCATCGACGGCCTTCTTGTACGAAACCGGGTTCCCGATCTGAATCGCCGAGGCGACGGTCGTGCGTGCTGCGATCGGTTCAAATACTTCGAATTCCGTCTGGTAGGCGAGGTAGAGCGGGTTCGCCGCTTCGGCCTGCCCCACGCAAATGCGCGGACGCTTATCGATCAGCCCCAATTCGAAGAGCATGTCGAGGCCCTTCGCGAGGGCGGAAATATTGCCCAGGTTGCCACCGGGGATCACGATCCAATCCGGCACCTTCCAGTCAAGTTGCTGGATGATCTCGAGGCCGACAGTCTTCTGACCTTCAATACGAAGGCTATTCATCGAATTCGCGAGATAGACACCGTCTTCGGCAGAGACCTTCTTCACGATATCCATACAGCCGTCGAAGTCCGTATCCAGAGCGAAGACGATCGCGCCATTCGCCACGGGCTGAATCAACTGCGCGAGGGAAATTTTGCCTCGGGGCAGGAAGACGATGGCAGGGATTCCGGCAGCGGCGGCGTATGCCGAGAGCGCTGCAGAGGTATCCCCCGTCGACGCGCATGCGACGGCCGGAATGTCCGCCCCGTTCGCGATCATCTGTTTGACCTGGGAAACGAGTACCGTCATCCCGAGATCCTTGAAGGATCCCGTGTGCGAGTTACCGCAGAGCTTCAACCAGAGATCTTCGATCCCGATTTCGCGGCCATACCGTTCCGCCCAAAAGAGATTCGTATGCCCTTCGTACATAGACACGACATTTTCATTGTCGATATCGGGAAGGACCCATTCCTTCTTGCCCCAAACGCCGGAGCCGTAAGGCCATTCGTTTCGGCGAGCTCGCCCCTGAAAGTGTTCCTTCCATTCTTCGCCGGAAGTCTTCTTCAGCTCATCCATGTCGTGGACGACTTGTAGAAGCCCGCCCTTCGAATCGGTGTAGACCACCTCGTCTAGGTCATAGCGTTCCGAGGAATCATCGAGACTTTCGAACCATGCACTCCTATTGGGCTTCGCTTCGGTAGGCACGGCTAGACCTCCTCTTCGATTCGGATGACGCGTGGCGCCTCCATTACGACCGGCAACGCTTCAATTTTCGCGAGCGCACGACCGAGGGCCGCTTCGCTCGCGGTCTGCGTCAGAACAACGATCGTAACGTTGTCGCCACCGCCCTCGCGCTGAACCACCGAAGCCACGCCGACGCCCTCGCTTCCGAGTGCACCCGTTAGTTGCCCCAGTGCCGTGGGGTCGTTTTTCGTCGTGAAACGAAGATAGGCACAGCCCATCAGCTCATCGTCACTCACGGATTCCTTCGCAACGATGTGCTGGGGCAAATACGAAAGTGGAGCCACCGGCCCCGCACCACCGCGCTTGATCTCGCGCGAGATCTCAATCAAGTCGCCTACCACTGCACTCGCCGTCGGCATTTCGCCCGCGCCTGCACCGTAGTAGAGCGTCGGACCGACCGCGTTCCCGATCACTTCGACCGCGTTCATCGCGCCATCCACGTTCGCCAACATGCTCGACTTGGGAATCAGCGTAGGATTCACGCGCGATTCAATTCGCTCCGTACCGTCGTCGTCGCGATGACACTTGGCGATTCCGAGCAACTTGATGCGGTATCCAAATTCTGCCGCCAGCTCGAAGTCCAGGGGAACGAGCCCGCGAATGCCCTCAGTCGGGATTTCTTCGAAGACCACTTCCGCGCCGTAGGCCATGGTTGTGAGCAGAGCGAGCTTATGCGCCGCATCGATCCCATCGACATCAAAGGTCGGATCCGCTTCCGCATAACCCAACTCCTGAGCCCGCTTCAGCACCACGTCGAAGTCTTCGCCCGTCGACTCCATCTCGGTCAGCACGTAGTTCGTCGTGCCATTAAGGATCCCGAGAACCGTCTCAATCTTGTTGCCCGCCAAGCCTTCGCGCAGCGCACGCAGGATCGGAATGCCGCCAGCGACTGCTGCCTCGAATGCGATATCGACTCCGGCCGCCGAAGCCGCACCGAAGATCTCGCGACCGTGCACAGCCAAGAGCGCCTTGTTAGCCGTCACGACATGTTTGCCGGCAGCAAAGGCTTCTAGGATGAACTTACGCGGGACGTCGTAGCCGCCGACCAATTCAATCACGATATCCACGTTAGGATCGGCGATCAGGCCCGGGGTATCACTGTCGAAGTGAATGCCCGTGAGATCCACGCCGCGGTCCGTCTCGAGATCGAGATCAGCGATCCGCGCCATGCGCAACGGGAAGCCGAGCCGTTGCTCGATTTCCGCTGCGTTATCCTGAAGCACCTTAACAACGCCGGTTCCGATCGTTCCGAAACCGATCAGCCCAACTCCGATTGCATCTTGCTGCCCGCTCATCTCATTTGCTCCCGGGACGCCGCGCGTCCCTGCACTTAACCCTGTACTTAGCCCTCGAATTAAACGGGGGTTAAACCTGCGCTTCTCGAAAGAAGCGACGAATCCCACGCACCGCTTGTCGGATGCGATGCTTATTCTCAACTAACGCGAAGCGCACATGACCTTCGCCCTGTTCTCCAAAGCCGATGCCCGGAGACACAGCAACGCCGGCCTCCTTCAACAAAAGCTTCGAAAACTCCAGCGAACCCATCTCCAAGAAACGCTCAGGCATCGGCGCCCATACGAACATCGTCGCCAAGGGCTTCTCGATAACCCACTGCCCCACGCCTGGCGCGCCAAGACCTTCGACCAAAGTATCGCGGCGCTCTTTATAGACTGCACAGTTCTCTGCGACACAGTCCTGCGGGCCACGCAGCGCCGCGATCGCGCCGATCTGGATGGCCTGAGGCATTCCGTAGTCGAGATACGACTTGATCCGCTTGAGCGCGTGAATCATCTCGGGATTGCCGCAGGCGAAGCCTACGCGCCAGCCCGCCATGGAGTGGCTCTTAGAGAACGAGACAAATTCGATCGCGATGTCCTTGGCTCCGGGCACTTCCAAGATGCTAGGCGGCTTATAACCATCGAAGGCGATCTCTGCGTAGGCGAAGTCGTGGAGCACCATCAGATCGTTCTCACGCGCGAACTCGACGATCCGTTCCAAGAAGGCGAGATCGACGATGTGCGTTGTCGGATTCGCCGGAAACGAGATGATCAACATCTTCGGCTTCGGCCAGGTGCGGCTCACCGCCTGTTCGAGGTTCTCGATGAAGTCGCTCTCGTGATTGAGCGGCACCTTGCGCAAATCGGCCCCGGCGATGATCACGGAGTACTGATGGATCGGATAAGCGGGGTCGGGCACGAGGACGACATCGCCCGGTCCAGCCGTCATCAAGACGAAGTGAGAAAGCCCCTCCTTCGCACCGATCACGGCGACGGCTTCGGTCTCCGGATTGAGGTCGACGTCGTGACGCCGCTTGTACCACTCCGTAATTCCAGCGCGAAGGTTAGGCAGCCCCTGGGAACTGGAGTAGCGATGGTTTCGCGGATCCTGTGCGGCTTCGCAGATCTTGTCGATGACATGCTGCGGTGTCGCAAGATCGGGATTGCCCATCCCCATATCGATGATGTCCTCACCCGCTCGGCGCTTGGCACGAGTCAGCTCAGTCACCTCGGAGAGGATGTAGGGGGGAAGTCGGTTCAGCTTGTTGAAATCGTGTCGGAACTTATCCGTCATATTGTTTTCGTTTCATCTCATTGCCGGCGCATCGCAGGGCTTGCCCCGGATCGCCCGCATCGCCCCGTCCGATCAATCCGCATCGCCTACTACTCGTACTGGTAGTTAGTAGGTGGATCGAATCCGCTCGGTTAGAGCTCGGTCTACTCGTATGGCCTATCTGGCTCGCGTGCTTGGACGCGTCCCACTGCCGCTTCGTTCGACGCTTTCGCGCGAATACGACGAATTCTCGTCCGCACTCGCCCCACCCTCAGAGTGGACTCGAAGGCATCGAACCCTCACTGCTCCCTCGCCCATCGTTTCGCCCCGAAGTGCGCCCCTCTAAAAAAAGCAGACACCTCGATCGCCCCGACGAGCTAGCAAGCCCTCGCGGCCCAATTTGCCCGATCGGCCCAGTTTGCCCAACCGGTATAGGCCGCCCAGCCGGCCGGATCGGCAAACGCGCGTTTCGAGCGTGACTGGAACGGTGACTGCACCTAGAGGGACCCCTTCGAATGCCCCGATCTTACTGAAGAATTCGTGTCCAAGGTACCGGTGCGGCCGCTTCGTGGCGGATCATTCCGAGGGTTCAGCCGCCCGTCGGTCCGCGGCTCGTGCAACCGGTCTGTAGATCAGCAATCCGGCGGCAAGAACCGCGAGGGTCACCGCGCATTCCCGAGGGCTCGCGACCGCAATTGCCGCACCGATCGACAGATTCACGGCGAGATAGAGCGCCGGCAACCACGGGTAGCCCCATGCGCGGTAGGGCCGTTCACGATCCGGTTGGCGGCGGCGCAAGAAGAAGAGCGCCAGCACGTCGGCAGAAGTGGCAAGGATGATTCCGAAGACCGTGAAGTCGAGCGCTTTCGGAAAGCTCTCGAGGAACACGACGAGTGCGATAGAGACCGCAGCTTGTACCGCGATGGCCGCGCTGGGGGTACTGAAGCCCTTGTGAATGCGGTCGGCGTCCCTAAAGAAAAGTCCATCAAGGGCCATCGCATAAATGATCCGAGGCCCGACCAGGATCGTCGCATTCAAGGTGCCTACGACAGAGACGAGTACGAAAATCGCAACGAGCTGTCCGCCGAAATCGCCGAAGAGCGCAGTCGCCGCAGCGGCGCCGGCATCCCCTGATTCAATCAATTCCGAAGGCGTGAGCGCGTAGAGGTAGATTCCGTTCACGAGCAGATAGAGCCCGGCGCAAACGCCTAAACCCAAGAAGAGCGAGCGCGGGACATTGCGCGCGGGATCCTTGATCTCGCTGGCAACGTAAACGCTCGCGTTCCAGCCCAGGTAGGAGAACAGGATCGGCGACAGCGCCTGCCCAAAGCTCAACAGCCCCCCGCCCTCGCCCGAAGCCAGCGCTTCACCAGCACCAGTACCCGAAGCGCCCGCCATACCGAGCCAGGGCTCGAAGCTTCCAGAACCAAAAAGCGGGCCGAGTGCAACGAAGGCGATCAACGCGACGATCTTCGCTGTCGAGGTCATGTTGTTAAGGGCCGCGCCCCAACGTGTTCCCCGCATATTCAGCAGAGAGCACAGCAGGATCATCAATGCGGAAAGTCCGATGATTCCGGGACGCTCGAGTCCCAATACGGGGGCCATGGATTCCGCAAAGACGACGGCCAGCGCCGCAATCGTCCCCGCATAGATCGCGAAGAAGGAAATCCATCCGACGAGAAATCCGGCCGCGGGATGAATGCCTTCGCGCAGATACACATAGTCGCCGCCCGCTCGCGGGAACATCGCCCCCAGCTCAGCATTCGCGAACGCCCCTGCAAGGGAAATCAGCGCGCCCACGATCCAAGCAAGCAGAATCAAACCCGCGCTCGGAAGCAATTCGGCGACGCGGGACGGCGTGAAGAAAATCCCACTACCGACCACCGACGCCACGATGAGCATCGATGCATCCCACAAGGAGAGCACCCGGGGCAATCGGTCGCGCGGATGAGCGGAAGACATTGCCCCCGGTTCTAGCTCATCCCGTAGGTTCGCGTGGCGATCCGAGGAATTCAGCGCCAGCTGCACGGCGGGCTTGATTGCGAGCCAAGCCAGACGCACCGAAGCCCGGCACGATCGCGAGCAGGCCAGCGAGCGCGAGCGCCTCCCGTGAATGAGGCGGCCACTCTCCCGCAAGGTCGCGGGCTCGTGCGTTGATCGGCCCCGCTGCATAAGCCGTCTTGGCCGGGCAAGAAGGTTCCACGATTCAGGCGGCCGGATCTCTGGCCGCCAAACCAGTCATTCGTATCAGGCACTCTAATCAGGCAACGACGAAGTCGAGTACAGAGCCTCCTCGCCCGGGACTGACCTCAATGCGGGTGTCGATTCGCTCCTTCAGCTCCGGCACGTGGGAGATCAACCCGACCAGACGTCCGCCAGATTGCAGTTCCACCAAAGTCTCGAGCGCCAATTCTAAGGACTCGGGATCGAGGGAGCCGAACCCTTCGTCGACGAAGATCGCGTCGAGCCGGGTCCCACCACTATGTCGTTGGACGACCTCTGCGAGACCGAGCGCCAAGGCCAAGGCCGCACAAAAACTCTCGCCACCAGACAGCGTCGAAACGGGCCGCTCTTGCCCGGTATGGGCATCCCAGACCGCCAGGTCGAGCCCGGCGCGACGCCGCTTGTCGTCGACTTCCGTTACCCGTCGAAGTTCGTAGCGCCCCTTGCTCATGCGGCGCAGCGAAACCGTCGCGAGCGCCAGCACTTCATCCAGAAACGCAGCCAGCACGAAACGCTGAAACGAAACGCGCTGAGGATTCTCGCCGCTCGCAACTTTCGCGAGTCCGCCGATTCGCTCGTATCGCGCCCCCAAATCTCCCGCGCGCTCCTTTTGCGCGGCAAGACTCGCAGCGAGCCGCGCCCAGCTGGTCGCCTTCCCCTTCAGTTCGCCAACGCGATCTTGAGCCGCGCTACGAAGAGCTTCCGCGTCCACGAGCGCGTTGCTCAGGGCCTCGACGTCTGACGTAGACGCATCTTTAGCAGCGGCCGCCAACTCTGTTAGGCGCGCCTGCGCCGAGGCACGTTCCCTCGAAAATCCTTCGATCTTCTCGCGCAGCGTCTGCCGCTCATTAGTACCGACCCGTGCCTCGCGAACGACCGCCGCCGACTCGAACCCACCCGCAACCAGCGCCGCCTGCATGGCTTCGTCCCCCGCGGCACACTCGTCAAGCGAGCGCGCAACGGCCGCCTTGCGTTCCGCTTCCGTTGCCTCATTTCTCGCTCGGTCGGCTTCCGCCTGCTGAGTCGCAAGGCGAGTCTCTTCGATCCGTTTTGAAAGCGCCGTATGCCGAGCCGCCA
The DNA here is from genome assembly GCA_041440805.1 of Myxococcota bacterium. Taxonomy (GTDB): domain Bacteria; phylum Myxococcota_A; class UBA9160; order UBA9160; family UBA4427; genus UBA4427. Next base: position 39,207 of record JASDVF010000021.1, on the reverse strand, counting down.
CTTCCGCGTCGCGCTCGTCCAAAGCTTGTAGCGAGCGGACCTTTGCCGGCAGCTCCCCTTCACGGTCGGTGATCGTCATCGCGCGCGCCGAAAGCGATCCCTGCCCTGCCGCATCCGCTTGAGCGAGCGCGTCGACCTCCCCACGAAGCTCGGTCATTCGCTTCCGAATCCCGGCCAGCTCTTCCTCGGCTTCCGAAGCCGCCGCGAGCGATTGTTCATCCGCCTCGATCTGCTCCGTGAGTTCATGAATCGAGTCTTGAATAGAAGACCCACTCAGCCCCCCGAACGAGTCATCGTCGCGCTGCGCCCGAGCGAGTTCTTCCTGCAGCTCCGCCAGACTGCGCGTTTCTGTTTCCCGCTCGCCCTCGAGTTTCGAGACCTCGACTGCACCGGCCTCGACCGCGCCTCTTCTATCGGCGAGATTTTCTTCGAGCCGCTCAAGATCCGTGGCGGAGCTGGCAGGCGCCTCCGCTCCTCCGCCCTCAACAATCGACGCGCCCTCGCGCAAATGAGCCAGAAAAGGATGCTCCTCGCCGCCGCAGACGGGACACGCTTCGCCGTCTTCGAGCGCCGCAGCCAACCGGACCGCCGCATGCATTTGGTCGGCTTGTTGTGCGGCACGAAGCCCTTCTTCGGCTTCGGATAATGCCCCCCGCGCCACGATAAGGCGCGCATTCGCAGGATCAAGACGCTCCCCAAGTGACTCCAGTCGCCCGAGTCCCTGCGTCTCTCGCCCCTTCAAGACTAAATGTCCTTCGAGCTTCACGCGCTCCGCTCTTCGCGATTCCAAAGCAGACATCCGCCCACTACGTTCCGCAACCAACGCTTCGGCGCGACTGGCAGCTGCCTCTCCAAGCGTGAGAGCCACTCGTTGTTCAGCGAGTTCACCCCCCCGTCGATCCTGTTCGCTCCGCTCCTCAGCCTGCACCGCCCGCAGTCGCTCCAGCGCAACGACCGTTTCACGTGCTGCCCGAAGGCGCGCGCGCTCTTCATCGAGCGTCCGCAATTCAGGTTCACGCTCCCGTGCGGCGAACTCATCATTTCGAGCAGCTTCAAAAAACGTCCGCGACTTTTCGACGGCTTCCTTAGCTTCTTCGACGCGTGCACGTGATGCCGCCGCGCCCTTCGCAAGTTCGTCGACACGATCAATCGCTAGGGCCACCGGCTCGGCCCGCTCGGCCTCGCGAAGCCGTGTGGCGTGGTTCTCAAATTCGGGTCCCCTAATTTCAAACGTTTCGAATCGTTTTTGGGCTTCGTCGCGAAGTCGTAGCCGCTCGAGGTCCGCCTTCGCCTGGTCGACAGCTGCACTCGCGGCCTTCGCAACACTCTCTTGCGTGGAAAGAGTCTTCTGTTCATCCGTCAGCGCAATATCAAGCGTCTTTCGCGCCAGCTCGAAGGCCTCTTCGTTCTCGACCTCTGCTTGGCCGAGCAAAGTGGCCCGGTCGCGTTCAAGGCCTCCGAGTTCCTGATGCAATACATCTGCGGCGTTCTTAAGGCGACGCTCGAGGTCGGCGTAGCGATCGATGTCGAAGAGCTTCGTCAGGATGTCTTGACGATCTTTGCTCGTCGCTTCAAGGAGTTTTCGGAATTCGCCCTGGGGAAGCAGAATCACCTGGCGGAACTGCGCGCGATCGAGGCCGAGCAGATCTCGCACAGCCGTATCCACATCGCTCTGCTTCGTCGCGATCGGCTCGCCTGGATCGTCGACACCCGCACCAGGCTTAACGCGCAGAAGTGTCGCCGTGCCCCGCTCTTCCACAAACCCTTCGCCGCGACGCTTCTTTCTGCGCTGTCGCGGGCTTCGCTCTACCCGGTACCGCTTCTCGCCCAAAGCAAAGTCGAGCGCGACGCGTGCAAGCCGATCCGGCTCCGCGTGATGGCTTCGCAGATGTGTCGCCGCCGCGACGTCGCTTCCCCCGGTCGGTGAGCCGTAGAGCGCAAAACAAATCGCCTCGAGAATCGTCGACTTCCCTGCGCCTGTCGGGCCATGTATCAAGAAGAGCCTTCGACCGCCGAGCGCCTCGAAGTCGATCTCCTGCCGATCCGCGAAAGAACCGAAAGCTTCCATTTCAAGTCGGAGGGGCCTCACGAAACGCCCTCCGCGGACGCGCCCGGCGTGCCCGGCGTCCCCGCTCCAACGAGTGCGGCTCTCTCTGTGTCATCGATCTCTCGGTCCATGACGGCCTTAAAGAAATCCTCGAATAGATCTTCCGGCAAACGCGGGGCCAGGCTATCCGCCGCGGCCACCGTGCCACTCGCCACGCGCTCCAGAGCCGGCCTCTCAATTTGCAGAACGTTTGGGTAACGCTCCCGCAACCGCGCCATCGGATGGAAGAGCGCCCCCTCGTCCGTCAGTCGGACTAACAAGTAATCCTCAAGGGCAACATGTTCGGGCGGCGTCGCAAGAAGCGCATCAAGCTTGCCTTCAATCACCCGAACGGATCGTCGCGCATCAAGAGAGATCTCTTCGATCTCAACCCCACCCTTCGCATCAAGCTCAATCACACTCACGCTTTTTACATGCTTCGATTCACCGAAGCTGTAGGGCATGAGCGAACCCGAATACCGGATCCGCTCCGAGCCAACTTGCTGCGGGCGATGAAGATGGCCGAGGGCCACGTAGTCGAAGTCCGCGAAGCGTGATGCGTCAACGCGCCCTCCTCCGCCCACCATTAGCGGACGCTCAGAGTCAGATTCTTCGACGTCCATCGAAGCGTCCATAGAAGCGTCCATAGAAGC
>JASDVF010000021.1:0-36368 GCA_041440805.1 Myxococcota bacterium | reverse complement strand
GAAGCGTCCATAGAAGCGTCCATAGAAGCACCAATAGAAGCACCAACAGAGGCACCAACAGAGGCACCAATCGAAGCACCCGCGACAAAGGCGTGCGCCACGCAGATCTGTCGGCGCCCGGGACTAAATCCCGCGCGCGCCCGGTCGAGGATCGCTGCATTACAGGAATCATGATCCCTAAGCTCGGCATCCTCGAGAGCCACCCTCGCGTGCGGCGGATCCACGAAAGGGATTGCATGAATATCAACCGGCCCGTATTCGTCCGAGAGTTCGATCGCCGACGGCGTTGCTTCGAGTCGTCCCCGCACGTGCAAGCCACCATGTGCAAGCAGTCGTGCGCCGAAGCCCAGTCGATCGGCGCTGTCGTGGTTGCCCGCGATGACAACGGTCGGGATCCGCAGCTCCCCCGCCACCTTCGCCAAAAATTCATCAAAGAGCGTGACCGCGTCCGGCGGCGGGACCGCCCGGTCGTACACATCCCCAGCGATCAGAACCGCATCGATCTTGGCCTCCGCAGCTAGGCGCGCAAAGCCATCGAGCAAATGTGCTTGATCATCGACCAGCGACACTCCGTGAAAGAGTCGCCCCAGATGCCAATCCGCCGAATGCAGCAGGCGCAAAGCCCGTCCCCTCCGCCCCGCGTACGCGAGTCCTCGTTGATGCCGATTCCAAAGCTATTCCCAGCCGGCGAAATCATCCGGAAGGGTCGTGACAAAGACGGTCACGCCGAAGCCGAAGAGTAGCGCCGGGCCACGGATCCGAAGACCCGTGACCCGAACTTCACAGTCGCAATTTGGAAGTGATTGGGAATCTACTGACCGACCCTGATGGTCGCGGCAGCTGGCGCCGCCACCCATCCCAACTCGTGTGCGCGCGCGACCGCCGAGAGGACTGCCACGAAGCTCGCCTCCACGATGCTCGCGGCTCGACCGGCCCCGAAGAGCCGACGCTCCTCTCCGAAGACGACTTCTACGTAGGCAGCGGCCATCGCATCCGCGCCGCCACCGAGCGCGTGCTCGTGGTAGTCGCCGATTCGCAGCTGCGACCCGATCGCCGCGCCGAGCGCAGCTACGAACGCATCGATGGGCCCGCTTCCGCTCCCTTCGAGCTTCATTTCCTGGGCGCCCCACGCGACCGTCGCTTGGATTTCGTCGAGGCTCTCGTCCCCATGACTCGCGATCCGTCGATCACCCACCAACCGCGGACCGCCTTCAACCTGCAGGTACGCGCGCTCGAAGAGCGTACGGACCTGACCGCTATCGACTTCCTCGCCGGTCTGGTCCGCGCTCTGTTGCACAATTCGCGAGAACTCGATCTGCATGCGGCGCGGCAGGACATAGCCGTGTTCTGTCTCGAGCACGTATGCGATGCCGCCCTTCCCCGACTGGCTATTGATTCGGATCACCGCTTCGTAACTTCGACCCACGTCCGCGGGGTCGATCGGCAGATAGGGAACGTCCCAATGCTCCCCGTCGCCTTGCTCGAGTGCCGACAATCCCTTTCGAATGGCGTCCTGATGCGATCCAGAAAACGCCGTATAGACGAGCTCGCCCGCATAGGGATGTCGTGGGTGTACGGGCAATCGATTCGCATGCTCGACGCGACGAACCAGGGAAGGCAGATCCGAGAAGTCCAGTTCGGGATCGACTCCCTGACTCATCAGGTTCATCGCCAGCGTGACCACGTCAACGTTTCCAGTCCGCTCCCCATTTCCAAACAGCGTCCCCTCGACGCGGTCCGCACCCGCTAGGAGCCCCAGCTCCGCCGCCGCCACACCGCATCCCCTGTCGTTATGCGGATGCACACTGATCAGCGCCGCCTTCCGGTTAGACATCATTCGCCCAAAGAGTTCGACCGAGTCCGCATAGACGTTAGGCGTGGACACTTCGACCGTCGCAGGCAGATTCAAGATGATCGGATCTCTTTCGCTCGGCTCGATAACATCCATTACTCGCTCGCAAATTCCGACGGCGAAGTCGAGTTCCGTCGACGAATAACTCTCTGGAGAATATTCAAAGTAAATCTTCTCCCCGGGATACTGCGAAGCAGTCTCCTTTACGAGCTTCGCTGCTGACGTCGCGATCGAAACGATGCCCTCCCGATCTTCGCCAAACACGATGCGCCTTTGTGTCGGCGAGGTCGAGTTGTAGAAGTGAACGATCGACGAAGGCGCGCCGACAATCGCGTCAAAGGTCCTATCGATCAGATCCTTTCGGCACTGCGTCAGCACCTGAATCGTAACGTTCTCGGGAATTCGATTCTCGTCGATCAAGCGCCTAACGAAATCGAAATCCGTCTTCGAGGCCGCAGGAAAGCCGACTTCGATCTCCTCGAAGCCGATCGCCACGAGCGTCTCGAAGAGTCGAATCTTGCGATCCCAGCCCATTGGCTCAACGAGTGCCTGATTCCCGTCGCGCAGATCCACGCTGCACCACCGAGGCGCCGTCTCGAGTACGCGATTCGGCCACGCGCGGTCCGGCAAATCGAACCGCACGAAGGGTTTATACCGGCCATGAGGCATCGCCCCGGGACGCGCGCCCGCCGCGCGCCCTCGTCTATCCATCGTTTCTCGCGAATCCATCACTCTTCTCCTTTTAGCCCCACGCAACCGGACCCACCCAAGAAGCGACTCTTTGCATCAACCAAGCCACAGCTGTGACCTGCGATCCAGCAGTCCTCGTACTCGACGAACGCCGAGTACAAAAGCAAAAGCCCCTCCGGCCAGTCAGGCGGGAGGGGCTTTTGCTTGTTTCGAGCCCCGCCTCTGTAGAGACAGGTGTCAGGCTCAACGCACGCTAGGCAACCCCACCCACCCCGATAAGGAGCAGGAGGCCATTGGCTAGAAGGTCTAGCTGGCGTGCGCTGTTGTGGTTCGAAATCGATTGCATGACTTTGATGTACTTAACGGTAGAAGCGACGTCAAGCTTGAGTTGGCCTAAGCGCTATAAGAGCCCCATAAGCGCCCGAAACGAGCACCGTCAAAGGCCCTTCAATGCGCCTCGGCTATTACGACCTTGCGCGGCCACCCTCAACCCACGCCTGAAAGGTCGATTCTCGATCCCCAACGCTGGGTGACCGCTTTGCGCGTCGCCGGGACCTTCTTTAGGCCTGGATCCGACTCAACTTCGCGTCGCGCGATGTTCCGCGCAGCTGATACGAGGAGCGTATCTCGCAGCAGATCCGCGATCCGAAGCTCCGGCATATGACCGCTTTGACGGGTTCCAAGAAAGTCCCCCGGCCCACGGATATCGAGGTCGGCATCCGCAATTTTGAAGCCATCCGTTGTCGTGGTCATCGCACGCAACCTCTGCTCGCTCTTCTCCGAGCTGCCGCGAGCCACCAAAACACAGCTGCCCTTAGCACCGCCACGCCCAACACGTCCTCGCAGCTGATGAAGCTGAGCCAATCCAAAACGCTCGGCATGCTCGATCACCATCAAGGTTGCGGCCGGGACGTCCACCCCCACCTCGATCACGGTCGTCGCCACAAGAATCGACGACTCTCCGCTTGAGAAACGTTGCATCGCCGCCTGTCGATCGGCGGAGTCGAGGCGCCCGTGCACCACATCGACCTTGTGATTCGGAAAGGACCGCGCGATCAGCTCACTCGACTCGAGCGCAGAGCGAAGGTCCATCTTCTCGCTCTCTTCGACTAACGGGTAGACGACGTAAATCTGCTCTTTTCGGATGAGCGTCTCGCGAATCAGATCCATCACGCGCTGGCCCTCGCCGGCACGAAGCAGAATCGTCTCAATCGGCTTTCGGCCGGGTGGAAGCTCGTCGATGATCGAGAGATCCAGTTCGCCGTACAGCGTCATGGCGAGGCTGCGTGGGATCGGCGTCGCCGTCATGACCATTCTATGCGGATAGCGTCCATCTGGACGTGCAGCTGAGAGCGCGGCGCGCTGCATAACACCGAAGCGATGCTGTTCATCCACGATCGACAGCACGAGGTCCTTAAACAGGATCTCGCCAGCGACGAGCGAATGGGTTCCAACTACGAAATCGATTTCGCCCATCGCGAGCAGACCGCGCACCTGCTTGATCTCAGCCCGCGGCAGAGAAGCCGTGAGGAGCCCTATTCGAAGCGGAATATCCCCTGCCCCGCTCTCGACCAAATTAGTGAGCGTCCGGTAATGCTGCTCAGCCAACAATTCAGTAGGGGCCATTAGCGCCGTTTGTCCACCACACGCTGCCACGGCAACCGCAGACAACATGGCAACCGCCGTCTTCCCACTGCCTACGTCGCCCTGCACGAGACGGTTCATCGGATTCGGTCGTGCGAGATCCTCAAGTACCTCGCCCACGACGCGACGCTGTGCACCGGTGAGCTTATAGGGCAGCGCCTTCGCAGCCGCACGGGATTCCATTCGCGTCGAATCGATCGCGACCCCCGGACGCTGCGTTGCCTTTGCCCGTCGCAGAGCAAGCCCGAGTTCGAGCAGGTACAGCTCTTCCAGGACAAGTCGTTCATGGGACGGCGACGCAAATGCCTCGTATTCCTCAACGTCTACATCTGTGTCGGGTCGATGAAGCGCTTTGAGCGCATGGGAGATCGACGGGAGTCCGCGCTCTTCGACGATGTGCGGAGGAAGGTGCCCTTTCACAAGATCGCTATAAGCATCGACGGCCTGGCCGATCAACCGCCGTAAGGTGCGCGGGTTCATGCCATCCGGCGCCGAGTAAACGGGAACGACCGCGCCGAGCTCCGCGCTCGCCGAAACGCCCTTCACCGGAGCCGTTTCTGCCGCAGGCGCCTCGGCGCTCGCGCCGTTGCTAGGTGCTGCTTCACCCTGTCCCCCAGGAGCGTCGACGACTTCAACGTCCGGATGAATCAGCTCCTTCGAGAACCGGTAGCGCTTAACCTCACCGCTCACGAGAAGCCAGCGCCCCTTCACGACGGAATTCGCAATCTGCTCGCCGCCGCGGAACCACTTGAGCGTCACGACGTCGTCTTCGTCCCCGACGACTGCTTGAAAAATCTTCCCGAAACGCCCCCCGCGCCGAGTCGGTGCCCAGTCGACCACCTTCACTTCGGCGACAAACGTCGCGCTCGACCCGACCTTCAACTCTCCAACACCCAATACGCGGCGTCGATCTTCGTAGCGCGTTGGCAACCAGAAGAGCAGATCACTAATTCGTTCAAGACCACGACGTGCAAAGCCATCAGCTTTCTTGGGCCCAACCCCCGACAACGCCGAGAGGGACTTGCCTAACAGCTCATCTCCAAAGCCGGCTCGCCCGAGCGGATCGATCAGCTCAAGAACTTCGCGGCCGATATCTCGCCGCGGCGCCTCCGGCTTTCGTGCCTTGAGACGCTTATTGACCTTCGTGAGCCGCGCGCGCAAGTCCGTCGGAATCGATCGTCTTAGCACCTGGCCTAAGCGCTTCTTGGCCTCGGCCTCGGCTTCAGCAGACGCCCGTTTCTTGGGATCCTCGAACTCTTCCGCCCGCCCAAGCGCAACGACCGCAGCATGTAGCGCGGCGAGCTGTTCAAATAAGGATTCGGGCATGACGAGCGGCCTCTCTGCGGCGACCTACATGCTCTCGTGAATCTGCTGAATCGATCGGACGCCGATCGACTCCGAGCGCATGGCCTCAATCGCATCGGCCGAAGCACGAAATGCAGCAAGAGTCGTGCAGTACGGCACGCCCGCCAGCAGTGCGGCCCGGCGCAAAGACTTCGAGTCTTCGATGGACTTCGGATCCGTATCGACGGTATTCACAACCATCACCACTCTTCCGCTTTCGATTAGGTCCGCCGTATCCGGCTTGCCTTCGTAGACCTTGTTCACGACTGCAGCCTTTACGCCGAGACGCTCGAGGGTGTCCGCCGTGCCACGAGTCGCCACGACATCGAAGCCTAGGTCTACAAGCGTCTTCACCGGTTGGAAGACTCGCTGATGCTCTTCTTCGCGAACCGACACGAGCACCGTCCCTCCTTCGGTCGGAAGGCTATTGCCGGCCTCGATCTGTGCCTTAGCGAAGGCGCGACCAAAGCTTGAGTCGATGCCCATAACTTCACCTGTGCTCTTCATCTCAGGGCCGAGCAAAACGTCGACACCAGCGAACTTCACAAAGGGGAAGACGGCTTCCTTGACCGAGAAATGCTTCGGAACGATCTCCTCAGTAAAGTTGAGGGACTCGAGAGACTCTCCGGCCATCACCCGTGCGGCCAGCTTCGCAAGCGGCCGCCCGATCGCCTTGGACACGAACGGAACCGTTCGTGAGGCACGCGGATTCACTTCGATCACATAGATCTGCTCATCCTTGACCGCATACTGCACGTTCATCAGCCCGAGCACGCCAATCTCAAGCGCGAGCTGACGCGTCGCCTCAACGATCTCCGCAATTCTCTCAGGCGCGAGAGAATACGGCGGTAGCGAACACGCGGAGTCGCCGGAATGAACGCCCGCTTCTTCGATGTGCTCCATGATCCCGCCTACCACGACCCGCTCACCATCACAGATGGCGTCGACGTCGACTTCCGTCGCGTCAGCCAGGAAGCGGTCGATCAGTACGGGATGCTCATCAGAAGCCTGAACCGCGAAACGCATGTACTGCCGCAGCCCTTCGACGTTCTGCACGATCTGCATCGCCCGCCCCCCTAACACGTAGGATGGGCGGACCAGAACCGGATATCCGATCCGGGCGGCAATGATCTCCGCTTCGTCCGAGCTTCGCGCGACATCGCCTTCGGGTCGCACGAGGCCGAGCTGTTCAAGCATCTCATCGAATCGTTCGCGGTCTTCCGCTCGATCGATCGCATCAGGAGGCGTGCCTATGATCGGCGCCCCCGCGGCTTCAAGTGCGACTGCCAGCTTGAGCGGCGTCTGCCCCCCGAACTGTACGATCACGCCATCCGGCTTCTCTGTCTCGATGATCTCGAGCACGTCCTCAAGCGTCACAGGCTCGAAGTAGAGCCGATCGCTCGTGTCATAATCCGTCGACACGGTCTCGGGATTGCAGTTGACCATGATAGTCTCATAGCCCGCTTCGCGCAGCGCGAAGACCGCGTGCACGCAGCAGTAGTCGAACTCGATACCCTGCCCGATCCGGTTTGGACCGCCGCCGAGGATCATGATCTTCTTCTTGTCCGTCGGCTCCGCTTCACACTCGTCCTCGTAGGTCGAGTAGAGGTAGGGCGTATGCGCGACGAACTCGGCAGCGCAGGTATCGACGCGCTTATAGACGGGGCGAATTCCGAGCCGCTTTCGCTGGGCACGAACATCGTCTTCGCTCGTCTCCCAAAGCGCGGCGAGCCGTGCATCGGAAAAGCCTAGCTGCTTCGCAGGGCGCAGCAGCCGGTCACGCTCAGGCGTCGACGCTGCCGCGAGATTGCCCTCGGCGACGGCGATCTCTTGCAAATTCCGAAGGAACCAGGGATCGATCTTTGTTCGGTCGAAGATCTCTTCGACGCTAACGCCACGGCGGAACGCTTCAACGATTGCCCAAGGGCGACCGGGGCGCGGCGTATCGATATCCGCCCAAAGCTGCTTTTCGCCCTCCTCGCCTTCTGCGAGTTCCGGCGGATCGAATCCAACGTGACCGATCTCAAGCGAGCGAATCGCCTTCTGAAAGCTCTCTTTGAAGGTCCGACCGATCGCCATCACTTCGCCGACCGACTTCATCTGAGTCGTTAGTTCAGAGTCCGTGTTAGGAAATTTCTCGAAGGTGAAACGTGGGATCTTCGTCACGACATAGTCGATCGAGGGCTCGAAGGAAGCCGGCGTCTCTGCCGTAATGTCGTTGCGGATCTCGTCGAGGGTGTATCCGACCGCAAGCTTGGCTGCGATCTTCGCGATCGGGAAGCCCGTCGCCTTGGACGCAAGTGCCGAGCTTCGCGACACACGAGGATTCATCTCGATCACGATCAGCGAACCATCTTCCGGGTTCACGCCGAACTGAACGTTCGAGCCGCCGGTATCCACGCCGATCTCGCGCATGATGGCGATCGCTGCGTCACGCATCTCCTGATATTCGCGGTCGGTGAGCGTCTGCGCGGGCGCGACCGTAATCGAGTCCCCCGTGTGTACGCCCATGGCGTCGAAGTTTTCGATCGAGCAGATGATCACCACGTTGTCCGCAGTGTCCCGCATAACTTCGAGCTCGTACTCTTTCCAACCGATAACCGATTGCTCCACGAGAATCTGGTTCGTCGGCGACTGGTCCAGCGCCCACTGCACCATGCGGTCGAAATCTTCGTCCTTCTCGCAAACGCCACCGCCCGAGCCACCCATCGTGAAGCTCGGGCGAATAATCGAAGGCAGTTCCGTTCGCTTAAGAATTTCGCGCGCTTCTGCGACGGTGGTTGCGATGCCGGAGGCCGGCATCTTGAGTCCGATGCGGTCCATTGCGGCGCGGAAGAGTTCGCGATCCTCTGCCTTATTGATTGCCTCGAGATTCGCGCCGATCAACTGAACGTCGTACTTGTCGAGCACCCCTGCCGCGTCGAGGTCTATCGCTAGATTGAGCGCCGTCTGGCCGCCGATCGTCGGCAGCAGAGCATCGGGCCGCTCGGTCGCGATGATCTGTTCGATCGATGTCACGGTCATAGGCTCGATGTAGGTTCGATCCGCGGTCTCCGGATCCGTCATAATCGTTGCTGGATTCGAATTCAGCAGAACGACCCTGTAGCCCTCTTCGCGGAGAGCCTTACAGGCCTGGGTGCCGGAGTAGTCAAACTCACAGGCCTGCCCGATCACGATCGGCCCGGATCCGATCACCATAATCGTTTGGATGTCGTCTCTTCGCGGCAACTTGGACTCCGATGGCTAAACCATCACTCTAGGTATTGAACGAAGGCCTAGGCCCTCGAGATATCATTGAAAAAGCGGTCGAAAGGCGGCCGCAGCCCCCTTAGGAGCGGCTCGACTTCATTCCACAGATCTGTGCGCCGGTGACCGACTCGCCTTTGGAACAGCGCTCCACAAGCTCACGGAACCGACTGAAAAAATACGCTGCATCGTGCGGTCCCGGCGAGGCTTCCGGGTGGTACTGCACCGAAAAGAGTGGCTTCGATTCGTGCGCCAAGCCCTCGACGGTGTCGTCGTTCAGATTGATATGCGTAACTACGACGGGTTCACCGGCAGCCGTTAGGCTCTCCGCATCGACCGCATAGCCGTGGTTCTCAGCGCAGATCGCAACCTTCCCCGTCGCCAAATCCTTGCCCGGCTGATTGCCGCCGTGGTGCCCGAACTTGAGCTTCCGAGTGGTCCCACCGAGGGCGAGTCCAAGAATCTGGTGCCCTAAGCAAATTCCGAAGACCGGCTTGCTCTGCGTGAGTTCACGCACGATCGGCTGGACGCCTTCGACCGCCGACGGATCTCCAGGGCCATTCGACAAGAAGATGCCGTCGGGATTCATGGCGAGCGCTTCCGCCGCGGGCGTCGTGGCCGGGACGACCGTCACGTCGAATCCCTGCTCGACTAACAGCCGAAGAATGTTCCGCTTCACACCAAAATCGTAAGCGACTATCTTCAGCCGCTGCCCCGGACGATCGGGACGCACGAGCTGCCCTTCGATCCCGCCCCAGATCCCATCATCAAATGAGTAGGCAGCATCGCAAGTGACCTTCGCGACCCAATCATGACCATCGAGCCCCGGCGCCTTACGTGCCATGGCCACGAGTTCATCCGCATCTTGCTTCGCCGGATCCGTCGAGAGCACGCCGACCTGAGCGCCTCCGTCACGAATTCGTCTAACGAGCGCACGGGTGTCAATCCCCGACAACCCGGGGATACCAGCCTGAACGAGCTTCGAATCAAAATCACCTTCAGAGCGATAATTGCTCGGTGCCAAGAGTTCCTTGACCACGAAGCCCGACAAGAATGGCTTGCGCGACTCGTCGTCCATCGCATTCACGCCAACATTTCCGATCTGCGTGTAGGTCATCGTCACGATCTGTCCGGCGTAGGACGGATCCGTCGCGATCTCCTGGTAACCCGTCAGACTCGTATTGAAAACGACCTCACCGCTTTGGATCGTACGGGCCCCGAAAGCTCGCCCTCGATAGACCGTACCATCGGCCAAAGCCAGCGCTGCGGGCGCGGCTTCATGGCCTAACAGCTCGTCCGTCGAGGCGCTCTCGCCCGGTCCCTGCGAATCAGCACTCATCGAATCAACACTCCACGTTCGTGGTGATAAACCAGCCGGCCGTCGACGATCGTCGCAGTGACGCGTCCCGTAAGCGACTGTCCGGCCCAGGGCGAGTTGCGACTCTTAGAGAAGCCTCGCGCCGGGTCGTAATTCCATTCCTGGTTTGGGTCAATCAGCGCAACATCCGCCACCGACCCGACCTTCAAGCTGCCTCCTTCGAGGGAAAGCAGGCCTGCAGCATTCGTCGAGAGACGACGAATGAACTCGATCGGCGTGAGCGTCCCGTCTCGAACTAGATCGAGACATACGGCGACCGCCGTCTCGAGGCCGAGCATGCCGGGAGGTGCCTCAGTGAACTCGACTTCTTTTTCGTAGCTCGCGTGGGGCGCATGGTCCGTTGCGATTACGTCGATCGTCCCGTCCGCGAGCGCTCTTCGTAGTGCGTCTATATCGGTCTGGCTGCGAAGCGGCGGAGCCACTCGGGTACTTGTATCGAATCCCATCGTGGCTTCGTCGGTCAAAGTGAGATGGTGCGGCGTGACTTCGGCGGTCACGAGAAGCCCAGCCTCACGCGCCTTGCGAATCATGTGTACGGCGCCCGCCGTCGAAACGTGGGCGATATGAAGCTTCGCTCCCGTCAGCGCGGCCAAGCGGATGTCGCGAGCGACCATGATCTCTTCGGCCGCGGCTGGATTGCCGGGCAAGCCTAGCTTCGTAGAAACGGCGCCTTCGTTCACCACGCCCGCTCCGCGAAGCGCGCAGTCCTCTGCGTGTACGATGACGATGGCATCCGCCATGCGCGAATACTCGAGCACACGCCGCATGACCGCCGCATCGCTGATCGTCGCGCCATCGTCGCTGAACGCGATCGCCCCGGCTTCTTTAAGGGCGACCATCTCCGTCATCACTTCGCCAAGCAGCCCCTGCGTCGCCGCTGCAATCGGACGAATCTTGGCGGGGGATTCCTTCTCCGCACGATCGAGGATGTACTTCGTGACGGAAGGGTCATCGTTGACCGGCGCCGTATTCGCCATACAAGCGACCTGCGTGAAGCCGCCCGCGACTGCGGCGGTGCCGCCAGAAGCGAGGTCTTCTTTGTACTCCTGGCCCGGCTCGCGCAGGTGCGCATGAACATCGATCAATCCGGGGACAACCCATGCACCCTCGGCATCGAGTATCTCTGTGCCCTCTTCCGGGATGGGATTGCCACCGGTTTCGAATGCCGCCACGCGTCCGTCTTCGATCAAAAGCTCGCCGGCTCCGGGCGGAAGGTCGGTATCCGTGCTCGGGTCAAGGAACCGTCCGTTGCGAATCAGGATTTTCGACATCGCCTAATGCCCTCCCCGTCCAGCAACCAGGTAGAGCAGAGCCATTCGCAAAGCCACGCCGTTGCGGACCTGATCGAGGATCACGCTCGGACGATCATCCGCGAGTTCGTGGGACAGCTCGACGCCGCGGTTGACCGGCCCGGGATGCATCACGATCGCATCTTCTTTCGCATAACGAAGCTTCGCGCGATCGATCCCAAAAGTCGCAGCGTATTCCCGCACGCTCGGGAAGCAAGCACCTTCAAGACGTTCCATTTGAATGCGGAGCGCCATCACGACATCCGCGCCTTCAATCGCCTCAGCCAGGTTCGTGTAGGCCTTCACGCCGAGGCTTTTCTCGACATCCGCCGGGAGCATCGTCGGCGGACCCGCCACCCGCACTTCCGCGCCGAGCTTCTTAAAGCCGTAGATGTTGGAGCGAGCGACGCGGCTGTGGGCGATATCTCCGATGATCGTGATCGTGAGGCCCTCTATTCGGCCCTTCTGTTCGCGCACCGTCAGCATGTCGAGTAGGGCCTGGGAGGGATGCTCGTGAGCACCGTCACCGGCATTGATTACGGGGGCCTTGAGGACTTCCGCTAGGCGATGCGGAACACCAGCGACCTTGTGGCGCACGACGACCGCATCGGGATCCATTGCATCAAGGGTTTTTGCTGTATCGAGTAACGTCTCGCGCTTAGAGACACTCGACCCCGAAACGGAAAAGTTCACGACGTCCGCCGCGAGTCGCTTGCCCGCGATCTCGAAGCTTGTCTGCGTCCGCGTCGAAGGCTCGAAGAAGAGATTGATCACCGTACGCCCACGCAGCGTCGGCACCTTCTTCACTTCGCGGGTCCCGATTTCTTGCATGCGCTCGGCGGTCTCGAGAATCGTCTCGATGTCCTCGCGTGAGAGATCCTCTATTCCAAGGATGTCGCGCCCGATCATTCGGGTCCCTCCAACGTCTCAGTGTCAGACCTAACAACGAGTTCAAGCTCACCGACGGTAAAATCCTCATCGCCGGCGTCACGCCCTGCCAAGCCCGTCGCGCCCGTCGCGCCCGTCGCGTTAGACGACGGCAATTGCTCCGCGTGAAAGACGACCTTGTCCGTCGGCTGAGTCGGGATATTCTTGCCGACGTAGTCGATCTTAATCGGAAGCTCGCGATGGCCCCGGTCCACGAGTGCGACGACGCGGACGTGCGATGGTCTACCGAAATCCATCAAGGCATCCATGCCCGCGCGAATCGTTCGGCCCGTGCTCACGACGTCTTCGACGAGCACCACGACGCGGTCATCAACGGAGGATGGCATCTCGGTTCGGCGCAGAAGCGGCCGGCTTCCGCGGGTCGACAGATCATCGCGGTAGAGCGTCGTATCAAGGATGCCGAGTGGCGGACGCGACCCAGTCAAGCTCTCAAGGTTATCCGCCAAAAGACGGGCAAGAGGCACGCCGCCATTGGGGATCGCAACAAGGTAGAGGCGTTCCGTGCCATCGGCGCTCTCGACGATCTCGTGGGCGATACGCATTAGCGCTCGGCGGATCGACTCATTGTCGAGAACCACTCGCTCTTCCTGCGTGGGCATGACAGCAGGTACAGCGGGAGATCGGTCCTCTTGCAAGGACGCGCTAGGGGGTGTTGTAGGCACGCGGGTTTCCTCAGTCCTTCCCCGACTCTCTGGACGGGCTTAAAGGATTAAGTGGATCGCGGGCAAGAGTACCGCGACGGCAGCGTCTCGCAATCATTGAAGCGGCGGAAAATCAGCGGAAAGCGCTGGCCGTGAGGCATCCGCTGAGAGCCGGGCGGCCTCTTCGGACTAGGAGGTTTCCTCAGCGGATTCACATTGAACGCTCTGAAGTACGCGATCCCAGCGCTTCTCGACTGTGAACCAGTTCACGGGATTGAAGAAGGACAGCATATTCCCGTCCATCGCCCAGGACCAATAGAGGATGAACGCAGGTCCCTTGAGCTCTTCCAAGCGGACGGTGCCCCAGCCGCGGCTGTCATTCGAATTATCGCGGTTGTCGCCCATCATGAAGTAGCGGCCCTCTTCCACGATATACGTCCCACGGTCGAATTTGGGATGTATCGCCGGGCGCGGCCCATCCAGAATTCCGTGCCGGCAATCGCCAAGCATTTCCCAGCTCTTCTTGAAGCGGACACCGTCATCGCCGATAAAATCCTCAGCGGCCGGCGTGAGGTCCTGAGGCACGCTGTTCACGAAGAGCTGGCCACGACGCCAAGTGATCTTGTCCCCGGGCAGACCCACGAGGCGCTTCACAAAATCCTCGTGCATCGAGCCATCCGGCGCGAGATCCACAGGCATGATCGCGTGACTATTTCCTATTCGCGGCCGAGCCACTTCAAAGACCACGACATCGCCGCGCTCGGGCTCACGCCAACCAGGAATCCTGGCATCTGTAAAAGGAATCCGCGGTCCGTAGGCCAGCTTATTCACGAAGAGGTGGTCGCCCACGAGAAGCGTCGGGAACATCGAGCCGCTCGGAATCCGAAAGGGCTCGATCAGGAAATGTCGGATGGTGAGGGCGATCGCGACCGCGACCGCAAGCGTCACAACCTGCTCGATGATCGCACTGATCGCGCCGGGCTCTTCTTCCGGCTGTATCGGCGGCCCACCGCCTGAGTCTCCGCCTGAACCGCTCCCGGGCTGTCCTTCCGTCGCCGCTTCTGCCGCACTTTCAGATGTGCCTTCGATGTTCTTCGACATCAGTCGTCTCCCAGGCGCAGGGCAGCCAAGAATGCCTCCTGCGGAATTTCGACGCTGCCCACCATCTTCATACGCTTCTTGCCCGCCTTCTGTTTCTCCAGCAGCTTGCGCTTTCGGCTGATGTCGCCGCCATAACACTTCGCCAACACGTTCTTTCGAACAGCGCGCACCGTGGTCCGCGCGATCACGCGCGTGCCGATTGCCGCTTGAATCGCGATCGGGAATTGCTGCCGGGGAATAAATTCTTTGAGCTTCTTCGCGAGCTCCGAGCCGCGACCAAACGCCTTGTCCTTATGCACGATCAAAGAGAGTGCATCCACCGCATCGCCGTTTACTAACACGTCGAGTTTCTGCAATGCCGCCGGCCGGAAGCCCACGAGCTCATAGTCGAAGGAGCCGTAACCCCGAGTTACGCTCTTCAGCTTGTCGTGAAAATCCGTCACGATCTCGTTCAAAGGCAGCTCGTAACGAACCTGCACGCGCGTGCCGTGGACGCCCATATCCTTCTGAACACCACGGCGGTCCTGGCACAAGCCAAGCACCGCACCGAGATGCTCGGAGGGAACGTGGATCGTGGCGAGCACGACGGGTTCCTCGATCTGCGCAATGTCCTGGGCCTCAGGCAGCGCGGACGGACTCTCAATTTCGAAGGGCTCGCCTTCCCTAGGTACGACCTTATATCTCACCGTCGGCGCAGTCGTGATCAGGTCGAGATTATATTCGCGCTCGAGCCTCTCCTGGACGATCTCCGCATGAAGGAAGCCTAGAAATCCGCAGCGGAAACCGAAGCCTAACGCCGCACTCGTTTCCGGCTCGTACGTGAATGAAGAATCATTCAGCTTGAGCTTCTCGAGCGCCGCCTTCAAGTCTTCGTAGTCTTCAGACTCGACCGGGTAGAGTCCAGAGAAGACCATGGGCTTCACTTCTTGGAAACCTTCGAGGGCCTCCGTCGCGCCGCCTACGGCTGTCGTGATCGTGTCCCCGATTTGCACTTCGGACAGCGACTTCACGCCTGCCACGACCATGCCCACTTCGCCGGCGGAAAGGCTGTCGACCTTGCGCGGCGTAGGATCAATCACGTTCAGCTGCGTGACCTCGTGCTCGATCCCCGCGATCATGAACTTTACGCGCTCGCGCCGGTTGATCGTTCCGTTCACCACGCGCACTAGCATGACTGCGCCTACATACGGGTCGAACCAAGCATCGAAGACCAGCGCCTGTGCCGGAGCATCGAGCACGCCGCGCGGCGCCGGGACCTTTTCGACGATGGCTTCCAAGACCGCCGCGATGCCCTGGCCTGTTTTGGCCGATACCTGCAAACAATCCGCTGCATCAAGACCGACGATGTCTTCGACTTCTTGGGCGACACGATCAGGATCTGCGCTCGGCAAATCGATCTTGTTAATGACCGGAATCAACTCAAGATTCGCATCGATCGCTAGGTAAGCATTCGCGAGGGTCTGCGCCTCGATCCCCTGCGCCGCGTCCACGATTAACAAGGCACCTTCGCAGGCGGCCAAAGCACGAGACACTTCGTAGGAAAAGTCGACGTGTCCGGGCGTGTCGATCAGGTTGAGGACATACTGCTGACCATCGGCCGCGGTGTAATCCATTCGAGCGGTTTGCGCCTTAATGGTGATCCCGCGCTCGCGCTCGATATCCATATTGTCAAGAAACTGATCTTTCTTCTGGCGCGCCGTAATCATCTTTGTTTCATCGAGCAGACGATCAGCAAGTGTGCTCTTACCGTGATCGATGTGCGCGATGATGCAGAAATTGCGGATGCGCGATTGATCGACGCTCATCGCGGGACCTCGGAGGTCGGAATGGCGACATCGACCTCAGCTCGGGATTTAGGATCTTCGAGCGGCACAGCCAGCTCGTAGGGACAATCAGGGCTGGCAAGATAGCGGCTCAGCGCATCCTTCCATGAAGGCAGCGCAATTCCCTTCGATTCCGCCCAGCTGCAGTCGAGCAAAGAAAAGGCGGGACGCTTTGCAGCGGTCTCGAAGGTTGAGGAAGACACGGGATCAATGGCGACATCAGTAAAGCCAGCCTGATCGAGAATTTCACGAGCGAAGGCGAACCAATTCGTCTCGCCGCTGTTGCGAAGATGCAGGAGCCCGCCGCCCCAGCTCTCGCGATCCTGTCGAGCGATTGCGAGGAGTGCGAAGGCCAGGTCTGCGGCAAAGGTCGGGGATCCATGTTGGTCATCCACAACTTTGAGCGCGCCTTCGACCTCACCCGACCGACGCTTCTCCGCCTGATCGAGAATCGCCAAAGGGAAGTTTCTTCCGGGACCGAAGACCCAGCTTGTCCGCACGACCAAAGCGTTCGAGTCCGCACCGAGTACGGCGATCTCACCAGCCCGCTTGCTCGTCCCGTAAACCGTGCGGGGATCCGTCGGGTCGGACTCGCGATAGGGAATCGTGCCATCCCCAGCGAACACATAATCCGTCGATACCGTGATGAAGCGGATGTCCTGGGCCGCGAGCTGCCTCGCCCATTCGCCAGGCGCGAGAGCGTTCGTTTGATAGGCGAGCGCGGCCTCGCTCTCACACAGGTCGACCTTCGTGTAGGCCGCCGCATTGATCACGACCTCCGGTTGAGCGGCAGAGGGTCGATCGAGAATATGCGCAATACCGTCCGTCAGTCCGGTCGCGTCAGAGAGATCATGCTCGGCCCGCGTGAGCGCGAAAGCCAACGCCAAATCCGGCGCCGACTCGATCTGGCGCACGAGGCATTGGCCCAACTGCCCGCCCGCACCAAGGACGCCGATTCGCCGCGGCACCGTTAGCGTCTCGTGTTCGGATACATCTGTCATGAGCCCGCGCGACCTTCCATGGGAGTCACCCATGTCGGCAAATGCTCGTCCCGCTTTAGCCGATCCGCCATCGCCCTAGCACGATCCTCATCCTTGATCGGCTGGATGCGTACGCGCCACCGCTCGCCGTCCTTACGCCCCGGTAAGATGGCAACGGGATATCGGGCGCGGAGGCCTTCCGCCAAGCGGCTGGCCGAAGCCTCTTCAGAAAAGGCGCCCACCTGAATCGACCATCGCCGAGCGCCCCGCGTTGCTGCCAACGCCGAATCCGGGCGCTCGAGTTCTCCGGTGACTAACTGCCCTCCGGAAAGCGCCTCGTCCGAGGTGCGTTTCGCCGGAAGAGGCTCCATCCCGCTCGCTCTATCGCTCCGGCTAGGCTGCGCCGCGGCAACCTTGGGCAGCCTTTCGGAAGCCTTGGCCTCTTCTAGGTCGACGAGCGGTCGGGCTTCAACCGCCGCCGATTGATAGGTGTCCGTATCTCCTCGCCTAGCACCGACACTAGGCGCCGCGAGACGCAAGCCCGTCGATACACTCGGAGCCGCTCCTGCGTCGGGGCGATCCGCATTCGCCTCCAGTCCGACCGATTCACCATCACCGCGCAGATGCGCCGCCAATAGTTCCGGCTCTTCAGTCACTACGCCAAAGAGGAGGCCAACGCCGAATCCGATCGCGACCAATAGGATCAAACGTCCCACTGCACGCAATACCCCACCCGGACGGAGGCCGCGTCCGCGGTGGCCCGCCATTACATGCGCTCCGGAGCGCTGATACCGAGCAGGCCAAGCCCACTCGCCAGCACGTTGCGGATCGCTAGAGCAAGGCCGAGGCGAGCAGCGGAAAGCTCCGCATCCTCGGAGATCACACGATGTCGGCCACCGTCTTGCAAATAGGGATTCCATAGCCCTGCCACTTCGCGCAGGTAGTAGGCGACATGGTGGGGTTCGCGGCTCTCTGCTGCCCGTGCCACGACTTCGGGGAACGTCGCAAGCTTCTTCACGATCGCGATTTCTTCTTCGAGTTCGAGCCGGCCCGCGTCGAATGCGCCAGCGACGGGCATCGAGATACCCTCTTCCGCCGCCTTGCGTTCGATCCCGTAGGTTCGCGCATGGGCGTACTGAACATAGTAGGCGGGGTTCTTACGCCAGTTTTTGTCTTTGGCTAGATCGAGATCGAAGTCGAGATGTCCGTCCGGCTTGCGCTCGATCATAAAGAATCGAAACACGTCGGAGCCGACCTCGTCCACGAGTTCATCGATGGTCACGAAGGTCGCTTTCCGCGTCGACTGCTTCACGCGTTCGCCACCACTCGTGATCGTTACGAACTGATGCATCACGAGCTCGACACGATCCCTATCAACACCAAGAACGTCGGTAGCCTCTCGGACAAAGGGGAACTGTTCGATGTGGTCGGCGCCTTGAACATCGATCACCCGATCGAAACCGCGGCGGAACTTTTCACGGTGATAGGCGATATCGGGCATGAGGTACGTCGGCTCACCGCTGCTCTTGATCACCACACGATCGCGGTCAAGGCCCCGATCCGTCGCCTTGAACCAGACTGCGCCTTCCGAGTCGTAGATCAATCCCGCGTCACGAAGATCCTTAAGCGCCTCGTCCAGCTTGCCATCGTCGTAGAGGCTACGCTCGTTGTAGAAGACATCGAAGTGAATACCGATGCGACCTAACGTGCCCTCAATATCCTTAAATATGACACGCTGCGCTTCATCGCGGAATCGGCCTTCACCGGGTTCGTCGATGAGGCCATCGCCTTCGGCCTCTCGCAGGCTCGCTGCAATGTCGCCGATGTAATCGCCCTGGTACCCATCCTTAGGAAAGGCAACGGGAAGCCCATCGACTTCGTCGACCCAGTTCTTCTCAGGATCCGCCTGGGCGGACGCAGGCGGCGCTGCCGCAAGGCCGAGCAACTCGAGATAGCGCGCCTTCACTGAATCCCCGAGGACGCGCATCTGCCGACCGCCGTCGTTGAAATAGTATTCGCGCGTGACATCCCAGCCGGTCGCTTCGAGCATACGTGCGATGCAGTCGCCCAGAATCCCTTGCCGGCCGTGCCCAGTCGAAAGCGGCCCCGTCGGATTCGCTGAGACGAATTCAACCTGAACTTTCGGCTTCGCTTCGCCGGTACGTGCGGCCGCAACCTCTTCGGACTCGGACTGGCCGTATTCGTCGCCAGCCTCGATGATGTCGTGGAGTAGATCCTGCCAACCGGATTCGACAAGCTTTATATTGATAAAGCCAGGACCCGCGATATCGAGCGAGGCGACCAAGCCTCCTCCGTTACCGATTCGTTCCTTCAGGTCTTCGGCGATCTCGCGAGGCTTCTTTCGAAGACGCTTCGCAAGCAGCATGGCTGCATTACAAGAGTAGTCTCCGTGCCCCTTCTGGCGGGGCACTTCAATCGAGAAGTTGGGAAGCGGTTCGCTGTCCCCCGCCCCTTCAAGTAGCGCGCGCAGCGCTCCCTCGATCTCTGCCCGCAGCGCTTCCTTCACCTCAACTCCTGATTCTTTTCCTGTTACTTTGTGCGTCTAGGCTCCGCTGCATACTCCGCGGAAATGCTTGTTAGTCGAACGAAGAACTACTGCCATCTTCGGGACTCGACGGGTTGGCGGAATTCGCTCGACGGCTCGGCCTAAATCGAAAGACCACCTCGCCCGGCAAAGCCAGATCGAGTTCCTCTCGGATCGCACGATCGATCGCCTTCGGATCCGCTTCGAGCAATTCGATTTCACGGAGGAGTGAGTCGTTTTGGGCGATGAGCAGATCTACGCGGTTCGTCGAGCTAGCAAGGTCGCCCCTCAGCTCGAGCCAGATTTCTACGCCGGTCTCACGATCCAGCAGCGCCGTCACCGCAAGCAGTGCGATGACCAGTGTGCCTAGCCCGAGCGCTCTCACCCGTCCCCCAGTTCCCTTCGGAATTCCCTCAAAAAGGGCCGATCGGACCAGCCCACGGGGCCAAACCCCACTGCCCTGTTCCGTCCCACCCTCAATCCGATGGTCGAGGCGAACAACGTAACGAATTCGGTGGCTTTGAGCCCGTCCGAGAGCCTTCTTGGAGCGCCTGCGCCGTTGCTATCGGTGAAACGGTGCAGCGCTCATTCAACGCGTCGCAGCTCTCAATCAATGCGCCGCCGCCGTCAAGGAAGGAACCGTGTCCTTATAAAAAAGGAAGCGAAACGTTTCGACCTAGGAGCCAGCTAGCGGGTTGCCTTGAATCAGCTGGCGGATTCGCTCGACGTATTCGGGTGCATCCCACTCACGGGGGCCGACATAGCGCTCCACGATGCGGCCGTCCCGGTCGATCAGAAGCGACTCAGGCACGCCCATCGTTTGGTAGGTCTGGTACACGCTCTGATCGAGATCGAGCACGATCGGGAAGGAGAGCCGGTACTCGTCCTGGAACGTCTGCACGATGCTCTCTTCATCATCAATCGCCACTGCAACGAGCTCGAAGCCATCACGCGGCAGCGCTCCGTAGAGCCGCTCCATAGCAGGCATTTCGCTCTCGCAGGGCTCGCACCAGGTCGCCCAGAAATTCACCAACACAACCCGGCCGCGAAGCGTTTCGAGCGAAAGGGGCGCGGCGCCGTTGGCAGTCGCCCCAAGCGGGGACAGCTCAAATTCAGGCGCGACCGCGCCGCGCACGACGGGCGGCGAACCGGCGTCGCTCTGAAGGATCGCGACCAGAGCCATTACGACAACCGCCGCTCCCAACACAAGGCGGGGCGCGGCAGATCGACCGTTTCTCCCAGACTCGCCGGGGACGGCATTTCCGTTTGGCGGATTGCGCTCGTCGGCTTCGCCGCTCAGGCGCTCTCCTCCGTCGTGGCGCTCTTCACGTCACGATCAACGAGCTCAATGATCGACATCGGAGCGGCATCGCCGGTTCGCTGTCCAATCTTGATCACGCGTGTATAGCCACCGGGTCGTTCGCGATAGCGCTCGGCCAGTTCGTCAAAGACCTTCGACGTAACGTCCTTGCTGCGAATCGTTTCCAGCGCCTGCCGTCGGGCGTGAAGCGTGCCCTTCTTGCCGAGCGTGATCATCCGCTCGGCCACGCCGCGCAGTTCCTTCGCTTTCGCGTCGGTCGTGCGGATCTGTTCGTGCTCAAAGAGCGATGTCACCATGTTCCGGAAGAGTGCCTTCCGGTGCGAGCTCGTACGTCCTAGCTTCCTGCCAGTTTTGCGATGATTCATGTTATGCCTCGCGCTGCTCCCGCATCCGCTCGAGATCCTTCCGCGGCGGCAGGTTGTCGATCGTCATTCCCAGGCTGAGACCGAGAGCACCGAGCGTCTCCTTGATCTCGTTCAGGGACTTCCGACCAAAGTTCTTAGTCTTAAGCATCTCGGCTTCGGTCTTTTGGACCAGCTCACCGATGAAGCGGATGTTGGCGTTCTGCAGACAATTTGCAGAGCGAACCGACAGCTCCAGCTCATCAACCGACTTGAAGAGGTTCGGGTTGAGCGGTTCCGGCTCATCCACGAGCATCGTCGGCGCTTCCGCCTGCTCTTCGAAGTTAATGAAGATGGAGAGCTGTTCCTTGAGGATCTTCGCCGCAAAGGCAACGGAGTCCGCTGGCTCGATGGCGCCATCTGTCCACATCTCAAGGTTGAGTC
Organism: Myxococcota bacterium; assembly: GCA_041440805.1. GTDB lineage: Bacteria > Myxococcota_A > UBA9160 > UBA9160 > UBA4427 > UBA4427. The sequence continues at coordinate 14,781 of JASDVF010000021.1, read as the reverse complement.
GATCGAAGTCCGTCTCGCGACCAACACGAGCCGGCGTGACCGTGTAGTTCACGCGGCGGATCGGCGAGAACACGGAGTCGATCGGAATGGTTCCGATCGGCATTTCATCCGTCTTGTTCTTGTCCGCGAGGACGTAGCCCTTGCCTAGGTTCACGGTCGCTTCAAGCTCGAAGTCCGAGTCCGGCCCGAGCGTGCAGATCTTGTGATCGGGATTCATAATCTCGACCGTCTGATCGTCCGACGCGAAGTCGCCAGCGAGCACAAGGCCCGCACCCGACTTACGCAGTCGAATCGTCTTCGGCCCTTCCGAGTTCATGCGAACTCGAACGTCCTTCAGATTCAACACGACCGCCGCAACATCTTCCATCACGCCCGGAATCGTCGAGAACTCATGAAGCACGCCGTCAATCCGAATACTCGTAATTGCAGCGCCCTGGAGTGACGAAAGAAGCACGCGGCGGAGCGCGTTACCCAGCGTCGTACCGAAGCCGCGTTCGAGCGGTTCACAGTAGAAGCGTGCGTAGGTCGAGGTCAGCGTGTCTTCTTCGACTTCAAGTCGACGCGGCCGAATCAGCTCTCGCCAATTTCGTGCGATGACATCATCCTGCATCGGAACCCCCTTGTTCTTATTTCACGTTAGGCGCCTGGCACCCAGTGATTACGCTCCGGTTACGGCCGGAAGCGATTGATTCAACCCAATGGCCCCACTTCGCGTGGCCATCCCAAAAATGATTCTTTGTGACATTCCAGCATCGGCCAAGCGGAGAGCGAGAGCCCTCAGCCCAGCGCAAGGCCGAAAGGCCTTAGCGACTATAGAGCTCGACGATCAGCTGTTCGTCGATAGGCAGCGTGATGTCATCGCGCTGCGGCATCGCCGTGACCGTGCCGCGCATCTCTTCCTTCTCGATCTCCAGCCACTGCGGAACTGCGCGGCCTTCCATCGTCTCGAGAGCTCCACTAATTCGTTCGACCTTCTTCGAGCGGTCACGCACGCTGATCACCCATCCGGGCTTCACGAGCATGCTAGGCGTGTGCGCCTTCTTGCCGTTCACGGAGAAGTGACCGTGCTTTACCAGCTGCCGAGCTTCGGCGCGGGACGTTACGTACCCCAACCGGTAGATCACGTTGTCCAAGCGGCGCTCGAGGAGCATAAGCAGGTTCTCACCCGATCGGCCCTTCATGCGGGAAGCCGCGTCGTAAGTCGACCGGAACTGCTTCTCAAGCAGTCCATACATGCGCTTGACCTTCTGCTTCTCGCGAAGCTGAACGCCGTAGTCCGAGAAACGGACGCGCCCCTGGCCGTGCTGTCCCGGAGGATATGCGCGGCGCTCGATGGCGCACTTCTCAGTGAAGCAGCGATCTCCCTTAAGGAAGAGCTTCGTGCCTTCCCTGCGACAAAGTCGACAAACGGAACCCGTATAACGTGCCATAAATGAATTGCTCTCGGCCTAGGGCCCCGACCGGGTCCCAAATTAGCTTCTGATGTTATGTGACCGGTCCAAAGGAACCAACCGATCAGGATGAGGCAGCCTCATTTTCAAGGAGGCCTCAGTCCAGCAATCCGCTGCATCTGCAGCGAATTGCGATTTATACTCGGCGCCGCTTCGGCGGCCGACAACCATTGTGAGGAATCGGCGTGACATCACGAATCATCGTGATCTTCATGCCAGCAGCCTGCAAAGCGCGAAGAGCAGACTCACGACCTCCGCCCGGCCCCTTCACGTAGACGCCCAGCGAACGAACGCCGTGCTCCATAGCTTTCTTGGCCGCCTCTTCAGCTGCAATCTGCGCAGCGAAGGGCGTCGACTTCTTCGATCCCTTAAAGCCCTGCTGTCCGCAGCTGGCCCAGGAAATCGCGTTTCCGCCGACATCCGTGATCGTAATGACTGTGTTGTTGAAGGTCGATTGGATGTGAGCAATACCCGACTGGATATTCTTCTTGACCTTCTTCTTCGTCTTCTTGGCAACCATGTTCGTTCTCTACCTAACGTCCTAACGCCTAACGGCGAGGACGGGGTCAGTGACTGAATGAGAGCGTGCTTGCTCGCGAATTCGCGACCAGGACCACTTCTTATTTCTTAGCGATCTTCTTGCCGGCGATTGTCTTGGCCGGACCCTTGCGCGTTCGCGCGTTCGTATGGGTCCGCTGACCGCGAACCGGCAGGCCGCGTCGATGTCGCAGACCGCGGTAGCAACCGATGTCCATGAGCATCTTAATGTTCTGGTTGACTTCGCGGCGGAGGTCGCCCTCAACCTTGTAGTCCCGCTCGAGAACTTCACGAATCTTGATCGTCTCGGCTTCAGATAAAAGTTCCGTCTTCGAGCCCGGATCGATTCCTGTCTTCGCGCAGATATCAAGCGCGGTCTTGCGCCCAACACCGAAGATGTAGGTCAGAGAGATTTCGATCCGCTTGTTTCGCGGTAAGTCAACGCCGGCAATACGTGCCATTCACAACTCCTAAAAAACTTCCGACTCTTCCGCCTAGCAGAAGCGTCCCAAACTATCCCAGCATCACCGTTACGCGGTAACGCCCAAGTAAAGCCATTCATCCCCTCCTCGCACCATACGGGCGCGAAAGAAGAGAGGAATCAACCCTGTCGCTGCTTGTGCTTCGGGTTCTCACAGATGATGCGAACGACTCCGCGGCGACGAATCACGCGGCACTTGTCACACATCTTCCGAACCGATGCTCGAACCTTCATTTTGTCTTCCTCGAGGCCTAATGACTTCCCGTGATCCGGGTCAGTACTTCAGGGCCGTTATCCGTGATGAGCACCGTGTGCTCGAAGTGAGCGGAGAGTGAACCGTCAACGGTCACTGCAGTCCACTCGTCCTTAAGAACCTTCACTTTGTCGCTACCGATATTCACCATGGGCTCAATCGCGAAAATCATGCCCGGTCGTAGTCGCGGCCCTCGTCCGGGACGCCCGTAGTTCGGGACCTGCGGCGGCTCGTGCATCTCTTTCCCGATACCGTGCCCTACAAATTGATGAACAACTCCGTAACTTTCTTTTAACGCTCGTTTTTCGACGGCATGCCCTATGTCCGAGAGGCGATTGCCGGGCACCATTTTTTCAATGCCTTGCTCCATCGCTTCATGCGTCGTGGCTATCAGCTTCTCTGCTTCCGAAGTCACGTTTCCCACAGCAACTGTCACAGCGGTGTCGCCGTGCCAGCCACCAAGTTCGACCCCGAAATCGAGACTGATGATGTCGCCCTCTTGAAGTTCGCGAGGTCCGGGAATTCCGTGCACGATTTCGTCGTTGACCGATGCACAGAGGACCGCAGGGTAAGGCGCTACCCCCCCGGGAGCATAGCCGAGAAACGGGGAGTTCAACCCCCTCTTTTCCAGCCCTTTTGCAGCAAGATCGTCCAGTTGCTGAGTCGTGACGCCCGGTCGGGCACTTTCACGAAGCTCAAGCAGGATTTCAGCCGTTTTCTGGCCCACGTCCCGCATTTGTTGGATCTCACTGCGGCTCTTGATTTCGATCCGCTCGCCGAAGCTCACCGATTCTCTCCCGACTACACCGACTACACCGTCTTCGTCTACATCACCAGCGCCGTAATTCGCCAGCGGCGTGTTTCATTCAGCCTCATCCAGCCTCAGCCTTCGAGTGCTTGTTTAATCCTCTCCCCCACCTCATCGATGGTACCCATGCCGTCCACCTTAGTGAGGAGTCCGCGGCCTGTATAAAAATCGAGCAAAGGAGCGGTCTTGTTATCGTACTCGCGCATTCGCTCTCGAATCGTTTCTTCGTTGTCGTCCGCGCGCCCTTCAATCTCAGCGCGCTTCAGCAATCGTTCGACGACAGCATCGTTATTCACTGTTAGGGCCAAGCAGCAATCGAGCTCAACTCCAAGCTTCGAAAGCAGGCCTTCGAGCGCTTCTGCCTGGGCCATCGTACGCGGAAAGCCATCCAGCAAGAAGCCCTTCTTCGCATCGTCTTCGGAGAGTCGCTCTTCAGCGATCCCGATCACGACTTCGTCGCTCACGAGCTCGCCAGAATCCATAATCGCCTTCGCCTTTAGGCCCACCGGCGTTTCCGCCTTCACAGCATCTCGCAACATATCTCCTGTCGAAACATGCGGGATACCGAGTCGGTCGATCAGTCCTGCAGCCTGAGTACCCTTGCCTGCCCCGGGCGGGCCAAGAAGGATCATTCGACTAGCACTCACCGGCCCAATCTCCCACGCACACGTCCCGTACCACTAAAGCCGTCGTATTTGCGAGAGACAAGATGGGCTTCGATCTGTCCCACCGTATCGAGTGAAACGCTCACGCAGATCAGAAGCGCCGTGCCACCAAAGTAGAACGGGACGCCCATGTACTGCGACAGAATGACCGGTAGAACGCAGATGCCTGCAACGTAGAGCGCGCCGACTAGCGTGAGCCGTGACAGCACTGCGTCAATGTAGTCAGCGGTCTTGCGTCCAGGACGTACCCCGGGGATATAGCCACCAGAGCGTTTGATGTTTTCGGACACGTCGTCGGGGTTAATCATGATCGACGTGTAGAAGAAGCAGAAAAAGATGATTAGGGCGACGTATACGAGATTGTAGGCAATATCGCCGGGGTTCATCCATTCATCGATGAAGCGCTGAACCGTCGGACTCTCGCTGTATTGCCGAACTGTTAGCGGAAGCATCAGAAGCGATGACGCGAAGATCGGCGGAATCACACCAGCCGTATTCACACGCAGCGGGAAGTAACTCATGCTCGCGGAGGCGCTTTCACTTCCGCCACGCCGTGCGTGTTGGATCGGAATGCGTCGTTGGCCGCGTTCGACGAAGACGACGAAGGCGATTGCGCCGACGACGATCACACCGAGGACGATGACTGTGAGAATGCTGAACTCACCTGTTCGGACGAGGTCAGCAACATTTGATAAGCCCGAGGGAAGACCAACTATGATGCCGGAAAAGATGATGAGCGAGATGCCGTTACCGATGCCGCGCTCTGTGACCTGCTCGCCCAACCACATAATAAAGGCGGTGCCGGCCGTGAGGGTGATCATGGTCGTGAGTCGGAAAGACCATCCCGGTTCCAGGACCGCGCCGGAACCAAACTGGCCATTTTCAAGAGCGATGGACATGAGAAGGCTCTGAAAGAGCGCGAGGCCGATCGTCGCATAACGCGTCCACTGCGTGATGCGCTTCTGCCCTTCGCTGCCCTCTTTTTTGAGTCGCTCTAGAGCTGGGATAACAACCGTAAGGAGCTGGAAAATAATCGACGCACTGATGTAGGGCATGATGCCCAACGCGAAGATGGACAACTGCTCCATGGCGCCGCCGGAGAAAACATTCAGCAAGCCGAACATTGTTCCTGACATCGATTCAAAGAACTGCTTAATCACATTCCCGTTGATTCCGGGTGTGACCACAATGCAGCCGACGCGGTACACGGCGAGCATGGCCGCCGTGAAAAAGATCCGGCGACGCAGCTCTTCTATACGAAATACGTTTTGGAGTCCAGCTAGCACGATTAAATGCGCTCCACGCTTCCGCCAGCAGCTTCGATCTTAGCCTGCGCAGCGGTGCTGATCTTATTTACGGTCAGCTTGAGACCCTTGGGCGCTTCACCCTCGGCGAGAACCTTGACCGGCTGGCCAGAGCCTCGAATGAGTCCCTTGTCAGCTAATGCCTTCGCATCAACAATTGCACCCTCTCCGAAAACAGAAAGTGCACCGAGATTCACAACCTCGTTCACGACTCGGAAACGATTCGTGAAGCCCTTCTTTGGAACGCGCTGATAGAGGGGCATTTGGCCACCCTCGAACCAAGCCTTGATCTTCTTGCCCGACCGTGTGCCCTGGCCTTTTACGCCCGTGCCACAAGTCTTGCCCTTACCAGAACCCGGACCACGACCGACGCGCTTGCGCGTCTGTTGCGAACCGGGGATCGGCGAAAGTTCGTTCAGCATTGTTAGTTCTCCAAGACCACGACGAGGTGGCGCACCTTATTGATCATGCCGCGTACGGCGGGCGTATCCTCGAGCTCACGGATCTGGCGAATCTTTCGCAGTCCGAGCCCAACCAGAGTGGCGCGCTGTTTTCGGTTGTAACCGATTTCGCTCTTCACCTGCTGGATTTTCACCGTCTTACCTACTGCCATCGGAAATCTCCTGGTCCCTCTTGGTCGCCTAAGCGGCTGCCCCAAAGGGCCCCTCAAAAAGGGGTCGATCTAACGGGTACGACCGAGCTGCGCGAGTCGCTCATCAGGATCACGAAGCTCAGAAAGCCCCGCCATCACGGCGTTCACGACATTCCGCGGCGTCTTCGTCCCCAGCGTCTTCGTAAGGACGTCCGAGACACCGGCTGATTCAACAACGGCCCGAACGGGACCACCTGCGATCACGCCAGTACCAGGCGAAGCCGGCAGCAAGAGCACTCGCCCCGCACCGGAAACCCCGATCACGTCATGGGGCAGCGTTCGGCCATCGATCAGCGGGATCTGAATGAGCGAGCGACGTGCGCGCTCCACACCCTTGCGGATCGCTTCCGGAACTTCGCTGGCCTTGCCGAGGCCAACGCCAACGACGCCTGCCCCGTCACCGACGACTACGAGCGCCGAGAAGCTGAAGCGGCGACCGCCCTTAACCACCTTCGACACGCGGTTAATGTGAATCACCCGATCGTTGAGTTCGTAGTCATTCGGGTTGAGCAGAGACGATTGAATTACAGATGCCATATCAGAACTGAAGCCCCGCCTCGCGTGCTCCGTCTGCCACTGCCTTTACTCGGCCGTGATAGAGGAACCCGTTTCGATTGAACACGACCTGGTCGATGCTCTTTTCTTTTGCGATCCGGCCGATTGCTTCGCCGACCTTCTTGGCCGCCTCGCAATTGCCGGTTCCTTCGCTGCCCGCGATCGCCTGATCGCGGGTAGAAACCGCACCGAGCGTCTTGCCCGTTTCGGTTTCGACGAGCTGCGCGTACGTGTGCTTCGCACTGCGATACACAGTGAGCGATACCCGCTCGCTGCGATCTAGCGAAGTCTGCGTTCGCGCCTTGCGCGCCAGCCACTTCCGACGCTTCGTATTCTGGATTTTCTTCTTCATGCTTACGCGCCTGCCTTACCGACCTTGCGGCGGATGTGTTCGTCGTCGTAGCGAACGCCTTTGCCCTTGTAGGGCTCCGGCGGCCGGAGAGCTCGCACATCGGCGGCGAACTGTCCGACGACCTGCTTATCTGCGCCTTCGATGGAAACCTTCGTGTTTCCTTCTACAGCGACTTTGAGCCCTTCCGGGATGGGCATTGCAACGGGATGCGAAAACCCGAGGAGAAGGTTCAGAACCTTGCCCTGCACGTCGGCGCGATAGCCAACGCCCTCGATCTCGAGGCGCTTTGTAAATCCATCGGTGCAACCCACGACCATGTTATTCGCGAGTGCTCGGGCCAGACCGTGGTTTGCACGAGTCGGCTTCGTGTCGTTCGAGCGTTCGAAGACGAGCTGGTCGCCCTCTACTTTGCCCGTGATCCCTGCCGGAATCGCCCCAGTGAGTTGCCCCTTCGGACCCTTCACCTGGACTTCACCGTTCGCGACGTTAACGGTCACGCCACTCGGGATCCCAATCGGTTGTTTGCCAATACGGGACATTGTCTACCAGACCTCGCAGATCACTTCGCCGCCAACCTTTTGGGCGCGCGCATCACGATCGCAGAGCACACCCTTCGAGGTTGACAGGACGGCCATGCCGAGACCGGCACGAACCTGCTTTACTTCACCAGCGCCTACGTAGACGCGGCGTCCGGGCTTGCTCACTCGCCGCATGCCCTCAATCATCATCTTGCCATCGTCCTGATATCTCAGGTCAACGGTCAGAGTCGGCTTCTTCTCGTCGCCATCCGTCGCTACGGCGCCGACGAATCCCTCGTCAGAAAGCACGTTTGCAACGGCCAGCTTCAACTTCGAAGCCGGGCAATTCATTTGCGCGTGTCGCGCTCCACCCGCGTTGCGGATGCGGGTCAACATATCACCAACCGGATCGGTCATCATAGTTGATCCCCCCTTTACTGTCGGAACGGGACGCCGAGATGAGTCAAGAGTGACTTCGCCTCGGCATCAGTGTTGGCGGACGTGACGACGGTGACATTCATGCCCGTCACTCTTTCGACTTGGTCGTAGTCCACTTCGGGGAAGATTGTCTGCTCACGAATTCCGAACGTGTAGTTTCCGCGACCGTCGAAGGCCTTAGGCGACACGCCAGAGAAATCTCTCACCCGGGGCAGCGCCACGGTGAGCAATCTGTCCAGAAACTCCCACTGCATCGAACCACGAAGCGTCACGCTGCAGCCGATCGGCTGGCCTTCGCGAAGCTTGAAGTTCGACACGCTCTTCTTTGCGCGGCGCATCACAGGCTTCTGCCCCGTGATTTGACCGAGCTCGACCATCGCCTTTTCAAGAAGCTTCGGATTGGTCGTCGCTTCGCCAAGGCCGATGTTGAGAACAACCTTCTCGACCTTAGGAATTTCCATCACGTTCGCGTAGCTGAATTCCTCTTGGAGCTTCGGCCTAATCGTCTCTTCGTACTGCGTCTTGAGTCGCGGTACGGAAGTGATTTCTGCCTTCGTCGTTGCTTCATCAGCCATGACTAAAGCACCTCCGGCGCGAGCGATACGATCTTCATGAAGCCGGCCCCACGCAGCTCACGGGCAACAGGCCCGAAGATGCGCGTTCCAACGACTTCCTTTTCCTTGCTGATCAGAACGGCCGCGTTCTCGTCGAAGAGGATGTGCGTACCATCCGGTCGCGAAATCGCCTTCTTCGTGCGGACGATGACCGCGCGGCGGACCTCGCCCTTCTTCACGCGGGCGTTCGGAATTGCTTCCTTGATGGCAACGACGATCACGTCGCCGACCGACGCGAAGCGTCGTCGAGAGCCACCAAGCACCCGAATGCACTTAACCTTCCGCGCACCCGAGTTATCAGCCACCGTTAGGGTGGATTCTGCCTGAATCATTTTTTTGTTCCTTTGCTCGCGGGCCTATTTACACCACGCGAACTCAACTCGCCGGTTCAACCTGCCGCCTGGGTTCCCAATCGGGAATCAGACCGTGGTTGCCTTTTCGAGCGTCTCTTGGACTTTCCAACGCTTGCGCTTGGAGAGCGGTCGGTGCTCAATGATTTGCACCTGGTCGCCTTCCGTGCATTCGTTCGACTCGTCATGAGCCATGAACCGCGAATAGCGGCGGATGTACTTCTTATACCGTAGGTCCTGTACAAGACGTTCGACACGGACCACAACGGTCTTGTCCATCTTGTTACTGACCACGGTCCCAACCAGGGTTCGTCTACTTCCTCGTTCGCTCACTCTTTATGCTCCCGATTCCGGTGCGGATGCTGATACCGCGGTGCGCTTCTCGGTGAGGAGGGTTTCCACGCGGGCTATGTCTTTTTTGAGCTGGCCTAACAACGACGTATTCTCGAGCTGCTCTGTTGAGCGACGAATGCGTGCGTTGAAGAGCTCGTCCCGGAGCTCACGCCCCTTCTGCTCGAGTTCGTTTTCGGAGAGTGCTCGCAGTTCAGTTGCGTTCATCTGATCAGCCCTCCCGTTGCACGAAGCGCGTGCGGATCGGCAGCTTGTGGGCCGCCAGTCGAAGTGCTTCTCGAGCTACCGTCGAGTCAACACCTTCCATTTCGTAGAGCACGCGTCCTCGCTTGACCGGGGCGACCCAGCCTTCCGGATTCCCCTTACCTTTACCCATTCGAGTTTCGGCAGGCTTCTTCGTGACCGGCTTATCCGGGAAGACTCGGATCCAAACCTTACCACCACGCTTAACATGGCGGGTCATGGCGATACGAGCGGCTTCGATCTGACGTGCCGTGATGTATCCAGAAGTCATCGCTTGTAGGCCGTAGGCGCCGAATGCGAGCGTGTTTCCACGCAACGCGGCTCCGCGGATGCGGCCCTTGAACATCTTGCGATGCTTGACTTTCTTTGGTTGAAGCATTCTCTATCTCTCTTCGTTCGTAAATGATTCCTGAGGTTGAGCTTTCGCTCTCGCTGTCATTTGATGACGACAGCTACCTAGGAGCCTCGGAACGGTGGTCCTGGGAAAGTGGGCCGCGCTTGAGTTCGCGATCACCAACCTCGCCCTTAAAGATCCAGCACTTCACGCCAACCACACCGTAGGTCGTGCGCGCTTCGGCAAAGCCGTATTCGATCTCGGCACGCAGCGTATGCAGCGGCACTCGACCGTCTCGGTACCACTCCCGGCGTCCCATCTCAGCGCCACCAAGGCGGCCCGAGCATTGGATCCGGATGCCTTCGGCACCGAACTTCATCGTCGCGATCATCGCCTTCTTCATGGCGCGTCGGAAAGCGACTCGGCGTTCGAGCTGTGTCGCGATGTTCTCCGCGACCAGCTGTGCGTCGAGTTCCGCTTTTCGGATCTCTTTGATGTTGATGAAAATATCACACGCGGTGTACGACTTGAGCTCCTTGCGAAGCACGTCGACCTCAGCCCCACGCTTGCCGATCAAGATGCCGGGGCGTGCGGTGTGGATATTAATCACGATCTTCTCGCCGGTGCGTTCGATGACGACCTTCGAGATCCCCGCGTGATACAGCTTCTTCTTGATGAAGGCGCGAATCTTCACGTCTTCATGCAGCTGCGCGGCGTAGTTCTTTTCGGCGAACCAATTGGACTGCCACCCGTAAAGGGTGCCGATCCGGAAGCCGTATGGATGGACTTTTTGACCCATGTGTCGGATTACCTTTCGGACAGCACTACGTTGATGCTGGCGGTTCGCTTCTGGATCCAGGCGGCTCGGCCCTGAGCACGCGGGCGGATGCGCCACATGCTCGGACCTTCGTCCACGAAGATCGTCGACACGACGAGATTGTCAATTTCAATCCCGGCGCGTTGGTTTTCGTTCTTCTGCTCAGCATTCGCAACCGCAGAACGAAGCAGCTTCTCAATCGGAGCTGATACGCGCTTGGGCGAAAGTGAAAGCAGATTCAGCGCTTCTTCCACGCCCTTGCCGCGAATCTGATTCACGACGAGGCGCGCTTTCTGGGCGCTGACTCGGTAGTTCATGAGCGAGGCTTTCACCTCGGTCGTCGCTGTCTCACTCATCAGCGCTTCACCTTCTTATCACTGGCATGGCCGGTGAACTTTCGAGTCGGTGCAAATTCACCGAGTCGATGTCCGACCATGTTCTCGGTCACGAAGACCGGCATGAAGAGCTTGCCGTTGTGGACATGGAACGTGAGTCCCACGAATTCCGGCGAAATCATCGATCGTCGCGACCAGGTCTTGATCACACTCTTGCCGCCACCGGCGGTGAGCTTGTCGACCTTGCGCTGGAGGCTGGGATCGATGTAGGGGCCTTTGCGAAGTGAACGTGCCATTTCTCTCTACCTACCTACTTCTTCCCTCGTCGCTTGACGATGTACTTGTCCGACTGCTTATTATTGCGCGTCTTCGCACCCTTGGTGGGCTTGCCCCAAGGTGTACAAGGATGGCGACCACCTGATGATCGACCTTCGCCACCACCCATGGGATGGTCGACGGGGTTCATCGCGACACCACGCACATTCGATCGCTTACCGAGCCAGCGGGATCGCCCCGCCTTGCCGATGCGCTGATTCGCGTGCTCGTTGTTACCGACTTCACCGACGGTAGCCATGCAGTCGATGTGAACCATCCGCATCTCACCACTGGGGAGTCGAAGCGTGGCCATCTTGCCTTCGCGAGCCATGATCTGAGCGCTCGTGCCTGCCGAGCGAACCATCTGAGCACCCTTGCCGGGCTTCATCTCAATTGCGTGGACGGTCGTGCCGATCGGGATTCGCGACAGCGGCAGAGCGTTACCGGGCTGAATCTCTGCTTCGGCCGACGACACAACCGTGTCACCTACCTTGAGACCACCAGGCGAAAGGATGTATCGCTTTTCGCCGTCCACGTAGTGGAGCAGCGCGATGTTCGCGGATCGATTCGGGTCGTACTCGATTGCGGCGACCTTGGCGGGCACCTCAACCTTGTTGCGACGAAAATCGATTATGCGGAATCGTCGTCGATGACCACCGCCTCGATGATACGCAGTGATGCGACCATTCGAGTTACGTCCACCGGACTTCTTGACGAGACCCTTCGTCAGCGAGCGCTCGGGCTTGCTGCGAGTGATTTCGGCGAAGTCCGAGACGCTCATATTGCGGCGGCCCGGAGATGTGGGCTTATAAACCTTGACCGGCATGGATCAAACTCCCTCGAAGTATTCGATCGTGTGGCCTGCGGCCAAGACGACGATCGCTTTCTTCCAGCTCGGCTTGCGGCCGATTTTCTTTCCAACCCGCTTCGTCTTGCCAGGCTGGTTCATGGTTCGAACTCGATTCACCTTCACCTCGAAGAGCGCTTCGACAGCGCGCTGAATCTCGTGCTTAGTGGCATCCTTATTGACGCGGAAGGTCGCAATATTTGCCTCTTCGCGGGCGATAGCGCTCTTCTCCGTCACAATCGGCTGCTGAATCACGTCGTGCATATTCATTATTCCGACGTCCCTTCTTTGCCGTTGGCCTGTCCTTCGAGACGAGCCTGAAGCTTTTCGATGGCCGACTTCGTCATCAGCACATTCTTATGGCGAAGCAGGTCGTAGACGTTGACACCTTCGGTCCGCACGACGCTCACGCCGGGCAGGTTCCGAGCCGACGCTTCGACCGTCGAGTTGGCTTCCTCAATCACGATCAGTGTCGTGCCTTCGGCCAGACCTAGCGTCGTCAAGATTTCAACGATTCGCTTGGTCTTGAATCCGTCAACGGTCAACTCATCGACGATCGTGATCGCCGAATCCAGAACGCGCTGGCTGAGAGCGGACTTGAGGGCCGCAGCTCGAACCTTCTTCGGAAGCTTATGCGAGTAACCGCGCGGCACGGGGCCGAACACGACACCACCGCCCTGGAACTGAGGAGCGCGGGTCGTACCTTGACGTGCGCGACCGGTGCCCTTCTGGTTATAAGGTTTGGCACCACCACCGGAGACGAGCGCTCGGTTCTTGGTGCTGTGAGTACCGGAGCGCCGCTCTGCAAGCTGGCGCCGGACCTCGGCATGGAAGAGATGAGGCTTCACCTCAGTCTCAAAGACTGCCGAAGACAGATCGAGCGATCCGGCCTTCTTATTCTCTAGATTGACGACGTCGATCGTGGCCATGGCTAAAGCTTGATCTCCACGTCTACGCCCGCTGCAAGCTCAAGCTTCATCAGCGCGTCGACAGTCTGAGGCGTCGGATCGAGAATGTCGATCAGGCGCTTGTGGGTTCGAAGCTCAAACTGCTCACGCGACTTCTTGTCGATGTGCGGGCCCTTGAGAACAGTCCACTTATTCTTGTTAGTCGGAAGCGGGATCGGACCCGCAACACGGGCTCCCGTTCGCACGGCCGTATCTACGATCTCACCAGCGCTCTGATCGAGCAGCTTGTAGTCGTAAGCCTTCATCCGAATCCGAATTTTTGTTGCCGTGGCGTCTGCCATGGGTTTGCTCCGAGCTGGCCCTGCGGGCCGGGAGTGTCGGTCATCCGGCTCCCGTTCCTAAAAGGAAAGGAGCCTTCAGCGCCAGGGTTCCGGAGCGAAGCTCCGGATCCCATAAAATGTTATTCGATCACTTCGGCTACAACGCCCGAACCCACCGTGCGGCCACCTTCGCGGATGGCGAACCGAAGTTCCTTGTCCATCGCGATCGGTGTGATCAGCTCTACCGTCATTTCGACGTTGTCGCCGGGCATCACCATCTCGGTGCCGTCGGGAAGGTTCGCCACGCCAGTCACATCCGTTGTACGGAAGTAGAACTGGGGTCGGTAACCGTTGAAGAACGGCGTATGTCGGCCGCCTTCGTCCTTCGTAAGAATGTACGCCTGAGCACGGAACTTCGTGTGAGGCGTGATCGATCCCGGCTTCGCCAGAACCTGACCGCGCTCTACATCGTCCTTGCCTGTGCCACGGAGAAGACATCCCACGTTGTCGCCTGCGCGACCTTCGTCAAGAAGCTTCCGGAACATTTCGACGCCCGTGATGGTCGTCTTCGTCGTGTCGCGGATGCCCACGATTTCGACTTCGTCCTGCGGATGAATCGTACCCGCTTCGATACGACCCGTCACAACAGTGCCACGACCCGTGATCGAGAAGACATCTTCCATCGGCATCAGGAAGTCTTTGTCGATCTCTCGTTCCGGCTGAGGAATGTGTGCGTCCAGCGCGTCCATCAGATCATCGATGCACTTGTTGTCAGCATCGTTCGCCGAGTCTTCGCCAGCGGCGAGCGCCGAACCCTTGATGATCGGAATATCATCTCCCGGGAAGTCGTAGCTCGAGAGCAATTCTCGAATTTCCATCTCGACAAGCTCGATCAACTCTTCGTCGTCGACCTGGTCGATCTTGTTCATGAACACCACGATATGCGGGACGTTCACCTGGCGAGCCAGAAGAACGTGCTCGCGCGTCTGCGGCATCGGGCCGTCAGCCGCCGACACGACCAGGATGGCGCCGTCCATCTGCGCAGCACCCGTGATCATGTTCTTCACGTAATCAGCATGGCCGGGGCAATCCACATGGGCGTAATGGCGAGCATCCGACTCGTACTCAACGTGAGCAGTCGCGATCGTAATGCCGCGCTCGCGCTCTTCCGGAGCCTTGTCGATGTTCGCGAAGTCCATCTTCTCAGCGAGGCCCTTCTGTGCCTGGCGAGAGGTGATGGCTGCGGTCAGCGTCGTCTTACCGTGATCGACGTGACCAATCGTGCCCACGTTAACGTGAGGCTTAGTACGCTCGAATTTTGCTTTGCCCATTC
>JASDVF010000020.1:25057-37012 GCA_041440805.1 Myxococcota bacterium | reverse complement strand
GTGGAGACCAGCCGCAGGCTGCTCCAGAAACGGTGCGGATTCTCTCGCAGGGCGAAGTCGTGGGAGCGTCGCTCGAAGAGGGTCAGGTCCACGCTTGGCGAGGCCTGCCTTTTGCGAAGGCGCCTGTTGAGGCGTTGCGATGGCGATCGCCCGAGCCCGCGGAAGGTTGGGAGGGCGTCCGTAGCGCCCTTGAGTCAGGCTCTCCCTGTGCGCAGCTCGGCGGGGATCCTGTGATGGGAGGCGAGGATTGTCTCTATCTAGATGTGTTCGCGCCGGCCATGGCAGCGGATGCGGTGCTCTCCGCAGACGATGGACTCCCCGTGATGTTTTGGATCCATGGCGGCGGCAATAGTATGGGTGCTGGGGATCAGCTTCCGCCCGAGGCGTTGGCGCGAGACAACGGCGTGATCGTCGTGACGATTAACTACCGGCTGGGAATCTTCGGCTGGCTTTCGCATCCGGCTTTGCGTGCGACTGCGTCGGGGCCCGAAGATGCTTCCGGCAACTTCGCGACCCTCGATATGATCCGCGCGCTTGAGTGGACGCGGGACAATATTGCGGCCTTCGGTGGTAACCCTAATCGGGTCACGATTTTCGGTGAATCTGCGGGCGGCATGAACGTGTACTCGTTGCTTGTTTCGCCCCTCGCGAAGGGGCTTTTTCATGGGGCCATCGCTGAGAGTGGCGCACCGACCTCCATGACTCCCGACGAGACCGAGCACTACACCGACGACCCCGAAGCGCCGGGGCTCCCCGGCTCGTCCCGCGAACTCGTGATCGCTTTGGTCGAACAGGAAGGCCTCGCGTCGGGGCGCGAAGCCGCAAAACTGGCCGCGGCCGAGATGAGCGAAGTGGAGACAGAAGCGTTCTTGCGTGGCTTCTCAGCGGAAGAACTCCTCGCCCCCTTCGCTGCACTGATGGAGGGGACAGGGATGCCAATCTATATCTCGCCCAACATCTTCCAGGACGGACACGTGATTAGTCTCGGGGAGCCGATCGATCTCCTGTCGACGCCGGGGGCGTATAACGCCGTGCCGTTTATTGCGGGAACGAACCGCGAGGAACACAAACTCTTCTTCGCCATGAACTCGCCTCATCTCGAGACGACCTTCGGTATGCCGAGCGGATTTAAGAGCGAGCGCCTCTATGACGTGGAGGGCGAGTACGGTGGGATGATGTGGCGAGCGATGGGCGCGGATGAGCCTATCTCTGCCATGCGTCGCGCTCAGGGCGCCTCGGTGTGGGCCTACCGATTCGACTGGGATGAGGAACCGAGCGTGCTGGGTTTGGATATGTCGAAGCTGATCGGTGCCGGGCATGCCGTTGAAATGCTTTTCGTGTTTGGCCTAACGGATCTCGGATTCGCCAACCGCTTCGTTTTTGATGACGCTCCTTCAGCGGAGCGACTCTCAGAAGCGATGCGATCCTATTGGGCCAACTTCGCGCACACTCTCGAGCCCGGAACCGGGCAGGGCGGCGACTTGCCCGAGTGGGGAGCGTGGTCCTTGACGTCCGCTGGAGCCAAATACATCATTTTCGATTCCGACCGGGACGGTGGGATCCGGTTCGGAGCGGATCAAATCGATCAGAATTATGTCTTTGCGCGAGCGGCCAAGGATCCCCGCTTACTGAATGACGAAGAGCGCTGCCGTATCTATCGGAATTTCGTGCAGTGGAGTGAATCGCTGACAGTCGATGGTTACAAAGAAATCGGCGAAGGCATGTGCGCCGCCTGGCCGCTCGAATCGCGACTCTTCTTCCCGTCGCTATCCCATCAGAACTAGAACCAGACTTAGAACTAACGCTTCGCTGCGTTACGCCCTGCAAGCCGCCCGAAGAACGTAACGTCGCCGACCGACATCCCTGAGGCATAGCCTTCGGCGTTTCTTGGCATGCCGCAGGTGGCGCGGCCCGCCGCGTAAAGCCCGGGGATGACATCCCCGTCCATTGTCAGGACTTCGCCGCTAGGCCGCGTCTCTAGGCCGCCCAGCGTGAATCCGACGTAGATGCCGTGCTCGCCTGGGGTGATGTCGACCGCGGCCAAAGTGGGCTCGATGGGCTCCATCCAGTCGGCCTGCTTGTGGAAGAGCGGGTCTTCCCCTTTGGCTGCGTTGTCGTTGTAGTAGTTGAAGGTGTGCGAGAGGTTGCCGACCGGCAGACCGATCTCCGCAGCGAGCTCCTCAATATTGTCCGCGGCGGCCGCGACTTCGCCGCCGAGCATGTTGGGTTGCTTCCAGTGCTTCTCGCCGATGATCAGATAGACCTTTTCGCCGGTTTCGAGTTGGCGGATATTACTCACAGCGATTCGTGCGTGGTAGACATCCTCGTTGAGAAAGCGCTGCCCCTGGCTGTTGACCAGAATGCCGAAGGTGTGACTCGGCGGCGGGTAGAACGGGATCGTGACGAAGCTCTGATTCATGTGGAGCGTCGAGGCTCCGGCCCCCTGACCCATTCGGATGCCGGCGCCATCATCAAAGGGATTGCCGATCGGATGGGCGCGCTTCGCAACTTCAGGGCTGTAGTGCTGCCACATGTCTTGGTTCATGGAGAAGCCACCGGTACATAGGATGACGCCCTTGCTGGCACGGACATTTCTTTCCTGATTATCGATTCGAACGACGAAGCCGTGAATCGCCCCGTTTTCATCGGCTATGAGGCGTAGTGCTCGCGCGTTGTATTCAATCTGGACGCCACGTGATTCTACGTTTTTGGTGACGATGTCCATGAACAACGGGCCGCCATTATCGCCTTCGATTTCGAGGTTATGGCCACGAGGAACGGGCTTTGCAATCTGGTTAAAGGGCCAGGCCTTTTCGTTGCCCGTGTAGAGCAGGCAGTCGTCGGTCATCGCAACAATCGCCTTGCCCTGATACTCGCTGTCCTTGTAGGGGACGCCGAGGCCTACGATCCAGTTGAAATGATCGAGGCTGCCTTCGGCGTAGAGTCGAATTTTTTCTTCATCGCCGATCTCGCCCTGGCAAGCCTTGAGATAGGCGAAAAGGTTCTCGGTAGAATCCTCGTGCCCGGTAGCCTTGTGGACCCGCGTGCCGCCGCCCCCGCCCATATAAATTTCAGCGCTTGAGAGTGCAGTTGATCCACCGCTCGCCGCCGCGACATCGAAGATGATGACGGACGCGCCTTGGTCTGCGGCCTCGATGGCTGCGGAGCCGCCCGCGCCGCCGAAGCCAATCACGGCGATATCCGTTTCGAAGTCCCAAGACTCGATGTCACTAATACGAATGGGGTGGGTCGGGCTGATCTGGCTCATCGTGGGCTCTCTTCGTTATGCCGTTTGACGGCGGATTGCGGCGAGTGGGAAGGCGGGCGTGGTCGCTCGTCAAGGCATGCCCCCTAGACAATCGCAGGCGCCGAATCATAGGGAATGAAATTCGAGATGGGCATCCGCATTCGAGGTGCGACATGATTGGGATATGTCCGAAGACCGCCCGCCTCATGACGCGACAGCCCCGAAAGGCGGAACCCCCGTGGCGCCTGACCAGAAAGTTCTGATTCAGATTGCGCGCATGAAGATGCCCTTTGGGCGCTACGCCGGTCGTCGTCTGATTGATCTTCCGGAGCCCTATGTCGTTTGGTTTCGAAACAAGGGATTTCCGAAGGGGAGGCTCGGCATGCTCTTGGCCACTTTGTACGAGATCAAGGCAAATGGACTTGAGCTACTGCTCGCGCCGCTCCGGGAGCCTTCGGATCCGCGCTACCAGAATCGCGATCCAAGAAGCTTTAAGGAAGGAGACTAAGTCCTCGCCAGTGACCAGCGAATTCGGCTGTGAATTTCCTCACCAGTTCCGCTCGCGACCGAATGGGGAGGGGTGCATCTTCGCGCAATCGTCCCGGCACGGGGCCTCCTGGTTCATCGAGTTCGAGAAACTCGGGGCAGATCGCCGAAGAGACCGAATTGGGACGGAATGAGAAACACGCGCTCGACGACCGCGTTGGTGTCTAGCGGAGTTGGCCCATGCCCTTGTCTACTTCGATGGTGCGGTCACAGCCTTCTTCATCATCGAGGAGCGCGCTCATCACATCCGCGTCGTGGCATCTGGCCCATACGCGATGGCCATCGTCGGTCAGTCCCGCGAAGGTGGCCTGTGTCGGGCCTTCGTGTCCCACGACAACTGAGTACGACTCGACGGTCGCACTTCCTGCGAAGTTCTCGATGACACCGCGCTGGGGCGTCGCCTTGAACTCCTCGCTGACATCTTCGATCAGCGGACTAACGTCTTCGACGGGCTCCGTGGAATAGAGGCCATACGAGAAATGCGCGAAGAGCCCGCCGACGGAACCGATCGCGCCGGTGGATCCCGGGTCAGCTCGCAAACGATCGATCATGCTGGCCTTGCTATGCACTACATAGTTTCCGAAAGGGCCGCCGAAGAAGGTCATGCCACCAGTTAGGCTCGGGACCGGATCTGTTTGAATCCCGAGCGCGTCTGCCCCTGATTGAATCGCGAAGGGGAAGCACGAATAGAGGTCGACGTGCTCGATATCGTTCGCGTTCTTGCCCGAGAGTTCGAGCACGCGTTGTGCGGCGATCTCTTGGCCCGCGTGACGATGCAAGTCCTGGCGAGAGGTGAGCAAAGTCGTGTGACTCATTTCGGTTGAAGCACGCAGGTAGACCCGCTTCGCCTTAGGCACGCCGACACGATCGGCGACTTCAGTGGAGCAGATGATCAATGCGGCGCCTTGGTCGACGGAGATATTCGACGTCATGAGCTTGGTGTACGGGTAGTTGACCATGCGATTGCCCGGACCGGGATTGCGAATCTCGTTTGCCGGAACGGAGCGCTGGATCCAGGCGTACGGGTTCGCCGCGGCGACGTCGCTCATGCGACTTGCAAGGTCGGAAATGCGATCTCTATGGGCCGCGGGAGTCTCACCAAGGGAGTGGCGTAGAGATGTTTCGCAGAGCGCGAACGTAGCCACGGCATTCAACATGCCGGCGTCCACTTCATCCTGGGTCCACTTGTACTTCATCTCGCCAACGCGCTCGTTAGGCTCGCCTTCGATTTCGTCATTCCAGTGGAGGGTGCCGCCGGCTCGCGCGATCGCTCGCTTGCTGTTCTCGCTCTCGCCGCCGACGATCGCGATCACGTCCGCGCGACCTTCAGCAATTTCACGACAGGCGCGGTTCACGAGGATCTGAACGATATGACCCGAGACCGCGCCAACAATCGTATGCGCTTTCGGAGAACCGAGACGTTCCCCGAGCATTCGACCGGGGTCACCATAGCGCCAGAGACCTTGCGGCACGTAAATCGCATCGAGGGATTCGACGAGCTGCGGTGCGCCCGCATCTTCCGCGGCTTCGCGAATTGCGCGTTCCATGAGCGCCAGGGGCTCTACTGCCTCAGCAGGATCCTCTACACGTTGAACGATTTGCGAAATGCCCGCGATCGCGGGGCGGCGTGAGGCGTCGGAAGCCATGGTGTCTCCTGGAAAGTTTTGCTTATTGATAGCATTTTGGACGCGCGCTGTGGGCTCAGATTCGGAGCTTACGCGGATCTTGAAAAGAGGGTCCCCGGCTAGTCCGTGGCCCAGGAAACCGGCACGCAAAGATTGTCGACGGCGATGTCGAGGGCGCGCTCGAGTACGCCAGGAGTGTGCCATGCACGGTCGAGGACGTACGCGCGAATGGCTTCTGCCTCTTCGGCCGAAATTGCATCGGCGAAACTAGGCATTCCCTTTCCGGCGCGCAGTCCACCGCGAACGATGGCATCCCACTGTCCGTGAACTTCGGCCGTCGCAGTCTTGAGGTCAGGAAATAGGCCGCTCGAGTGAGTGCCCAAGCCGTGGCAGGTGAAACAATTCGAGGCGTAGGCTTTGCGTCCGAGGTCGATGACCTCGGGTGCGACGTTGAGACGAGGCACGCTGACCTCTTTGTGTGGGCGAAGGTTGGCAACGGGCATAGGCGTCTTGGCCCCGAGCTTGAAAGCCAGGAGGCGGCCGGCGTTGTCGTGATCGAGCTCGGTGTTATGTCCGCCATGGCTGCCGCCCGCACCTGCGAGTACCGCGACATACTGTTCGCCATCAATTGCGTACGTGATCGGTGCGGCCATGACGTCCACGCCGACGTCTACTGTCCACCTCACACGACCATTGACTGCATCGAATGCGGAGAAGTGCCCTCCGCCATGACCCTGGAATACGATTTCCCCCGCGGTTGCGAGCGTGCCGCCGGGAAGGCCGCCGGCGTGCAGAACCTCCCACTCCTTAGCGCCTTTCTTTGGATCCCATGCGACCAAGCGTGTGCCGCCGCAGGGGAGAAAGCGCGAGGCCGCGTAATCTTCCATTTCCTCGTGCATCTTTCCGTAGTCTTCTCCTGTATTCCAAGAGCCACGTCGATAGCGGAAATTCGCGTCGGGATAATAGGCGTAAAGCGACTCATTGACGGGGATGTACACAAGCCCCGTTCCTGGATGGAAACTCATAGGATGCCAACTATGGGCTCCGGGGGGCGGCGGCGAAACGAAGGCCGGCTTCTTGGACCAATGCGCTTCCGGTCGCTCGACGGGACGTCCGGTCTTTAGGTCCACATGAGATGCCCAACTAGCATGGGCGAATTTTTCAGCCGAGAGAAGCTCGCCGGTCGCACGGTCAAGCACGTAAAAGAACCCGTTTTTGGGAGCCTGCATAAGAACTTTACGAGGGCTTCCGCGCCACTCGATGTCCGCGAGGATCATGTGCTGCGTCGCGGTGTAGTCCCAATAGTCGCCCGGGGTGGTTTGGTAGTGCCAGACGAGCTCGCCAGTTTCTGGCCGAATAGCAAGAATAGACGAGAGATAAAGGTTGTCACCGCCACCGGGGCTTCGCTTCTCGCGGTCGTAGACACTTGCATTCCCGGTTCCGACATAGAGCAGGTCGAGGTCCGGGTCATAAGCCATAGCGTCCCATGCGGTTCCACCAAGCCCCGTTTCCCAAAGAGAGTCCTTAGACCAGGTTTCTGCAGCACGGTCGAGTTCGGGATGTTCGTGAGGGCCGGCTTTGCTGCTCGGTACTGTGTAGAAACGCCAATCGAGTTCCCCGGTCGCCACGTGATAGGCGGAGAAATATCCGCGGACGCCGTACTCCGCACCGCCGTTGCCAATCACAACGCGATTTTTCACAACTCGCGGTGCTCCCGTGATCGTGTAGTCCTCGGCGAGTTCTGTTGTACGCACGCTCCAGGTGAGCGCCCCCGTTTTTGCGTCGAGCGCCTGAAGGCGTCCATCGAGGGTTGCGGCGTAGATTTGTCCCTCGTGGTAGGCGACGCCACGATTCACGACATCACAGCACGCGTGGCGCGCTTTCCACGGCGGCACTTCGGGGTCATGGCGCCAAAGCTCGCGCCCTGTCTTCGCGTCGACGGCAAAGACGACACTCCAGGTGGATGTCGCATAGAGCACGCCATCAACCACGAGCGGGGTCGCTTCGAGACCCCTATGAGATTTAGTGTCGTAGGACCAGGCGAGACCGAGGTCCGCGACGGAATTGCGGTCGATTTGCTTTAAGGGACTGAAGCGCTGCTCGGCCGGTGTGAGCCCGTGCTGTGCCCATTCGACGTCGGTGGGGATCGGCGCGGGAGGCGGCGGGAGCGGGATTTCCTCACGTGCCTCTGCATGAAATGCCGGGAGCATGATGAGTGTCGCCATCACGGCGGTCGCCGAGAGGAGCACAATTATTCGGTCTAGCTGGAGAGTCAGTCGCAAGGAGTTTTTCCGCTCTTATCGTGTGTGTTCGGGCGACGGTCGTGACTGAACCCATTGCCATCGCGCCGCTCCAGCCTGAAAGGCGAGACGGCGATCTTCGGGCAGCAGCCAGCCCGCTTGGGTCATTTCATCGATGGCTTGTGTGAGCCGGGTCTCGTATGTGTCGAGGTTAGGATAGAGCGTCTTGAAGTCCGGGCGATCGTCGCCAGTTTTCTTGCTGGCTTGATTCTTGGCGAGTGGAAGGAAGCTCCCGATATATCCCGTCATTTCATCATCACCGCCTGGCTTTCCGTATCGAAGCGCCCAGGGTGTATAGGTCCCGATTGGCACTTGGAGCTCGAGCGGCCTGATACCGCTCCGCTCGCTGCCCAAGGCATCAATCGCCGGAACGCGGATCGCGTAGGGCGTACCGACGGACGGAGGCTGCGACACGATGCCTCTAGGCCAACCTGGACCGTAGTGCATTCGATAGGCAACGTGCGGGGAGCGCGGGGGCTTGAGCCCTGCAACTGGATATTTTAGTGAAGCCGGGACGACGAGGGTCTTCGCCTGAAGGGTAGGAATGCTGCTAGGCGGTGGATCAATATCGCGCTCCACCCAGTCCAGAAGTCGCTCGAGGAGTGCGCGCGTTATGAAAGAAGTATCTACAGAGCTTCCTAGGAAGAGTCCCGGCAGCACTTCGCTTTGGGGCGCCGGAGGGAAGGGGGGCGAATAGTGAGGAGCAGAGGCGATGTGGAAGAGACGCTCGCTTGAATGCGGGGCGACATCTCCAGTGCCGTCGGGTGTCATGTGAATGAGGCTCGCACCACGTCCCCAATACTCGTATCCCGTATTGATCTGGAAAATTTTCGGAAGTGAGCTGTTTGCTCTCGCTCGGTCGAAGAGGCCGGCACGCGGCATGTCGCCTCGGTCGTCTGTGTTAGGTGTGTCGTCGTGGGTTTTGCTGGGATGTGGTAGGTCGACACCCGTGAAGGGGAAGTCGTCTCCGGGGTAGAAGAAGTTGGCGTAGGGATTACTGACTCGTCCTGGGTGAGAGAACCGGTGGTTGAGGCCGCCCCTTCCCGCACCGCCGATGAGAATCATCATTCCATCGAATACGACGCGCCCGGCTTCGTCGGTATTGAAACCTTGATAGAGGAAGTCTCGTAGGAATCGGCCCGATTGACTTACGCCTGTTGCGATCGATTTTTCCACGAGAAAGGGGCAATCGGGGTTGGTTTCGGCGAAGGCGGCGAAGTCTCGGAAAGCGGCGAATCCGAGGCCCATAATGGGTGGCGCCTCTGACAGATAGATCAGTTCGTAGATCCAGCCTGCCTCGAAGTCCCCCGAGGTCGCTTCGATCGCGTCTCGAGACGTAACGAAATGCCAACTCGACGGGTCTACAATTTCACGCTCTGCCTCGCGACCCCGGCGCCGGGTGAGGCGATGGACGGGGGATTCAGATGAGATCGCGAGATGCGCCGTGTGTTGGTGCACGGCGAGGGGGAGTTGCTTGCTAGGCGTGTCGACAACCCAGTCGGACCGAGCGACGCCGCGGACAGCGCCGTCCGTCTTATTAGGGTTTCGGGCACGGGGGACTTCGAGTCGCTGCGCGCCTGGGAACATGGGGGCATCGGCTTGCCAGCCGACCGATAGAACTGTTAGGCCACGTTTCATGAGGAATGAGTCTCCCCAGTTGGTCGGGTCCTTCGGGTCGAGCGTGGAATCGCTCAGGAAGCCCTTCTGCAGTCGATTGAAGTTTCTTAGGGCGAGGCGTCGACCTCGATTCGGCGCCTCGATGAGCGCCGTGCCGCGGCGATCTTCGGGTCGGATCGGTTGCAGCGCGGTGAAATCAGAAATCGCCTCAATGAGTCCCTCTTGATTCAGAGGGGCTAGGTGAATGTCGGTGATCAGTGCGTTGGCCGGCGACGTGGGGTCGAAACCGAAATGGACGCGCCCCTCGATCAGCTCGTAGGCGATGGTGTCCGCGTCCGTGTAGCCGCTCGTGTCATCAGAAGCCGTTAGCTCACCAGAAGCCGTGAGCACAATTGGCGTGCGGTGTTCAATCTCAAGAGAAAGAACTCGGGGAAAACTCGGTTGCGCCGACCCCAGTAAAGCGACGAGCGCCAAGAGGAAAAGCTGAGAGGGGGCGATTCTCCGAAACGATCCCATGGGTGAATAAGGTGTTTTTGGCATCCGCTCAGTGTAGTCGGCCCTCGCTAAATCGGCGCCGGGTATCAGTCCTTCGCGCGCTCGCCGAAGATGTGTTCTCCGCCGTAGGCTCCATCGACGAGGTTGCCTTCCTCGACGGCGACTTCACCGCCCACGATCACATGAAAAATGCCTGCTGCGGGTTGAAAGGGATTGCCGTAGGTGGCGCGGTCGAGAATTTCGCTCGGATCGAAAATCGTAAGGTCGGCATCTGCTCCGATGCCGACACGGCCTTTTCGTTCAAAGGCAGGGAAGAACTTCCCCATCCGTTCGGCGGGGAGCGAAGTCATCTTGGACAGCGCCGTCATGAGGTCGATGATGCCAGCTTCACGCACATAGCGACCAAGAATTTTTGAGAATGCGCCGTTATGCGGCGCCACCATGCTGGTCTCATCGACCATGGGGAGAAGGTCGCTGACGACGATCACGCCGGGTTCGAGCAAAGCGAGCCGCGTCCATTCTTCCTCCACGTAGTGGTGCACCACTTGGCCTTCGGGGTAATTCTCTCGGTAGTCGTTCCAGGTCGCTTCATCGAAGCGCATCCCCGTCGCAGCCCATTCGACGTCGGAGTAGTCGATGTCAAAGATCGCGCGCCAGTCGCGTCCGAAGACGGCGGAGGAAATTAGGGCGGAGCCGGCGTTATAGGGGAGGAGTTCGGTGGTGACATCAACGCCCGCCGCCCGCGCCTCACGGATTTCACGTAAGAAGAGTTCCGTATTGCGCATAGCGTTGTGTTGAATGTGGCAGATGTGAACAGCAGCCCCGGTGTCGGCAGCGAGGCGAAGGGCTTCGCGCAAGCCCGCCGGGTCGCCGTTTACACCCCGACGTACGTGGATGAAGAGGATGGTCTCTCGCGCTCCGGCGACTTCAAAGATCATACGAAGCTCAGCGTCGTCGACCCCCTCGCTGAAATAGTCGAGGGGAACACCGATTCCCAAAGCCCCTCGATCAAGGCCCTCTTCAAGCATTTGGCGCATGCGCTCTCTCTCGCCCTTGGTCGCGTTCCGCGTGAAAATTTCGTTAGGCGTTCCGCCGAAGAGCAGCTTGATCGCGGTCCAGATTCCGCGCATTCCGACCGGGCGTGGCTTCGAAGCAAGCAGATGAGTTCGTCGGATACCCAAAAGCGCTTCTAGTCGGGCCGAGCCCCAGCCGACCGAAGAGCCATAGTGGATTCTCGCTGAGTCTTTGATCTCGCTCCCGTAGGCTTCTACGGGGTAGGCGCCGGCTTCGAGTTCGAGCGCCGTCGTGACGCCGTCGAGGAGCTGGTATTGCTGACCGAGAGGCGTAGTCGAATGGGTGTGGAGGTCGATGAAGCCCGGCGCGACCACGAGGCCCGTCGCGTCGATGATCTTGTTCCCTCGCAGGGGAGTCTCACTCAGGGCAACGATCGTTCCTTCGCGAATTCCGACGTCGCGGATTCCATCGAATCCGGAGGCAGGATCCAGCACGCGCCCGCCGTGGACGACGAGGTCGTAGGTCTGCGAGTCGCTCTGGTCGTTCGCGCCTGCGAGGCTGGCCGTCGTCGCGAACGCAACGAAGCAAATGAAAGTCCCGAGCGCGACTATCCTCGATCGATGGGCGTCGGTATGGAGGGGGCGCATGGGACCGGAAAGTGTTTCAGCGACCTTCATGGGGCGAGCTCCTTTAGACAAATGACGATGCATACATCACGATGTCTGCGCATAGACGACGACGTCCGCGGCTGCCGAGCATAGCGAGGGCCGACAACTTCCGTCCGGGGGGACGCACACCGCTTGCAACTGTCGCCGCAGTAGGTCTTAGCGCGAGACGCGCGCGCGGGGGGCCGATTAGCCTGAGGTCGAGTGACGACTGTGGACGACCTGGAATAATTCACCTCATTCTTCGTGCGCGCCGGAAAAGCGGCGCCTCCCCCACATTGAACTTTCTCGACCTCGCCGACATTAGGGGCTCTGAATGGATGCCTCCCCGACGCTGTTTGGGCTGCTACCTGTTTACGTACAGGGTTCCGGGCCATGAATTTGGCTCGCCGCCGCATACGAGGAGGAGAGCAGGATGGGAATGCATGAGGGGCGAGTCGCCCTCG
>JASDVF010000020.1:11585-24957 GCA_041440805.1 Myxococcota bacterium | reverse complement strand
GCCGCATACGAGGAGGAGAGCAGGATGGGAATGCATGAGGGGCGAGTCGCCCTCGTCACGGGAGCGGCCAGCGGAATCGGTCGGTCGACGGCTTTGATATTCGCGCGCGAAGGCGCCTCGGTTGCGGTTGTGGACTGGAACGAAGAGGGCGCCAAGGCGACCGCTGCGCAGATTGAATCCCTCGGCGGAACGGCGATCTCGTTAGGCGTTGATGTCTCCGACGAGGCTCAGGTCGAAGAGATGCTTGCGAAGACCATCGCGCGTTTCGGTCGTCTCGACGCAGCTTTGAATAATGCGGGTGTCACGAGCCCCAGCTTCAAGTTCCATGAGATGCCCTTGGAAGAATGGAATCGCATGATCGCCGTCAACCTGACAGGCGTCTTTCTCTGTATGAAGCACGAACTCGTCCAGATGGTGACCCAGGAGATCTTAGGCGAGGGCCGGGGCGCGATTTGCAATACGTCTTCGGGGGCGGGAGTCGTTCCTGCGCCGGGCCAACCTCACTACACGGCAGCGAAGCACGGCGTCTTAGGGATCATGAAGAACGTTGCGCAGGAATACGCGAGAAAACGAATTCGATGCAACTCCGTACTGCCCGGGATTACGGATACGGCCATGATCCAAGAGTCGATTGACCGTAACGGTCCTGGCTATCGTGAGATGCTCGAGAAGACCGTTCCTGGTGGCGTGATCGGAAAGCCCGAAGAAGTTGGCGAGGCCGCGGTTTGGCTTTGCTCAGATTTAGCGAGCCGGGTGAACGGTCAGAGCCTGATGGTCGATGGCGGTGGTGTGCTGCGTTAGGCGGACATGCTGCGGGCAGCGGCCCCCGCGCTAGAAAGTCGCAGGCGCGAGCGCTTTTCGAACGGCCTCATGGTCGAGGAGCATCTCGTAGGTTTGCTGCAGGGCCTGTTCGATTGCCGCACCGAAATCCTCAGCGGCGATGTCAGGGCGTGTCCACCAATTGAAAACCGGAGAACTTGACGTCACGGCCGTCTGGTCGCTACGCCAAACTCTTGCTCCGCCCTGGACTCGGATCTCGGTATCTAGGCGAATAGAGGTGTACTGCACCCCATCTTCAGTTTCTTCGTACAGCTCTCGGTTGGCGGCCACGATTCGTGCCGTGATCCACGGGCGCCCGGTTTGGGATCCGCAGGCCTTGTTCAGTGTGACTTCGACGTCGCTAAATACGCGCTTCACCATTTGTTCGAAATTGATCGTGGTGCGCGGTCCGAGATCAACCCGGTAAGGGTGTGCACGGACGTTCCACTGCCGACCGCGAAGGGCTGGGGGGAGGCAGAGCTCTATGGGCGTGTTGATGATTTGGCCCGGCTCTTTCCATTCGAGGTGTTCAAGTGACACAGTCTTGAGGGCTCGCCCACAGCCCGTGGCGCTGGCGAGCAGGAGCGCAGTCAGAACGAGGAGCTGACACGCGCCCAGTACGCTTCGTTGCCGGCGTATTCCTAGAGTGGATTGGGTCGAGTTGGAGGGCATGGGTACTCTTTGTCTCCGCAGGGGTCGCGGCGCAGATAGGCAGGCCAATAGTGGCCCTATCGGGGCGAGTCTAAGGGACATTGTCGGCACAGCGCCATTGTGCGCGCTACGTCTCGCTCCGTCTGACGGTGGCTGCTCTATGAGAGTTCCGCTGCATCATCAAGCATGTCCTTCTCGATCGTGAACGCGGCGAGGCCGAAGAGTAGGGCGCCCGTCGAACAAGTGAGCAGGATGCCGAGAAGCGACCATCTGATTGCTTCCGCTCCGTATTGCGGCTCTAGGAGATCATTGATGTAACCGACGGCCCAGGGGCCGAGGCCGGTGCCTAGGAACGTGATGAATATGATGATGAAGGACGACGCGACGGCGCGCATATGAGGCGGCGCCAGGTTTTGTGCGATGCCGTAGGCGACGGGTGCCCAGCCGGCACTCGAGAGTGCTGCCGGAACTGCCCACCACATGGCATCGCGGCCGTCGGGCCAGAGCAGCATTAGGCCTTGCCACGGGATCATGAGAAAGACGGTGATCGCGCCGATCCACGCGTACCATTTCACGTTTCGCTTGCCGAGCCGGTCCGCGATTCGTCCCGTAAGGATCGAGCCGAATAGGGCGGGGATATATTGGATGGGTCCGAGTCGAGGCCCTATTTCTGCCGGGCTCATGTCATGGACGCGTTCGAAGAAGGTCGGGAGCCACATACCGAAGCCTGTGCCTGAGAACGATGCGATGCCTGCGCCGAGCCCGACGAGCCAGAAGGTGGGTTTGCGAGCCAAGTAGGTCGCGACTTCGCGAACGGTTGCGGTGGGTGGCTCTGCGAGCGGATTGCCTTCGGCATCAGTGGGTACGGGATCGAATTGGCCGCGCACGGGCTCGCGAACCGTGAAGCGAACTACGAGGGCGATCAAAAGGCCCGGAAGGCCGACGACAAGGAAGGTCATCCGCCAACCGATCGACTCTGAAAGCATGCCGCCGAGGACGAGGCCAAGCATGCTTCCGAAGTAGACGCCTGTTTGGAAGAAGGCGAGGGCGGTCGCGCGCTGATGCGGACCGAAATAGTCCGAGAGCAAAGAATGTGCAGGCGCGGCACCCGCCGCTTCCCCGACACCTACGCCGATGCGAGCCACGACTAACTGAGCACTTGAGGCTGCGAGCCCGGAGAGGGCTGTGAAGCCGCTCCAAACGGTCATGCCTATGGCAATGATATTGCGCCGCGATCCGGTATCGGCCCAGCGAGCGATAGGCACGCCCATTCCCGTATAGAAAATCGCAAAGGCCGGGCCTAGCATGAAGCCGATCGCTGCGTCGCTTAGCTGGAGATCTTCCTTGATGTCGCCGACCAGGACTGCGAGGACGTATCGGTCCAGGTAGTTGCAGGTGTACATGATCACCATGATGGCGAGCACGTAGCGGGCGTAGCCCTGTGACGGCAGGGTTCCTAAGGCGGAACTCGAAAGGGGCGCGTGGCCTGGTTTACTCACTTACTAGGCGGGCTCCCCAATCCGGTCGATGCAATCGAGAACGCTGTCGAATCGCGCCTTGAAGAGCTCGCGCATATCGTCGTGGGTGAAGATGTAGGGCAGGTTGCGGCGGATGCCGCTGAGCACGATCGGGCCGATATCATCCGGGGCCATGCCGCCGCGAATGAAGGGCGAGAGGGCTTCAGACATGCCGCCGGTCGTTTCCCCTGAATCCCGCAATCGGTCGGAGGCGGGCAGGTTCGTATCAATCGGCCCGGGGCAGAGTGTGGAGACTCCAATCCCGTCAGGCTCGAGATCGACTCGCATTGCTTCGCTGTACGCGACG
This sequence comes from Myxococcota bacterium, assembly GCA_041440805.1. Classification (GTDB taxonomy): domain Bacteria; phylum Myxococcota_A; class UBA9160; order UBA9160; family UBA4427; genus UBA4427. The sequence continues at coordinate 21,663 of JASDVF010000020.1, read as the reverse complement.
ACGCCGTATTTGCTGACCGCGTAGGCGAGTCCGCCGCCGTGGGACATGAATCCGCCGATCGATGCAGTGTTCACGATATAACCACCGCGTCCGGCTTCACGTTCATTCTGCGCACGTAGAAATGCGGCCGCTCGCTGGCCGACCCGGAAGACACCGTCGAGATTGACGTCGAGTACGAATCGCCAATCATCGAGGGTGCAGTCCTTCATTTCCCCGCCGAGATAGACGCCGGCATTATTGAAGAGCAGGTCGACCCCGCCGAACTCCGCTTTCGCGGCCTCGAAAACCGCGTCGACGGAAGCATCCTCTCGAACATCGCACCTCACGTAAAGACTTCGTACGCCGCGACTGATGAGGTCATCGGCTGCGGCCTTCGCTGCGGTTTCGTCGATATCCGCGACGACGATATGACCGCCTTCTCCCGCGATCGCTCGCGCGATGCCGAGGCCGATTCCGCTGGCGCCGCCGGTGATGACGGCGATCTTGTCTCGGAAATTCTGCATGGGAGATGCTCCTGAATAATGGTCTTGGTGTTGGTCTTGGTCGGAAATTGACGGAGAAGGCTTCGGGCGTCGCTCAGTGAGTCGCTAGGAAACGGCGGCCTTGGGAGTGTCTGCCTAGATCGCTTCCCAGTTCGGGATCAGAAGCTTGTCCCCGGTCGTCGGGTCCGTGGCCTCTTCGAAAATCGCGCGAACCCGCTGGCCGATCTCGACCTCTGCTGGGCCCTTGTTCACGACGTTGCCGATCGCATTACAACCCGGCGCGCCGTCGAGTGAGATCACGGCCACGTTGTACGGGACCTTGTCTGCGAGCAGCGGATGGACTGGGAAGTTGACCTCGACTGCACTTTCGACGGTGCCTTCGCCCGAGACCGTTCGGAACTCCTGGTCGTAGCTTCGGCATTGAATGCAGACGTCCTCGGGCGGGAACTGGGCGGCGTCACAGGTCTTGCAAAACTGGACGCGAATTTCGCCGGAGGTAAACCACTCCTTGTTATGTTGATCGATGACCGGAAGAAGGAAGTCATCACCGAGGTATCGGGACATGTCGTCTCCTATGGGGGCCGGGCTGTAGTCGCGCGAGGCGCTCGCCCGGATGGGTTGCATGAATAGAAAGGATCAGGGCTGTCCGAAGAGGACGGCGCTGCCTGGGGAGTAGCCGGGTCCGCCGACCGCAAGGGACAGCTCTACGTCGCTTGCCTGGCAGGTCGAGTCGCCGCGAATCTGTCGCACCGCTTCGTTTATCATTTCGAAGCCATGGATATAGGCCTCGCCGATATTGCCGCCGCTCGTGTTGAAGGGAAGCTTGGCATCCGGCCCTTCGAGGGCTCCGTTCGAAACGAACTCCTCGACTTCCTCGGGCTCGCAGTAGCCGAGCTCACACAAGGCCATCACGACAGGCCCCGTGAAGTTTTCATAGAGCTGGAGCACGTCGACATCGCTCGGCTTGATCCCCGCACGCTGCCACAAGGTTTCGCCGACGTTCCCGTAGAACATGCCCGGGAACCATTTTTCTTGGAACGACGAAATCCCGATATTAGGTCCGAGGCCCTGGGACGTCGCGACGATCGGCACGGGCTTGCCCTTGAGATCTTTCGCTCGCTCGGGCGTCGTGACGATGATTGCTGCGGCGCCATCATTTTCGGGGCAGCAATCGAAGAGGTGAAAGGGATCCACGATCATGCGCGACGAGTGGTAGTCCTCACGGGTGAGCGGACTGCCGTAGCGCACGGCGCGCGGGTTGCGCTGCGCATTGGCATAACATGCAAGCGAGATGTCACAAAGTGCTTCCTGTGACACGCCATGGTCGTGCATGAATCGCTTCGTCTGAAGCGCGCATTCCTGCGCTGGCGAGATGAGGCCGTAAGTGTGGCGCCACCCGTATTCGCCCTCCGCCGCCTGCATGCCGCCGAAGGAAGAACCCAGTCGATAGAACTGGCCCTGCGCAAGCGCACGGAATCCGACGACATAGTTGGCGTGTCCAGCGGAGACCGCAGCATCTGCGAGCTGCACCGTTGCGGAGGAGTTGTTACCGCCGCCGGCCCAAGGCGTGGCCGACCATCGCAGGTCCTTCATGCCGAGCGCTGCTGACATGCGCAGCGGGTCGTTGCGATTGTCCATATATGAGATCAATCCGTCGATCTCTGAAAGCTCGAGCCCGGCGTCTTCAGCGGCGCGGGTAATAGCTTTGATCGCCAACTGAAATTCGGTTTCCGGGGATCCCCCGCGTTTGTAGTACTCGGATTCGCCGACTCCGACGACAACCGCCTGACCTTGCATCTACTTGCCTCCGTTGGATGCGGGATGACCCGCGCAGAACAGCAACGATACACATCGAGGCGACAAGTGGGCAGCTGATTTTTCTGAGGACTATCGCGCTACGGCGTGAACCAGATCGGCGAAGACCACGCCCGTTCTTGCGCGATCCGTGTGAGTTTGGGGTCGTCGCAGGCCTCTGGTCGGTCATTCGCTTCTAGGCGTCCGCAAGCGCGGGCCGCGGCGCGGCAGCTGGGGTTTTCGATGACGCGTGCGTAGTAAGCGGCCGGTGTGTTCGGGTCGAAATTGGGGTCTGTCCATCCAGAGCACAATGAAGCGGCCCCGGCGCCCACAGGTTCGCAAGTCGTCGCTTCGACGCGGGCGTCGTTGTCGCCGCCGGCAATGTCAACCACGCGTTGGATTGCATTGCCTTGTGCATCCGACGTGACCTTGATGATCTGCAATCTTTGGAGGAGGCCGCCTGGATGATGCTCGACCCCCGGGTCCGCGAGGGCCGAAGCGTAGAAGGTGGGTGAGCCATTCTTGCCGGCTCTTGTTATGGCCGGCAAATCTCCGCCCATGGGCACGCCGCTAGCGTAAGCCCGCTTCGCCATGTCGGGGCGGGTGCAGAGGTCCTTGGGCAAGTCCCAGCCGCCGAAGAGTCGAAGCCTAATGCGCGGACCACTGGTTGCGAAGGTTTCTCGTCGCTTCATCGCATCGAACACAGAATCCCTTGTGTTCTCTTCTGCCCAGACACCCGCCAGCCCGCCGGGATTATCTCTCCCGAAGGAATTCAATCTCTGGGGGCGCTGTACGCCGTCGCGAATCCAGTCGTCCGTGTCGCCAGGTAGGCCTTCGTGGATATCCGTCGAGCCTATGAACCCGACTTTGAAGGGGTTCACGCCGAGTCGTTCCTGCTCAAACATGCCGCGCGCGACCGCATAACGCGCGAAGTCACGACGCGTGAAACAACCTCGGCCCATCAGTGCTCCGCCGCCGACGCCATCACCACAGTCTTCGGGGGGGCTTGTGAGTGGGGTGCGGTATTTTTCGAATCCGCAGAACTCGTCGGTGTCGCCCAGGATGCCTGCTAGGTCCCCGCGGCATTCGGAGTCGCCCTTGATTTGAAACATTTCGACGAGGGGCTCGAGGTCGTGACGCAATTGTGCGTGCTCGCGCCGCGCTAGATCCGCTTCGTTTTCGGTTGACGGGTCGTCGTCGAGAAAGGGCTCGACGGAAAAAATTCGCCCATTGCTGAGGTTGGGATTGTGCGGAATTGTGATCGCGTCGCATCCGGTTCCCGGATCAATGCATTCTTTCGCGAGGCTTCGCCAGAGCCCTAGTGCTTCCGGTGTCGTGCGTGAGGAAACCGGAAGGGCGGGGACCTCGGCGTTCTTGAAGATCACGTTGCGATGAGTCTTCGAGAGCTCCGGATTCGCCGAATATTCGTAAGCGACAAAGGTCGAGAAGCGGCACGGGGCATCGAAGCGTGCCGCCGAGTCCTGAATTTCGTCCCATGCGGTTGCCATACCTTGGGTGCAGCGTGAACCGTTGACGCCGCCTTCCCCACAAACGGCATCGCTGTCGAGGTCTCCTAGCATCTTGACGATCGTTGCGACGCCTTCCGCGAGTGTGCCCATGGCCTTCCAAGGGGCTCGGAAGCGCGCGCAGATTTCGCTGTCGTAGCCGGGGTTGCCAGGCGTGGTGCAGACGACCGGCGCGCCGATCATCTCCGCATGGTCCGTAACTGCGGCGAAGTCGAGGGGCCGCGGGATTTCGGCTTCTGCTCTAGTGACTCCGCTCTTCGTGATTACATCCATTCGTGCGGCGCCCGCACCGCTTGCGAAGCGATATGCGTCATCGGGTCGCGTACGAGTCGCAAACACGAACGCGTCCGAGGAGAGCGAAGTGTGAACGTGTAAGTCACCGAAGAGCGCGCGCCGTTCTGGCGTGAAGTCGGCGCAGGTCGAATTAATTTCAGTGGCGTTCGAGGCGCCGGCCCAGCACAGGGCGATTGCTAAGGCACTCGCAGAGCAAAAAAGCCGTGTGGCCTGGAGGGTTCGTTGAACAGGGCCTAACGCCATAAGAGAAACTCCCGTCGTGGGCGAACGTGGGTGACGCGTGCGACGTGGTTTATACGGCTGGCCGGATATCGATCAGGATGCCGGACAGGTGGGACATTCCAGAGAGGGGTTCGACGTTCTGGAGGCCATCGCCGGCCAAGAGATTTGAATTCACGCCGGGGTGTTTTGCGGCGTGGCTGAGGCCGTCCGCTTTTGAATGCCCCCAGCACTGCGGGATCGCGACCGTGCGCGGCATCATTTCGTCCGTGATGCGTACGGGGATGCGGATCTCACCGTGCTCGGACCGAACGTCGGCCAGCTGTCCGTTTGTGAGCCCGATACGCTCGGCATCTTCTGAATTGATGTAGGCGTAGTTCGTCTTTTCGCGTACGAGTGCCTCGCTATTAGAGGAGGCCGTGTTCATGCGTTTGATCTGGCGAATACCAATCAGCTTGATGCGCTCGCGCTGCTCGATTTCTTCGGCGTAAAAGTTCTCTGCAGTCTCGTCAAATGCAGCGACCACGGGAGCGGGAGCAAGATTGACTTTCTTGTCCTTAGTGAGGACGCGATCCGTGCCAAGGAAGTTGTTCCCCTCGTTCTCCGGAAGTAGCAAGCCGTGGGGATGATCCCGACTCATCGCCTTGGTCCCCGGCATGCCCGCATTCTTGAGCATCCCGTCGAGGAGCTTTTCAGGGCCGGGTAGGAAGCGACCGAGGCGCGTGAAGGCGACGCGCGCATAGAGTTTGGCAAGTGTGGAGAGGCTCTTCTTCCCGAAGAGCGTGACTCCGAGCGCATCCGCGAGACGGACATACATCCACCACTCGGGCCTGACATCGGCAGGGGCTTCGAGCACGGGGTCGGCATAGATGATGTAAGGCGTTGCACTGGCGCCCGCGAAGCTCTGGAGCGCGTATGGCATCTCGGGGCGTTCCATCCAGGTTTCAGCCGGAAGCACGTAGTGTGCGATCGACCCGACTTCGTTGCGAAAGAGATCGATGGAAACGAGGAGTTCGAGCGACTCGAAGGCTTCGTCTAAGCGGCCGTTAGGGTTACTGCATGCGAGCAAGGGGTTACTCGCTTCGACAATCATGGCGGTGACTCGACCGGGCGCGTCGTTCAAAATGTCGTCCGCGAGCATGCCCGAAGGCTGAATTCCAGAGACCGTCGGGAGTCCGTCTTCGCGATCGTAAGTAAGCCCGAGCTCGCCCATGGCTTCGCCCATATCGATGAGGCCGCTGCCAAGCAGCGTGCCGCCGCGTCGGTCAAGGTTCCCGCTAATTGCATTGATCGATTCGAGGAGCCAGAAGCAGGTCGACCCGGAGCGTCCCTGATTCACACCGGTCGCCATGTATAGGGCGGCACCTGTGTCGTTAGGCGTAGAGCGCTCGCTCGCAGCCGCGTGAGCCGATACCAAGTCTCGAAGAAGCGCGGCAGGAACGCCCGTGACCTCAGCTTGTCGCTCTGGCGTCCAGGCTGCGACTTTCTGCGCCAAGACGTCGAATCCGACCATGTGCCGATCGATGCGGTTCCGATCGACATGGCCGCCGCGAATCAGCTCGTTCGCAAAGGCTGCAAGGAAGAATACGTCCGTGTCCGGCCGAATGAATATGTGTTCGCCCGAGCTCGCTGTTTCGATTTTACGCGGATTCAAGAACACGACTCGGCCGCCGCGTTTCTTGACGTCTGCGAATCGTTCCTGGGACCTTGGAAGGTGGTAGAGCGTGTTGCCCGAGACCGCGGGGTTCCCGCCAATGACCATCATGAATGAAGTTCGGTCGACGTCGGGATACATGAGCCGCATGGGCGCGCCGTACATCTCGCCGTTCACTCGAAACTTGTTCATCGTGTCGCAGGTCCCCGTCCCGTACATGCGCCGCGTTCCCAGCGCCTCGTAGAGTGCGACTCGAAACATCGGCGACATGAGAATCGCTCCGCCGGCGCTACCTACGAAGTGGGCGAGGGTGCTCGGGCCGTGCTTTTCGATCTGGGTTGCGATCTTGGCCGCGATCTCTTTGATGGCCTGATCCCAAGAGATCTCATGCCATTCTTTTCCAATACGCTTCATCGGATGAAGCACGCGGTCAGGACTGTGCTGAGTCGCCGCCCAGCGCGTGCCTTTCACGCAGGCGTAGCCCTTGCTGACGACATGCTCTTTGTCGGGGCGAATATCCACGACGCGATTGGCGTCGGTATCGACGTCGACTTCAAGGCCGCAGGTGGCTTCACAAATTCTGCAGAACGTGATCTTAGTCTCGACGGACATAGTGCGGGCAACCTCATGCATGATGGCGTTAGGGGCAATGATCGGCCCTTATGTGATGGGATCAGTCGTTGAACTTAAGACAGTTGCTCTTTGATGAAGGCGCCAACTCGGTCGATGGCCGTTTGTGCCTCCGGAAGCATGCCTGCGAAGGTGTGCCAGACGTGGATCATGTCGTCCCACTCTTCGAGGGTCGTCGTTACGCCCGCCTTTCGAGCCGCCTCGTTGAATCGTCGTGCATCGTCGAGCAAGGTTTCCGCCGTTCCGACGTGAATGAGAAGCGGCGGAAGTCCAACGAGATCGGCGAAGAGCGGCGATGCAAGTGGTGTCTGCGGATCCTGCCCGGCGAGGTATGCGTCGGTGCAAAGGTCGAGCAGTTTCCGCGAAACCATTGGGTCCGCGTCAGCGAGGCTGTCCATGGTTGCGCCGGACTGTGTTAGGTCGAGCCAGGGCGAGATGAGTACACCGGCTGCCGCCTGACCCATTCCGCGGTCGCGCAGCGCTAGGAGCGTTGCTGCGGTGAGCCCCCCGCCTGCGGAGTCGCCGGCGATGATCACGCGCTCGGGGGCGATTCCTTGTGCATGAACGTATTGAACCGCGTTGACCGCATCCTCGACTGCTTTCGGGAAAATGTTCTCCGGCGCCAATCCATAGTCAACGGAGAGTGCGCGAATCCCGGAGGCTTCCGAGAGGTTGGCGACAAGGCGACGATGGGAATCGAGGTTGCCCATGATGTAGCCGCCGCCATGCAGATAAACGATCGCGGCATCGCCACTCACGCCGTCGGCATCGGTCCACTCGGCAGGCGCACCGCCTGCATCGACGAGTGTGACCGTGGCGTTCGTAGGCGGCGGGGCGAGCGCAGTCGCAGCGGCCATGCCGGCGCGTAGCTCGAGGGGGTCATCGCCAGCCATCATGGGCGCGGCGCGCAGCATGTCGATGACGGTCTTGAGTTCGGCACTGGCCATGGTCGGATCTCCAGAAATGTGATTCGTGCGCCAGGAATGAGCGCCTCGTTGATTAAATGAGCGTAACGGATTCGGCGGGGTGCGGAGCGCTAGTTTTTTATAGACTGGACCGTCCACCAAGGAGACCACTCATGCGCGCCGCCACACTGACCGCCGTAAATCAGCCCCTCGAAATCCTCGATATCACCGTCGATAAGCCCCGTGCCAACGAAGTCCTCATCAAGACAGCCGCCGCGGGTGTCTGCCATAGCGACATGCACTTTCAAGAAGGGAAATATCCCTGTCCTTGTCCGACGGTCTTAGGCCACGAAGGCGCGGGTGTTGTCGAGGCGGTGGGATCCGACGTGACCTATGTGAGGCCCGGCGACCACGTAATCACCTGCGTCTCCATGTCCTGTGGCAACTGCCGCAACTGCTTTCGCGGGAAGCCGCATCTCTGTGCACACGAAGGACTCATTCGTACGCCCGAAGACGGGCCGCGGCTAACGCGAAACGGCGAAATCGTGCATCAGCTGACGGAGCTGTCTTGTTATGCGGAGCAAATGTTGGTTCATGAGAAGGCGGTCGTGAAGGTTTCGCCTGAAGTGCCTCTGGATCGCGCGGCGTTACTTGGATGCGCTGTGACGACGGGTGTTGGGGCCGTGCAGAATACGGCGAAGGTTGGCCCCGGAGATACGGTGGCGATTGTTGGCTGCGGAGGGATCGGCTTGAATGCGATTCAGGGTGCCCGCATAGCAGGCGCTGAGCGTGTGATCGCGGTCGATATGCGCAAGGATAAACTAGAACTTGCACAGGTTTTTGGCGCAACCGACACGGTCGATGCGAGTGAGGTGGACGTGGTCGGCGAGATCCTCGAGATGACCGGCGGCGGCGTGGATCACTCGATCGAAGCGGTGGGCCTTAAACAGACGGCCGAGCAATGCTTCAACATGCTTGCCGCGGGCGGTACGGCTACGGTGATCGGAATGATTCCGATCGGGGTCTCAATCGAGCTGCAGGGCGTCGCGCTTTTGGCGGAACGGAAGATTCAGGGGTCGGTGATGGGGTCGAATCGATTCCGAATCGACATGCCGATGTATGTGAACCTCTACCTGCAGGGGCGGCTTAAGCTTGATGAATTGGTTTCGCGCACGCTGACCCTTGATGAGATCAATGATGGCTTCGCGGCGCTACGAACGGGCGAGGTTGCGCGGTCGGTGATCACGTTCTCGTGACTCGCGAGCTTATGAGTGCGAGCGAGCCGGGCAGGGCGACCTGCTAGGCTCGAATCGTTGACCCCCGCCCAATTTGGAATCAAGGAGTCGTCATGAAGGCCCCCCTCGCAGGAATCAAGGTCGTTGAACTAGCGAGCTTCGTCGCGGTGCCCGCTGCCGGCGCATTGCTTGCGGATATGGGGGCGGAAGTGATCAAGGTGGAAGTGCCTTGGGGCGAGATCTACCGACACTCGACGCCGAAGATGGCCGGGCTCGACCATGACTTCGCTTCCGGGCCGCCTTACCAAATGGACAATCGGGGTAAGCGGTCTCTCGCGCTCGACCTAGCACTCCCGCAGGCGCAGGAAGCGCTTCGTCAGGTGATTGCGAGTGCGGATATCTTTATCACGAACGTTTTGCCCGCTCGGCTGGATAAGTACGGACTCAATCCCGACGAGCTGCGCGCAAAGGATCCCAAGCTGATCGTCGCTCGTCTTTCGGGCTATGGCCCAGATGGTGACCGCGCGAATGATCCGGCATTCGACTACACGGCTTTCTGGTCGTTGTCGGGGCTGATGGATCAGATGCATGACGTAGGCACGCCCCCGGCTTGGATGCGACCGGGCATAGGTGATCACTCCGCTGCACTGGCGATGGTGAACGGGTTGCAAGGCGCGCTTCGTCTTCGGGATCAGGGCGAAGACGGCCAAATTGTCGACGTTGCGCTTCAGCAGATCGGGTACTACATCAACGGCAACGACATCTCGCACGCGCTTGTGACGGGCGAGTCGTTAGGCCGGCACGACCGATCCGGCCCTCGCAACCCGCTTTGGAATCAATACGAGACCAAGGATGGACGCTGGCTCTTCTTGGTGATGATCGAATCGGATCGCTACTGGCCACTTTTTGCGAAAGCGATTGGCCACAGCGAATTGGTTGAAGACGAGCGATTCAATTCAGGATTCACTCGCTTCGCGAATACGCAGGAACTCGTCGCGATCATCGACGGCATCATCAAGGAACGAACCCTCGATGAATGGACAGAGATCCTGAACCGGGACCGCATCATCTGGGCGCCAGCGAGAACCCTCGCAGAGGCGGTCCGGGATGAGAACGCGAACGACACCGGCATGTTTGTTACCGTGAAGCACCCCGAACTCGGTGAGTTCAAGACGGTTGCCCCGCCTTTCCGAATGTCTGGCCATGCAATGGTCGGGGATAGCCCGGCGCCCCTATTGGCTGCGGATACAGCCGGCGTGCTCAAAGAAGCGGGCGTTGACGACGAGACGGTCGCGCTGCTCGTCGCGGCCGCTGGCTAGCCGAGAATCGCTCGCGCTCG
>JASDVF010000020.1:0-11485 GCA_041440805.1 Myxococcota bacterium | reverse complement strand
CCGATCGCTCCCTCCCGGCAGACTTTCCCGAAGCGACGGAAAAGCCGCTCGTCGCTGAGGAGGCTTTCCTAACGAGTGAAATCGTTAAGCGTCCAGTCGTAGTCGAAGAATTGGATTCGCGCTTGCCTGCCTTCGTTTTGCAGCCACGCGGCATCCGCAGTGGGGGCGTAGCGGGCGATCGTCGCGAGGACGCCTCCGCCGGTCTCGAAGTCTTCCTCGAACCAATCGAAGATGGCGGAGACGCTCACCTGATTCCGTGTGCGGTCGATTGAGACTCCCTTTTCGGAACTCGCGAGCCATTGCCGCATAGCAGCGTCGAGGTCGGCTCCCAATCGTGCGGGCGTGAACGGCGTTCGGGCGAGCGGTGGACAAGATGTTGAAGCGCAAACGATCGCTGCATGGATCCGAGGTTCCCCCATCTTTCGCAGGATTTCGTGCTCGATTTCGCCTAATGAGAGCGTGCGCCCCTCGATCGTCGCGACTTCGACATTCCAGACCGGGGAAAAAAACGAGCCGATGTCTCGGATGCTGTCTAGTGGATAGTGCTGGAGAACGAGATCGATCGTGAGGATGTTGTAGGCGTTAATCCAGAAGGCGAGCTTGCCGTCTCGGTCGAGCGTACTGGGACGCGCGCTGCGAATTTGCGCGACCAGGCGTTTCCAGTCCTCGGAGCGGCCAAGCGCTCGGTAGTCGACGCGGGTCCCGACGACGTCTGCCACAGATTTGGTGTGCGCCTCGAGAAGACTTGCGTAAAGCGCTCGATCGAAGGGGGCCTTTTTTACGGGCTTCACGGGTTTCGCGGGTGTCTCGGATTTTGTCGGCGTGTCCTCGGCGAAACTCGTGGGGGCGAGTGCGAGGCCGGCGGAAAAGAGGACGCCGAAAGCGATAGCCAGGACTGTGCTTCGTAGAGGGCAATGAGAGGTGCAGGACATGAGGACGATTTCTCCATTAAACCGGCGAGCGGGCGGCGGTCCGTTCCAGGAATTCTACGTTGGGAAACGGATCTTGGTTTCGGATGGCGCAGAATCATGCCTCGGAGATTGGCGCCACATAGGAGCGCGGATAGACTCCACGCCGTTTGAACCCCTAGGGCGAGGAGAAGAGCTTGGAAAAGCAGCAAGGAATGGCTCGGATGCGACGAGGGCATTCCGCAGGATGGACGGTGATTACAATTGGCTGCCTCGGATTGGCCTCCGTGGTCGGTTGCTCGGATGATTCGGGGCAAACGGCACCGCCAAAGTCGCCCAAGTCCTCTGTGACGAATCCCGTTCCGGCTGTGGTGCCTGAACTGCCGGCCGAGCCAGCCATCGATACCCGCACGCCCGAGGAGATTGTCGAAGCCGGTCGCGGGGCCTACAACGCGAATTGCATTGCGTGTCACTCGGTGGACCCGACCCAGGACGGCGCACTCGGGCCGGCGGTTTCCGGCTCATCGCTCGAACTGCTTACGGCACGCATTATGCGCAGCGAATATCCGGAAGGCTATACGCCGAAGCGGCCGAGTCGCTTGATGGTGCCGCTGCCTCATCTTGAAGACCGGCTGCCGGAACTTGAAGCGTATCTCAACAGCTTCTAGTCGAGCGCCTCGGAGCGAAAGGCAAGCCGCCTAATAAGGCCGACGAGAGTCTCTCACGACGAGCGCGGCTGCTGCGACAACGCAAACGAAAACGGCCCGCCCAGCTTGAAGCTGAGCGGGCCGTTTCGCGTTCTGAACGTAACGTCTAAGCCTGAGGAGGCGCTAGCTGTTAAGCAGCGCGCCGATCAGGTAGAGCACCAGCCACAGGGCGAGGCCACCGTGGATCGTGCCGGAGACGGACGTAAGCGGCTTCTGCGTGGCAGCGCCGGGACCGATGAGACCGTTGATCTCGACGGCAACGATCACGCCACCGGCGACGAGCCAGTACATCATGTCGTTGGTGCCCGACAAGAAGCCCGGCAGGTTAGCTGCCGAGATCATGAAGAAGAGCATGGGGATCGAGAAGAGCGTGTTCGTGCGGGAGGCCATACCGGCCTTGCCGCCGCGAGCTGCCGCTTCCGGGATCGGGTCACCACCGGCCGCAACCTGCTCGGCGTTGGCGATCACAACCTGCTGTGCGGGCCAGATCACGAACCAGACGTTGGCAAACATGAACGTGCCCATTAGGCCGCCCGTCATGATCTTAGTCATGTAGCCGTCCGTCAGCGGAATGCCGAGGCTCATGGCGCGGTATCCGACGATGGCCCAACCGGAGAGGAACGTGAACATTGCTCCCCATCGGAACCACCACAGGGCGTTCGGGACGAGGCCACGAGTCATCGGGCCCTTTGCGGGGCCACCGACTTCAGTGCCGAAGAACGGAGTCTGAATGAAGTTGAAGTAGTAGAGGACGCCGATCCAAATGACACCGGCGAAGACGTGCAACCAGCGCATCAGGACTTCGAGGCCGGCTCCGGTCGTAAAGAGTTCCATGGGTTTATCCCTTCCAATCAAGGCTAATGGCGACCCCGGGAGATGACTGAGGCCTGTGGCCGCATTTACGTCACCGCACTCGCGACCGATTCGGTCGCTCCCCTAAGGCGAATTCGTAAGGGCACCATTCTATCCGCCCGCGGGCGGGAATCTAGTGGGATTTCGATATCTGAGGCCGGAAAGCGCCGGGATTGACTCGACTCGGGGTTCGCTGCTGCCAAGATTTGGATGGGTCGTAATCGCCTCGATTGCTCTTGTGTCGACGAGGGGGCAGGCGAATCGCCACGATCGCCTATTCTCCGGCGCTCGTCGGGTCCGAGCCGGATCGGCGCCCCCCGCATGCGAAATTTGAGTGAGCGATGGCCTTGCGCCATCGCGGAGGATGGAAGATTGGATCGACGTCAGATCCTGGTGACGAGTGCGCTCCCTTATGTGAATGCCGGTATTCACCTCGGCTACATGGTCGAAGCGCTGCAGACGGATTTCTGGTTGCGGTTTCAGCGAATGCGGGGCCACGAGGTCCGCTATTTCTGCGGCGACGACACCCATGGCACGGCAACGATGCTGCGTGCCCAGCGCGAGGGGCGCGAGCCCGAAGCGCTCCTGGACGAGATGAAGGCGGCGCATATCGCCGACCTCAACGCTTTTGGGGTGGTCCACGACAATTTCAGCAGCACTCATACGCCCGCGAATGAAGCTTTGGTGGGCGAGTTCTGGTCGGCGCTCCGGGAGCAGGACTGCGTTGCGGAACGCGATGTGACGCAGTTCTTTGATCCGGAAGCCGGGATCTTTCTCGCGGATCGATTCATCATAGGCGGCTGTCCTAAATGCAAGTCGCCGGATCAGTACGGCGACAGCTGCGCGAATTGCGGTGCGACCTACGAACCCACGGATCTGATCGGCCCGAAGAGCGCGATCAGTGGTGCGCCGCCGGAAGAGCGGAGTCATCGCCATCTATTCGTGAAGCTCGAACCCTTCCACGAGTTCCTCGACGAGTGGACCCAGGCGCCTGGCCGAATGCCGCCCGAGACGGCGAACTGGCTGAAGGGGACCTTTCTCGCGGACGCGCTTCGTGATTGGGATATCTCGCGACCTGCACCGTATTTCGGGATCGAAATTCCCGACGCGCCGGGCAATTTTTTCTACGTCTGGCTCGACGCACCAATCGGTTACATCGCAGCCACGAAGGAATGGTGCGATGAGACCGGCGAATCCCTCGACCGTTGGTGGCGCAATCCCGATTGCGAGATTCACCACTTCATCGGCAAGGACATCGCCTACTTCCACACGCTCTTCTGGCCCGCCATGTTGAAGACGGCTGGATTCCAGTTGCCGAAGACCGTGCACGTTCACGGGTTCTTGACTGTGAATGGCGAGAAGATGTCGAAGCGAACGGGTACGGCCGTGTTGGCGCGAACCTATCTCGACCACCTCTCGCCGGAATTCCTCCGCTACTACTACGCGAGCAAGTTGTCGGCGAAGGTCGATGACATCGACATGAACCTCGACGAGTTTGTTGCGAAGGTCAATTCGGATCTCGTAGGCAAGGTTGTGAACCTAGCGAGTCGCACCGCGCGGTTTGTTAAGGGCGAAGGTTTGCCTGCGTATCCGACCGCGAAGGATGACGGACTCTTTGCCGCGGGCGCGGCCTTGAGTGACGAAATCGCGGCGGCGTACGAAGCACGGGATTCGAACAAGGCCATGAGACTGATCATGGCTCTGGCGGACCGCGCGAATGAGTTTGTTGAAGCGCGTGCGCCCTGGACGCTTAAGAAAGACGAGTCGAAGCAAGAGGAGTTGCGCGAAGTCTGTGCGATCGCCCTCAATCTCTTCCGGCAGATCACGGTCTATCTAGCGCCCGTCCTGCCGCGTTTCGCAGAGGAGTCGTCACGCTTATTAGGCCTCGAAGGCGAGACTCGCTGGGAGGATGCGTCTACGCCCGTCGAAGGCGGGGAGGTCGCGAAGTTCAAGCATCTCATGGAACGGGTTGACCCCGAAAAGGTCCAGGCGATGCTAGATGCGAGTCGAGCCGGATGGGAAGCCTCTGAAGCCGAAGCGGCAGCCGCCACGGGTTCGACAGGCGAAGCCTTTGATGGCGAACCGCTTGAGGCTGAGATCACGATCGATGATTTCGTGAAGGTCGATCTGCGCGTGGTAGAGATCGTCGAAGCGAAGTCCGTCCCGAAGGCGAACAAACTCCTGGAGTTGACGCTTTCGCTGGGCGGCGGCGAAACGCGAACAGTCTTTGCGGGGATTAAGAAGGCATACAAGCCGGAAGATCTCGTCGGTCGTATGACGGTGATGGTCGCCAATCTCGCGCCTCGTAAAATGAAATTCGGGCTCTCTGAGGGGATGGTGCTTGCTGCCGGTCCTGGTGACTCCGACATCTATATTCTCTCGCCGGATTCGGGCGCGAAGCCCGGGCAGCGGATCCGCTAGGGGCGTGGCGCGCGCGCCGGGAGGCCATTCATATGTCCGAACTCTTTCCGTCGTTTACGGATGAGCATCAGCGATTCATTGCCGCTCAACCGATGTTCTTTGTCGCGACCGCGGCGCAAGAAGGATCGGTAAACCTTTCGCCCAAGGGCGGTCCGAGTGTTGCTGTGCTCGGTCCTAACCGCCTGCTTTGGCAGAACCTGACGGGGAGCGGGAACGAGACCGCTGCGCATCTCCTAGAAGTGAACCGGATCACGATGATGTGGTGCGCTTTTGAGGGGCCGCCTTTGATCCTACGCGCGTACGGCACGGCGACGGCGATTCATCGTGATGATCCGGCCTGGTCCGAGTGTGAGGAGCGAATTCCTGCAACCGTCGGCGCGAGGCAATATTTCGAGATCGACGTCGAGCGAGTTCAAACGAGCTGCGGCTACCAGGTTCCGCTCATGGACTACCGCGAAGATCGCACCGCACTCACGAAATGGGCGGAGAAGCGCGGCGAGGAGGGTGTTCGCAAGTACTGGACGGAGCGCAATGCCGAGAGTATTGATGGCCTCCCAACGCGGCGTCCTGAGTAGGCTGACTCACGTCGAGTGGGCCGAGAGCCCACCGCCGTGCTTCTATGCAGATAGGCCGTGTCGGAGCAGAGGCTCAGCGCCGCAGGCCCAAGTTGAGGACGCGCTGAATGAGGTCGGGGTAGGAGATACCGGCTTTTTCAGCGGCCGAAGCGAGTTCTTCGAAGTTTGCGAGCTCGGGGTTTGGGTTCGCTTCGAGGAAGTAGAGGCGGCCGTCTTCG
This sequence comes from Myxococcota bacterium, assembly GCA_041440805.1. Taxonomy (GTDB): domain Bacteria; phylum Myxococcota_A; class UBA9160; order UBA9160; family UBA4427; genus UBA4427. Next base: position 5,804 of record JASDVF010000020.1, on the reverse strand, counting down.
GAGAGTCGGTAGTCAATGCGTGCATAGCCTTCGAGGGAGAGCATCCGGTAGATGCGCTTGCTCACGCGCTCGAGATCCTTGGCCACCCCATCGGGCAGCTTCATGGCGCCCTGAATCCGAACGCCGTGCTTCTTCTGGTAGTGGACGTTGTGCTTTAGGCTTTCCGTTGCGATGAGGTCTTCGCCCGGCTCGAGTTCATCGACGATCAGTTCGCGTGGCGGCAGAGCCACGAGGCGGTCGTTGCCTAGCACGCCAACGTAGATTTCTCGGCCAGGAATGAATTGCTCGACGATCGCATCGGTCCCGATGCGTTCGTGCATGAACTGCACGCGAGCCTCAAGCGCATCGCCGTCTCGTACAATCGAAGCCTTTGAGATCCCCATCGAAGCCTCTTCGACGAGTGACTTCACGATCAGCGGGAAGTCCAAGCGTTTCGGTCGCCGAACTCGGCGGCCTTTGCGCACAGTAAAGAAGCGCGGGACCGTGATGCGGTGGTACATGGCCACCTTTTTAGACAAAGCCTTGTCGCGAGCGAGTACTAGGCCGCGTGGATTGTTGCCCGTGTAAGGTACGCGCAGAAGTTCCAGGAAAGCGACGACATGCTGGTCGTAGATCGCTTCTCCCTGAAACTCGTCGAGCAAGTTGAATACGATATCGGGTTCCCATCCCTCGACGGTTTTACGAATAGGACTCAGAGCATCCCGGACGCCTAGCTTCTGTGTTTCATGACCGAGTTGATTGAGCGCTTCGATGATGTCGCTCTCGGTTTTGACTCTGTGAAACTCACTCTCGGTGAGCGCCGAGATGTCGTCTGGGGGGACGAGGTCCTCATGCATGAGGACGAGTACGCGAAGCTTCTTACGGCGTGTCTTCTTGCGCCGGTCGAAGCCTTTGGGCGCGGCTGCTTTTTTGGCGGGGCTCTTGGCCGCTTTCTTCGCAGCGGTCTGTGTTTGGCCGGGTCCCTTCGAGGAGTTCTCGCTCATAGCGCGTGCCAATCCCTTCCGCGGAAAACGAATTCCGCACTGCGTGCAGCGAGAAGAATTGCAAAGTCGATCACGAGCGTATGTTGGCGGCCGACGGCGCGTAGCTTGAGCTCCCGCGATCGCGCAATCATCTCACCTAGCACCGTATCTAGGGCGAGTTCGTGCTTGCCCGTCGAGCGCGCGACCATGCGGCGAATCTCTGTGCGGTGACTTCTCAGGAATGCAGCGGCGGAGGGGGAACGATTCGTGCTCTCTTCGATGGGTGTGAAGAAGCGCAGCAGGTCCTGGTCATACGCTCGAGAAGCGAGAACGCGGTATCTCTCTCGCTTCGTTCGGTAGTGGTCTCCGAGCGTCGTCTTGATGCGATGAACCGGATCTGGCTTCGCGCGGGAGCGGACGGGCGGAGATTGCCCTGCGAGTTCGTGCATCAGTTGATCGACATAACGCAGCTTTTGGAGGGCCGGCCAGCCCATGTATTTTCGGCGCCAGCGTGATCCGGGGGTGAGCCAGACGGCGAAGGTCTCGGCGAAGTCCTCGTCGGGATGGCTCTGCGCATACCAATGCGGGAGATGGACAACATAACGTCGGCTCCCGGGGTTCGGGCGGTAGTAGTCGGGATAGGGCTCGGTCGAGGATCCGAAGAGTTCGCGCCACTTCTTGCGTCGATGGAGTCGGAAGGCGTGTTGTAAGGCATGGCCTGATTCGTGGCGCAGGAGCCGGAGACACTCGGCGTTTGTGCCGCCCTCGACCTCGAGGATTTGGGAGCGCTCGAGTCGCTTGAGTCGCGGATGGGCGAGGTAGAAGGGAATCGCGATTCCGGGAATCGCGTCCGGAGAAAACCATTCCTCGGAGAGCCAGCAATGAGGCTTCACGCGCAGGTTGCGCGCGGCGAGTTCGTTGTAGAGTCGGCCGATAGGCGCTTCGAGTGGCGTGCCCTTGAGTTCAAGCCCGAGGTCGCAAATGCGCCAATCGAGCAACTCTTGATTCGTACACTTCTCCCAAGCGGGCGTGCGAGGCATAGCGAGAGTCTATCTCAGGGAACGGGGCCTGCTTCCTAACGGCCTCTTTGGGACGCGAAAATCTCGCTCCGCAGGGGCGACGAAAGCGGTAGTCTTTGGGGCTCGCACGGGGCGCGATCCATACGCAAGGGAGATTGCAGGTGAAAATTTCGATCGGCTGTCCGCCAGGGCCCCAGAGCCTTGATCTCGCGCGCCGAGCCGAAGAACTCGGCTACGACCGGATCTGGCTCTACGACTCGGCGGCTATCTACGAAGATATTTGGATTCACCTAGCGCGGATCGGAGAGGCGACCGAACGCATCGGCCTGGGGACGGCCGTCCTGGTTCCGAATCTGAGACACGTAATGACGACGGCCTCAGCAATTGCGACGGTCGATCGCTTAGCACCCGGCCGACTCGCTTGTGCAATCGGAACCGGATATACGGCGCGCCATATTCTCGGTAAGGGGCCGCTGACCTGGCAAACGACCCGCACCTGGATCGAACAATTGCGGGGCCTCTTGGCCGGGGAAGTGGTCGAGATCGACGGCCGGCCCTGTCAGATGATCCATCGCCCGGAACTCGCGAAGGCGCGTCCCATTGATGTTCCGATCTTGGTTTCCGCCTTTGGACCGAAGGGCCTCGCCGTAACGCGCGAACTTGCAGATGGCTGGATGGGCGTCTCTCCTCCGCCGGAAGCCTTTGACTGGGCTGTGCAAATGGTGAACGGAACCGTACTTGGGCCCGGCGAATCGCCCTCTGCGCAACGCGTGATTGATGACGTAGGAGCGTGGATGGTCGGCGCCTATCATGTGACGTGGGAGAATAATCCGGAGGGCGTTGCGGCGATTCCCGGCGGCGCGGACTGGATTGCCCAGATCGAAAGTGAACGCCCCGCCGAGGAACGTCATCTCGCAGTCCACCAGAGTCACTGCACGCATCTGAATATTGCCGACCGAAAGGCAATCGCGGCATTTGGCGACGCGATTCCGTGGCATGGTTGGGTTGGCGAGGCGGAAGAGGTTCGGAAACGCGCCGAGGAGACGGCGGCTGCGGGGACGACGGAGATTCTTTATACCCCGGCCGGTGATAATCTTATGGGTCAGGCTGAAACGTTCTTCCGCGCGGTTGAGTCCGTTAAGGGCTGATCTTCAACCTCGCGATCACGACCGATCAACTTTTCAACTGTTTATATTTAGGGATCGAGCCGAATCGGTTCGCGCCCCACTAGCAAGGAGTTCTCATGCTCACCAAATTCGACGATTATCCGATTCACCAGACGCCGGAACCGCTGGCGGTTGTCGCCACATCTGATCGCAACGCCTACGACCGCTATTGGTTCAACGGCTACCAAGACGATGGCGAATTCTATTTCGGGATCGGAGCCGCCGTCTATCCGAACCTCGGCATCATGGATTGCGGCCTCTCGATCGTGCATGACGGCGAGCAGAACTCCTTCCATGGTTCGCGGCGGGCGCCGGATGAGCGAAGTGAGATTGAAGTCGGCCCCTTTAAGATCGAGATCATCGAACCGATGATGAGTCTGCGCGTGACCCTCGATGACAATGAATCGGGGATCACCGCCGATCTGCTCTGGATCCCGCGCACGGCGAGCTTTGCGGAAGAGATGCAACGCTCGAAGCGAACGCCGACCAGCGCGCCCCGCCACATGGAAGCGACTCGCTTCAATCAGTTCGGGAACTGGCAGGGCGAGATTCGCTACAAGGGAAAGACCGTCACGATCGATCCGACGCGGGTCTTCGGGACGAAGGATCGCTCTTGGGGAACTCGCCCAGTTGGTGATCCCGCGCCCCCCGGCGCACCGTCGACGGAGCTTCCGGCGATCAATTTCCTTTGGTTCCCGCTTCACTGGAAAGACCGCTGTACGCATGCGGGCATGTTCGAGAACGAGCATGGTGTTACGTGGCATTGGGACGGCATGATCATGCCGACTTACGACACGCCCGCTGGAATTCCGGGTGTTGAGGATCCGAACATGGAGACGCTCGCGGGCGTGGATCATAAGATTCACGAGTTCTATCCGGGCACGCGCCGGGCTCGCCTTTCGCAGGTCACGCTGAAACATCTGAATGGTGACATCACTGAGATCGAGCTCGAGAGTCTGCTTGTCTACCGGATGAAGGGTATTGGGTATACCCACCCGGAATGGGGACACGGCAAGTGGAAGGGCGAACTCGCCGTTGGGAGCAGCTCCTGGACGATCGATGAATGCGACAACATGGACATGGAAAACCAGCATATCCAGTCGGTGATGAAGGCGACCTGCGGTGACGAGACGGGCATCGGCGTGATGGAGCAGATCCATATCGGACCTAGCAGGCGATACGGCTTCAAGGAATTCCTCGACCCCGCGACGTGAGTTTTCGGAGGCCGGGCGCTTGTCGTCCGGCCTCTCGGCGTTTCGCCTGATGATCGGGGGAATTGTCGGGGGGAGAGGATGACAGGGATGGGGCGAGGCGCGGGTCGGCGTTAGTATTCGGCTAGAGCGCCGATTGTTCTTGGGCTCTGCAGTCTCGAAAATCAGGAGGGCAGGATGTCCGAAATTAAGATGCAGCGGCGTCACGGCTATAGCGACCTAGACGATGTGCGTTCCCGTATTGAAGGCCTCGCCGATCGTGTCTCTGATAAAATCGGGGGCACCTGGACTTGGGAAGGCAATGACGCAGTTTGCAAAGCGCGCGGGGCGAAGGCCCGAGTCGGCTATGACGAGGAGAACGTGTCCATCGAGATTTCGCTCCCGTTGATGCTGCGGCCCCTCCAGGCAAGGCTCGAAAGCAAGATCGAAGAATATTACGGGCGCTATTTCGAGCGTGACTAGCACCGAAGGTACGGGCGGTTTTTGACCGAGCTTGGCATGAAACAGCCGCGTCCGACTTGGAGCGCTGGCATCGTGAATCACGGGAGCTACGCCGATCTTGAGGCGTGTCTGGCGTCGATTGCGCTGCAGACTTGGCCGCCCGAGCGGGTTGTTGTTTGGGATACGGGAGTGGATGCGGCGGCGTTCCTCGAGATTGCATCAAGCCACCCCGCGGTCGAGTGCTTACCCGGCACGAATGTGGGTTATGCGGGTGGCGCGAACCGAGTGGTTGCCGAACTTCGTGGGCACGCGGATTTTGTCCTCGTTCTTAATCCCGATGTAGTTTTGGATACGACCTTTTCTGAGAGTCTATTAGGCGCCGCCTCGGCTGAATCGAATGTCGCCATCGCGACGGGGAAGCTCCTCCGACCCGGACGCGATTTGATCGATAGTGCCGGCATCGTTTTTCCGCGCCATCGCCGTCCGCGAGATCGGGGAAGCGAGCAGAGAGATGCGGGCCAATTCAACGCGCAAGAGCGAGTCGAAGGAGCCAGTGGCGCGGCGATGCTCATTCGTGAGACGGCCATCGACGAATTGACGATTGAGGGGGAGCTCTTTGATGAGACCTTCTTCGCCTATCACGAAGACACCGACCTCTGCTGGCGCGCACGCCGCCTCAGCTTTGAGATTCTTTATGTGCCTACTGCCGTCGCTGTCCACGAGCGGGGATGGCGAAAGGGTCGCCGGCGGAGTGTTCCCGTTATGATTCGGCGGCATTCGTTCAAGAATCACTATCTGCAGGTGATGAAGAACGAGACGCTGAGCCAATTTGTACGAAATCTACCCTGGCTCGCAGGTTGGGAAGTCTTACGCCTCGGGCACGTCGTTTTGCGGGAGCGGGACCTGCTGCCGGCCTACGCGGATGCTTGGCGAGAGCGATCTGCTGCGATTCGTCGACGGAAAATCATTCGGCAACGGGCGAGCGAATCTGAGCCTGGCGTAGTC
>JASDVF010000019.1:0-7706 GCA_041440805.1 Myxococcota bacterium | reverse complement strand
CTTCATCGAAGCACTCTCGGCGATCACGCCCGGGATGCGGGAGGACGCTGGGGCGGGGGTTACTTCGGGGCTTTTTTCGCGCAAGATTTCCGGCTCGTTCTGCTTCAGGCCGACGGCCTGCTCGACGGCACCGCGCAGATCAGGAGAATTCTGCGCCGGGAGCGATCGCATAGGGGCGTCGAGATGACGTTGTGGCGCGGTAACCGGAGTCGCCGCGGACATTTCCAAAGATCTACTCGGAAATTCAGACATCAAAGACCTCCTATGCGGGAGAGGCGGTTACGGAGCGTTTCGCTCTCGGCGGGGGAGTCATTTCCAGTTTGGAAGACTCGCGATCATAAAATCGCCGCTGACCTCTTTTGGCTTTTCTTCTTTGATATTAATTGGGGTGAATGACCCATATGTGGCGAAGCTTTTTGAGGATTACCCTTTTTATTGGGTGGATTAGGACCCTTCTTGAACCTGGTACGCGAGCACCATGCAGAGCACCCGCGGGTCATACGCAAGCGACCTGATCGTCGGCCTACTGTGATCAACTCGCTGGTCTGATCAATCGCGCTAGGCGTCTCCGGCCGCCATTCAGCCTAATACCCGCAGGGAGCACGATAGGTTCCACCTCTGAAGAATGTTGAACTATTAATGGGAATTTAATCCCATTTAACTTATGTTCTTGGTCACAACGACGATGTGATCAGGCACGAGTTGAGTGCCACATGCCAGTCCGAGTCCTCATGGACCTCGGGTTCAGAGAGTGAGAGTGAGAATGATGAAGATTCAAAATTATCGGGCGGCCTTCGTGCTGCTAGTAGTGAGCTTGATCGGAATGGGCCTTTCCGGCTGTTCCTCCGGCGGAGGTGGCGATTCCGCCGCCGGCGCGACGTCAGCAGCCTCCGAGGGGCCGATTGCCGGATTCGGCAGCGTGATCATGAACGGCGTTCGCTGGAACACCGATTCGGCGTCGTTTGAGATCAATGGACAGCCGGGATCGCAGGACGACCTAGGTGTCGGGATGATCGTGCGCGTCGAAGGCGAACGATTCTCCGACGGCACGGCGCGAGCGGAGCGCGTGATCTTTGAATCGCGGCTGCGTGGGCCGATCCGGCTGATCGAGGAGCTGGGACCAGACGCTCGAGCGCTTGAGGTTTTAGGCATCCGCGCCGTGGTGTCGCGAGCAGATACTCGCTTCGACGGAATTGATATTGACTCCCTCGCATTGGATACGACGGTCGACCTGAGCGGCTTCGTGAATGGAGATGGCGACCTGGAGGTCACGCACCTGCGCTCGCGCAGTGCCCCCGTCGTCGGCGAGACTGAAGTAAAACTCTACGGAACGGTCTCCGGGCTTGCCGGCGGTAGCTTTATGATCGGGACGAGCGAGGTTCTCTTCGACGAGGAGACCCTTGTCGACGACTTTGGTCCCGGCGGGCTGCGTGACGGCATCGAAGTTCGTGTCGAGGGAACCCTTCTTGTGAATGACGGAATCAAGGCGAAAGAGATAGAGACTCCGCGTCGCGAACGCGACGATCGATTCGCACAGATCGAGATCCAGGGCGTCGTGACGGATTTCACCTCTCTGTCCGACTTCCTCGTCTCTGGTCAGCCTGTGGATGCGAGCGGCGCGACTTTCGAGCCTAACGATCAGGCGCTGCTGATCGAAGGCGTTCGAGTCGAGGTTGAGGGCCCCATTAATTCGAATGGCGTGCTGATCGCCGAGAAGCTGAAATTCCGATCGAATCGGGTCCGCATCCATGCCGAGGTCGCTTCGGATGACGACGTGGACGTTGCGGCTGGTCGGGTCTGGATGCTTGGCATTCCTGTCGACCTTGAGCCTTCCACGAGAATTCGGGATCAGCGTGACGATGTTCAAGGGTTCAACCTGTCCGATGTGCGTGCGGGCGATTTCCTCGAGATCCGGGGAATCGCGCGGTCCGACGGCCGGGTCGTTGCCACGAGATTCGAACGCGATGATCATGACGATCTTCATCTCCGCGGGCCCGTCGATCAGATCGACGAGCCTGGCCGGGTGTTCACGATCCTTGGCGTCGAGATCCCGACGGACTCATCTACGATCTTTCGAGAAGACGACGGGACGATCCTGAGTGAATCTGCGTTCTACGACCGGGTGAGGCCGGGCATCGTAGTGGGGGCGGACGACCGAGAAGACGGCGACGAAACCGACTTCGACATGGCCGACGAGGTCGAGATCGAAGAGCCGGACCTCGAGGATGAAACAGGCCAAAGCGGTACCGACGACACCTTTGGTAGCCAGGACGACTAACGCCAGGGATGTAGCCCTGTATGGGGAAACCTCATACCAAGAGAGAGCGGCATCAACTCGTCGAGGTACAGCACGAGGCCCACGGATTTCACGGGCGAGTGCTGCACCTCGGCGGAGATCGGATCATCGCGGTGAGCAAGACCGGGACTGATGCCCCTCTCTTTCTGGCACGAGCACCGAGGAAGGCCGCCTGATGCCACAGAACGCGGCCTACGCAACTGAGTTCGGTTCGGATGGCAGTGCACCTGCTACTCCTTCAGTCACGATGAGGACGGCGAACGAATGAGCTCCCAGAATCCGGATCCCCTTGAGCGAGCGCTCGAGATGCTGCTCCTGCCTGTCGTTCGACTCGCACTGAAGCGGGGGCTCGCGTTCGGGCGGTTTTCGGAAATGCTGAAACGCGCTTATGTGGCTGCCGCGCGCCGCGACTTCACAGTGCCCGGTCGAAAGCTCTCCCTCTCCCGTGTTGCAGTTTTGACGGGGATGACGCGTAAGGAAGCCAGCCGCCTCATGCAAGAGGACCCGGATCGGGACCTTGGGAAGCGCATGATTCGTCAAGTGAATCGAGCAGCACGCGTGGTCTCTGCTTGGGTCGAAGATCCGGACTATCAAGATCTTCGCGGCGCGCCCGCGTCCCTGCCTTTCGAGTCAGGGTCGGGCCCGAGTTTCTCCACCCTCGTTTTGGAACATGGGGCGGACGTCGGCGCGCGTGCCGTTCTCGACGAACTGATCCGCGTGGGGGCAGTTGGGGAGCGGGCAGACGGTCGTCTCTATCTGATCGAGCGCGCGTATATCCCGAGTGCGGACGAGGGCCAGAAGCTCGACATGCTGGGGACCGATGTCGCTGATCTTGTTGCCTCGATCGAACACAATCTCGATCCGGAGAGCGAGGCTCCCTTTTTCCAGCGGAAGGTGTCCTACGACCGCCTACCGGTTGCCTATCTCCCTCTCCTGCGTGAGCGCCTGTCGAAGCACGGGCAATCGTTGCTGGAGGAACTTAACGCCGACATGGCGGCCCACGATCTTGACACCCGACCCGACGAAGCGAGCGAAGACGGCAGCGAGCAGGCCAGAGCGATGATCGGGATTTACTACTACGAGGAGTCGCGTAATGACGAAGACGAATGATCACCTGGCAAAACGCGAAGAAAATTTCAGCGCTCCATCAGGACATCGATCCTTGATTCGCGCTCTCGATTGCCCGTTCGCAGCGATATTGATCACAATCGTTCTGTTCGTAACGGGCTGCTCCTCTGACGGAGGTGGGCTCGCCGACAGTGGAGGCATGAGCGGGACCGGCATCAGCCAGGGGGCCGTGAGTTCCTTCGGCAGCGTCTTCGTAAACGGAGTGCGGTGGGATCTCTCATCCGCAACGATCGAGATTGATGGCGTGGTTGCCTCCGAATCCGACCTTCGTGTCGGCATGGTCGTCCGGGTTGAAGGGGATTTTGCAGCCGGCAACGCCGACGGGACAGCGACGCGCGTGACGTTTGAGGACGTGCTCGAAGGGCCGATCGAAGACGCGCCCGTCGAGACCGTTCCCGGGATGATCAAGACCTTCACGATCCTCGGACAGACTGTTGCTGTCGATGCGCTCGAGACCATCTTCGACGACGGTGCGACGTTCGCCACCCTCGGAGCCGATGACGTGCTCGAGGTTTCAGGCTTTTCCGATGGTGCCGGAGGCGTGCAGGCGAGCCGCGTATCCCTCCGCGGGACGTTCCCGGGGGATAACGACGTCGACCTGATTGCAACCGTCTCGAATCTGGTTGTAAACCCGGACGACTCAGGACTGTTCGATCTAGGGCCAATCGTGGTCCGGTTTACCCAGACGACTCCTTTTACGGACGTGACGCGGGCCACCCTGATGAACGGCGATCGAGTGAAGGTTGAGGGTGCCCTCCTTTCAAGGACCGAGATAGATGCGACGGAGGTCGAACTTGAAGACGACGGGCTTGGCGCGGGTGATCTTGAGCGAGTCGAACTCGAAGGGTTCGCGACGGCTTGTCCGGAGTCGACGGACTTCTGTGTCGGGGGCGTGCCGGTCGACACGTCGATGGCGACGTTTGATCCTGCCACCTACGTGCCCATGATCGGCGATCGCGTCGAGGTCGAGGGCCCACTGGTTTCGGGTACGCTCGAAGCAATCCGAGTCGAGTCAGAAGACGAGGATCCGAATCAGCGAAATGTGCGGATCGAAGCCGCGGTAACGAGTATCGACAATGTGGCGCGGACGTTAGTGGTGCTCGGGGTCAGCGTCGCTGCCGACGGTGAGACCGTATTGGAAGACAATAGTTTGATCGAAGACGAGAATTTCAGGTTTACGGAGTTGATGGTCGGCGATTTCGTCAAAGTGCAAGGAATCGACGACGGAGGGGCGAACGTTCGCGCGCTTTCGATCGTCCGCGAGGATGCAAGTGAGGGCGACGCTGATGTGCGGCTTGAAGGGCCGGTTACGGGGTTCGATATGGCTACGCCGCCGACGCTTGAAATCCTCGGTCAGAGCGTTCCGCTCAATATGGGGACTCTCTACTTCGACGACCTTGGCGTGCTTCGCACGGAAGAACAGTTCTTTCGCGACCCCGGAGATGTGATGCTCGGTGACGTGGTGAGCGCCGAGGATTTCGAGGCGTCTGACTTGTCAACATTGACAGAGGCCGACGAAGTTTCGACCGATGATCCCAGCTAGGGATCCCACACAGAACCCGAAGTCCCAAGCCAGGAGGGTCTACATGGACCTGAGGCTTTCACGACAGTTAGATCTCTATTGCTACCGATGTGCCGGTGTACTGGGGAGTGGGGGATAGAGAAACAAACTGCGTTAACTAGGCCCGCGTTAACTCGGCTTCGTTAGCCGGGCGCCCGAGATTAGGAGGACGGTCGCTCCTGCGACCATCGCCCAGAGCGAGAGCCCTGGGACCGGAACCGGAACCGGGGCAGAGAGAGTCTGGCCCATATTGACTGTGCCCTGGGTATTGGGTCCGGGTGAGGTCCAAGTGAAATCCGAGCCCTGGCTACCATTACCTTGGCGTTGGAGCGAATACCCCGTCGGCACCGAACTGCCCTCGCTGACGCCGATATCGCTGGAGAGCATGCCATCGGCCGCGCCACCGGTTGCGCTGACAACGCCCTCATAGCTCAAGAACTCCACCACGACTCCCCCAGGATCTACGAGGGCCAGAGCATCGGCTGGGCCGTTCTGCAAGCCCACGCGGGGGAAGAATCTGAAGCCGAAGCCGCTGCCGTCATCAGTGAGCACTCCACTGAGGCCAAGGGCAGCCGTCACACCACCGCCGTTGCCGTTGTAGGTTACGGCCTGCCAGCCTGCCAGGTCGAGCCCAGCAGGGCCTGCGATCTCGAAGCCTTCGCCGACGTCGGTGCTGGCATTGTCGTAGTGGATTTCGTTGATCCAAGGCAAAGTCGCGACTTTCACGGAAACGGACACGGAGAGTTCAACGCTCGGGGCCGACTCCTCGCCATCCAAGTCTTCTGCGGTGACTGTGTAGGCGTAGCGTCCGCCGGTTTGCGCCGAAACGTCGGTGAAATGACTCGATGCCAGCAGCCCTCCATGCAGAGTGATCGAAGGGCCGAAGGGCATCTGGGTGCGTATCAATCGGTAGCCCGCCAAGTCCGACTCGAAATTGTCGTTCCAGTCGAGCTCCACCGGACCGCTGGTAGACAGCGCTTGAAGCCCGCTGGGCGCCGCTGGAATCCCCCCGCCCGCGCACTCCGCTGTAAAGAGGCAGTTCACCCATTCTGGATGATCGATGAAGGGATTGCGATTGCCTTGATGGCTTGCGATTACATCGTTTCGCGCCTGCTCCCGGGCGTCCACGGGGTCGGCTGCGTGCCAGGCGAGCAAATCCGAGAGCCGCCCCATGTGGGCGAGGGATGCGTTGGCCCCGCTGGTCACCACGAGCGTATCGTCGTCGGTCAAGACCAAGTCGGGTTCGAGAACACCTGTTCCGCTATGGGCGCCCCCCTCGTAGCGAATATCCATATAGAAGAGCGCACGGGCCACGTCCCCTCGGCGTCCGGCCCAGGTTTCCCAGATGCCCGTGGTCGTCCAACCCGACTGGCCGGGATACACCCCGCTACCGCCGCCGACACCTCCATTGGCCACCGTGGTGCGCTCGGCGCAACCCACATCGCACCCGCCGTAGAGCTTATTGCCCCGAGAATTGTTGTAGCCCTCGTCCGAGAGAAACAGATGGTGGCAATCGGTGTACGGATAGTTGCTACTTCCGTCAGTGGGGAACCCATAGGATTTGGGCCAGCTGTGCTCCCGGTTGTATCCCCCGCCGCCGCCACCGAATTTGGGGAGACTGGTGTTCCTGTAGACGTCGAGAATCTCCGAAGCGTTGAGCGGATTTTGATCCGCCACCTCGAGAATGTCCCAAGTATCCGTCGCGCTGGACGTGTACGGGAAGCGCCGATGATCGTCGATCACCTCGTGGAGGGACGCGCGCAAGGCCTCCGTTCCGGTGGCCGTTACCGAGTCGTAATACCCCGCCGGAGGACCGGCTACTGACGCCCCCGCCGGCGCGAGGAGAGAAGCAAGCGCCAGCAAAAGGACCACGGGCGCGGGAAGGCGGCCCCCAGTGACTCGTCGAGCCGCGGTGGTGGAGCGGGACCGAGATGAAGTTCTGTCGAAGGGCATCGGCAGCGGGGTAGGGGGACCACTTCTCCTTGGATCCCAAGTCTACAGGATCGGCGCACCCCTAGAACATGACATTTCGCGTAGCTTCTATATATGTAGATCTCGTTCACTGATTCGGCGTCGATGATAGGAAAGACTCCCTCTAGCTTTAGGAATCGTTCAACTGCTTGCTGAGCAACGCGAGCAAGTTCACCGAGCACGCCGACATCGAGCTACGGGTCACGCGGACAACCGAAGACAGCGCCGACTGGATCACCTTCGCAGTGCGGGACTCGGGCATCGGCATGACCCCCAAGCAGCTAGGGCGCCTCTTTCAAGCGTTCACGCAGGCCGACGACTCCACCACACGCAAGTACGGCGGCACCGGGCTGGGGGCTCGCGATCAGCCAAGAAATCTGCCAGCTGCTAGGCGGCGACATCACGGTGGAGAGTACCCCGGGCGTGGGTTCGACCTTCACGGTGCGCCTTCCAGAGGAGGCCCCTACGGAGCCAGCACGGGAGGACGCGACTGGGACGGCCTCCTAAGCCGCCATACTACGCGCCCCACTTCCTTTTTTAGATGCATACGACGAAGGCAATCATGCCACGCCCTCAGGCGCGAACCGGCCCACCTCCCACTCCCCGCTGTTATGGAGCTATCCCCACTCCAGCGATTGCATTGGTGCGGAGAACAAATTGGCCCGGCGAGAGCTTGGATGTCCCCTTCCGAGCTATTTATTGTGAGGCCACCGGGTTTGTTGACGCGGGTACCGAAATTATCGTACCGAC
>JASDVF010000018.1:0-7822 GCA_041440805.1 Myxococcota bacterium | reverse complement strand
GCTTCCGGCGCTCGCGGCAACGCCCATGCCTCTCTTCGCGAAGGCCTGCCAGATCAGGCACTCGTTGGCGCCCGCATTCGCGTTGACGTCGGCTTGCAAGATGGCGTCGCGAGCATCGAGGAAAGATGGGCTGCAGGTCTGCAACTTCAATCCATCCACGACCAACTGCATTGCCAGGTTGTTGCCCCCGGTCCCGGTGTAAAGATTGGCGTCGTATCCGTAGGTATCGACCAGATTCCAGTACATGTCCCAAAGCGCAACGGCCCATACGGAGCCGACTCCATGCGGGATCGAAGCAGTCTTGATGTCGTCGTAGGTGTGTGGATTGATTGCGAGGTCTGTTGAATAGGGGTAGACCCGGATACCACTGCCGCTGACGCTCTGGCCAGCGGCGTAGGTTCCGACCGGGCGAGCGTCGCTGCCGGCATCGCCGGGCGTCGCCGTTAGGAACAGGCCGCAGAAATCGCTCCACCCCTCTCCGGGTTGCTCATTGTTAAACAGACAGCTGGAGTTGGCGGGGCCACCCGTGAGTCGGTTTGAAAGGCCATGGCAGTACTCATGGGCAACGATGCCTGCGTCAAAGCCACTGTCGATATTCGGGCCCTGGCCGGGATTGGAGAGAGTCGCGCCGGCGGGTAGAGCCGTGCGGATCGTTGTGCCGTCGGCCCGGCTAACCATCACCGACGGGATCGTCACCGTCCCGTCTGTGCCACCCATCGTGATGGGAGAGCCCAGCACGTTGTTGACCATCACGACCGCTAGGGCACCGACATTCTGAGCGTTCTTGACCTTAACGGTGAAGTTGCAATTCCCCCGGTCAATGAGCGCGACATTCCCACTGATCGCAGGGCCGTTGATCAGCGGGCCACAGCCTTCACTTGCTGCGCCGCTGCCATCGTCGACTACGACGATGCTTCCTAAAACGGACGCGGGACTCGCCGGAACGCTCCCGCCGAACAACGCCTCGAGAGCGGTGTAGCTACCCGCCGCCGCCGACGGGGCCCCAATCGCCAACAGCGGTGTCGCTGGTGCCGACCACAGAAACATCTGCATCCGGGGCTGAGAGCCGTCGGGTGGCGTGCCGAAATTGGCGTTGTCGAAATCCGAGCCGTCCTGGGCGTCTGCAAGAACATCGTCGCCGGCAACTCCGGCGGCCCCGTAATTGTTGGACTGAAAATTCCCGCTTTGCTCGTCGAATCCGTACTGGTAGAGGACGTCGTGCAGGACGTTGTTCCAGTAGAAGAGATTCGTAATTCCGGCATCGAGGCTCACCGATGGCGCTTGCGCGAGATCGAGGCTGTAGTCGAAAACGAGAGCTGCTCCGCCATTCGGCCCGTAGCCCGTTCCGTTGTTGCCGTTTTGGTCCTCCTGGGCCAAGACGTTGTTTCCCCGCGTGATGTTGAATTCCGCACCTGCAGCGCCGTTAGTGTCATGCCAGCCGAAGGGAGAGGCCGTCGCGTCGGCGGGGTCGACCGCCAAGGTGCGTACACCGTGCTGGGGAGACTCAACGGGGATCTCAAGGACGCGATAAGAGTCGCGCGCGATCCAGTCGCCCTGGGCTGTGATCGCGCCAGTTGTGGCGTCTACCCAGACCTGCCACCAGTGCTTCCGATCCGGTGTCCTTACGACTAACTCCCAGGCGAGAACGAGTGCGCCAGAGGGAAGTGAGTAGTAGGTGAGTTTCACCGGAATGTCGTCGAGCGAGACGCCCGCCAAACGAAAAAGGGAGGCTTGCGTTGGACCGGTAGACGATTCGAGTTCGACTCGGGGAGCCGTAGCGACGAGTCCAAGCTGGGCCGCCGCTCGATCGATCGCGTCCGAGGCAGTGAGAGTGGGGCTCGTCGCCGTGGCGGAGGACAAGATGTCGCGAACGAGGCTACCGCGCGTGCCGATGACAAGATTTTTCGCGTCGAGGTTCACGGTGACGCTTTGGTTGGCGATCTCGATCCCGCCAAGCTCCTGCCGTATGTAGACGTGCGAGACGCCGGCGTGCTGCGTGCGCGTTTCGTCAGTGACGACAAGTTCGCTGACATCGGTGATGGCGAGGCTCTTCGAAGCTGTCGTGCCCCGGACATGCTGGAGGGCGGCCTCCCGAGTCGCGGATGCCGAGGTCTGGGCGTAGGCGGACGTTGTACAGACAGCGAGTGAAAGCACGAGAGCGCAGAGGCGTACTAAAAGAATCCGTACGTCCATCATGTCAGGGAGTCGCCTCCTGGGGGCTAAGGCATTGGCTCGCATAGAATTGACAAGCCCCCATTTTGCTCAAAGTGCTTCGATCAAGGAACGGTAAACCAGAATGCGTGAAGAGGTGAGCTAGGCGACGGGGTGTGACATTCATTGCGAATACACACTATACCGCCACTTTAAGCCTACTTGTCAGAACGCCGAATATCGCGGTTGCGGAAAACGCCGCTTAAAAATCCTATCCGCCATGCCGCTACTCGAGCGACTTCCAATGCGCGCTCATGGTCTCGACTTTGGGAGTGGCCCAGGCGCGACGCTCTCGGTGCTGCTCGAGGAGCGTGGTGGGTTCTGGTCGAGGCGATTCTCGATACTGTCGATCCTGGGTTTAAGGCGCCCTTCCTAGACCTCCGTAGCTCGCTTTCCAGTGAATTTACCCCAAGGGGGAATAGGAAAAACAAGCTGCGTTTTCCGCCGAGACGAGTCAGCCTCGTCCCGGGACTGGCTGATCTGCCTTGTAGACGTTGATCTTTTATAGATTTCGGTCTCGGTTTGGTTGGCAGATGTTGAGGATTTCTTCGGTGGCGAGATCCACGGCTTCGATCGACATTTTTTGACGCACCAGGGTTCCCTGTAATGCGACAGGCTCGATGTCGGCCAAGCCGTTACCGAGGCAACGTAGCTTCTTGTTTTTCCGTTGTTCGCAGTTGAAAAGGAAGATCGGGATTGTGGGAGCCGCAACGTGCGCTTCTGAAATCACGACCCGGGACCCATTACGCGCACCGACCATACAGAGTGCGCTCACTTCGGCATCGTTACCCCGTTCATCCGTGGTCAGAGCAGAGTTGAATCCTGTTATCAGACCGTTCTCATCCTCGACGAGCGTCCATGCCATGTTTGTCAACGAGACAACAGGCCCATCTATGGACTGGAGAACTAACGGGGCCGCCGATTGCGTCACCCAGCGACCCGTTGTGGTCCGCTTTGCGCGATCGTGATCGTCGTCAGCCCAGGCATTTAGAGGAACGAGGCATACCGACATAAGCAAGAGAAACGGAAAGGAGGTGCGCAGCAGCATCAGTAGGAGTCCTTTTAAAGAATGAGGGAGCAGTGATCATGACCAGCTCATCAAACCATAGCGGGGACTGCTTTGGCGTTGTTGCACGAATCAATTTCAAGCCGAATTGTAAGAGCAAAAGCACGTTTCAGTCCCTAGTCGCGACGGACCTCGGGCGACCGCATTCGAACACCCGATTGAGGATGTTGCAGCCGAGGATCACTTCAGTGTTTTGCGCGTCCAGATCCCGAGATCGAAGCCGGTCGCCGATCATCGTTTTGTACCTGCAGAAGGTATTCTCGACTTGGCCTTGCCTGTGATATCCGACCTGCGCTTTCCAGCGTCGCCGACCAACCTTCGCGATGCATTTGACTGACCGATTCCTTGCCCGCGGCGCACGCCCCAGGAAGGGGCCTGGTTATCCGAACACCTAATATCGGTGGTGCGGAAAACGCAGCTTGAAATTCCTATCCTCTCCGTCATGTCGAGGGCTGGGAGAGAAGCAATTGGCAGAAGCGCGTATCAATACCGAAACTGCCATGTCGCACCGACCACATGTACGGAGTAGTCGTCGTCTACGTGACCCAAGAACAGGTTCTGATTAATGACTGGCTGTAGGCCTCGCTGGTGAAAGTCGCGAATCGTCGAATATTGGTATCGGTAGAATGCGCGAGTCGTGATTGTGTCAGTCCATGCATAGCTTGCCGAGGCGTCGAGCAGATGATCCGTCTGGCTAAGCGAAGGGAACCTGCTTCGCGCAGTGGCAGGGTCCGTACTCGGCGGGAGAGCTCCGCCAGAACGATCGAATGCAGTATCAATGTCCTCATTGGATCGCTGGAATCGGTAGTCTGCCCGTAATGCGACTCGCGGGACCGGCGTGGCAGTCAACCCAACGCCCAGCGTCATCCCTCTAAAATTAGAATCCCAGGTCCACCGATTTGACAGCGGATACCTGCGGCTTCCCGCCGTGAAGTCAGTACTTTGTCCGAGCCCAATCGCCCCATTGATGGTGGCCATTCTCCTGTCGCGCCATTCGTAACTCGCAAAACCGTGCGCCGTCAATTGCGGTGATAGCTGGATACTCGTGTCGAGATTCACTTCTGCAATTCGAGTTCCGGTTATACCGTACGACGTATGATAATCGCGCAGCTCAAGATGAGCGGCGAGGGCTAGGTCGACACTCGGCCCGATTAGCCAGTTTGCGCGGAGATCCACGTTGTGATTATCGTGGCTGCTCAGGTCGAACTGACGAAAGCTCCGTAGTGATCGAGAAGGCCCCCCCGTGCGCGCCGGGCGTCCGGGGCCTGTGGCCTCGTAATACCTGGAGTCGCGTGCGGCGGAGTAGTTCGACCCGCTTCGTTTTTGGAAGGTATAAGACGCGCGAAGTTGCGTATGCGGTATGGCTGCCGTCGAGACATGTAAGCGAAAGTTGTCATCTCGAACCTCTTCTCTCGCTCGGTTCTCACGCCGAGTCGAGTTATGCCGATATCGAATCCCTACTCTTGAGCGCTTCGCGAAGCGCCAATCGACTGCCCCGCTCACACGAAGGCGCTGGGCGCTAAAGGCAGCGGCACCATAGCGAGTTGTTAGGCTCTCATCCTCTGTGACGTAGCCGAACTGTCCGCTCGCTGGGTTGAGCGATAGATAATTCGTGTCGTTATCCCGCATCGAATATCGGAAGCCGAAGTCGACGTTCACCGCTGAAGCGGGCCGGAAGCGGAGTTTCGATTGAACAAGGAGTTGGTCGACCCGAGCATCTCCTCGAGATCGAGAGAGCGTATCAAAGTTTGTAAGAAGCGGGTTGATCGTAGCGGGCAGCAGGCGCTGATTCTGAGTCATCCGCGTCCACGAGGCGTGCGTCGTAAAACGACCGCGGAGTGGCAAATGAATGCCGACGTCGGAGGAGACCTGGTGCAGTTGATTGTCCGGAGCAAGCGCAGATCGCCCGCGAGGCGGACCGGCGACGGCTGTGGGTGACGCTGGGTTGCCGCGTTCGCTCGCCGAGAAAGGGTTCTCCCAGGTCAGAGAAGAATTCTGGTTATCATAGATCGAACCCCGGTATCGCAAATTTGCCTGCATCTTTGGGCTTGCGTACTCGAGCCCTGCCGAAAATTCGTGTGTATCCGACTCCTCTGGAGCAATCGTTTCGGCAAAGCTTCCGCCGGTCGTTCGGGCGAACCGCATCCCGAGGGTTCCTCCGAAAGGTCTTTCCCCCTGTCGCTTCCTGAACCCGTAGTCGCCAATCAGCGTTAGGCGGGGGTGCAGCGTGACTCGCATCTGCAATTCGCTCTGTTCGCGTTTTTGCGAGAGTTGAGTTTGACCGACACCGACCAAAGCCGCGCTGACGTCGCTTTGCAAGTTCCTGCCAGGCACGAGCGGTGAAGGAAGCGTGAGCTCCTGACTCCCCACTCCCTCAAATAGGATCCGTGCATCATCGATTCCGACGTGCTCAACTGCATCAAAACGCCCCCGAATGCTGAACAGTCCACGTCGCCCGATCTCACCGTAGAAAAACTGATCGCTACGACCGACGGACCCACCTCCGACCTCGAAATAGCGTCCATCTTCCGTTCTCTGCCCCTCGACGAGGAATCGTCTTAAGAGGAACCCATCGCTCAGATCTGCGTATTTGCGGAACGCGGCCTCGCTCGCTTCACCGCTGTTCAGGACGAATCCGAAATCGACCAAACTGCGCAGCTGATAGCTCTCTCCGCTCCACGGCATGGGCTTGTGTGGATAGGGATAGAGAATGCCGCTCGGACTTCTTAGGCGGCTCGTCCTCCACGTCGAGAGGCCGCGAGAATCGATCGGCCGAGTGGATTCGATCAAGGAACCGGAAAGCACGCTGCCCTGTTCAGCGGACCCGGCTTCCGTGCGCTTAGGCGAGGACACGAACAGGAGGGTCAACAAAAGGATCACGATTCCGACCGACAGACCTGGCCGACTTCGCTGACGCACGAACCCAATCATCGATGGAACCGAGCACCAGAGGGGTGATTGGAGCCATGAATCTGAACGTGACAATTCACACACCCGCGACCGATGAGCCTAACATCTCGTCGTCCCGGTACCGAAGAAGAAGCGAGATTTCCGGGTGTTTGCAGAGCGATTGGATGATTTTGAACACCCAGCTGTGCGTGACATTGCTGGCATAAAAAAGGAGGAGAGGTCACGAGCAGGCTGTCACGGTTTGAGCCATGCGGGAGGTGACAGCTCACACACCCCTCCGTGACCGGGGCGTGCTCCCAAATAAATGGACCTCGCTTGTCGCTATGACAGCTCGTGCAAAGCTCAAAACTGGAGTCAGCACGCAATAGCGGGTCCGTCGCAGATCCGTGCGGTTGGTGACAGTCGTCGCAATCTATCTTGCCTTCGAAGAGAGGCATATGTGATCGTTTTCGGAACTGAACTCGCTGTTGCGGATGGCAACTGAAGCAGGTGTCACGCACTGTAGCCTCGCGCAGGAGCCCTTTTTCTGAAATCCGGTTCATTGGATTGTGACAGTCGCTGCAGGAAAGTTCTTCGACCTCGTGGGCCGATCCCGCCCATGCGATACGTGCACCCCCTGAATGACACTCCAAGCAGGCGCCGTTCATTTGCTCGACTGCGAGCGGGCTATCCCTTGTGAAAGAGATGATTCGCGCGGGATTCGTTGGCTCGACGATATGCTCGCTGCCTGGCCCATGACACGCTTCGCATCCTCTCTTTTCCGCGAGGGTACGCGGATTCTGAAGAAACACTTTTGCGTGCACTGTGTCTCCCCAGTGTTCGGCTGCGAGAGCATGGCAACCCTCGCAAACAGCCTGCCCCAAATAGGTACGTTGGGGCTCTGCTGAGAAGTCCGTAGGACTTTCGGAGACGTAGGAATCTTCCGTGTCGGATTGCGTCGGACCAGAGGGGTCATCGAGAGCCACGCAGGCCAAAACGAGCGACGCTGCGACGAGAAACGAGACGTAGGCCCCTACGAATGCGACTTTTTTGAAGATCTTCATTAGCGGAGCTCTCGAGGTAACTAAGGCGAGTTATGAACGCGCCAAACAATGGCTGCGCACTTTCGAACTAGTCCATTACTGATTGGAGCAACCGTCGAGGCACCACCGATACGGTTTCTCGCGAACGAATTGCCTTCGGGGACTGACGCTTGTCTCGGTGACGGTCCGGCTGTCACAGTGTGCCACACACAGCACCGCTACATCAAACGGCCCGAGGCTACGCGAAACCGCCTCAGACGGTCTGAAGGCACTATTTACGGCCACAGATGAGCCCTCATAACGTCAGGCAGACGCGAGTTATCAGAAAGCCGAGCAGTCTTGGTTCGAAGAATGCGAGCTGCGCAGGAATTCTTCCCCGACCGCCAAATCAAATCCGTTGAATGCGCCTGGAGCCCACTCGATAGGACACCACGAAGCAGCTTAACTCGGCCTCATTCAAGCAAGTCTATTGGCTTGGTTGCGAAGTCAATTACCTCGACCTAACAATCACAAGTATCCTATGAGCGAATTCACAAAGGATTCGAACTAAGACCCTGCATCAAAGGAGACAAGAACGTGAACCTGGCCCAAGAGGAGTTCGGGAAACCGATCG
>JASDVF010000017.1:0-8131 GCA_041440805.1 Myxococcota bacterium | reverse complement strand
AGATGTTCGAGCTTGATGCAGGACGTCAACGCTAAGAAGATGTTCGAGCTTGATATGGGACGTCAACGTTAATGTGAGCTGCGCGTTACCGGTCGTGCTCCGCCGACTTGCGTCTGCCATGCAGGTTTATTTCAAGATTATCGCTGCTTGTCGGAAAAGTTGTATCGGATTCCCTTCGGAGGAAAACCCGGCCTGCCGAAGAACACTGGACGGAAATGAAGGTTCTCTTCATGGCGGGGCGCTGGCGTGCCCTTCCATCCCGAATCTGGCAGAACCCTTGGGCTCAGACACTCTCCAGGTCAGATTTGAGTCGCCCGACGACCTCCGACGCGAGTTCGCAAAGAATATCGCGAATCGTGGCGTATTCGTTGCGACCGAAGAGCTCTTCGAGGTTCGCCATCCAATTATTGTCGAGGTGATCCTCGACTATGTCGATTCGCACAACCCCGCGCTCGCTCTCGACGGCGAGATCGTTCACGTACTGCCTCCAGAGATGGTGTCGAGCGGGGCAACGCCCGGCGTTGCCGTGCAGTTTGATGCCAGCGCTTCAGATTTGCGAGAGCGTTTCGAACCGTTGTTAGGCGAAGCGTCCGTTGCGGATGCCGAGGCCGATGTCGAAGTACCCGGACGGCGAAGCGCGAAGCGTGGCGCGGTGCGCGTGCCGATTCGTGTGACACCGCAGTCAGGCCCGTCCTTCGAGGCGACGTCCAGAGATCTCTCGGCGACGGGCATCTTGCTTTCCATGAAGAAAGCGGGTCTTGCCATTGGCGATCTCGTACGGATTAGGCTCTGGCAACCACGCGGCACACCGAGAGTCGATCTAGATGGCAAGGTCGTACGCCAGGTACCCAATAAGCGGGGCCAGATCGCGGCAGTCGTCATCGCATTCGATCGCGCGCAAGCAGCAGCACCCGTCGCACGTGATCTAATCGAGGGCCTGCGTGAAGCCGGCCATCGAAGCCGGCTCGGGGGGGTGAGTGGGGCCATAGCGGATCTTGGTCTCCCCAACATGCTCCAGGTGTTTGGCAGTTCTGCTCCTGCGGGCACTCTCGTGGTGGACCGTGATGGTGAGCAGGGTTGGGTCGCCTTTGCTGAAGGCAACCTCTTGGCCGCCGAGCTTGGCGTGCTCTCAGGACGCGAGGCACTCAAGGCCATGCTCACTTGGGAAGAGGGCACGTTTCAGTTTGAAGCGTCGGTCGAAGGCGCCGTGCGTGATGCGTCGAGTGGGGAAGCTTGGCCGATTGCGGGAGCACTCCTCGAAGCGGTCGCTGGCATTGATGAGGCCTACCGCGACTACGAGGCCGAGAATACGATTGCTGATTTCGGCGACTCACGGGACTTCAGGCTTGGGACCGATAGGCGCGCCCTCGTGATCGAAGCCTCGACAACGTTCGAAGTCGATATCGAGCAGGAAGAACTCTCGCGGGACGCGCTCGATAAGGCGGACGATGCGATTCTGGATCTCGCCAAGGCGGGCATGACGGTTGAGCGTCTTGAAAGCATCATTCCTGAATCCCCTGAGACGATTCGTGCGGCCATCGAAGGCCTGGTCGAGCTCGGGGTATTAGCTCCCCGTTAGGCGCCTGTTGTTCTTTATGTGTTAGTTTTAGGTTAGGGCTTGCGAGAACGCTCGAGCTGCAAGCGGATCCCAGCCACTAGCAAGATGAGAGCCATGGCGAGCGTAGCGATTCCCGCGTTTCGAAGAGAGTTGCCGCCCAGCGGCCATTTGTCGCGCTCGTTTCGGTCGTGAGCAGAGTCGCAGCCGGGGTCCTGGGGGTAATCGATCCGGTCATCTCCGTCGTCGTCTCGCTCATTGGCGCACGCGGCGCGGGTCCACCGCAGAATCTCTTCGCGGTAGTGTGTTAGGTCTGCGGCGTGGGTTCGGTCGCCATACGAACTGGCGTTCTCCGGAGTCTGGAAGTTCCCGGCTACGGAGACCATTAGCCCTGCCAACTTCCATTCCCCGTCTCGCTTCACAAAAACACCGCCACCTGAATCGCCGACCGCAGCTTGTGCTTCGTATCGGGTGGCGCCGGCAGAGAAGGGCTCGTCGAATTCGAAGACGAATGTTTTGGTCATCAAGTTTTCTTGAGTGACTGTGATGTCGCCCGCGCTGACCCGATTGGTGGCCCATCGCTTCTCGCCCTTTTTACTCCAGAGGAAGGCGAACTCGGATCCTTGATCTCCCTCGAACTCGACGACCTTGTCGCGAACCTTGCCATATCCGATGAGCAACACGTCTTCGCCAGGCTGTGGGGGATGGGTTGCTATCTGGATGAGCGGCCAGTCCGGCGGATTTTCGTCGCCCTCGAGTTCGAAGATCATGGCGTCCGCTGCCGTCCCGTTCTCATTCAACAACGTGTGCTTGCTACGCGGGTTGGGGGCGTGAATCGTCTCTTCGAGAAAGATCTCTCCCATGCCAACGTGGCGCGCGGTCAAAGCAAATCCTGCGCCCAGGTAGATCACACTGGGGCCTTCGTAACGCCGCTGGGTGACATGTTCCCAATAGGGGAACCCTTCAGGACGCTCCAGCAGTGGCTCCGTGTCCGGGCTCGCGAAAATAAGCGCTCTCGACGTGGAAGGCAGACCTAACACAAGAGCGAGAGCAACGGCGAGGACGGCTCCAAGTTCGGTGCAGATCGCGATTGAGGCGATGAGTCGTGCGGGATCCCTGATCCGCCATCGCTTCTTGCGGTGGGGCGAGCCTAACGAGGGCTGATCCAGGGGGTGTCTCCGCGCTGGATCAGCGTATCTCGGCCGAATCGCTCATCATCACGCTCGGGGTAGTCCAAGTTGTAGTGGAGCCCTCGGCTCTCCTTGCGGACCGAAGCGGATTGGATGACGAGCTCAGCCACCGTCGCAAGGTTGCGGAGCTCAATCAGCTCGGGGGTCACGCGGAAGTTCCAGTAGTACTCGTTAATTTCCTCGCGGAGCATGTTGATACGATGCTGCGCGCGCGAGAGTCGGCGGTCGCTGCGTACGATGCCGACGTAGTTCCACATGAAGCGGCGGATCTCATCCCAGTTCTGGGTAATGACGACCGCTTCGTGAATCGGGGTCGCTTCGCCGTGACGCCAAGCAGGAACTTCGCCGGCGGGCTCCACCTGCCCAACGCGGGCCATCGCCTCGTCCGCCGCCGAGTCCGCGTAGACAAGCGCCTCGAGCAAAGAATTAGAGGCCAAGCGGTTTGCGCCGTGCAGGCCAGTCGAGGCAACTTCGCCCGCCGCAAAGAGGTTGGGCAGATCACTCTCGCCGGTCATATCCGTTCGCACGCCGCCGCAGCAATAGTGCGCCGCGGGGACGACGGGAATCGGTTCGCGCGTAATGTCGATGCCGTAGCGCAGGCAGCGCTCGAAGATCATGGGGAAGCGTCCGCGCACGAACGCGGGATCTTTGTCTGTTATGTCGAGCACGACATAGTCATCGCCCGTGCGCTTGAGCTCCGTATCGATCGCGCGAGCGACGACATCACGCGGCGCGAGGTCGCGCATCTCGTGATAGTCCTGCATGAAGGGCTCGCCGTCTCGGCGACAAAGGATGCCGCCTTCGCCACGGACCGCTTCGGTGATCAAGAAGGATTTTGCCTGCGGATTGAAGAGGCAGGTCGGATGAAATTGCATGAATTCCATATTCGCGAGGGTGGCTCCGGCGCGGTACGCCATGGCCATGCCATCTCCTGAAGCGACGTCGGGATTACTCGTGTAGAGGTAGATCTTGCCGGCGCCGCCCGTCGCGAGGAGCGTGACGGGTGACGTGTACGCGTGCACCTCGCCGGTCGAGGCTTCGAGCACGTAGGCGCCGAGGGCGCGGTTCACGCCGGTGCGGCCGAGTTTGGTGGCCGTGATGAGGTCGATTGCGCAGTGATCTTCGAAGAGGCTGATGCGCGGATGGTCGCGGACGCGGGCGAGGAGGGAACGCTCGATCTCGCGGCCCGTTGCATCGGCCTTATGAAGGATTCGCCTTTGGCTGTGGCCGCCTTCCCGCGTTAGGTCGTATTCGCCGCCGCCCGGTGTTCTGGGCGGGTCGAACTCGACGCCGTTCTTGCGGAGTGCGTCGATTGCGTCGGGGCCGCGCTCAACCACGAATTTGACAGTCTCTTCATGGCAAAGCCCAGCGCCCGCATCGAGCGTGTCTTGAATGTGAGCATCGAAAGAATCTTCCGGCGACTGGACCGCGGCGATTCCGCCCTGAGCCCAGTCGGTGGCCGAGTCGCTCGCCTGTCGCTTCGTGATGATCGCAACTTCACCCGCGTCGGCGACGCGCAGCGCGTAGTGCATCCCGGCCAAGCCAGAGCCGATCACCAGGAAGTCGAATGCACGAGTGCCTTCGTCGGACTTGGAAACGATCCGTTTCGAAGAGGGTTGGGCGTCTTGGGAGAGGGATTGGCTCATCGGTTCGAAAGGGGCCTTGTTTGGCGAGGAGGGGTGAAATTACAGAGACGACTGCGGCAAAACGGAGGGCAGTGAAGAGGGAGAGCGGTTCGAGCGGATTGATCTGCGCTCAGTTGGGTCGTGCGCGGCCGAACAAAAGGAAAGGCAGTCCGGCCTTGCCTTGAGAGTAGATCGGGTTCGGGCTCAGGTCCGGTCCAAGAGGTTCCGATACCTGAAAATACGGAATTATGTCGGGACCTTGCAGCCCGATCCAACCTCGATTCTCTGAAAAATACCCCCCATGGGGCCGCAACCCAAGCCCGCTTCATAGATCGGGCCCAGAAAGCATCTTCTTGCGATTCTCCCCCCAGCAATCGTCCGCTTGCCGACTGCGCCGAGGCCTCTTCGCCTTCGCGGCGGTCGCCGTATTCGGGGCCGGTCTCGCTTGCGTCGAATCGGTCGCGTCCGCAGGCTCGATCTATCGCTATATCGACGCCGACGGCGTAATGCATTTCAGCGATATCCCCGTGGACGATCGCTATGACCGCATCAAGACCACTCCCCAGAGAGGCGTCGCCTTTACGCCTTCAGCCAGCGTGCGCGTCCCGACAGAGCGTGACTACGACCGGCTGATCGATCAGGTGGGGCGTCGCTACGGAGTTCATCCGGCGCTCGTGAAGGCCGTGATCGCCGCGGAGTCTAACTTCAAGCCCGATGCGCTCTCGCACGCAGGCGCTCAGGGCATGATGCAGCTGATGCCCGCGACGGCGGCGGAGCTCGGGGTCAAACGACCGTTCGGGGTGGTTGAAAATATTGATGGTGGGGTTCGGTACCTGCGGTCGATGCTGGAGAAGTACGGGGATGTGACACGGGCTCTGGCGGCTTATAACGCTGGGCCGGGAATCGTAGACCGCTACGGAGGGGTCCCTCCCTACAAGGAAACCCAGGCTTACGTGAAGCGGGTCCTGCAGTACTATCGCAGCTATTGGTCCGATTTCGATCGACGCCGGTTGCCGGTTCGTCCAAGCCAAACGGCGAAGGCGGGCGGGGGGCAAGAAGCGGGTCGCCTGGCTTTGGGAGGGCGATAGCGCGATGTCCTATTCGACTTTGACACCAGAAGAGACACCAGAAGAACCAAACGGTCGCGCACGATCGACCGTGATCCAGTTTCCGCAGCCGGAATCCCGGCGGAAGGCCATTGTGAGTAGCGAAGCCGACGGTAAGCCCGGCGATTTCTCGAACGACCTAACGGCTGCGCCTACGGGCACAGATACGCCTCGCGAAGATGTTAGTTTAGGCTCGACTCCTGACTCTTCTTCAGGCTCAGGCGAAGACGCGAGCGGGCAGGGCGAAAGCGGCCCCCTCCTCGATGCGAGCGGTTTGCCCGTCGAGAAGTTCTGGAATCTTCCCAACACGGTGACCATGCTTCGCGTGGGCGTCATCCCGATCCTGGTTTTTTTGCCCTGGACCCAAGGCGTTCAGGGAAGCAAGTTCATGGCGTACGCGTTCATTATTGCGGCGCTGACCGATTGGCTCGACGGCTATCTCGCCCGAAGAAACGACGGCAAGCACATCACCCGAATTGGCAAGCTGCTCGATCCGCTGGCCGACAAAATGATCGTTTCGACCGCACTCGTCATGCTGCTGGCGATCGGTCGCATTCCACTTTGGGCCTCTGCCATGGTCGTGGTTATTATTGGCCGCGAGCTGGCCGTGACAGGCCTGCGCGGTATTGCGTCGACCCACGGCATGGTAGTTGCCGCTGCGGGACCGGGGAAACTCAAGACCGTTGCACAAACCTCCGCCATTGCTGCACTGCTCTTCCACTACGAGACATGGGGTCTACCTGCCCACAACATTGGCATGACACTTCTCGCCATCGCCACGGCACTCACTCTGTGGTCGGGATACCTCTACTTTGCCGAGTACTTCGGTGGAACCAGGCAGTCTCCGAAATCTCAAGAACAGAACTGACCCAAAGCCGCGATAGCGGCAACTCACTTGTATCGCGTGCGCAGCCCGGCGCGAATTGATTCTCTGAACATCTTGAAGAGGGCTTCCCCCCTTCCCAAAAAAGGATTCAGCACATGAGCAAGCTTCAAGATCTCCACGGCAAGATCGAACGCCGCGAAGCCGTTATTGGCGTCATCGGCCTCGGCTACGTAGGCCTTCCCCTCGCCGTCGAACTCGGCCAGGCGGGTTTCCGCGTCATCGGCTTCGATGTCGATGATTCGAAGCTCTCGGCCCTCGCCCAGGGCGTCTCTTATATAGGCGACGTGGAGACCGCGGATCTCAAGACGCAGATCGAGGCCGGCCGTTTCGAAGCGACCAAGGACTTCAATAAGCTCGCCGAAGCCGACGTGATTAACATCTGCGTGCCGACGCCGCTTCGCAAGACACGCGATCCCGATGTCTCGTTCATCGCCTCTGCCGTGACCGAGATCCGCAAGCATCTCCATGAAGGCCAGCTGATTATCCTCGGCTCGACGACCTACCCGGGCACGACCCACGAGTTCGTGATTCCTATGCTCCTCGAAGGCACCGACTTCGAAATTGGCAAGGATTTCTCTCTCGCCTTCGCACCCGAGCGAATCGATCCCGCGAACACCAAGTTCAAGGTCAAAAACGTGCCGAAGGTCGTCGGTGGCGAAACCGCCCTTTGTACCGACCTAGCATGCGCCATCTTCGGGACCGTCTTCGATACGACCGTCCCCGTCACGTCGACCCAAGCCGCCGAAATGGTGAAGCTCCTCGAGAACACCTTCCGTGCAATTAACATTGGCCTCGCCAACGAGATCGCCCTGATGTGCGAGAAGCTTGATCTTGATGTCTGGGAAGTGATCGACGCCGCGGCAACGAAGCCCTACGGCTTCATGAAGTTCACCCCCGGCCCCGGCTTAGGCGGACACTGCATCCCCGTCGACCCGGCCTATCTATCCTGGAAGATGAAGTCTCTAAACTTCCCCGCACGTTTCATTGAGCTCGCGACGGAAGTGAACTCCGGCATGCCCGACCACGTCGTGGACCGAATCTCCGAAATGCTCAACGAAGACCGCCTCGCCGTAAACGGCGCACGCATCCTCGTCTTGGGCGTCGCCTACAAGTCCAGCGTCTCCGACATGCGCGAGTCCCCGGCTCTCGAAGTCATCACGGGCCTTCTCGCCCGCGGCGGCAACATCCGGTACCACGATCCCTTTGTTCCCGAGTGCGAGATTGCGGGCGAGCGGATGAAGTCGGTGGATCTGACGGATGAAGAGCTGAAGACGAGCGACCTCGTCGTCGTGCTGACGGATCATCCGGACGTAGATTATGAGCGGGTGGTGAAGGTTGGGCCGCGGGTGTTTGATACGCGGAATGCGACGAAGCATGTGAAGAACGATCGTGAGAAGATTACTAAGTTGTAATTGGCTTGACCGGGCAGCGGCCGCGGCGCTCCGCCAACAGAGGGGAATGGCTCGGCTTCGCCTGCGCTTTATTTCCCCTCAATTGGCTGCGCACCGGGGCCTTGTGCTCGTTCGGGGTCGTCCCCTGATTGAGAAGAGGTGGATGGGGCCAAGTGCTTGAAATTGCTGGCTTCGTGCCGGTTCCCGGGGGTTGACTAGAGAGAGTGGTTCGTTTATAAAATGCGCCCCGGAGCGGTGTACCAGTCATCGCAATGAAGCTCAGACCTCGGTTTGGCTTGCCCGGTAAGACAGTTTGGATTGATGCACGAGTAGCTCAGCTGGTAGAGCATCACGTTGCCAACGTGAGGGTCGCCAGTT
>JASDVF010000016.1:121885-125528 GCA_041440805.1 Myxococcota bacterium | reverse complement strand
CGCGGCTGCACCACGTGCTGCGGGTTGATCGACGGCGGGGCGACGAAGAAAAACGTCCCCGGGCTCATCCTTCACGCAGGGTGCCGGCTGACGCTGATGCGCGTCCCAATGAATGCCGCACTCGGAGCACGCGAGGTCTGGGCCAAAGCGATGCCCCGAAGCGCCGGGACGATCTCCGGGTTCAACGGGTGCTGCGCCTTCCTGGCTTGCTGCCTCGCTGGACCGTTCCGATCGACTCACTAACCGCTCCCTAGAAGCGCATGCATCCAGTTCGGCGACGCGCAGAAGCCGTAGTATAGCGGGTCGTTTCAGAAGAGTGGGATCAACGGGAAGCTGACGTGTCGTTCGTTGCGATTCGTGGCAACTGAAAGGGCGAATCGAGGTTTGAGATGCGAATCGGAGCGACATCGAGACCGAGATCTCCGGTCCAGCGATCCGCCAGCTGCGCCCGGCAGCCGTTTCGGTCACAGAACACTTCTTTCAGAATATTCGCTGCCAGCTCACTCGACTTCTTCCACCAAAGATTGCTCTGCAGTTGAAGAACGACCACTCCGATTCGCGGGTCATCCGCAGGGGCAAGTCCTACGAACCATTCATAGCGGCCATACGGATCCTGCCCGGTCAAGTTGCCGGTCTTCCCCGCGACCTTTACATCGCCGAGCACGTAACGCCCTCTGCGTGTTCGGAACGCGCTCTTCGCGGTGCCACGCGTCGTCGTCGCGACCATCATCTCGCGCAACGCTTCCGCCCGCTCGAATGGCAGCACCTGCCTTGGCGCGGCGCGGTCCGGAAGCGGAACCGAGCGGCCATTCTGATCCACGACCCGATCCACCCACCAAGGTTCGATCAATCGACCATCTGTGAGGATTCCAGTCAGCGAAGCCACGTGAAGCGGCGTGACGCGAAGACCGTCGAGCCCACTCCCGAGGCGCCCGAGGTCGAGACGCGTTTCGATGAGTTCGATGCGGCCCGGAGCGTGCCCCGGCGCAGAGGGCGAGAGCCACCCGAAACGCTCGAAAGTCGAACGCAATCGGTCTTCTCCGAGCACGTGAAGGGCCCACTGGGAGAAACATTGGTTATTCGAAGTCGCGATCGCATCCTCAAGACCGGATTTGCGACCGGACTTCGGACGATCTAGCCGCCGGCGACTGAGGCGGTACTTGTTCCCGCGATAAACGCAGGACGTGTCCGCGCCCTGCTCTTTCGCCTCGAGCATGGCGGCCGCGGTTAACACTTTGACGATCGACGCAGCCGGGTAGGCCTGATCGGGCGGAAAATTTTCCTGATCCGTCGATGCATAGACGAGCAGTCTCCCCGTCCGCGGATCAATCACGATCGCGTGCCCCTGGTCGACACGACCTTTGCGAAGGACTTCAAATACTTCGCCCGTTAGCTTTTCGTCCAAGCTGTACTCGACGCGCCAGGCATCGCTGCTCGCAGCACTCCGTGGCGTCCGCTCCCCGGTGGCCGGACTTATGAACTCCACGAGACGAGGCGCCGCGGCGGGATCAAATTCAGCGGCGCCCAAGCGGGCCTCACCAAATCGGTCCCGAGTCGTGGGCGGGTCGGGAAGAATTTCGATGCTTCGCGGCGGCGGTGCGGCGGCGGCGGCGGCGGAAACCGATGGAAGCAACGACGTCGGTTGATTCGCACCCCAAGCCGTAACGCCTTCGTACCCGAGCCATCCCAAGCCGAGAACTGCGGTCGCAATCCCGAGAAGAGCCAGGCGACCCATCAAAGTCAGCCGCGAACTCCCTCGCCTGCGATTTCCCCGACGGCGCATGCCCCGGCGGGAGAAAAGTGAACTCCGTCCACCCCCGTCGAGCCCTGGCCCTCCGAACACCATCAGCAAGGTCACGCCGAGCTCCTGGTACCACACTTGTCCAGGTCGCTCCGAAGCCTCGTCGTTTTCGCCGACTTAGAGCGCGATTCAGAGCGCAACGACGGACCGGATCTCCGGAATTTCTTCCTTAAGGCGTGCCTCGATGCCCATCTTCAATGTAATCGACGAACTCGGGCAACCGGCGCATGCCCCTTGGAGCAGAACTTCGACGACGCCGTCGCGATATCCAGCGAAACTGATCTCGCCGCCATCGCTTTCGACATAGGGCCTGACATCCCGCTCCAAAATCTCACGGATCTTGGCAACGATCTCATCGTCCTCGGCGACCACCGGCGGTTCGAAAGCCGGCCCTAAAGCCGATGCCCCTGTACCCGCCCAGGCTTTGATTTCGGCCACGATCGGCGCCGCGAGCTCGGTCCATTCCCCGGCTTCCTTCTTCGTGACCGTAATGAACGTCGGCCCGAGGAAAACGCCTTCCACGCCATCGATCGCGAGGATCGGTGCGGCGAGGGGAGAGACCTCTGCCGTGACGCCTTCCGCAAACGAAGCGGACGGAACGCTATCGGCAACAACCTGCCCCAAAACCCATTTGATGCTGTTCGGGTTGGGTGTCCGTTCAGCGTGCATTCGAAAACCAAGATCCATGACACCGAGTCTAGGCCGATCGGGTCGGCGGGCCAAGACGCCGCGTACGATGGCGCGTCACAAGGAAAGCAATGAGTTCGCAGTCAGAGCAGAAGAGGCGACGTTTCGAGCCTCCGAGTGGCTATGCTGCGCGGCCGTGTCTCGAGCTAAGCGCATCCTCACACGCCACGTCCTTCCGCTGCTCATTTCGGGCTGCGCGCTCATCTATGTGTTCGGCTATGCGATCGACTGGCAGGCGATCCCAGAAGCAACGGAACGGGCCAACATGCCCTTGTTCGTCGGGATCACGATCTTGGACAAGATCGTCTTCTTCCTCGTCTGGACCCTCGTCCAGGCATCCATGGTGCGGCGCTTCCTCGCCCCCGTCCCCCGCAGGCAAATCATTGCGGTCAAAGGCGGGGCTGAACTTGCACGCGCGCTGAATAATTCCGTCTCGGATGCAGCCTTTTTTTTGGGAATTTGGCAGCTCTGCCGCGCGCCGCTCCAGTCGGTCATTGCAGTCACGACGCTGCCCTTCGTCGTGCACTTCTTAGTCTTGTTAATTCAGGGCTCCGTCGCGCTCATCTTCGTGCCCGCGGAACAAGTGCAGTTCGGACTTATTGCGGGCGTCGTCGCCTTTGGCTGGACGATCACCTTGGGTTTCTTCATCGCACGTTATTTCGGTGTCGTGGATCGCATCTACAAACTATTGCGTCTGGAGTTCTTCGACGGGCGCGTTCAGCTTAAAGATCTCTTCCCCTATTTCTTGATCTTTGCTGCTTTCGCCGCCGCAGACGTTTTCATCCAAGGCAGCGCGTCCCGAGCGTTCGGCGTCGAAATCGATTGGGTCGCGATGATCGCGGGCATTCCC
The DNA here is from genome assembly GCA_041440805.1 of Myxococcota bacterium. GTDB lineage: Bacteria > Myxococcota_A > UBA9160 > UBA9160 > UBA4427 > UBA4427. Next base: position 122,190 of record JASDVF010000016.1, on the reverse strand, counting down.
GTGCTCTACTTCATGATGATGCTGCCCAGCTTCGGCAACTTCGGCACACGTGAAATCGTTTGGGCCAACGTATTCCACGGCTACGGGGACGAGGCGTCCCTCTTCGCATTCGCCTTGTGGACTAATGTCGTCTTTCTCGTAATGCACGTATTCATAGGCGTGCTTTTCCTGAACCGAGCTATGAGCCTGCTCTCGGACCTTCGGCGAACACGATCACATATCGATTCCGTGCGTCAGCCGATCCTGCGCGACGCCATGGACCCGTAGGCCAGCCGCGGCGAGAATCTCGCGCGCCGCCTTTGCTT
>JASDVF010000016.1:96279-121785 GCA_041440805.1 Myxococcota bacterium | reverse complement strand
GCGCCGCAGCTTGATTGAGCGCCGCGGCCCGATTGAGTGCCGCGGCCTGCGAGCGATGAGTGTCGTCGCCTTCCGGGTTCACCAGGATAGCCGACGCGTTAGGTTCACTAGCAGCGATGACCCCTTGCTCTGGGTGGTCGTCTCGGTCGAGCACGACGAGCCCAGTCCATCCCGCTTCCTCGCCGCCGCGTTTGCGAAAGTCGCGGACGGCGCGGGCTGGCTGTCGCCCCCCGAGGATGACTGTGTTTCGTTCGATGCATCGCGCGACCGAGGGTTCGATCCGACGCGCCCAGCTCTCGAGAATGTCGCGATCCCGAGGCCCCTCGACGTAAAGAACGAATCGCGAGGATGCCTCTGGCAGCGATCCGGCCTTTGATCGACGCGACGCACTACTTGGCCGGCGCGCACCTGACGCGCCCGATGAGGAGCGAGAACCCTCTCTTGAACCCTCTTTTGAACGACGGCGGTTCGGATCTTTACGAAACACGAGTGGCTGGGTTCCTTCCCGCGTGATAGTCGGGCTCTAGTCGCGCTCAGCGGGCGCACAGCTACGTACCCACCGTCAATCCTGCGCCTACGAACTTACTCTGATCAGATCTCTGTGTCATGCGGCACGATGCCCGCGGCGCATGCACCGCGGACGTCCCCTAATGCCTCTGATCAGATCCGAGGCCAGTAAATCGACGATTGAATCAGATTCAGGCGACCGTTATGCTTATTGCATGATAACGATCGTTGTAGCTGATGATCATGGCATCGTCCGTGAAGGCCTCCGGCGACTCCTTGAGTCCGAAACCGACTTCAAGGTCTGTGGTGAGGCTGCAGATGGGCGGGATGTCCTGGACGAAGTACAACGTTCGAACCCGGATATCGTCGTCCTCGACATCACGATGCCTCGGATGGGCGGACTCGAAACACTTAAACGACTCCGTTCCGAATACAAGGACACGCGGGTCATTCTGTTTTCGGTCCACAACGACCCAGCCTTCATCCAAAGTGCCGTGGGGCTTCGCGTCGACGGCTACGTGCTGAAGAACGGACCTGCCTCCGAGATCGTCACGGCCGTTCGAGAAGTCATGAAGGGCGGGAGCTATTTCAGTCCGGCGGTCGCTCGTGAAATCGTCGAACAGATCCGCTCTCCTAAAACGGACTCCCAAGACCCCTTCGAGCTGCTTTCCGCGCGTGAGCGCGAAGTGCTGCACCTGATCGCCGAGGGCCTCACGGCAAAAGAAGTCTCGACGGAACTGTCCATCTCAACTAAGACAGTCGAGGCGCATCGCACCAGCCTCATGCGGAAATTAGGCGTGCGTAAGGCAACCGAGCTCGTCCGTTATGCCCTTCGGCACGGACTTATCGAGCCCTAACACGTTCGACACGTCCCCCACAAACGGAAAGCTTTGTTAGGCCGATCGTTCTAGTCGAACAAGAGTTTCGACGTGGGGCGTCTGCGGGAAGAGATCGAATAGCTCGATCGACGCGATGAAATATCCGTCCTGCAAGATCTCTGAGAGATCTCGCGCGAGCGTCGCGGGATCGCAGGACAAGTAGACGATCCGCTTAGGCTTAGCCTTTCGGAGTGCCTCGCGGACGCTTTCTTCGAGTCCAATCCTAGGCGGGTCCATCAACACAACGTCGGCCGCGGCAAGTCGCTGCACCAAGTCGCCACGTGTTTCGACTCGTCCTGAGAGCACTTCAAACCGGTCCGTGACGCCACAGCGACGAAGGTTATACGTGAGATCGGCCACGGCCGAACGATCGCTCTCAAGCGCCCAACCCTTCGCACCGGAACGCGCGAGTGGAATCGTAAAGAATCCGATTCCGCAATAAAGCTCGGTCACGAGAGGCGCTTTTTTGGGTTCGTCCCCTTCGGATCCAGCGACCCGAGATTCTGTCAATAAGCAGGCTTCGGTCACCGACTCAATCAGCGCATCCCAAAGAAGAGCATTGCCTTGCAGGAAGCTTTCGCTGCTTACGCGCAAACGCTCTCCCGATAAATCAATTGAGACCGAGCGCGGCTTGCCACGCGATCGAACCCGCGAAACCAACGCGGGCCCTGTCGACCCCGCCGTTACGCTCCACTCCCGCGTCTTCGGGTGCTTCGACTCGCCGTTCTCGTTTGAGTCATTTGAGTTGCCCGAATCTTTCGTTCCCGATTCGGCGCGACACTCCTCGACCCGCTCTTTCAGGACCGCATCTGCGGCCGGCACCAGAACGGGGCAATGGTCAACGACTTTCACATTTCTCGAGGACCGCTCTCGATAGCCATAGCCCGTCGGCGCCTCAACAAATTTCGCTCTTGCTCGATATCCATAGGCCGACGGAGACGCGACGATCGGCGGCAGCTCGTCCAATTCGATGCGGCCAATCCGGGCCAGCGCGTCGCGCACGATGACGCGCTTCGCCTCGAGCTGCGCTTCGTAGGCCAGGTGCTGCCAAGTACAGCCTCCGCAGACGCCGAAGGCCGCACACTCAGGCTCGACCCTGTCTGGGCTCGGTGTTTCTAGGCGGGCGATTCGCGCACGCACAAAGCGCTTCCGCTCCTCGACAGACTCGAGCTCGACCCGATCGCCGGGCAAGCCTCCTTCCACGAAGACAACTCGACCATCTTCAAGCCGAGCGACGCCATCGCCCTCGGAGGAAAGTCGGTCGATCGTGACACAGATGCCATCAACCGACGCCTTGGTTTGAGGCGCAGTGGGTTCGTTCTCGGAATTTGTCATGGTCTCGGATTCAGTTGCTATCGCTGGTCGCGTTGGGGTCTTCGGCGATATGCACTCGTGTAATCCGGCTTCCGGAGACGTCGATGCACTCTAGGCGATAGCCAGGTACGTGGATACGCTCGCCCTTTCGGGGCGCGCGTTCGAGGGTATTGAAGCAGAGCCCGCCGACGGTGTCGCCCTTTTCAGCGGGAACCTGCCAACCGGTCTCTCGATTGAAGTCGAGGATCTTCACACGCCCGAGTACTTCGTATGTGCCATCAGCAAGCTTTCGAATCGTGAGCAACTCTTCCGAATCGAACTCGTCTCGAATCTCTCCGACGATTTCTTCGAGAATATCTTCTTGAGTCACGAGCCCCTGAGTCACCCCGAATTCATCTTTCACGAGGGCGACATGACAGAAAGCGCGCTGCATCTCAGTCAAGAGACGGAGAATCGGTTTTCGTTCCGGAACGCGTAAGACAGGCTTCAGAATCCCGAAGATTTCATTCCCGTCCGCGCGATGAAGCTTGATCAAGTCTTTCAGGTGAATGACGCCTAACACGTGATCGATCGACTCTTCGTAGATCGGCACTCGCGTATAACGTCCTTCGAGCATCTGCTCGATCAAATCAGAGACCGGCGTGTCGGTGGGATAGGCCTCGATTTCTGTTCGAGGCACCATGATTTCGGAAACGTCCATCTCGGCCGCATTCGAGGTCGCGCCTATGATCGCAAGCGGCGAACCCGCATCGCCATCATCCGCAATTGCTGCCCGCGCAAGGCGAAGTACTTCCTCAGATCCCAGCGGCTCTTCGCCCTCCCCGGCACCCGTCACCCGGCGAACAAGCGGCTCGATCGCACGATCGAAGACGCCATGAATCGGTCGAAGCATTTGGTGAAAGAGGTAGAGCGGAAGGCCAACGAATCGCGAGACGGCTCGGGGGTGCCGCGCAGCAACCGCCTTCGGAAGAATTTCCGAGAAGAGCAGTACCAAGATCGTCATCACGATCGTCGCGACCGGGATGCCCACTTCCGCGCCTAACAAATAAATCGCAAGGCCGGAGGCCACCGAGGCACCCAGAATGTTCACGACATTATTTCCGAGCAGAATAGTGACGAGCAGACGCGACGAAGATGAGGTCAGGTCGCGAACAGCGACATCGGCAGGACCGAAGGACTCCTTATTCTCTGCGTCGAGATCATGTGAGCGGAGACGGAAGAGCGCGGTCTCGCTCCCGGAGAAAAAGGCCGAGGCTGCGAGGCAGGCCACGATGATCAAGACGGCGCCGAGAATTGACATCAGCTCGTCTCCTTGGAAAACGTGGCCACAAACTTAGATGCGGGCGCGTTCGCCGAGCGCATCGAGGCCACAAAAGGAGGAGGAGGGATGTCGCTAGATGGGTGGGGGGAGTCCATTGAGTAGGTAAAAGCTACCTCGCGTCCTCAGGCCGAGCAAGATCGCCGCTATCCGTAGCCTTCTCAGCCCGGCGCAAGTAGCGAGCGAACTCTTCGGCAGGCAAGGGCTTGCTGGAGAGATAGCCCTGTAGTTCATCACAGCCCAGTTCCGTCAACACGCGGCACGCGTTTCGGTTTCGACGCCCTCGGCGACGACATGCTGTTCCAGCCGCTTCGCCAGGGCCGCGATTGCAGAGGTCAAAGCTTCGTCGCTCTGGCTCTCGCCGATCCCCGACACAAAAGAGCGTTCTCAGCAGGGAAACGTGATCTCAACGTGTCCGGCGTTACATGTTCTATTCCGAAAGATCGAATCCCTGCGCGGCGAGCCGAGTTCGGAGATCAGAAGGATTCTCGCTAAGCAGCGCCCGCAATCGCTTCAAGACCGGGCGATCCCATCGCGACTCAGGCACAACGAAATCGTATTCCTCGGCTTGAAGCGGAACGAAACGAAGGCCCGCATCCCTGGCAACGGACTCAATCGTCACGCCCCAATCCGCCCGGCCTTGATCAATTGCGGCGGCGACGGCGTAGTGGGAACGCGGTTCGTACGGATAGCCCGGCGGCTTGCGCCCCTCAAGCAATCGGTCGATCAGAATTCTTGTACCGGCACCGCGGTTCCGATTCACCATTCGCACGCTGGGATCTTCGAGGAGTTCTGTGATGTCGCGCGTTTCGTCTGCGCGCGTCGCGATCCCCTGCATCCGTCGATAGCCGCGCAACAACTTCAGGCCTGGCTTGAGGAAGGGCACGTTGTAGCTGTCGGTCTCGGGATCCAAGAGATGAATCGGTGCTAGGTCACATTCTCCCCGGCTCGCCGCAGCAAGTCCACCGTGGCTGCCAACCGCAAGGAGTTTCACAGATGCACCGGAAGCTGCGAGTTCGCTCGCGATCAGATCTAGCCCCGCGCAATGACTTCCGATTACGACGAGATCAGCCACGCTGACATCACGCCCAATCAGAGTAACTTCGACTTCGGTATCCGCTGCCACGAGTTCCGTGTTGCGACCGATTCGAACGAAACCGTCGGCACGACTGAAGCTCGTAACGCTGCCACTGCCCTTACCCATCGGATACGCCGAAAGCTTTCGGTCCTCGTCTTCAACGAGCCCGACCAGCAAATACTCAAGACGGCCCCGTTCGCTTTGGGTCTTAATCGCGAGCCGTGCCGTTCGAGTTTCCCGATCCTCCGACGGCTGGCCAGCCAAGTCGCGAATCAGGGGCGCAACGAATTCGTGAAAGGTAAAGATCGCTGAAGTCGGGAAACCGGGAAGAATCACCACCGGCTTTTCTTCCTGCGCCGCCAAACAAATCGGCTTGCCCGGCTTGAGCGCAACGCCGTGCACGAGAATGCCGGGCTTGAGTTCGCCTACGACAAGCGCATTCAGATCGCCCTCGCCCTTAGACGTGCCCCCCGACAACAACACCACGTCCGAATCCGCGAGCGCTTCGTGCAATGCCTTCCTAAGCGCATCTAAGTCATCGCGAAACGCACCCCAAAAGACCGGCTCACCGCCAAGCTCATGAACCGCGTCAGCCAAAATTCGCCCGTTACTGTCGAAGACGAGACCTGGACGCATTTCCTCGCCGGGCTGAACGATCTCATCCCCGGTCGAAAGGACCGCGACTCGTGGCCGCCGCACAACCGAAACGTACTCACACCCAATCGCGGCAAGAACGCCAGTTTCCCGAGAGCTAAGTCGCGTCCCCGCGAATAATACGGTCTCCCCGCGCCCCATATCCGTCCCGGCAAAACTCACCGCGGCGCCGGGCACTCGCGGCGCTCGTACCAATACATAGTCATCGTCTTCTGGGTCGGCATCGGTCACTTCGATCGGTGCCACAGCGTCCGCCCCACGAGGAAGCATTCCGCCCGTCGCGATCGTCGTTGCGGTCCCGCTCGTGACTTCGATTTGCGGGGCGATCCCGGTGGCTAGTACTTCGTCGTTCAGACGAAGCCGAATCGGTTCTTCTTCTGAGACGCCAAAGGTATCCGATGCGCGCACTGCGAAGCCGTCCATATTCGATCGATCGAAACCGGGAACATCGACCTCTGCCCTAACATCCTCCGCCAGCACGCGCCCAAGCGCCGACGCGAGCAGCACTCGCTCAGAAGAGAGCGCAGCGCGACCGACAACTTCACGCCAGCGCGCCTCGGCCGCATCCCGGTCGAGCACTTCTAAAAATTGCTGTTGCTTGCGACCAGAGCCCTTCATTTGCTCCATCCTCCTCTAACAGCGCCATCCAAGCCAAGTTCAGCACCGGGTTCTTCGTCATAGAGCAGTACGTCAACTTCGGCGCCCTCGGGCATGCCTTCGAGTTCTCTCGCCACAATCACGGCACCGGCAGCACGCACGGTCGAAGAAAGAATCGAAGCCCCGGCCGTGGCAAGCGGCGTCGCGAGCCCGTTCTCGACCGCGACACGTACGTAGTCGGTGCGTCCGATTTCCGAAGCGATCTTCCGAGCGAGAGGGACGCGTGCATGGCGGTGAGGCCAGGCTCGATTGCGCCCGCCTAACGCACGAATCGTAGGGCCTGCGAAAAATTCGTACGCGGCGAGGCAGCTCACGGGATTACCCGGGAGAAGGAATACGAAGCGGCCATCGATGCGACCAATTCCGGCTGGACTCGACGGGCGCATGGAAATCCCATGATAGGCGAGTTCACCGAGCTCGGAGAGAAGACGCGGCGCGTGGTCCTCTTGGCCGACGGACGTACCTCCGGAAACGAGAACGACATCAGCGTCGGTCCTCGCCATGGCCTCGCGAATCCTCTCCGGGATATCAGGCAAGATTTCAAAAGGCAGCGACGAGCCGCCATCCCTTGCGATCAAACCACGCAGTACGACGGAATTGCTATCGACGATCTGTGAGCCGCTCGGCTTCGAGCCCGGCGGCAACAACTCATCGCCCGTCACGACCAACCGAACCCGCGGAGCCCGGACGCAAGAAATTTCCGCGCGCCCGATCGAGGAAAGAAGTCCGGCATCCTGAGGGCGCAAGCGGCGACCACGCGAGAGCACGACTTCCCCACGCTTAATATCTTCGCCGATCGCGCCTACATTCTTTTGCGGTGCGACGGCTTCCGAGATCGAAACGATCCCGTCCTCTTCTTCACAGACTTCGGCCTTCACGACCGCGTCTGCGCCATCCGGGATCGGCGCGCCCGTCATGATCCGAATCGCCTGCCCTCGTTCGAGTCGCGTCTCAAAGGGCGAACCCGGGAGAGAGATACCAACGACGTTCAGTCGAATCGCGTCGTAGTTTGAAGCGCCGAAACTCTCTTCACCGAGAATCGCGTAGCCGTCCATGGCCGATCGCGGAAACCCTGGGACATCGAATTCCGCCGTCACGTCCTCCGCCAAGACGCGCCCGACACATTCGAGAAGCGGCACTGTTTCGCCGCCTAATGCCTGGGCATGCTCCGCCAAAAATGCATCGACTATTTCTACGTCAACCCGCTCGGCAAACCCTCGCATTCGAACATCGTGCTTCACCTTGGCGATTCCTCACTCATCTTCGTTCGCGCGCGATCCACTCGTCGCACGATCCGTGACCTGAAACAAGAAGACGGGCAAGGAGCATAACCCCTTGCCCGTCTCTAAGAACCAATCCCTGCGCAGGCCAAAAACCTAGGCCTGAGAGCGGAGACAATCAGCCACTCGCGGCGGCCGTGTAGAGTTCTTCGCGCGGGTCGAACCGAACCTTCGAAGCGTTGATCACTTCGAGGGGCACGTCGAACTTCATGGCGTGATCCGGGCCGATGCCCTCGTTCACCAGGCAGTCGGAGAGGCCATTATCCTCATCCTTCCAGCCTGCTGCCGTGTTGAAGTTCCATTCGTCCGAGAGACATTCCCAACCCTGGTCACCGAGCTGTTCGCGCGTCACGTCTTCTCCGTAGAGGAGCGTGTAGTAGTCCTTCATCAGGTCAATGCTCGGCGAGATGAACTGACAGAACCCCGAGGAGTCACAGACCATGTTCACGATCTGACATTCCTGCGAAGCCTGAGCCAGCTGGTCTTCCGTGAGACCCGGGTTCACGACCAAACCGGCCGTGTGATCCGCGCCCATCGGGCCGGCTGCGTAGGTCACGCCCGTCGCCTTCAGCGGTCGGGGATCCCATGCCGGAATCGCCTGTCCACGACCATGAGGAACGCGCTTGTGGCCGCGTGCCTTACCCGTCGCAACAGCGCCGTTGCCGATCATCTTGCCCTGCTCCGTACCTTCGGCCACTTCCTTAAGCAGCGCGATGGCCGCATCCGAGTCGCCCCATTCCATGCCGCCCGAATCCATCAGGATGGCAATCGCGGCACCCGCCTCGATCGTATCGAGACCCACTTCGTCACAAAGTCGATCGAGCTCAGCGACTTCGTCGAAGGTCTTGATCGCGCAGGAAGCACCTAACAGGGTCAGCGTCTCGAACTCGAGAGCCGACGTCTTGTAGTTGCCGTCCTTGTCGTGAACGATGTTCGAGCACTTCACGATGCAGCCAGTCATGCAGTTATGCATGCCGCCTCCACGCTCTTCGAAGCTCTCAACAATTCGCGCACCGTCGAGAGTATCGACGTCGGGGCTCTGCCCTTCAGTGCGGTTCTTGTAGACGAACGTGTTCAGCATATTCGCCAACGGGACAACCGAGGACGTGCCGTGCTTGAACATCTGCGGGCCGTCGAGATAGGTCTTCGAGTAGCTCTTGTTCAGCTTGTTGAATTCCTTGCTCGCGGGCTGGCGAGTCTTCGCCTTGCCCGGGTCGACGAGGACCCACTTAAGACCCTTGCTTCCCATCACAGCACCGAGGCCACCGCGAGCGGCGTGACGCGCCGGGCGGCGCTCCTGGTCCTGATCCGTGCAAGCCACCGAAGCGCCGGAGAGGCGAAGCTCACCGGCCGGGCCGATCGAGATCACGCTGGCACTCTTGGCTTCGTTTGCCAGGAGCTTCTCGCAGCATGCGTAGTTGAGCATGCCCTTGTAGTCGCTTGCATCAACAACCGACACTTCACCTTCGTCGATGCGCAGGCCATAACGTGCGCCGGCATCGGCGGGCTGGCCCTTCACGACGACGGCACGAATGTTGAGCTTCATCAGGTGCTGTCCGGGGTTGCCACCGGCGTTGGCTTCCTTGATGCCGTTCGTCAGCGGGCTCTTGCCGCCGATCGAGATGCGGCCAGAAGTCGGCGCCGTCGTTCCCGAAAGAACGCCGGGCGCCATTACGAGTACATTGTCGGGACCCAGCGGATCGCAGGTCGGATCACAGTCGCGGGTCAGAATCTTTGCGGAGAGACCTCGGCCACCAAGCAACTTCCACTCTTCGGGGAAGGGCTCGTAGCTCGACGTCTGATCCGTCATGTTGACGATGAGTAGGCGATCGCCCTCGGGTCCGGCCATGTGTCAAATACCTCTTAATGAGTTTGGGAATAAAGTTGAAATCGGAAGATGTTCGGGGGGCGCCCGATTTCACTCACTCGCGCTACCAGCCGCAGCGCGGAGCGAAGGGAGACGTTCCTCCAAAGCGGAGGCTGTTGCAATGCTCGCGCGCGGCTTAGCCGCCAGCGATGGCCGCGATCACTTCAATTTCGTCCGAAGCGGTGACCGCCTGAGCAAGCGTCGCCGGATCGCGATCCAGCAATTCGCCGTTCAAGGTGACCTTCACGAACTTGTGGATCTCCCCCGTCGCTGGATCGATTACGAGTTCGCGCAGGCCGGCAAACTTTTCTTCTACCAGGTCGAAGCAGGCACGAATCGTCTCGCCGTCGACATCGGCGCTGGATTCCCCTCGGGTGGGTGCTTGAAAAATGATGGGGATGATGACCTTGGCCATGAGTGGGTTCTCCTGATCGAGTGAGGCGGATTGGGGTTCGAGAAAGGCTCGGCGACCCGGGCGGGTCAGGCTCGGTCCTGGCTCGGATAGTAGTAGCGACGTTTTGCCGGAATCTGCCAGAAGCGATCGTCCGGAGCATCGAACGCTCCCGCCGCCTTCGTGGCTCTCGGAAGGGACTCAGGGAGCCAGGCAGTCAGGAAGCCGTCCTTGCCGCGGCCGTGATGGACGCAGCCCGTATCGAGCCCGCGGAGTCCCTTGGCGACGTGAAGACCCTGCCGGGCCCAATGGCCATAGACGATTCCGTAGTCGTGCTCCGCGGCCTGCCAGGCCTGATGCCAAGCACCTTCGGGGGTTTCCGGCTCTTTATTCGACCAGCCATCCAGGGATCCCGATCGGCCGCGTGTCAGCCGTCCCAAATCGTTCCGCACTGGATCCTCTTCGGGACCCATCGCAAGAAAGGCCTGCGCCGCTGGTTCGGCGGCGGACAGACGCTCTGACACCGCCGCCGCCCGCGCCATTAACTCGTCCAGTGACCATCCCGCCCCAGCCGACGCGTGCAGCATCACGAAAGGATCGCCTGAGATTTCGCCAGAAACAGCAAGCGGTCGCCGACGCAGCCAATCGATCCATTCCCCGGCGTTCGGAGCCTCGAGCACATCGCTGATCGAGTCGTTCTCGCTCAGCTCGCGCTGGCCCCAATAGGCCTGAATCAGGTGGATCTCGTGGTTTCCGAGCACGAACTCTCCGCGGCCAGACTCGACGAGGCCGCGAATCCGCTTGAGCGCGGTGAGATTATCGGGGCCACGGTTCACGATGTCGCCGGCGACCCAAAGCGAGAAATCATCGCCAAAAGCGTCGGTCGCGCGAGCGAAGAGCGTTTCTAGCTCTTCGGCGCAGCCCTGTACGTCGCCTACAAAGATGCGCTGCATAGATTCTCTCCCTCGACTCGCTTCACGCGCACCCTTTACCTACCTCGCGCAATGCAGCGATTGGAGAGCCGACCGATGCCTTCGATTTCCGTCTCGATCAATTCGCCCTCGGCGAGGTATCGACGGGGATCACGAACACTTCCGACGCCGCCGGGGGTGCCGGTGAAAATCAAGTCTCCAGGCAACAGCACGCAGTAGCTCGAGATGTGCTCGATCAACTGGGGCACGGTGAAGATCAGGTTCGAGGTGCGGGACTCCTGCATCTGCTCACCGGCCACCCAGCAGCGGACCGCGATGTCATCCGGGTCTTCGAACTCATCGAGACTGACTAACGCCGGGCCCGTCGGGCCGAAATTCGTGGCGGATTTGCCGAGACTAAACTGCGGGGGTTTCGACGCGAACTGGAGCCTTCGGTCGGAGATATCCTGGCCCGCTGTCATGCCGGCCACGTAGCCCCAGGCTTCGTTCGCCTTTACATCCTTCGTCTCGCGCCCCATGACAACGACCTGCTCGACCTCCCAGTCAACTCGGTTGCCCGTGAGCGGCACCTCGGCGTTCGGGCCCACTATACAGCTGGGGAATTTAGTGAAGACCATCGGCGTTTCCGGGATCGGCAGGTTCGCTTCCTCTGCGTGATCCTTGTAGTTGAGACCGATGGCAAAGACTTGCGCCGGATTCGGCACAGGTGCGCCCAATTTTGCGACATCGACCAGGGGCCCAGCGTCCGTGGCGGTCTGCTCCGAGGCGAAGCTCCGGATCGCGTCCCAGTCCCCAAAGGTCGCCATCGGGTCCGACGAAAAACGGCCGCCGCTGTGCTCTTCTAAATCCACGAAGCGGCCGGCGATATCCAGACCCGATCGGCCTCCCTGATTGACTAAGCGCATCCGTATCTCCCTTATCGAATTCTCTGCTCGCGACTTCAGACCACGGCGATCAGCGGCGCGGCGATCGAGCGCGCCGACCCATGATTCTCGCGGGCGCCCATCCTAACGCCTCCCGACCAGATCGCCGAGAACGATCGACTGAGTGGCAGCCGTCCGGCGCCTCGACAATCGCCGCCAGGTCCCCTGGGGCCCGAAATCACCTCGGTAGGCAAACCTCCGCCAATCTGAAGGTCGCCGGCACGCGGGCTTGGTGTAACCTCCCGCCGATCAAGTGACCGAGGTTCGCCCCCCGAAACGATCCGCCGAATTATTCGGTGGGCCCCGACTCGGACGGACGAGCCCCGAAGCACGGCATCAACCTTTGATCGCGTTCGTCTCGTCATGCTTGAGTTGTACTCGGCTTGTACTCGGCTTGTACTCGGCTTAGACGAATAAGAGGTTTGGTGCCCCAAACACCACCGATGGCCTGGGCCTCGGATGGATTCTCTCGCGGGGCCGGAACAAACCGGGGACCGAGCAAGAGTGCGGGTAGGAGCTGGGTGGCACGTCGAATCATCATCTGTGACGGAGCCGAGAGCGCGCGACTTTGGAGCCGCACCGGTGCCGATGAGCTTGAAGTTCTTACGTGGATTCCACGCGAGGGCGAGAGCCGCGCGCGCCCGTCTGGCTTCAAAATTCTGCAGGGCGGTCTCGACGACGAGGCCATAGCCAAGCTTGAGCCAACCCCTGAAGACGAATACGCCCTCGTGAGCGACGACGGTCCGTGGACGAGACTCGCGGTGCGCGAAATCCGCAAGCTCGACGAAGGTGCTTCGATCCTAGTCCTCTCCGACAGCCTGACCGAGGACGATCTTCCCGAGCATCCTTCCCTTCGCCGCACTGGCTGGAAGACGCTGATCCGCGACGACATCAACGAGGAATTCGGTCACCTCGCCAATCTCCAGCGCGTCGTAAAAATTCGCGAGCTGCTGGGTACTCGAGAAAAAGTCGGCATCTTGCTCCAGCCCGACCCGGATCCCGACGGAATCGCAAGCGCCTACGCCCTTCGGTACTTGCTAGGCCGCAAGCGAACTACGGCTCCACTGATTTCCTTCGGTGAGGTCCAGCGCCCCGAAAACCAGGCGCTATGCGATGCGATTGGCATCGAAGTGCGCGTCATCACGCCCGAAGAACTTAACGAGTTCGATGCGTTGGTACTCGTCGACGTTCAACCGAACGTGTTCGGCGACGACCCGCCAGAACGCCTCAAGCAACCGGACGTCGTCATCGATCATCATCCCGAACGTACGGGCTATAGCGCGACCATCAAAGACTTGCGCGTGAGCTACGGCGCTACCGCCTCGATTCTCACCGAATATCTTCGTGCGACCAAAACCGAAGTCAACTCAAAACTCGCAACCGCTTTGCTCTACGGCATCAAGACTGACACGCAGTATCTGGGCCGCCAGACGAGCGACCGCGACATGCTTTCTTTCGCCTATTTGCATGCATCGCATAGCCCTGCTCTCCTCCGACGCATCGAACGCCCCGCCCTTCCGATCGACGGCCTCAAAGCCCTCGGCCGCGCACTCGCCACGACCGATGTCCGCGATGGCATCAATATCCTCGTGTTAGGTCGCGTACGCGAAGACGTGATTCCGCAAGTCGCCGACATGGCGCTTCAGGCGGAAGGCGCAGAATGGTCGATCGCAGTAGGCACAGTCGGCCGCAACCTCGTCTTTTCCGTCCGAAACGTCGGCTATGTTCGAGCGGCGGGCGAAGTCGTGCGCGCGGTCGTTGACGGCCTCGGCGTCGGCGGTGGCCATCGCTCCATGGCGAAGGGCATCATCCCACTCAAGGCGTTCCGCGAGGTGTATGGCCGAGCGGATCGCAATCAGATTCGCAGCGCGCTCTACGATGCCTTCGTTCGCGCCATCAACGACACCGGCAACGAATCCTAATATTCCTCGGCTGTTCTCCCAAGAGCAAGCCGGAGCGCCGCCACATCGAAAGTAGAGACGCAGGACCTATGCCGCGCCCCAAGGCTCTATCCACAGATGAGATCAACGCACGTTTGGCCAGCCTTGATGGCTGGGCACTTGAGAACGGCAAACTCCATCGCAAATTTGTCTTTGCCAACTTCATCGAGGCCTTCGGTTTCATGACCAGCGCGGCACTCGTCGCCGAGAAAATGGACCACCATCCTGAATGGTCGAACGTCTACAACCGCGTGGCTGTGGATCTCACAACCCATGATGCCGATGGCGTGACGGAGCTCGACTTCGAGCTCGCCGCCGCAATGGACACCGCATCAAGCTGCGCCGCCTGACACCCGCAAGGACCCACGAAGGTCCATCGTAAGACCTCGGAGGGCTGCCTCACACCGACCGAGGCCGCCTAATGTGCCGCGCCGAACGACCTAGCAAACCCTAACTAGGCGTCGAAGCTGAGTAACTCATGTGCACCTTGGGTCCGCTCGGGGATATGAATCCCAACCGGGCAACTCCCCAAGCAAGGTGCTGAGCAGCCGATGCATGCCGAAGCGTTCACTTCGAGCTTCGAATAGAGTTCCATGGCGTTGCGCTCGTCGTGATAGTCCTCGAAGTACATCCTATGCCGCAGGACGTCCGAAATCGGAACGCCTTCCGGACAGCTGTCTAGACAATCGCCGCAATGCGGAGCGCAGTAGGAGCCTATAATCGATTGGTCGTATCGGTTCAAGACCGCGACGTCTTCGTTCGTTAGGCGTTGCCCTGACGCATACAGGTATTCGTCGAGGTGCTGCATTTCGAAGAACGAAATGACGGCGCAGGAAACCTTCGGATTCGAGTGCACCCATTTTAGTGCCGCCTGGGCATAAGTGTTCGCATCGTGGAAGTCTTCAAGATTCCTATGCCGCGCACCCTTCAGGGTCTTCATGGCCACTATGCCCATATCTTGTTCATCCGCCGCGCGGTCCACGATCTCACTGAGCTGCGGCCAAATGCCGTGATGGTAGGCGAGCATCATCACGTCGAAACGTCCGGAGGCGATCGCTTGGTTCGCAACCACTTGAAGCCGCGGCGTATGCGTCGAGACGCCCAAAAAACGCGTCTTCCCCTCCGCTTTCAACATATCGAACGCTTCATGAACGTTCGGATCCATTAGGCGATTCACATCGTCGCAGGAATGAATATGAACGAGGTCGACGTAGTCCGTCCCCATTCGCGTGAGACTCTCCTCAATGACTTCTTTGTAGCGAGCGACGGGCGTGCCAACGGGGAGATGCCCGATCGGGGTGCAGAACTTGGTCGCCAAGAAGACCTGATCTCGCCGGAAGCCCTTGAGCGCGCGACCAACGGCGAGTTCGCTGCCGTTTACGGAGTAGTCGGGGGCGGTATCGATATAGTTGATGCCGCGATCGAGTGCACCGCGCACGATCTTCCAATCGTCCGCGCGGAGTCGCCCTGCGCCTAATACCGTGTCCGAGATCGGCCATTCCGTTCGGCCGAGGCGGCCGTAAGACTGAACTCGCGCGCCCTTCCAGGCATCATCCCATGTCGGGTGCGTCTTCACGATTCCATCGTTCGAATTGATGCGGCCTTGAACCCCGAGCCACCCGTCCCCGCCGCTTTTCCCGACACCGAGAAACGCATGGCCTAGCGCGCCCGTCAGGCCAGCGGCGAGTGCGCTCGCACCGGCCGCTCCGCCAGCGAGAAACTCACGGCGACCATCCGGCATCCGCGGCGTCGTGCGACGACCTATGGCAAAGAAGAACACACCCAATCCAAGAAGGAATACGATGGCCACGACGCCGCCGCCAATAGCCTTTGTGACGTCCGGTGCGAGGTTCGCTTGGATCCATTCCCCGAGTGGGAAGCCAGAGGAGTCGAGCCCGATCAGGGTGTAGTAGAGGAGGTCGCCACTGATCGCCCAGCCGAGCAATAGGGAAATGAAGGCCGAAATCAGGATTAACCGCCAACGACTTAGCTTCGAGGCTCCAGAATCCGTGCTCATGCTGGCGGCTCCTTCGCGAATCACGGGGCACGCGATCCTCTGAATTGGATTCACAGTCTCGCAGGGACAGTCGAAATCGAGGCGGGCGAAGCCAGCATCATCTCGGCGACATTGCGAGGGCGTGTCGGACTGGGCAAGTATAAGGCGCTCTTCGGCTCCGCCGAAACGACCGCCGGGCGATTCCTCGCGCGAGACAGGATCCGAGTCCAGCCATGGCGAACCCGCTCATCATCCCCGACGTAGCCTCCCTCCCTGAATACGAGGGGCGGGATCTCGGCGTAACCGACTGGCGAATCGTCGACCAAGGCATGATCAATCAATTCGCCGAAGCGACGGGCGACCACCAATGGATTCACACGGATCCCGAACGAGCAGCAAGCGAATCCCCCTTCGGCACGACCGTCGCCCACGGCTATCTCACGATCGCTCTGGCCCCGGTATTTCTTCCGGAAATCATCGAGGTCGCCAAGCTCTCGCAAATCGTAAATGTCGGACTCGACAAGGTTCGCCTCCGCGAACCGGTCAAAGTCGGAAGCCGCCTTCGCCTCGGGGCTAAGGTCAAAAACGTGCGCCCCATGAAGGGCGGCACCATGCGCCTCGTGCTCGATGTTCGCTTCGAAGTCGAAGACGTTAAACGAGCAGTGTGCACCGGTGAGTTAATCTTCATCTACTTCCCGTAGACTTGTTAGGCCTCGGCTCTTTCAGTCGGCCAGAAACGCTTTCGTGCGCTCGAGAAATCCGTCGAGCTGATCGTGATGGACCCAATGTCCCGCGTCCGAAAAGCCGGCGACTTCCGCGTGGGGAATATTCTCGGCCCGTCCGTCCTCGCGCGGATCTCCGTGCCAGCTCTCGCTTCCGTGTACTAGAAGCGTTGGACACGTGATGCGCTGCCACAGCCGCGCACGCGAATCCTTGTCCATTCGCTGGGGGAAGACGGGGCGCGCGCTGTTGTCGAATTTCCAGCTGAAAGTCCCGTCCTCGTTTCGAGCGACGCCGTGCTGAGTAAGATGCCGCGCCTGCTCAGCCGAGAGGTGTGGGTTTTCCTGCTGCATACGCTGCGCTGCTTCATCGATCGTGGCGTAGCGCCGGGGCGTGCGACGAGAGACTTCCTTTACGCCCTCGATCCAATACGCCGTCGATTCCCAAATATCCCGGTCCATCAATTTCTGAACCGGTGTGGGAATTTTCATGCCCTCAATCGCGACGATCTTGCTGACCTTCTCCGGATAGACGCCCGCGTAGAAAAGCGAAACCGCGGCGCCCATCGAGTGCGCCATGATACGAAGAGGCGCCAGGTCGAGGACGTCGATCAGTTGCGCAATATCGAGCACGTATTCCGGGAGCGTGTACTGGCCGCCCACAGACCAATCCGAGTCACCGTGGCCCCGCAGATCTGGCGCGATCACGTGGTAGTCCTTCCGCAACTCCCGAGCGACCCAATCCCAATTTCGCGCGTGGTCACGCCCGCCGTGGATCAGAAGCAGAGGCGGCTTGCCCTCGGATCCCCAGTCTACGAAATGCAGACGCAGACGCTGGGAGATATAGAAGCTCGAGGACGGGCCAAGGATCGGCGACGAGGACGAGATGGAAGAATCGGAGTTATCAGGCATTCGGTCAGTTCTCCAGTGGGCGCGAACGGCAGTATAGAGGCAGATGCGCGGGAGCCGTCTCACAAGGGTATGATCCACGCCATGAAAATTGCTCTGGCCCAAATCAATCCGACCGTCGGCGACCTGAGCGGCAATCGCCGCCTCGCTCAAGAAGCCGCCGACCAAGCTGCCGCAGCCGGCGCCGACTGCGTTGTGCTCCCGGAACTTGCGCTCACCGGCTATCCCCCGATGGACTTGCTCGAGCGAGATCGCTTTGTCGATGACCAGCTCGCGGAACTCGACGAGCTCGCCAAGTCGTCGCGGAAAATTTCGATCATCGTCGGCGCCGTCGTGCGCTCCGAAGGTCAAGGGCGAAAACCGATCGAGAATGCCGCGGTCGTCCTATCCGAGGGAAAACGTCTCACGCATCGAAGCAAGACCTTATTGCCGACCTACGACGTTTTCGATGAGACCCGCTATTTCGCGAAGGCGCTCGAGCGATCGCCCGTCCGTATCCCGGGGCTCAATATGTCGCTCGGCCTAGCAGTCTGTGAAGACACCTGGTTTGAAACCCAGAACTACCCCGTAGATCCTGTCGCAGAGCTAACAGCGCAAGGTGCGGACGTCATCATCAATCCGTCCGCGTCGCCCTGGCATGTCGGCAAGGCGGCGGAGCGGCGCGCAATGCTTGCAGATGTCGCGCAAAAAAATGGCCGCCCTGTCGTATTCGTGAATCAGGTCGGCGGAAACGACGAGTTGATTTTCGATGGCGGCTCTTGTGTCATTTCACCCAACGGAGAAGTCCACGCAGCGATGCCGCTCTTCCAGACGGGGATCTCGATCTGTGATCTCCCGGTCGGCCCCGGTACGCCGCATGCCGAAGTCGAAGATCCGGAAGCGGTGGCCCAGCTCGAACGCGGCCTAGTCATGGGTATCCGTGACTATTTCCTCAAGCAGAATCTGCCGCCCGGAGCGGTGATCGGTCTCTCCGGAGGAATCGATTCCGCCGTCACCGCACACCTCGCCGTCGAAGCGCTCGGCGCGGACCGTGTGCTCGGGGTCGCTATGCCCGGCCCCTACTCCTCCGACCACTCGATCGACGACGCCGTTAAGCTCGGCGAACTTCTCGGGATAGAAGTCCGCCGTGCGGATATCGCGCCCATGTACGACGCCTACCGCGGCGTCTTCGGACAGCTCTTTGGCGAGCAGGACAACTACGGCCTAACGCAACAAAATATTCAGTCCCGTATCCGAGGCGCTGTCTTGATGGCCTGCTCCAACCAGGAGAATCGGCTCGTGCTCGCGACGGGCAATAAAAGCGAACTATCCGTCGGCTACTGCACGCTCTACGGAGACACCGTCGGCGGCCTGGCCGTCCTGGGTGATGTCTACAAGGGAGATGTCTACGCACTCTCTCGGTATGCCAATCGAAACGGAGAGCGAATTCCGCTCGGCACGATTGAGAAGCCGCCGTCAGCAGAACTCGCCGAGGACCAGCTCGACCAAGACGACCTGCCGCCCTACGACGTGCTCGACAACATCCTTAACCAAGCGATCGAAGGACGCCTCAGCTTCGCATCAATCGAGCCCCCCGAAGGCGTATCGGACGAAGTAGCCCAGGGCATCGCTCGGCGACTCGACCGCAACGAATACAAACGACGCCAATCACCACTCGTCCTTCGCACTTCAGAAAAGTCCTTCGGCGGCGGCAGGCGACTACCCATCGTGCACCGCTATACGGGCTAGCTCGACCGTTTTAACTAACAACCGATCCCGAGTTTCACTTTTCACTACCCGAGAGCGAATCGCGCAGCCCGGAGCAGGTCAAGCCATGCACGACTTATTCGCAGGATACGGCGGGACGCTCCTAGTCATTGGCACGACCGGCGCACTGCTGCTCCTGCAATCTAGGTCCAGATCAACCTCGAATCTCACAGACTCGCTACCGGCGGGCACGGTCTCAGGAGATCCGGCTAAGCGCGTCGAGATCTCGAATCTGCGCGCAACATCGCTCTGCCATCGCCATGAACATTTCGTCCCCCCGATCCGTCTGCCCAACCGACAAGGCACCTAACATCGTGATCGAAGGGCCCTGAAACACGCCGTACACGTACTCGTCGCGCACTTCCTCTGCGGACAACTCGACGCCTTGCTGCGCCATCGCTTCTCGATACGCCGAGAGCATCTGGTCTTCATGCGCACGACGCTGCTCGGGAGGGCTGCTGTTGCCGAGTAGATACGCGAGATCTTGACCGCCGCAGGCGAGGCTCAGGGTCTGCCAATCAACGGTGGCAACAGCGACTCCCGATGGAGTTTCCTCGAACATCAGGTTGTCGAGGCGATAGTCGCCGTGCACCAAGGTTCGCGGCGTCGGTCGGCGCTCAACCCAGTTCTTAACGTTCGCGGCGAAGGACGAAAGCGTTTCGGCATCGTCCTGGCTAAGTCGGTCGCGGTAGCGCTCCAGGAACGCAGGCGTTCCCATTTCGATGTACACCGGGAATTGATCGCCGATTGCGCCGAGGAGCCAATCAAGTTTTTCGAGCGAAGAATCACCGCGCATCGGCGCATGGAGGCCGGCAAGGTTACGGACGGCAGCCTCGATCTCGGCATCCGAAGCCCCGAGAATTTGGTCGCCCTGTTGCTTGGGCGCGAGGTCCTCGAGCAGGAGCGTAAAGAGGGCTTGGTCGTCGGAGATGGCGCCGTAATAACAGCTTGGAGTCACGCAGGACGAGCGTTCGGCGAGCTCTAGATAGAAGCGTGTCTCTGCTCGGTAGCCACCTGAGGCTCCGGCGTTGCGGCTCTCTTCGTTCGGCGATGGCAGCTTAGCTACGAGGGTCGCAGGAGCCCCTTTGCAGTCGCCCTCGTATTCGATGAAGATGCGCTCGTTATGCGCCATCTGCCCCGTGCCGACCGGTTCCGACCGACAGCTGGAGACGGTGACGTCGAGCCCTCCAGAGCGCAGAGCCGAGGTAAGCCAATTGGGCGTAATTTCGGCGGCATCTTGAAGAACGGCGGGGGTCGGCGGGGATTTAGACATGCCCCGATAGTGCGCTTGCCCCGATCCCAGAGCAAGGCATCGGATGACCTGAATCAACGCTCGGCGAGCGGCGTCCAAACCAGCCCGCGAGGCTTATGCCTTTGGTGGATCTACCTTCGCTGGAGCTGCTGCTGCCGGGGCTGCCGCTGCTGGGGCCTTTGGCACAGGCGCGTCGGGCGTCGTCTGCCGGACGTGCTCGGCGCGAGCGCCGCGGGGTCCTTCTTGCACGACGTACTCGACGTAATCTCCTTCGGAGAGGCCGTCATAGTCGCCGGCGTTCAGACCGGAGCGGTGGAAGAAAACTTCCTTGCCGTCATCACCGCGAATGAAGCCAAAGCCTCGGTCGCGAACCATCTTCTTGATCTTGCCCTTGCTCTTCGGCCCACTCGGCGGCGCCGATGGGCCGGATCCCGCCTGCGGAGTTCGTCGTCGGCCACGACCGCCTCGTCGACCACCACCCGTACCAGCGGGCGTGCGGAAGCGTTCCGTCGCAACGAATTCACTGCGGAACAAGTCGAGCGGAACCGTCAGGTCCTGCAGGCCTTCTTGTTCGGGGGAAAGAAGGACTTCTTCGTCTTCAAATTCCACCACGCTGTAACGGAGGCCCGTGTTTTTGTGCGTCACGAGCAGTCCGGATTCGATCTCGTCGAGAGTCAGCATGACGCATCTCCTTGGCCTTAAGGGCTGGTGGCCTGCTCTTAAGCAGGCTTTCTGCGATGCGGTCCGAGCGCGCTGCGATGTGGCGGCTTCGGGGCGATCGCGTGCGGCGATGGCTTCGAGTCTGCTCCAACTCGTGCCCGCCGTGAATTTCTATGTTCCCGGAACCCAGCAGGGTTCGTCGTCCAACCGAGTGTTCCGATTCAGTCCTGGATCAGAATTTGCCGTCCAGGCGAGATCCCTTTGACCTACCTGGCCCACGGTTGCGGTCCCGACCAAACTGCGCGACACCGATCGTCCGCAATCAGGTCCTCACTCGGATTTGGATTCGGATCCCAAAAAAGAGTTTGCCCGAAAGCAGCGCCTCCAAGTAGAGGAGATAGCCGAGCGGATTTCACGTTGGAGCTGGTTGGATTGGAATTGTGGGAGCGTGCACACCCGGCTTCACGGAATTCCGGAACCCAGAAGGGGCGCAGCGGGCGCCGAGAGTAGGAGAGGTGCCTCATGGGGTCAACGACCTTCGCAGGCCCCCAGATCGGTCAAAGGACGGGTAAATGGCTGGATTGAAGATGTTTTCTACGACGCTCGCACGACTACCGAGGCTGCTTTCAGTCTTTGCGATCACGTTCGCGTTGATGACTTCCACCGCCATCTCGCTCTCGGTGATGGGTTGCCAGGCGCCCCCCAACGGTTCCTCGATACCCATCCAGCCACTTCGCGTTGGGACCAGCGGCGACTACGCGCCCTTCAGCCTGGATTCCGCCGGGAAGTCGAATGGGAACCTCCAGCCCGAGGGCTTCTCGATTGATGTCGCCCGGGCGTTCGCGAACCACACGGGCCGACGAGTCGAATTCGTTCAATTTAACTGGCCAAAACTGAGCCAAAGCCTGGCTGCCGAATATTTCGACTTCGCCCTGTCTGGGGTCACTGTGCGTCCCGACCGCTCGATCGCGGGCCGCTTCAGCCACCCGCTCACGGTAAGCGGCGCGGTAGTCCTCACGCGCGCAAAGAGCGGTCTCGACCGCCTCGAAGATCTCCGCCGCCCCGGTCTAACCTTCGCCGTCAATGCCGGCGGCCATCTCGAACGAACGACCCGAGCACTCTTTCCCGGAGCAGTCATCGAAGCCATCCCGGCCAATCATCTCGTCCTCGAGGCGCTCGATCGCAACGAAGTCGATGCGGTCGTCACGGACAGTCTCGAGGCGCCAATCTGGCTTGCACGCAGAGAAGGGCTTCACGAGATCGGCCCACTCACGCGGGATCGAAAAGCCGCATGGTTTCCGGTTGCCAGGCGAGACGAAATCGAACGATTCGATGCGTGGCTTCTGAAAGCTGAAGCCAGCGGAGAACTCGGCGCCCTTCGTGCCAAGCACGGTCTCCCACAGGAGCAGACCGCACTCCCAGGCGCGGCCCTCCTCGCCCGGCTCGATGAACGGCTTTCGCTCATGATCGACGTCGCTAAAGCGAAGGCGGTCTTGGGTTCCGCGATTGAGGACCTCCCGCGCGAAGAGCGCGTGCTCGATGCGGCTGTCGCAGGCATCCGACGAGCCTCGAAAGCTTCAGGGAACGCCGCGCCCTCGGATAAGGCCGTCCGCAGTCTCTACCGCGCGCAGATCGAGGCGGCCAAGACGATCCAGCGTCGATGGACGGCAGTCCCCCGCTCAATCACCACCAAGGAGCACACTCATCAGGCGGCACGCCGGGCCTTGGACGACGAAATACGGCCTGCCCTCATCTACTTGGGTGACCGGCTCGCAGAGTTACTCGTGCAGAACATGGAGGAGAAAGCCCGGGCCCCGAGCTTCGATGATCTCAAGCAGGCGCTTGGCAGACACGGCCTTCCTGAGCGAGACCTAACAGAAATCGCCGACGCTCTGGAAGCGTTGTTAGGCAGATAACCGAGACTACGACTCAGTCCCGCAAGCTCCGAAGCTATTGGTCAGCTTCGCACAACCAATCGCGAAGCCGCACCGACCAGGACGGGAAGAATCAGGCAAAGACTCCATCGCGTGAATGCGAAAGATGCGCCCAGAATCGGAACCTCCCATGCAAAAAGGCGATGAATCGCGAGCAGACTCCAAGCGGATAAAAACGTAATCACTGCCGCGGGGGCCGCACCCGCCTTCAACATGCCAAGGGCAAGCGGCATGGAAACGAAAGGGCCCGCCGGCGTGATCGCGCCCGCCGCAGCAGCCAGCATCAATCCCTTCCAACCCGAGTCTTCTCCCAGGGCTGACGAAATCCATTCCCGGGGCATCAAGCTTTCAGCGAGCCCCGCGACCATGAACGACAGAAAAATCACGAGACCAAAGCGCATAAAGAGCTTTGCGCCGCTTCCGATTCCCTCTTGCAGCAAGGGCGTGCCTCCGCGGTTCATGGCAAGGCCCATCAGCGCGATGAGCAGTCCGAATACGATCCAAAAGTTGCTGTCGAAGATCTTCATACGCTTCCGCCTCTCTCAATAAAAACTGCAGCGCCCGCGATGCCGTGGGTTGGCTTTGATCTTTGGATCTTGTCCCGCATTCCAAAGCAGGCCATCGAGTGCACGGGCGCTCGTCTCGCGACCTCTCTCCGAAACCGCACGAACTAGGCGCTCGACCGCCTCCACGGCAACAGCGCGAATTTCAACTTCCTCCTGGGATCCGACATCCAGGGGGTCTCTCGCTTCGATCCGCGCAAGGAGTCCCGAGTCGTACCGCAGCACGCCTCGGCAGCGCAGTACGTGGGGCACCAGGTTATCCGCAAATAGGGTGAGCGAATCGAGATCCTTGAAGGCTCCCCAGCCCTCCCCGGCGAACGCGAGATAAAGGTCCGCCGCGGTGATCTGTGCGCGCTTGTAGAGCGGGACCGCGAGTTCGTCATAGAGGGCCACGTCTTGGTAGAGAGGCATCTCCGCAAGCGATCGCACGAGCTGCTCTGCTGAATGCTCCGCTGATTCCACGACGTTCGCATAACCATCCTGGTGACGATCCCCAAGCCAAATCCCAAAATCCCTCCATGCCCGCGCGAAAAGCTCCATCAGTTCGGCGACTTCAGGATGCCTAACGTCTTGGCCGAGCATGCTCGCCATATCCGCAGAGGTCGTCCCGCGAAGGTCTTCGGCTGACGGATGACCATTGCCTTCGAAATAATCCTTGCTGGCGCTCGCGATCGTGCGGTAGCCGGACATGCCCTCACGCTTGCGAAGAGCCGGAAACCAACCTGAGCCAAAATTGATCGCATCAAGCAATAGCGTGAAGGCGAGCATCGTCTCGGCATCGCCTTTGAAATGGTGCAGCGGGTCGAGATCTTCTTCCGGCCATGGCTCGCTCGCGAGCGCTTCCGCGAATCGATCAAGCCCTTCGTCA
This sequence comes from Myxococcota bacterium, assembly GCA_041440805.1. Taxonomy (GTDB): domain Bacteria; phylum Myxococcota_A; class UBA9160; order UBA9160; family UBA4427; genus UBA4427. The sequence continues at coordinate 97,399 of JASDVF010000016.1, read as the reverse complement.
TCTATTGAAACAAAGCGCGCGCGGCGGGTCACCTCCGCACAATTCACACGAATTTCGTCGAAGAGCGTCGTCATCGGGATCCTTCAACCTCGTCATTACTCTTCGCCCCACCGGTGATGACTTCCAGCACCTTCGGCAGGACCGCGACGTCCATAGGGATGACGCCTAAGGGCTCTCCATCGAGATCCACAGGAGAGGAGTCCGTCGAAGAGACCTGGACCTTTTTCGCCGAATAGAATGAGACGCTCGGATGATCCCCGTGTGTGCCAGCAAAAATCGACGGGAAGTTTTTAAGGAGTCGAGGGATCGAAAGTCCACGAATCAAGACGACCTCGATTCGGCCGTCGTCCGCAATCGCCCCCGGCGCGACACGCATGCCCGCACCGAAATACCGGCCGTTCGCTGCAACGATCAATGACACCGGTCCCGTATAGACCTCTTCGTCATCGATCCGCACGCACATCTCCTGCGCGCGATGGGTCGCGATCGCAGCCAGCGCACCGGCCGCGAACCCGAGGCGTGCGCCTAAGCGTTTCGCAAAACGGCCGACGAACCTAACCGTCGCCCCGGATAGTCCGGCACTCGCCTCGTTGACCACGAAGCCGCTTCGCGGGGCGCCCGTCATATCGCGGTGGTCGACGCGAAGCGCGTCGACCGCGCTCGTCCTTCCATCGGCGATACAAGCAAGCGCTTCTTCGAAATCCCGGGGCAAGCCGAGAGTGCGCGCGAAATCCCAGCCCGAACCCAGTGGGAGGAGCCCTATCGCGGGACCGCCCGCCGCACCCTTTGTTGCGGCAAGGATTCCATTCGCGATTTCACTCAGCGTCCCGTCGCCCCCGGCCACAAGAATGCGGCGGCACCCGCTCTCGGTCGCCGCGCGTGCCAAGTCCGTCGCATCCCCCGGACCGTCCGTCACCCGTAACTCTACAGGCCCAAGCACGGCTTCAATCCGCCCCACTATGGACTGCCGACGTCGTCCAGTCGTCCCGGCAGCGCTGGCTGGATTTAATATGACGCAGGTCTTATCAAGCACCGCTTCACGTTAACTGAATCGCGCCGGTGATTCGCGGCGGGTCTTCTTCTTGCTGAACTTCCGCCGGCCACAAATGTAGCTTCCTTG
>JASDVF010000016.1:86833-96179 GCA_041440805.1 Myxococcota bacterium | reverse complement strand
CGCGGCGGGTCTTCTTCTTGCTGAACTTCCGCCGGCCACAAATGTAGCTTCCTTGGTGTCCGGCGATCTCTCGCCGCCTCGCAACATGCTGCAAGGTGCAAGGTGCAAGGTGCAGCTTCTGCACGACATTGGAACCCCAGCCGGGTCTTCGCGCACGAAGGAAGTATGCTTCTCACCATGAATGAATCCGCGCGCCGCCCCCTCCTCCTGGCCGGGATCGTCGTCGCCGTCTATGCCGTCTACGCCGTTGGGACTTGGTTACGCGGATATCTCGGGATCGAGTTCAGTGCGGAATCGATCCGGGACTACGTCCTAGACCTGGGACCCTTGGCGCCAATCTTTTTCGTCTTCATCGTCGCTGGACGATCCATGCTCGGCCTCCCCTCGCAGGTCGTATTGATCGCCGCGGGACTCTGCTTTGGCACCTGGCTCGGCGCACTCGTCGGCGGCGCAGGGCTCATGCTCTCGGGCTTTGCGCTCTTCGTGGTCGCACGTTATGCGGGGCGCGATGTAATCGAAAAGCGCCTTGGGCCACGCGTGAAACATATCCTGAATTTCACAAGCCGAAACAGCGGCGCAGTCGCCTTCAGCCTCGCCTGCGGCTACCCAATTTCGCCGCTCTCGCCCCTACACGCCGGCGCGGGCTGGACACCGATGCCGCTCCCCAACTTCCTGATCTCAGCGTTCGTGGGCGGCCTAATTCGCTCAGCGATCTTCGCCTACTTCGGCAACCAACTCACTGAAACGAGTTGGACCGCGCTGCTTACACCGATCGTTTTGCTCGCCATCGCGCTCGCCATCCCGCTCGGCTTTCCAACCGGGCGGGAATGGCTGCACAACGTCTTCACGCCGCCAGAGACCGAAGAGGAGCCCACCGAGCCCCCAGCCGACTAGTTGCCGGCGCGGAGCAGGTTCAGAGCGGAGCCGGCCTTGAACCATTCGATCTGCTCTGTGTTGAGCGTCTGCGCAACCTTGAGCGTGTCTTCCGACCCGTCCTCGTGGTGCACAACGACATCCAAGTCGAGATCCGGGGCGAGATTCGTAAGCCCCTTGATCGAAAGACGGTCGGTTTCCTGAATCTTGTCGTAGTCCGCCGGGTTCACGAAGGTCAGTGGCAGAACGCCCTGCTTCTTCAGGTTCGACTGATGAATGCGAGCGAAGCTCCTAACTAACACAGCAGCCGCACCGAGATGCCGCGGCTCCATGGCCGCATGCTCGCGGCTCGATCCTTCGCCGTAGTTTTCGTCGCCAACCACGATCCAGCTGAGGCCGCGCGCCTTGTAGTCTCGCGCGATGGCCGGGAAACCCTGACCGGTCTCGCCGGATTCAAGATTCTTGCCCGTGCCTGCGTCACCGGTGAATGCGTTGATCGCACCGATGAAACAGTTGTCCGAAATATTGTCGAGATGACCGCGATACTTGAGCCACGGGCCGGCCATAGAAATATGGTCCGTGGTGCACTTGCCCTTGGCTTTCAGCAAAAGCGGCAGCTTCTCATAGTCGTTGCCGTCCCAAGCGGGGAAGGGTTCGAGCAGCTGCAAACGATCGCTGCCCTCGGCCACTTCGACGCTCACCGCGGCGCGCTCGGCTGTCGGCGGCGGATCCTCGTAGCCGCCAAAGCTGATTACAAAGCCATTCGCGGGAATCTCCGGCGCCGGTGCGGGCGGATTGAGCTTGAATCGCGTTCCGTCCGCCGCTTCGATCTCGTCCGTCATCGGATTGAAGTCGAGGGTGCCTGCGAGGGCGTAGGCGACGCAGATCTCGGGGCTTCCGATGAACGAGAGCGTGGCTGGGTTGCCATCGTTTCGCTTGGGGAAGTTTCGATTGAAAGAGGAGAGAATCGAGTTGGCTTGGCCCATCTCGATGTCGTCTCGCTTCCACTGACCGATGCAGGGTCCGCAGGCATTCGCCAGCACAACCGCGCCGATCGACTCAAGCGCTGCCTTCTGTCCGTCGCGGGACACCGTCTCATCGACCTGTTCCGAACCCGGCGTGCACCAGAGCGTCGACTTGACCTTCACACCCTTCGCCGCAGCCTGCTCGGCCACGTCCGCGGCACGAGAGAAGTCTTCATAAGAAGAGTTCGTGCAGCTGCCAATCAAGGCGGAAGAGATTTTGATCGGGTAGTCGTTCGCCTTCGCATCGGCACCCATCTTGGAGATGGGCCGTGCTAGGTCTGGCGTATGCGGTCCGACGATATGCGGCTCGAGGGTCGAGAGATCGATCTCAATAATTTCGTCGAAGTAACCGTCAGGGTTCGCCAGAACGTCCGGATCCGGTGTGAGCAGATCCGAGTGAGCGCTCGCGATATCCGCGAGCTCACTTCGCTCGGTGGCCTTGAGATAGGTCGCCATCCGCTCGTCGTAGGGGAAGATCGAGGTTGTCGCCCCGAGCTCTGCGCCCATATTCGTGATCGTGCCCTTGCCCGTGCAGGAAAGCGAAGCGACGCCGTCACCGAAATATTCGACAACACGGTTCGTGCCACCTTTCACTGTCAGCAAATCGCAGACCTTGAGGATGACATCCTTCGGGGAGGACCAACCGGACAGTTTGCCTGTGAGATGCACACCGACGACCTTGGGATAAAGAACCTCCCAGGGAAAGCCCGCCATCACATCGACCGCGTCCGCGCCGCCGACACCACAAGCGAACATGCCTAGCCCGCCAGCGTTAGGCGTATGCGAATCCGTTCCGAGCATCATACCGCCCGGGAAGGCGTACTTCTCGAGTACAACCTGATGGATGATGCCTGCGCCGGGTCCCCAGAAGCCGATTCCGTAGCGAGCCGAGCAACTACGCAGGAAGTCATAGACTTCGGCGTTCGTCGTGCGCGCCGTATTCATGTCGGCGTCGGCACCCTCATGGGCCTGGATCAAATGGTCACAGTGAACCGTCGAAGGAACGGCCGTTTCGTCACGGCCTGCCTGCATGAACTGGAGCAAGGCCATCTGGGCCGTCGCATCCTGCATGGCCACGCGGTCGGGCCGAAGCAGCAAATACGAATCGCCCGGGTGGAGTTCCTGTCCCTTGGGGTCATCGAGATGACCTAACAGGATCTTCTCGGCGTAGGTCAGGGGTCGACCGAGGCGCTCGCGAACGACTTCGAGGTTCGCGTTGATTTTCTTGTAAGCGTTCTGAACAAGTTCGGGGGTGGTGGCGATGGCGGACATAAGGAGCCTCCCTCTGGCAGGACTCGCGCGGCGGACTTAAGAGCCGTGCGGAGTGTGCGTGCGGTGTTTGCGATTTTGAGAGCGCGGCCACCTTAGCGCAGCAATGTCTGCACCGGCGGGGGCCTGCATAGTGGAATCAACAATGAAGTCGCCGAGTTGCGTGAATTCGGCGTTGCTTTCGGCCTAGCGATCGGTGGTCTCTGCAATCTCCTTGAAGAGAATCGCAGCGCAGCGCACGGCCCGCAGAAAATCAACGAGGTCGAGACTCTCGTTCTCACCATGAGCGTTGCAAATTAGATCTTCGAGACCGAGCAGAAGAGCTGGCGCGCCGCCAAGCACTTCGGCGAAGGGACCAACGAAGGGAATTCCCCCTCCGCATCCGAGATAGACCGTAGCCCGGCCATAGCCTTGCTCTAGTGCGCGCTTAGCCGCTTCGAAAGCCGGACCTTCGGGTTCCACGCTCCAACCTGCGGCCTCGGCCCCGACCCGGAGATCGACTTCGACGCCCCACGGCGGATCGGCGGCGAGGAAGCTCAGAACACGCTCGCGCATCGCGGCTGGATCCTGCCCCGGCGCCAAGCGAACACCCACGCGCGCCCGCTGCCACAAGCGGCATTCCTTCGAGGCCTACAAGCGAGACAGCGGGCCGATACCCAATTCGTTCGTAGAGATTCGTTTCGCAGCCGACACGCTCGGAATTTTTGCAAGCGAGACGAGTTCTTCTATGCGCGCTTCGAAATCGCCTTCGAGCCGTGCGAGAACATCATCCACCCCAGTCGCATCATTCTTTTTCGTCATGCTCGAAAGATACCGACTCCAAGCAACGCCGATCCAAGGGAGCCCTATCCGCCGAGCTGAACCAAGACGAGTCCGAATAGGAGGGCAATCGCGGAAAGGATACGAACCCGCCCAAAGGATTCCCCAAGAACGAACGCGCCGATCAGCGCGGCGAAGAGCACGCTCGATTCACGAAGCGAAGACACGGCGGCCAAAGGAGCGTGACTCATCGCCCAAAGCGCGATCCCATAACCAAGTGTCGCCATCAAGCCGCCCACGACGGCACGAGGCCCATCGCGAAAAAGTGCCGGCAGCCCAGCACGCCCGCGCTTCGCGATCGCGTACACCGAAAATGGCGCGGCGCCGAGAAAGAAGGACCAAGCAATGAAGTATTCTGGCTCTGCGACTGAGCGAACACCCCGCCCGTCGGTCAATGTGTAGAGCGAGACCAGAGCGGCCACGACGAGGGCCGTTCGAACGGCACCTCCCTGCGACGCGCCGCCTAGGCCCGTGCCCCCCGAGCGCCCCAACACCACGATCGCGGTCGCGCAGATCACCAAGCCAAGACTTTGCGGCCATGCCAACCACTCCCCGGCAAAAAATGCGCCGAGCGTGGCAACGCCTAACGGCGCAAGTCCCCGCGCAATCGGATAGACCTGGCTGAGCTCGCCCAATCGGTACATCCGCGCGAGGCCGAGTTGATAGACAAAATGAATGACCGCAGAACAGCAAAGCCACTTCCACGTCTCGCCCGACGGAAGCGGGTACACGAACAAGAACGGGATCGCGGCGATCCCGCCGGTCGCCGTGACCACGGCAATATTCACGAACGGGTCCCCGCCCGACTTCACCAACGCATTCCAACTCGCATGAAGAAGGGCTGCCAGCAATACGAGTGCGATCGTGAAACCGTCGGCAGCCAACTCGGTCATATTAGGTTCGTGGTTCCGTAAGCTCGAGTAGCAGTGCAAGATGCTAGGTCTCTCGAAGTAAGCGCCTCGGTCTCCGAGCGAATCCTGAATCCCGTGATGGTCATCACGAGAAACAACTGAAAGTGCAAAACCGCAGCGAGTGTGGCGTTGCCGCGATCCTGAGCGCGGCCGTCCATAACGAGAGCAAGGCAGCCCGCTGTTCGGGATTTGAGGGTCAGCGCTTCGCCTTGTGTCACTGAATTGCGTACCCGTCTACGCAGCCAAGCTGCAATAAACGTCCAGGCAACGTGGAACCTCGTTGGGGAAATCGGGTACGCACCCCGTCAGGAAACAAATTCCGTATCGCCGCAGACTCGCGGCGGGAGAATGACGGCGATGCCATCTGCCCACCGTAGTCGCTGATTGCCACAAACTGTTGCACATAATTCACAAGTGGGGCGCTAAAGCACCTAGCCTGAGGGGGCACAGGCCCAATCGCGTATGAAACGTTCCCAGGTAGGCTGCTAGGATTTGGCCATCGCATCGGAGACACCTCCTCCCGATGACGAATCCCCCACAGGCTGCATTTATCCCAGCATCGCAACGCGCTGATGGCGGAATCACTTAGCGAGCGGAAACGCGAGCGGGGTTGTGAGTCGTGGCAAAAACATCTCCAACAACACGCCCCACTCGAATGAAACCCGGGCCATGCGCTAAGGGCGCACGAACGGAAGAGAGCAGAGTCGACATGTTCATGAGCAAGAATCGAAACGTTTTCGCGATCGCCCTTTTCGTCGCAATGACAGCCCAGGCCGTCTTCGCGCAAGAAGCCGCCGAGCAAAAACCGGCCACACAAGAACCCTTCGAGCAAAGCGCCGCTGCAGCCAGCGAGCAGGCCGCCGAGGACAACTCGCCTGTGCCCGCCGTCGAGACCTTCCACTCGGGTCTCATCGACATCATGAAGGAAGCGGAAACCCTCGGCTTCCAGGGACGCATCGATCGTTTGTCCCCCTTAATGGGCGAGACCTTCGATCTCGACTTCATGGCGAGCAAAACCGTAGGACGGCACTGGAGGAAGCTCTCCGCCGCAGACAAGCTGCGCTGGGCCGAGGCCTTTACGCACTTCACGACCGCGAACTACGCCGGACGCTTCACGGGCTTCACGGGCGAAAAATTCGTCACCCTCGGCGTCGAGGATGCTGCACGCGGGACTCGCGTCGTGCTCACGAAAATCGTAGTGCCCGATGGCGAAGAAGTGCAGCTCAATTATCGCCTCGTCGAGCGCGACGGGACTTGGAAGATCATCGACGTCTACCTGAACGGCACGGTCAGCGAGCTCGCTTTGCGTCGCTCGGAATATTCTTCTGCGCTCAAACGCGAAGGCTTCGACCAGCTTCTCGACTCGATCGAAACAAAGATCGCCGACCTCAAGAAAAAGGGAAAATCGGAAGGCTGAGCTGCGCGCTTAGGTGCCGCTGCACCCGAGCCCGACGGATCGTGCGCGAAAGTTGCCAGAGTTGCGAAAGTTGCGAAAGTTGCCAGAGCGCCTCGAATACCAAGAGGACCTAGAAGTCGTCCTCGCGCTCATCCCCGAGGCCTAACGCGCCATCGCCGGTGTCCGCATCGTCATCATCCGCAGCCCCAAATTGTGGCGGCTCCTCGGTCGTGCGATGACCTTCACGACGAGCCCAGATTGCATCGGTACGGTCCTGATAGAAGCCGCTACGCATGGCCGCGTAAAAATCGACGCTGCTGTCCTCGAGACTCTTGAGTTCGAGATAGTGGCGGTCGCGGGTACTGATCCCTGAGCTCCCGCTGTAGAGCAGAATTTCTGTCGGGCCGAAGATCAGATTCGACGGGCCGAGGATGTAGTAGGTCGGCTGAAAGAAGCCGTCGATTATGGTGCCTACGCCGTCGCGAATCGTGCCCGGCCCGAGAATCGGTATATGAATAAAAGGTCCGCTCGGGGTACCTGCGAGCGCGAGGGTCTGACCGAAATCAGATTCGTGGCCTTCGAGCCCGACCTTCTCCGCCACATCAAAGAGCCCGATCACCCCGACCGTCGTATTGATCACCAGCCGCGACGCCGTCACGGACGCATCCTTCCACTCGAGCTGAAGGAAATCATTCATCAGCGTCTTCGTGGAGCCAAGATTCGTGAACATGCGCGCCAAAGCGTTTCGTGCGGGCTTCGGCACGACCCAGCGATAGCCCTCGGTCACTGGATCGAGGATCCATCGATCGACCTGACGATTGAAAGCGAAGACGCCGCGATTCGTTTCCTCGAAGGGGTCCGGGTAGCTGGCGGGCTCGTCGTCAAATTCTTCGTCAAAGAGGTCGTCGAAGAGCGGATCGGCTTCCATCAAATCTTCAGCGGCGGTCGGCGGCGCAGTGGCCAGGCTCGCGAAGGCGATGACTAGCGGCAGGGCCATCAGGCCCGCATTCAATCGGCGGCCAGCGCCTGACGACGATGGGCGAAACGGCCTCTCTGGGAGTCGGTGCGCGCGCGCCTTCACGATTGATCTCCTGTTATTGTCACGGTGCCACGATGAGCCCGTACGCCAACTGCTGAAACGTTTCCACTCTGCCTATGAGCCCCGCGGGCTGAAAATTTCTGACCGCGACGCTGTGATGGGACACTGTAACCAAGACAATGAACCGGGACCGGAGTGATCCTGGCCCCTGGCCAAATTCCCATATCGTGTTTATTTAGACCCACTTCAGAAAGGAATGGATGACACCGCAAGAAGCGGTGAGGTACTCTCGCGCTCCGCTCAATGAGCGGTTCCCCCCACCGAAAATTGCTTGGCCTTCGTCTCAGATTGTTAAGCGATCGATGCCATGCATCGATCGCCGGGCATCACGGACGAAATTTGCCGCTCCGGAGAGAAATAATTCCGCGTTCAACAGAGCCGGGAAGCTAGTCGGGAAGCGGCATCAGGCCGGACAACAGGAATCGCTGAACCTTCAGCATTGCACCAACCACCCACGTTAGGGCCGGCCGTCTCTTCATCGAGACGATCCGTAGGGACCACTACCCTCATCGGCCCTTCCGGGAGGAAAGATTGTGGACGTTTTCCAGAAGTGCAGAGAATTCACGCGCGCGCAGGAAATGCGGGACGCCGGCATGTATCAGATGTTCCGCGAGATCGGCTCGCCCCAGGACCCAGTCGTCACGATCGACGGCCAGAAGGTCATCATGCTCGGGTCGAATAATTACCTGGGACTGACCAGCCATCCAAAGGTCAAAGAAGCTGCGATTGCCGCGACCCACAAATACGGCACGGGCTGCGCCGGCTCGCGCATCTTAAACGGCACCCTCGACATTCATGTGCGCCTCGAAGAGCGCCTCGCGAATTTCATGAATCGCAAAACGGCACTCGTTTTCTCAACGGGTTATGGCGTGAACGTCGGCGTCCTGTCCTGCCTGCTCGATCGACACGACGTCGCCATCCTCGACAAGATGGATCACGCCTCGATCATCGACGGCGTGCGCCTTTCTTACGGCAAGGCGCTCAAGTTTCGACATAACGATCCGGACGATCTCGAAAAGAAGCTGAAGCTCGTGCCTGACGGCAAGGGCAAGCTCATCGTCGTCGACGGCGTCTTCTCCATGGAAGGCGACATCACACCACTGCCGGAGATCGTGAAGCACAAGAAGACCTACGGTGCGGGACTCTTCGTCGACGAAGCCCATTCCCTCGGTGTCTTCGGCGAGCACGGTCGCGGAATCACCGAGCATTTCGGGCTCGAAGAAGACGTCGACCTCATCATGGGTACGTTCTCCAAATCCTTGGCCACTGTCGGCGGGTTCATCACGACTAACGATCTAGACGTCATGGACTACATCAAGCACACCGCGCGGTCCCAGATGTTTACCGCCGCCATCCCACCGAGCGCAGCCGCCGCCGTCGAAGCCGCCCTCGACATCCTTGAAGCCGAACCCGAGCGTCGACAGCAGCTCTGGGACAACACGAACTACATGAAGCGCGAACTCGAAGGACTCGGCTTTCACACCTGCGGATCACAGTCTCCCGTCATTCCGCTTTTGACCGGCGACGACATCGTGACCTACGCCATGGCCAACCGTCTCCACGAAGAAGGCATCTTCGTCAACCCAGTCGTCACGCCCGCGGTTCCGCCTGGGCACGGCGTTATTCGCACGTCTTACATGGCGACGCATAAGCGCGAACATCTCGACCAGGCTCTCGGCGTGATCGCCAAGGTCGGGCGCGAGCTCGCGATCATCTAGCGCGAGCCGCTGTTGCGAATCGTTGCGGCGCGGCGCCGACGACTTAGATGCAGATAGATGCAGTCAAACATTCGCCTAACGGTTTCTGAATCCGTCACCCTTAGGCGTCTCGCCCAATTGCGTTCGCCCGATCCATTCGTTCGCGAATTGGCGTGCTATCCGACCATTTCGACCACCGCGCTCAAGCGCGAAGCGCAACGCGGCCTCACGACCGATATCATCCAGGGATTCGATCC
>JASDVF010000016.1:0-86733 GCA_041440805.1 Myxococcota bacterium | reverse complement strand
TCAAGCGCGAAGCGCAACGCGGCCTCACGACCGATATCATCCAGGGATTCGATCCCCGCTTCATTAAGCCAGTGGGTCACGATCGAAAGGTAAGTTGGCTGGTTGCACGCATAGAAGCCAAGCACCAATCCGAATCGGTCGGAGAGCGCCAACTTCTCGTCCAGCGCTTCCCCGTGATGCAGTTCATTATCCGCATCCACGTAGGCCGCCCGGTTCTCGTGCATCGTCTCCGGAAGCAGATGGCGCCGATTACTCGTCGCCACAACGCAAACACGATTGGGCCGCGCTTCAATGCCACCTTCGAGAGCCGCCTTCAATTCACGGAAGCCGAGCTCGCTCGACCCGAAGGAAAGATCATCACAGAAGACCAGGAACGAATAGGCGTCGGACACCTCAGAAGTGCCGTCCCGCAACATCCGCAGCAGCTCCGGTAGTTCTGCAAGATCCGCACGGTCGACTTCGACGATTCGCAATCCGTCCGCCGCATAACGCGTGAGCAATCCGCGCACAGCAGACGACTTTCCGGTTCCCCGCTCTCCGTACAAGAGCACGTCGTTGTACGGAAGATTCGCGAGTAGCTGGCGAGTATTGCGATCCAGCGCCTCGACCGCGCGGTCAACGCCGATCAGACTCTCCAAATCAAAGCTAGAAACTTTGTCGATCGGCTCGATTCGTCCGACCCCCCGAGCGGTTCTCCACCGGAAAGCGTGAGCGCTCTCAAAAACCGCAGCCGTAGGCTGCGAGCCGACAAAGTTCGCAAGGAAGCGATCGATCCGTTCAAGGATCGGATCAAGGCGCGCTGAGAATCGTTCAAGAAGATCCGACATGACCTCGGAGTGTAGTCGTCTCTGGCTACACTGCCCGAATGCCTGAAAGCACCGACTCCGATGCCCGATTCTCAGACGAACTCCAGGGAATCGACGTCGGCTCGACCGGACTCTGCGCAGACTGCCGGTCGCTCCGAGCACAATGCACGAAGCGGGGTGTTGTTTTTTTTCGATGTGCCCGGGCGGACGAGGATGATCGCTTCATGCGGTACCCCCCGATTCCAGTCATGAAATGCGGCGGGTTCGACGCGCTCGACTAACTCGACGTTTCCCGATCGAAGTGTTCACGGAACTGAGCGACGTTGCCCCAGGGTTTCACGAAAGGGCGCTCCAACACGTCGAGCATGCGGTCGAGGAAGCGGAAGGTCAGTCCCCAGACGACGTGACGATCGGGTTGACCGACGAGGATTCCCGGGAAGCGCACGTCGGGCATCTCGGGAACCGAGTGCTCTATCTGACGATGTTCTTCGTGCAGCCCCTCGAGTGGGAACCAGAAGGCTTGCTGCACTTCGGCTGGATCGAGATTGAATTCTTGATGCTCGGGCAGATAGAAAGCGTGAGCTGACACAACGAGCCGGGGTGTCGTGCGCCGGTTTCCGACGAGCTCGTCGAGATGCCCTAGATATTCGGCCCCGGATAACTCCACACCGACCTCTTCGAAGGTTTCTCGTGCAGCGGTCGTACGCGTCGAATCGTCCTCCGGCTCCATTCGACCGCCCGGGAACGCCATATGTCCGGACCAGGGATCGTGGGGGTGAAGGGCGCGCTCGATCAAGAGCACCTCGGCGGAGCGTGGCCCCTCGCGAAGCACGACCGCGACGGAGGCCTTGGAGTGCTCGTCCACAACGACGGGATCGGGCCTGTGGCCAGAGAGACTGTTACGAACGTGTTCAATATTCACGACTCCGAGCTTAGCGGCCCACGGGCCAGGCCAAGCCCCCGGAGAACCGGCAACTTGTCTCGATTCGGCATTCACGCGTATTCGGGCTAGGGTGCGCGCCATGGACCTCCCCCGAGCATTTATTCCCGAGGCGCGCCGCCTACTCAAGCTCGCCCGCGACGATCGCCGCGCCGCCGAGCGAGAATTGGCCGAGCTCCGTCCCGAACTCCAAGCCACGGTGATCTGCGAAGCCCCCCTCTCGATCCGCCGCCAGATGATCGAGCTGCTGCCTAGCCCCGAAGACGTGATTCCTTTGATCCCGGAAGCGGAGTTCACCTATATCTGTCGAGCGATCGGCCTCGAAGACGCGAGCTGGTTGTTGCCTATGGCAACCGAGACTCAGCTCGTCACCGCCTTCGATCTCGACGCTTGGTCCGGGCTCTCGATCGATCATACTCGGCTCGACTTATGGATGGCCGCCCTCGCCGACAGCGACGACGAAACCATGCTCCGAGCGGCGCGCGCCCTCGATCCAGAAATGCTTGTGCTCTTCCTTCGAAACCACGTGGACGTGACGCTCAAGCCGAGCGAGCAGGACGATCCCGATTGGTCGCCGCCAGACAGTTCACAGACCCTCGAAGGTCAATTCTATTTTGTCGCAAAAGATCCCAAGGACGACATCGCACCGCTCCTTCACCTCCTCCATACGCTTTTCCAAGGCGACTACTGGCTCTACTTCCGGGCGATTCAAGCGGTCAAGGAAGAGATGACTATGGAGAACGAAGAGTGGGCGCTTAGGTGGCGCACCGGACGACTCGAGGATCTCGGCTTCCCGTCCTGGGACGAGTCGATGCGCATCTACGGTTTCCTACGCCCGGAGCGTTTGGCGGACATGCCCGAAGAGACGAAGGCGCTCGACTTCGAGAGCTGGGATCTCCCCGTCTGGATCAACGATCTCCCTGGCGTTCAATCGGACGAGCGTGCCTTCTTCCGCGCAGTGCGCGAACTCGAGGCCGAAGAACGTAGTGCGGTCTTCTACGCGATTGTTGCTCTCGCGAACCGCGTGGCGGTCGCGGACCGCATGGAGTTAGGCGATTCGGAATCACTGCCGGGAGCAATCGATAAAGCGACGCGCTTCACGAGCTTGGGACTTGAGCACGTGGCGACGGAAGCCGGATTTACGCTCGAAGAAACCCTGCGTCGCGTGCCGATCGAGCGGTTGTTCCGCGTCGGCACAAATCTCGATCGCGAATCGGCCCTGCCTAAGTCGATTTGGGAAGATGACGAAGAGGAAGAAGATACGCTGGTTGATCCAGACCAGCTGCATTGATCGTGCAGTAGGCTACGCAAAGAGCCATCGCGCCTAACAAGCTACGAACGGCGCACGAAAAAAGGGCCCACCAGACGAATCTGGCGGGCCCTCTTCTTTTGACTAAACCTTCCCAAACGGCTCATGCCGCCCAGAGAAGGCCTCGCCAGTCAGGCAACGACCTAGAGTAACCTAGAGGTCGACAGCCTTAAGCGTCTTGCGCTTGTTGCCAATCGCGCGAGCTTCCGCGTCCTTGATCAGACCGCGAACGGCTTCGTCGAGTGCGCCGTAGAATTCACCGCCTACGTTGCACTTCTTGACTGCGTTCTTCACGCGGGTCTTCGAGATGATCAGGTCTGCGGGCTTGCCCTTCTTCTTTGCTGCCTTCTTCTTCTTCTTGGCTGCCATGGTGGCTTCCTCTCACTATGACGTGCTGCGATTTCGAAGCTTGGGTCAAATACGCCTCGGGCTATTTATGCGAACGACCTAAGCAATCACCCAAATCAAAATTTGAGTGGTCCTTAGACAATCCCGCCGACCGATTCGAACGTGATTCCTATTTACTTTGCTCCGCTCCGCAACACGTCGCGTGCCAGTTGATCCGATGCCCACTCACTGTGAGTTGAACAGGATCTGTCTGGCCCCCCAATTCGCGTTTGGACAGGAAACCCCGCCAAACGTGCCGATAATAAGCGTTTCGAAAATCATGTCAATTGAAAGGCCCGCCATTCGGCCTCTCCTACCTGATTTCGAGCATCCCTGAAAATGCCTTCGAGAGCTTACCTAGAGGTCGATTTCGACGGATGCGAGTAACCCTCTAAGGACAACCAGCGTTCCATTCTTTAGAACTCCTTCTTCTCGAACATGGAGTCAAGTCTCGGATCATGGGCCATCCACTTGGATCTACAGAGAAATTCCGTATTCTGACCAATGTCCGGAAGCCTTGTTTTCGAGGGCCACAAGCTGGCTCCCTCCTACTCCCCGAACTGACGAAACGTCTTCGCGAGCCCCAATGCCTCTCCACTCATCAGAATCGCGGTACTTCGCCACCAACGACGGAGTAAAACTCCACAGCCTGCACTGGTCGGGCGCAATCGATGCCTCTCCGGCCGAAGTGGACGACAACGCTGTCGACGCACCTCCAACAATTCTGCTTCACGGCGGCGGAGCGAACGCACACTGGTGGGACCATCTGGCGCCCGCGCTCGCGAAAGACGGACCGGTCTTTGCTCTCGACTTCCGCGGACATGGCGACTCTGACTTCCCACGCGATCGAGAGGTCGGCGCCTTCAATGTCGACCTCGAAGAGATGCTCAATTGGCTCGGGCGGGAGGACGTTCATCTGATCGGGCATTCCTTGGGCGCTGCAGTTGCCTTCGATCACGCCAGCCGCCATCCGCAGACGCGAAGTATTTCGCTCATCGATCTCGCGCGCGGGAGCACCAAAGGAAGTGGGCGGCGTGCCCGGCTCGCCCTGGCGCTACGCCGAACCTATCTATCCCGAGCCGAGGCGATCGAGCGCTTCCGTTTCCTCCCCGAGTCGAGCCAGCCCAACGAAGAACTAAGGCACCGAATCGCTCAGGTGTCAGTTCGCGAAGAGCCCGACGGACGCTTTGGCTACAAATTCGACGGTGCTTGGTTCGGGCTGCCTTCCCGCCCCCGCCCGGATCCCCGGGAAGTCAGCTGCCCGACCCTTCTCATCCGGGGATGCGAAAGCCATCTGCTCTCCGCTTCCGCCGGTCGCGAATTGGTCGAAGCCCTTCCGCGGGGCCAATTCATTGAGATCGCGGGAGCCGGCCATCACGTGCTAATCGATCAGCCCGACGAACTTCTCCGTCAAATCGCTCGCTTCCGAGGTTCAATCCGGCACACCTAATACGGATTCCCACTGAGTTGCCCTCCGGTTCGGTTCGTCCGGCCAGAGACGGCGAGCGCGTCTCTCTCTCGTCGCGCCTCGCGGATGTTGTCCCCTGATGAATGAACATGGACACAGCGCGTTTCTAGTCTGCGAAGATTCCGTACCCCTAGGCGTGACCACCGAACGCGACGCTGTCTCGGTTCTCTCGGAATCGTTCTCTGGCAAAAGCTATGACGAAGTGCTCGCAGCCGAAGTCATAACGAGCCCCGTCCACACGCTCCGCGAATTCTCGATGATGGGCGAAGCGAAGAATTCCTCATTCCTATGCCGGAGATCGCTGACGGCGGGGGGGGGATTTGTCGTCGCCGAGCGCGCGCTCTACCGAGAAAGGCAGGGGGGGGCCGAACGCCGTCGCGGGGCAGCACGAAGGACTCTAGGGGCCGGTATTAACCCTACATAGCGACACGCAGATGCCCATCTCGTCGGTTTCGCTTGCGCGTAGTGAGTGCAGCACGCATGTTCCCGCTCGAGGAGCGGCGTCCACTTTGATCACCGTTGCACTCTCAGCCAATATCGGTGCCCCGCATGAACGCGTATGGCGCGCCCTGGTCGACCCGGCCGAACGCCCCGCGTGGGATGAACGCATCCTTGGCGAAGTCACTCTTTCCCGCGCAACACGCAGCGCAGGGAATCGAACCGGAACACCCGCGACCCAGCGAAAATCAATCCGCAAGACCCATTGGCGCTTCAAGCTAGGCAGCGTGCCGCTCGTGTTAAGCGACGAAATCGTATCGGCAGATCGGCACGATCGGCTAATGAGTCGCATCTCGATCGGATCGATTCACTTCGAACAGACATTGACCTTGCATACGGAAGACGATGAAACCGGGCCGCATACGCGTGTCGGTCTAAAAATTGTCGCGCATAACTCAATCCCCGTGATCGGCGAAGTCGTACCTCGCCGCGAAGTTCAGAAACTCGTCATCGGATACGTCGACACAACACTCAGGCAGCTTCGAAAATACTGCGAAGCAGACGCCTAGCATAGGCGCGTGGAATTTATATCCGCGGATCGAAAACACAAACGCGGCGACCGAATCAATCAGCCGCCGCGTTCTTTTTCTAGACTGGGCCGACCCCCGAATGACTCTTCGGCGGGCAGCCCGGGAGCGATACTCGTTAGAGGATTTCCTCAGCAAGAACTCGCAGCGCCTTCACGTCGCCCGTGCCGGCGAGAAGCGAGCCCACGTGCTTCTTCGCACCGGCCGCCTTCCATGCCTGGAGGCGATCGCGGATACGATCTGCGGATCCCACAAGTGCGACCTCGTCGACCAGCTGATCCGGAACCGCTGCGGCGGCTTCGCCCTTCTTTCCGTCAAGGAAGAGATCCTGGATTTCCTTGGCCGCATCGGGATAGCCGAGACGAATGGCGTAGTCGTTGTAGAAATTCGCGCCGCGCGCTCCCATGCCACCGATATAGAGAGCGAGGCCGTGCTTCACGGGCATGCGCGCCTTCTCGAGATCATCGTTCAAGACGACCGTGCAGAACGGAGCGATTTCGAAATCGTCGAGTGACTTGCCACCGCCAGCCTTCGCAAAGCCCTCGTTCAGCGACTCTTCGAAAATGTCGTAGCGCTCCGGGTTCATCCAAACCGGGAACACACCGTCCGACACTTCACCCGCACATGTCATTCCGTTCGGCGAAATCGAAGCTGTATAAATCTTAAGTGCCGGATCACCGTGCAGAATGCTCTTGAGCGGCTTGCCCAGTCCCGAGCTGCCTTCACCCGTAAACGGAATTTGGTAGTGGTAACCGTCGTGCACGAGCTTTTCTTCGCGAGCCAGGATCGTGCGAATAATCGAGACATATTCCTTGGTGCGCGTGAGCGGGCGACCATACGCGACGCCGTGCCAGCCCTCGACAACCTGGGGACCGGACGGGCCAAGGCCCAGGATGAATCGCCCCTTCGAGAGCGAGTAGAGCGTCATAGCAGTCATCGCCGTCATCGCCGGAGTACGGCCCGGCATCTGCATGATCGCGGTGCCAACCTTGATCTTGTCGGTCTGCGCAAGAATCCATGCTGCGGGACTAACAGCATCGGAACCCCAAGCCTCCGCGGTCCAGACGGAATCGAAGCCAAGCTGCTCCGCTTCCTTAATCATGTCCATCGGAACGCTCATCGTGGCGGGGGAATAGCCGGCGACAATACCGAGCTTCATATCTCTCTCCTGGCGGGAACCGACGATTAGTCGGGTTGTTGTTTCGTAACGTGGCGCGAGTCTAGACCCGGCGGCGGGCCACGTCACACCGTCGAAGCCGAACTCGGGGTCTCGTCAGCGACTCCACTTTCAGCGACCTCAGGCGCTTCAAGCGGCAATTCAATCTGGAAGACCGCACCCTGTCCCGGCTCCGAGATGATCTGAATTCTCCCCCCGTGCCTCTCAATAATGCCATGGGACAACGAGAGTCCGAGCCCAGTGCCCTTCCCGACTTCCTTCGTCGTAAAGAAGGGGTCGAAGATTCGCATCGCGACCTCGGACGGGATGCCCGGTCCGGAGTCCTCGAATTCCAAGCGCACGCCCACCGGGACCGTCCGCGTTCGAATAGTGATCGTCCCACCCTCCTCGATCACGTCGCAAGCATTCATCAATAAGTTTAGGAACACCTGATTGAGTTGGCCGGGAAAACATCTCACTTCCGGCAGCGCTTGATAGTCGCGCACCACCTCAATCGCACCCTTAAAGCGAGGCTCCATCAAAGCCAGCGTGCGATCGATTTCGTCGGTCAACTGCGCCATCTGCAGGTCAGCCTGATCCATACGCGAGAATGTGCGTAGATCCTGGACGATCTGCTTCACACGCTCCGT
The DNA here is from genome assembly GCA_041440805.1 of Myxococcota bacterium. Lineage (GTDB taxonomy): Bacteria > Myxococcota_A > UBA9160 > UBA9160 > UBA4427 > UBA4427. The sequence goes on along the minus strand of JASDVF010000016.1, from coordinate 78,992 downwards.
ACCCTCGCGGCTTCGGAAGAGTAGCTTTTTGATCGCCTCGCGATGTCGATTGGCATCTTCGCTTCGACCGGCATCACGCGCGGCGGCCGCTTTATCTACGAACTCATCGATCAGCTGCAGGTTCGCGTGAACGAAGCCAATCGGATTATTGAGTTCGTGCGCGACCCCAGCCACGAGCTGACCAAGGCTCTTAAGCTTCTCGCTTTGCATGAGCTGGTTCTGCGTCTCTTGAAGCTCGCGGGTTCGTTCTTCCACGCGCATCTCAAGACTTTCGTTCAGCTTCGCGATTTCATCAAAGGCCTTCGCATTTTCGATCGCGATCGAACTTTGGTTCGCAAGGGTCCGCAAAAGCTCACGGTCATCTGTTGCTAGGCGTTCACCTGAAAGCTTACGCCCAACGGCGATGACCCCGAGAAGGTCCACCCCGAAAAGAATCGGCACGAGAAGCTCGACTTCGAGAGTGTCGTAGATATCCCAACAACTCTCGCGCTTTTCTGAATCCGGATCATCGTCAAAGTCGGACCGTGCAAGTTCTTCCCGGCGCATCCAGAGATGCTTCCAGATCGGGTGGTCACTCGGGATCTCGGCCTCGATATCTTCCTGATCCCAGTCGCCCCGCCATGCCGTGGCACGCAGCACGCGGTCACTCTCGTCGAATAACAACACCATGGCCCGGGAAACGCCCATCGTGTCCGTCAGCGCTACCAGAATTCGATCGCCGATCTCGTTTAGCGAAAGCATCGAAACCATCGCTTCGGAGATCTCTCGGACCGCCAGGCGGTAGCGCGATCGATCTCGGTCGAAGAAGTTGTCGACCAATCCCTGCATCCGCTCACGCAGCGGGTTGAATGCGAGGATCGCCAAGAAGAGCAGCACCACTTGCACGCTGCGCTCGTTCACGCCGTACCGTGCCACGAGCTCGTCGGCGAAAGTGATCATGAAGGCGAAGACCCCCGTGATCGCCAGTGTCGCAGCCCCGTACGCGGCGGAGGATTTCGCCGCGAGGCGAAACTCAAAGAGCTGGCGCCGAATCATTCCGTAGCCGACGGCGACAGGGAAGAAACCGACCCAAAGAAGGGCGATGTACCAGGGGAGCGCGGTCGGCACGACCCACTCTGCAACCAAGGCGAGCAGAGCGGGGAGAAAACTAACGAGGCCAGCCAGCAACATGAGATCGGCGCGGTCGCCGATACCCGCTTGGCGCGCCTGCGACCGCCCCAAAGCGAGAATCGCTATCGACGCGATGGAGGTGCCCATCGCGAAAACGAAAGCCGTCGTCGCGATCCATGTCGGCGGAATGCCCATCGTGGATTGCGTGACGACTCCGGCGAGAATCGCGAAGGCGATGGCGTACGGAATCACACGAATGCGGCGGCGCTTCGCGACCCAGACCGGTTCGATCGGATAGGTCGTAAAGAGGTGGAACGTCGTCGCGCCAAGAAAGGGCAGCGTCGCAAGCATGCGCGTCGGCGCCCAAGGAATGATGTCGACTCGAATCGCCGACGAAAGCAACACGGACATGGTCGAGCAGTACAAGAGGAGCGCCCACGCCTCCGCACTCGCCTGACGCGTCCGCCAAACTGTGAGCGCGACAACCAGGTAGAGCAAGCTAACTAACAAGAGCCCCAGGTGGAGCAGCGCGTCATCCGCCGAGTCGACGTCCCCTGCAAGCACCGGCGCGAGAGACGCTGTTAGGATTGAGCCATCGGGCTTCAGGATGCGATAGGTGTCGACGATGCCCATCTCGAGGGTCGGTTCCCAAATCGCCTGGATCGCGGGCACGCCATCGACCGAGAGCACCTGATCGCCAGACTCGATTCCGGCCTCGCGGGCGAGATTGCTCATCGCGTGCACGACGGCGACGCCGGCGATGATCGAGGTCCGAACGGGAAGCTGGGGACCCGGGCGCGGGGAGACCAGCGAAAATATGGATAGGCCAATAGCCAGCAGCGCCCACATCGCGGCAGCGGTGCCGGTCAGTTGACGCGTGCGCCTCGTCGTCTCGGGATGCATCGATGGGGGCCTCGTGGGAGCACGCCCATGCTAGCAGGGTGCGCGGTGTCCCCGCTGCCTCAGGGTGCCTTCATGTTCTGCGGGAGCGACGCCGGGCGAGTCCTGTCCTCGAGACGCATCGCCTGGATGTCGATCTCACCGGGCGGCGGGCCGTAGTTGTAGCCGCGGGTGTTCAGAACAATGAGGCCAGGCTGAACTTCAATAGCCGGGGTGCCTGGGAGAATCTCCGCGCCCGGTTCGATCTTGATGCCTGTCGGCGGGGGCGTCGGAGCCGAAAGGCCAGCCACCAGGGCAGGGTCGACGCTGCGCAGGGTCTCTTCGGAATTTTCGGCCTGGGCGACCCGGACCCCGCCCGAGAGCAGGACGAAGGTGAGCACGAGACATCCGAGCCCGATGAAATCGAGCGGTCGGCGAGACGAAGAGATGAGAGCTGCGGAATCGACCATGAAGGATTCTCCGGAATGCCGGGACGCAACAACCGCGACCAGCAAAGGCCGCACGAAGCGCGCGACTCCCAGGAGAGTCGGCCGATTCGCGATTCTCCTTGAGGCCACCGGTCACCGCAGCCTCAACGCAGCGTAAGTGCAGCGTCGCGCCCTAGATCCCGGAACCGTCGGCTTGATCGTCCTGGACGTGCAGGCCGCATTCCTTCGCATCGTCACTCTCCCACCACCATCGACCGGAACGGCTCTCGGCACCCGGAGCGATCGCGCGAGAACAGGGCTCGCAACCGACTGAGGGATAGTTCTCGCGATGGAGCCGATTGATCGGGATTCCATTGCCGGTGACGTAATCCATGACGCGCTCATGGGTCCAATCTGCGAGAGGGTTGATCTTGACCAAATCCCCGTTCACAGAGTCGATTTCGACCTTCTGAGCGTCCGCGCGGTTCGCGTTCTGATCCCTGCGCAGGCCCGTGACGTACGCGTCGAAATCCGTGAGATGGCGGCGCATGGGCAGGACTTTGCGGATCTTGCAGCAGAGCTTTCGATTCTCGAGAGACGCGTAGAAGAGGTTCATGCCCTTCTGCTGAACCATCTCCTGAACTTCGCCAGCGTTCGGGAACACGACTTCAACCTGCTTGTCGTAGCGGTCGCGCACGCGGTCGATCAGATCGTAAGTCGCGGAATGCAGTCGGCCGGTATCGAGCACGAAGACGCGGGTCGTCGGATCGACCTTGTGGAGCATGTCGATTAGAACCATGCCCTCCGGCGCACCGAAGGAGGCGGAGATGGTCAGGCGCGGATGAAAATTACTGACTGCCCAGGTAAGTATTTCTTCCGCACTCATAGCTTCCATGGAATTTCGCTTCACGAGATCTAAAACCTCGTCCTGAAAGGATTTTCCATCAAGGGCATCGATTGAAATCAGGGGCACAGCGGGACTCCAACGGGACGCGTCCTAGGTGATTTGGGGGCCATCGGACGTCCCTGCGTGATTCCTGATTACCGCAGTCGGTTCCTCTATTCAATTTCCCTACTACACAGATAGGAATATCAAGCACCCCGCCTACTTCGGAATCGCGAGCTTCTCGCGCACTGAGGCGATCTTGTCTGCCATCGTGACGCCCTCGCGGTCACGCCGATCATCCATCTTGATCACGGTCCCGACTCGTTCGCCACCCGCCGCAAATACGGCTTCCTGCATTGCCCTGATCACCTTGAAGAGCGCGTCGGGCTCGCCCTCGAGGGTTGTGAACATGGAATCCAACTCCCACCGCACGACGTCCTGCGCTTCGAGTACTGAGATCGCGGCTGCGACGTATTCGGATACCGAGAGGCCCACGCCGAGTGGGGAAATGCTAACTGCTGCGATTGCCATACGGGGAGCATAGGTCAGCCTCCGAGGTCGCCCCCGCGCCGCCCACCAGGCCAGCCCATCGGCCGAGCCTGTTCGCACATTTCGTCGACATCTGGCTGCGCACGGGCCAAATCCTCGATCGAGATGCCAAGCCTCGGATGGATTAGCTCCGGAGCGAGCGCGGCAAGCGGCGTCAGCACGAAGGCTCGCTCGTGGGCGTGGGGATGAGGGATCACTAGATCCGGGTGGTCGATGCAACGATCCCCAAAGAGCACGACATCGAGGTCGATCATTCGCGGACCCCACTTCACGCAATCCGGTCCGCGATCACGGCCGAGCGCGGTTTCGATCTCCTGGAGCTTGCGAAGAAAGTCGAGCGGCGAGAGCCAAACGCGCAACTCGAGCATCGCATTCAGATAGGGCGGCTGCCCGGCTGGCCCGAGCGGCGGTGTCTCGTAGAGCGGCGACGCCGCGAGAATGACGATTTCCGCCTCGCGCTCGAGATGCACCGCCACCGAAACGAAACTCGCGACGCAATCGCCGAGATTCGCCCCAATGCCAACGAAGGCCCGTTCTCCTCCAGCCCTCATTGCTTCTCTCCGAGTCAAAAGGTTCCGATCGCACGAGGATAGACCGAGTCGACTACGCTCCGCCCCCGCCCGCACGCACACAAGTATTACGGAGCCCTACACTTCCACCATGCATCCGTCCGAAACGCCCAATCTGCACGAAGAGACGGGAGCCCACGACACCCTCCCCCCCGATCTGCGCACGCCTGTGCCCGGCCCGGAGTCCCGTGCGCTCGCCGCCAGACTCGCCGTCGTTGAGAGCCAAAATGTCACAGCACTCGACCCCGTACCCATTTTCTGGGAGCGGGCCAGTGGCGCGAACCTCTGGGACGTTGATGGCAATCGGTTCATCGACCTAACAGCCGCATTCGGTGTCGCCAATGTCGGCCATGCCCATCCGGCCGTGGTCGAAGCCGTTTCGCAACAAGCGTCGTCCCTCCTGCATGGCATGGGGGACGTTCACCCGCCGCGAGTCAAAGTTGAACTCCTCGAAAAAATGGCCGAACTCTATCCTCGCGGCGCGGCTACCGAAGTCCCTGAAACGCGAACCGTTCTTTCCTCATCGGGCTCGGACGCAGTCGAGACTGCGCTCAAGACGGCCATGCTCGCAACCGGACGTGCGGGGCTGCTTGCATTCGAAGGTGCCTATCACGGGCTTTCGTTAGGCGCCCTCGATGCCACCTGGCGCGAAGACTTTCGAGAACCTTTCTCCGCACGATTGCCTAACGCGACGGCATTCGTCCCATACGGAGACCTCGCCGCCGTCGAAAAATTTGCCCAAACAAAACGCGACCTGGTCGGCGCAATCCTGGTCGAGCCGGTCCAGGGGCGCGGAGGTGAACGCGTACCTCCCAAAGGGTTCCTTTCAGGCTTGCGAGCCATCTGCGACAGAGCTGGCTGGCTGCTTATTGTCGACGAAATCTATACAGGCCTTGGCCGCACTGGACGCATTTTCGCCTGCGATCATGAATCTGTTGTCCCTGACTTGTTATGCGTCGGCAAAGGCCTCGCCTCCGGCATGCCCCTCTCCGCGTGCATGGGCCTTCGACGCGTCTTCGATGCGTGGCCACGGTCCGAAGGCGAAGCGCTACATACGCAAACCTTCCTTGGACATCCCGCCAGCTGTGCAGCCGCTCTTGCTTCCCTCGAAGTTGCCGCAGAGAACGATCTCGCCGCTCGCTCCGAACGTTTGGGCCGCGAAATCAGGGACCGACTCGCAACAGATCTTCGCGACACCTCATCCGTCGTGGAGGTCCGAGGGCTAGGCCTAATGATCGGCATCGAATGCCGCGAGCCCTCCGTCGCCCTAGGCATCACGACTCAAATGCTCGAAGCGGGCTATGTCCTGCTCCCCTCCGGAGATGGAGGCCGCGTCTTGTCGCTCACCCCACCGCTCACGATTGGGCGTAAGGCAATCCACACTGCCTGTGATGCACTAGTGGGCCTCCTTGGTGCCGCGTCGTGAGCCGAGCACAAATCGAGACCGAGCTGCTTGCCTGGATGCGGGAAGACAGCGCCCCTGACGAGGACGCGGCGCGCTTCGAGCGACTCGCCCTCGCCATCTTCGTTTTCCAATTCGAGTCCTGCGAGCCCTATCAACGCTTCTGCGCATCCATGAATCAAACGCCTGCGAGCGTCGATTGCTTGGAAGCAATCCCTCCCGTGCCCGCCGGTGCATTCAAGGAATTCGCACTTCGATGCTTCCCGGCGGAAGCCACTTGCAAGACGTTCCGAACCAGCGGGACTTCCCTCGACCGCCGTGGCGAACTTCACCTCGACACCCTTGTTCTCTACGAAGCATCGCTGCTCGCAAGCCTTCAACGCTATTTCATGCTCGACCTATGCGGAACCGGCCCCGAGATGCACTTTTTGGCACCGAGCGGTGAAGAGTCTCCGGATTCCTCGCTCACCCATATGTTCGAAGTCCTTCGCCGCGAGGAGGGAAGCCCTACAAGCACTTTTGACTTACGCGACGGATCTCTCGATCTCGATTCATTAGGCGAAGCGATTCGAAGCGCACAGAGTCGAAACGAACCGCTCATCGTCGCGGGCACCTCCTTTGCATTTGTGCATCTACTCGATGCACTAGCCGACACGAAGGACACAGATCGCTGGCTCCTGCCTGCGGGGTCTCGCCTAATGGAAACCGGTGGCTTCAAGGGCCGTAGTCGCGTCGTGCCGCGCGAAGAGCTTCGGACCGCGATCGCATCACGATTCGGCCTCGACGAGCGGGCGGTCGTGAATCAATACGGCATGACAGAGCTTGGCAGTCAGTTCTATGACTCCACGCTCCTTGATCCCGATGGCCCCCGCCGAAAACTAACGCCCCCCTGGACTCGCGTGCGCTTCGTAGATCCCGCATCGGGAGTGGACGTTCCTGCAGGCGACCTGGGACAAATCGTAATCCATGACCTCGCGAACACGGGAAGCGTCGCTGCGATCCAAACTGCCGATCTCGGCCGCGCCATCCTTGATTCCGACGGCAGGGAGATCGGCTTCGACGTCGCGGGCCGGGAAGTTGGTGCTGAAGCGCGGGGGTGCTCGATTGCCACCGATGTCATGCTCGACGCATCTATGCTGCGCGTCGAGTCATGAGTCGTCTCGAGATCGATTGGCCAGACGAGGCAGCGGAACGAGTGCGAGCGGCTCAGGGTCGATTGCGCCTAGCCGGCCCAGCTCTTCGCGATCGCACCTTCGAAGACCGCCTTGAAAGCGTTGCCAAGATTCTCGGAGACTGGACCGCGCCCGATTCGCCATGGCGACGCGAGCTCGCGACATCGCTCGCGGCAGCCTCCCCCTTCACCCACGGCACGATTCAGGAAGGCCTCGACGCCGCCCTCACCAGATGGTCCCCCGAGGCGTTCATCGCCTGTGCTGAGAATGAGGTGGGCAGCCAGCTGGCGCACCGAGGCACCCGGCTTGCGCCCTTCGACTGGACGACGGTCGTCGCAGGGGGATCGATTCCAATGCCGACGATCCTCTCCTCGCTACTGCCTCTCGTGCTGGGCTCCCCCGTACTTCTAAGAGAAACTCGCAAGGACCCCGTTACGGCCAGCCTTCTGGCGCGCTCGATTCAGGCGGCGGACCCGGAGCTCTCGCGAGCCTTCGAAGCCGTTTCGTTCCCCGCCGTTGATTTATCCGCATACGCGATCGCCCTCGAAGCGCCGTGCGTCGTCGCCACGGGGAGCGATGAGACCCTGGCTGCAATCTCGTCTCGCCTCGATTCAAGCCACCGATTCGTGGGATACGGCCATCGCTTCTCGATCGCGATCCTCGGTCGCGAGATCGCGGACAGCGAGCCGTTGCTCGAGGAAGTCGCAGCTGGACTTGCTCTCGACCTCGCACGGTGGGACCAATCCGGATGCCTCTCGCCGGTCGTTGCCTATCTCGTCGATGTCCCCAAAACCGTCGCATCTCGGCTCGCCCACCAAATCTCAGCTCGGCTCGCCGAGCTGTCGCACAACATGCCGTTAGGCGACCTTCCTCCTTCCCAAGGCGCCTCAATCGCGAGCGAACGCTCCGAAGCAAGGATGCGTGCAGCCAGCGGAATGGGGGTATTAGTTGAGGCACCTAATCACACAATCGTTCTAGAATCCGACGCGCAACCCCGTCCGGCTCCCCTCGGTCGTTTCCTCAGGCTCATGCCGGTCGAATCACCAGATGCCCTTGTTCGAGCCCTAGAGCCATTCTCCGGACATCTCTCGAACGTCGCCTTAGCAGGCCTGGCAGTCCCGGGCGCTACGAACATCCATTCAGAAAAGAATGCCGACGCCCCAAGCAACATTAGCCAGACACCTATCAAATCGTTGCTAGGGTGGCTTTCGCGCGCAGGTGTATCGCGGTTCACAAAACCCGGACGACTCCAAACACCTCCGGTCGATTGGCCCCACGATGGGCAGCCGGTGTTCAGCCCTCTTTCGCGTTTCACGCAATGGACCCAATCGATCTAAGTGAGATTTTGGCGAGCGGCCTGATCACGACGGCGCGTGATCCGCTCAGCGCTGGTCTCCTTTTACGGAACGAACCAGGGCTGCTTGCTTGGTCCGCTGTGGAGCGTGCTTTGAATACCCCTGCGGGGAGGGCTCGGAATGCCGAAAAAGTCCGTAAATCGGACCTGCATGTGCATATAGGACTGAAAGAGTCCGATATTTACAGTACCGATTTGGTCCGATATAGTCGCGTCGTCTCAAAATGGGGTTCGTCGACGATGACGCTTCCTCTGAACGAGGCAGGCGTGCGGAGACCAAGTGTTCAAACTCAGCAAAACGACAGACTACGGAATCGTGCTGATGGCCGAGCTCGCGAGCGACTCGAGCAGGGCGACGCAGAATGCGCGAGAGCTCGCGGCCAGTTCCGAGCTCCCAGTCCCAATGGTCAGCAAAGTCCTGAAGGTCCTCGCTAAAGAAGGTCTCTTGATCTCCCAACGCGGCTCCAAGGGTGGCTACAGCCTGGCGGGCGAGCCTGATTCGATGCCCGTCTCTGAGATGATCCGCGTACTCGAAGGCCCGCTGGCACTGACCGACTGCGCGCTAGGCCCTGCGCGATGCGAACACGAATCCGGCTGCGCCGTGCGAGAGCCTTGGCAACAAATCTCCCGAGTCGTCGAGCAAGCCCTCGCGGGTATCACGCTCGCGGATTTGGTCGGCGGCCGCGTCGACCGCAGCATGAATGAAATGACGAGCAACATGCTCCAGATCAATCGATCGCCCGAAGCGAATCGACCTCCTCCTCAATCAGAACAACGCTAAGGACACCGCAATGGCAGGCGCAAACCCCGATCTCGAGAAGCTCGCGGAACAAGACTACAAGTACGGCTTCGTTACGGATATCGAAGAAGACCGCGCAGACCCGGGCCTAACGGAAGACGTGGTCCGGCTGATCTCGAAAAAAAAGAACGAGCCCCAATGGCTGCTCGACTATCGCCTGAAGGCGTTCAAGCGCTTCCGCGAGATGCTCGAAGAAGACGGTGCTGCGCCCGAATGGGCGAAGGTCTCCTTCCCGAAGATCAACTACGACGAAATCGTTTACTACTCGGCGCCCAAGGATATGAAGAAGATCTCGAGCCTCGACGAGCTCGATCCCGAACTTCTCTCGACCTACGACAAGCTCGGTATCTCTCTTCTCGAACAGAAGCGACTCAATGGCATCGCCGTCGACGCAGTCTTCGACAGCGTCTCGGTCGCCACGACCTTCAAGGCCGAGCTCGAGAAGAAGGGCATCATTTTCTGCAGCTTCTCGGAAGCCGTGGAGAACCACTCCGATCTCGTTCAGAAGTATCTGGGCTCGGTCGTTCCGTACTCCGACAACTTCTTCGCATGTCTGAATGCCGCCGTCTTCAGCGACGGCTCCTTCGCCTATATCCCTAAGGGCGTCCGCTGCCCCATGGAGCTCTCTACTTATTTCCGCATCAACGCCGCGGGAACCGGACAGTTCGAACGCACACTTCTGATCGCAGATGAAGATGCGTACGTAAGCTACTTGGAAGGCTGCACCGCGCCGCAGCGTGATGAAAATCAGCTTCACGCAGCCGTCGTCGAACTCGTCGCACACGATCGCGCCGAGATCAAATATTCAACAGTCCAGAACTGGTACCCCGGCGACAAAAACGGCGTCGGCGGGATCTTCAACTTCGTAACCAAGCGCGGCGCATGCCGTGGCTTCCGGTCGAAGATTTCTTGGACCCAGGTCGAGACCGGCTCCGCCATTACTTGGAAGTACCCGTCCTGCTTGTTGATCGGCGATGAATCCATTGGCGAGTTTTATTCCGTCGCCATGACGAATCACAAGCAGCAGGCGGATACCGGCACGAAGATGATTCATATCGGTCGTAACACGACCAGCACGATCATCTCCAAAGGCATCAGCGCCGGTCAAGGCGAACAGAGCTACCGCGGCCTAGTCAAAATGGGCCCGAAGGCGCACGGCGCTCGCAACTACAGCCAATGCGACTCGCTGTTGATGGGCGACCAGTGTGGCGCGCACACGTTCCCCTATCTTGAAGCAAGCAATCCCACCGCGACGGTCGAACACGAAGCTACAACATCCAAGATCAGCGACGATCAACTCTTCTTCTGTCGCCAGCGCGGCATGAGTGAAGAAGATGCGATCTCCATGATCGTGAACGGCTTCTGCAAGGACGTTCTTCGTGAGCTCCCCATGGAATTCGCCGTCGAAGCGCAGGCGCTTCTCGCCGTTAGTCTCGAAGGCGCCGTCGGCTAGCCCACCGCTCGCACGAGCTTCGACCTACTACCTAACCTCTACATCCGCTCCTCAGGAATTTGAACATGTCCGTATCTCCGCTCGTCTCCATCAAGAACCTTCACGCCACCGCCGGCGAGACCCCGATCCTTCAGGGCATCGACCTCGAAATCGGTGCCGGCGAAATCCACGCCATCATGGGCCCGAACGGCTCGGGCAAAAGCACGCTCTCGAATGTGCTCGTCGGCAAGCCCGGCTACGAAGTCACCCAGGGTGAAGTCAACTTCCGCGGCGAAAACCTAATCGAGATGGACCCCGAAATTCGCGCGCGCGAAGGCGTCTTTCTCGCGTTCCAATACCCCGTCGAAATTCCCGGCGTTGCCAACAACTACTTCCTCCGCACCGCGGTAAACGCCATTCGTGAACACCGCGGCGACGAAGACCTCGATGCGATCGACTTCCTCACCCTCCTAAAAGAGAAGATGAAGCTCGTCGAAATGCCCGAAGACATGATGGGTCGCGCGATCAACGAAGGCTTCTCCGGTGGCGAGAAGAAGCGCAATGAAATCTTGCAGATGCTTCTACTCGAACCGTCCTTCTGCATCCTCGACGAAACCGATTCAGGCCTCGACATCGACGCTCTGCGCATCGTCGCGAACGGCGTGAATCAAATGCGCTCTTCCGATCGCGCCATGCTCGTCATCACGCACTATCAAAGGCTCCTCGACTACATCGTCCCGGACTACGTCCACGTTCTTTCAAACGGCCGCATTGTGAAGTCCGGTGACAAGAGCCTCGCCCTCGAGCTTGAAGCAAAGGGCTATGGCTGGATCGATGGCATCGACGATGACGCCGCGGGCGCCAATAATGGTGCCGCGGGCGCCAATAATGGTGCCGCGGGCGCCGGGGCGCCGTCATGAGTGCGGCTGTCGATTCACTCGCACGACTGCGAAAAAACATCGGCGCGGAACGCGCTAGCTCCGTCCCAGCGACCGAGGTCGCGACTCGTCTTGAAACGATGCACGCCGAAGGGATCGCAGCCTTTGATGAGGTCGGACTTCCCAGTCGCCGACAAGAACGCTGGAAGGGAACGAACCTCTCTGCCCTCGGCGCAATGGACTTTGCTCGGATCGGAACTGACACGGCTGCGCCTAGCGCCTCGTTCGTTGACTCGCTTCAGGACGTAGACGCAGACCTCGTATTCGTTGACGGACGAATGGTCCGCGCTTCCGCAGACCGGGCCGCGCTTCCAGAGGGCACGCGCGTCCTCTCGCTCCTCGAAGCTTCCCTGGAAGCTCCGCAGCTCGTCGCCGCGAACCTTGGATGCTTGGCCGACTCGAAAACTGACGCACTCGTTGCGCTCAACGGGGCGCTCTTCGAAGACGTCGCGGTGATCGAACTAGCCCCTAACGCAAAACCTGCTCGTGCCCTGCGCATCGTCTCGTACTCGACCTCTCTCACCGGAGCCGAAGGCACGGCGAGCGCTTCATTCCCTCGCCTGCTCGTCGTTGCCGGCGAAGGCGCGGAAGCGGCGGTTCTTTTCGAGAACGAAGTCAAGGGCGAGGCTCCTGGATACACGGGACTCGTGGCCGAATTCCTCCTGTCCGCAAACGCGCGAGTCGAATTCATCGAAAGCCAGTCGGGCCCCTCAAAGCGAATTCACGTCACGCAGACCTTTGCGCGGGTTGAGCGCGATGCTCATTTCGATTCTCACATATTCACGTTAGGCGAAGGCCTGGTTCGAAATGAACTCAGTGTCGACCTTCAGGGACCGGCAGCCACGACCCGCATGCATGGCTTCTTTTTGGGCAGCGGCAGCGCACATCACGATCACTTTACGACCGTCGACCACGCCGCTCCGCATTGTTCCAGCGACCAGGAATACCGTGGCGTGCTCGGCGACAAATCCGCGGGCGTGTTCCGCGGGCGTGTGATCGTGCGGCCGGGTGCACAGAAGACCGATGCGCGTCAATCGAACCCCAATATCCTGCTCTCTGACGGCGCTTCGATCGACACGAAGCCCCAGCTCGAGATCTATGCAGATGACATCAAAGCCAGCCACGGCTCAACGATCGGGCAACTCGACACCGAGGCGCTCTTCTTTCTTCGAGCGCGAGGAATCGGCGAATCCGACGCACGCCTCTTGATGACACGCGGCTTCGCGCAGACGATCGTCGACGGCGTCGGAGACGAAGCGACACGAGTCCTCATGGGCGAGCGCGTCGATGCGGCGCTTTCTTCGCTTCAGTCTTCACCTAGTTCGATGCTCCCCGGGTCGAGCCCAAGGAGGGATTCCGCATGACGCTAGACGTCGAAAAGATCCGTAGCGAGTTCCCGATCCTCAGCACCGAGATGCGCGGGCAACCGCTCACCTATCTCGATAGCGGCGCCAGCGCGCAGAAGCCTCGCGTCGTCATCGATGCGATGGCCGACTTCTATTCCGCGCACTACGCAAATATTCATCGCGGCGTCTACCACCTTTCCGCCGAGGCAACCCGCCAATTCGAAGCCGTCCGCGGCAAGGTTGCGGCATTCATTGGCGCAGCCAACGAACGTGAAATCATCTTCGTCAGGAATGCGACCGAGGCCATCAATTTGGTCGCCCGAAGCTGGGGCGAGCAGAACATCTCCGAAGGCGATGAAATCGTCCTAACGCAAATGGAGCATCACGCGAATATCGTTCCGTGGCAGATGCTCGCCAAACGATGTGGAGCGGTCATTCGCGTCGCAGAGATTGATGACGACGGCGTCCTCGATGTCGCACACTTAACGTCCCTGCTCGGGCCGAAGACGAAACTCCTCGCCTTTACGCACGTGTCCAATGCACTCGGCACGATCAATCCTGTCACCCAACTTGTCGCTCTCGCTCGCGACCGCGGGATCACGACGCTGGTCGATGGCGCGCAGGCGGTTCCCCACCAGCGCGTGAGCGTGGATGAGATCGGTGCGGACTTCTACGTATTCTCCGGTCACAAAGTTGTTGGACCCAGTGGGGCCGGGGTGCTTCACGGCAGGATGGATCTACTCGAAGCAATGCCCCCTTTCTTAGGTGGCGGCGACATGATTGAAAGTGTGTCCTTCGAGGGCACGACCTTCGCTCCCGTCCCACACAAATTCGAAGCAGGCACTCCAGACATCGCCTCGATCATCGGCTTCGGAGCCGCCATCGACTATCTCGAGGCGATCGGCATGGACGAGATCGCGGCCTATGAACACGAGCTTCTGGTCTACGCGACCGAGCGACTCGCCACTGTTCCTGGACTTCGCATCATCGGCCAAGCCAAAGAGAAGGCTGCTGTCATCTCCTTCGTCCTCGACGATGCCCACCCTCACGACATCGGGACTTGCCTCGACGGTGAAGGTATTGCTGTTCGAGCAGGACATCACTGCGCGCAACCGCTCATGAAGCGAATGGGCGTGCCCGCCACGGCGCGCGCCTCCTTCGCCTTCTACAACACTCGCGAAGACATCGACCGCCTAGTCAAAGCACTCATCAAGACGGCGGACCTCTTCGCATAATATCTTCTTTCCCGGGCGTTCCGACGACCGTAGGGTCCCAACGCTCCCAGAAATAGCGAAACCACAACCCTTTCCTTCAAGAACGGATCCGAACAGGCCCATAGATGGACGACCTTAGAGAGCTCTACCAGGCAACGATCCTGGGACATAACAAGAAGCCGCGGAATTTTCGTACGATCGAAGACGCGAGCCATGAAGCGGACGGCCATAACCCGCTCTGCGGTGACCAGTTGACGCTTTACGCGAAGGTTGCTCCCGACGGAACCCTCGAAGACGTCTCTTTCCAGGGCACCGGATGCGCGATTTCGAAGGCGTCAGCTTCGCTTATGACAGACCATGTAAAAGGCAAAACTCTCGCAGAGGTAAGCGACGACTTTGAACGCTTTCACGGCCTCGTTACTTCCTCCCCGAGCGAAGAAGCGAATACGGAAGGCCTCGGAAAACTCGCGGTGTTCTCGGGCGTTCGGGAATATCCCATGCGCGTGAAATGTGCGACGCTCGCTTGGCATGCGCTCAAGTCCGCACTCGACGGCGGTCAAACCGCACATACTGAATAGGAAAAACGACGGCCCCTTCTCAGATAGGTCGAAAAAAAGCAGGACCGCATGTTCGAACGCTTAAAAGCGAAACTGACGGGCGCAGCAGCTCCCGATACGACGGAAGAGACCATGACTGAAGAGCAGGAAGTCAACAAAGCAGCCGGCACGCCGGACAGCAACGCAGGCAAGGGCCTCAGCCCCGCCATGCAGATTCGCGACCGAATCATTGCTGTTCTCAAGACCGTGTACGACCCCGAGATCCCCGTGGACATCTACGAACTCGGTCTCGTCTACGGGGTCGACGTGACTGACGATGGCGAAGCCCATGTCACGATGACCCTCACGACACCTATGTGCCCCGTCGCAGAAACGCTGCCTCCCGAAGTGGAGGACAAAGTCCGAAACGTGATGGGCGTGAAGGACTGCTCTCTTGATCTCGTTTGGGATCCGCCGTGGAGCGTCGACATGATGTCGGATGCCGCTCGGCTCGAACTGAACATGATGTAGAGGGGGCTTTGCCCACCTTCCCTCTGACCGTGCTCTCCGTGGCGAGCTTCCTCGGTTTCGGGGCTCTGCTGGTGCTCTTCGGCGCGAATAGCAGCGAGCTCATCGAGTCGCTATCGCTCGATTACGCCGACTTGGGTCTACTCGGGTCGATGCTCTCCCTGGGACTCGGTTGCGGCATAATACTCGCGGGCCCGATCATCGATCGCTTCCCGAGGAGACCACTGTATCTTGCCGCCTGCGGCATCGTCCTTCTCGCAACGACGACCCTCGGCCCTAATACAAGCTACGCCGCTCTACTCGCACATACGATCGCGATTGGCTTCGGAGCAGGCTTCTACGAAACCGTTCTGAATGCACTGATCGTCGAGGAATCTTCGACCTCGGCACCACGTCGACTGATCTTCGTGCATTCTGCCGCGACCCTCGCCGCAAGCGTAACGCCGCTTCTATTCGCGGTTGCTCGCACGAGCGAAGGCATGCCTTGGTACGAAACCTTCCGCGTGGTCGGCCTCGCCCACATTCTATTGATGGTCGGCGCGCTCTTCGTACCTATGCGCGCGCCCCGGCATTATCGCAAAGCCAAAGCTCAAATGAACAGGGCCGCGACGAATAACGCGGCGGCATTTGCGAGTTTTCGGCCCAAGGACGATCGCATCGCGCTCGCCGCCGTCTGCGTCGCAACGTTTGCCTACGTTGGTGTGGAATCCGCAATTAGCCTGTTCGTCGTCGACCATGCATCAACTGAATTCGGCCTCGACACCGCAAGAGCCGCGCGAACGATCAGCGCATTCTGGGGCGGCCTATTGATCGGACGACTCGCAATCGGATTCTCGCCTCGACCGATCGGGGCCGGAATTCTCTCGGCCTTCGCTGCAGTCGCTGCGCTCCTCATTATGGCCTTCGGTGGCGGCCTGATAGGATCCCCGGAAGTTGCTATGGCAGGCGTCGGGTTCTTCCTGGGCGGTGTCTTTCCTGTCATGATTGGTCTCGCCGGAATCGCCTTCCCCTCCTCCGCAGGAACAGCAGTTGGACTCGCCGGCGGACTCGGATCATTGGGTGGTTTCGTCGTCCCTTGGCTGACCGGGCGTCTAGCTAATGGGATTGGCCTTTCTTTGGCTCTGGCGAGCCTGGGCGTCTGGCTACTCGCCCTAGCCGCTGCAGCTGCGTTCGTTCGGACCCGAACGCGAACACCTTCCCTTTCCGGTGACTCGGCACACGGCCAGAACGGACTATGATCTTCCTGTGAGCTCTTCCCTATCCGAAGCCCCTCTTTCTATCGTCGTTACCGGCGCGAACGGCCAACTCGGTCGCGCCCTCCTGACCCGCCTCGCGGGCATGGGTCATCCAAAAGTCCGTGCCCTCGTTCGATCCGAACGAGCGGAGGCCACCGTCGAGGCGTTAGGCCTCGACCCCGCCCCCAAGATTCAGATCGTCGATTACACGAGCCCCCGCGAAATGGAAGCAGCCCTCGAAGGCGCCGACGCGGTCATCCATCTCGTCGGCATCATCAAAGAAACACCGGGCACGCATTATATCGACGCCCACGAACACACTTGTCACGCCCTCGCGCTCGCAGCGAATCGAGCGAGCGTTTCCCGCATCGTCTACCTCTCAATCCTAGGAAGCGCCCCGGGCTCCGACAACGCCTGCCTCGCCTCGAAGGGACGAGCTGAGATGTCGCTCCTTGATGGCCGCGTTGCGACGACCGTAATTCGAGTCCCCATGGTGTTAGGCGGAGACGACCCGGCTTCGGCCTCTCTACGAAAGCAAGCGCAGGCAACCAATCTGCGCCTGGTCGGAGGCGGCAAAACCCTTCAGCAACCGATCGATGCACGAGATGTCGTGACGGCTGTAATCGCCGCATGTGTGGCAGCGCCGGGTCGAGACATGCAGCTCGACGCCGGTGGCCCCGAGTGTCTCACGCAAAAAAACCTCGCATTGCGCGCTGCGCGGCTCTACAAGAATGAGCCCAGGATCAGCTCGCTTCCCGTCGGCCTAGCCCGCTTCGCCGTTGGCATTCTTGACCGGTTCTTAACGAACCCGCCCGTTAGTCGTCCCATGTTCGACATTCTCCAGCACGACGATCGAACGAATCCCGAGGCTTTCTGCAAGGCCCTCGATATTGAACTCACCCCCCTCGACAAAACCCTCGCGGACTTCGTCGGCCCACAAAGCCACGACCTCTCCGCGGCTCCCCGGGTCTAACTCCAGACCCAACTCCAGACCCAACTAAGGAAACGGACTCATGAGCGACGCCGCGCCCCCAGTACCCGAAACGCCCGCAAGCGATTCAAACGCAGCCCCCGCGTCCGGCAAGCCCGCTCTATGGCAGCAGCTTCTGCCTTGGGCCATCACGCTCGCCTGCTTCGCCTATCTCTACACGAAAATTTCCGGTGCGGCCGCGCGAGACGGGCTCACTCTCGTCGACTATTTCAGCGACATCTTCGGACGCGTTTCCTGGACGTCTTGGCTCGCGTTGATGATCCCCTACTCGATCTTCTTCTTCCTGATCGATTCGCTCGTCGTCTGGCGCGTGATTTCGTGGTTCAACGTACCTATCAGCTACACCGGCATCCTTCCGATCCGCGGCAGCTCTTACATCCTTTCGATTCTGAACGAACAGGTTGGGAAGGGAGCGATGGGGCTGTATTTGAACCGTCGCTATGGCGTGCCCGGATGGGAAGTCGGCTCGAGCATGATCTTCATCATGTTCTGCGAGTTTTTCTACCTAACAAGCTGGGCGACCGTCGGCTACATGCTGGTGGGTGATAGCTTGCCCGACGTGTTTTCGTTCATTCCGGCGATCGCGATCGGTGCAGCCATCTTCTTCGCACTTTGGATCGCATTCTTCCGCGGGCCGCTTGGCAAAAACGCAGCCTTCCGAGAGAAGCCCCTCTTCAAGAGCTTCCGCGAGGCGGGGCCGTCGAGGTACCTGATCGTGATCCTGCTGCGATCGCCGGCGCTGCTCGGCGCGGTCGTCGTCTACACGCAGGCTCTGCATCTCTTTGGCGTCGAAGCGTCGATGGCGCAGATGCTCGGTTACTTGCCCATCATATTCTTTGGGGCGGCTACGCCCGGCCCCATGCGAACCGTAGCGATCACGCTCTGGGTGCTTCTCTTCCCGGGCAACGAAGGCGAGATGGCAGCCTTCGGGTTCGTGCAGCACAACTTCTTCATCTTCTTCAACGCCGCAATCGGAATGCTCTTCCTACGCCGTGCGAACCGCGAACTCTTCGGAGGCGAAGAGGCAGGGCAGGCTGCCTAAGCCACTAAAGTTCGGGGGCGCTCCCGAGAGATTCCACTGGATGCTGAACTTGCGGCTGGCAGCGTCTCATTAAGCAGCGCTGGCAGCGGCTGCAAAATATCAGACGCGGTCGCCAGGCCGAGACAAGGCGCTAGGCGAACACTCCTGACCCGCGAAGCGAATGTGCGGGCAGACCTGCAAAGCGCCGATCAGCCGAAGAATTAGTTCCCCGAAGGTTCAGTCGCCGAAAAGAGCGTCCAAGCGCGATCCGCCATCGACACGAGGGTCGAAAGAACGAGCGCCTGCCCCAACCAAAGGACCCACTGGTCTGCTGGAAAAGCCACCCCGATCGCATCACGCGTCGCGACCACGCCTAACGGAACGAAGTAGAGAATTCCGTTCCACCGACCCAGAAAGCTCGCGCGGAGCGTGCGACCCGCGAGGCTCTTCGAGTCGAGCATGTACTGCAGGAAAGCAAATAACACGAGCACGGGAAGCGCTACCGGAACGGCTCCTTGCATGGACAACGCCGCAAGCCCGAGCGTTACGAAGCTCGCGTCCGTCGCGTGGTCAAGCAGCCCACCGAAGGCAGAGCTCTCGCCCCGGGCCCGAGCGACACGACCGTCGGCAACATCCGTCGCGACGGCACCCCAGAAGAGCAGCCCCGCCAAGACATGGGCATTGCCAAATAATGCGCAGAAGAAAACCGGCGCCGCGATCAACCGTGATACGGTGAGCGCATTCGACCAGGTCCAGATCGACGAAGCTACGACTGCCATTTTGGAATTCGATCGTAGATCCGGTTCCAACCAAGTCGCTCGAAGAGTTCTTCTGTCCGCTCGCGGTCGGCACCGTTATACGCCAAATCCGAGAGGCTAGGCGTCACGCCAGGGACCTTTCGCAAAACCGTCGCAAGACTCTTCGTCTTAAGAGCCCGCGCTCTATGTTCCGCGATCTTCTCCGCCATTCGTTTGGCGCCGCGGACCGTCACGCCTTCCCATTCCGCTATGTCATCGGGAACCTCTTCGATCGTCGGGAACGCTTGCAACACCGCTGCCGCGGATTTCGCACCGATCCCAGGCACACCAGGGAGGTTGTCAACCGTGTCTCCAACGAGGCCTAGATAATCAGGAATCTGATGCGGGGATACTCCGAATTTTTCGCGGACCGCGTCCGCATCAAAGGTCTTCTCTTTCGCGAGATCGTAAACATGAACTCGACCATCCTCTCGAACGAGCTGGCAGAGATCCTTGTCCGTCGTGATCACTCGCGCGCAGCCTTGTCGCTTAACCACTTCAGCAGCGACCGTCCCGAGCAGATCATCGGCTTCATAGTCGTCGACTTCATAGACGGCAAAGCCGAGAGCAATCGCAATTTCATGACAGAGATCAAATTGCGGTTCGAGTTCTTCCGGCGTCTCGCCGCGCTGGGCCTTGTACTCGGGTTCCAACTCGTTCCGGAAACTCGTCATGGCGGCGTCAAAACAAACGCCGGCGTGCGTAGGGTCTTCTTCCGTCGCATAACGGATCAGCGTATTAGCGAAGCCGTACGCGGCATTGCACGGCGTGCCGTCGGTCGCGGACATGGACGGCATCGAGAAGTAAGCACGAAAGATATAAACGTGGCCATCGAATAGATGGACCAGGGGCCCCTCTTTACTCGCCGTCGCCATGTTCTCCGCCATGCCCTCGCTCTCCAAATCCAGACGAGCGCCTAAGACCGTTCGTCGAGGACCGTTTCGACGATCGTCTCCACGGCATGCTCAATTTTAAGTTCAGTCTTCTCACCATCGCTGCGGCGCACCAATTCGAAAACGCCCTGCTCGAGCCCCTTCGGCCCAATCGTCACGCGATACGGGAAACCTATCAGCTCCGCATCCTTAAATTTCACGCCAGGCCGTTCGTCGCGATCGTCGAGAATAACATCGAGCCCCGCCTGAGAAAGATCCTGATAGAGGCGCTCACCCGCTTCATGGCAAGCCACGTCCTTCGGTTTAACAACCGTCACGCAGACTTCATAGGGCGCGATATTCATCGGCCAGCAAATGCCGTTCTCGTCGTGGTTCGCCTCGACTACTGCCGCGAGATTGCGTTCGAGGCCGATTCCGTAGGAACCCATCACAAGATGGACGGATTCGCCACTTTCGTTTTGGACCTTCGCTCCCATCGCTTCGCTGTACTTCGTCCCGAGCTTGAAGATGTGCGCCACCTCGATTGTCTTGTAGACCGAGAGCGGCTTCTGGCACTGGGGACAACCTTCGCCGTCCTTCACTTCTCGCAGGTCGAGCCATCCCTTCACATTGATGTCGCGGTCAACATCGACGCCACGAAGATGGAAGCCATCTTCGTTCGCACCCGTCACCATGTCTTTGCGACCCCGAAGCGCTTCATCCGCGATCACGAAGAGCTCTCCGCGACCGACGGCACCGAGGCTACCGGGCAAAGCGCCTAACAGCTTCTTTACTTCACCAATCTCCGCCGGGCGCATTGCTTCCGATTGCACCTGGTCGATCAATTTCTGCTCCGAAAGCTGATGATCGCCACGAAGCAGGATCAGAACGTCTTTGTCATCAATCTTGTATACGAGGGTTTTGACCTGACGATCCGCCGAGGCGCCACCGTCCATCTTGGCAAGATCGTCGATCGTCTTCACACCGGGGGTGGGAAATTTTTCCGGCTCGGTAAGCCCGGCGCCATCCTCGACCGAGGGCAGTACGCTCTCCGCCTTCTCGACATTCGCGGCATAACCACACTGACCACAGGCCGCGACCCAGTCTTCCCCCGCGTCGCTTCGCAACATGAATTCAATCGAAGTATTGCCGCCCATCACGCCCGAGGACGCTTCGACCGCAACGATCTCGAACCCGAATCGCTTGAACATCCGGCGATACGCTTCGAAGTGTTGATCGAAGGCGTGATCGAGCCCAGTCTGATCCAGATCGAAGGAATAGGAATCCTTCATGGTGAATTCGCGGACGCGCAGCAAGCCGCTCTTCGGCCGTGCTTCGTCGCGGAACTTCGCCTGAAACTGATACCAGATCTGCGGCAGCGCCTTATACGAACGCAGCTCCGCCCCATGAAACGCAAAAATCTCTTCATGCGTCATTCCAAGAGCGAGATCTGCGCCCTTGCGATCCTGCAAGCGGAACATCTCTTCCCCCACAGAATCCCAGCGACCTGACTTCTCCCAGATCTCTTTCGGATGCATGCTAGGCAGCCGAAATTCCTGCCCGCCTATTTTCTCCATCTCTTCGCGCACGATCGCTTCGACTTTGCGAAGGGATCGGAAACCAAGCGGAGTCATCGAATAGTGACCGGCCATGAGCTGTCGCATGAAGCCGGCACGAATCAGCAATTTGTGGGAAATCGCCTCAGCGTCGGCGGGATCGTCTCTAAGAGTGGGGATGAAAGCGCTCGACCAGCGCACAGGCTTCTCCTCTTCCGGCCTCTGGGACCAGACTCGGTGGGCGAACTCTCGGCGGTTAATCCGAAAGTGTTCGGGCGGGGGGCGCAGGGGACGTGAACCGGTAGGCCAAAGACCTGCGCAGCCTCACGAGCGCGGAAACATAGCGCCTCTATACATCAGAGCGCGGTTGGCGCCTGCGCCGGTCAGTCAACCGAAACCGAAAGTTCGCGGGCCCGCGCCACAAAGGCTTCCCCAATCGCATCGACCTGAGCTCGACCGTCTTGTGAAATCGGCGATCCGTCGAGAGATCCGACGGTGATGAGCCCCGCCCTCGAACCAGTCAAAAACACTGCATCGGCGGCATACAGGTCGAAGCGGCCGAGGCTTCGCTCGCGCACTTCGAGGCCCCTTTCGACCGCCAGCTCCATCACGGTTCGGCGCGTCAAACCTTCCAGCGCGCCATCTGTCACTTGCGGCGTGTCGAGTCGATTGCCCGTTAGCGCGAACACATTCGTCGCCGAGGCCTCGGCTACGAGTCCAAGACCGTTCAAAACCAACGCGTCATCGGCTCCGCGGGTTCTCGCTTCCCGCTTCGCGAGCACATTATTCAGATAGTTCATGCTCTTCACGCGCGGATCGAGCACATCGCCAGCCGGGCGCCTGAGGCTCGACGTGATGAGATCCAGACCCCTCGCTGTCTTTTCAGGATCCGGCTCAGCCGGGCCAGCTGCGATGCAGATAATGGCTGGATTCAGGCACGTTGTGGGATCGATCCCAAGCGGCCCCACGCCCCGAGTCACGATCAAACGCAAATAGCCGTCCCGTGGTCCCCACGCCCGAGTCGTCTCGCATGCGATTTCTCGCGCTCGCGCAAAGCCACCTTCGGGCTGGATGCCGATGGCGCGCCCCGCAGTCGAGAGTCGCTTGATGTGGTCGTCGAGACGGAAGATGCCTCGATCCGTCACGCGAATCCCTTCGAAGACCCCGTCGCCAAAAAGGAAGCCATGATCGAGAACCGGAACCCGGGCCTCCGCGGCCGGAATAATTTTGCCCTCAACCCAGGCGATCGGGTCATTGCTCATCGTCATCGTGATTTCCTTCCGATCCGGTCGTGTCGACGCGACACGCCGCCCGCACTCATTCGTTCGCCGATGCTTGCCGCACCGGCGAGCAGTCGGGTTTCAATTTCTTGTTCACCTAGGCGCTCGAAGCGAGGCGATGCCGCGGCGGCGGCAAGCACCGCCACGAGATCCCGCGGCCCCTGGCCACTCTCTTGCCAGACTGGGACCGCCAACACGGAAAGCCCATTGATCCATGCATCGCGATTCACGGCGGCGCCGCGGTTTGTAATTTCCCGAGTCTCCGCGGGAGACAACTCGTCACCGCCTTCACCGAAGACTGAGTAGAGCTTCCCGGCGGCGGTGATATCCGCGGGAACGACGTCGCCGATTCCTGGGGCGGCGCGCAGAAAGCCACTCCCTTCAACTTTGTCGAGGACGCGCAAACGACCGTGACGCAGGCCGACCAAGAACACGGTTTCGCCGAGGCCCTCGGCCTCACGCTCAAGGATCGGACGGGCGGCGGACACGACGGGCTCTCTTCTCTGGGCACCGATGCCCAGAGAGAGCAGCGCGAGGCCCGGTCGGTAGCGACCCCATTCATCCCGGTCGACCATCTCGCGATCCACCAGCGAGGAAAGCAGTCGATGGCAGCTCGATTTGGGGAGGTTGAGGGCGCGCCCGATATCAGACAACCCAACCGCCTCGCCAGCGTCATGCAGATGGAAAAGAACGTCGAGTGCTTTTTCGACTGTCGCAGCGCCGGCCATTGCAATCCCCCCTCTCGCCAGGGTCTCGACCCTGATCCCTCGGAAAATTCGTAAACGGGAACACGTTCTCGTTCTATGAATCCCAAGAGCCCGAACTGGGTAGCATCTAAAACCCGATAGTTCCAAATATTAGTCTAGTGTTCCTAATAGTGGAACATGGACATCTGGGCATCCTAAGGCCCAAAACGCCATCCGGGAGAATCAGAGGGGGCCAATGGCTACGAGCAGCGTGCTATGAACAAATATTCGACAGCGGCCATCAAGGCCTGGAGCGAGCTGAAAGGGAGCAACCGTCCCAATCGCATCCGCAGTACCCGACCCAAAATCGACGAGCGCGATTTCAACATCGTCGTCGCCATGCAGCGCTTCGTCCCGCGCGCGACAGCCGAACTGCAGCACCAATTGGCTCGGGGGCAGTTCCCCCACCGCTCTCCGCAGCGACGCTTGAGCGAGAGCGGCATCGGGCAAAGCAAATGCGAGCTGGCCGCCCTGTTGGAAATCCCCCGGGAGAGAGATCGACCCCCGATTCGGATCAACGCCAACGATGTAGCGCTCCACGAAATCCTTCAAATCCTCATCTAGGGGAAGGTCAGACGCCTCGGCACCCTCAACCCTGTCGCGCACTCTCACCAACAGTCGGTCCAAATAGGGCTCGACTCGTTCCTTCGCCCCTAGGCCCAGCTGTCGCCGTATCCAATCGAGAGGTGATTCGCCCTCGAGCGAATCGATCCATCGATCCCGAGCCTGACTGATCTCCAACCATGGACTCGCGAAGCGACTCCCTTGAGCGCGCACGAGGCGCTCACCCGTAGCACCGCTCGCTGCGCCGCCCGGCAGATAGAGACCGACCGAGGATCCCGGCTCTGACTCGCCGGCGACCCAGGACAGGCAGGGGCTGGATACGGGGCCGCTTGCTGCGGTGCCGGCAAAACGCACTCCGCCAAGTCGGTCCGTGAGCTCCGCGAAAGTTGATTCGAGCTCGCCAGGTGAGTGCGCATCAGGGAAGAGCAAGACCAGGTCTTCGGCTTTAGGCGCGCCGCCGGGTGCTGCCCCCCGAAGAACGCTCTCGAGATGATCCAGCTCATCCGACGAAATCTCGCACGAAAAGGGCTCGAGAATCAGTGGCACCGGCTCACCCGGGCCGGCGGTCCAAACCAACAATTCGAAAGCCGGCCGATCTCGCCAAGACCGGCCCTCCCCGAGCACACCCTCGAAGCTCGACCCAACGAGCATTGCCCCAGGCCACCGATCCGTCAGCAACTGCCCTATTTCAGGGCCCTGGATGCCGGCTGCTGCGGTGGCCCAGAGGATTCCGCCAACAACGGAATCCGCCGCATCGAGGCGATCATCGATTATGGAAATCAGCTCGGCCGCTGCCGAAGTGGCGGTTGAGGCATGTGTAAAGGCGGTCACCAAGGCAAGCATGGGCCAGTCGATACGCGAGGCCAGCGCCTGGCGCTACACCGATGCGCTGTCGTCCCTCTCGCAGAGCCGAAGGCCCCATTGCGCCATCTACGCGAACCCAGGCGTAAATTCCCGGTTTCGGTGAAGGGGCTCGTCGGCTAGCTTGCCCTCGCGCCGCATCCTATGCGGCCCATTCCCCCTGCCGGTGAAGACGTACCGGCTGACTCGCCGGAACTCGTCCGTGGCCCTGGCTGGATCAAAACCAGGGTACGAACGAGTAGATGGGTTCGGTCGGCACGCAAAGATCCATATGGCGGAGCGCGACCGATTTGGGTCGCGCGCCGTGCGGGGGTGCTGGACTTCGTCCCGCCCGTCCAGCGAGAGTGCATTGGTCGACCAATCAAGTAAACGCAAATCCTCCGAAGGTTCTTCGGAGAAAGACCGCGCCACGACCAAGTCGGCGAACGGCACGGATGGATCGCAATCGCGGAGCACCAAGACCGCGTCTGCTGATAAATCTGAGAGCAAGTCTGCGACGAAAAAGGTCCCTTCGAGCAAAGCGGTCGCCGCTCCCACAAAGATCATTGGTCACGGCAAAGCCTTGCCCACCGACGCCGACATCATTTCGACGGTCGAGGATCTCGAAGCCCTCACGGAGCTGCTGCTCAAAGAGGACATCGTCGCCTTCGATACCGAAGCCGACAGCTTCTATCACTACTTCGACAAGGTCTGCCTGCTGCAGGTCGCAACGCGCAAGAAGTGCTGGTTGATCGACCCTCTTGAGATCGGCGGCCCCGACAAACTCTCCATTCTTGCTCCGGTCTTCTCCGACCCGAACGTCCGAGTGCTCTTCCACGCCGCGGAATACGACATCTATGTCTTGAAGCGCGACTGCGGCTTTGAGTTCGTGAATCTCTTCGACACGATGGTCTCTGCGCAGCTCCTTGGATACCCAGCGATCGGCCTAGCAGCCCTCGTCGAGAGGCATTTCGACGTATCACTCCCGAAGGACGAACAGCGCTCAGATTGGTCGCGCCGCCCCCTAACACCGAAGCAGCTCAGCTATGCCGCTTCGGACGTGCTCTACCTCATCAAGCTGGCCGAAAGACTCGAGAAGGATCTCCGCAAGGCGAAGCGACTCGACTGGGCGCACGACGAATTCGAAACGTTATGTGGCCGACGATGGCCGGATCGCGAATTCGACAAACTCGGCTATCTACGCATTAAGGGAGCCCGATCCCTGGATCCCGTAGAGCTCGCAATCCTGCGCGAACTCTTCTTGCTACGTGACGAGCGCGCACGTGAGATCGATCGCCCTCCCTTCAAAGTGCTCGGCAATCGCACGCTGCTCGATATCTGCCACGAACAAACGGCGGACCTCGACAGCCTGGGTGAGATCAAGGGAATCTCAGATTTGATCCTGAAGCGAATGGGCAAAGATCTCGTCGCGGCCGTTAAGAAGGGCCTGCGCAAACCGCACGGCCCGATTCCGAAGATCGAAACGACTGCCCGGCGACGGATGGATCGGCGCACCGAGAAACGACTCGGCGCGCTCAAGGATTGGCGTGGCCCGCGCGCAGAAGCGCTCAAGCTCGACCCTGGAGTGTTATGCCCGAATGCCGCCCTCGAAGCGATCGCATGGGCTGCCCCTGAAGAGCCTAAGGATCTCGAAGGACTGCCGGAGCTAAAGGCTTGGCTCGTCCGAGAATTCGCGGAAGAGATCGTCGCTGTTGTCGCAAAGCATGATGCAAGCACCGAGTCCAAGTCGAGCGATGCAGATGAAAATTCTTCGGATGATCAGCCGCGACGCAAGCGCCGATCCGGACGTGGGCGTTCCGGCGCTTCGCGTGCGAAAGCTCGCGCGCAGCGAGACAGTGATCCAGAAGACGGCGCAGACGGCGAGCCTGTAGCAACTGCCTCACCCGAAGAGTCGTCGAAAGAAACGACTTCCGAGTCAACGGCCACCCCCGCGATCAGCCGCGCGAAGTCTCGCACCAAAGACGAATCCTAACGTCCGAGCAGCACCCGAGCAGCACGCAGGTACGCGATGAAGTCATTGCGCGTATCTGCTCACGTGCGGCCGATGCGATCATCCGCCCGCTCGATCGCCTAACAAGTCGATCACGCGCCGGATTTGCCCATTCGCATGCCTAAAACGCCGAAAGCCCCTCTCGATTGGCTCCGTTTCCGGATCGAGAGAGGCGTTCGTTTCAGGAGGGGGGACTCCTGGAGTCCGGTGGGTAGATGCGAGGTAACCCGCCCGGATAATTTTGTGGTGCCTGGATTTACTGGCTAGCCCTGACGAACGCGCCCGTGTTTAACCGCCCGGACCAGCCAGTATTCCAAATCGTTCTGTCTTCCATACAATGCACGGCGCGTGCCAAACTTGATATTTTTTTAAATAAGTTCCATGTAGCTGCTTTTGCAAAGGTTTTCGGCTCTCCGAGTGACTTCAGGCGCGTGCACTCTAGTGCCACTAAAGGCGGCACCTGTCGGCGCACACCAAATATTCGAATACAAAACACCCTCAAGTAACTGCTTTCAAAGGGTTTATTCGCTTATGCCTCCAAATGTTCCTGCAGCCTAATGAGGCAATCACGAGCTCTTCAAATTGGCTGAACGGCGGCTCTCCCGCCGGAAAGCGGCGCTTCTAGCCCCGCCTAAACGAACCACCGGCGAATACGCGAAGAGCGGTCCCGCCTTTGCCCTGATTCGATAGACTGCGCCCGTGTTTGCGAAACGGCGTCAGCAGCTGCTCGAAACCCTCGGACCGGATGCCGTCGCGATTTTCGTCGGTGGCCGGCTCGCCGTGCGCTCGGCGGATACCGAGTTCCCCTTCCGACAGGACAGCGATTTCTGGTACCTGACAGGATTCGGCCATCCCGATTCGGTGGCCGTGCTCTCTACTCGAGAGGGACCAGACTTCACGCTTTTCGTGCAGCCGCGCGACAGGGAAGCGGAAACCTGGACCGGATATCGCCCGGGCATAGATGGCGCGACCAGCGAATACGGCGCGGATGCTGCCTACCCGATCGCGGAGCTGCACGACAAGCTTCCCGAACTTCTGCGCGGCGCGAATCGCATCTACCACATGTTAGGCCGAGATCAAACTCTCGACGCCAAGATCGTCGCACTTCAGGAAGAGATCCGTCGCCAATCTCGCGGCGGAATTTTGCCCGCAAACGAACTCGTCGACCCGCGGATTCTCCTTCATGAAATGCGCCTCATTAAGACGCAGCCCGAAATTGACATCATGCAGCGCGCCGCAGACATCTCGCTCGACGGACACGGACGCGCCGCGGCTATCTGCCAAGCGGGACGATTCGAATACGAACTTGAAGCGGAGCTGGCTTATGCCTTTCGCGCACGCGGCGGCTCCGGCCCCGCATACGGCTCGATCGTCGGCTCCGGCAAGAACGCAACGATCCTCCACTACATCCAGAACGATCAACAGCTCGCCGAGGGCGAGGTCGTCCTGATCGATGCGGGCGTCGAGCTCGAGGGATACGCCTCAGACGTCACGCGCTGCTACCCCGTCGGTGGGCGCTTTACGCCCGCAGCTCGCGAGCTCTATGACCTGGTTCTTGCCGCACAGGAAGCATCCCTCGAAGCGAGCCGACCCGGCGCGACACTGCCGGAAATTCATGCAGCGAGCGTCCGCGTGCTAACGCAGGGCATGGTCGATCTCGGTCTTCTAAAGGGCGAAGTCGACGGCTTGATCGAAACGGAAAGCTACCGCCCCTACTACATGCATGGCACGAGCCATTGGCTCGGACTCGATGTGCATGACGTCGGCGCCTACGTCGTCAGGAATGGCACCGAGGATCCGAAGCCTCGCCCGCTCGCCCCCGGCATGGCCTACACAATCGAGCCCGGTATCTACATCGCTCCCGACGCGCCCGATGCCCCTGACGCATACAAGGGCATCGGAATCCGAATCGAAGACGATGTGGTCATCACTAGTGACGGCTACCTGAACCTCACCCGCGAGATCCCGAAGACTGCGGACGACATCGAAGCCTGGGTTTTACGTTAGTCGGCTCTTTACGAAGTGCGCCCTGACGCCGGGCACCTGACCCGACTAGGCCAAGTCGCCGAGCAAATGACCTCCACCAACTCAAGACTCGAATAACAAAGCACTCACCGGCGTGATTTAGTGATCGCGCGATGACAAGCGCAATCGCCACGCGATCTGCGCGAAACCCCCAGCAAGGATTCAATCGGATATGGCTGACATCAATACCCTCTTGAAGGAGAATCGAACCTTCAAGCCGGCACCTGAATTCACCAAGCAGGCTCATTGGAACAAGACGCTCACCAGCGAGTATCGCAAGCTCGGTGAATCCAATCCGACAAAATTTTGGGCGAAGATGGCCAAGGAGAACGTTTCCTGGTTCACGCCTTGGAAAAAGGTCCTCGACTGGAAGCCGCCTTTCGCAAAGTGGTTCGTCGGAGCCAAGACGAACGTCTCTTACAACTGCCTCGATCGGCATCTTAGTGCGGACACGGCACCAGGCGGCGTCTCTCGAAAGAACAAGGCCGCAATCATCTGGGAAGGTGAGCCCGGCGACAAGCGCGTCATCACGTACGGCGAACTCCATCGCGAGGTCTGCCAATTCGCGAACGTGTTAAAGGCCCAGGGCGTGAAGAAGGGCGACCGTGTCTGCCTTTACATGCCGATGATTCCCGAACTCTCTATCGCCATGCTCGCCTGCACGCGAATCGGCGCACCGCACTCCATCGTATTCGGCGGCTTCTCCGCCGAAGCCCTCGCCGACCGCATCAACGATGCCGAAGCGAAGCTCGTCGTGACTGCCGACGGTGGCTACCGGAAGGGCGCGCCCTTCGCGCTCAAGGACACCGTCGACGAAGCTGTCGCAAAGTCGCCCTCGATTGAAAAAGTAATCGTCGTCGAGCGCACTAAGCAGCCCGTCACCTTCAAGAAGGGCCGCGACGTCTGGTACCACGAGGCCATGGCCGAGGCGAACGCGAAATGTGCGCCGGCCAAGCTCGACTCCGAACACCCGCTCTTCATTCTCTACACGAGCGGCACAACCGGCAGTCCGAAGGGCATTCTGCACACGACCGGCGGCTACCTCACCCATGTCGCGACGACCTTTAAAGCCATCTTCGACATCAAGGACGACGATGTCTATTGGTGCACCGCAGATATCGGCTGGATTACCGGCCATTCTTATGTCGTCTACGGCCCCCTCGCGAACGGCGCCACGACTGTTATGTACGAAGGCACTCCGACCTACCCGGGCCCGGACCGCTGGTGGGACCTCATCGAAAAATGGGGCGTCACGGTTTTCTACACAGCACCCACCGCCATCCGCACGTTCATCCGGCTAGGCGACGAACATCCGAAAGGGCACGACCTTTCGTCCCTCCGATTATTAGGCAGCGTCGGAGAGCCGATCAATCCAGAAGCGTGGATGTGGTACCACAAGGTGATCGGCGGAAAGCGATGCCCGATCGTCGATACCTGGTGGCAGACGGAAACAGGCGGAATCATGATTTCGTCGATCCCTGGCGCCGTCGATACAAAACCCGGATCCGCCACGAAGCCTTTCCCCGGCATTCACGCCGACATCTTCAACGAAGAAGGTGAAAGCATCAAAGGCGATGGCGGTGGCTTCCTTGTGCTCAAGCACCCATGGCCTGGCATGCTTCGAGGGATTTGGCGCGACCCCAAGCGCTTCAAGGAAACCTATTGGAGCAACTACAAAGACACCTACTTCGCCGGTGATGGCGCCCATCGAGATAAGAACGGCTACTTCTGGATCATGGGCCGCGTCGATGACGTGATGAACGTGTCGGGCCACCGTATCGGCACGATGGAAGTCGAGAGCGCGATCGTGTCCTCCCCGGAAGTCGCCGAAGCCGCGGTCGTTGGACGACCCGATGAAATTACGGGCACGGCGATCGTTGCATTCGTTTCTCCCATCGGGACTACGACAGCGGATGACGCACTCGTCAGGCGACTCAAACAGCACGTCACTAAAGAAATCGGCGCCATCGCGCGACCGACTGAAATTCGCTTCACGAACGCATTGCCCAAGACCCGCTCCGGCAAGATCATGCGACGCCTCTTGCGAGACATCGCTTCCGGCAAGGAAGTTGCGGGCGACACGAGCACACTCGAGGATTTGAGCGTGCTGGCGAAGCTTCGGGAGAGCGACGAGGACTGACATCAGAAGACGTCTCAACTTTCGGGACGTGTTTTTCGATGTTGGAAGCAACCCCAGTGGAGATCGCTTCAATTTGAACGATGATCCACCGGATTACCCGAATTCACGTCGGGTGACTTTCACGATCGCAGCAAGGGAACGGATCGATGACAATTTCCAAGGCTCAGCAGGCGTCGGCGGACGCGTATCTCGAACGGTTTATGGCGGGCCTCAAGCGCCGAAACGAAGGTCAGCCTGAGTTCCATCAGGCGGTCCACGAAGTAGCTCGCGACATCGTCCCCTTCCTTGAAGACAAAAAGGTTTACAAGGAAGCGCGTATCCTTCAGCGGATGAGCGAACCCGATCGCGTCATCATGTTCCGCGTGTGTTGGACGGATGACAACAACCAGGTCCGCGTGAATCGCGGCTACCGAGTGCAATTCAACAACTCGATCGGCGCCTACAAGGGCGGCCTCCGGTTCCACAAGAGCGTGAATCTCTCGATCCTGAAATTCCTCGGCTTCGAACAGGTCTTTAAGAACTCCCTCACGACCCTACCCATGGGCGGAGGAAAGGGCGGATCGGACTTCAACCCCCAAGGCAAGAGCAACGGCGAAGTCATGCGCTTTTGCCAGTCGTTCATGAGCGAACTCTTCCGACACATCGGGCCTAACACGGATGTTCCGGCAGGCGACATTGGCGTCGGTGCGAGAGAGATCGGCTACCTCTTTGGTCAGTACAAGCGACTCCAAAATGAATTTACCGGAACAATCACGGGCAAGGGCCTCGGCTTCGGTGGCTCACTTGTCCGCACGGAAGCGACAGGCTACGGCTGCGTCTACTTCGCGCGCGAGATGCTCGGGACTCGCAGCGACGATGTAAAAGGCAAGAACTGCGTTGTCTCCGGCTCGGGCAACGTCGCCCAATACACGGTGGAGAAGGTCCTGCAGCTCGGCGGCAAGGTCCTTACGATGTCGGATTCGAGTGGATTCATTCACGACCCTGACGGCATTAACGAAGAAAAGCTCGCTTGGGTCATGGACCTGAAGAACAACCGCCGCGGCCGGATCAGCGAATACGTCGACAAGTTCGGCGGCGAGTTCCACGAGGGTAAGCGCCCCTGGAGCGTGCCGTGCGACCTCGCGTTCCCCTGCGCAACCCAGAACGAACTCGATGGCGATGATGCGAAGGTACTTGTCGCAAACGGATGCCAGCTGGTTTCGGAAGGCGCAAATATGCCGTCCACCCTCGATGCGGTCGGTGTGTTCATCGACAGCAAGATCCTGTTCGGCCCCGCGAAGGCGGCCAACGCAGGGGGCGTCGCGGTCAGTGGCCTCGAGCAAACGCAGAATGCGATGCGCCTTTCGTGGTCACGCGAGCAGGTCGACGAGCAGCTTCTCGACATCATGAAGAATATTCACAGCACCTGCGTCGAGCACGGAACTGAGGGCGACTTCATCAACTACGTCCAGGGCGCGAATGTCGGCGGCTTCATCAAAGTCGCGGATGCCATGCTTGCGTACGGCGTTCTCTAAAACGTCTAAAGAACGACGCACGAAAGAACGCAGCGCCTAAAGCGTCCCGTCCAACGAATAGATCCCTGTCGCGATTCCACGCGGCGGGGATTTTTCGCGATAGAGCCCGCAGATCGGTGAGTAGGCGTGGGTAGGTGGCTGGGCAGTTAGGCGAACAGATGAGTAAGCGTCTAGCTCTCTTCCATCGGAATACCGATTCCAATTTCAGTAGCACTCGCATCGCTGCCCATGCGCCCCGTCGACCATTCACCACGAGCGTTTCGCGACGCTTGAACGACGCCGCCTAATACTGGCTCTTCGGGTGCAAGGGTATGGCCCGTCACAAGCTCGAGCAGCGTACGCACGACACCCTTATGGACGGCAACGAGTACGGCCTCTGCGCCGCTCGCGCGCACTCTCGTTAACCCGCGCGCGATTCGAGCCCTAAAATCCGACCGAGTCTCACCCCCCGGAAACGTGAAGGACAGCCCTTCTGCACGCCATTTCGCGTGGCCCGCAGGATCCGTAACCGCGATTTCCTCCGCGGTCAGACCCTCCCAATCTCCGAAATCGATCTCTCGAAAATCGGACTCGAGATTGACCGGACGGCCCGGTGCCACGATCTGCGCTGACTCCCAAGAGCGGCATAACGTGCTCGCCCAAACCGACTCAAAAGTCTCGCCATAGATACGGTCTCGCGCGGCACGGACCTGTGACCTGCCGAGGTCCGAGAGCGGCACGTCCGTCACGCCGTAGTAGCGAATGCTCGATTGACCCGCGGTCTCGCCGTGTCGTACCAAAATCAAGCGTTTCAATCGATCGTCCAACAGCTCTTCCCCTTCGCACTGCGGACCAACCCTAGTTGGCCAGATGCGCACCGATCACGTCTCGTTAGCGAAACGAACAAGACGGCTTCTAGGGCCCCAAGCGTCACCCGCACCAAGAGAGTCGTCAAGCATTCGGTTCACCACGGAATCGAATGACCCGTTCGGCGCGGCGCCTTCGCGTTAGACTCCTTCGCAATATGAATTTGCCATCGCCCCCCAAACTCCTGAAGCAGATTTCTGTTCCGATCGAGGCTGCGCTCAAGGCAAAACTCATCCTACGCTACAAGCGCTTTCTGGCCGACATCGCGCTCGACGACGGCTCTGAAATAACAGTGCATTGCCCAAACCCGGGCAGCATGACCGGAACGAAAGCGCCGGGGTCTTCCGTTCGCTGCTCCACCCATGACAGCAAAAAGCGAAAGCTTCGTCACACCCTCGAGATGATTCGGGTCGGGCGCGTCTGGGTTGGGCTTCACGCGGCCAAGGCGAATGACGTGGCCCGGCGAGTACTCGAAGCGAATGCCTTCGAGCCCTTTGTGGGATACGAAACGGTCGAACGCGAAGTCTCCGTCGAAGAAGGTTCGCGCTTCGACTTTCGTCTCTCGAATCATCCCGAAACCGATGTTCCGTGTTGGGTCGAAGTTAAAAGCGTGACGCTCTGTAGCGACCGACAAGCGCGCTTCCCCGACGCGGTGACTACGCGTGGCCGGCGCCACCTCGAACATCTAATGGCCCGCCGAAAACGAGGGGAACGGGCTGCCCTCCTCTACATCGTTCAGCGAGCGGACGCCGACGTGGTCGCCCCAGCGGACGACATCGATCCCGAATATGGCCGCACTCTCCGTGAGGCCGCGAACTCGGGGGTCGAGCTCTATGCGCTTTCGGCACGCGTCTTGGGCGACCGGATTCGAGTCGAACGTGCTCTCCCGATCGACCTATCGATCGACGCCGGAGCGTATTCGGACGCTCCCGCAAAGCGAGCCGCCGAATAACCCGTCGGCGGCGACGTCGCCCGGAGCGCTAGCATCAGATCCATGAGTCCCGCCCAGCGAAAGCGCCCCGCAAAGGCCCGCTCGAAATCCAAGGCCGGCTCCGCCCCCAAAGGCGGACTAGAAGCCAGCGCATCAGATCTTTCAGGTCTTCCTGTTCGTACTGCGCGCAAGAACCTCCTCAGATGGTACGACGCGAACAAGCGTGACATGCCCTGGCGTCATACGCGTGATCCCTATGCCATCTGGATCAGCGAAGCGATGCTGCAGCAGACGCGCGTCGAAACCGTGATTCCCTATTGGGAACGATTTCTCGAAACCTTCCCAGATGTCGAAACTCTCGCTTCCGCGCCGATCGATGACGTGTATGCCGTTTGGACCGGACTCGGATATTACTCCCGAGCACGGAACTTGAAGCACGCTGCCGAAACCGTCGTCGCGGAACATGACGGGAAGCTCCCGGACACCGCCGAGGGTCTCGAGAAACTCAAAGGAATCGGCCGCTACACGGCTGGAGCCATCGCCTCGATCGCGTTTGAGCGCGAAGCGCCCCTCCTCGACGGAAACGTGATCCGCGTCTTCGCGCGGTTGCTCGGAATTCGGGAAGACAGCGCAGGCAAGGAAGTTGTCGAGCGAATGTGGCGCGTCGCCGGCGCGATCGTCCGGGGAGAACGGCCGGGAGACCTGAACCAGGGGTTGATGGAACTGGGAGCGACGCTTTGCACGCCTCGAAACCCTCAGTGCCTAGCATGCCCGATTCGCACGCATTGCGACGCACATGCGGTCGGCGACGCCGAGTCTCTTCCCATCAAAAAGAAGAAAGCAAAGCCCACAAAAATGCGGGCGATCGCGATCTACCTCGAACGCGACGGGAAAGCCCTATCCGTTAGGCGGCCTGAAACGGGCCTGATGGCAGGACTATGGGAACTCCCCGGCGGCGAAATTGATGCCAAAGATGAAGCGAAAGACCGCGTTCAAGAAATCCTTCTCGAAGTCGTCGGCCTCGAATTGCTGAGCGCCGAACACCTCGGTGCAGTGAGCCATCTATTCACACATCGACGCCTGACGCTCGAGGTCTTCCGTGCGCACGTCGCTCCGAAGGGCCGCGTCAAAAGACAGGGCTTCGATGCGCACAAGTGGGTCGCTCCCGAATCGCTGCTCGACCTCGCCCATGCAGGCCCGACGCGGAAGGCACTCGCCCTACTCGGCCTGACCGACGAGACCTCAGCGCGAACAGCGCGGAAGAACAACGCAAAATGAGCACCGGCGGGAAGGGAAGCGACGGAGAGGACCAGAAGGGCGGCAGCTTCGCCGACCTCGTTACCGACGACACGCGCCCCATTGATCGCGGACCGAAGAAGATTCGCGCAACGACTCAGGGGAAGACCACGAAACCCAGAGCGGCTGCTGGCTCGAAGGCGGCTGCATTCCGATGGCCCGATCCAACCGAGCGACTTCGTGCAGCGGCTGCGGGCGTAAGTGACGAGCAGCTCCTAGCCCTCGGACGAGGAGATCCGGAACCCGAGGAACGAATCGATCTCCACGGGACGAGGCGAGATCAGGCCGAACGGCTCATCGCCAAGCGAATCGAAAGTGCGCGAGCGCAAGGAAAGCGGTCTCTCGTCGTCATTCATGGGCGCGGCCAGAATTCTGCGACCGGCGAAGCGATCTTGCGCGACGCGCTCCCGGACTGGCTCTCGCGTGGCGCCGTTTCGAGGAGCGTGCTCGCCTTTGCCCCGGCGCCCGACCGATTGGGCGGACGCGGGGCAACCATGATTCTCTTACGACGGGCTCGTTAGTCGTCGGATCCGGACCGAACGACGCCTCGACTCACGAGAGCGCTACGGACGGCTTCGATCCGGTCGCGGTTCACGCCGCCGTCTCCGTACCCAACTCGCGAAGCGGAACGCACTTCGATTTGGCGACTGGCTGAATTCGCCAAAAACTCGACGTCGTCGTTGTATCCCATCAGCTTCGATGTGTAGACGGCATAGAGATAGCCCTCGGAATCCGTCTCGACGGAGACGCGCTCGCCCCCCGAAACGACCTCACGAAGCGCTGCCCAAGCCGCCTCTTGTGGGCCATCGATCGCGAGAGCTGCGATCGCATGCCCCTCGTCATCCGCTGCACTCGAAACACAATTAGGGGAAGACGGGCAGCCGCCGAGGGTCGCACCCTTCGCACCAAGATCATCAGGCGTCTTGCCACCACAGCCGACAGCCAACAATGAAACGCCTAACAAAATGGTTCCAAAGAAGATTCGCTGTCCAGTTTTTCCTGTTCGATCCGCATTCCTAGTCATCGATCATGCTCCTTAGTCCCGCGTTGGCCTCGCGCGGTCGCGAGGTGTTTTCAAAGTGGCTGCGCGTCACCGAATTCGGCGTCACGTTCCAATGCCACAAAAATTTCGGCCGACCGTCAATCGGCTCCCCATGCTTCGCCGTAATCAATCATGACTTCGACACCCGGCTGAATATTCGCGATCGCGAACAAGTTCGCGTCTTCAAACTCCGCATTCTCGGGATCCCCGTGATTCAAGAACCGCAAAGCGTTTCGCCCGCGAATTCCAACTTCGCCGCCGTCTTCATCAATAAGCCACAGCACATAGGTGCCGTTATTCGTCGTCGTATCGCCCTCGAAGCGCCCGATGAGCTGCCCTGCACGCAGTCTACGACGCGCGAAGACACCCTTTCCATGAATCGGACTGACGCGCACTTCGATGCGTTCGAGCATCGCGTGTTCACGCTCCAGACGAGTTCTCTCGCTCATACTTTCCTCAGGTCAAATCATCGAAGGTCGGCAAAACCGCGAATGACCGAAGCTGCGCGCTCATTACCAGCTCCGATCGACATCAGCTCGATCTCTGTCGCTTCCTCTACAGCACCACGAGGCGAGCCATCAGGATCTAGCCGAAGAATCGTCTGCTGACCGCCCCAGCCATGCCATGATCCGGCCCTCAAGGGCAGCCACGAAAACATTCTCGTCGCGCCAAGTGGGGTCGTGCTCGACCTGCTGACGAAAGCGATCGCCTGCCGTCCAGCCTTCGGCGAGCTGCCAGCCATCGAGTAGGCTGGCCACGATCATCCTTTCTTGAGCAACGAGTGTCCGGATCTCCATTTCGGGGCGGTATACTCGCGCCCCCAGGAGATAACTGCCATGACTCAGTCCGATCAGAACGAAAATTCCGCAGCAAAAGAAGGCGACGCTAAGTCCATCTACAAAGAGGGCTTCGGCCTATTCGCAAAAGGCGATACCGCTGGCGCGATCGACGTCTATCGCCAAGCAATCGAGATGGATCCCACCCTCGCGATTGCCTGGAACGGGCTCTCTATCGCGCTCGCCAAGCAGGGTGACCTCGAAGCCGCCGTCGAGGCGGCGGAGAAGCTCGTCGAACTCGAACCCGATGACGCGCTGTCGCAGACGAACCTGTCGCGAATCCTGATGCAGAAGGGCGAGATCACTGAGGCCGAAGATGCGAAGGCCAAAGCGATGGGCCTGCAGATGCGTAAGGGAAGCTAGGCGCTGCTTTCGCGCGAGCGGCGCTAGGGCACCGAGCCTTAATCAGCACACTTTTCAGCACACCTCTACCTCAAACATTCTGACTCAACCCTTCTAACCACCAATTCTAGAACTGCCCTGGAGCATTCATGATTGATCTATCTCGCGAGGGCGCAGTCTTCGTTCTTCGCTTCGATGCACCGGAGAATCGATTTCGACCCGACAATATCGAGGCGTGGCATGCCGCTCTTGATGAAGTCGAAGGGGCGGGGAATCCTGCATCGCTCGTCACGACCGGGACAGGGAAGTTCTACTCAAACGGTCTCGATCTCGAATGGATGTTCGCGCAGACCGATCCTGAAGTACGGGACGGATACATTCCAAAAGTCCTCGGACTAATGGCGCGCGTCCTAACGTTCCCGACGATCACCGTCGCAGCGATTAATGGCCACGCCTTCGGCGCAGGTGCACAGATTTCTCTCGCGCACGACTTTCGTGTTATGCGTTCGGACCGGGGCTATTGGTGTATGCCCGAAATCGACATGAAGGCCCCTCTTCATCCCGGCATGACCGCAATCATCCAGGCCCGCGTCTCGCACCAGACGGCTCATGAACTCATCGTCACAGGCACCCGCTACGGAGCCGAGGCCGCTCTCGCAAAACAGATCGTCGACCACGCAGTGCCAGAAGACGAGGTTCTTTCGAAGGCCATCGAAATCGCAGAAGCGCTCTCGTCCAAGGCCGACCCCGCCATGGGAGGTCTCAAGAAAGGCATGTACGGAAGGACCCTCGAGGCGCTCGCTGGACCGATGGGGAGTGTCGACGTACTCCCGCGTACATAACACATCTACGAGGCCCGGCAGAAAACGCGCTTAGCTGGCATTTCGAAGCCCCGCCAGAGCGCCCGCTACTCGAGGCTCGCTTCAAGCTCCGCAACCGCGGCCGCAAAGTCGGCGGGCACTTCGATCTCGACATCGACATCATCGAAGATGAGGTTTCGCGCATGAAGCATCTGACGCGAGACTTCGATCGGTGGATCGATCGAATCCTCTTCGCCGGTCGGCCAATATTCAAGATCGCCTAGAACCGGATGGCCGAGATGGGCCATCGTGGCGCGGATCTGATGAAGGAAACCCGTTTCGAGTCGCACTTCGATCAACGTTGCGGATCCGAAGTGATGCAGCGGTCGAACGTGCTGACCGCAGGCCTTGGCGCCGCGGCGCACGATGACATGTGCCGGCTGGTGCCGTGAGACTTCGAGGTCCATGTCGACGCGTCGCTCGCGCGGAAGATGTCCGGCGACCAGAGCGTGATACCGCTTCTCGACCAGATGAGCGCTGAACCCGCCGCGCAGCCGCTGCCAAGCTTCATCATCGGTCGCGAGAATGAGCGCACCGGTCGTGTCAACATCGAGACGATGGACGACGCCGGAACGCAGACCGCCCTCGCCGACCCCAAGAATCTCGGGCCGAAGCGCCAGCACCGAATTCAGGACCGTCTCCTCCTGATCCGGTCGAAGCGGATGCACGCCCCATCCCGCGGGCTTGTTGACGACGATCCAGCCCGGGCCTTCCCCGGCGATTTCGATCGGTCGGTCTGCGCGGGCAACCGGAAGTTCGTCCTCGGCGCGGACTGCACCCGCGACGGAGAAGCGCTCGCCAACCGCGACCGAATGCGACTTATCCCCAAGCTCCAGGGCACGATCGCCGAGCTGCACGCGGCCGACTTCGAGCAAATGACGCACTCGGGCCCGTGAAATGCCGAGTTGGTCGGCCAAATATCGATCGAGCCGCTGTGTCGCATGCTCGGCTATGACGTCGACGTCGGTCGAATTCACGCGAGTCCTCCCTACGGCCACGGTACAGTGCCCCGAAGGTGGGGGAGTCTCGGCGCGGTCGCGAAGCCGCCGACCTTAGCAGGCTCGCGGCCCTACCCGTCGGAAATCAGCCCCCGAGCGCGTTCTAGCGCCTCGCGGCGAAAGGGGCCCCGGGGTACTCTCCCGCCTCACCACCTTCCCGCGCCTGGACTTCTCCTTTCCGGATCCGCGCCAAGCCACCCCCCGCCCAGCGCCGCGCTCTTCGAGCTTTGCGGCGACGAGTACCCCAAACCCGATGACCGCCGTCTCCCGATCCAGCTCGACTCGTTCTCGCAGTGCTTCCGCTGATACCGGAGGCGCAAAAGCGGGCGCTCGCCATATCGCGATCATGGACACGACCCTTCGCGACGGCGAGCAGACGCCGAACGTCTCCTACACACCCGCCGAAAAACTTCAGCTGGCTCGCATGCTTCTGGTCGACTGCGAGGTCGACCGGATCGAGATGGCTTCGACGCGAGTCTCCGAGGGAGAACGCGACGCTGCCCAGGCGATCACAAAGTGGGCCCGTAAAGAACGTCAAATCCAGCGCATCGAAATGCTCGGCTACACGGATGGCAAAAAATCCGTCGACTGGATCTGCGATGCCGGCGGCAAGGTCCTCAACCTGTTGACCAAGGGCTCCGAGCGCCACTGCGTCGAGCAACTCGGCCTCACGCCCGAACAACACCGCACCAAGATCTCGGAAACGATCCGCTACGCGCGGCGCAAGCGGCTAACCGTTAACGTCTATCTCGAAGACTGGTCCCGGGGTGTCCGCGATTCCTTCGACTATGTCTTCGCCATGGTTCAGGCCCTGCGCGAGCTACGCGTCGCGCGCATCTATCTCGCGGACACCCTCGGCGTCTTCGCTCCCGCCGACGTCACGCGCTACGTCGGACTCATGGCGGCGACTTGGCCAGCCGTCGATTTCGAGTACCACGGCCATAATGACTACGGGTTGGCCACATCGAATTGCTTGGCAGCGATCCAAGCTGGCGCACGCGGTGTCCACACGAGTGTGAACGGCATGGGCGAAAGAGCGGGCAACACCTCCCTGGCGGAGATCGTCGCCGCGATCCACGACCACAGCGACGCCCGGACGGCGATTCGCGAGGATCGCCTGACTGCGCTTTCCAATATGGTCGAAACATTTTCCGGCAAAGAACTTTCGGCCAACACACCCATCGTCGGCCGCGACGTCTATACCCAGACCGCTGGTATTCACGCCGATGGCGATGCCAAGGGCGGCCTCTACGGAACCGACCTCGCCCCCGCGCGATTCGGCGGCGCACGACGTTATGCACTGGGCAAGCTTTCGGGCAAGGCCTCGCTCGATCACAACCTCGCCAACCTGGGCATCGCACTTTCCGACAACGACCGCGACCTCGTGCTCGCCCGAATCGTCGAGCTCGGCGACAAAAAGAGAATCGTCACTCCCGACGACCTGCCCTACGTGCTCACGGACGTCCTTAAGACACCTGAAGACCAGCTCGTGAAGGTCGAGAGCTACCACGTCGACGTCGCCTCGGGCCAAGAACCGCAGGCGAAAGTCGCACTCGCCTATAAGGGCATCGTTGAGAAGGCTGAGGCCAGCGGAGACGGCGGCTACGACGCGTTCATGAATGCGCTTAAGAAAGCCGCCAAACAACTCTCGATCGAAGTGCCCGTTCTCGCCGACTACCGCGTACGCATTCCGCCGGGTGGCCGCACTGGCGCGCTCGTTGAAACAACGATCACCTGGGTCTTCGAGAAGTCGAGCGAGTCGAATCGGCAAAAGCTGGGCGAGACTTTCTCGACGCTCGGCGTCGATCCGGATCAGCTAGGTGCGGCCATTATTGCTACTGAGAAAATGCTGAACGCCGTTATCACCCGACGACGCGATGGTCGAGCCCGTGGCAACGCCAAAAACACGCCGCGAGGCGCGAGCCGCACGCCCCGTCGGCGCGGCACCGAGACAAAAAAGCGAGCGAGCGATTGAGGAGCAGAACTCGGCCAGGGATATCTTTTCGGCCATATGTCCTGCTCGCGACTTTGGCCCTTCTCGCCGTCACGGGCTGTCAGACCTTTTCCTCTAAACAGGAAGAGGCGCTCTACGGCCCAAGCGAAGGCATCCTCGAAACCGTCGCTGTCTTGCGCCGCCACGTACCCGACGACACCTACCGCTTTCCGACCGCGACCGATTTCAGCGGGCGCAACGTTTACCGCGCATCACTGCTTCGCTTGGAAAGCCTAGAGCGCGCCGAAGCCGATGCCCTGCGCAGCGGCTACATGGATCCCGTTCTGCTCTTCACAAAGGCCCGCGCGCTCGAACGCCTCCGCGCCTATGACCTTGCGGCACAGCACTACCGAGAGAGCGCCCGTATTTCCCAGGAGCTGCGTCCAACAGCGCTTGAGAGCGCGGCGCTATGCGAACGCTTCGCCGCCGCCGTGCGGATCGGACTCGAACTCACCGATCCTCTCGCCGAAGTTGGCGCCCCTCTATTTACAACAGATGTCGATCGCGTCCGCTTCGAACTCGATGAGAGAACGACACAGCTCTCCATCATCGAAAGCGAACTCAGTGATTCGCACTACCGCTATCTCGCTCAAGAAGAAATCGAACGGGCCGACATGATCCGCGCGCGGTATTTCCGCGGCATGCGCTTTATCTTGCCGGACGGAACCCTGCTCGCGCTGCAAGAATTGCAGAGGGTCGCGACGAGACACGGCGCAAGCAAAAATCGTTTGCGACATCTGCTGGCCCTTGCTGATTTCTACGCACAGCTCGCCCGCGAATACACAGAAGCCGTTCCGCCCGCGAGCCTAGCCTTTGATCCAGCCCGCTTCTCTGAGTTATCCGACGCCTCAATCCAACTCTACGAGCTCGTCGGGAGCCACGACGGTCGCCCGGAGAAACTCGAAGCAACTCGCAAACTCGAAGCCTTCCTCGCTTTGACCCTCGGAATCGATGCGGATCGATTTGATCGTTAGGCTTGGCGCGGCGCTGCTGCTGCTAGTCGCGACGGGGTTCGGCTGCGCGAAGGCACCGACGATCGTACGCGAGGATTTGCTCGAGCCTCTCGCGACCCGCCGACCCTGGTTGCCGAGTGCGACAGATCTCGCAGCAGCGCGGCTCGCACGGGCGGCGCTGATCGCAGATCCCGTAAAAGCGAGCTCCCCGGGCGGCCGTCCTCGCCGCAATGTCGACGCGTCCTATGAGACCGATCAAAAGCTGGACACTCAGAGTTCGCGAGTCGCCCCAAGAGTTGCACGCGCCCTCGCTGCGCTCGCGGCCCTCCCCCCCGCACCCGACCAGGACAGCCTGCTCCCTCTCGCCATTGATCTTCGCAATACGACCCTCGACGACCCGGTTGCCTACCGCGAGGGCTCACTAAAACTCTCGAAGCGCCGGGGACTCGACCCGCGACTCGAAGGACGGCTCGAACGAACAATCGGCGATGACCCACTTCGCCTAGCAGGCCGACGTCAATTCGATGGTTGGAACCGGCTCTGGGCCCGCACCTTCAATGCCGTAGTTGAACCGATTGGGAGTTCCGCGATCACTGGCTTCGTGCTCGCGCCCTACCAGCTCACCAATAGCTTGATCCATTATTTCGCCGAGTTCTCGAATTCCGAACCCCTTTCGAGCACCGATCGACAAGCGCTCGCCCTAAGACGCGATTTTCTCG
This sequence comes from Myxococcota bacterium, assembly GCA_041440805.1. Classification (GTDB taxonomy): domain Bacteria; phylum Myxococcota_A; class UBA9160; order UBA9160; family UBA4427; genus UBA4427. The sequence continues at coordinate 35,442 of JASDVF010000016.1, read as the reverse complement.
CGCGGCATCCCGACACGGTCGCGACGCCAGAGCTTGAGAAGAAGATCGCCCGGGACCGAGTCAAGCTTGACTCGACCCTCGCGCGGCGCCGACTTCGCGCCGGAGGCAAAGCGCTCGATGCTCAGGAACCCGCACTCGCTCTCTACCAAGCGGCGCGCGCACTCGCGATCCTCGAACGCGCTCCTGACGAAAATGCCCGACTTCGAAGGCAGGCGGACAAGGCACGCGGCGCAGCGCAAGATGCGCTCTCGATTCGCTTCCTGCTCCGAGCGGAAAGTCTAGAAGCAGTCCTTGGGCCGCCCGAATTGCAAGACGCCGAGATCGCCCTTGCCACCCAGCTACTCGCGGACGCCGCCACCCCGGCATCGCTCCTCACACCGATCGACACGTATTATCAAGTGGCCGAATCGAGCGGCAAAGCCGACCGCAAACATGCCGAGGCACGCATCGAATACATCGCCGCTCTCGCGCAGCATGAAGCGGGGTTCGAGGCGGGCGCACGCATGCGCCTAGCACGCGGCGCGCGAGCCGGCGTACGCCAAAACACGATGGTCCGTCATTCACGCACGCTCCTAGATGATGATTGGCAAAATCCATACGGGGCCTTCGAGCGACTCGTACGAAAAGGGGGGCGAGACGAGCTAGCATGGCGAGTGGCCGGTGAATGGGTGCGCCGACCGCGCTATCCGAACCTACCCGTCCCCCTCGCCTACCTCATAGACACGCCGGCGATCGCCATCACGCTAATCATGGCTCCACTTCGCGCCGTCATCTCGCCTTGGACCGGCGGGACCCCGGACTTCCGTCGCGGCGCGGCCCTCGCCGGCTATCGCTACCTGCTTCGCTATCCCGAAGGTGAAAACCAACGCCCGGTAATCGATTGGCTCTACAACTACGAGCTCGGCAAGGAACGCTGGGGACGCGCACTTCGCATGGCCGATTGGATTCCCGAATTCGAAGCAGAAGAGCGAGCCACGCTAGTCGAGAAGACGGCCGAACAAAGAGTCGAGCGCGTCGAGCAGCTCGACCGCCGAGATGAACGGGCTTCCGTCTTGCGTAGCGTCGCGCGCGAATTCCCTGACTCGGAGAGCGGACGAGTCGCCGGACTACAAGCACGCGCAGAACGGAAGGATGCCAGTCCACAGTTCATCCGAATCACTCGCGGCTTCCTGATTGAAAACCCGATTGTCGCAAGCCAGGCAGGCCTTGGTCTGAATCCAGTCCTCCTCAATGAAGACCTGCAAGATGGCGAGCTTCATCCCGAAGGCATCGTCCTCCGCGGCGGTCGAATGCTCGAAATTCGGCTGGTCGCCGAAGGTGGCAGCGACGATGAAAAGCCCGCGTCACGCTTCCTCGAACTTTCGCCGACGAGGCTTAAGCAGCTAGCAGCGACACTCGAAGAGGCAGTCCAGCGCAACAGCCTGATCGATGCCGATGCGCGACAAGAAGCAAATGCCAATCGCGACCTCTTCCTTGAACGCGCCGGCCTCGGCCTAACGGAAGAGTTCGATGGTCGGCCCGCAGCGCAATCCTCTTTTGTCTACCGAAGCCTACGCGAGCGATACGGCGCCGTCCGTGGACGCGATTCGATTCTGCCTTTCGACCTCGTCTTCCGCGGCAGCCTCGGAGACTTCACCCTAGGCGCGTTCCCCCGGTGGCGACCGCCGAAAGAGACACCGGACGCGTTTCTTTATCGATAGGGGCGAGGCACGAGTTTGCTGGCGAGGCGAGGCGAGGCCGCAAAGGGCGCTTAGGGGACGGCTAAGGCCGAGTTGCCTGCTCGATTAGCTCAATCGGATGAACCACGGATGCATTCACGCCGGCCTCTTCGAGTCCCGAAGCGATCTGCATGGCGCATCCCGGATTCGCGGTCGCAACGATCTCAGGCTTCGCTGCCGCAAGCGACTCCACCTTCGGCGAAAGCACCCGCTTTGACATCTCGGGCTGCGTAAGATTGTAGATCCCAGCCGCTCCGCAGCAAGCTTCCGGGTTTGCGTGGGAAACGAGTTCGAGCTTCGGAATTTTGTTCAACAAACGCCGCGGAGCCGAAGCAATTCCCTGCGCGTGAATCAAGTGGCAAGGATCGTCGTAGCAAACGCGCTTCGCGAGCGGCTTGAACTCGAGATCTAAATCGACTTCATCCAAGAACTCGAGAATGTCTCGCACCCCGCCCGCCAGCTTTGCACCGGATTCTCCGAGCCAGGCTTCGCCGTCGCGTAGCGCCGCGCTGCATCCGGCTGAAGTCACTATGACCGCGTCGAGATCGCGCAACTCGTCTTCGAAGGCCCGCACGTTTTCGCGGGCGAGATCGTGGGCAAAATTCAAGTCGCCGCTATGCGCTTGCAGCGCGCCGCAGCATCCCTGCGCCTCGGGAACGATGACTTCGTAGCCGGCGCGTGAGAGCACCAGTCGGGTTGCGTCGTTCACGCGCCCAAAGAATTCGGACATGATACAACCCTCAAACAGCGCAACGCGGCCCTTACGTTCACCGACAGCAGACGTGAGCGGCGGCATGGCGCGGCGCTCCTTGGCCGCGGGCACCAACGGCGCGAGCGCCATCATTTCCGCCAAACGGGCAGGCACCACTTTCATCATCAGTCGATCGAGTCGCAGCGTTTGCGCGATGCCTAGCAGGGACACGACGAAGCTTAGGCGCCCGGCCCGTGGCACAATTTCTCGGAGGGCGAATCGTTCAATCTTCGCAGCTAACGGAAGTCGACCTTCCCTTGCCTGCTCAGTCCGAATCGCGTCTCGGGCATTTTCGAGCATCTCGCCGTAGTGAACACCGCTCGGGCAGGCACTCTCGCAAGCGCGGCAGCCCAGACACAGGAAAGCCTCTTCCTCCAAAACTTCGGTGTCCTCGAGCCGACCCTCCGCCAGTCCGCGCATTAAGTAGATCCGGCCCCTCGGAGAAGCGGTCTCGCGCCCAGTTGCACGGTAGGTCGGACAACTTGTTAGGCAGAGCCCGCAATGCACGCAATCAAGCGTGTCCGTGTATAGAGATCGGTCGAGCAGTGACGCGAGGGACGGCGCACCGCCAGAACTATTCGATGAATCGGCACTCACGTGAGGCCCCCTTGCAAAGCGGCCTGGGCATCGTCAGCCGACGGCCCCAGCGCGACGAAGCGTCCCGGGTTAAGAATGCCGGCCGGGTCAAAGCGGCGCTTCAAGGTCGACACGATCGACGCCGTGCCGCCAAGCGAACCGAAGACATCGAGCGTGTCTCGCCATTCATCGGGAAGAGTTTCGATCTGTGCAAATCCGCCCGCTAGCTCTGCCCGCTCTCGCAGCAAGGCTAGGAGCGAGGGATCCGGTAGAGATCCGCTGGCATGTATGGTCCCCGTCCCGGGATCCGCAGAAACCCGAAGACCAGCATCGAGAACTACTTCCATCATTTCGTGGCAACGCGTGCCTAACACTCGAGCACGCAGTGCGAGCGGAAAATCCGTGCGACTCCGCTCCTCCCGAAGATGATCGACGGTGTCCTCGGCGATTTCGTCAAAGGGAATGTATTCATTAAACTTCGCCCGGTCGTGCTCAACGCCTTCTGCACTACCGCCGAGCTCGACCGTAATCTCACTCTTCTCAACAGCCCGTGTCGAGGACCAAATCAGGGCCCGCACACTTGTTAGCTGCGACAAGGCCCTAATTGCTTCGAAACGCTCTTTGTCGTTCGAAGATCTCGCGCGCAGCGTGATTCGCTTCGCAGGAGCCGGCCGAAGTCGAAGCCAGGCCCCGGTTACGATGGCAAGACTTCCGTAGGAGCCACAGTAGAGCTTCGCCATGTCGTAGCCCGTGACGTTCTTCACGACTCGGCCACCGCATTTTGTCGCAACGCCATCCCCACCGACTACTTCGAGGCCAAGCACCGCATCCTTTACCGGTCCGAAGAGATGCGCACGAGGGCCGCCGGCGGCACTTGCAATCGTGCCACCTAACGTGGACAACTGCCCCGGAGAATCAAGCGGCAGCTCCCAACCTTCCTTCGCAGCAACCTCTCGAATCTCCTGAACTGGCGTTCCGGCAAGCGCGTGCAGGACGCCCTCCTCCGGCTCAAATTCATCTACGCCGGAGATTCCCGACATCGAAATGCCAAGCCCCAAAGCCTTTGCACGATTCGCCCAATGCAGACGCGTTCGCCCACCCATCACGAGCAGCCCTTCCCGATCGATTCCAGCGGCACGAACGATCGCTTCAAGCTCTCCCACATTTCGTGGTTCACATACGCGATCGACGGCCCCACCGGGCACAGATACCCGCTCTTCACGAACTTCGATCGACGACTCGGAGGCCAAAGCCGAAATTGCCGCGCCACTCGCGCCCGTCGCGCCCATTAGAGCGGGACCTCGTCGTATCCACGCGCCTTCGGATTGGACTCAACACAAAATCGTGTCGTCGGAATCAACTTGCCCGGATTACACACACCATCCGGATTGAATGACTCCCGCAGCCAGTACATTGGCTCGAGATCCTCGGGGTTGAACACAAGATGCATGTAGTCGCGTTTCTCTACGCCGACACCATGCTCTCCAGTAATCACACCCCCGACCGCCGTGCAGGCTTTGAGAATTTCCTCTCCCGCCTGAATCACCCGAGCGAGTTCGTCCTCGTCTCGACGATCGAAACAGATATTTGGATGAAGGTTTCCGTCGCCGGCGTGAAATACGTTCGCGAGTTTGAGTCGATGTCGGTCACAGATTTCCCCGATCTTCTCGAGAATCGCAGGAAGATGAATGCGCGGCACGACGGCGTCATGCACGTAGAGATCCGGTGCCAGCCGACCCATCGCACCAAAAGCGCCCTTCCGTGCGCGCCAGAAGCGAAGCCGTTCCTCTTCGTCTCGCGCGAGTTCGATCGCCTGGCAGCCTTCAGCGTTACACGCCTCACGGATCGTCCGAATTTCGCCTTCCATACAAACTGGCGAGCCATCGAGCTCCACAATCAAAACGGCGCCCGCATCCTTTGGGAGTCCCGCCCTATAGACACTGGCTTCGACCGCTTCGATCGTTCGACGATCTACAATTTCCATCGCCGCCGGCACGACACCCGAGCGAATCACGCGACCCACCGCACGGCAGGCCGGCACAACGTCATCAAAGATCGCAAGCATCGTCTCGATGGCTTCGGGAATCGGCGTGAGGCGGACCGTGATTTCCGTAACAATCCCCAGGGTTCCCTCACTTCCCACGAAAGCACCCACCAGGTCCGGACCAGGCATTTCCCCAGTTTGATTCCCAAGACGCTGAACACTCCCGTCTGGCATAACAACTTCGAGGGCTAAGATATGATTCGTCGTCGTCCCGTATTTCAGGGTATGAGGTCCGCCAGAATTTTCGGCAACGTTGCCTCCGATCGTGCAGGCTTGTTGGCTCGAAGGGTCCGGCGCGTAGAAGAGTCCCAAATGGCGAATCGCGGTAGACAGTTCCGCGTTCACGACCCCGGGCTGCACGATCGCGAAGCGATCTTCGGCGTCCACCGCAAGCACACGGGTCATCCGGGAGCATTCGATCAGGACCGAACCAGCGGTCGCATGCGCGCCCCCGGAGAGTCCTGTTCCGGCACCCCGCGGCACGAAATGAATATCGAACTCACGACACGCGAGAACGACTCTGGCCACTTCTTCAGTCGTCTCGGGGAGCACCACGGCCAGAGGACGACGCGGCTCTAACGTCAGTCCGTCGCACTCATAGGCGAAGAGCTCGCCGCTTCGCGCCAGGCAATTCTCGCGTCCGACGATCGCTTGAAGACGTCCAATCAGCTCGACGGGCGCGCTCGTGGGCCGAGCCGTCGCTTCGCACGATTCTGCCGAAGGGCGACCGCCTAGCAACGATTCTGACGAGGACGCGGCGCCGGGGTTCGACTCCGAATGCGGCATTGATGGCTTCTCTCGTTCTGGCATGGGCTATCTAACTCAAGCGAGCCCGAGTCGCTCGAGGTCATCCTCGTCGAGACCCAGGTAGTGGCCAACTTCGTGCCTAACGGTGATCTGGATTTGGTCGATCAAATCCTCTTCGTCACGACAGATCTTCTCGAGATTCCGCTTGTATAGAAGAATCCGATCGAGATCGAGGGGCTGATCTGTGAGCAGCGCTTCAGTCCGCGCGACGCCCATGAAGAGTCCGAGGGTCTGAGGCGAGAGTCGTTCGTCGCGCACGAGTTCGACCGTCGGGAAATCCTCGACAAGCACGCTCACACCTTCTATGTGCTCGCGAATCGAACGGGGAAGGTTGGCAACTGAAGCATCGACCGCACGAGTGAACGCCGCATCATCGATAGTGACCGGCAGCGGGAATTGCTGCGGTTCAAGCGAATTCGCCCTCGCAAACGCTGCTTCCGAGTTTTCGATTCCCACGCCGGGAGAACCGTCCTCTTCGCATTCAGCCTCTAGGCGTTCGAGCACCAACCCCAAGTGGTAGACGGTATGAGCGGCATCCGGGTCGACCGCAACGCCCCGCTCCAATACGCGACGGGATTCCTGGTAGTTTCCGAGTTCGAATAACACCTGACCTTCGAACGCATAATAGAGGCCGAGTTCGCCGCCAGCTTTCGCGGCGCGCCTCACCAAAAAGAGCGAACCCTCGAGATCATCCTGGTAGAAGAGTGCCTTGCTCTTTAGGTAGTAGACCTCGGCCTGAAGGACACGGTCAGGGCGCGGGAGCGCGGGCGTCCCGGAGAGCAATTCGTCAGCGAGCCGGACCGCGGTCACGAACTCGCCGAATTCCTCGATCAACAATTCGATCCGATTGAGATGCGCGGCCGTGAATTTGGCGTCGGCGAGAACTGCGCGATCGAATTCGATCAGCCCTTCGTCGACCCGGCCATCATCCCAGAGAATTTCGCCGCGACCGTTGTGGGCCTCGGCTCCATCGGGATGGACGCGCAGCGCTTCGTCGAGCCAGGCAAGTGCCTCCTCCATCCGCCCCCCATGCGAGGCTTCCATTGCCTGATCCAGGCAATCCCAATAGCGGTCCTTGTCCTTGCGCATGCTCTCGTAGACATCTCTTCGAAGCGCCTCGGCTGGGCGCCCCTGTTTCGCACCGTCCGAGTCGCGCCGCCGACCCCATGGTCTGCGGCCGGCGCCCCGAATCAGGGGCCCTCGCCTGGCACCGAGGGCAGCTTAGCGTAGCCGCACCCCGCGAGATTTCGTGTCTTTCCATTCACTTATGGGCCCACGGGGAAACTCCCTAGCCTCGCTACCCTCCTCCACGCGACTCGCCTTCAACTCCTCGGCGGGCGCATCGGGGGATACGATGAACCACGCAATTCTCAATCCCGCTCGAGCTGGAGGGCAGTCTCGCCTTGGCAGGAGCTTCCATTGGCTGACGTTGCTCAGCTTGATTCTCGGCGCGAGTCTCTTCGCCGGCTGCGCAGCCGCGCCGCTAGGGCCGGCCTTCGCCAAATCCGATCCCCCGCCAGCCCATCGTTCCCGAGTCTACGTCTACCGCGCCGATACACGCTCTTCGCTATCGAGAGTTCGCGCGTCGATCGACGGTCGACTTCTCGGCGACCTTCGCGATGGCGAGTACGAAACAACCGAAATGGCGTCCGGAGTCCATCGACTCCGAGCCGGCCTTCGGGGTTTTGGGCTCACCGCCTGGGGATGGAATGAAAAGACGATCCGGCTCGAGCCCGGCAAGACGCTCTATATCCAGCTTTCCGTTCGCCTGGAAGGTCACGAACAGCCAGGTGCCGGCGCACTCGATATCGCGGGACGGACCGGCGGCTCCGCGAGCGAAAACGTCTACTTCCAGGTCCAAGGCGAAGAAGCAGCTCTTCGAGAGTTGGTCGGCACGACCCGCCCACCGAAAACCGAGCGCTAGAGCAGCACCGGAATCCTCCAAATTCTCGTAAGTTATCCGCAACTTACGGGACAGCTCCCCGTATTTGTTGTGGTTTTAGATCGCTGTGATAGCGTGCTGACGGGCTCTTTAGGCCGCAACCGGGAGCCCATTCTTCCTAGAGTATGAGTGCGGGACGAGCACTACGCACATTGTCTTGTCCCAAAGACCCATTCCCGTTTTCGGGGATGGGTTTTTTTTGCTCGGCGGGCAAAGCACGCCGGGGCGCAAGGCTCTGGAGGATGAGCCGACGCGGGGTGCGACCACGGCGTTTCGGGTCGCCTCGGAGGTCGGGGAATTAGCGACGACCGAACTTCGTATGGAGTGGGGAGAGCGGGCGGAACGCTTTGAGGGTGGTGGGCCTGCCTGGACTTGAACCAGGGACCGTCCGGTTATGAGCCGGTTGCTCTAACCACTGAGCTACAGGCCCTCGCCCAAGAGTCTACCGCGTTGTCGGCATAAGCGAGCAGCTCGCTTCTCCGCCATTGCGCGGACGCGGCGAGCTGCGAATATTCGCGCCATGGCAAACGACGATGCGGGGCATTTTGTAGCGGTAATTGGTGGAGCCACGGCAGGCGCAGAAGTCGCCAGTCGGCTCGCTGAGCGAGGCGTATCGGTTTTCGTGTTCGAGCAGAACAAGAGGCCGTACGGAAAAATCGAAGATGGGCTGCCGCGATGGCACGAAGCGCTCCGGAACAAGGAGTATAAAACCATCGACGGGAAGCTCACCAAACCCGGCGTGACTTTCATTCCCAACACGAAGATCGGCCGCGAAGCCGACTTTAAAGAGCTCGTGAACGATTGGGGCTTTTCGGCTGTCGTCCTCGCGAATGGCGCCTGGCGCGATCGCCCGGTTCCCGTCGACGGCGCGGATGAATACAAGGGCAAGGGCCTCGTTTACCAGAACCCCTTCGTGATTGCGTTCAACCATCAAGAACGCGGCGACATGCCTGATGCCAGCTACGAAATCCACGATGGCGCAATCATATTAGGCGGCGGCCTAGCATCCATCGACGTCGCGAAGATCCACACGCTGCAAAGAACGGTCGAGGTCTTGACTGAGCGTGGGATCGAAACCGACGTCGAGGAACTCGAAATCAAGGGCATCCCCAAGATCCTCGAAAAGCACGGCATCAGCTGGGACGAACTCGGCATCACGCCGCCTACTATTTACTACCGACGACGTGTCGAAGACATGCCGCTCATGAGCGCGCCCGAGGGCGCGGACGAAGCAAGGCTCGCGAAGGTCGAAGCCGGCCGTAAGCGCATGCTCGAAAAGAGCACGAGCAAATACCTCTTCAAGGTCGAGCCTCTCTCCGCACCCGACGGGTTGATCGTCGAAAACGACCGACTTGTCGGCATCGTTTTCCGGCGCACCAAGATTGAGAACGGCCGCGTCGTTAAGCTCGACGAGACCTATGAAGTGCGCGGCTCGGCCATCATCAGCTCGATCGGATCAATTCCCGAAGCGATCCCCGGCATCGACATGAACGGCGAACTCTTCGACTTCAAGGATTGGGACATCGGCCGACTCGACGGCTATCCGACGGTTTTTTCCGTCGGCAACGTCGTGACGGGCAAGGGCAATATCGTCGCCTCGCGAAAGCACGCGACGCAGGTCAGCCAATCCGCGATTGAGGCCTACCTCGGGATCGGCGAAGGCGATCGCGGCGAAGCCGCAGAGGCCGTCACCGCGAGTACCGGTGCGGCAGAAACCGCAAACGATGTCCTCGCCAGCTTGGGCAAAGCGGAATCGCCAAGCGCAGAGACCGCTAAGGCCCTCGAAGCACGCGTCGCAAAGCTTCATCAAGATGCGGGCTTCGTAGACTACAAGTCGTGGATGGAAAAGGTCGGCGAGCCCTGTTAGGTCTGTTCGGCGGATCGAACAACCTGTTCGCCATGTTCCCTAACTAGACCATCGAACATTGGACTCTTTGACCTACCGTGATTTTGCGATCGGGATTGCGGGCTATGCACTCGGGGCAGATCAATCCACCGCGCTGCACATCGCGAACGATCTCGGAGCCACAATAGCTGCAGTCATCGTCTTGCCCTCGCGCCACCGCACCACAGGCGCTGCAACGGGAGACCGCCGCCTCAACGGCCTTCGGCGCACGGGCCTCAAGCATCGTGCTACAGCGACAGTCAAAGGCGGCGCCTTCGACTATCGAACTCACGTCGTATTGGGCGTGGCAGTCCGAACAGGCAACCAGCTTCACGAACGGCCTATCGGAGCGGCGCGGACCGCGCTTAAACGGACGACGCCCAACACACGCAAATCATGCGCAGGCTGGGCGAAGTTAGTCTCTCAATGTATATCAGTTGCGCAGGCGCGTAGGCTCAGCCTTCAAGGTAGTCCTTGAGCGAACGGCTGCGGCTCGGGTGGCGCAGCTTGCGAAGCGCCTTCGCTTCGATTTGACGAATGCGTTCACGCGTGACATCAAAGTCTTCGCCGACTTCTTCGAGGGTGCAATTCGCGCGCTCACCGATTCCGAATCGCATTCGGAGGACCCGCGCTTCGCGAGGTGCGAGAGTCGAGAGCAAATCACGCGTGAGTTCCGCAAGGCCCGACTGAATGACTGCATCCGCAGGATTGAGGGCGTTCGGATCTTCGATGAAATCAGAAAGACGGGAGTCGTCTTCATCACCGACCGGCGTCTCGAGACTGATCGGATCATTCGCGACCCGAAGAACCAGCCGCACTTTTTCGAGCGGGATCTCCATCGCCTCGGAAAGCTCTTCGGCGTGAGGCTCGCGGCCGAGTACCTGAACAAGTTGCCGGGTCGCACGAACGAGCTGATGAATCGTCTCGATCATATGGACGGGAATTCGAATCGTGCGCGCTTGATCCGCGATCGCTCGCGTAATCGACTGTCGAATCCACCATGTCGCGTACGTCGAGAATTTGTAACCCCGACGCCACTCGAATTTATCGACGGCCTTCATCAGCCCGATGTTGCCCTCCTGGATCAAATCCAGGAATTGAAGTCCGCGGTTGTTGTACTTTTTGGCAATCGAGACCACGAGGCGAAGATTCGCTTCGGTCAACTCACTCTTGGCTTCTTGTGCACAGATCGCCGTCGCGTCTACGACATCGAGTATGCGCTCGAGTTCGTCCAAGCGGATGCATGATTCGGTCTGGAGCTGGGTTCGAAAACGATCAACATTCCCGAGCTGGGCAAGCGCTTCAGCGATCGATTCGGCGTTGGCCCCCAAACGCTCCAGGGCCTGCTTGCCCCCGGCACTTCGCTTGGTGCTCTGCTCCGCAAGAATCGTTAGCTCCTCGGGGCCGAGAGCAAATTCACTCGCAATCTGAGCACGGCGCGCATCGAGCATCTGATGACTCTCGAGCATTTCGCGCAGACAGCGATCGAGTTCGTTGTAGCGTTCTTTGGTAACTCGATTGGTTCGAAGAATTTTCGCGGCTTTCGCGAAAAGCCCCCTGATCTCCGCTTCGCACGCGAGACGATCATCCTTCGTCATCGCGTTCTGCTCGAGTTCGCGACGGCGCTCCATGGTGCTGCGCTCGATCTTATCGAGATTGACCATCCCTTCGAGGAACTTCTTCAACGTCTCATCGATGGGCGGGGCGGCCTCTTCCTCGAGGCCATCTACGGCCTTCTTGAGATCGAGATTCCCAACACGAACGTTTTCGCCCATATCGACCATGCGGCGGAGGCAGTAATTATTAGAAACCAACGCCGCCAGATGGGCGTCTACGGCCTGTTCGATTCGCTGTGCGATTTGGACCTCGCCCTCACGCGTGAGCAGAGAAACCTGCCCCATCTCTCGCAAGTAGACGCGAACGGGATCCGCAGGACCGGTTTCTTCACCGACGGCCACGTTGCGCTTCGATGCGACCCGGGTCGGCTTCTCCTCTTCCCCGGCGGCGCGCTCATCGCCCGCAACCGTGCGCGCGAGGGAAACGTCATGCTCGCGAAGGATCGAGAGAATCCCATCTAGATCTCTTCGACCCAACTCGGCTTCATCGAAGGCCGCTTGAAGATCGGCGCGATCGACTTCGCCCTTTTCCTCGCCGACATCAATGAGTCGACGGATCGCATCGACCTCAAGGAGCGCTTCACGTGAAAGCGGCGTATTCGATTCGGCACCAGCGACGCCCGCAGTCTCTCCCGATTTTCCGCCAGCTGTCACTGACTTGTTCGGACGCGCCTTCTTTGCAGTGGGCTTCGCGGGGCTCTCGGGAGAGCGTTCGGAGGAATCAGCCTTCGGACTCGCTTTCCCAGTGCGCTTCGTCGACGCGCTGGCCGCCGACGTTCCATCCTCAATTTCGCTGGCCACCGCTTCAGACATGCTAGGCGTGCTAGGCGTGCGATTCGCTGAAACGCTTAGCGTGTTGAGCTCCATAGGCAGACCTCGTGCCTTTCGAGTCCGCCGCTTAGGCGTGGTCGAATTCTCAGTCGCATCCGTCGAAGCGATCGGAACGTCGCTGTTGGGTCTTCCCGGCGAAGTACGGTCAACTGCCGTCTTCGTCCCGGGTGCATTTGAGACCATGGGGGGGGTTCTCCTGAGCCAATTAAGAATTCTACCCCTCTTTTGAACTTCCGCCGCCTCCTACGACTCGTCCTATGGGGTTTTAAGCGGTTTACCTATTGACTGCCGTTATCGCGGCCGTCGTTCTTTGAAACGTTGCCAACACCCAATCGCGCTCTGCGTTCCTGAAGTTGTGCTTGTTTCTCAGCTAGGAGTGCATCTTGATCCGCATTAGGGTCGCGCATTCTTCGATTTAATTCTCGCTGACGTACGTCAAGTCCGCGGCGCTTAAACCATGACACTAGATCATCAAGAACTTGTTCGGCGCTTCGTTCGGAATCGAAGGGCGTGTCATCAACTGCGATTTCCCGCAGGCGTAGCCGTGCTTCCTCGTCTAAGCGTGTTTCGATCGCAAACGGATCTACACCGTGCCCCTCACCCGGCAGCAACAAGCCTTCGCCCGCTGCTTCGATGATTTGCAAAATGATGGATTTCCATGCGCCTGCTGGAATGATCTCGTTAAGCGAGAGCGCGGTTTCATCACTTAAAAGATCTGGACGCTGAAGACATAACCTAGCAAGGCCGCGAAGTTGCCTATCTTCGGGTTGATCGCGTCGACTACGCTGCAAGCCAAGTGACGAACCATCTACTTGCGGCGTTTCTTTTGAACCACGCACTGCGTCACGAACGATTGTTCCGACCGCGGCAGGAGATGCGTCTACTGCCATTGATAGGCGGCGCATATATTCCTCGCGCGATACAACGTCGGATACACGTGCAATTAGGGGTGCTATGTGGGCAACCACATCGGCCTTTTGATCTGGACTCGCAACTCCGTGACGCATCGCGTTGCGAATTGTGAGTTCCAAAGCATCGGGCGCTTTGTCGACAAGTTGCTTGAGCGCCTCGGCGCCTTCTTTGTTCAGGTAGTCGTCGGGATCTGCCCCGTCGGGAATTAGGGCTGCTCTAATTCGCAACCCGTGGGGAAGCAGAACGGCAAGAGCCTTCTCGGTCGCAGCTTGCCCAGCCTTGTCTCCATCAAAGATGAGGACCACTTCACGTGCGCGGCGGCGTAGCTGCGCGCCGTGATCCGGCGTGAGTGCTGTCCCGCAGGTGGCGAGTGCTTCACCCATTCCCGCGCGGGCGAAAGCGATCCGATCGAAATAGCCCTCGCAGAGAATCACGCGACCGGCGCGACGGATGTGTTCGAGGGCCGCTGGGTATCCGTAGAGTGCCTGGCGCTTATGGAAGACCGGGCTCTCGGGCGTGTTCATATATTTGGGTTCTTGGTCGGCCTCGAGGGCACGACCGCCGAATCCAATCACACGCCCACGAACATCTTCGATCGGAAACGTGAGCCGCCCCCGAAGGCGATCGTAATATCCTTGTCCGGATTTTCGTTCCGAGGTGAGCCCGGCTTGAACACCGACATCACCCTTGATCCGATTCTCGCGAAGGCGAACCGCGACGGCGTCCCATCGCGCGGGTGCGAAACCGATTCCATACTCGTCGGCAATCGCGCCGTCGAAACCTCGCGAGACTAGATAGGCGCGCGCGATCTTGCCCTCGGGCGTGCGCAGCGCTTCGCGATAAAGATCTTGGGTGAGTTGATTCGCTTCGTAGATGCGCGTCGTCAAGCCAGCATCCTGGCCGTCGCGCTCTTCCGGGATATCAATCCCGAGTTCGCCCGCAAGATTGCGAGCCGCTTCCGGAAAGGTCAGCCCATCGTGCTTCATCAGGAAGGCGATGATATCGCCACCTTCCTGACACCCGAAGCAATGAAAGATCTGTCGTTCCGAATTGACGTTGAAGGAGGGGGTCTTCTCGTTGTGGAAGGGACAAAGCCCCTTCCAGTTTCGACCGGCCTGCTTCAGTTCGACGTGGCGAGAGACCATGGCAATGATATCGCCTCGGTTTCGGATTTCGTGGATCGTGGATTCAGGAATCCGGCTCAAATCCGCCCTCTCGCTACGCGTATGTCGATGTTAGTTCGACGACCGTCGCGCCTTCTTGAGCGCTCGCTTCTTTGCGGCCGCTTCCTTCTTCTTCTTGCTGATGCTGGGCTTGTCGTAATATTCGCGACGTCGCAGCTCAGTCAGAATGCCTGCCTTTTCGCAGGTCTTCTTAAAGCGCTTCATCGCGCCTTCAAACGATTCACTCTCTTTGATCTTGATGACCGGCATGTTCTCTTATCTCCTCGCCGTTGCGGGGAACACTCGACATGCTCGCGGTTGAACTCGTACCCGCCGCATGAAATGCAGCGTGTCTAGACTTCAGTGAGTAACCCGGAGGTCCTCTTCGTGGCAGACGATTTCCCGTCGCGCCACACGCTCGCTGATCGATTGCTCCTTAACCGCAGCACGGCTGCTCTTTCTGTTTATAAAATCCTGCTCCGTAGACCCCTTCGGATCACCGGGAATTTCGTTTCGATCGTGTTCATGTTCTTGGTTTCGCGCTGGGATGGCGTGCTCGATCTGCGGGACATTCTCCCCAAGCTCCCGCCCTCAGCTTATGAGCTTCGGCGCGAAGGGCGCAGAACCTAGCAGAGCGATTTTGCGCTCTCAATCGGGCCCCGCGGGATTCCCGTACTCTTTCTATCTTTACGCTCCATTTGTCGGGGGTCGTACTGGAATCCCCGCCGCCAAGAGCTCCAGCTTCACTTCGCCGACCGTCGTTTCCTTGAAATGGAAAATCGAAGCCGCCAATGCTGCCTGGCAATGCCCCCCCTCGGGGCCATCTTGTAACGCAGTCGCCAAATCCGCCGCGCTGCCGCCGCCGCCTGACGCAATCACCGGAATCGAAATCCGATCGGCCACGGCTCGAAGCATCGAGAGGTCGTAGCCGCTCTTCGTCCCGTCCCGGTCCATGCTGGTGAGCAAAATCTCTCCGGCGCCGCGTTCGGCCACCTGTGCCGCCCAGTCGACCGCATCAATCCCGGTCTCGTGACGCCCGCCGTGGGTAAAGACAGCCCACCTGGGCGACTCGCCCGGCTCCGAAACTTGTTTGGCATCGATCGCTACCACGAGGTTGGCACTTCCGATCTTCGCCGCCGCCTCATCGATGAGGTCGGGATTCTTGATCGCCGCCGTCATGATCGAGACTTTGTCTGCACCCGCGTTCAGCAGGTCGCGGATATCTTGCAGCGAGCTTACGCCACCGCCCACACAGAGTGGCATGAACACGCTCTCTGCCGTTCGTCCCACGATGTCGAGCAGGATGCCCCGCCCCTCATGGCTCGCCGTGATGTCGAGAAAGGTGATCTCGTCCGCTTCCTGCGCATCGTATCGCTTGGCGACTTCGACAGGATCTCCAGCGTCGACATGATCGACGTATTTCACGCCCTTCACGACGCGCCCCTTATTCACATCAAGGCAAGGAATGATTCGCTTAAGCAGGGTCATGCAGAGCCCTCGCCATCGCCTAACGCATCAACAGCGCGAAGGGCCTCCTCGAGATCGACCGCGCCGGTGTAGATCGCGCGGCCGGCTATGACCCCGCAGATTCCCTTGGCGCGTTCGGCCGCCGAGTCGAGAATATCCTGCACGGTCGCGACACCACCGGACACGATCACCGGGATATCGAGCGCGGAGGCTAGAGCCACGGTCTGCGGGATATTCGGTCCCGTCAGCATGCCGTCGCGGGCGATATCCGTGTAGACAATCGCGGCGACGCCCGCGTCTTCAAATTTTCGACCGAGATCGACCGCCGTCGTTTCGCTCGCTTCAAGCCAGCCTTCGACCGCGACGCGTCCGTCTCGTGCATCAATTCCGACAACGATTCGACCGGGGTATTCCGCAGCGGCCTTCTTGACGAGCTCCGGGTCGCGCAGGGCGATCGTTCCCAAAATGACGCGGTCGAGCCCCCAGGAAAGAGCTTCTTCGACGCCCGCCATATCGCGAAGTCCGCCGCCTAACTGAACCGGCGTGTCTCCGACTTCGGCAAGGATGCGCTTAACCGCTTCCCCGGCCATCGGCCGACCGGCTTTCGCGCCGTCTAGATCGACGACGTGCAGACGCTTAATGCCCTTGGCGAAGAATCCCTTGGCCACATTCGCGGGGTCGGAGTCGTAAACCGTCGCTTGATCGTAGTCGCCCTGGGAAAGGCGCACGGCCTTTCCGCCTAACAAATCGATTGCGGGGATCAGCTCGAAGGGTTTCGATTGAGTCGACGGGCTAGACATAGGCGATTAGCTTTCCTGCAACCAGACGCGATACGCGTCAAGGAGGCGCTTTCCGGCAGCTTGGCTCTTTTCGGGATGGAACTGAATCGCGAACACATTATCCTTTGCCACCGCGGCGGCAAAAGAGCCTCCGTAGTTCGCGCGGCCCGCGATGATCGACTCATCCGTAGGCTCCGGACGATACGAGTGCACGAAGTAGTAGATGTCGCGCTCGGGAAGCGCCTGAATCATGGGGTGGTCGCCTTCGTAGACGACTTCGTTCCAGCCAATATGCGGGACCAGCAAAGGATCGCCGTTCTCGTCTTTGTCGGGGAAGCGCGTCACTCGTCCTGCAAGCTGACCGAGGCCCGGCGTGATGCCGTGCTCGGTCCCTTCGTCGAATAACAACTGCAGGCCGAAGCAGATTCCGAGATAGGGACGCCCATTCGTCGTCACGTCACGAATTGCATTCGACAAACCCGCGGCTTCGAGAGCTTGTGCCGCATCACGGAACGCACCAACGCCTGGGAGCAATACGCCATCAGCGGAATGCACCACGCTCGGATCGCTCGTCACAACAGGCGTTAGGTTTGATCGCTCAAGAGCCTTGGCAACGCTGCGCAAGTTGCCCGCGCCGTAGTCGACGAGGGCGATCTTCGGGGACTTCTCTCGGGCCATAGAAGGCTAGAGCGCCCCCTTGACCGTCGGCAAGCCAGTCTCGCGAGGATCGATCGCGACTGCCTGGCGCAGCGCACGCGCGACGCCCTTGAAGACCGCTTCGACGATGTGATGCGGGCTCTTGCCGTATCGCTTCTCGATGTGCAGATCGAGACCGGCACTCTGCGAGAACGCGTACATGAAGTCTTCGGTCAACGTCGCATCGAAGGATCCGATGCGCATGTTGTCGAGTTCGATCATGTAAACGAGGTAAGGGCGATTGGATACATCGACTGCAACCTCGACCTTGGACTCCGCCATAGGAAGCACACAGGCACCAAAGCGAGTGATGCCCGTCGCACTTCCCAGCGCTTCACGGAAGGCTTGGCCTAACGAAATACCCACGTCTTCGACGGTGTGGTGGAGGTCAACTTCGATGTCGCCCTTGGCTTCGACTTCGAGGTCGAATAGGCCATGGCGCCCAAAGGATTCAAGCATGTGGTCGAAGAAGGGAATGCCAGTCGACACGCTGTATTGGCCAGAGCCATCGAGGTCGAGTCGAATTCGGATCTCGGTCTCTTTGGTCTTGCGCGCAACGGTGGCGACGCGGCTCGGGGCCGAACCATTATTTTCGTTCGCATTCGATTTCGAAGACGCACTCGGGGACATAGGTGGCTCTCCATCCATACATGCATGCTGGAATGTACGCCGATCAGACGGCGACTCGTCCGTACATTCATTCAGCCATTCATGCATGGGAGGTCACGGGGGCGAGTTGTTCCCGGCCCGCGCTCGACGCGCCCGTAAGGCGGTCGACATGGGGGAGACGGGTCCGGAACGCACGGATCTTACCGACTTTTCCGCGCTTTCGCGCGGCGTCGGCAGAATCCGATCCGAGACGGAACTCGCCTAGGGGCTGTCTACCCGCAAAAGCTTCCAAGCACGCGGGTACGGGAGCTTAAATCTCGAGATCTCGTGCGGCTTCTCGCTCTCGTCGCGCACGGCGAATTTTGGCGAGCCGCAATTCGACCGAGTTGCCGTGACCTGTGAGGCCTTCGACATTGGCGAGGCGAACGATGTCCGCGCCGAGTTCTCGAAGCTTCGGCGGCTCGAATTTCATGAAGCTGGTTCGCTTCAGGAAGTCATCGACGCCGAGCGGCGAGAAGAAGCGCGAAGTTCCCCCTGTGGGGAGCACGTGGTTCGGGCCAGCCATGTAATCGCCGACGGCAACGGGCGTGTAGTGGCCCATGAAGATGGCGCCGGCATTTCCGATCTCCTTCGAGATCTTCTCCGGGTCTTCGACCGCCAACACGAGATGTTCGGAAGCGTATTCCTCGGAAAGCTTGATCGACTCCTCGAGACTCTTCGTCACGATGATCGCGCCGCGATTCTTAATCGACTTCGTCGCAATCTTCTCGCGATCGAGATCCTTGAGCTGGCGGGTGATCTGTTCCTGCACCCGGGGCACGAGACCCTTTACGTGAGTGATCAAGATGGCTTGCGCGAGTTCGTCGTGCTCGGCCTGGCTAATAAGGTCGGCAGCGAGCCATGCGGGCGTGGCGCTTCGGTCAGCCACGATGCATACCTCGGTCGGGCCGGCTTCGCTGTCGATTCCGACCTGGCCGAAGACTTGCTTCTTGGCAGTCGCAACCCAGACGGAACCTGGACCCGTAATCTTGTCGACTCGCGGCACGGTTTCGGTGCCATAGGCGAGAGCGCCAATGGCGTGGGCGCCTCCCATTTTGAATACGCGGTGTACGCCAGCGACCCGTGCGGCCATCAGGACTTCGGGACGAATCGTTCCATCGTCCTCCGGCGGCGTCGCCATCAGGATCTCGGGCACTTCCACAACGGAGGCCGGAATCGCGTTCATGATCACCGAGGAGGGATAAACGGCTGTGCCGCCAGGAACGTAAAGGCCGACGCGGGAAAGAGCGCGAACGCGCTGGCCCATATAGCCGCCGCCTTCTTCACGCATTTCCCAACTCGAGGGAATTCGCTTGCGGTGAAATTCGCGGACGCGCATAGCAGCTTTGCCTATCGCAGCGCGATCCGCGCTGTCGACCTGTTCGCAGCCTTCGTCCCACTCTTCGGGCGTGATCTCGAGCTTACTGAGGGTCGCACCGTCGAATTTCTTGACAAAACCGAGGACGGCCTCGTCTCCGTTCTTTCGAACAGCGGCAATGATCTTGGCGACGTCTTCTTCTACATCGAGCACCGAGTCGACACGACGATTACAAACGCCGTACCAGTCTTCGGCAAATTTCGCGTCATCGCTCTTGAAGACGCGCATCAATTTATTGGTCGTTTTGGCCGCCATACTCTTACCTACTTCCTGTCACGTCGAGTTACGCCAAGGCGCAGTACCCGCTCGCGGCGACGGCCTGACCTAACAGTGCCGTCTTGAATATTCTCGTTAGAACCAGACCCTGGCCCGTTTTAGCTCGTTTCGTCCAATGGCTTTCGGGCGGCGACCACCCTCGGCCGACTCGCCAGATCGAACCTCCGCTCGACTTCAACAAATCCTGCACCCGAAAGTGCCTGCTCAACTTCATCTGCTTGTTCCGGCGACAACTCGATTCCGAGCCAGCCGCCGGGGGAAAGATGATCGCTCGCTTTCGATACCAACCGCCGAATCACGTCGAGCCCGTCCGTCCCTGAAAACAGGGCCATCTCGGGTTCATGTGACAGCTCCGGAGGCAAAGACCCCTCGTCCCGGCGCGCCACGTAGGGCGGGTTCGAAACGATCAGATCAAAAACCTCGTTTGCCAGCGGTTCGAAAAGATCGCCTTCAACGAAGCGGACCCTCTCTCCCATACGCAAAACATCGGCATTTTCCGTCGCAATCTGAAGTGCTGCCTTCGAGAGATCCGTTGCTGTCACCTCAGCGTAGGAAAGCTCTGACGCCAAAGAGAGGGCTATTGCCCCCGACCCCGTCCCGATATCCACAATCCGGAGGGTCGCTTCAGAATCGGCAACTTGTGCCTCCCCGTTGCGCGTCGCGGCCTTCGCCTTGGAAAGCGCCCATTCCACCAGCGTCTCGGTCTCGGGGCGCGGTGTGAGCACGTCCGAGGTCACTTTGAACGACAGCGACCAGAATTCTCGCTCCCCAAGAAGCTGCGACACCGGAACACGATCCCTCGCCCGGCGCTGTACCAGGGCTCGGTAGCTATCGCGCTCCTTAGCCTCAACCGGTTTCTCATGGTCTATATAGAGGCGCAGGCGATCCACATCGAGCGAATGGGCCAGCAGCACTTCCGCATCAAGCCGGGCCGAGTCGATTCCAGCGCGTTTGAAGTAGTCGGTCGTCCAGGTCAGCAAACGAAGCACGGTCCACGGATCATCCTGGCCCGGAGCAGATTCTTCGTCCTTCTCCGCACCCTTTGAAACCGGCGGGTTCGATAGAGACGTAGCGGGCTGTGCTCGCGGAATCGAGGGGTCAGCCACAGCGTCGCCACCCGCGCCCGATTGCGAGGCGGGGGGGGAGGAGGCGGGGGAAGAGGAGGGCGAATTTGAATCCCCCGAACTCACGACGAAGCGCCCAGCCCGGCCCCGGCCTCAAGTTCGCCTTCCTTCGCCGCCGCGATCTGCGCGTGAACGGCATCCAGCAACTCGCCCATTTCACCTGCCAAAACCTGGTCGAGTTTATGGAGCGTGACGCCGGCACGATGATCCGTCACGCGGGTCTGCGGGAAATTGTAGGTACGAATCTTTTCGCTTCGTTCGCCGGTCCCGACCTGCGCACGGCGCTCGCTTGAGCGCGCGGCATTCAAGCGGTCCTGTTCCTGATCGTACAGCCGCGAGCGCAAAACTGTCATCGCCTTGGCCTTGTTCTTGTGCTGCGATTTTTCATCCTGGCACTGCACCACGAGGCCACTCGGAAGATGCGTTATGCGCACCGCCGAATCCGTCGTATTGACGCTCTGGCCCCCGGGTCCGCCCGCGCGCATCACATCGATTCGAAGCTCTTCGTTCTTGATGTCGATGTCGACTTCTTCGGCCTCGGGCATCACAGCAACCGTGACCGTCGACGTGTGAATGCGGCCTTGGCTTTCGGTCGAGGGGACACGCTGAACGCGATGTACGCCCTTTTCGTACTTAAAACGGCTGAATACGTCAGTTCCCGTAATCGAGGCGATCACTTCTTTAAAGCCGCCACCGTCCGTTTCTGAAGAGGACAGCACATCGATTCGCCAGCCGAGATCCTCCGCATAACGCGTATACATCCGGAAAAGAACCGCCGCGAAGAGCGCCGCTTCATCGCCACCGGTCCCGGCTCGGATCTCAAAGATCGCGTTTTTCTCGTCGTTCGGGTCCTTCGGCGTCAACAACACGCGAAGCTCCGTCTCGAGCTCCGGAACCAAGACTTCGAGCCGAGCCAGATCGTCGCGGGCAAGCTCCTGCATGTCGGGATCATCGTCCTCGAGCATGGCTTTCGCGTCGTCGAACTCCCCCATCGCGGCCTTGTATCGCGCGCCAACCTCGATCAGTGGACGCAGCGATCCCAAGCGCTTCCCTAGCTTCTCGATCGCACCTTGCTCCTTCCCCACAGCGGGATCGGAGAGCTGCATTTCGAGGTCGCGGGAGCGAGCCTCGGCTTCGGCGATACGTTCAAGAAAGTCGGCCACAGAAATGCTCGGTGTGGGTGCGTGTCGAAGCGGTCGAAACCGACGACGGAGAGGAAAAATGGACCGGCCAGCAGGTCCCGAGAGCACCAAATCGTTTGGATTCTCGGGGGTTTCCGCGGCGGCGGGGTCAAGATGGGCAGAGGCTAATCGCGACCGGCTGAGGGTGCAAGGACGCGAACGTGTGCTCTCGGCTCCCGGCACAGTGAGAGTAGGCTTGAACCGGGGTTGGGACTCCCAGCAGATTGAACCGCCTCGTCATGACTATTCAATGTGCTCGGCCTCGACGTCGGAGAATATTGCCCTGCGCAAGAGAATTTGATCCCCGGATACAGCGGGCTCGACCTGACTGCCACGGGGGCTCACGCATCCGAGTCGAAGGTTGGAGGGCGCGCAGATCTGTGATCTCTTCGAGAGCTTATGTGACGAGCCCGACGACTCCCTGGGACCGGGAAATCGAAGCGGCCAAGGCGCGCGAGCGCACGACGAAGCGATTTGGAACGACGCCTCCCTAGGCACACGCCTCGGCCAGTAGCCACCCACCGGGCACGCATGCAGATCATCACGGGGTGCGGAGCCGAGCGCGGATCGCTGCTAGGCTGAATTGAAACCGGCACACCACTATTTACAGGAGCCTTAGATGGAGCTGAATGACACTGCCGAAAAAATCACGGCAAAAGATGTCAACCTCTCGGATTCGAGCTTTGAAGACGCCGATCTCTCGCGAGTCCAATTCCACGACTCGACGCTTGAGGGGGCAACGTTTCGCGACGTCGACCTGCGCGGCGCCACGTTCACCGACGCCAGTTTAGAAGAGGTCAAAATCGTCGACTGCAACCTCGAGGGCATGACGATCGAGGGAATCGCGGTCTCTACTCTGCTCGAAGTGTACGAATCCAATGCGGAGTACGACGAGGACGAAGAGGACGGCGAGTATGTCGAGGAGTAATCCGCGTCCCGCAGCCTGACCGATACCCACGCGGCTTAGCTGTGTTAAGGAGAGTCATGTACGAGCCCCCGACCGGTATTCCCGAACCCATGCAGCACTACCTGCGCATGTGGAACGAGCGGGACCCAAGCAACATCGACGGGTATTGCAGGCGCTACCGGTACGACCGGATTATTCAGGCAGCTGGTGAACCGCTGACTCGAGGCGACGCTCGATGGCCGAGGCCTTACCGAACGGGTCGACGGCTTCTACGGCGAACTCGAGAAGGCATGACTTCCATCGGAATACCTAACAAGTACGTTCACGAGACGACTCCCGCCACGACGAAGCGACTAGCCCATGTCCGCTGAACATCTTCGCGTCATAGTAGTCGTCTATACAAGCGCCTTGCTCCCGCTGCTTTTCATTCCTCTGCTCACGCGTCGGGGAGTCTTCCCGGCTTGGGTTCCGAAGGTCTACGGTGCTGCCTTTCTTGCGTGCGCTCTCGGATGGGAGTTGTGGTTCACGTATGGCTGGCTTGCGGGCGAGTCCGTAGAAGTGCGACGCGCAGCCGCGCTCAATGATGCGATTCCGATGCATCTGAACTGGGTGCTCAACTCTCTCGCGGATGCCGGGTCGATTTGCCTCCTCGCGACTTGGGTCGTGTGGCTTGCGTTCGGCCGTAGCGGCCAGATCCTGCGTAAGTGGCATTGGGGTGCCTTTGCGCTCTTCATGTTCTTGTTTCTCAGCCAGAACATCCTGGTCGAGATGTTCCTGTACCACGACCAGCTTGCCGGGGGGAAGCCACTCTCCTGGGCGCCACTCGTCCCCACTGGACCTTGGCTGAACCCGACGCTCTTCGAATTCAATGGCCGCACGATCACCTTCCAGGGGCAGGTCGCATGGCTCTTAATGGGCCCGCTCTACTATGCTGGGCTCACGCGCTACCTCAGTCGAGAGGCTCCGCTTCCCTCGACACAAAACTAATCGCTGCCGGGGGGGGCGGTGCAGTGGACGCGCCAGCGTTGCATTTCTGTGTCGGTCGAGTCCTTCGGCGCAGCCCCTCATCTACCGGAGCAACCTCATGCCCAAGCCCGCAAAAATTCTCATCGGTGTCCTGATCGGTTACGCCGGCCTCGTCGTCGCTTTCGAAGCGATGCTCGGTTTCCTGCAGCCCGAGCAGGGCGTCGTCCTCACGATCGTGACCACGGGAGATGACGGTGTCGCGAACGACCGAGTGCTGGCACGTATCAACGACGGTGAACAGATTTTCGTGAGCGCCAATCATTGGCCTCGCGCTTGGTACAACGAGGCTCTTGGCAACCCGAACGTCGAGGTCGCACTCGAAGGCGGCGACGGCCCGCGCGGCGCGTATACCGCGGTTGCTATTTCAGGTGCCGAGGACGAACGGCTCCAGGAAGCACATGCTCATCCCTTCGCGTTCCGCTTCATCACGGGTTTCCCGCCGCGCTACTTCTTGCGTCTCGACCCAAAGAGCTAGTCGCATCGTTCTCTGAGTACGGGCCCCGCCGGTATGCGTACAGCCCGCTGATATGCGTGCGGGTCGCCGGCATGCGAGCGGACCTCAAGGCATAAGCGCGGTCCGCCAGAGGCGTTTGGCCGAAATCAGTCGGCGACAAGCCGGCCGTAATGGTCGTGAGTTTCTCCGCGCGCTTGCGAGAACATCACCTTTTCCCACCCGCCATACTTTTGAAGAAAGACCTCGTCAATCGCCACGCGGCCTGGGGCATCGTCGACGAACTCAACGCTGAACGGATGATCGAGTCCATTCGTGCGGACTCTGATTCGGGCATCCCGGCTCAGGTTGGCCCACCAGCGACTGTCGTTCGTACGAAAGACACCGTCTCCGTCGTGCATCGCCATCCAAATTCGCGTCACGCGATCCGCCCCGTCCTCGTCCACCGTGACGACATGAATCGACCATCGCTCGTCCGCTGAATCCCAGTCGAGCGCCGCGGGCGCGACCCGTGTGGTACCGGTTGCGCACGCGAGCAAAGTCGTCGCGCCAATCGCAATACATAACGCCTTGATACCTAAAGACACCCGATCTCTCCTTCTCAATAGGATCTAAAAAGCTGGACCCACGCTCTTCACACTAAAGCTTGTTCAGGCCGCCTACGACCACAGCAAGGCCCGCCACGCCGCACAAGATCAGAACGCAGGGCCGAATCCAGCCGCGATCCAACCAGCCGTGTAAATACCGACTCGCCCAAAGGCCGAGCAACACCCCGGGTACCAGCGCGAAACCCAGCTGCCAATGGAGACGCCCGATTTCGCCCGCCGCGAGGAGCGCAATCAGCGAAAGCGCCGTTCCTATCAAAAACGCCGCACCTAACGTCGAACGAATGATCGGGCCTGCTGAATGCTGATATAGGAGAGCAAGCGGAGGGCCACCGATCGAGGATGATGTCCCCATCACTCCACCCATAAAACCCGCGGCCGCTTGCGACGAGCGCGTGATCTGAATCGTTGGCGAAGCCAGACTCATCACGACGGCGAAGATCACCATTGCACCAATCGCGAGCGCAAGCGCCTCGGCATCAAGCGTAGTCACGATCCAGATGCCGATTCCGATCCCCGGAAGTCGACCGAACGTCGCCCATAACAGCGCACTCTGATCGACATGCGCCCATTCGCGCGCGGCACTCCCGAACGTCATAGGCAGCGCCAGAACGACCGCCGCCCCGGGCAGCGCCTCAGGCCGAAACAGGGCGATCGCCGGCACGACGATTAGATTCAATCCGAAACCGATTGAGCCTTGCACGAGCGCCCCAAGGAATGCGGCCGCGAAAATCAGCGCGAAAGCGAACCCCGAAATACCGACTGCGTCGAGAAGAGATTCCAAGAAGATGCCAGCGGTCCGCGGTTAGGAGTTCATCGACTCCAAGAAGGCATCGTTGTCATCGGTCTGCTCGATCTTACCCATCAAGAACTCCATGGAGTCGACGGGCGAGAGTGGCGAGAGCACCTTCCGCAGGATGTACATACGATTGAGTGTTTTTTCGTCCATCAACAGTTCTTCACGACGAGTCGCGGAGCGATTGATATCCATGGCCGGGTAGGTCCGACGATCGGCCAGCTTTCGGTCGAGCACGATTTCGCAATTGCCTGTGCCTTTGAATTCTTCGAAGATGACTTCGTCCATTCGCGAGCCGGTGTCGATCAAAGCGGTTCCGACAATCGTCAGGCTGCCGCCCTCTTCCACGTTTCGTGCGGCACCAAAGAATCGCTTCGGCTTATGCAGTGCGTTCGAGTCGACACCACCAGACAAAATCTTTCCTGAGTGGGGCACGACCGTATTATGCGCACGGGCGAGTCGCGTAATCGAGTCGAGCAAAATCACGACGTCGCGACCGTGCTCAACAAGTCGCTTGGCCTTCGCGATCACCATGTCGGCGACCTGCACGTGACGCGTCGCCGGCTCGTCGAAGGTCGAGGAAATCACCTCAGCCTTCACAGTCCTTTGCATGTCCGTCACTTCTTCCGGCCGCTCGTCTATCAGTAGGACGATCAGGTAGACCTCGGGATTGCCTTCGGCGATCGCGTTCGCGATATCCTTCAACAACATGGTCTTACCGGCCTTAGGCGGCGACGTGATCAGGGCGCGTTGGCCCTTTCCGATCGGCGCAATCAAGTCGACGATCCGCGTCGTCATGCCGCCGGTCTTCGTCTCGAGCTTGAACTTCTCTTCGGGGTAAAGAGGGGTGAGGCTGTCGAAGAGGATCTTCTGTTTCGCCTTCTTAGGGTCATCGAAGTTGATCGTCGAGACTTTCAAAAGCGCGAAATAGCGTTCGCCTTCCTTCGGCGGTCGCACGTGACCTTCTACAGAGTCCCCGGTCCGAAGATTGAATCGTCGAATCTGCGACGGCGATACGTAGATGTCGTCTGGACCCGCTAGATAGTTCTGGTCCGGAGCGCGCAGGAAGCCAAAGCCATCTTGAAGAATTTCGAGTACGCCTTCGGCGAAAATCTTGCCGCGCTTTTCTGTCTGGGACTTCAAGATCGCGAAGATCAAATCCTGCTTGCGAAGACCACCGGAATTTTCGACGTCCATCTCAGCGGCCATTTCGGCCAGCCCTGGCATCGTCTTCGCCTTAAGCTCACTAACAACGATCGTTTCCGCACCGTCGTCGAGCTGGGCATCAAGCGAGGCTTCTTCCTCAGCCAACTCCGCATCGCTCGGCAGGTAGTCGCGCTTCGCTTCGCCGCCGCCACCACCACCGCCACGGTTGCCGCGATTGCCGCCACCGCCGCCACTCCCACTGCCACTCCCACTGCTACTGCCGCTTCCACCGGAGTTGCGGGACCGACGACCCCGACCGCGTCGATTGCGATTCTGCTGGGATCCTCCGCCGTCTTTCGAGTCGGGTGCGCGGTGCTCGCTACTCACGTGGCATCTCTCTTCTGATCGAGTGTCTGATCGTTCTGGGGATCTTCATCAGTGGGATTCTTAAAGTGGTCCGGGGGATTTGAGGGACTCGAACGACGCCGTGGTTGGAACGGTTTCGATCCGCTGCGGGATCGTCGGGCTGAATCGTCGAGAAATTTGGCGGGAGGCGCCTTGAGCGGCACGGGTAAATCTGGGGAAAATGGGCGAAGTGCTGGATCGCAATTCGCTCAGGCGATTGGCAGTAAGGAACTCGTCGCGAGAATCCCGCGAAGGTCTCCGGACTGGAACAAAAGGGAACGGGTGCTTGGGAAGCTTGGACTGGCCTTCGGATCGCCTTCTGCACGAATATCGGGCTCAGGGGCACGCTCAATCGAGCGGGGAACCTGAATCCAACGACGCTGCCGCTTGTCGCGGCCCTCTAGCTTTGCAGCTCGCTAAGCGAAACCAAATGAAGCATTGGGGGGGCACATTGAGCCCATCGACGTGACTGGTCCGAAATATAAGGAAAGTTCTCGGTTGCCTAGCGACCCGACGAGAATCCAATCCTGGCGTGGAGCGGAATTCAAGAAAAATTCGGGTCGGCTTCGGCGGAAGCGATCCGGCGGGGGAGCCGGCGCTGGTGATCGAAAATAATCTACGGGGGCCCCCTGAGACTGTCAACCCTGCCCGAAACTGGCCGCTTTCGAACGGATGTAGTGCCGTAGCCGGCCGGCGGTCGCCCCGTCTCGCCTGAACGACTCGAAACGATCGGGGGAGCAAATCGTGCATAGACAATGGGTATAACCAATTTTCGTTGTCTTTAAGCCACATTTCTCGAGTGCGCGAGCCGCCAGAGCCGCCAGATCCAACATCGCATGCCCTGGCTCGGTCGGACGAAGGATCGCTTCGTCCTCTAGCGCTACCCCATATCGTGCGCCCAACCCGAGCCAAACCGGCTCATCGATTTCGTAACAGCACCCGCGAGCCGCCGGTCCAATTGCGGCGACAAGACTCCTTTGACCGGCTTCGGCGCGAAGCTTCTCGACGCCCGCCTCGATCACACCCGCGGCGAGTCCTCGCCAGCCGGCGTGAATAGCTGCCACGCCAACGCCGTTCTCACTAGCGACGAGAATCGGCACGCAATCCGCGGTCACGATCCCGACACTCACACCGCCCACGCATGTCACCACTGCATCCGCTGGCTCATCTGTCGCGCGGGATTCCGTCGCAACCGAAACGTTGGTGCCGTGAACTTGTTTACGAAACGACGTGTCTTCGGGTGCCGCCGTCTCTCTTTGCCCGAAGCCATGCTCAATTCCGAGCGCCCCGAGGATGGGATCAACAAGGGGCGAAAGCCCCGAGGCCGTCACTCGGGAGACTCCGCGTCTCCGAGCTCAGCCATCCATTCGAGCAAATCATCCGGCATGACCGAATCGAAGCCCATCCGCTTACCGCTTCGAGGATGTTCGAATCCTAGGTGCGCGGCATGAAGCGCGGGACGACCTAACAAGGCATCTCGCCCGCGCGCCCTTCCGTAAATGACGTCACCGACCAAAGGCAGCCCCGCAGCAGAGAGATGCACTCTAATCTGATGCGTGCGGCCCGTCTCTGGATGCACCTCGAGCTCACTCACGGTTGAATCGCGGAAGCGACGAGTCACACGCCAGTTCGTAATCGAGTCGCGCCCGGCTTTAGTCACCACCGACATACGCTTGCGGTCTCGCGGGTGGCGGCCGATCGGGCGATCGATACGACCTTCGTCGGCGCGCGGAAGCCCGCGAACTAACGCCCTGTAAACCCGATCGATTGAATGCTCGGCGAATTGCGTCGACAAAGCCTGATGTGCAGCATCGTTCTTTGCAGCAACAAGCACGCCCGATGTGCCGCGATCGAGGCGATGCACGATGCCGGGACGTAAAACACCGCCGATCCCGGCAAGGTCTCCACAGTGATGAAGCAACGCGTTGACGAGCGTTCCGTTAGGATGCCCAGGCGCAGGATGAACGACGAGACCCGCAGGCTTCTCGATCACGATCAGGTCTTCGTCTTCGTGGAGCACATCGAGCGGAATCGCTTCCGGCGTCAGCTCCATCTCAACCGCTTCGATCGGTCGCGCCTCAATGGAGTCGCCTAACGAGACCCTATAGCTCGCGCGCACCTTGGCACCCGCTACCAAGACTCGTCCTGCATCGACCCAGCGCCGGACCTGCGCTCGCGAAACCCCTGTCAGCTCCGCGATCCACGCATCGACACGAATGCCCATACTGGCTTCATCGACTTCGAAGACAAGCACTTCCGTGCTCGCGGCCGACGAATCGCCCTCTGCATCGTTTTCAGATTCGCTCATGAAGTGCCGTCCGTATGCATCGCCTAACGGCGCGCAAGGAAGCCACCCCTTTCTTTTGTGCTTCGCGAGCCCTGCACCCGTGCCATATAACTAGGCACGACAACTCGCGGATCGAGACCGATCGTCTGCGCGTAGGCCGTCACAAAACCGCGAACATAAACGTCCGCGGGAAGATCTCCGAAGTTCTCTTCTTCTATATTCCGCAAATGCGTGCGGCCGACCTTCGTCACGTCTGCGATCTGTTCCAACTCGTAGCCACGGAAAAGTCGGTTGCGACGCAATCGAATGCCATCGAACTCTCCGCTCCCGTCATCTTCGAGCGCATCATATTCTTCGACCGCTTCATCCAGAGACGAGAGCTGCTCGACTGGATCAAAGCCCGCCAACTCACGCTGCTCGTAGTGTCCCATTTCGGCACTTTCAGGCAGCGAGGCCGCATCGATCACATCCCTAAATGCGTCACTGCCAGTCCGCTTCGTCTCAGTGGGGACCTCGGCATCGTACGCTTCGCGGAGCTCAGCATCTGAAAGCACGCGATAGGCTTCATCAAATCGCGAGCGAATTTCCGTCGCGTCGCGACTCTCGAAAACCGAATACATCGCGAGCGAGTCGTTCGCATAGGTGTCCTGCGCGTTGCGGTAAGCGCGGTCGAGTTCGGTCCCAGTAGCGTTACGTGCGACTTCGAGTAGCTCGTAATGGTCAAGCTCGTCGATCCCTCTCATCGTTTCCCTCCGGATGGATAGCCAGGAACGCCCGCATCTTGCCTGCTGCCGGCCGCCGTGGGAGCCGCTGTGGATGGAACGCCTAACAGCTTGCGAGCAATCCGTTGTAGATAGATCGAGACATCGGCATCCGGCCGCAAGTCCACGATCGGTCGACGCATGGAGACCGACTGTCGGGCCTCATCGTCGAAGTTCACATATCCGAGGTATTCCGCCTCGATCCCAAAATATTTCTTACAGACACTCGAGACCGAGAAGCCAAGCTTCACGTCTTCGGCTGTTCGTACACCGTTCACAATGATCCGCGGGCGGAACACTCGCATCGTCTCCACGAAGCGATGTCCCTCGGCAGTATCCGCTGCTTCGATTTCCCGCAGCAGGTCGAGGGGCGTGCGAATGCCGCGCTCGTTTCGCTGATCCATGGCCATCGTGACCAGTTGGCGAACGCCATGGCCAACCATCGCGAGACGCATGCGTCGATAAAATGCGGCGCGCAAGAACGTGTACGCATTCTCGACGGAGGTCGGCTCGGGCTGAAGCACCAGGATGCCGTCGTCAGAAACGAGGAAGTAATCGAGGACAGAGGCGTGAGAACCAGCCCCCAAATCGAGCATCACGATATCTGCGTCGAGTTGACGCAGCCCGCGCAAGAGCCGCACGCGGCGCAAATGACTCGGCTGCGCATCAGCCAAGTTGCCGTGTGTGGCACCGATCAATTGAAGGTTGGGGATCGGAGTATCGACGACGAGCTTGGCCAAATCTTCGACGCGCTCGGAAACGAAATCCGCGAGGCTCCTCTGTGGCGTCGGTACACCAAGGCACGTGTGGAGGTTCGCACCTTCAAGATCCACGTCGACGACGATGACACGTTTACCGAGTCGTGCGAGAGACGTTGCTAGGTTTGCGGTCACGAACGTCTTACCGACGCCGCCCTTACCACCGCCCATAGCAAGCAGTCTCGGCCCGGCCGGGGCCGGTCGACTTGGAGCAGGCCCCCCGATCGGGGACGCATGGCGTGGAACGCCGGTCGTCGAGTTCACGTTCGCCTCTCTTGCATATCGTTACGTCTTCACGACCTTATTAGGCCGCGCGGCTGCGCCGAAATGCGGTCGGGCCCGCGCTTTCACGAGCGACCCTTGGAGGGGACTGGCGGGGGGTGAACCCCAATCTACCCGAACCCCCGGGGTCAATCAACGCACCTGGGACGTGAAGCTCCGCGATCGCTCACTCAATCCAACGCTTTGGTTCCTAGGGTGTGAGCGCGAACGCCAGCGCGTCAGCGACCTTCTCAAAGTCGCGATCGCGCAATGTCCGAACATCCAGCCAAATTGCGTCGTCGCGAACGCGAGCAAGCAAGGGAGTCGGGGCTTCCCTCAGCCGATCGAAGACCGACTGCACCGAACCTCCTGCGAGCACCACCGCCCATCCGGGCAAAACGAGCTCGGGAAGCGATCCACCGCCAACGGCGGACTCGCTATTTCGCAATTCCACCTTCCATATAGAAGGTGCAGCCTCGTGAACAACTCGCGTAACGATCTCAGCCAACGCGTCGGCGCGAGGCTTTAGGTCTGCTTCCGTCGCACGCAGCCCCGCGATCGCCGGGATCTCGTCCGCGCGTGACGCGTCGAGCATTAGATCAAGGGTCGCATCCAAAGCCGCGACGGTGAGTTTGTCGACTCGAAGCGCGCGAGCCAGTGGATTTTTCCGCATCGCATCAATGTATTTCTTCTTCCCGATCAGGATGCCCGCCTGTGGTCCACCGATCAGTTTATCACCGGAGAAACACACGACATCGACGCCCAAGCGCAGTCGTGCTGGAGCATAGGCTTCCGCTGGGAGACCATTTCGCGTGAGATCGATCAAAGTGCCGCTGCCCAGATCTTCGATCAACGGGATTCGCCGCGAATGAGCCAACTCGGCGAGCTTGCTGACATCCGCCTCGGCGACAAAACCGCGCTGTTCGAAATTGCTGCGGTGGACCTTCAACAGGAGAGCCGTCTTCGCATCGATCGCCTCGGCATAGTCCTCAAGATGCGTACGATTCGTCGTCCCTACCTCACGGAGATCAACGCCCGCGCGCTCCATGATCGCGGGAACGCGGAATGAGCCGCCGATTTCAACGAGTTCACCGCGAGAGACGACAACGGACTGGCCACGTGCCAAGGTATTGAGCGCTAGCAGCACAGCGGCGGCATTATTGTTGACGACCTGGGCCGCCTCGGCGCCGGATAGCGCGAGCAGCTTCGCTTCAAGCCCACCCATCCGAGATCCACGCTTCCCCGTCTCGAGGTCCAATTCGAGATTGGAGTACCCGTCGACAGTTCGAGCGACTGCGGCCGCGGCCGCCTCAGCCAGGGGAGCTCGCCCGAGATTCGTATGCAGAAGCACGCCGGTCGCATTCAGAACCGGACGAGGATGGGGCGAAGACAACACGCCAGCCGCAGCGGCGACCTGAATCGCGAGAACGTCGGCGGTTGGCACTTGTTCAGCGGTTTCGAATTCCCCCTGGGAAATTCGATCGCGTAGCGCCTCGATCGATCCACGTGCCGCCTGTGCGACCGCCCACTCCGGCAAACCGTCGTTCTGATCTCGGACTTGGCGTGTCAGGCGATCTACCGAGGGCAGGCTCCGGCGAGGATCCGAGTTGACCTTTGGCTCCGAATCCATGACTCTCACTTCAGATTTCTACACGGCCATGCTGGTGCGTGTTCTGGATCAAATTCGTTGGTGTCACTCGACCTCAGCGGCTGGATCCGAGGTTGTCGTACCCACTTGGGCACTCGCTCTCTCCCAAAGGCATTCGCCTGGCGAGAGCGTTCCGCCCGGGCAGGTACATGGAAGAAAGGCCCAACCTCGACCGTCGCACTTCGATTGAGCTTGAATTGACACATCGCGAGTATCGCTCACCCCGACACTCGAATCAGCTGTGGGAATGTCCCGCGACGATTCGAATCGAGGTTTGCGACTCAAGTGGTAGCAGCGCCCGCCATTCGAAAGCGAGAGCCAGCCCGCTACAAGCGAAAACGATTTAGATCACCCGGGGGATTCGGACAGCGGCGGGGTGCTGCTGACTACTCGAGAATCCTTCAACTGACACGCACTCGACAAGCCGAAACACGAACGTACCAACACGACGCAGTTCACTCCTCACGACCTGCACGCAATGCGGGAAAAAAGAAGCGAGCCGCACCTCCGATCGATCCAAATGCGACCGGTCGGATAGAACAAAAAAATTTTGACGACTAAACAAACCCAAAGTGCGAGTCATCGATTTGATTTTCACAGTCGACATCCAACATGCCTCCGGCACGAACCGCCGGTTGAAATAAAGGAGTAAGAGCGCGTCGATGTCCACGTGTGAGGTCCGCAAACCCGCACGCCTCGAGTAGCCCGGTCTAGACAGACCCAGCAAGACCCAACAACAGTCAGCACCCACCACGACCGGTCGCCCACTCTCAAGAGCGCGCGCGCGACGGATCGCGGCAAGCCGAACGACACTCTCTAATGTCGAAGAGAATCGAATTCGATCGATCTCGCCAGCCAGGCGGACCGACCCAGTTTCGCACGTCCAACATCCGAGCAGGAAAGCTCCTAGTCGGAATGGACCGAAGAAACAAAAGGGCCGCCTACAGGCGGAACGATGCAAAACGAAATCATCATCAACGCGGAGCTCGGCGAAACCCGAGTCGCGTTACTAGAAGACAAGCAGTTCGCTGAACTGCACATCGAAAGAGATCGAGACAAGAGCGTCGTAGGAAACGTCGTGAAGGGGAAGGTTAGTCGCGTGCTTCCCGGCATGCAGGCAGCCTTCGTCGACATCGGCCTTGAGAAGGCAGCGTTTCTTTACGTAGGCGACTACTTCGAAAGCACCCTCACCACTGGCGAGACCGATGGCGAACCCACGGGCGGCCGCGGAAAAAGCGGTGGTGGTGGACGCGGCCGTGGACGCGCGGCTCCGCCGCGCATCGACACGGTGCTCCGCGAAGGCCAAGAGATCATCGTTCAGATCGCCAAGGAGCCGATTGGCACCAAGGGCGCGCGCATCACATCCAGCATTTCGATTCCCGGACGTCACTTGGTGCTCACGCCTTGGTCGCGCCGCGTCGGCGTGTCCCGCCGCATCGGATCGGACAAAGAGCGAAGGCGGCTGCGAGAGATCGTCGAACGCCTGCGACCGAAAAATCTCGGTTTCATCATTCGCACAGCCGGTGACGGCGTCCGCGAAGCCGATCTCGAAGCCGACATCCGGTATCTCGCGACCGTCTGGGCTGCGATCCAGCATCGCCACGCCGAGACCACCGCGCCCGCCATGCTCTACTCGGAGCACGACCTACCGCTACGCGTCGTCCGGGATCTCGCCGGCCACGACACCAAGCGAATCATCGCAGACAGCAAGCCGCTCTATGAACACATCCAGAGCTTCGTTGACCGCTTCGTTGCGGACCCGAAGCCTGCAGTCGAGCTCTATGAAGAGTCGCTTCCGATCTTCGAACGCTTTGACCTCGAGCCCCAAATCAACGCAAACCTCGAACGCAAGGTTTGGCTGAAGAGCGGCGGCTCTCTCGTCATCGACAAGAGCGAGGCGCTCACCGCAATCGACGTAAACACGGGCCGCTTCGTCGGCAAGCGCGATCTCGAAGAGACGGTCTTCAAGACCAACTTGGAGGCCGTACAAGAAGTCGTGCATCAGCTGCGCTTTCGGAACCTCGGTGGCCTCATCATTATCGATCTCATCGACATGGAGTCCGCAGGCAACCGCGAGAAGGTCTATCGCGCGCTTGGGGACGCGCTGCGTGCCGACAAGTCTCGCACGAATATCCTAAAGATCTCCGAACTCGGCCTCGTCGAGATGACCCGCAAGCGAACGCGCGAAAACCTCGTGCAGACGTTATGCGAACCGTGCAGTCACTGCGAGGGACGCAGTTATGTGTTGTCCCGCGAAAGCGTCGCCTTCCGCGCGATACGAGAGATTCGCAAGCACCTGCCGAAGCTACGCGGTCGCAAGGTTGCGGTTTCCGTGAACCCCCACGTCGCCGCGGAGCTTCTCGCTGGATCAAAGCCTGCCATGGCACAGCTCTCAGAAGACATCGGCCACGACATCGAAGTCCGCGCACGTCCCGGAATGCATCAGGAACAGTACGAGCTGACGGTCCTCGAAGCGGGCCCTCCTACCGAGTTTGAGCTCTGCTGGCTGAACGATGTCCATCCGGACACTCGCGCGGCGGCAGATAAGGAAGAGAAAGAAAAGAAAAGGGCCGAAGCCAAGAAGGAAGACGGCGACG
>JASDVF010000015.1:0-39467 GCA_041440805.1 Myxococcota bacterium | reverse complement strand
GGAAGACATTTCAGCGGAACTCAGGACCTCGCAATGAGCAGGTCGTCCGTTCAAACATTTAATTGAGTGATCGCGACGTCGGGGACAGTCCCGCTTGCACGCGGCGAGCGTCTCTCCCAAGCAGAGTGAACGATCCTGCTCTGAGGTGTACTAGAAGACGCTCCTCAGCAAACTCAGGCCGATGAGCAGCACGAGGGGAGCGAAATCTATTCCTCCTATCGGCGGCAATGCCTTGCGAATGGGTCCGAGGAGGGGCTCGGTGGCTCGATCTAGGAAGCGCACTGCTGGATGCTCGCGCGGCACGTTCGTCCATGAGACGACGACTGCGGCAACAACAATCAGCGAATAAAGGTCGATCAATCGAATCAGTAACATTTTGTACCACGGTGTTAGTCAATGATCTGAGCCACTCAGAAGTAGAGCTTAGCGCGGATTGCTTCTCTGTAATCCGTAGCCCAACGACTCGCGCCGGACCTTTGGCTGGCTACCGTCAACCACTCGCCACCCCATCCACCACAGTCGCAGACTTGCCCACGGATGGATGAACCAAGTCAGCACCGCGGCGAAGTGCCGACGTAATGGTGCCTCGGGTGCGATTCGAACGCGCATCTCCCTCGCGATCCGACGGGCTTCGCCCGAAGAAGGTCACTGCCACCCTAGTAGCTCGGGCGAGCGGCGTGCGGCGTGAGTTGGAGTTCGTGACTCCAGCAGGATCGATCCTGCGTATGCAGGTAGTAGTAGGCGTCGGCGATCGCGGCGGGATTCATGATCATCTCCGGATTCGCTTGGGCGAAGGGTAGAGCGCGGGTGCCCGGAGAATCGATGTATCCGTCGATGATCACGTTCGCCACGTGGATCCCGTGCTCCGAGTATTCCTCGGTCAGGACTTGGGCCAGCGCGCGCGTCTGTGTCCGCGGGTAGTAGAGGGACTCTCCGGTTCGCCGCTTGCGTCCGCGAAGCGAGGCCGGGTTATTCGTGATGAGGAACGTCCCCGCTTGGCGCTCACGCATAGGTGCGAGTGCTGCCTGCGCCACAAGGAAGGGTCCGCGGCTCGCAAGATGCTGCGCGGTCTCAAAAATCTCGAGCGGCACGTGCTCGAGCAGCTCCTTATCCTTGGGCAGGTCGCGCCCCTCAAGGTATCCCGCGTTATAGATCACGACGTCCGGATCCCCGACACTCGCCCGCACGCTCGCAAAGGCCTGATCGATCGACTCGCGCGAGACGAGATCGAGCTGGATGGTCGAGACTTCTCCGCCCCGGGACCGAATCGAGTTCTCAAGTTCCGCCGCGTTAGGCGCATAGCGCGTCGTCAGAACAACGTGATGCCCCCCTGCTGAGAATCGTTCCGCCAGAGCCCCGCCAAGTCCCCACCGAACGGAGTCGGACAACCCAGAGCCGTCGATCTCGCCACCGTGGGCGAGCCGCGTATTGCGGCCATCGGATTGCCATTTCGAAGTGGCCCCGATAATCATCGTGACGGGCGTCCGCTTGCCAGCACCCGCTCCTTCTTCGCGGTCTTGGCTGGCCTTCGTTTTCGTCATGGCTTCGCTCCCTCGGATTCTGACGCTCCCGACTCTTCTCTCCGCCACTGGGGTGGCTTGAGCAGAGGCTGCTTGGCACGCGGCGCCGACACTTCCGGAAGAACGCGCGATTTCGCGGGCTCTTGGCCGGTTGCATTGCCTTCACTCAGATGCGGAGGCGGCTTCGGTCTTGGCAGTCATTTCTAACGCGTCCCAGTCCACATTCGAGAACATCTGTTGGAATACAGGACCGTACCATGGCGCGTTGACCTGCACGCGGCCATGCTCGTTGTTGACGTAGTAGTTCTTTTCGATCCCACCTTCCTTGGTCATCATGACGAGCTTGGCGGCTTCCTCGTCGAGCGCCTCGTTGTAGCTGGCGTAGGCGTCCTGAGTGACCTCGATCCGGGAAACCCCGTCCGTCAGCATGCGTTTCAGACAGCGGCCGACGAATGCCGACCAGACCGTGAACCAGGTCACTTGGCTCGGCCCGCTCGAGACGGGCTGTGAGTTGGGTCCGTAGAGCATAAAGAAATTCGGAAACCTGGGGACCATCATTCCGATCCAGGCGCGCGGTCCGTCAGTCCCTTCCCACGCTTCGTGAATGTCGATGCCGTCCCTGCCAATAAAACGGCCCGGATGGAGATATTTGACCACCTCGAAGCCTGTCGCTGTGACGATGACATCGACCTCGTGGACGGTGCCGTCGGCGGTTTCGATGCCGCTTTTCGTCAGCCGGACGATGGGATGGGTTATTAGTTCGACATCGTCTTGGGTGAGCGCCCGGTACCAGCCGTTGTCGACGACCGGGCGGCGAGAGAACGGCGCGTAGTCAGGGATGAGCCGGTCGATCAGATCCTGCCGACCGCCTGTTTCGTTCTTGATGTACTCGGTCAGGTCCTTGCGCAGTGCGTCGTTCCCTTGATTGACCTGGCCGCCCCCCGCCTGCCAGTCCCTGTCCGTCGTGACGAGCGCGTGCGTGTCGAATAGCGCAGCGCCCGCCAAGTAGCGGGACCAGTTCCAGTAGCCTGGGAAGTTGTCCAGCAGCCAATGGATCTCTGGCTCCACGGGCCGGCCGTATTTTTCGCGTGGCATGATCCACTGCGGGGTGCGCTGGAAGACGTAGGTCTGCTCGGCATCCTTCGCGATCGCGCCGGCCATCTGGATGCCGGTCGAGCCGTTGCCGATGATGGCGACGCGCTTGCCTTCGAGCGACAGGTCCTCGGGCCAACGTGCCGGATGAATGATTCTGCCCTTAAACCTATCGTCGCCCTCGAACTCGATGAGCTTCGGGTTGGCGAACAAGCCGGTTGCGGAGACGACGACCTTGGCCTCGAGGGTCTGCAGCCCGTCCGGTGTGTCGACCTCGAGCCTCCACAGGTCCCGGTTCTCGTCGAAAGCGGCACATTTCAAGTCGTGGCTGAACCGCGTGTTAGCGCGAACTCCAAACTTGCTGGCGACATGGTCGAGGTAGGAGCGGACTTCCTCTCCACGCGCGAAATACTCAGACCAGCGATATGACTTTTCGAAGCTGAATTCGTAGGTGCTCGAGAGCGTATCGACCCGAACGTCTGGGTAACGATTGATGTTCCAAGTACCACCAAATTCCGCCCGCCGCTCCAGCACGATATAGGGCATGCCCAATAACTCACATTGCACGGCCATGACGATTCCGGAAAAGCCGCCGCCTATGATGGCGACGCTTACGTCATCTGGGATTCGCGGCTTCTCACCGACCCAGTCGACTAGGAACGGAAACTTCCTGAACGCCGCTTGCTCACGGCGCGCTTCGAACTCGAGGTCGCCGATCTCCTCCCCGGTCGCCATGTTCATGAGGCGGCGCAGCTCAGCTTCGGGTGGCTCCGGCAGCGAGTGGGGGCCCGCGTTCTCTTCTAGCCACGATAAGGCTTTCTCGATGAGCCATTCGCGCTGACCGTCGTCAAGCTGTAGAGGAAGTGCGGCCAGATCCGGGTCGCCAGTGTTCTGATACAGCGTCATTCGCACCGCGTTCAGGTCAGCGGCCTCGATCGCGTGCCGGATATAGGCTCGATCTATTTCCGTTCCGCGCAAGTGAACCTCCTTTTTTTGTCTTCTCAGTATGAGTCGGTCGGGGTTCGCATCTTTTCGAAGCGTGCGGTCGAGGCACTGCGAACGCCGGCGCCGACCTCGTCAACACACCCCTGGTGTGCCCAAATTCGGCCTTCGATGACATGAAAGCCGGCGAAGTCGCGCGCTCGGTCATCGTCTTCGACTAAACCTTACGGGCGATACGGCTTGCCTCACAACTCTTCACGACTTAACCACTTCGGTGGTTTATTTCCAACCGGGCCCCCACGTTACTTGCGGAGGCTCGGTGGGGATAGGAAAAACAAGGCCCGCTTTCCGCACCACCGATGCTAGGTGTTCTGGCAACTAAGCCCTGATGGGGCCACCCTGCCCCTTACGGGGAAATGCATGGGAGGCATCGACCAGAAGCAACTCGATGCGCTTCAGAAGAAGGCGGAGGCCGCCTCGGACGAGATCGACCGGCTTTGCGCCGCCGGCAAAAAGACCGAGGCGCTCGCCAAGGGAATCGAGCTGGCCCGAGAGATGCAGTCAAACAAGACGGTCAAGAAGCTGCGCGAATGCACGAAAGACATGAGCGAGATGATGAAGGGCATGATGCCCAAGATGGCGCATGAGATGCACGACGACTCCGAGCCCACGGAATCGGACATCTGTAGTCGGTAGGCAAAGCACGAGAAGACGCGTACGTGATTCGGAGGAGTCTCGATCGGTAAGGAAAGTCGTGGCGCGCCCGGTACGACTCGAACGTACGACCCGCAGCTGCGCGGGTGAGTTAGGGCTTAGCCACACTTACATCACGGCAATTCGTAGCCCAGAGCCCGCAGTTGATTGAGTTCCATCGCGTCGAGCTCGACGGAAATGGTCCCCTCGCCCCACGGCGGAGGCTCGGAGTCATCCAGGTACGCCTCCGCTAAAGCGCGCAGGCGACCGGCCTCTTCTGGACGTTCCTCGATCAAGTTACGTCGCTCTCGGGGATCCCCGTCGCGATCGAAGAGCTGCTCCGACACTTGTCCATCGTCGCCGCGTCCGTAGACGTAACGCAAGGTCCCATCCAGCACGGCGACTGCTGGCTTCGGCTCCTGTTTCGACTGACCCCATGTCCGATCGAGATGCGAATACGCAATGGGGGGTTCCTCCACACTCATCGCGGACATGTCCGGGTTCGGCTCTTTCTGCACCGCCAGCGCCGCGAGCATCTCTGGCACGAGCGACCGGCCGTCCACTTCCTCTCCCGTAGAAAGACCCAGCAAATCGAAAAGGGTCGGCCAAAGGTCGATATTGCGGGATCGGGCATCAATGGCGATGCCTTCCTCGAGCTGGAACGGGAAACTGATGATCAGCGGAATTTCCGTCGACTCGCGATATACGTGCTTTGCATGCCCCTCGAGCCCACGTTCGCCGAACGCCTCCCCGTGATCCGAAGTGATCACGACTACCGTTTTCTCAAGCAGCCCCGTATCCGAGAAATGCGTCAGGAGATGACCGAGCGCCGTATCCGTAAAAAGAATCGAATTGTCGTAGACATCGGAGTAGGTCGAGCCGAATTGCGCGGACGCCTCATCGTAGACGTATTGGTGGACATCCATCAGATGCAGGTAAAGGAAGAAGCGTTCGTGTCCATGGACCCGCAGGAATTCGAGTGTGTTCTCCACCACATCCCCGTCGGTGCCCTGCAGAGACACATGGGGATTCTCGCGGCGAACGTCTGAGGGAACGGGCTTCGGGTGTGGGCGCTCATACACTTCGAAGCCCTGATCGAATCCGAAATTGGGGGCGACCCACCCGTTTCGCCAAATCCCCGCCGTTCGAAATCCGGCCTCCGCAAAGACCTCTGCAGGCATCAAAGCGTCTTCGGGCAACGCATGATTGAAGCGCGTGACACCCGTCCGAATCGGATCGAGGCTCGTCCAAAGCGACGCCATCGAACACTTCGTCCAAGACGACTGCGCGAGATGATTTTCAAAGCGCACGCCGGTACTCGCCATGTAGTCGAGAGTCGGGCTCGTATCCCGTTCGTACCCATAACAACCCAGGCGATCCGCCCGTAGCGTGTCGACGAGAATGAAGAGCACATTCACATCGTCGCGATAGCGCAAACCGTATAGATCCGCGGCTTGGCCCTTGGGTCGCAGATCGCCGGTCGCCAACTCAAAAAATTGTGCAAGCACGACTCCCGCGCCGAGCAGCGAGAGCGCAATCCATGCCCAGCGATAGCGAGAGTCCGTCTTCATACTGCGGCCAAACTAGCGTCTTGCTATCCTGATCGCATGGATAAACGAGGCTCTTCGCAGTCAAGCTCAGTCGCCGCGGCCATGGGCCTCTGCCTTTTGTTCGCTCTCTGCGTCAGCGGATGCCAGGACGAAGCGTCCCTCGATGAGATTCGCCGCATGCACGCGCAGAATCGCTTCGCGGCAAGCCTCGAACCGCTTCGGGTTCGGCTCGTCGCCAACCCCGACGATCCTGAGCTAAATTATCTCTACGGGCTGACTTTGCTCGAGACGGGTTCACCCGACACCGCCATCTGGTCTTTGCGCAAAGCCGCCCGGTCCGAGAAGTGGGCGCGGGCTTCGGGCATTCGGCTCGGTCAGGCCGCCCTCGCCACCCAGGAATGGGAAAATGCAATTGCGATTGCGAACCAGGTCCTCGAGAGCGATCCGGAGACCATTGAAGCGCTGCTCATTCGAGCGAACGCACGCCTCGAACAGAAGACCGATCCCTCGGCAGCGCTAGAAGACTTTGAGCGCGTGCTTGACATCGACCCGACTCACCTCGATGCCCATGCTGCCAAGGTGGCCACGCTGATCGCAATCGGCGATGTCGACGAAGCGGCCGCGGGGATCATCAGGCTCGAGGAACTCGCCATTGCTGCCAACGCCCAACCCGACTTCCGCGCCCGGGTTTGCACGATCGCAGCCCTCTTCGCGAGTGAACGTGGGCTGGACGACGAGGCGGACCAGCGATTCAGCGACTGTCGCTCCGAGTTCCCCGACAACCGGACGCTCGTCGAATCCTACGTGGGCTATCTCGACGAAAAGGGCCGCGTCGATGAAGCCCATCAAGTGCTGCGCGCCACGCTCGCGCGGAACGCGGACGACAGTGCCCTCCGGATCTCTCTCGCACGACGGTTGATCTCGACGCAGCGATTCGACGAGTCGGCGCAGCTGCTGGAAGAAGGCACAAAGCGCCCGGACTTGGCGGTTGCGAGCGATGCCTGGGCGGCCTTTGCCGACCACTACGCGGCGAAAGGAGAGCTTTCACAGGCGGCCGATGCCTATCAGAAGAGCCTGGATATGCGCGAGGAGTCGACCGTCTTCCATCGGCTGACCTACGCGGATATTCTGGCACAGGCCGAACGCAACGAAGAAGCACTCGAAGTGGCTTCGCAGTTGGAGAACGATGTGTATCGCGGCTTGATCGAGGCCCGCGTAGCGATCAATCGAGACGATCCCGCGAAGGCGCTCGCGAGACTGGATCTGGTGCTTCCAAATTGGCCTAACAACCCGGGCGCGCGCTACTGGGCCGCGCGCGCCGCGGAACAACTCGGCGATTTCCCGCGCGCGATTGAGGAATATCGCCAGTCAATTCGCTCGGGGGCGGGATTCACGGACTCGGGCATCCGACTCGCACGCCTGCATCTCGCCGAGGGGGCCGGCGAGGCCGCCTGGGGGGCCGTGAGTCGCTACGTCGATGAGCACCCCAACGATCCCGAGGCCGCGGAGCTCATGATGAAGATCGCGAGTGTTCACGGTCCCGACTCTCGCTTGCAGGGCGTCGTCCGCACGCTCGTCAGCCGCCCGAGTTGGCCCTTCGCCGTTGCCGCACGGGCACAAATTGTGGCCCGCGCCATCGGTCCGAAGCAAGGCTTCGACACGATTCGCAAAGCGAGCAATCTCGACCTTAGTCGACAGGCGAATCTGCCTGCGCTGCGCGGACTGGTCGATCTCTTGATCGAATTCGATCAGCCCGCCGAAGCGCTGCAGGCCGTGGACGAGGCCCTAAAGAAGACACTCGAGATCGCTACCCAGAAGAAGGTCCAGCGCCCCGACCTACTCATCCTTCGCGGGCGAGCACTCGGCGCGAACGGACGAGGCGCCGAAGCCAAGCGCGTCCTCGAGGAAGCGATCGCACAGACACCGCTCGATGCATCGGCCCATGAAGCGCTCGGTATCGTGCTCGCGAATACGGGGGCGAGCGATGAGGCGATGCAGCAATTTGCGCGCGCTCGGGAACTCGATCCGGAGCGATCCACCGCGTATTTGGAGGCGGCGATGTATCATCTCGACGCCGGGGAAAAGGAGCGAGCGGCTGAACTCTGGCGGGCGTTGCTCAAGGAACGGCCGGAAAATTCCAGCGCCGCTTACGGCTTAGCCCGTCTCGAGTTCGCGACGGCGAAGCGAATCAACGCGCCCACGAAGGCGGCCTTCGACAATGCCCTTCGCGGAGCCCGGCGAGCGGCACGCTTTGGCGGTGGACGCCCGGCGGGTGAGCTGCTGATCGAAATTCATGAGGCGAGGGGCGAACAAGACCAAGCCTCGGGGATCCGCGCGAAGCTGCAAGCCCTCCCGGCGCCGAGCGAGCCAGCATCACCGGCCCCAAAATAGAAAACCCGTCAGCCCAGCGTGGACCGAGTCAGGAGGAATTCGGCACGGGCCGTGCCTTCGGGCTTTCCCTGCCCCGCAAGGGCTTCCGCATCTCGGCGCGGGCAGCAGCGGAGAGCTCGATCTCGCCGAGCCACTTCTCTGCGCCCTCCGGATCACTCTGCAGCCAGGCTCGGCCCACCCCAACCAAGACTTCTTCGCGCAGCTCACCCGAGGCGAGCCGCTCGACGCGCGCCGCGGCCAAAGCAGGCGCGCCGTGCCTCGCCTGATGGACAGCGCTCATGTGAAAGAGCTCGGTTCGATTCCCCTCGATCGGCTTCGAATCCACCCATTCGGCTGCCGACTGCCGATCAGTCGAGTTCCACCCACGGAGAATCGCCTTCAGGATCTGATCGTGCTTCGTCCCATTTTCGGGCAACGTCTCGGCCCAGGCCGCGGCCGCAGCTGGATCATACCGCGCCCACCGGCGGGCGATCCGGGTGTACAAACCCGCTCCGTAGGGTCCCCCTCGGTGGCCGTCCGCCCACTCGATCGCCCGCTGCGGATCACGGGCGGCGAGCTGGGTCGCGAGCCGATGGAACGCATCCATCTTCATCGCATTCCGCCCGATCGAGTCGTGCTCCAACATTCCCTCGACTAACGCGATCGCCTTCTCGGTGTCCTGGCTGGAGATCATCTGGTTAAAGAGCACGTCAAGCGGCTCCTTCTGGGCGCGCCCTGGCGGTAGGCCGCCGATAAACGCGATCAGCTGATCGGGCGATCGATCGGCTTCGTCGAACCAGCCACGCACGAGCGCGATCGTGATCGTCCGGTGCCAATTCGGGCCGCCCTGCGTTGCCAGAGCCTCGCTGGCAGCACCCAGCGCCTGTTCCGGCGCGAGTCGCGCCCATTCTCGTATTACAGTGGAAGCCCAAAGCGGCCCC
This sequence comes from Myxococcota bacterium, assembly GCA_041440805.1. Lineage (GTDB taxonomy): Bacteria > Myxococcota_A > UBA9160 > UBA9160 > UBA4427 > UBA4427. Next base: position 30,359 of record JASDVF010000015.1, on the reverse strand, counting down.
TCGATCCAATGGTGCGTTAGTCCCTCATTCATGGCAGAAGTGGGGTCTTGCTGCACCCACCAGAGGGCGACCGAAATGCCGGTTGCCGCGTCGATGCGTGCATGATTCTGGTCAAGCACATCGGCGATTTCGGGAAGTTGCCGCAGCGTCACCCCATCCAGGTACGCACCCAGCTGATCCGCCCGATTTCGCGGATCTTCGATCATCATGATCTGGTCGAGCCCCAGATCCGGCGGTGCGGGATCAGAACCCCCACAGGAAATCAATCCGAAAAGAGTAAATAAGATCCAGATTTTCGCGGGCGAAGACCACCCGAGAGCCTGGAATATGGAAATGTTTTCGATTGCTTTAGACACGACTATCATCGTACACTCGACGAAGTCGGATGCAATCCGACATAGCCTAAAGTTCGGGGGAGACAGCACGATCCGAATCGACCCCCGTTGGAGGAGAACAGCAATGACTGAGCGTCGAAGCTTCGGACGACTTGCGACAATTGTCGCGATCGCCATCACACTGCCCACCATGGCAGCACAGAGCGCAACAATGACGGGATCCCTCTTCATGGGAAATCCCTCTGCGGGCGCAACACGACACCTAGCGCTTTACAACACCACAGTGGGTACAACGGGAACGGGCTTGGGTCGTGCGATCCAGGTACCGGCGGACCAGTGGTTCATGTCTGGCCTCAATCAGCGCCTCTTCCCGGGCTTCCCGAGCGTCGCGCAGAACACCGAGGTCTACTCGACAAGCCAGCCCGCCGCAGTCTTCGCAGCCGGGAACGGTGCGGGCCCCGTCGCTTTCTGCCCGCAACTGTCACCCTGCTCCGGCTTCGGCGCGGGTACGGTGGCCACAGGCTTCGTCGGCGTCACACCAGGACCGAACACCTTCGGTGGCGCCTTCCGCATGCTTCGTCACTTGAAGCAGGGTTCCGGTGCGTGGTTCGTTTTCAACCCGGGCGTCCTGACGCCGACGAAGCTAATCGGCTTCAACCCGAATCTCCGCGGTGTCTCGGCGACGTCGATGGGCCTCAACCCCGTCACCGCGGGGGGTGTCACGATCAACACACCGAACTCACCCTGGTCGGCGGGTGTTACAAATGGCGTCACGGTCGTTGATGTGAATCCCCAGAACCTCGTCTATGCGAATAACTTCCTGTCGGCGAGCGGCGGCATTCAGACGCTCGGCAACTTCGTGAGCACCGGCACGTTCGATGCGCCGGATGGCTTCGCGACGGGCTTCGAGATGACAACCGGCACGCTCCGGGGCAGCGACGCGACGCCCACCACGACGTTGGGGGGTCCCTTCACCTTCACGTCGATGGGCTACGACAACCGCGATGCCTCGGGCAACGGCTACATCCAGATGGTCGGCGGCGCGATCGCCTACGGCGGTTTCACGGGCAACGCGTTCTTCCGCGTGAGCCGACTCCGCATGGCTGTCCCGGAGCCCACCATGGGAATGGCGCTGGCTGCTGGCCTCATGGGTGCTGGCGTCCTCGCAACGGCCCGACGACGTCGGTCGTAAGCAGGTCGTAAGCGGCACAGCGTGCGCTTCCGCTGGATGGCCTGAACCGCGGAGATCCGATCCAAAGCGCGGCGTGGCCTGGAGGATGTCCAAGCCTCGCCGCTTCTTTTTTGGGGAGCAGCCTCGCCTGACCCGGTCGCGCCTCTAGAATCCGTCGATGCCTAAAATTACCCTCGACCGCGTTGGTTCCTCGATCGCCTTTGCTGCGGGTGCTGCGGGCATCGCGACGATTGCGTTCCTGACCTCGGGGCCTCTCGCGACCGACGATGTTTGGTGGCACCTCGCGCTCGGTGACCTCTACCGCGAAGCGGGCAGCCCCTTCCTCGAAGCCGAGACGCGGCTCCATACAGCGGCAGGACCGCCTCATCCAAACGCCTGGCTCTTCGATTGGATGGTGTCGGCAATCGCTGATCACGTTGGCCTGCAGACTCTCCGCGCGATCCATGCCCTCTTCGTGACCGGCCTCCTTTTGAGCGTCTGGAAATGGATCACACGCCTCACGCAATCCACCATAACCGCGAGCATCACGCTCCTCGCCTTCATCGCCCTCTCCGAATACCGACTCCTCCAGCTTCGTCCCGAACTCGCCACGATCGCCCTGACCATCGCGACTGTGGCCATCCTACTCACACCCAGCACCGGCAAAGCAACTCGGTTCGCCTTCGCCGCGATCGCCGGCGCCCTCTGGCCTAACCTGCATCCCGGTTTTCCGATCGGTCCGGCGCTGCTGGGTCTCGGCGCCGCGACCCATTTCCTCGTCGAACGCTTCTGCTTGAGCACCCGCGCATCAGAAGACCCAATGGGACGGGACGGGCATCGCCGCGCCGACGGCAGGGAGATCGCGCTCACCGCAATCCTGATGTTCATCGCGAGCGGCCTGAATCCGACGGGCTATGGAGCTTGGGCGCTCTATCTGGCCGCGGGCGTCGATGCAGTCAGCAATGCGGTCGTCGTCGACGAGTGGCGTGCCTTCTCTCCTTTCTCGGCCCCGGGCTGGTACCTGCCTCCCTCTCCCGTCGCCTGGACCGTTTGGTGGTGCCTCGCGACCCTGCTGCCAATCTCGATCCTTCGACAGCTCAAACGGCGTGCGATCGCCGCCGCGTTCCCACTCGAATTGCTGCCCCTCGCTTGCGTGGGGCTAGTCGCCCCCCTCGCCGGCGTTCGATTTCTCTGGCTCGGCATCCTCCCCCTCCTCTACTTGGCGGTTTCGTCCGGCGAGTCGCTCGAGGCACCGCGGCACTTCGCCCGACGCCTCCAAATAATGGGCTGCCTCGCGCTCGCGCTCGCGCTCGCCGCCACCTCGGCCCTCCCCAATCGTCTCAGCCCCCGCGGTCGCGCACAGTATTCACAGCCCTACGACGCGAGCCGCTACTACGGCCACGCCGTCGCCTGGCTCGCGGAGGCGGAAGTCGAAGGCCGCCTCTTCCAGCCCTATTTCATCGGCGGTTTCGTCGAATACGCTCTGGGGCCTCGGCTGCCGGCGTTCGTTGACGGCAGTTTGAACTTTCCCGCAAAAGTTCTTTCGGACTACACAGCGATCATTCGCGACGAGCCCGATACGGCCAACGCTGCAGACCTAACAGAGATTCTCGATCGCTACAGCGTCGATTTCTTTGTCGGCGTCGGCCTGCCTACCGCCCCGCCGCCCGGCCGACCCTGGCGCTATTCGACGACTGCTCTCGAGAACGACGATCGGTGGGTGCAGGTCTATCGGGGGCTTCGAAGCGCCGTCTACCTACGACGCAACGCACGCGGCGCAGAAAATCTCGAGCGAATCGCCGCCTACTACCAACGCACACACGTGCCCTTCGACCGCTCGAGCGGATTCTCGGCAGCGGACGTCCTCGAGAACGCACCCCATTGGGCCATCGAACACGGAGTCGCACCGGTGGACCACATTCAACTCGTCCGCACTGCCGAATCGCCGCGAGGCCGTCGCGCCCGCGGACGACTCGCGTGGACGCTCGGGTTGCTAGGCCACTACGAGGAGGCGCTCCGAATCGATTCGGAAGAGCCGGATTCGATCGCCGACCCACGCGGAGAGCGAGCGCGGCGAAAACTATGGCTGGCCCTCAAGCTCGACCGACTCGACGAGGCAGCCCGGATTCTCGATCAGCTCGAAGAGCGCGCGACAAACCCCGACGCAATATTGCCCTTCGCAGAGGCTCTTGTGCAGATTCGCCGGGAATCCGACCCTAAGGAAAGAGCGCGACTCGCGAGACGCTTCCTACCCCTGGATCGAATCGAAGCCGGACGCCTCCGCTCCGTTGAGCGACTCGTTATTCCGGCATCCAATTAAACCGCACGCCTGCCCCGAGTCGGTAGTCCCAGCGCGCGCGTTCATAGCCGCTCAGTACCGTCACCGTGCCACTCGCGTCACTCCATTCGCCGACCGCCCCGACATTCACTTTCCGATCGAAGAGGTAGTAGCCGTTCGCCTGAGCGAACACGCTGACCATGAATGAACTGATTCGACCGGTGGCGAATTCGACTTCGATCCCGGGACCTAGGGAATGAAAGTCTTCGGTGTTCTCGCCGAAGGCGGTCGCGGTTCGACAGGGGCAAACGTCGGGGTCGCCCCCGATGGCTTCGGCCAGACCCAGAATCGTTCCTACCCGCTCGCGTTCGTAAAGCCACTCGACCGAGGGTTTGATGTGAAGTTGACGCCCCGCGACTTCGAATTCGAAATCAAGGCCGATGGCAGCGCGGACTGAAGGGACTTCGGTCTTGACGCCCGTTGCGCTGCCTTGTCCTGTGATGGTTGCAATCGCGGGCTCAGCGTCGGGAATCCCGTCGTTGTTGTTGTCGATGAAGGGGATTTCGAGTGCGCCGGACGCCCCTTCGTTAACGACTCGATCTTCTTGGTCGAAAAATGTGGAGGCAGCCACTCGAAAGAGGATGCGCGGCGCCAGGGGATGGTCGGCGACGACCGGTGTGAGCAGCTGCAGACCTCCCCCTACCGTTCCAAAGACTCGGTTGCTTTCTCCCTCGAAATCGCCGCGGTCGCTTGAAACGGTCGCGGCATCCACCGGAATGATGCGGGCACCGACGCGAACAGAAAAGCCAGGGATCCAGCGATCGGCTAAGTCGTCCGTCGCCGATGCGGCGCTCGGCGAGACAATCCCAATCCAGACGCCCAGGACGATCCCCAGAAACCTCTGCAGCTTTCGCGCGTTTTGATCGCAAGATCGGATGGCAGGCGATGACCCACTATGCCAGCGTCTAGGTGCTTGCTCAGGCGGCCTTGGTATTGGGCACCGAGCGAATAACAGTTGAAGCACGGACCGTGATACGCGAGACCAGGAGACGTTGTCGCCCATGCCACCCGCACACTCCGCAATCAGCCTAGGCAAACGAAAGATCGCGAATCGCATTCCGCTTACAACGATCATTTCGACCTGTCTCCAAACTCGTGTCGCCACGTTTAAAAGTCCAACCCAATGATCCAGAAAAGGGCGGGCGTGTCAAAGCGCTCTTCGCGTCGCATTTCGTCCGATCGCCAAAATCGGGAGAGTTTATCAGCAAGGCCGAATCCTCGGCACTTCGGGAATTGGATTGCAATCCTACTCACGGCTCTCAGCCCGTTTTCAGCGATGGCGCAGAATGACGGATCCTCCTCTGCAGCCGACCCTTGGGGTGACGTCGAGGAGATGGTCGTCGTCGGAACCTCGAATGCGGCGATGCTCCTGCGAAGCACGACTGCTGTCACATCCTTTGGCGCTGCCGAACTCGCAGACAAGGGCATCAGCGACATCCAGGGGCTCGGTACGTTCACTCCGAATCTGGAAATTAAGACGGCCGGTTCGACTACGCCGGCGCTCTTCATTCGCGGCGTAGGCCTAAATTCATTCGACGCCAACGCATCCGGCGCGGTGGCTGTCTACCGAGACGGTGCTGCGCTCAATCTCCCAGGCTTCCAAGGTGGGCAGCTCTTCGACCTCGAGGGCATCGACGTCCTGAAGGGTCCTCAGGGTTCCGGTCCCGGGCGAAACGCGTCGGCAGGCGCAATTGTCATCCGCTCGAAGAAGCCAACGGGCGACTTTAATGCGTACCTAAGGGCGGATTACGGGAACTACGGCTACACCGAGGTCGAGGGGGCTGTGGGGATGCCGATCATTCCTGACCTGGTCTCCGCCCGAATCTCATTCAAAGTTCGCGACCGAGAGGGAACCGTCACCAATCGATGCGGGAATCTGCCACCGTTCAACCCGGACGATCCCAGCGACCCGATCAACTTGAACCGCGTGATCGACCGAACTCGAGGCGCACAGAGTCAGTGCGGAGAAGCGATCGGGAATGCGCTGCAGATTCCCAACCCCTTCTCAAGCAGACCGCGCTCGTTCCGGCTCAGCCAAATCGAGGCCGGACTTGAGAAAGACCTCAACAACCTCAGCGATTGGGCGATTCGTGGACAGCTTCGGTTCCAACCCGATTATCTGGATCAGGACTGGACGCTCAACATCCACGGGAGCCAAATCGACCAGCTCGGCACCGTCGGTCAACCGCTCGGGACATCGGAAGGCTATTTAGGCTCTACGACCGCCGCGCAAAACTACATCGAACCTGAGATTCGGGCCGAATACGAGCGGCTACTCGACGCGGAAGGAATCCTAGGAATCAACACGACCGTCTGTCGTAACGACCCCGTATGCGCAGCCGCAGCTCAACGCGCCCAAGATCGACTCGGATCCAATCTTGCGTCTGGTCGCCCCCTCGATTTAGACCCGTTTACCGGTGCCTACAACGTGCCTGGATACGAGAAGCAGAAGACCTGGGGAATTGTTCTCAATGGCGAGCTTGAGCTTGGACCCATCCACCTCACCACGGTCACTGGCTTCGAGCGTTATACCCGAAAAAGACTGACCGATTTTGACTTCACGCCAAGCACAATTTTTGAATTCGAAAGCGAAGATGACGCTTGGCAATTCACTCAGGACATTCAGCTTGAGCACGAGTTCGAGGCGACCCCGCTGATTGTACGGGCGGGCGCGTACGCAATCGTCGAAGAGCTCGATTTCCAGAACCGGACGATCGCGGGCGGCGATGTCCGCCCGCTCTTCCAAGTATTCAATCAATCGACGTACGGAGCGGCTGCCTTCACAGAATTCGAATGGGATTTCATGGACGACTTCGAATTGAAGGCCGGCGTCCGCGTCAACTGGGAGAAGAAGGAATTCGAGGTTGAAGACATCCGTGTCACTCCAACGATCAACGTCTGCGTTGACGGAATCGGAGGGAATCCCAATAACACTCCCTCCTGCAAAACTGCCGCGACCTTCCTCGCAACGACGGGCGTGGTCGCGCTGACCTACGACTTCAACTCGGAAGTCTCTTCCTTTATCAAGTACACGCGAGGCTGGAAGGGACCCCAGTTCAACATCTCAAATGGAGCGTCCCGAGACACGCTTTCTCTCGCGAAACCAGAATCGATCGACTCTGTTGAGTTTGGCGTCTCTGGTGAATGGTTTGACGGTCGCATTAGTGCGAACGCAAATTTCTTTTTCTATCGGTACGAAAACTACCAGGTATTCCTCTTCACGAACGACTTCAGCAGCCCGCCCCAGCGAATCGTGCAGAACGCGAACGCAGCAAGGCTGTATGGAGCAGACGGCGAAATCTCCGTCGAACCGATCGAACTTCTTACGTTCAAAATGGGGTTCAGCTGGCTTGAGAGTGCCTTCCTCGACTTCAAGGACTCGGGTATTAGGCGCATCATCATCGGTCCAAATGAGCCGCCGCGCATCGCCGAAGTTCCGATCGACTTCACTGGCAACCGGCTCCCCAATACCCCGCGTTTCAAGATAACCGGGACAATTAAATACCGCATGGAATTCAATTTCGGATCGCTCACGCCCGTCTACAACGTCGTCTTTACGGACGACACGTTCTTCGACCCCTCGAATGGCCGCGGCGCGCCTAATAACCAGGGCGACATCTTCCTGCCTGACTTCACGATCGGGCAAAAAGCGCTCATGCTGCACGACTTCCGACTCACCTATGCCACTCCGGAAGAAACGATGTCCGCCGCGTTCTGGATTCGAAACCTAACGAACGAGGTGTACAAACAAGTCGGGTTCGACGCGACCTCGACCGCTGGCCTCGTCGGCAACTTCTTGGGCGACCCTCGTACATACGGGCTGAGCGTACGCTTCGCCTACTGAGCCAACGACGCATCCCGTACCGGCGTGCACGAGGACCTCATGCACGCAGCCTTGACTACCGGCAAGCAATAAATCGAGCTACGCGAGTTCTCCGAACCCGAGCCCGACGCCGCCGTTCTCCAGATCGATCTCTGCGGCATCTGCGGGGCCGACGTCGCCGCCTATCGAAATAGGAACCCCGACTCCCCTTTCCTGTGTGAGCATGAATGGACCGGGACCCTCCTCGCCACGGGCGCAGGCGTCTCGTCGATTCACGAAGCGTCCTCGTCTTAGGCCCAGGCCCGATTGGGTTGCTCGCGCTGTAACTTGCACGAATCGCCGGTGCCGGTCGCGTGACCGTACTCGAACCGCAGGCGACAAGACGCGCCCTCGCTGAATCGCTGGGTGCGACCCGCGCTAAGGCGCGCTCTGAATCGAATCAAAGAGCTGCTTCGCTCGGTTGCGAAGTTCCGTCGAGTGACTCCGCGAAAGGACCTCCCCAAGATACGGAAGCGCCGTGCGGGGCCGCCTCGACTGGTCTGCCGCTCGCGCAAGCAGAAGATCAACCTCGAGGGCGCCCGGGCGCAGACGCTTCACTCGCTCGAACGATTTCCGCGCGCGTTCGCTGTCCTCCGCCGTTCCCTCCCAGCCCCCGCTGCTGAGAAAACTCTTCCCCATTCCTAACAGGGCCGAGATGTGGTTCTCGTCGACCGTCAAGCTGGCGTCGAACATTTGGCGCGCAGAGTCAAATCGATCCCCCCGGACATCGCTCGACTCCGAGCGCTCAGCGAGGGCGACGAATGCGTGTCCCAATCGCGCGAGGGCGTCCGCATCCCCCTTCGCGACAGAACCAGCGCGCTTAATCAGCGCCTCCGTCTCCTCGGATTCCGATGCCCGCGCGGTTGCAAGCGCCAAGCCCGCCAAGGCGGAGGGGTCATCGGGCGCGACCTCGAGCGCCCGCTCGAAGTATTCCCGCGCAACTTGGGGTCGACCTAACGCCAGCGCCAATCCACCCAGTCGATCGCGAGCGATCTCGGGACGAAGGCGGCTCAGGACCAAATCCGCCGAAGGGATCCCTTCGACGCGCATCCGGCCCACGCGATGTTCATCGCGCTCCAGGTGCGCGTACACACGCGCCTTCAGTTCGTCGTTCGAACCGAAGTCCGCGACACGATCGGCTAGCGAGCCGGCATCCCCCGCTTCGAAAGCGCGTCGAACGGAATCGAGTACCGCCGTATTCCCGCGATAAGAACGGTCGAAAAGAAGCGTATGCATCAGCGCCCAAGCCCTGACGACGAAACGTTCTCGGGCCGGTGTCAATTCCGCTGACAAATCCCGAACCGCCAGAACCTCTTGCCAGTCGCTCCTTCGCCAATCCAGCAGGCGGGCCCGGAAATCGGCGTCGATTCGACCGACCTCAGCGCCCAGCGGATAGACCCTGACGGTTCTCGCGATCTGAGAACGACCTTCTTCGTACCACACGGGCGGTCGCGCAAGAGATCGGTCACGCAACACGCGGTGCGCATAACGATGGCGCAACTCTGAATCGACCCGTGTACGAAAACCGCCCGTCGTGCGAACAACGAGGAGCGGAGCATCCGTCGCCGGGACCAAGTACGCGGCGGCACCCCGCACGGCAAAGGGGCGTATCGCACCCCGACCATCGAAGGCCAACACCCGTGTCGCCGGCGCCGATCGGTCCTCCTTGTCGAGGCCCAACGCGAATAACACCCCCGCATGAAAGACTTCTAGATCGCGCACGAGATCGCGGGTCGGCCCATCCCCCAGGCTACTCGTGATATGAAAATTGGGCGTGCGGACTTCGACGAAATCTTGATTGAATGCCGACGTTGATGCGCACCCGGAGGCCAGCGCAATCACTCCCAAGAGGAAGGGCCAACACCGGGTCAGCCCGCGCCTCCCGAGAGTGTGATTCGGGAACGTCAGAGTTCGTGCAGTCCGAAGCGGGAGCCTCCAGTCCGCCCCACCCCGCCTGTGGATGGCCTGCTCAGTCCCGTGACCCACGACTCTCCCTTCCTACCATTTATTCTCGACCGCAAAACTCGGCCCTCGACTCAAGGACGCCGTGCCGTTCAACCCCAAGGGCCTTGCGGGCAATCCAGTCAGCGGGGATAGGAAAAACAAGGCCCGCTTTCCGCACCACCGATACTAGGTGTTCTGGCAACGAAGCCCTAATGGGGCCACCCTGCCCCTTCCTGGGCACGATCAAGCGATTCACGGAGCATCTCGATCCGCGTGGCGCACATGTCTGGGCGCTCGAGAAGCCGAGCGACTGAGAGAAGGGCCAAGGGTTCTTTCAGCGCTACATCCATTGCCTTCCGACGGCAGGCGAAGTCTCGCTCTTCGATCGCTCCTGGTACAACCGCGCCGGTGTAGATCGCGTGATGGGCTTTTGTAATTCGGCGCAGTATCTCAAATTTATGTGACAAGCCCCCCAGCTTGAGCGGATGCTCGTCAATGACGGCATCCACCTCTTTAAGTACTGGTTCTCGGTCAGTCGAGATGAACAGCTTCGTCGCTTCCGATCGCGCAAAGGTGATCTTCTGAAGAGCTGGAAGCTCAGCCCGATCGATCTCCAATTCCTCGATAAATGGGATAACTATACGGACGCCAAGGAGGGAATATTTTCTACACGGACACCGCAGACGCGCCTTGGACGGTTGTTAAGTCCGACGACACAAAACGCGCTCGCATCAACTGTATGCGAGATTTTCTGAAGCGTCTCGATTGTCCAGACAAGGACGAGGATGTCGTCAACGCGTTGGAGCCTTTGATCGTCGAACCCGCGAATCGGATGTACGAACGTGACGAGCACCCGTGGGACGGCAGGTCGCAAGCCGGAGGATTTCAATAAGCCCATTCCTTGGGAGGAACTCCATCCCGCCGGACATGATCCGAAGGCGCGTCTTGCCGTTCAGGACGAGGAAGGTGTCGTCGCCGAGATCATCTATCCAAGTATGGGTATGGTGCTCTGCAACCATCCGAACATCGACTATCGCAAGGCTTGCTTTGAGGCCTACAACCGCTGGATCCTCCGATTCTCCGAGACCGATCCGGAGCGCCTCGTTGCCTTGCCCCAGATCAGCCTTCGCACGGTCGAAGAAGGCATCTCGGAAATCGAGGAAGCGAAGCGACTCGGCTTCAAGGGAATCATGCTCTCGGGCAACGCTGCCTTCGATGATTACGACCACCCGTCGTACGATCCATTCTGGGAGGCCTGCATCGACCTGGGGCTGCCGGTCGCTTTCCATATTCTGACGACCCGCGGCGACCTCGGTGACCACCAGCGTGGCCACAAGATCATCCAACACCTGATCACGATCCGCGGCAACCAGGATCTGATGGCGATGTTGATCTTCGGTGGCGTTTTCGAGCGACACCCGAAGCTCAAGGTGGTCTGCGTCGAGGCGGATGCCGGCTGGGTGCCTCATTTTAAGTATCGCATGGACCATACTTTCAAACGGCATCGTCATTGGCAGGGCTACGGAACAATCTCGAGGCTGCCTAGCGAGTTCTTCGACGAGAATATCTATGTGACGTTCCAGGACGATTTCAGCGTGCGTTATGCCCTCGAAGGCATGAACACGGACCGGATCCTGTGGGCCACGGATTTCCCACACTCCGACGGGACCTATCCCCACTCCGAGGAGGTCGCAAAGGAACTCACGTCTCATATGACCGAGGCTCAGGCGAAGGCGATCTTCCACGACAGCGTCGCCGAGCTCTACGAGTTGTCTGTCTAGACGCCCGCTAGTCGAATTCGATTGTGGCGATCGGCGCGTCGATGCCACCCGAAACCTTCTGGATCGCAGAGAGAAGGTCATCGCGAGGACGATCGGCCAGATACCCGTCGATCGCGCGATGAAAATTGCTGATCAGGCCTTCGACTTCGGGCGAGAGGCGCATGGAGTCGAAGCCAGGGCTTCGGAGTCCGGCTTGCTGTCGGGGCAAGTTTTCGAGATCCTGTCGAACGACGTCGGGCCAGCTCGGATCGTCATGGGCCCAGAAGGTCGGGCCGTCTAGGCGCGGCGGGTCAGCGTCTTCCGGCATGAGGGTGGTACTCCAGATTTCAAAGAGTGTTTCCTCCGGTCCGATCGGCCTGACGCGGTAGCAGGCGGCGTTTCCATAGACCGGCAAGAGGAAGAAGTTTGGGAAACCGAAGTTCACCGAGGAGATATGCCCATTCGCCACGAGGTCGTTTAGGTCAGGGATGTCGATTCCCGCAGCGCGGCTTTGCTGCGTGATCTCCTCGTTGAGGCGGGTGTTCCAGGCGATGATCGCTTCCATTGGATCGTCCGGGAGGGCTATTCCGCGAAGGCTCTCGGCGACGCGAATATCGCGCTCGTGGATCATGCCGCCGCCCATCCCTTCGGAAAGCACCTTCATGAAATAGAGCGAGCTCTCGACGACGTCGCTTGGGTCGGTGAATCCGGCAGTATTCGTACCCGCCCCGTATCCCTCGCTCGCCGCGCGGGCGAGAAGTTGAGGATGGGTTTGTTCGGCGTGATAACCCTCCATGAAGGCTTCACAGGCGAGCTTCCAGTTGACAGGGAGCACGGTCGAATGCCAAGACTCAGCGCGCATCTTTTCGACCTTATGCGCATCGTGATAGGTCGCAAAGGGTTCGAGGGACGCACGAAGGGGGGGCGCCGTATCATCGAAATTGATGAAGGCGGATCCGCCCCAGGTCTCGACGCGGCACTCGCGCAACCGAAGGTCGTCGGGGTCGAGTTGTTCCTGGTCGAAGAGGTTCGGGGCGAACACGTGCTTGTTTGTTCCGTCGAGTTCCCAGCACCAACCGTGGAAAGGACAGGTAAACCCCTGCGGTCGGTGCCCTCGGTCGTGGTCGAGCTGCATGCCGCGATGGCGACAGGCGTTGTGGAAGGCTTTGATCGGACCCGGCCTCGGACCCGCGCCGGGAGCGGTCCGCTCCGCTGGATCAGAGCTTTCTGGATCAGTCGCGACGCGTACGACGAGGATTGATTTCCCGAGGATCTCGTACTCGACGAAATCGCCGACGCGCGGGATCTCTTCGAGGCGGCAAGCCATCTGCCAGACTCGAGACCAGAGCCGCTCTGCCTCGAGGTCAAAGAGTTCGCGACTGGTGTAGCGCGCGGCCGGTACACGGCGTCGATCCTGAATCGCCAGGGCAGGGTCGAGTGGGAAGCCATTCGGAATCGGGACATCGTATGAATTCATGATCCGGTGTTCCCGTTTTGGCCGGCGAGGATCCGGTCGACGGTATCACTGGCGCCGGCTGAATGATGCGCCGCCACGAAGGCGAAAACGAAGGCGGCCGCGATACTTGCCCCAGCGCCGGGGTAGCTGCGCCCCATCACGGAAGCGGTCGAGTTGCCCGTTGCATAGAGCCCCTCTATCGCCGCTCCGTCGTCACTGAGTACGCGGGCGTATTCATCCGTCACGAGTCCGCCCGCTGTGCCTACGTCGCTGGGCACCATTGCGGCGGCATAGAAAGGCGGCCTAGCAATGGAGCCGAGGCTTGGGTTCGGCTTCACTGTGGGATCGCCGTGGCATCGGTCGAATTGTCGATTGCCCCGCCCGAACTCGGCGTCGACTCCGATAACACAAAATTGATTCCAGCGTTCCACGGTCTTGGCGAGCCCCGTCGCGTCGATCTCGCAAAGTGCTGCGAGTTCCTCGAGGGAGTCGGCCTTTTTCATATAACCCGAGTCGAGCCAGGCCTTGGGTGTGGTGCCGGGCAGCGCGGAGCCCCAGGGATAGCGCTCCCGATGCGTCGCATCGAAGATCGTCCAGCTCGGGATCGCGGCCTGGGTTTCGAGATGGCGATCGTACATGCGCTCGCCCACTTCCATATAGGAAGCGGACTCGTTGCAGAAACGCGCGCCCGATTGATCCACGAGGATGGAGTGGGGCAGGCTGAGGTCGAGGTGATGCATCCAGGGGGCGAGAGATCCATCGGGCATGGTTGTCCCTTCAGGCCACGAACCGTCGACATGCTGAGACGTAATCACCCACCAGAACGCATCGAGATTGTCGATCGCCGCGCCAAGACGAATGCAGGCTTCGAGCATTTCGCCGGTGTCGCCCGGATTGGTCGCGGTCCACTGATCGCCCGTCGGCGCGCGGCCGTATCGCCTTCGAAGCGCTCCGTTTCGCGCGAACCCGCCCGCGTTGAGCAGGACTGCATCGCGCGCGCGAACGACGCTCGTCTCTCCCGATTCAGAGTTCGGGTCGTCTACCTGGACGCCGACGACGCGTCCCTCTTCGACGATCAGATCGCGGACAGGCGTTTTTGGAAGGATCGGGATCCCTGCCCGGAGTGCAATTTCGAGAAGTCGACCTTGGAGCGCCGCACCGTTCGAAACGAGATCTTGTCGAAGGAGCCGCGCCTTTAACATTCGCGCCGCCAGGACAGCCGCCATCCGTTTGCCCGCCCAAGTTCGTCGAACGAGGAAGAGATCCGTGAGTTCGTGACTGTGGACGGGCAGGCCGCCTCCGACCGGTGAACGTGCAAGCTTCGGGGCCCACTCGCCAAGCGCGCGGGCATCGAAGAGCGGCGCCATCAAACAACGACTTCGCGGCTCGCCGCCGGGAAGGTCATCATAGTAGTCGGACCAACCATCGGGTCGGAAGAACTCCATCCCGCGTTCGCTCAGGAAATCGATCACCGCGGGGCCGACTTTCAGAAACGTTTCGCGTCGGACGCCGGAAGTGCCGGGCGCTTGATGGGGCACGGCCGCATCGAAATAGGTGCGGGCTCGTTCGTAGGAGTCGGGGATTCCTTCTTGCGCCATCAAGGGATTGTTGGGCGTCCAGAGTACACCGCCGGAGATCGCGGTTGAGCCGCCGACCTTCGCCTGCTTCTCAAGGATGACAGGCTTTCGGCCCAGGGCTTGGGCCACGAGTGCCGCCGTGATCGAGCCCGCACCGCTACCCACGATCACTAGATCGTATTCGGACTCGAGTCTGTTATGACTTTTTTGGTGATCGGGACTTTCTTCGAGCATCGCGTTCGAGGTGCCTCCGTACGAAAGCCTCGCGCATTCCGGCGGAGAGGAAAAGGGCAGAGTCTGCCGTTCTGGACAGTTCCAGCTCCCCCCTATTGGGACTCCCCAAGATCAACGCAAGGACGGAAGTGTCGCAATGAATGATCTATAGATCGATCTCGCAGCGCTCGACTTTGCGTTGGATGAACTACCGGGCGACGCGATGCACCACGCTCTACGTGCGTTCCGCGAGCTCGGCCCCGTCCAAAAAACGCAGTTTTTAGGGATACCCTGCTTCGTGATCGCCAAGCATACTGCACTCGGGCAGGCGTTTACGGACAACGAACTCTTTCCGGGCCATCTGATGTACGCGAGTTCCTTCGCGCCGGCGATCGGGGAGAGCTTCATCTCCGAATCGGATCCATTGAAACATCTTCAGTACCGCAAACTTGCCACGCCTGCGTTTCGTTCGCGCGCCATTGCGAGCTACGAGCGGGAAGGACTTTCGATTCTTGCGAACGAGCTTGTCGACTCACTTGCCGAGCGAGACGAGTTTGACCTGATTCAAGACTTCACCTCCCGTTTTCCCTATCTCGTGATTAGCCGGATGCTCGGTTTGCCGCGGGATCGCGAGGCGGAGTTTCACGGTTGGGCCCTGGCGCTCTTGAGTTTCAGGAACGATGCGGCGCGGGCGCTGGAAGCGAGAGAGACGTTCTCTGATTTTCTTGCGCCGATCGTCGAGAGCCGCCGCCGTGAGCCACAGAATGCGGCGGTCGCGTCTCCTGAAACGCGCCGCCTAATAAATGACTTCGTCGGCCACGAGCTGGCGAATCCGTCGCTCGGAAAGCCCCAGGAGTTCTCCGAAGACGTGATCGTTGTCTTGCCCGATGGCGGGGCCGGGACGCACTTTGACGTCGCTCCGGCTCGTTTTGATATAGGCGCCGTAAATGGTCTCTTGGAAGCCCAGCGGGTGAGTGACCTCGATGAACGTTTCACGGGCGACGTACTGGGGATCACTCAACAGACCCGCCACGTCCAGAACGGGGGCCGCCGCGACGCCGTAGCCCTGCAGCAGCTCGGCGAGCTCGCGATCCACGAAGCCGGCTGTCCAGTTCGAGAGATGCGCGTGTAGAGCGTCGATCCCTGCGATTCGCTGATCCAGCGACGCGAAGGGCCGCGTCCACCCGGGATCGCCCATCGCCTGGACGAGACCCTTCCATTCCTCATTCGTATAGACAGCGATGCTGATCCAGCGATCGTCGCCTTGGCAGGGAAAGACACCGTGGGGTGCAGCGGCACCGAGCGGGTGACGATTTCCAACCCGTCCGGCCGTTCGACCGTTCAGCGAATAGTCCATAAAAAGAGGTCCGACCATTTGCATCAGCGCCTCCTGCTGAGAACAATCGATCCGTTGGCCGCGACCCGTTTGACGATGATGTTCCACCGCGAGAAGCGCTGCCCAGGCTGCTGCTGCGCCACAGTACGGATCCGCAAATCCATTCTCCATCGGACAAGGGGCATCGCCCCAGTAGCCCGTGATCTCGTCTATGCCCGAGATCCCGCCGAGGCTATTGCCGTAGGTTCGGAGATGGCTGAGCGGTCCCGTTATGCCCGCACCGGGCATCGATACCATGATGATGTCGGACTTGGCCTCGCGAAGGCGCTCGTATCCCAGATCGAGCTTCTCGAGCACCCCGGGCCCAAAATTCTCGATCGCGATATCTGAGATCGCAACCAGCTTCCGCGCGAGTTCACGCGCTTCCGGCTTCTTCAGGTTGAGCTGGACACTGCCGTTGCCTGCCCAGCCCGCATGGTTTTGCAGGCTGCGGTCGGGGCCGGCTATGCCGTCCGCAAAGGGGGGCAGCGTCCGGTTTATGTCGATCCGCGCGCGCGTCTCGATCTTATAGACCTCGGCACCGAGCAGGCCAAGCACCTGCCCAGCGGCCGGACCTGCCCACGCCCAGCCGAAGTTCGCAACCCGCAGGCCTGCGAGGGGGAGGTACGCCCCGGGCCCGGTCGCCGTTGGCTCATCGCGCGGGATGGGCGAACTCGATCGGACCCGCCCCCCTCGCCAAGGAGCATGGCTGTCGCCCACTCTTTCGCCTGGCGGAGCCGACGTTGCGAGCGCCCGATCGCTCTCGCCTAGCAGTGGTGCCGTGGAACGCTCGCGCGGGAGTCCCTCGGCCAGCCGGATCGGCACACCGAGGTTCAAGTGCATGCCCAGCTTGGGATGCTCCTCCTCGACGATCGCCCCGCGCTCAAGAAGGTGTGGACTCCGGGCGAGATCTTCGGTCGATAGCAACGCAGTGGCTGGGCAGCCTTCCGCCTGGCAAAGCTCCATGATGTGCTGCTTCGAGTGCTGCCGGGTCCACTCCTCGATGAGCGGATAGAGAATGTCCGCGTTTCGACCGCGTTCAAACATATCGTCGAAGAGCTCGACCTGCGCCCATTCAGGATCGCCCATCGCTCGGCGGAGCCCATGCCACTGCGCCGTCTCCAAAGCGATCATCCAAACGTGGCCATCCGCGCAAGGCAGGATCGTTGCGGGAGCGGCCAGGCTCATGCCCCGCCCGGTGCGCTTCTCGTATCGACCATCCTGGGCGAAGGCACCAATATTCTGGGCACCGACGAAGAGTGCTGCCACGACCTCGGAGCAGGCGACATCGAGATGCTGTCCCCCGCCGACCCGCTCCCGCCCGAGTAGCGCGGCCATTCCCCAGGCCGCCCCCGAAAACCCAGCGAAGAATTCGCTCGAGAAGGTCCCCTGTTCGAGCGGCGCCTCACCCATGCGACCGCAATAGCGACTGCCGCATGCGGTCAGATGATAGGCGTTCAAGTCATAGCCATTCCAATCCGCGTAGGGTCCCGTTCCCCCGAACGGTGAAATCGAGATGGCCACGAGATCCGGATTGAGTTCGGCGAGCCGATCAGGACCGAGTCCCCACTCGCGCATTCGGGCAGGGCGCTGGCTTTCCACCAGCAGATCGGCACTGGCGAGCATGTCTCGCAGCTGAGCTCGATCCTCCACCGAGTCGAGATCGAGTTGAACCGAGCGCTTCCCGGAATTCAGGAAGGCGAAGGTCCCGCTCTTTTCGGGATCGGGGGCATCCTGCGGAAACGGTCCCCAGCCGCGTGACGCATCGCCGGTTCCGCGAGGCTCGACCTTGAGGACATCGGCGCCATAGTCCGCAAAGAGCCGTGCACAGAAAGGGCCGCCGACTCCCTCTCCGAGTTCGACTACGCGGAGTCCCCCGAGCACACCGGGGGCAAGGGACTCGCTCGTAGGCTTCTGCATCGCTCCCACTCGCTTCAAATCTCGCGAAGCTCGGCGACGACGCGCGCGAGGGCTTCGTCGTCGGCCGGGTCCTCGGGAATCGCAAGCGTGATCGCATCGGTCACGCCTTCGTAGAGCGCGCGAAGCCGACCGCCGAGCTGGTCCCAGGTCGCGCTGGGAATCATCACGTCCACCATTTCGTCGGTGATCAGGGGCGTCAGATCGGACCAGCGATTCTCGCGCACCAGTCCGTGCAAGCGCTCTCCGCAGTCGCGCCAACCGTAGTAGTCGAGACTCGGCCAGTAGCTCGGCGTTGATAGCAGGATGGCCATCATGTCTCTATGACGCTTACGCATAACAGTGACGGCTGCTTCGTCGCGACCGGCTGCGACTAAAGGATTCGCGATCAGGGCGGTCTCCGCGGGGTCCCGCCCCGTCCGCGTGGCCCCGACAGCGAGTCGTGCGCGTGTCACGTCACGCAGATAGGCGGGCGACGTATTCGTTGGGTGCGCGATCAACGCATCACCGATCTCCCCGGCGAGTGCGGTCATGTTCGGGCCGACGCCCGCGAGGTGGATCGGAATATCAGGATGCTCGATCGGAGGAGGCTTCACGAAATCCTGCATCCGCGTGAACTGATAGTACTCGCCTCGAAAGTCGAGCGGCGTATCGTTCTGCCAGCAATCGAAAATCGCTTGCATCGACTGCACGTACTCGCGCATGCGCGGTGCGGGCGGCGTCCAGGCCGTGCTGTATTTGGCGACGATGTTCCCACGCACGAGCGGACCGAGCCCGAGATGGAAGCGCCCTCCCGACAGCGCCTGAAGATTCCAGGCCGCAACCGCCGTGGTCATCGGTGATCGCGGAAAGCAGACGAGCGCACTCGTTGCCACACGGATTTTGGTCGTCGCCATAATCGCCGCCTGCGCCACGAGGAACCCGTCAGACATTACATCCGGCGCCATGACTCCATCGAAGCCCATCGCCTCGATGCGTCGCGCGTGTTCAGGAATTTCCGCGAGCGGTGTATAGAGGTCGAGAGAAGACCATATTCGAAACATTGCTATATCCCCAGACCTGTCAGCTCGACGGCGATCGACGCAGCTCTGTCACGTTACTCGAAACGAGCCAAGACGTCTTTTTCCTCGGCGTGCTTCACGGCATCAAGGCATTCGTCCCACGCATGATCGAGCATGGCACCTGCGGACACGTACTCGCTAAGAGCTCGGGTGCCGGCACGACCGGCACGATGGACACGGGCCCCGGGTACGCAACGACCAAGGCCGCTGTGTGTAGTTTGATGGAATGCCTTTATGGTCAACTTAGAGACTCGGGCGCGGATATCCAGGCGACCGTCGTCGCCCACCCGGACAACGCGCATCGCCCATTGCGCGAAGAGGGGCGGTTGGTCGCCGTGTTTCCGCAGGGCGCGAAGGGATCCGTCAAGCCAAAGAGCGACCGCTACCGACTACAGCGATTCGGTCGAGGCGGTTTCGTCGAAACCGCAATGCGAGCCGGGGTTCCAATCCTGCCCATTGTTCTAATGGGGACGGAGGACACGACGCCGACGCTCCTCAACTTGGAGTTGGGTGGAACACGGATGCCGCTCACTTTGAACACGGTCCTCTTCGGACCGATTCTCGGCGCCGTTGCGCATTTTCCGGCGAAGATTCGTGCGCAGGTTCTGCCTCCGGTCGTGTTCGAAGAATCGCCGGAGCAGCCCATGTATCCGCGCAGCCTGTTGATGGACCGGGCGGAGGGAATTCGGGGCGACATGCAAGAAACGCTCGATGCGATGTACGACGTGCGGGAGAGTCGGGGGATAGGAAAAACAAGGCCCGCTTTCCGCACCACCGATGCTAGGTGTTCTGGCAACTAAGCCCTGATGGGGCCACCCTGCCCCTTCCTGGGCGCGGTCTGCCCAAGCCGATCGTTCTCGGCGCGGAGTTCTTCGATTTATTCGAGAGGGATCCCATTGCGGACCCCGAGGTATCCGATCGCGATGCCGAGCGCATCGAGACCAAGGCTCGTCTCCAATTGATCGGCCATCGACCAACCCACGATTCGCCGCGAGAAGAGATCCATCACACAGTCTCGGATTTGAACTCATCCATGAATCGCCTTCGACTTCTCTTTTTGGCCATTTAAAACTCCCTGCGGAAGAATAGCTTCCTCAGGGTGTCCACTTTTCAGGCCAGGGTCATATCCAACACTCACCCGAGTATTCGGAATCGGGCGCGTTCCAGTCCTGCTGACTTCTGGCATACTGCGGAAGAACCAGAGAGGGAAATCGAGAACATGCCCGATAGCACCGACCGCCTCGAAGGACGCGTGGCAATCGTGACCGGAGCCGGCCGCGGGATCGGTCGCGCAACGGCCCTGGCTCTCTCCGCGCGGGGCGCCGCCGTCGTGGTGAACGACCTCGGCGTGACGCTCCACGGCGAAATAGGAGAGCAGGGACTCGCAGAGCGTGTGGTCGAGGAGATCGAGGCCGCGGGAGGCCGGGCGGTGGCCAACCGCGATTCCGTCTCGGAGTGGGAAGGCGCCCAGCGCATCGTTGCGACCGCGCTCGATCACTTCGGCGGGCTCGACCTCCTCGTGAATAACGCGGGGCTCTCAGTGAGCGTTCCGATCTGGGAGACCGAGCCCGACTTCTTCGATCGGGTCGTCCGCAGCCACGTCTACGGGAGTTTCTACTGCCTGCGTGCTGCGCTCCCGCACATGATGGAGCGACGCTTCGGTCGGGTTGTGAACCTGGTCTCACGCGCAGCCCTGATCGGCGTGCCCGGATGTGCGGCCTATGCAGCCGGCAAGGGCGGCGTCTTCGGGCTCACGAACGTCGCCTCTCGGGACCTCGCGCCCCACGGAATCACGGTGAACGCGGTGAACCCCGCGGCGACCGAGACGCGTCAGGTCTCGACTGCGATCGAGCAGCTTGAGAACGCCGGCGAGGACGATCGGCGGCGTGCCGAGGGGCTGCGCGCAGCGCTCCAACCGCCCGAGCAGGTGGCGGCGCTCATCTCGGCGCTCTGTCACGACGAGTGCGCGCGATTCAATGGTCAGTTTTTCTATATCGAGAAGGGAAGCGTGGGCCTCTTCCATCCCCTCGAGGTCCAACGCGAGGCAACCAGCCCGGACCCCTGGACCGTCGAGTCGCTGCTTGAGGCGACCGGGCAGCTCGAGCCCTACTCGTTGGGCAGCGTCTACGGGGGCTGAACGGACAGGCCTTACCTCGGTACCGTGTGGTTTAGGAATTCGGTCCATGGCTACGCCGCCTGACTTTGTTGGTTGAGGAGGGTTGCCTGGAACGCGACTCGCTTAGCACGCGAAGGAATACGGATGACAAAAGAACGCGGCAAAGAGCACGGCGGCGGAAGCGAGCGTATAGACATCGATCTCGATGCTTTGCGCGATAAATACCGCGAAGAGCGCGACAAGCGTCGACGAAACGACGGGATCGAGCAATACATCGAAATCGCGGGCGACTACGCTCATTTCGAGCACGACCCGTGGGTGGATGGCGATCTCGACCGTGAGGCCGTCGTCGAGGAGATCGATGTCGCGGTGATCGGCGGCGGGTTCGGCGGCCTGCTCACGGGAGCTCGACTGCGGCAGCAGGGGGTGGAAGATCTCAGGATCATTGAGAAGGGCAGCGACGTCGGCGGAACCTGGTACTGGAACCGCTACCCCGGCGTTGCCTGCGACGTCGAATCCTACGTCTATCTCCCCCTGATCGAGGAGGTCGGCACGATCCCGACGGAGAAGTACAGCCGGGGCGCCGAGATCTTCGAACATTGCCGCGCCCTCGCGCGGAGATTCGACCTTTACCGCGGGGCGCTCTTCCGGACGGAGGTCACCGAGGTGCGCTGGGACGAGGCACTCGAGCGCTGGATCGTGAAGACCGACCGAGGAGACGTGCTTCGGGCCCGCTTCGTGTGCATGGCCATCGGTTTTCTCGAAAAGCCGAAGCTGCCCGGTATCCCGGGCATAGAGGACTTCGAGGGGAAGTCTTTCCACACGTCACGCTGGGACTATGCCTACACGGGTGGTGACGCCAACGGCGACCTTTCCGGCTTGCATGACAAGGTGGTCGGTGTCGTAGGGACGGGTGCCTCCGCGATTCAGTGCGTGCCTCATCTCGGTGAGAACGCACAGCACCTCTACGTCTTTCAGCGCACGCCGGCGGGCGTCGACGTCCGCGACAATCGGCCGACGGATTTCGACTGGCTCAAGAGTCAGGCGCCGGGCTGGCAGCAGCGTCGGATCGACAACTTCCACACACTAACGACCGGAGGCTACGAGGAAGCCGACCTCGTCGGAGACCGCTGGACCGATGTCCCGCGGCGAATTCGCGAAGTGATCGCGGCGACCGGAAAGGACTCGCTGTCTCCGGAGGAGCTCGAGCGGATCGCCGTACGGATGGACTTCGAGAAGATGGAAGAGATCCGCACGCACATCGCAAACGTCGTAACGGACCCAACCACGGCCGAGGCGCTCAAGCCCTGGTACCGACAGTTTTGCAAGCGTCCCTGCTTCCACGACCGATATCTGCCCACCTTCAACCGGCCGAACGTCAGCCTCGTCGACACGAAGGGGCGTGGGATCGCGCGAATCACGCAGAAGGGGGTCATCGCGAACGGCCGCGAGTTTCCGCTCGATTGCCTGGTCTTCGCGACGGGCTTCGAGGTGGCGACGGAATTCGCGCGCCGTGCCGGCTACGAGACGATCGGGCGGAACGGGCTCACTCTCACCGAGAAGTGGCGAGACCGCTACCGCACCTTCCACGGTCTCCACGTTCGCGGCTTCCCGAACTGCTTCGTCATGAGTCTCAGCCAGTCCGGCTTTTCGCTGAACTTCACCTACTCAATGGACATCCAGGCACGGCAGATCGCCTACGTGATCAGCGAGACGCTCGCCCGCGGCGCCAGTACGGTCGAGGCGAGCGAGGAGGCGGAGGCCGAGTGGTGTGCGGAGATCGCGAAGCGGGGGGAGGCCTTCGACCCGACCTTCGCCGAGCAGTGTACGCCGAGCTACTACAACAACGAGGGCAAGCCCGACGCGAAGAGCCTCGACCGCAATTTCTTCATCGGCGAGCCCACGGAATTTGCGGAGCTGCTCGCCGCCTGGCGGGAAGAGGGACAATTGCAAGGCCTGGCCTTGCGTTGATCCGCACTCCGCACACCGGATGCCTTCGAGTTCCAAGCGCGGGCCTCGAGTCGATAGATGTCAGGATCCGAGTCCGACCTCGAGCCCGCCTCGTGTTCCGCGGCGCAGCACCGGACCGGGGAACCGGCCCGTGTGCTCGCCCTTCTCGAGCGTCACCTGCCCCCCACAGCCGTTGCGAGGATCCCAGTCGACCGCTGGTCGATGCGCCTAGCACCAGTCGACAGGTCGTCGACGACTCTGGGCATCGCCGGGCCCGATTTCGATAGAACCGAACATCGCGCGGCGGGATTGGGGCTTCTGTGAAGACGTTCACACAAGGTGCAGATGGGCTGCGGATTTTCTGCAACTCTGTGAGAGGTTGCGAGCCTGGACTTCGTGTTGCGATCGTTGAGTTTTGCGTCTCTCGCAACCGTTCAGAACGGACGATCGCCGGCGAGGGTGACGCGATGCATGACCCGACGCTCTTCATAGTCAGGGACCGCGAGATGTTGAGCCGCACGGTTGTCCCAAAAGGCGATCGAGTGCGGAGCCCACTTGAAGCGGCATTGGAATTCCGGCGAGCCTATGTGACCGCATAAGAATGGAAGTAGGAGTTCATTCTCTCGCTCGCTCAGGCCGACGATTCGCGTTGTCGAGTTGGCGTTCACGAAGAGCGCCTTTCGCCCGGTTTCAGGATGGGTCCGGACGACGGGATGCTCTACCGGTGGAGACTCTTTGAGGATCGCTTTGATATCTGCCTGTGTATGGCCAGCGGCGTTTGCACGTTCGAGCGTCGCCGTTAGGTCGTGGACTGCCGTGAGTCCGTCTACGAAGCTTTGGATCGCGGGCGAGAGTGACTCGTAAGCCGCATAGGCGCTCGCGAAGCACGTATCGCCGCCGAGCGCGGGAAGCTCGATCGCCTTTAGGATCGAACCGAGCGGAGGCTCCGTCATGAACGTGTTGTCGCTGTGCCAGGTGTCGGTTCCTTCGCCGCGGGGCGCTTTCTGGTCGAGAACCAGGATTGCGGGATCGTTGCCGTGGTCCGTCATGAATGGAGGAAAACAGAGCTCCCCAAATTGTTGGCCGAAAGCCACGTGTTGCGCGGGCGTTATGTCCTGGTCGCGAAAGAATACGACCAGGTGATCGAGCAGGGCTTTTCGAATCTGCGAGGTTTCGGCTGAGTCGAGCGGTTCCCTCAGGTCCACGCCATGGATCTCAGCACCAATCGTGACGGTCAGCGGCTTGATTTCGATTGCGCTCATTCGAACAAGCTCCTCATGGACGGGGTTCAGGATGACTATAATCGATGGATTCGACTCCGAGAATCGAGCGGCGTTTTCGACACCGCCGATCCAATTCATTCAGACTCCTAATTCTTCAAGAAAACACCTCGACATCCAGACGCGCCGGTCCGTATTCCAAAAAGACCGGCACGCCCTCGAACTCGAAGCCCGGCACGAGCGCGACGTCACCCACGTCAAATCGTTCGACGAACGCACGGGTCGCCTCCTGTGCCACGAGGCGCGCGAGCCCGGCGCCTATGCAGTGGTGCGCACCGCCGGAGAAAGAGATGTGCCGCGGGAGCCCCCGGTCGAGGCGGTAGTCATCGGGGTCATCGAAGAGCGCTTCGTCCCGATTCGCCGACGCAATCCCGACGAGCACCTGTTCACCCGCCTCGATCGCGACACCGCCCATCTCGACCGCCCGCTTGCAGATTCGCATGACGAAAAGCACCGGCGGATCTAGGCGCAGGCTCTCTTCGACCGCAGCCGGGATCAGCCGTGGATCGGCACGCAGGCAGGCGTGTAGCTCGGGGTCGCAGAGCAACCGATAAAGCAGATTCCCGAGCAGGTTCGTTGTGGTGGAGATTCCGCCGAGCACGATATGCCCGGTCATCGAGCGCAACTCCGTCGCCGACAGAGAGCGACCGGCGACCTGGCTGCGTGCGAGACGGGCGATGAAGCTGTTCGTTCCCTCCGAGTGCCGATGTGTCTCAACCAGTCCGTCGAGATAGGCCGCGAATTCGGGAAAGGCGCCAGCGAGACCTTGACCGCGCGCGGTCCGGTTATGCGCCGGCCAATCGCTGTGGAGAAGCTCGCGCGTCCAGGCCACGATCCGGTCCGTGTCTTCGAGCGGGAAGCCCACGAGCTGAAAACTCAACAAGTTGCTGATGCGATCGGTAAACTGCGAGATCAGCTCGGCCTTGTCTCCGGCCCTCCACGTGTCGAGCATGCGCCGCGCCTCACGCGCCGCAAACGGCCGCTCGGCCTCTATGGAATTTTTCTCGAACGACTGTCGCATGACTCTGCGCATCGCGGGATGACGCGGCGGATCCATCTCCCCGAGCATCCGCTCTTCGTCGGGCATCTCGACGGCTTTGAATCCGTTGCCATTTGCGAAGGCCCTCGGGTCGCGCAGCACGGTCCAACAGTCCGCCATCGTCGTCAAATAGACGCGCCCATCCGGTAGCCGCACGACGGGTGAGTCTCGCCGCCAACGCGCGAGGGTGGCGCCCATATTCTGTGTCTGCTCGTGATCGAATAGATCGATCGAAGACTCCAACATCCGATCCTCCGCAAGCAGCGAGAGCTGCTCCAGTTCATCGAGGGGCGTATACCCGATTCCAAGGCCAATTGCGCATAACATCGCATCTCAGCTGGATCATGAAAGCCTCGAACCCACACAGGGTCCACAATCGAAATTACGCGCCCACGAGTTCCACCAAAATCCCACCCGCATTGTCCAGCGTGGCCTACCAGCCGGGCGGAACGACCAGGGTATCCACAGGCCCCTCGATGATGGCGGGCCGTCGACCGAGCGAGCCACCGCGAGTTCCTCGCGCGTGAGCGACCTCGTGGCCACAGCCTCATCCGGGCCAAACCAAGCGGGTCGCATAGTCTGCTCAGGCGGAGCTTGTGCCTCCCCCCTCACCTCAACCAGACGCGGACGATCCACACCGATGCGCAGCCGAACGCGAAACGCCGCGTACTCGACTTCGCCAGGACTCTCGACGCCATAGAGTTCTCGGTACCGGGCACGAAAGACGTCGGGCGTCTTTTCCAGCTCGGCCATGTTCGCGAGTTGAATCGAGAGCTCATGCGCTTGTCCAACGAATCGAGCATCGATCGAGCGCTCCACCACCACGCCACTTTCGCTCTCTCGCTGACTTTCGCTCAGTCCCATCTTCTCACGAGCAATCAGCTCGACGCGCCTAAAGATTGCCTCGGCCTCCTCGGCTCGAAGTCGATCGGCACTCACGAGATGGGTTAGTCCGTGTTCAGCGGTCAGGTCCGCCGCCTGCATCCCGATCCCCTCTGGATCGAGCCAGGCGATCGAGCCACCCCCTGCCCCGACTTCCGCCAGATCGATCGTCGGGGTCTTAATCGGCATTCCGGTTCCCGCACGACGCCCCCCAAAGCTGCCCCGACCCCCCACATGCAATTCGCGAACGACGGTCGGCTTGCCGTCGTGGATCACGCCGGCTTTCGCAGCGAGGGTAAAGGGATGTATGACTGAACCGGTCGCCGTCGCGTGATCAGGGCGTGCCCTCGACAGCGCCTGCACTACAGCCTCACATACAGCCGTGACGGCAACCACCCGACCGCCGCAGGCAGCCGGTGGCGTCGGGTTCAACAGAGACCCCGATCGAAAAACCACTTCGACTGGGATGAAGCAGCCCTCGTTCATGGGAATCGAAGGGTCGACGAAACACCGAACCGCGTAGAGGGCCCCGGTCAATGCCTGCGATGTCCCGGCATTGATGGCTCCCTTCGCTTGATCGTCGGTGTCTGAAAAGTCGAGACGGATCGGACAATCTCCGCCACCGACCGTGGCTTCGACGCGGACCACGGGCGAGCGATCCAGATCCAAACCATCGTCGTCGATGACATAGCTTCCGCGGTAGACACCCGGAGCGATCTGGGCCAGTTCATCGCGCATTCGCTGTTCGACACCCTGGATATAGCCCTCGATGCCCCGCTCCAGACGCTCGGGTCCATACTCTTCCGACAGAGCTTCGATTCGTTGCGCCGCGACGTGCACTCCAGCCACCAGCGCCCCGACGTCGCCTAATACACGGGCCGGTGTCCGGCTATTGAGTGCGAGGATTCTATGGACCTCCTCGACCCGTACTCCAGCGTGGTAGAGACGCACGGGCGGAAGTTGAAGCCCTTCGGCGAAGACGTCGGTCGCTCCCGGTACGATGCCGCCCGCCGAGGAGCCGCCTAGATCAGCGACATGAATCAGTGTCCCCGTAAAGAAACTGAGGCGACCCTCGGTCCACACCGGGCGAAAAACAAGCAGGTCATTCGCGTGAATGCCGCCGCGAAAGCAATCGTTCATCACGAAAACGTCGCCGGGCTGCATCGATTCTTCCGGATAGTCCTCAAGGATCGCCGGGAGCGAACACCGCAAACTCGCGGCGTGCATCAAGTTCGTAGCCGTCGAAAGCGCAACGAGCCGAGCCTGTCGATCGAGAATTCCGGCACAGGCATCGGCGCCTTCAACGATCATCGCCGAATGAGCCGACTTCACAACGACGATGCTGGCCTCCTCCGCGGCGACGCGTAGAGCATGACGAAGGATCTCGGCCTCGAGCGCTTCCACGGATTCGGCGATCATCGATTTGGACCTCACTTCCGATCGGCGTCGCCTTGGACGGGGCTCGCCCGAGCGCTCCAGGGCAACATCTTCAAGAACTCTCGCATATCTGCAGGGCAGCCGCCTGGGCGCATTCGAGCAACCCCCCTGCGCAATTGCATAACACGGGCCCCTAAAAAGACCGACATAATGATTCCGGGCGCGTATCGCACATGCGGAAACGAATGCGATACCGTTTCTTCAATCCGATGCAGACGAATCCAACCAAAACCGACGGCAATCTCGAGAGCCCCCGGTCCACGTATCCCTACTACGTGCTCTTTGTGCTCGGCCTCGTCAATCTCTTCAACTATGTCGACCGGCATATTCTCAGCGTACTCATCCGTCCGATCCAGGAGGAGTTTGGCGCCTCCGATGAATGGATGGGGGTTCTGACCGGGCTTGCGTTCGTGATCGTTCATTCCCTTTTTGGAATTCCTCTTGCACGGCTCGCTGATCGCACGACACGTCGGACGGTGATCGCCGTCGGAGTGGCCGTCTGGAGCGCGATGACCGCATTGACCGGGCTCGCGCAGTCATTCTGGCAGCTCGTGATTCTTCGGATGGGCGTCGGGATTGGCGAAGCCGCGGGCGCCCCGCCCTCCCATTCCCTCATCTCCGACTATTTCGAGCCCTCACGACGTGCCACGGCACTCTCGATCTACAGCATGGGCGTGTATGCCGGCATCATGTTCGGTTACTTCGCCGCCGGCTTAATTGGAGAAGCTTTCGGTTGGCGCTGGACATTCGTCGCCGTAGGGCTTCCGGGACTCGCGCTCGCGCTGTTAGTCGGCTCCACCGTCCGAGAACCACCGCGCGCCACGCCCGTAGAAACCGAATCCGCCGTCGACGTACTCCGCTACTTAGGAAGCAAGCCCGCCTTCGTCACACTGATGATTGCGGCGTCGTTTCATTCGCTGGCCGCGTACTCCGCCGTAATTTGGACGCCGACGTTCCTTGGGCGTGTGCATCACATGTCGCTGTCCGAAGTGGGTCTCGGACTCGGATTGGTGTCGGGAGTCGGTGGAGCGGTCGGGACGCTCGCCGGTGGAATGCTCGCCGATCGGTTAGGCCGCCGCGATGCGCGGTGGTATGGATGGGTTGCCGCGCTGGCCGCATTCCTTGCAGCACCGGCCGCCGGGCTGTACTTGCTGGCCGATTCGGCCTCCGCGACTCTCTGGGCCTACCTCATCTTCATCTTGTTCGTCGGCGCCTACAACGGCCCGCTTCACGCGATGAACCAATTCCTCGCCAAGCCGAGGATGCGGGCGATGTCCGTCGCAATTCAGCTCCTGATCGTGAACACGATCGGCGGCGGCCTGGGTCCGTGGCTCGTCGGACGCCTTTCCGACACGCTTCGCCCAGACTACGGAGAAGAAGGAATCCGCTACGCGCTGCTCTCGGTCATCGGCGTGAGCGCGCTCCTCGCCGGCGTCTTCTATCTGATCTCCAGTACCACCCTACGCCGGGGCATCGCCGAGGCGGAGGAACCCGGACCCACGCCTTCTTCCATGCCCAGTCCGCGCATCAATTGATAAGATAGGAGCAGCAGTATGCCGGCTCCGCAGCGAACACCCTCGGCGGTGTCTGCATCTGAGCGACTCGAGTGCATCTGGACTCACGGATGAAGGAGGAAGTCGATGTTGTTGGAAGGGCGAACTGCAATCGTATCGGGGATCGGCCCGGGAATGGGCCGTGACATCTCACTTCGCCTCGCCAGGGAGGGGGCCCCTGGGCGGACTTGGTATTCAATGCGGTCGGCGCAGGGCTCGGTGGCGCAGAGGTGCGCACGTTAGGCTCTTGTCGTTCGGAACTCGAAAACGCTCCTCAGGGCGTGTTGCGGAGCCGCACGATTAGTACCGAGGTGCACTGGCCGTCCAATCTCGGTTCATACACTTCGATGATCTCAGTCCTAGCGTCCCCCGCCACGCCGACGGAAACCTATCGGCTCTCTGCGGGCGGTGGCATTGCGTATCCCGGCTCCACATTAACGGGGTCTGTACCACTCTAAATCGCGAGGCAGGGTGCCGTCACGCTGACGAAAGGAGCCAATCATTTCGGCGGGGGCGCTCCCATCCAGACCCGTCGCAATGTCAACTTTGGCATCTTGGAAGTTGGCACCGCGGGGACGATGCCGGTGCCAGGAAGTTTTGGGTCTCTTCTCTATAAGAACGGTCAAATCAACTTCGATCCATTGCCGATTGGTGATGACGGCACGACGGGCATCTCCGTTCCAACCTTTGGATTCGTTTCGACGAATCCGGCGAGCCTCTTGCTCCACTGGAGCGATAAGACTTTCGCTGCACGCACACCCGGCGGTTCAACGCAGAATCAACACGGCGTGATCCGCACTTTTGGCGGTGGCAATACGGTCACTCCGGCGGGGACTGTTATGCTGGGGCCATTAACGACTCTAAATTGTGTCACAGGCCTTCCTGCACCGTGCCCGGCGATCACGTCGGCGGTGGAGTATCGCGCCGCGCTTTTCGCGTGGACGACCGGCATGGTTCGGATCACTGACATGACTGGCGACTACCATACGATCCGCTCCGCAACGGGATTTGACGTTGCGGCGACTGGGCCTGCAGGAACGACGCGTCGGATTCAACTCGTCTCGCCGTCGACAGCCTCTTTTGCACCAACCGG
>JASDVF010000014.1:0-40187 GCA_041440805.1 Myxococcota bacterium | reverse complement strand
CTCGTCGCCAGGACTCGGATCTACTCGAAGCGCTGGCCGCTCGAAGTGTCGGGGAGGGAACGCTCACTCTCGCCGAGTTGGCCGAGGAGACCGGAGTGCCCGAGGCCTTGGTGAGTGCCGTCGTCCACGCGGGACTGATCGCGCCGATTGAGATTCGCGGCGAGGAGCGCTTCCCGCGGTCTGACCTTGAGATGGTGGCCGGCGCGCTTGAAATTCTCGGGATGGGGATGCCGCTCGATCGACTTTTGGAACTCGCCGCGCAGCATGCAGCGAACGTTGATGCGTTGGCGGAGCAGGCGATCGATCTTTTCGATGATCATGTCCGTAAGCCTCGAGGCAAAGACGACGAAAGCGTACGTCTCGTTTTCGAGCAGCTCTTGCCCCAGGCGACGCAAATCGTCGCACTTCATTTTCAAAGAACTGTCGTGGCTCGGGCGCTCGCGCGTCTGCGGGGCCGCGGAGAAGAGAGTGCGCTCGAAGCGGCGCTCGAAGCAACTAAGACTGCCCGATTGGAGGTTCAGTGGCGTTAGGTGATCTACCGACTGGTGAAGAGAAGCGCGTTCGTGTGCAAGACATGTTCGACCGCATAGCCCCGCGCTACGACGCGCTTAATCGAGTGATGTCTATGGGCATGGACCAAAGGTGGCGCCGGCGCGCACTCGATAAGATCGATGTGGGCGAGGGAGATTCGGTCGTCGATCTCGCATGTGGCACCGGCGATTTTTGCGAACTCGTAGAAAGTCGCGGCGCACGCGTTGTGGGTGTCGACTTCGCCTTGCAAATGTTGAAGCAGGGACAGGGGCGGGGGCTCACCCATACCGCCGTTCAGGGAGATGGTGAATGGCTTCCGTTTCAAACGGCTTCGGTGGATGTCGTGACCTGTGGCTTCGCGCTTCGTAATTTCGTGACGCTCGACTCAGTCCTGCATGAGATCGCTCGGATTCTGAAACCGGGTGGGCGTGCCGCTTTGATCGATGTCGATCGTCCGGCCTGGGGACCGATTCGCCTGGCTCACTCCCTCTACTTTGATCGAATCGTTCCGCTCGTGGGCGGACTGGTCTCGGACCGAAAGGCCTACGCGTACCTTCCTCAATCGACGGCCTATCTGCCTCCGCCAGACGTGCTGCGTGAAATGCTCAGCGGCGCTGGTTTCTTAGAGATCGATCGTGAGAGTCTCTTTCTGGGATCCGCACAAATCCTGACGGGTGTTCGCGGTCCCCTCATGCCGGCGTGTGAAACGAATTCGTGAAGGAGAGTGATCGGTCCAGTTTTGGGGCTTTGACTCCGGAGGAACGTGCAGGCCTCGAACGTGCGGTTCGCATGAGTCGGGAGGAAGCGCGGACTCGGTGGGTTGCGCGAGTTGTTTCGACGCCGATTCCGGATGTCGTAGAATGTTATGCGAGAACGAAGAGTCGGGACCGCTTCCTCTGGCATTGCGGCGCGGTCGACTCGCAGGCGCTGGCATTCGGTATCGCTGACGAGACCGAGAGTGCAGGACCTGGACGCTTCGAGGATATTCGTGGCTGGGCAACATCGGTGCGGGAACGAATCGATTGGATTGGGCAGTCGCGTCCGAATGATGCGCCGACCTTTTTTGGGGGCTTTGGCTTCGAAGAAGAGTCCCGGGGCGCCGAGGATTGGAAAGCTTTTCCGGCCGCGCGCTTCGTGTTGCCCAATATGGTTCTTGAAGACCGCGCCGACGGGAGCGGATTTGTCTCTTTCACCCGGATCGAACCGGGGGCAACCGCGGACAGCGTCGAAGCGGAGTTAGTCTCACGTTCGCTCGAGTTCGAGGCGCTCTGCGAAGATGCTCCTGAGGAGCCTGTCGAAATCGCTTCGAGCGACGAGTTGGCAGGGTTGTGGGGGGACGGCCCTGAATTCAGAGTCAAAGCGGATCGTCCCCATGCGATTTTCCGCGCGCAGGTCGAGGCCGCCTTGGAAGCGATTGGTTCGCAGCAGCTGACTAAGGTCGTGCTCGCCCGTGCACTTTCAGTGGATCATGACGGCGATTTCGATGTCCCCGAATTTTTGGCGCGGCTTCGTTTGCTTTACCCGACCTGCACTTTGATTGCGGTGGGGCGAGGGGACGACACTTTCCTAGCAGCGACTCCGGAGACTCTTGTTAGGAAGCGCGGACGCGCAGTCCAGACGGCCGCGCTTGCCGGGTCGGCCCCGCGTGGTCGCAACCCGGAAGAAGATCGCGAATTTGGTCGGGCACTGCTTTCAAGCGACAAAGAGCGCAACGAGCACGCGCTTGTCGTCGACGCCATTCGAGACGTGTTGGCGGCGAGGTGCGAGACACTGACCGTGCCCGAGTCGCCTTCGCTTCGCGCGCTCTTCGGCATCCAGCATCTTGAGACCCCGATCTCGGGTGAACTGAGAGCGATGTCAGCAAGTGACGGGGACAGCGACGGCACTGTCGATGTCCTGCAGCTCATTTCTGATCTTCATCCTACCCCTGCGGTGGGCGGTGTGCCGCGGCGTGAAGCGGGGGCTTGGCTTCGGCAGCATGAAGGCCTTGACCGCGGATGGTATGCGGCGCCGGTCGGTTGGCTCGACATTGAGGGGGGTGGAGATTTTCGCGTCGCGTTGCGATCGGGCCTGATCCGCAACCGATTGGACGGACAGAATCGGGCGGGGGCGAGTAGAGGGTTGTTATTCGCCGGAGCAGGTCTTGTCGAAGGATCGGTTGCCGACGAAGAGCTTCGAGAGACCCGGATCAAGCTTCGAGCTCTACTCGCGCCTCTTACGGAGATTTAGGCGTGGGCGCATTCGTGGCGGATCCGGAAGCGGTCTACCGGTTTACAGGCACTTTTTTTGAATCTCTCCGTTTGTCTGGAGTGGCTCATGTTGTGATTTCGCCGGGCTCTCGTTCGACGCCGCTGTCGATCACAGCCCGTCACACACCGGGACTGCGTACTTGGATCGAGCTCGATGAACGTGCGGCTGGCTTCTTTGCGCTCGGTCTCGCGAAGGCAAGCGGTCGCCCCGCCGTGCTCGTATGCACCTCCGGAACCGCGGCAGCCAATTACCTGCCGGCTGTCGTGGAGGCCTACTATTCGAGGGTGCCCATGATCGTCGCAACGACGGATCGTCCGGCGGAGCTTAGGGATTGGGGTGCCGGCCAGACGATCGACCAGGTCGGACTCTTCGGTGGGTACGCGCGTTGGGCGAGCGAGCTTCCGGTTCCCGAAGCCGGGGAGGATGCACTTCGTTTCGCCAATCAAGTAGCGGCGCGCGCTGTCGAAGAAGCAGTCGGTAAGCCTTCCGGCGCGGTTCATCTCAATTGGCCGCTCCGGGAGCCGCTCCCGCCGCCGGTGGGGAAATTGTCTGAGATCCTTACCTCGGTACAGGGCTCGCGCGTCGCGCCGGAGTTTACCCATGCGAGAGAAATACCGCGGGGCGAGGACGTTTCGGAACTGGCCGCTCTGGCCCGGAACAACGAACGAGGCGTGATCAGCGTAGGCCCCATGCAGCCTTCGCCTGGGCTTCGAGATGCGATCGTCGGGTTCGCTGAGGCTTCCGGTTGGCCAGTGTTATGCGATCCGGCTTCGAATCTTCGCGCCGGGGACGGGTCGCAAAGTTCACTGTTGCTAGATGCCGCAGATATCCTGACTCGGCCGGGACGGTTCAGCGAACGATATCGTCCGGAGGTCGTTGTGCGATTGGGTGAGCCCTCGGTTTCAAAACCCCAGCGGCTCTGGATCGAAGCGGCCGAGCCGCAACACGTTTGGTGGCTCGATGAAGGGGGCCAGTGGGGAGAGCCTTCACGTCTCGCGACACGAGTGGTTCGGGGTGGCGCCGCAGGTTTACTGTCCGGAGCTGCGGCCGACTTGTCCGCCGTTAACGGACCCGGGCCAAGCCGGGAATCCGCTTGGCGAGATGCCTTCGAGTCGAATAACGCGGTGGCAAGGAGCGCGCTCGATGATGCGGCGATGTCGACGCATGGCTTCTGCGGTCTCTCGGTCGCGACAGTCATTGCGCGCAGTATTCCCGTCGATGGGCAGCTCTTCGTCTCGAATAGCATGTCGATCCGATTGCTTGACCTCGGATTCGCGAAGCGAGAGTCTTCTGTTCGCGTCTTCTGTAGTCGCGGGGCGAGCGGGATTGACGGAATCACTTCGACGGCACTCGGTGTGGCTGCGGCGACGGGGGTTCCGACTGTTTTGATGACGGGAGATCTCGCCTTTTTGCACGATCTGAGCGGGCTGTTGTTGGCGCGTCGAGAAACGATTCCGCTCACGATCGTGGTGCTCGACGATAATGGCGGGGGGATTTTCTCGATGCTTCCCGTGGCGCAGCAGAGCGAGGAAGTGGCCTTTCAGGAACTCTTTCATACGCCTCATGGGCTAGACCTTGCCGGAGTCGCGGCGCTCGTTGGGCTCGAAGACACGCTCGCGACGAATACCGACGAACTCGAGACAGCGATTGCTTCCGGGATTGCGAGCCCCGGAGTCTCGATCGTTCGGGTGCCGGTCGATGCCACGGAAAATGAGCGTCGATTCAGGGCCGCCACGAGCAGTGCGCTTGGCGCCGTCGATTCGGAAGTGATGTCCTAGTGGCGCAGCCGACCGAGTCGCGATTCATTGACGTGTGTGGCGTTCGCCTACACGCGGCCTGTGATGGATCACGCGACGGGCGTCAGGCGGTTTTGATTTTGCACGGGTTTACGGGGTCCGCCGAAAGTATGGAGGGCGTGGCCGGGCCGTTATTGGATGACTATTTCGTCGTTCGGTTAGAGCTTGTGGGGCACGGCGAGAGCGACGCTCCAGAGGACGTCGGGTGCTATTCGATGGACGCGTGCGTGCAGCAGGTTCTTGCGGCGGTCGGTGCCCTGGATCTGCGTCGTCCACATTTGATCGGCTATTCGATGGGGGGCAGGACGGCATTGTCCGCGGCGCTTGCGAAGCCAGACTGCTTTACCAGCCTAACGCTCGTCGGCGCGACAGCAGGGATCGCGGATGCTGCGGCCCGGCGCGAACGGATCGCGGCGGATGAAGCGCTCGCGAATCGAATCGCGCAAGAGGGCCTCGAGGCCTTCGTGGATCATTGGATGTCGATTCCTCTTTTTGCGAGCCAGAAGCGACTGGGGGCGAATGCACTTGGGCGCGCGCGTGCGGAACGGATGAGAAATAGCCCGAGTGGGCTCGCCAATTCTCTGCGAGGAATGGGCTCGGGCGCGCAAACGCCGGTCTTCGATCGCCTTCGGCGATATGAGGGACCCATCCAACTCGTCGTGGGTGACGAGGACGAGAAATTCCAAGGCATCGCAGCCATCCTTGAAGAGGGGTGCTTCGATGCCCGAACGGCGATCGTTTCGGAGTCTGGGCATGCAGCTCATCTCGAACAACCCGAGGCCTTCGCGGTTTTGGTCAAAGATTTTTTGGCGCGCGCGGGATGTGCGCAACCCGGCGGCGACGTTCAGGAGGACGAGCGGGATGAGTGATGTGAATCAGGTGGAGCCCGGAAGTATTGCTGCGTGGCGGATGGCTATTCGGCCACAGACGTTGCCGGTTTCGATCGGCCCTGTGTTAGTCGGGACGGCCGTCGCACACGTCGAAGGTGCGTTGCAGGTCGGTCCGGCGATCGCGGCCGGTTTGGGGGCACTATTTCTGCAAATCGGATCGAATTTCGCGAACGATGTCTTTGACTTCGAAAAGGGGGCGGACACCGAAGACCGGATCGGTCCTCCGCGCGCCGCGGTTCTCGGCCTACTGAGCCCGGCTCAGCTGAAGGCGGGGATGGGCGTCGTTTTTGCGTTAGCGACTTTGGCAGGGCTCTATCTGAGCTCAGTCGCTGGCCCGGCCATTCTGGCCGTCGGGTTTGTGTCGATCCTCGCCGCGATCGCGTATACCGGTGGACCCTATCCCCTTGGCTATCACGGCCTGGGCGACGTCGCGGTCTTTCTCTTCTTCGGACTCGTTGCAGTGGTCGGCACGACCTTCGTGCAAACGGGTTCGCTTCCCTCACTCGCTTGGATTTGCGCGGTTCCGGTGGGCACCCTGGCGACCGCGATTCTCGTCGTGAATAACTTGCGCGACATCGACACCGATACGGTCGCAGGAAAAAGAACCCTTGCCGTTCGGTTCGGACGCAGCGGCGCGCGCTTTGAATGGCTGGCCCTTGTGGGTGGCGCCTATCTCGTGCCGGTCGCGCTTTGGCTGGTCTTAGGCATGTCACCTTGGGTGTTGATTCCGATGGCCAGCCTGCCACGGGCCGTTCGCATATACGGAGTGATTTCGCAGACGGAAGAAGGTCCTGCGTTGAATGCGGCTCTGGCCGGAACGGCACAGCTTGGTTTTCTGTACTCGCTTCTTCTCGCACTTGGCCTGGCATCCGGGATGGAAACGGGGCTCGTCGGGTGACGCTTCGCCGGGTCAAAATCCAGGGATTCTCTCTTCCGTTGCGCCAGGTAATGCGAACGGCGCACGGGCGAATCGAGCGCAGGGATGGGTTCCTTGTCGAAGTCGAGGACGAGGCGGGGTTGCGGGGATTCGGCGAGGCAACGCCACTTCCCTCCTTCGGCACCGAAGAACTCGCGAAGTGCCGACAGGCCTTGGAGGCATCGTTCAGAGCTGACCTAACGAAAGCGTTCTCGGCGGTCGTATTGGACTCTCACCCCGAATCTCAAGCTCAACCCCAACGTCAATTTCAGCCCGGTTTCCAACCGACGGGGACTCCCTGCGCCGAATTCGCGCGCGAGGCAGCGTTTTTCGATTTGCGGGCCCGCCGAGAAGGAAAGACGCTGGCCGCATGGATTCGAGATCGAGCGGGTCTCTCGGGTGCTCCGCCAGATCAGGTACGAACGCAGGCGCTTGTGGCTGGGGATTCACCGGCGGAGGTGGCGGAGGACGCGGAGCGCGCGATGGGCGAAGGGTGCTCTGCATTCAAGCTGAAAGTCGCGATGGAGCGAGTGTCTGGTCATGGCCCGGATCTCACTTGGGATCTCGAACGCGTGGGAGCCCTTCGTTCCACCGTCGGCGCGGAGGCTTGCATAAGGCTTGATGCGAATGAAGGTTGGACCCTTGATGCGGCCGAGCAGGCGTTCGAGCGCCTCGCTTC
The DNA here is from genome assembly GCA_041440805.1 of Myxococcota bacterium. Lineage (GTDB taxonomy): Bacteria > Myxococcota_A > UBA9160 > UBA9160 > UBA4427 > UBA4427. The sequence goes on along the minus strand of JASDVF010000014.1, from coordinate 33,125 downwards.
CTTTGGTGTCGATTTCGTTGAGCAGCCGGTCCGTCGAGGGGATCTTGTGGGACTCAAGCGCCTTAGGGACCAAGGTGTTGTTGATGTCGCTGCCGATGAGTCGCTTCAGGGAGCGGGCTTTGACGCTTGCTTTAACGCGGAGGCCGCCTCGGTGTGGGTGGTGAAGACCGCCGCGTTAGGCGGACTCGATCGATCGATCGAAATAGCTCGGCTAGCGCGCGAGAGTGGGGTCCGCCTAGTTTGGTCGACGCTTATGGATGGGGCGGTCAGCCGGGGAGCGGCCGTGGCTCTCGCCGCCGGATTGCAATCGAGCGAAGGAGTGGGTGAAGTGCACGGCCTCGGAACGGCGGACTGGCTCGATGCGGACCTGGGGCAAGAATTCGCCGTGGCGTCAGGGGGGAAGATCGGGGGGAAGATCAAGCTGCGAGGGGATCCGGGCTTGGGCTTTGTGCCCGAAATTCCGGAGGACACGTCTGTGGGCGCTGATCTGGAGCTTTCTTCGTGAACGCGAAGAATCAGGCTCGCGACGAATGGCTCCGAACGATCGAGGCCCACGGTGCTTGCGAAGTGGCGCTCGAATTTGGGGACCGCCGCGTTGACTACGCTCAGTTATCCGTGATGGCTCGGACGGCGCAGGAAGACCTCGCTTCGCTAGGGCTTCACGAAGGCGACTTATGTGCGGTGTTGGCGCCGCCTTCGGTGGAAGGGGTCGCTCTGTTTCACGGGATGTTGTCGGCGGGGATTGTTCTCCTGCCATTGAACGCGCGTTTGAGCGAACGAGAACTTTTGCTGGCCCTCACGGCGAGTGGTGCGAGAGCACTCGTTGTGGAGGGTCGTGCCGAGGCGGATTCAGGCGCGCGCGATAGGCGTTTGGCGAAAGGTGCCGGATGTCGCTTACTCGCTCTGCCCGGCCAGGCGGAGTCGCGGGGGGCGATCCGGGAACTAGAGGCAGGGCCTCACGGGCAAGATCGGGAGTGGGCCGATCGTCGGCTGCGAAGGCGGGCGGAACGCGCGGCGCTGGTCTTGCGGACTTCAGGGACGAGCGGCACGCCGAAGGGCGTCGTGATCGGCTTCAGCCAGTTGATGGCGAGCGCCGACGGTTCGGCTTCGCTTCTTGGCAGCGAGGTCGACGATCGTTGGTTGTTATGCATGCCGCTCTTTCATATAGGCGGACTGTCGATTTTGATTCGCGCCGCCCTCGCGGGAGCGACTGTTGTCTTGCATGAGCGATTCGATGCGGACGATGTTGCTCGCGCGATCGACGACGACGGAATTAGTTGCGTGAGTTTTGTGGCGACGATGCTTGCGCGGGTGATCGAAACACGAGGGGATCGATCGGCTCCCGGAACGCTTCGCCTTGTCTTGCTAGGCGGTGGCCCGGCGAGCGAATCATTGCTGCAGTGGGGCCTTGAACTCGGTTATCCGCTCGCTCCGACGTACGGACTCACTGAGGCGACTTCTCAAGTGGCGACCCGGCCTCCGGGCATGCTTGAAGAGGGGGATTCCCTTTCTGCAGGCCTCGAGCCACTCGCGGGGGTGTCTCTTCGAATCGTTGACGATGCGGGCGACTCCGTTTCGGTCGGAACCGAAGGGACGATCGAAGTATCGGGGCCGATTGTGATGACGGGATACCTAGATGACCCGCAAGCAACAGAGACGACGCTTGCCGAGGGCTGGCTGCGCACGGGGGATGTCGGGGTACTCGATGACGCGGGCAGGCTGCGCGTGTTGGACCGGAGATCGGACTTGATTCTGTCGGGCGGGGAAAACGTCTATCCCGCAGAGATCGAATCGGTTCTCGATGATCACGAGGATGTGATCGAGGCAGGTGTTTGCGGCGTCCCTGACGAAAAGTTCGGTGCTAGGCCTGTAGCTTTCTTGGTCCTGCGGGAAGGCGCTTCACTCGATGTCGAGGAGATGGCTGAATTTTGTCAGACACGGCTCGCGTCCTACAAATGCCCAACTACGTTTAATCAGAGCGTCGTCTTGCCGCGAACGCCGACAGGCAAGTTGATCCGCCACGCGCTTCTTGACGACTGACTGCGTTTAGCCCTTTGGAGGCCCCGCGAGGTGTTCCGCGATTGAGTCGCGCACTCGCGCCATCATCTCTTCCGCCTCATATTTTTCTACTTCTGAAGGAGGGATCGGATCGAGAATTTCGATCGAGATGGGATGGCGGCCCTGTAGTACGAAACCGCTCTTAGGCAGAGCGTCGCCAGTGCCACGGAGCACGATGGGTTGAATCGGTACTCCATTGAGTTTGGCGATATCGAAGGCGCCAGGCTTGAAGGACCTGAGTCGGCCGGTTGAGGAGCGAGTGCCTTCCGGGAACATCACGATCGAGCTGCCGCCGGTGAGTGCTTCGTTACACAGCCGCATCATCGAGGCGATGCTCGCCATGGTGCCGCGCCGAAGCGGGATATATCCGCAGAGTTTCATGTTCCAGCCGATGACCGGAATATTGAAATTTTCCTGCTTCGAGACCCACTTGAAGTGGCTCTGCAATCGGAACATCACCAGGATATCCAGCAGCGAGAGATGATTTGCGACGATCACGGTCGGGCTGGATTCGTGAAGTCGTTCGCGGCCGTAAATTTTCACTGGCCAAGCCGGATTCAGGAAAGTGTAGAGCGAGGCCCAGAAGCAAGTGAAGCGATGGAGCAGAGCGCGTCGGCGATCGAAGGGCGCGGTGACAGAAAAGACTAGGACCGCGAGCGGGAAGAGCACGAGGGACGAGAGGGCAACGAATCCCCAGAATGCGAGAGAGAGCGCCCACAACATTCAGTCGGCCTCTCGTTGAGTAGGTTTCGTGGCGTCGCGGTCAGCCATGCGCTCGGTGCAGGCGCGCACAAAACCTTGGAAGAGGTTCTGGCTACTCGCCTCGTCCATTTTTTCTGGATGCCACTGCACACCGATCTCCCATCGTCCTGCACGATCTCGCGAAGACCCGACGACGCACTCGATCGCTTCGATCACGCCGTCGGGGCTACGCGCGACGACCCTATGATCGGGGCCAGGCGCGCGGACGGCCTGATGGTGGAGGCTATTGACCATTTTTGCACCCGTTCCGATCAAAGCTTCTAGCGCAGAGCCTGATTCGACCGTGATTTCATGCCTGTCGGTCTCCGGGATACGGTGCTCGTCGGCCGTCAAATTCGCGCTTGGGAGGTGGGGCTCCAGAACGCCTCCGCGCGCTTGGGCGATGAGCTGCATCCCATAACAGATGCCCAAAGTTGGGAGGCGGAGTTCGGTCGCTGCCCCAAGGAGCGCTCGGTCGAAGGCGAGCTGCGTGTCTGGGACGAGATCGAGCGTGACGTTGTCAGGCAAAGCTCGGTCGCTCGGGAAATCGTCGCCGCCGGGTAGGAGCAAGCCATCAAGCAGCGCGACGGCCTCTGCGGGGGCCGACTGAATCGGCAATTGGATGGGTAGGCCTCCCGCTTCGTCGATCGAGTCGGCGTATAGGCGGTCTATATAGGAATAGTCGCGGCCCGGACGCCATCGCCCGCGCTCGTCGAGGCAGGTCGGGATCCCGATTCGAGGTCTTCGCATGGCACGAACATAGCGATCTGCGGCATGCTGCCCGCCATGGCACAAGTGGTGATCGCAGGCTGTGGTTACGTCGGCAATCGACTCGCAGAGATGTTGTTGGCAGAGGGGCATGAAGTCTTCGGTATTCGCCGAGATATAAGTGCCCTCGCACCCGGCGTTCGTGGGATCCGCGGCAACGTCGCGACGCCGAGCGCCCTCGGTCCTGCCCCGCCGCGCGTCGAATACGCGGTCTTTGCGGTTGGAGCCGACGAGGGGACGGAGAAAGCCTATCGCCAGGCCTATCTCGACGGCCTTGCCGGGTTTCTGCAGTGGCTGCTCGACGAGGGCCAGCGTCCGCGCCGAATCATCATGACCTCGAGCACCTCGGTGTATGGACAGCGTCGGGGCGAGCCCATCAACGAAGACTCACCGACCCACCCGACTCAGTTTCGCGGGGAAACGATGCTCGCCTCGGAAGGCTTGTTGGCGGCGAGTGGAATTCGAAGCGTCGCTATTCGTCTTGGCGGAATCTACGGCCCGGACCGAACGAGTTTGATCCGTCGAGCTAGCGAGGGAGCACTCCGGCTCCGAGGGACCGAGCACTTCACGAATCGGATTCATCGTGACGATGCCGCGGGGCTAATTCGGCACCTTCTATTCCACCGCGATCCGCATCCGCTTTATCTAGGGGTGGATGATCGCTCCGCAGAAGAAGCCGAACTCTTCACCTGGCTCGCGAAAGAGACCGGTGCCCCCCCGCCTGCGCCCCCCGAAGAACTGGAAGAAGGTGCCGCGCCCGCGCCCTCGCGCCGAAGTGTCGGGAGCAAGCGGTGTACAAACGAGAGAGCTCGGGAGAGCGGCTACCGCTTCCTGTACCCGACCTATCGCGAGGGGTACGGCGCCCTCATCGAAGCGCTCGCTGCTGCTGATCCTTCTCCCATAGCCGGATGACTGCGTCCCGCGCGGATGCCGCGTCTTTAACATCCGGGCCAACATCCGGGCCACCCGCGCTTCCGGATATGCCACAGGCCGGTCGGTCGCTTCCTGGAATCGCGCCTGAGGCCGAGGCCATGCCCGGGGCCGTCTATTCGCCCTTTGCCGACCGTATCGCGAGCCATCCCGGCCCGCTTTTCCCGCTCCATGTCGGGGATACCTGGCGGGATCCTTTTGTAGGCGCGCGTTCGGAAGACATCGCTTCCGCCGACCATAAGCGCTTGCACGCATACGCCGATACTCGGGGGTTGCCCGAATTGATTGAGGCGGTCCGAGAGAAGCTCGAAGATCGCAACGGCTTGCAGCACTCGAGCGACGAGATCCTCGTGACGGCGGGCGCGACAGGCGGGCTTTCGGCGCTGGCTGGTGCGCTGCTTTCTCCCGGGGATGAGATGCTCATTCTCGCGCCGTTCTGGCCGTTGATTCGCGGCATCGCTCAGAGCTTCCGAGCGAGGCCCGTCGAAGTGCCCTTCTTCGATCGAGTCGACTCCGAGGCGAGCGCCGTGGCGGCGGTCGAGGCATGCGTCACGCCCCGGAGCCGCGTGCTCTACGTGTCGACGCCTTCCAACCCGACCGGACGCATCATTCCCGAAGCTTGGCTCAAGGCATTGGCCGCGCTCGCGCGCAGACACAATCTTTGGATCTTTGCCGATGAGGTCTATGAGGACTATCACTACGAGGGTGGATCCGAGGCTCACGCGTCGATCGCATGTTATGCGCCGGAGAGAACGATTTCGGTGTATTCATTCTCTAAGAGTTATGCGATGGCCGGGCAGCGCGTCGGCTACCTCGCAGGACCTGCGGAGGCGATCGCGAATGCGCGAAAGCTCGGTACGCATCTCTATTACCACCCACCAGTTGTGGGTCAGAGGACGGCACTGGCCGCTTTGCGAGAAGGCGGAGGCTGGTTGGCGGAAGCGCATCGGCAGGATCGCGAAGTCGGCCTGAAGGTGGCGGAGATCTTAGGTGAAGCGTCGCCACAGGGAGGCACGTTCCTCTTTGTGGATGTCCGGGATCGACTGGATTCGGGGGGTATGGACGGTTTGCTGGAAGACTGCTTCGATCAAGGGGTGCTCGTTGCGCCTGGGGGCAGTTGTGGCGCCGCCTACGCTGAATGGATCCGCCTGAGTTATACGGCGGCTCCGGCAGCTGAAGTGTTGGATGCGGCGGGGCGGCTCGCGTCGGTACTCGGGCGGTAGGCAGTATTAGGCGCGGTGATTCGTACCGCGGGAAAAGGATGACCATGAAGTGGCATACGCAATTCGAGCAGTCGATCGATACCTCGAAGGGGATACTTTTGTTGCTTGCCCTCGCGCTCCTTGGTACGGGGTGTCTGAGCACGCCGGACGCGATGGCGCCCTGTGACGAATGGGATTCAGGAAGCGCGTTATGTCCATTTATGAATCCGGAGGACCTCGCCCATCTTCCGGCGAATGAATGGGTGTTAGTCAGTGAAATGACCCACTCAGCTCGGGTAGCGGAGGAGGGAAAAGCGCCTGCGCCTTTCGTCGCTGGGAGACTCCGCGCAATTCGTGTGTCGCCGACGGGCGGCGAAATCGAGCGACGCGTGCTCTTTCCCCAGGAATGGAATGAAGCTCCGCCGCATGGCGCCACTTGGGGTGATGCCTCCTGCAGTGGTCCGCCGACGGATCGGAATTTTGAACCCCACGGTATCGACGTCGGACCGGGTCCAGGTGGCACGACCGCGGTCGCCGTTGTGACCCACGGCAAACGTGAGGTCATCGACCTTTTTGAGTTTCGTTTTGCGAATGGATCGCCCGGGGTTCTCTGGCGCGGCTGCGTGCCGATGCCGGCGGGTCGCATGGCGAACGATGTCGCCCTCGTCGAGGACGGCTTCTTCGTGACGGACATGATTCCCGCCGTGAGTGGTTTCGGCTGGAGTGCGATCGGATTGGGACTGAAGATGACCTTCGGGGGCAATACCGGTTCGGTGTTGCGATGGACCGAAGGGGGAGCGCTCGTGCCGGTCCCAGGAAGCAAGGGAACTGCGCCGAACGGAATCGCCGCCACTCGCGATGGTGGAACGATTTGGGTGGCTGAATGGGGCGGTCGTCGGGTCTACCGAATCCGAATGGGTGAAGACGGGCGAACGAAGGCCAAGATCGAGGGCAGTCCGGATAACCTGAACTGGGCCGCGGACGGGAAGCTTCTCGTTGCTGCGCAGGATCTGAGTGCGCTCGGAGCTCTTGGCTGCGGTGCGATCGAGGCCGGCGGCTGCGATATCCCATACACCGTGACGGAGCTCGATCCCGAATCGATGGTTGCTGAGAAAATTCTGGAAGGCCGCGGGGCTGCGAGTGCTGCACTCGAAGTGGGTGATGAGATCTGGGTCGGCGTCTTTGTTGGCGATGCGATCGAGCGTCGAACTCGCCCCGAATAAGGCGCTATCCGAGCCGCTGACCCGCGGATAGCGGGAGCGAATCGAGTATGCTCCGCTCGTTCCGCACGGTTCCCCGCGCGGTCCCACTTAAATCCCGAGGACTCCCCAGCATGTCAATTGAGCTCGTTAAGAACGCCCCTAAAACCCCGGCCCGCGAGGCCAGCATCCGATCGATGGAACTTTCGATGGCAGGAGACGGAGAGGGCTGGCTGGCGCTCTTCGCGGACGACGCCATCGTTCAAGATCCCTACGGACCCTCGCCCATGGATCCGAGTGGGAAGGGCCGCGTCGGTAAAGAAGAGATCGGGAAGTTCTGCTCCGCTTATATTAAGCCAGACTCGATTCGCTTCGAGATTCGCCAAACCATGAACGGCGGTGGCGCGTGCGTGAATATTGGGACGATCTTCGCGAAGAGCCCCGATGGGCGAATGGGTTGGAACGAAGTCATCAACATCTATGAAGTGAACGACGAGGGCAAGATCACGCTCCTGCGTTCCTATTGGGACTTCGACGCGAATATGAAGACGATGTTCTAGGTCGTTGCTCTTCGTCGAACGCAGCAATCGAACCGAGCGACTGCTCGACGGACTCGCCACACGACTCATGGCGCCCGGGCGCGATCCCCTCGCGCCGGCGACAGTTGTTGTACAGGGCCCCGGGATGGAACGATGGCTCGCGCAGTCAATCGCGCGCAGACACGGGGTTTGTGCGAATACGGAATTCCACTTCCCCCGCGCATTCCTTGAGCGGATTTTCGAGGCGAGGGATGCCGGTCTTGGCGAGTCGAATGATTCCTCTTGGGATATCCGCCGAATGGCGTGGTCGATCGCCGGCCTACTCGAGACCTTCGAAGGCGACGCCGACTTCGCGCCCCTCGCACGGCATTTAGAAGCCGCCGATGGCGATTGGCGCCGGATCCAGCTCGCGCATCGAATCGCAATCGTTTTTGATCAATACATCACGTTCCGGCCCGAATGGATTTGGGAGTGGTCGAAAGGGAAGGCGTTCCCCGAGCAGGCGGATGCGCGATGGCAGGGGAAGCTTTTTCGCTCCTTGAGTGAAATGTTAGGCGGAGGGCACTTCGCGGATCGCGCGCATGCTTTTCTACAAGCCTCGAAGCAGGGCGAGTCTTTGGATCCCAAAATCCGCCGGGCGCTGGATCGTGTATTCCCCGATCGGATTGAAATCTTTGCGGTGTCGACCTTACCGCCGCTCTATTTGTCGGTGATCGACGGGCTTGCATCTCTACGCGACGTGCAGCTCTCGGTTTTGAGTCCAAGCAGGAGTTATTGGGCGGATCTGTGGAGCGAGGTGCGCGCCGCCGAACTGGGGTCGGATACGGCTCAGCCGGGCCTGCCGGGACTCTTTGATGCCGTTCCTGCAAGCCCTGCGGCTCGCCTGCTCGCGGGCCTAGGCCGTCTGGGCGGCGATTTTCAGCGGAATCTTGAGGATCGCACCTCCGGGCAGGAGAGCGACGAGGATCGTTTCGAGTCGCCCCTCGACCTAGACGTTACGGGCCAAGTCTCGGCGGAAGAGCCGAGTCTCCTGACCCGCTTGCAGGCTGACCTTTTGGATTTGGATGGGGACTCCGACGCGGAGCCGCGTATCGTTCGCGGCTCAGATGATTCGATCCAAATTCATTTGGTGCATGGCGCACGCCGCGAACTTGAAGTCGTCGAAGCCGCGCTGCGAGACGCTTTTGAGCGAGATCCGTCGCTGGCTCCCGAGGATGTGATCGTGATGGCACCGCAGATCGATGCGATCGCCCCAGACATCGAGGCCGTCTTCGGAGTTCCGGATGAAGATGGGCAGGCGATTCCTCATCGGATCGCAGATCGTGGCGCCCTTCGCAGGTCCCCTGTCGCAGACTGTTATGCGTCGCTGCTCGCGCTTTTGACAAGCCGGGCGACGCGGAGTGAGGTGCTCGACTGGTTGGCTAGGCCACCCGCATTCGAACGCTTTGGACTCGACGAAGCGGGGGTCGAGCGTCTCGAGGACTGGGCGATTCGCGCCGGGATTCGCTTCGGCCTCGACGCGGAACATCGCGCGGCGCTGGGACTCGATGCGGATCCGGCTCACACATGGACCGACGGCTTGGCCCGGCTCGCCCTGGCACACGCGGTCGGCGCTTCAGGGGATGTCTATGCAGGCACCGCTGCGGTTCCCCTTGATCCCTTCAGTGAGCCCGAAGTCTTGGGTGGTCTGGGGGACCTCGTCGATCTCCTGCGACGCGCGCGCGGGTCGCTCGCGCGTCCGCGTCCTGTGGCCGCGTGGTGTAGCTGGCTTTCGAATTTGCTCGAAGAAGCTTGTGCCAAGACCGATGCGAACGCTCATGAGCACACCGCGATTCGGGGCTGGCTCCAGGATCTAACGATTGCTGTGGAGGGGGCGGGTTTCGATTCGTCGATCCCCTTTGAGGCGATGCGCGAGCAGCTGACTGATGCCTTGGCGTCCAGCCCCGCGCCCCAGGCTTTCTTGGCCGGCGGCGTGACTTTCTGTGAACTCGTGCCTCTGCGTGCGATTCCCTTTCGAGTCATCGTGATCCTCGGTCTCCGCGACGAGGCGTTTCCGCGGGGACGCCCCGCGCCGGGCTTCGACTTAATGGCGAAGGACTCACGACCTGGCGACCGCAGCACGCGCGCCGACGATCGCTACCTATTCCTCGAAGCACTGCTCTCGGCACGGGATCGTCTGATCCTGACCGTACCCGGGCGCGACGTACGCGACGGAAGCGATTTGCCGCCTTCGATCGTAGTGACGGAATTACTCGACGTGCTCGAGGCTTCCTACGAGCCCGATCCATCGGGTGTCGAATCGGCCGAGCCTAACGCGAAGCGTTCCTTGCGGGATCAGCTCGTCGTTTCTCATCCCCTGCAGTCATTTAGTCCGCGCTACTTCGCCCGAGAAGGCGACCCACGATTGATCGGACGCGATGCAGAGGCGTATGCGGGTGCGCGCGCACGAAATGAGGCTGCAGCAGGTGGCACGCTGCGTCAATTTCTCGACCACTTGCCGGTGGACTCAAGCAGCGAGGATTCGCCGTCACTCTCGCGCTCCCTATCGCTAGATGAACTCGCGCATCGAATTTTGAGAGCGACACGATATTTCACGCGGGATCGCCTCGGAATACGTTTGCCCCATTTTGAGGAAGCGGCCGAGGATCTCGATCCTCTCGACCTGGCCCCGCTCGATCGTTTCGCGTTAGGCGCTGCTCTGCTTGAGGATCTCGCGGCAGGAGCCTCGCCGGAAGAAGCGACGGATCGACTGGCGGCCCGAGCTGTTGTGCCCAGTGGACTGCTCGGGACGTTGTCTACGCGCTCGCTTCGTGCGGAAGTGCTCGAAATTGCGCGGGTGGCGGAGGGGCGCCGAACGAGCGCCTCGCTCCCAAATCACGAGGCCGCACTTCAGCTAAATACCGAGGGGCTGGGTGAAGTCACGTTGACCGGTGAGCTGGATGGTCTTTCGGCTGAGGGGCGGCTCGAGGTGTCGTTCACGCGCATTGCGAAACGCGGCGAGCTCGATGTTTGGATCCGCCATCTCTTTCTCTGCGCGTGCGCGGAAGAGGGGCTCAGTGTCGCCCCTAAGAGCGTCTTGGTTGGGCGCAGCGAGAAGAAGGGCAAGCTCGAGCGGGTCGTTGAATTCGCCCCGGTTGAAAATGCGAAGGCCCAACTTTCGATCTTGTTCGAGTGGGCATGGAAGAGTGATCTCGCCCCGCTTCCGTTCTTTGCAGCAAGCTCCCGCGTGTACGCAATGGCTTTGGACAAGGACGAAGATCAAGCCTGGCGTAATGCGCACCACGCCTATCACGGCGGCGACTCGAATCAGGGGATGCCCGAGGCAGAGCAAGATCTCGATAATCGCCGGCTATGGGAAGGGTGGTCACCTCTCGAGCCGAGTGGCGACTTGCCCGTGGACTATCGCTTCGATGTTTTGGCGAGAGCATTTTTTGAGCCGCTCTTGGCATCGAGATCCGTGGTGGGCCGATGAAGCCGCTTCTTCCGTGGGACATGCCGCTGCAGGGAACGTCTCTGATCGAGGCGAGCGCTGGCACCGGTAAGACCTATACGTTGACGACGCTCTATCTGCGGTTGCTCGTCGAGCAGGACTTGGCCCCGGCTGACATCCTCGTTGTGACCTATACGACGGCCGCGACCGCGGAGCTGAGGGAGCGTGTACGAGGGCGGATTCAGCAGGCCATCGAGGCCGGCGAGCGATCGGTTGCTGGAACGCCACATGAAGAAGACGGTAACGAGGAGGAGACTCAGCTTCGCGCTTTGGCCGAAATGTCGCGTCGTCGTTCGACGGAGACCGGCAAGCCCGACCGGTTGAGGAGCGCGCTTCAGTCTTTCGATGAGGCGGCAATTTTTACGATTCATGGATTTTGCCAAAGGACACTGCAGGAGAACGCTTTTGAGAGCGGCCTAGCATTTGACGCGGAACTCGTTGAACAGTCGGAGCCGATTGAGCGAACGCTTGCGCACGACCTCTTTTGCCGGGTGATCGCCGGGGAGTCTCCGGTGTTTGTCGAGTGGTTGCTTGAAGGGAAGGGTCGGCGGTGGCAATTTGAGCCGGACGCGCTCTACGGCGATCTGTTGCGATCGCTCGGGGCGGACGAAACGATGCCGGTCGTGCCGGGTCGACCCTCGCTCGATGCGCCTACGAGCGATAAAGCGTCCGCACTCACGGGGCAGGTCGCAAGGGTCGTAGGCTGTCTGAGGGAATGGGCTGGTGTTTGGCGTGAGGGCGGCGACAGGGTGATCTCAATTCTGTTAGGTCCGAACGATCTGAACGGAAATAAGTACCGAACAAAATCGATCGAGACGAAATGGCGTCCGGAACTCGACGCTCTTGCAGCGGCGATTAAGGAGCGTGGTGAAGACGAGAGTGTTGCTTCTCTGCCACTTCCCGACTGTTTCGAGAAGCTGACGAACGCGGGTCTAGCCGCGGGTATCACGAAAAAGAATGGCGAGCCTCCCGCGGACTCGGCATTTGCTGCTTTCGACGACGTATCCGCGGCGGTCTCGGATCTGGCAAGGGACTTCGACGAACGAGCGCTCTGGCTTCGTCATCAGTTCGTGGACTTCGCCCGAGACGAAGCCGCACGGCGACGAAGCGAGCGCCATCAACTCTTCTTTGATGACTTGTTGAGTGAGCTGCGTCGAGGGCTCGAAGGCGAGCGCGGCGAGCAGCTGAGGCAGCTTCTTAGGGCTCGTTATCGCTTTGCCTTGATCGACGAATTTCAAGACACGGATCCGGTCCAATACAATGTCTTTCGACAGGTCTGGCACGAAGCGGCTAGTACGCCCGATGAGGATGCCCGCGGACTTGTCTTGATTGGGGATCCGAAACAAGCGATCTACTCGTTTCGTGGGGCGGACGTATTCACCTATCTCTCATCGCGTGCCGACGCTGGCGAAGCAGCCTACGGATTGGGAACGAACTATCGATCGGATCCCGGCCTGATCGAATCGATCAATGGCATCTTCGCCTCGCGCCCCGAAGCGTTCCAGCTAGAAGAGATCGAGTTCGATCCGGTGGCGCCGCGCGTAGAGGCGATCGCGAGCTTTGACTCGGCGGGGCGTCCCTCCGCGGGGCTCCGGGTATTATTTGCCGACCGAGAGCAGATGTCGGAAGCAACTGCTGAATCTCTTTCGGAGACGTCCGCTATGGCGGTTCGCTACGGCCGCACTCGGCTGATGCACGCTATGGCGTCAGATGTGGTTCGATTGCTCGAATCAGGGGCCACGATCGATGGCCGCTCGGTAGATCCCTCGGATATCGCTGTGTTATGTCGGCGGAAGATTGAGCTCAAGCACGCGCGGCTGGCGCTTGAAGCTGTGGGGATCCCGTGCGTTGACCGCGGCGATGCGGACGTCTTTGAGTCTCGAGAGGCCTGGGAACTCGCGTGCGTCCTGCGGGCGATGTTGCGATCCGGAGATCCGGGAACGCTTCGCAGTGCGCTGGCATCGGGCGCCCATGGCATTTCCGCTTCGGCACTTGCTCTCTATCGAGATGATTCCCGGGAGCTCGGGGAGACGTCGGAGCGCTTTGCAGAATACGGCCGCCTCTGGTCGCAGCACGGATTTAGTAGGGCCTTTGAAACCTGGCGACGTCGAGAAGGCGTGACCGCACGGCTATTGGGTTATCGCGACGGGGAACGTCGCCTAACAAATTGGCTCCACTTAGCGGAGTTGCTTCAGCATGTCGCGAGCGAGCGCTCGCCATCTCGTGCGGGCCTAGTCTCGGCACTCGAGAGGGCGATTGCTTCCGAGACCGCTCGAGCGGTCTTCGGAAGCGAGGCCTCGCTTCTGCGTCTCGAACGAGACGACGAGGCCGTTTCTCTAGTCACGCTGCATAGAAGCAAAGGCCTTGAGTATCCGATCGTAATTCTGCCGAGCCTTTGGGAGGATGCGTCGGGTCGAGGGCCAACGGAATCGTCTGCAGCGAAGGGCGAGACTCGAAACCCGCCGATCAGGTTCCATGATGCTGCTTCCGGGCGCAGGACGATGGATCTGTCCGGGCATGATGCTTATGCGGACCATGTTGCCCAGGGCCGAGATGAAGCTTTTTCAGAGCAACTTCGTTTGCTCTATGTCGGGCTCACTCGAGCACGCCACCAGTGCATCGTCGGCTGGGGCGCGTTCAAGGGTGCGCACGAGTCGCCGCTTGCGTGGCTACTCGATCAGTCAGCGGTGAAGGAGGGACTCGACCGAAAGAAGGCCGCCGAGCGCCGCAAGAAATGGACCGACGGAGATTGGCGCGGAATGTGGGGCGATCTCGCGGCTCGGGTCGAGGCTTCAGGTTGCGCGAACGGGGTCTCGGTCGAGGATGCTAGTTTCGACCCAATCAATCGATGGGAACCGCCGGCACTGGATACGCCGGAGCTAGACCGTCAGGCACCGCAGCGAAGACTGGGCGCATCGATTCGCACGACGAGTTTTTCGGCCTTAACGCGAGAGGGGCATAGAACGACACCGCTTGCCTCGGGGCCCGAAATCGAGGGGCGCGATCTGGACGCCAATATCAATCGCGATGGTGCTATGAGCTTCGAGCCGGAGGAGCAAGGCGCGACCGAAGAGGCCCCCCCGGATCTCGCGGCGGAAATGGATGCCTTTCCGCGGGGCGCCGAGGCGGGAACGCTCCTGCACGATGTGCTTGAGCGCGTTGATCTTGCCGACGTTGCTGCGGGCCGTGTGCCTGAGGAGGTACTTAGGAAGGCCGCCGTGGATCGGCTGGCGCGTAACGGTCTCGACGACGGCTACGCAGACCAGGTCCTGCATGTGGTGAACTCTGTCGCGCGTACGCGGCTACGCAGCACGCCCACACCCTTTTGCTTGGGAGACGTTAAGCCAGGTCAGTTTCGACCGGAGATCGAATTCACCTTGGTGACCCCTGGAGATGAATCGGGGAGTGGTTTCGATCCGAACGCGCTCGCGGATCTATTGATGCAGGCACCGGATGGGAGCCCGCTGCGGGATTATGCGGAGCGTGCCCGGGGACTCGGATTTAGTCAGCTGACGGGCTTCTTGCGCGGGTTTATCGATGCTGTTTTCTTTCACGGCGAGCAATACTTCCTCGTCGATTACAAATCGAATCATCTCGGAAATCATCAGGCGGACTACCGCGGCGACGCCCTTGTCAAGCCGATGATCAGTCACGACTACGTGCTGCAGTACCTACTTTATGCGGTGGCATTGGATCGACATCTTCGGGAGCGACTCGAAGGCTACGACTACGACGTGGATTTCGGCGGGGCCTACTATCTCTTCTTGCGCGGCTTTGCGGAGAGTCACGAAGAGGGCTGTGGTGTGTTTTTTGATCGACCGCCTCGGGAAATCATTGAAGGGATGTCGGCGCTCATGGGCTTTGACCGGGAGTCGCGAAGTTGAGTCTCTTTGAAGCAGGGCCTGCGGATGCTTCCACAGACAGAACTAAGAAGCGCGGTTCGGCGTCGGCTGACTTGCTCGACCAGGCGTTCGCGGCAGGCTGGATCTCTTCGCTCGATCGCCAATTTGCACGTCGCGTTGCCGAACTCTTCGATGCCCGGTCAGATTCGATTGAATGGGGGCTTGCTTTGGCTTCTCGGCAAGAAGCGGCCGGACATGTCTGCGCAGACCTCAACCGATTGGCTGAGGAAGGAATCATCGTGGAGACCGCGGGCGTCGTGCGCACGGTCTCGATTCTGCAGACCCACGACAGTCTCGAAGCTTGGCTCGCATCCTTGCGTGATAGCGAGCTGGTGCAAGTCGGCGTCTTAGAGAGGGGTGGCAAGCCTCGTCCCCTGATTTTGGACGGACAAGGACGGCTCTACTTATCTCGTGCGTATCGACACGAATGCGAACTCGCGGACCGGCTGCGTCGGCGCGCCGAGGAGGGTGGGTTTGAGCTCGACTCGGCATGGGTTGAGGCCGCGATCAGTCGACTAGCACCGGGAGAGAGCCCCGGGGACGAGGCTGCGAGGTCCGCACTGAGGGTCGGACTCGAAGGCCGCATAGCGATCGTGACGGGGGGGCCGGGGACCGGAAAGACCACGATGGTCGCGAGGTTGATTGCGCTTCTGCTTGAACACGCGGATTCGGTTGGGGAACGGCCACCTAGGGTCAAGCTATTAGCACCGACGGGCAAAGCCGCTGCGGCGCTTTCAATATCGCTTGCGCGAGGCGCAGCCTCTCTCGGAATCCCGACCGGCGGATCAGCCGCGGCTTCAGCCAATCCCTATATCGCTGAGACAATTTATCGCGCCTTACATCGCCAAACCCGGGTCGACGCTTTCGGGCGCCCTGAAAAGATTTCGATCGAAGCGGATGTTGTCGTTGTCGATGAAGCCTCGATGGTCGATCTAGGGATGATGAATCGGCTTTTCGCGGCATGCGAGGCGGTGCCTCGGGTTATTTTGTTAGGCGATCCGGATCAGCTGGCGTCGGTCGACTCGGGCGCTGTGTTGAGCGAACTCTGCGCGGGGCGTGATTCTAAGCACCCGCTGGCGGCGGCCCAAGCGCAGCTCACCCAAAGCCATAGATTCAGTGCTTCGGGTGGGATCGGGCGACTCGCTGCCGCGATTCGCGAGGGGGATGCCGATACCACGCTCGCGCTTCTCGCAGATCCAGAGCATCCGGAGATTTCGCGAGTTGACCTTGAGAGTGGCAATATTGTCGCAGCGCGATTGGTGGAACAGAGCCACGGGCTACACGACGCGATCGAAGGCGCCGCCGAAATGCACGAAAAGCTTGAACAGATGGCCGTCTACCGAGTGCTCTGCGCGCATAGAAAAGGGCCCTTTGGTGTCGAGACTCTCGGTGCTCGGCTGGATGATGCGGGGGCTGCGGCGCGCCGTACCCGAGCCCAGGCGGGATGGTGGCGAGGCCGACTTCTGCTCGTGACTCAGAATGCACCGGATCAAGACTTATGGAACGGCGACGTCGGGTTGATCGAAGAGACCGACGCCGGGTTACGCGCGCTCTTTCCAGATGGGGTGGGGGGCGTGCGCGCTATGGCCGCGGGTCGGCTTCCTTCACATGAGAGTGCGATTGCGATGAGCATTCACAAAAGTCAGGGATCTGAATTCGATTTCGTGGATCTCGTTCTCGGGGACTTCGCCTCGCCGATCATGACTCGCGAGCTTTTTTACACAGGGGTCACCCGAGCGCGAACGACTTTACGCGTGCATGCGAGTGAATCCGCAATCCGTGCGATGATTGGGCGACGCATTCAACGCGACTCGGGCTTGGCCGAGCGGCTCTGGGCGGATTGAGATTGGCCGAAAATAAACGACTCGGAAAGAAGCGAAGGAAGCCGTACCGCAAGAGCGGCCGGAAGAACCCAGAGATAGATGAGTCTGTAATCACGGCCGAATCTATCGTCGACGGTCGAGCGGCTCGCGTCATCGCACACCACGGAGTGGCGGTCCTCGTCCGTTTCGAGTCCGGAGAAGAGAAGCAGGTCTGGCTCCAGCCAGAACAAAAGGCAGTCGTGGGAGACCGAGTCCAGGTCGCGGGTGGCCGGCTTGGTGTTGAGCCCGCCCACGGCATTTTACGTCGCCGGGATCCGCGCGGTCGCGAACGAACGATCGCGACTAACCTCGACTATCTCGGTGTGGTCGTGGCGCCGGTGCCGCGTGAGCCTCCTGGGTATATCGACCGCGGTTTCGTGATTGCGCGAGCCGCAGGAATCGAGCCCTTTCTTGTCCTGAACAAGATAGATCTCGATGAAGATAATGTGTTAGGTGATCGCCTAGCGGAGATCTACGGCCCCTCAGCTCCCCTGCTCCGCGTATCAGCGCAAAGCGGCGAGAACGTCGATCTCGTGAAGGCACTGCTAGCGAATGACTCGGCAGAAGAGGCGACAACGCCCTATGAAGGCAAATTGGGTGCTTTCGTCGGTCCTTCCGGCGTTGGGAAAAGCTCGCTTTTGAACGTGCTCGTTCCAGATCTGGCACTTCGCGTAGGCGAGCTGAATAGGGGAAGCGGGAAGGGTCGGCATACGACGACGACTGCAACGCTGCATTCCTTAGCCGGCGGTGGCACCTTGGTCGATACGGCGGGCTTTAAGGACTTTATCGCTGTGGATCTGGATCCCTTGGATGCCGCGACGCATTTCCCGGGTTTCGAAGGGGCGGGTGAGGCCGGCTGTCGATTCCGCGATTGTCTGCATCGCACCGAACCGGACTGCGCGATTCTTGCCGCGGTAGAGTGCGGCGACGTTGATGAACGCCGACACCGCTCCTACGTTCAGCTGATCGAAGAACTCGAGACGTCCGACGGCCGCTCGTAGCTGATTGCACCGACTTTCGCGGCACGTAGATCGCGCAGAAAAACATCTGCCGCGCGGTCTAAGTCAACGTGCCCTCCCGACCTGAGCGCTCCTCTGCGTCGGCCAACGGCTTCGAGGAGTTCGACGGAGCGGGTCGCGTCCTCGCGGTCGGGCGAAGTGCGGGCGATGATCTCGTCGACTTCATCTCCGAGGTCAAAACGCGCGGCTAAGAGTTCCGGGTAGCGGTCCGCGACGAAGCAGACAGCCCAACCGGCGACGTCGAGCATTTCGAAGGCGTTCTCTCCTATGGCGCCGCTGGCCGCGAGTCGCCTAGCCCCTTCTTGATCATCGAGCTTCGGCCAAAGTACGCCCGGCGAATCGAAAATCGAGAGGTCGTGATCGAGTTCGACGCGTTGTGCGCGTCGGGTCACGGCCGGCCGATCGCCGACCTTGGCAATTTTGCGTCCCGTAAGCGAATTGATCAGCGTCGATTTGCCGACGTTCGGGATGCCGACGACGAGGATTTTTAGCGTTCGACCCGGGCCGCCGCGATTCGGTGCGAGTTCTCGGCATCTCGCGGGAATCCGCTTCACGCTGCGTTGATCTGTCATGACTAGATCGAGGGGGCGCGGTCCTTCCCAAGCGTCGAGCCATTCCTGGGTCACAGATTCATCCGCTAGATCCGACTTTGTGAAGAGCGTTAGAACAGGTTTGCCCTCGGCGAGTTGCCCGAGCAGAGGGTTTCGACTCGATCGGGGCAATCGGGCGTCGACGAGTTCAACGACGACGTCGCTCTTCGTAATCGCCGAAGCGATTTCGCGCCGTGCGCGATTCATATGACCGGGGAACCAGTTAATTGTCATAGTCGATTTGTCACAGTCGAGTCGTGCCCACCGGGGGGCTCCTACCTTAAAAAGCGAGTCGTGAGTGCGCACGATAGCGGTCCACCCGTCTTCCCGGGTACTCTTCCGGTCGGGGGTGATATCGATGGCTGAATCGATTCGAAGGATGTTGGGACGAGAAACGGCAGGCGGAGAGGGCGTCGTGCGCGGATGGCTGCGCACAGTCCGGCACGGAAAGGGCGTTTCCTTTCTCGATGTCTCGGATGGCTCGTGCATGGACGGAATGCAGGTCGTCGCGAATCCGGACACCGAGGGCTACGAAGACGTTGTTCGGAAGCTGTCGACGGGATGTTCGGTTGAGGCGCGCGGCGCTGTTGTCGAATCCCCCGGAAAAGGCCAGCGCTTCGAGTTTCACGCGACCGTCGTCGAGCTCGTAGGGGAGGCGGGGGAGGACTACCCGCTCCAGAAGAAGCGACACAGTTTCGAGTTTCTTCGCACGATCGCCCATCTGCGGCCGCGGACGAATACGATCGGGGCTGTGCTGCGCGTGCGGAACGCCGCTTCGATGGCGATCCATGAGTTTTTTCAGCAGGAAGATTTCTTCTACCTGCATACGCCTATCGTGACAGCCTCCGACGCAGAGGGCGCGGGCGAAATGTTTCGCGTGACGACTTTGCCGATAGGTGACCCGCCTCGGGACGAGAAGGGTGTCGTCGACGACGCACAGGATTTCTTTGGGCGTCCCACATTTCTGACCGTCTCTGGCCAACTCGAAGCCGAAATCGGGGCCCTCGCGCTTTCCCGTGTGTACAGCTTTGGTCCGACTTTCCGCGCAGAGAATTCAAATACTGCGCGCCATCTTGCCGAGTTCTGGATGGTTGAGCCCGAAGCGGCCTTCTATGACTTGAACGATCTCGCAGATCTTTCCGAGCGCTTCCTTAAATTCGTCTTTGCGAAGGTTCTCGATCGCTGCGAAGACGACATGGCGTTCTTTGCTAAGCGCATCGAATCGGAAGCGATCAACCGGATGAAGACCGTGATCGAAAAGCCTTTCGAGCGGATCCCCTATCGCGAGGCGGTCTCGATCTTGGAAGCGTCCGGCGAGTCCTTCGAGTTTCCCGTCGGCTTTGGTCTCGACTTACAGAGTGAACACGAGCGCTGGCTCACGGAGAAGCACGCAGGCTGCCCAGTAATCGTGACGGATTGGCCGAAGGACATCAAAGCCTTCTACATGTATCAAAACGACGACGAGCAGACGGTCGCCGCGATGGATGTGTTAGTCGGTGGAGTCGGGGAAATTATTGGCGGCTCTCAAAGGGAGCATCGCCTGGATGTGCTCGAGTCGGCGATTCGCGGCCAAGGACTCGACCCCGATGACTACTGGTGGTATCTCGATCTTCGTCGCTACGGAAGCGTCCCCCATGCAGGCTTCGGTCTCGGATTCGAACGAATCGTGCAGTTCATGACCGGCATGGCCAACATCCGCGACGTAATTCCATTCCCGCGAACGCCGGGCCAAGCGGACTTCTAGCTCGAACGGTTTCCCGCAACTGATCCGCCGCTCAATCGCCGCTTAACCGCCATAGGTCTCGCGGGCCCAGCGGTCGAGTTCTTGGTTCATCTGGTCCAGCTCGCCCGTGGCGAATTGCTCTTCTGCGTTGGCTTGTTGGAGTTCGATTCCGAACTCGACGAGCCGGGCGAGGCGCCGTTTGCGTCCCCTCTTGCTGAGGAGCAAGCCCGCACGCGGGCCGGAGAGGACAGTAAGGTCGTCATCGATGAATTGGCGCTCGAGGCGATTCATATCCCGAGCGAGTCTTGTCTTTCCTGCGCGTGCTCGATTCACGCGTCGAACGACGGCGTCGTATTGATCCTCTGCGTCCTCACTTAGAGGGTCGAAGCGACGGACCATTAGAACGACGGTGCGTAACGGCTCGTGGTCGAACATCGTGATTTGCTGTTCACTCACAAGTTCATCTGCGGGATCTTTGAAGTCAGGCGGTTCCATGTGCGACTCCTCGGAGCAAATAGGAATAGGAATGGGTTCGTCGAGAGCCTCTTCACGCGTGACCGGTCAGGGGACTCTTTCTAGTAAGTTCCTCTCAAAGCGCATACGAGTCGAGCATATTTAGTCACCGAGATGGATCAATGGGCGCCGATTTGAACTAACGATTCGTCAGATTAATTCCGTCACGGATAACCGAACGCGACCAACGAGCGCGTAGGAAGCGCGTGGCCCTGTATAGGCACCGCTGACTTCCGTAGCGATCGTGAAACGCGTTACATCAACGCTAGGCGGCGAAAACGAAATCGAAATCCTCTCGTCGTCCGAGGTCCTTAAGGAACGCCCGAATCTCCCCACGCGGGCGCGATCCTGCGACCGATAAGCCGATTGGGTATGGCGAAACCGGCTGAAGATCATCATGGGAAACTACGCGCGCACCGTCGATCACGTGATCGACGCGGCGAGGGTGAACATCGATCATCTCCCGCGGAGGGTGCCTAAGGCCGCGATGGCAACGCTTCGCGTGCTTAAGACCGTAGAGTCAATCGAAGCCGCCGTAGTCTATGACCGGGACGGCAGCATCTTTGCCAAATATGTACGGACCGACGTCAGGAATTTCAGACCGCCACAGATTCTGGCCAAGGAAATCGTCGAAGCGACGCGCAGCTAGACCGATTTTTCCGATCATGCGCAGGGACTCGATCAAGAGATCGGTCGCTTCCGGCTCTAGTCGCTTCTAGCTGCAGTAGTGCTTTCGCGCTCCGATCTGATTCGCTCCGACTAGCGTGGGTCGACATAAATCGGGCTCGACCAAGCCATCCCACCGCCGCGTTCCACAAAGCGGACGTAGTGAAAGTCGCCGGCCGCGAGAGACGGAATTTCGCGTTCAAGCGTTAGGCTTAAGCCGTCTTTCTCGGGAATGAGTACGGTCGCGACTCGGCCCGAGCGGACGAGTTCTATGCGCTCAAGCGGAGCAGTCGCTTCGTAACGGATGCGAAGTAGTTGGCTGCCTTCGTGCTCCGGTTCGAGAATGGTTTGCCCCATTCGTGAGCCGTCGATAAACACCTCAAGCCACGGACGGATTCCATTCGTCGCGAAGGTCTGCCGCTTACGGAGCGCGCTCAGGATGTTCGCGCGGTCGAGCTTCGTGGTGAAAATTCCTGCAAGCCCGCCTTGCCCCGCAGCGATATGCGCGAGCCCCGGATGTCCATCATGGGAATCCCCGCTTCCTATGAATCCGAAGCGGTACCCTTGCTTCAGTGTGTCGAGGACGAAGTAGCCAGGGATTCCGCCCCGCACGGCGCCCTTCACATCGGCAGATTCACTCTGGCCGTGCACGGACGCGATCTCGGTGATCGGTTCGAGCTCGGGGTCAGGCGCGTATGCCCAATTGACTGCGACGGGCTCGCCGGCCGAGTGATGCGCGAAGGTGAGCGCGGGGCGTCCGCGCAACGCGCTCCAGAGCTCGTCGGGGCGGTCGGTTTCAGGATCGAGTGCGGAGAAGATTTTTCGTGATGCGGTTTCGTCATCCGCCTCATCGAAATAGAGGACGTGACGATGTCCATGAATCCAATTCGTCCATTCGTAGCCGGGCAGCGTGACGAAGCGATCGGACCGTTCTGCGTCATCAATTATTTCGAAGAGTTCGGATACCGCCACAGGATCATCGTCGAGTGGTCGCGGCCCCCAATGGTCATGATCCGTGAGGGCAATAACATCAAGTCGTGCAACGTCGCGAGCGTAGGCGAGGTAATCCTCCGGAGTTCCCGTTCCGTCGGAGAGGGCCGTGTGGCCATGAAGGTCGCCCCATACCAGCCGTGCGTCGGATTCGCGGACGACGATTGGTGGCAGGTCGCTTACGAGCCCTTCGAGGACGCCGCGACCACGCATCTGCAGGCGGAGCGTGCCCGTACCGGGAGAAGGGTGGCATTGCACGAGCCATGGCAGCCCTATGGAAGCGGAAGGAACGAAGGATGTCTTTGACTGTTGCAGGCCTAATGTCGAGTGATCGAGCACAACGAGCTCGAACTCCGCCCCCGCCCCCGAGTCGTCGGGACTCCCGGCGTCGCGAATTTTGTTAGGCCAGTTCGCGCGATTCCCGAGAGTGTCGGTGAGGGATACGGAAATCTCGAAGGGTTGATCTGGAGCGATTTCGGCCGGCCCGAAGGCGACTAGGCGCGATCCCGGACGAGCAATGATATCGAGTCGCGGTGTGTCATCGATCCATCCTCGCATCCCGTCGCCGTCCGCGTCGACTGCAATCAGGATCTCCGCATTTCGCTCGGCGTATCGATCGACGCGCGCCCCGGTTTCTCCCGCCCCGTAGATGAACTCGATTCGCTCGCCGGGCAGAAGGTCGCCGCCTCGTACTTCGAAGCCCGCCCCGACATCCAAGGGCAAGAGTGCAGCCCCATTCGAAAGTAGCCGAGCGGTCGTAAATCCGTCCGCAGTCGGACGTGCCGCCTGTGCTTCGCTCCATTCCCAAAATGCTTCCGCGCTCAGAAAGAGCAGCCCGCCGTCCTGGATGCCTTCTGGACCGACTTCAAAAATAACCTCGAACTGATGGCGACTACCGACGGCGAGGGCCGGGCGTTTCTGTCTAGGGGCACGCTCGTTTGCGGGTGTCTCGTGACTCCATTCGAGTTCCCTCAACGGAATACTTCGAACGGATTTCAGCCAAGCACGGCCCCCGCCATCTCCGGCATGGAGAGGGATGAGTTTTTCAGCCATCGCCATCCAGTGGCTCTCTAACTTCGCGTTAGGGGACACCAGCGGGTGTTGCTCGAACCAGTCGCTGGGGAGCTCGAACCAAGGAACACCAGGTAGAATCGGGGTTTCATCCGAGATGCTCACGTGCTCGTCCGTGACGGGCGGCCCCTCCTGGTCGCAACCAAGGCACAGCACGAGCACCAGGAGTACGGAGCGCTGCAATGACGACGCAACATTCCGGCAAATGTGCAGTTCTCGTCCAGCGGAGAAGGAGGCAGGCCGGCTGCGGTCACCCGACACACGGATTGGGGCTAAGGCAAGTCCCCGATTTATCCGTTGAACAAGGGAGCTTTTCGCAACAGGGCGAACGTCCGTCTGCGATTCGGAATGGAATGGGAGATGGGCATATTGGGTTGGCTGCAAAAAACGCCGATCGTGAGTCTGCTCTTCGCGGCTGCGATCGCAGCGGTGCCGTTCATCTTGTCCGAGCTGTCGGACCAGGATGCAGCGGCCACGCGTTTCGAAAATGCGCGGGAAGAAGCGCGCGACTATTTTGTGCGCAATCCCAGGCTTGATGTCGACCCGCTCGGCGTTTTTCTGCTCGACGCGGTTTGGGTTGCTGAATTGCGGGAGGCCGAAGAGGCTTCTGATTCGGCATCGAGCGGAGTAGAACTTCCGCCTAGGTTGCTCGCTCGCTCGCAGGCGAGACTCGATGTTTTGGTCGAAGGCGCATACGACGCGCGTCTCGCCTCGGACCCCTCTTGGCGCCTCGGCGTGCTTGACGCACAAACAGAAGCTCGCAACTACGTTACCCATGCATTCATCCACCAGGCATTCGCAGGCGTCATTCTGTCCTGCCTCGTGCTGTTATTGGTCGGTGCACCCTTAGAACGAACATGGGGCTCTCCGGTTTTTGCCACTTTCGTGATGGCGAGTATTCCCGCAACGGCACAAGCCTATCGATTGCTAGACGGGTCTTCGGGTGTTCCCTGGAGCGGGGCAGGTGGCCTTTCTGCCGCACTGTTAGGAGCCTACTTCATCCGTGGTCTTGGTGGCCATTTCGTGATTCCGGGATGGATTCTACTACCGGGTTGGTTGGCACTTGAAGCCTTTATAGTTCGCAACTTTTGGATCGATGATCTGGGATCGGTTCCGTGGGCCACCTTATGCGCTGCAATTGGACTCGGGGCGGCTTGCGCTGGTGCGCTCCGCTTGATGAACGTCGAAGCGAAGGTCAGCGATCTTAGTCGGAATACGAGCGCGTCCGGTCCGCACCCTGTGATCGCGCGTGCCGCACTTCTTCGATCCGAGGGAGATCCCTACCAGGCCTTTGATCTGATTCAGGCCGCTTGGCGCGAAGAGCCCGACAACCAAGAAGTCAGCGAAGCATTCTTCGATATCGCAGTGGAAGTGGCGCAGCCAGAAGCTGCCGCAAGTGCGATTCTTCCCTCGCTGCGCATCGCTCTGCGCAAGGGCGAGTTCAGGCGCGCCGTCGACTACTGGTTTCCGCTTGCTTGCAAGGAATGCGAACCTGGACTCGAGCCAACGGCTTTGGTTCGCTTGTCCGAGGCACTACTTGATGCAGGGCATGCCGAACAGGCCCTCTTCTCTATGCGGAGTGCACTCGAAGCGGGTGCGTCTTCCGCACATGCGATTCGCGTTGTTCATCTCGCGCGGGATCTTGATGAAGACCTAACGCGAAGGGCGGCGACGTTCGCCTTGGCAGATTCTGGTCTCGAACCCAAAATTCGAGCGGAGCTCGAGCCGATCGTGGCAGTGTCCGATACGACCGTGCCTATGGCGAGTCCTGAGGTTCCCGCACTCTCTCGCTCGCAGTTGGATCGACGCAGGAGCGCGGAGCATCAGACAACGGAGACGACGTCCTTCCCGCTTGACCTCGATCAGGGGTTTTTGGATTCGCCGCTAGGCTCGAGCGATCCGAATGAGGCACCCGCGAATGGCGACGTGCTCTCCCATTGGAATGACCCTGCGAGCCTCAACCAAGATGCGCTCCTTGATCTAGGCTCGTCGCTCGAATATGAAGATCTCGAAGGGGATCTAATCGAACCCATGGATCTTGAAACGCCGGATCTGGGCTTTGACTTCGCTCTGGGATCAGAGGGGGCCGATCTCGTGGATCCTCGCGATGACGAGACGGATTCCGACTTCACACCGCTAATCGATGCGACCGATGAGCTGACCAGCCCGATGGCTGCGGCAGGTGGCGAGGATGCGTTAGCACTCGTCTCCGATCAGCGGACCGCGTTCATGCAGACGCCCGATACATTCGATGCACCTCCGGCACCCCCTATGCCTCCGGGAGGACGCACTGAGATCGCCTTTGGTGGGAGCAGCGGCGCCATTGCTGTCGAAAACCAGGCGAAGCGGGTCTTTCAGCTTCGCGGACTGAAAGCGATTGAAGCCGTCCCGATTCAAGCCTCCGAGGAATGGATCGAAATCGACGCGACGGACCGCGGGAAGTCGAAACTGCCGCTGTCTAGAATCCAGGCGATCTCGGTTGCCGCGGTCGACGGTCTCGGGCCGCGTCCGGTCTTGGTGCTTGACTTCGTGCTGAACTGGACGGCAGGGCAAGCGGAGCCAATGAAACTGATTCGATTCCGAAGCGACTCCTTCGACCCCCTGCAGTTCGTCCCTGGCGCAGCGAACCCGCTCGCGGCTTTGACGACCTGGATCGGCTGGTTCGAGGAGAGCTGCGTGATCAGTTGTCTGCCGAATCGAGACATCCTCGAAGGCCGCTTCGCGAGGTTCGCTTCGCTTCGCGAATACGAGCGTGAGGCCTTGATGGCGGAAGTCGAAAGTTAGTCGGTACCGCGCTCGGACTTGTCTTCGGTAGGCGACTCGCTCGTCGGGGTGAATCGCTCTTCGAGGACCCTGTTCTCGAGTTTGAGGGTTGGCGATTCGACGGGTTGCAAGCACCCTTCATGCAGTTGACCACGAACGTGGTTGAAGGCGTACTCACTGAGCCCGGGGCTCGTCATTTCGCATGTGGTGCTCGCCATGTGCAGCGTGATGACGCGACGATGGCTTTGCGTTCGGTTCCCGCCGCTGCGATGAAGCAAGCGCGTGTTAAAGAGCAGGCACTCACCGGGCTCCATCGTGAGGGTGATCGCCTTCTCATGGAACTCGGGGTTGTCTTCGATTCCGCTTGCGGCGAGGGCTCCGAAGTTAATGCCGTCCTTAACAAGGTGATCCCGGACTTCGAGTTCATGGGATCGCGGAACGATCGAGAGGGATCCGTTCTCTTCGTTCACGGCGTCGAGCGGGATCCAGACGCCTAAGCATCGGTCCTGCGGTTTGAACATGAAGTACGCGGCGTCCTGATGGAATGGATGAATGGCCTCCGCTACGCCCGGAGGCTTGTAGATGAACATCAACAGGAAGGCCATGAGGTCTTCGCCGATCAGGGATTCGACGGCGTCGAGCACTCGTGGGAAACGCAGCGCTTCTTTGAAGGTTGTATCGAAGCGGTCCGGATTGATGAGCTTCCAGATCGCATGCTCCGGATCTTCGGGCATGGGACGCAGCTTCTTCGCGAAGGCGATGTCTTTGATGACACGGTTCGCGGCTTCCTCCGGGTGGTCGCCTAAGACGATGTCTCGCGCTCGTATGAGGTAGCGATTGATTTCATCGGGTTCGAGGACCTTCGGGACAATGACGTAGCCCTCGCGCCAGTAGTGATCGATTTGGTCTTGCGTGAGGCTGCCCATGATGAATTTCCGTTCGAAGGTCTATTGGCCGCTCAATACGGACGGCTCCCATTTGATTGGGTAGCAGAGTGGCAGCGGACTCGGAGTCGCTCTCGGTCTGTTCCATTCTCTCGGCGGCGACGACGCGCAGTACCGGATCGAAGGACCAGGCCGGCTGAGCCCCAGCTGGAATCTCGATCACCACGAGAGAGATTAGCACGAGGCTTTGTATCGGCTGGGCGCCGCGCGTCCAGAGCGGTTCGAGGAGCGTGCCTGCTAGTCGAAGATCGCTGGGTCGACGTCAACGCCGATCGGGCAGTGGTCGGAGCCGAGGGTGTCGGGCTCGATGAATGCGTTGCGCACAAAGGGCATAGCTGAGGGCGAGGCGAGGATATAGTCGATCCGCCAGCCGATGTTTTTGGCGCGCACACCGAAACGCTGACTCCACCAAGAGTAGTGGTCGGGGCCGGGTTCGAAGGCTCTGAAGGTGTCGACCCAACCTGCCTCGATCCAGCGATCGAGTTCTTCACGCTCTTCGGCCAGGAAGCCGGATGTTTTGCGGTTGTCTTTGGGGCGCGCGAGATCGATGTCCTTATGCGCGGTGTTGTAGTCGCCCATCACGAGGACGCGGTAGCCACCGCGGCGCCATTTTTCGACGCGCTCGAAGAGGGCGCGGTACCAGTCGAGCTTGTAGGGCACGCGATCGTTGCTGCGGTTCTTGCCCGAGCCGTTGGGGAAGTAGCCGTTTGCGACGACGAGCCGTCCGAAGCGAGCGACTTGAAGTCGCCCCTCTGAATCGAAACGCTCTTCGCCGAGGCTCGTGTCCAACCGGTCGGGCTTACGGCGAGACAGCATCCCGACGCCGGAATAGCCCTTCTTCTCGGCCGCGACGTAGTGATGTTGATAGTCCTCGAGGGCGAGGATTTCTTCGGGGATTGAGGCGAGATCGGCCCGCACTTCTTGTAGGCCGATGATCTCTGCGTTCGACTGCTCGACCCAGCGATCGAGTCCCTTCTTCGTCGACGCGCGAATTCCGTTGACGTTCCAGGAGTAGATACGGGCATCGCCCTTTTTCTTCGTAGTCTTGAGTGCGGCCAACAGTAGAGTCCTTGCTAGGTGGGAGCCTTGAGTCGTCACCAGACAGCCTTCAGCGGTCATTGGATAGACCGTCAGCGGAGTCGATCGCTCGTATCAGTCGTCATTCGACAGGTAGGTGTAGTCGGCCAGGCCCTGGTCGTAGCGGCGCCGAAGGCGCGCCGAATCCTCGAGACTGATATGGCCTTGCCTGAGTGAACGCTCGATTGTCTTACGAACCCGCTCAGAGAGGGTGCGCTTTTCGTATTGGACGTAGGAGAGCACTTCGGTCACGGCATCGCCTTCGACGTAGTGTTCAATCGAATAGCCTCCCTCTTCGTCGAGCCGGACATGAACTGCATCGGTATCGCCGAAGAGGTTGTGCAGGTCGCCGAGGATTTCTTGGTAGGCGCCGACCAGGAAGACAGCGAGGAAATAGGGCTCGCCGTTCCAGGGATGCAAGCGGAGCGTGTTCTGTTCTTCGCTTTCGCCAATGAAACGATCGAGGCGACCATCGGAGTCGCAGGTTAAGTCAACGATGATGCCGTTTCTCGACGGTTCTTCGCTGAGGCGATGAATCGGCATCACGGGAAAAATCTGTTTGATCGCCCAAGCGTCAGGGGCGGATTGGAAAATCGAGAAGTTTCCGAAATACGTATCCGTAAGTATGCGTGTTAGGTCTTCGAACTCTTCGGGTGTCTCGCCTAGCTGTTGCAAGATCGCGCCAATCTGCACGCAGCCGGCATGAAAGAGTCGCTCTGAAGTCGCTCGTCCCTTCAGGTCGAGGTAGCCAAGCGAGAAGAGCGAAGCGGCTTCATCACGGTCGTGAAGTAAATCGTGGTAGCGCTCGGAAAGCGTATCCGGCGTGATGTTCTCCACCGTCTCATAGAGCGAGTGTAGAACCGCGTGGTCGTCGGGGAGGCACGGCACGCTGCGCGAGGGGGTTTGGTCTCGATTGACACCAATGACATCGAATACGAGCACCGATTGATGCGCGACCATCGCCCGACCGGATTCGGTGACGATGTCGGGATTAGGGATGCCGGCTTCCGAGCAAGCTTGTCCCGCGGCAAAGACGATATCGTTCGCGTACTCCTGCATGGAGTAGTTCATCGACGAAGGATCATCGGTTCCAGCGCCGATATAGTCGACGCCTAATCCGCCTCCCACGTCGAGGATATGAAGATTCGAGGCTCCCAAATTGTGTAGGCCTACATAGATCCGCATCGCCTCGCGAAGCGCTTCTTTGTGAGCTCGGATCGAAGTGATCTGAGAGCCCATGTGGAAATGAAGCAGTTCTATACAATCGAGCAGGTCCTCGGAGCGGAGCCGATCGATGGCGCGAACTAACTCGTCGGCGGAGAGTCCGAACTTCGACCGTTCGCCAGAAGATTCGATCCATCGCCCGGCGCCGACCGTCGAGAGTCGAGCCCGCAGTCCGATATGCGGCCGGATGCCAAGTGCCGCTGCAGCTTTCACGATGAGCTCGATTTCGTGATAGCGGTCGACGACGATGATTGTGTTTCGACCGAGCCGCTGAGCGAGGAGGGCGAGCTCTATATAGGCGCGGTCCTTGTAGCCGTTGCAGATGAGCAGTGCGTCTTGGGTATCAAGCAGCGCGAGGGCGATCAGCAGTTCGGGCTTACTGCCGGCTTCGAGGCCGACGCCGAAAGGAGCGCCAAACTCGATGATCTCTTCGACGACGCGGGCCTGCTGGTTCACTTTGATCGGATAGACGCCCCGCCATTGCCCCTCGTATTCATGCTCGGCGATCGCTTCCAAAAAGCAGGTCGCCAAAGCCTCTATGCGCGTCGCGAGAATGTCGGAGAAGCGGATCAACATCGGGCGACGAAGCCCGCGCCGCTCTAGTTCGCCAACGAGCTTGGGAAGATCGATCGTTCCCTGCGGCGCCGAAGCGCCGGCCTCGACCTTTGCGGTCGGGTTCGTTTCGGACAGGCGCGGATGGACGAGGAGATTCCCGTCTTCGGAGACGGAGAAGAATCCCGTGCCCCATTCGTTGACCCTATAAAGGTCGGCGCTCTGTTTTGGTGTCCACTCGGACATCAGCGGCTCCGGGGGGGACCCTTGTTTGGGTCGGCGCGCAACGATCGGCGGTCTGAATCAGGTTGTTAGGTGACGCCCGGGCGATCGCGCGGGGGTCGATGAAAAAATTTAGATCTTGAATCATGAAGCGAGCATGGCGCTGGGGCTCTGGCCTGGCAGCTTTATAGCGAACTCCGGGTGGCGTCAGCCGCCCAGGGGCTCTTCGTGTTCCTTTTTTTCGGCGAGATTGCGGACCTTCACGATGCCCCGCGCCAATTCGTCGCTGCCGATCAGGAAGACCCGCTCGGCGCCGACTTTGTCCGCATCGCCGAGGATGCGCTTCAGCTTCGACTGGCCCAGGCAGAGCTCGACGTTGCGTCCTTGTTGCCGGAGCCTTGTTGCGACCCCGATTGCGGCGGGTTTTTCCTCGGCCCCGAAGGCGTACACGATGTCCTGGACGTCTCGTGGGGGGTCGGGCCATATACCCTCGTCTTGCAAAAGCTCGGCGATCACCGCGTCGCCAAATCCGAATCCGACGGCGGGGACGGGTTTGCCGCCGAGCGTCTCAGCGAGCCGGTCGTAGCGGCCGCCGCCGGCGATGGCCCGAAGGACGCCGCCGGTGTCGAAGGCTTCGAAGACGACGCCTGTGTAGTAGGCGAGGCCACGAACTACGGAAGCGTCGAAGGGAATATGGTCGACGATGCCGTAAGCATCGAGCAGGTCGTAGAGCTTGCGCAGGTCGGCGAGGGCGCCGGAATCGTCGGAGGTGAAGCGCGCGGCGTCATCCAGCGACCGCGCGGAAAGCATCTCGATCACGCGTTCCGCTTCGCCAGCGCTTAGCTTAACGCCGCCGTTAGGGTCGCATAGCAGTTCCGTCACTGCCTGGGCGCCGATCTTGTCAATCTTGTCGATCACGATGCAGAGCGGCTCAAAAACCTCGGGCCGGTCGGCGAGCACGCCGCCGCGCAGAGATTCTTCGAGGAGCGCTCGACTGTTCAGGCGAACACCGACCTTGCCGCGCGCGAGACCGAGGCCATCAAAGGCGGTGAACATGGCAGAGAGCAGTTCCGCCTCCGCCTCAACACCAGGCTCACCCCAGATGTCCATATTCCACTGATAGTGCTCGCGACGTCGGCCGCGAGTCATGCGTTCGTAGCGCCAGTTCTGGGTCACGGTGAACCAGCGAATCGGGAATCGCATCGCGCCCTGTCGGGCGATCACCATCCGCGCGATCGAAGGCGTCATCTCGGCGCGCAGGGCCAACTCGCGATCGTGGAGTTCGAAGTGGTAGAGCTGGTCGAGGATTTCCTCGCCGGCCTTCCGCCGGAAGAGGTCGAGATGCTCGACGATCGGGGCATCAACCTCCTCGAAGCCGAAGGCATGGGCGGTCTCACGAAACTGGCCGAAGAGCCAGTTCCGTCGCCGCATATCCTCGGGATAGAAATCCCGCGTTCCCCTGGGGGCTTGAAGCCCGCCGCTACTCTTGCCCTTCGCCACGGGCCCACCCTTTCTTTGAAGTTCTGCCGCAGAAACCAAAGCTCCAGCGGACATTTTGCGAATCAGGGGATACCACGCTCAGGCCGGGATGCGCAGTGTCCGAGTGGGATTGCTACAAAGCCCTTTCGATTCCTGTCCCGCAGGGGGCTTCGGGGAATCTCACCAGCCCGAAATCAACCGACGGATCCGTCCTAAATCGGTCCGCACAGAGGAATAAGAAGAAGCATGAATCTCTCCACTCCCAATCTTGGTCATCTGATTTTGCAGCAGCTCGCCTTGGGCCTCGGCCTGGCGAGCCTCGCACTCGCGCTCGGTTGTGGAGACGGAGGAGGCGATTCGGCTTCTTCTCCGGCCGTTACGCCCGCACCGGCGGCCGCCCAGCCCGCTGCCGAGGCGCCCCAGACCTCGAAGAAAAAGACGATGCCCGACGATCTGGAGATAGGCCTCGTGCTTGGGCTCTCCGCGTTTCCGGAAGCTACGCCGGGCGATACCAGCGCACCGACGCCGCTTCCCGCGGAGCTTGAGTTCATAGTGCGGCGTGGCGGCGAATGGGTCGTGACTCGCATGACGGATCCTGAGAGCAACGTTTTCCACAAGGCGCTCACCTACGAGACGCCGGACGGGGAGACCGCACTTTTGACGGGTGGCGGCGAGAGGGCACTACTTAAGCTTTGGAAGCTCGAGGGTGGGAAGCTGGTTTCGCAGACGCTCTGGGAAAAAGATTTCGGCGGCCGCTTCTCACGTATGCGCGACGTTGAAGTCGGGGACATCGATGGCAACGGAACGAACGTGATCGCGGTTGCGACTCACGACCAAGGTGTCGTGGCGGTCGTGCGACCTAAGGACGGGGGCTACGAAGTCGAAGAACTCGATGTCGAAAAAGACACGTTTGTTCATGAGGTCGAGCTAGGCGACGTGGACGGCGATGGCGCCATGGAAATCTACGCGACGCCCTCTGAGCCGAATCGGCTGGATGGGTCGCACCAGTCCGGCCAGGTCGTTCGCTACGTGCCGAGCAAGGGCGAAGGCCGCGTCGTCGTCGCCGACCTGGGTGATCGTCACGCCAAAGAAATTCTCGTTCATGACATCGACGGCAACGGTAAGGACGAGCTCTACGTGATGGTCGAAGGCCAGAAGAATCCGGACGGCAGCGGCTTGCTGCACCGCACTGAGATCTGGCGCTACGAGGCCGATACGCCAGCAGATCAGGGCGTGGTCATCGCTGAGCTAAATGATCGTCTTGCTCGCTTTCTGGCGCCCACGGATCTAGACGGCGACGGAAAGAAGGAGATTGTTGCCTCGCTCTTCTCTAAGGGTGTTTGGTGGTTGCGGCCCGGCGAAGATCACACGAAGCCCTGGAAGAAGAAGGCCATCGATCGCCGCTCGAGCAGCTTCGAGCACGCGACGATCGCCCTTGACCTCGATGGTGACGGAATGCAGGAACTCTACGTGGCGAGCGATAACGATGGCTCGATTCGGCGTTATGCCTGGAACGGCCGTCGGCTCGTGAAAGAGACGATCTACGAACGCACGGATAAGCGCTCGATCCTAACCTGGAACATCATGCCGATTCCGGTCGC
>JASDVF010000013.1:36647-40277 GCA_041440805.1 Myxococcota bacterium | reverse complement strand
CTTGAGATGGGTTGGACTCTGGATCAGCAGCCGGCGAATAGGCTCACGCTGAATCGGCCCTCCGCGTCAAGCCATGTGCGCTCTCGGCTGAGTAGGGCTTCGCCTGCCAAGGAGTCGATTTCATCCGTGGAGTACTTGTACGAGTACTCGGTGTGGATCGCCTCACCTTCGTCGAATTCGACGACGAGGTCCAACTCGACGATTTTCACAGTCTGGGCTTGCAAGCTGACGAGATCGCTCTTCACGCGCCCGGGCGTCTCCTGCCAAGTCGCACGATGCTCGAACAGCTCCGTGTCAAACGAGCCCCCTAGTTCGCGGTTGATTCGATCGAGCAGGTTCAAGTTGAAGCGAGCCGTGACGCCCTCAGAATCGTCATAGGCTTTCTCGAGGGTTTCGCGATCTTTACGCAGATCGATCCCGACGAGCAGCCGATCTTCCGGGCTGAGATCGTTTCGCAGCTCCGACAAGAAGTGCGCAGCTTCATCCCGTCCGAGATTTCCGATCGACGACCCGAGCCACAGAATCAGACGGGGTCCATGGTCTCTCGGGGAGATCGCTTCGAGTCCGCGGGCATAGTCTCCTTCGACGGCGACGATCGACAGCGAAGGGTGATCCGCTAGAAGCTGGCGGGCGCTTGCTTCGAGGGCCGAACGGGAGATGTCAATCGGAAGGAAAACCACCTCGTCTTGCTTCGCGAGGAAGGCCTCAAGCAGCAGTTGCGTCTTCTCAGCGCTTCCACTTCCGAGCTCCACGAGTGCCGTGTCGTTCGGAAGCATTTCGATGATCGCTTCCGAATGCTCTTGCAGGATGCTGCGTTCCGCCCGCGTTACGTAGTACTCGGGGACTTCGCAGATTTGCTCGAAGAGTGAAGACCCGATTTCGTCGTACAAGAATCGGCAGGGTAGAGACTTCTGGCTCTTCGACAGGCCGCGCCGAACTTCTTCGGCGAATCCGTCATCCGCGAGAGGGCGAGCGACATGAAGCCATTCAAGGTTTGGATGATCCGTCGCGACCGCGGGCGGCTCCTGACCTGTGGCTTCGTCGTCTCGTTCGTCTTCTGTTCGTACCAGGGATCGAGCTAGCAGAAGTCACTCCATAATTTGGTTCGCTCCGGGTGCCCGGACCACATTGGCCAGGCCGATAGGAGACTGTTAGGGCGCGGCCAAGGGGAAACCTGTCCGCGCGTTTTTATTGGCGCGTAGTGTAGCGGCCAGGTTCGGAGGCGACAGAATCAAATTTTTCGCTTCAATTCTGCCTGGCTGTGCCGGTAACCCACCACGCCCGGTCGATGGTTGTGTCGTGGCGGCGATGCGGCATCTCGTGACCTGACGCATCGCCGTACATGCTAAACCACCCAAATGCCTGAATCACCCGCCTGCCCGATCTGCACCATGACAGACCTCCTCGACCGCGACGGCACCTTCGAGTGCGCGACCTGTGGCCATGAATGGGCGCCGGAGGTCGGGGAAGTTGAAATCGTGGTCATCGACATCAATGGCAACAAGCTCCAAAACGGAGACTCGGTGACCCTTATCAAGGACCTGAAGGTCAAGGGCAGTTCGGCGACTCTGAAGGCCGGCACCAAGGTCAAGAAGATACGGCTGGTCGATCCGTCGCAGAACGCGGATCACGACATCGACGCGAAGGTCGACGGCATGGCAGTCTTACTGCGCGGCAAAGTAGTGAAGAAGGCTTAACGGCCCTCCATCTCATCACTTGTCACCGTTCCACTCGCGGTGGGTGATCGCTCAGGCACTCTCTGCCGGCGAACGGGGCTACCCCGAACGATCGGGTCCTAAATCGCGAGCCAAAGCACTGCAAAGACGGCCAGGCCAACCCCTTTGCTTATCTTTCCGGCGCGACCGAGCGTCCCTGTCTTAACCGCCTTGGTGAGCTCGGCCGACGGATCGCCACTCTTGGCTGCACTTCGTACAATCGGGACTTCGAAGACACTTGCTCCAACAGCCTTTGAAACGAAAGTCGCGAAGAGGGCTGCGCCGCTCGTTAGGCTGAGCGGGACGAAAAATGCGGTCAGGATGACAAGGCCCCAGGGCGAGAGAATTCCGCCCCAGCTCATCCAGGTGAACTGATGGATATCGTTTTGGTCCATCTTGAAGTCAAACATGAAGAAGTGGTTTTTAGGCTCATTGAGAACCGGCGCGATCGAATCGCTCATGCCGGCGCCGGCGTAGTGCCCCCACTCGTGAATTATTGAACTGACTATGGTCGCAGCGATGACGGCGTTCGCGACGGCGGCGGCTTGGGCGATCGTCCAGCCCGTCACCTGTGCCCAGGCTTCCGCGGCGCCCCAAAGCGTGAGCGCGCCCATTGCCATGGCAAAGTGGTAGCTCCCGATCCTCTTGATGTTGGCCTGGTCGAGCTTCGCGCCGAGCTCGCGTAGTTTTGCGGCGTCAGCCTCGGGCATTTCGTTCAGTGTGGGTTCGGGCGCGTTGGCTTCGGGCATAGTGGCTTCGGACATAGTGAATTCCTTCGTGGTCGCGGGGCAAAGCGCGTGGACACCCGACCCAAAGCGAGACCTCGCCATGCCGGACGCAGAACCGCAGGACGCTCACCGCATTCTCGCTTCGCGTAGCGGACCTACGTATCGACATCTTCGCAGCGTACTCGAAAAAGCGCCGGGGCCGCTAGTCAAGCTTCTTGATGTGCAGCGAGTCGATTGGACGCGAGTCATGTGCCTCGTGTGGCGAAGACCTTTCCAGCGAATGCAGCGCTGCCGCCTTCCCTGCTAGCCTGCGTGCGAGGAGGAATCTATGTCGTCCATCGAAATCGAAAGCACTGGTCAAATCTGCGGCGCCCGTATTCGCGGCGTGGATCTGACGAAGCCCCTCAGCCCCATAGAGGTCGCGGACATTCGCGCCGCCTGGCTGGAACATCACGTGGTGATCTTTCCCGATCAGGTGATTGATGACGATGACCTCGAACGCTTCACGCTCTCCTTCGGACCCTTTGGCGTCGACACGTTCTTCGGGCCAATCGAAGGCCGCGAACATATCGCGGCGATCAATCGCGACGCGAACGAGACATCACCGCTCTTTGCTGAAAACTGGCATACGGACTGGAGTTTCCAAGAGCACCCGCCGCAAGGCACCTGCTTGCGGGCCGTGACCATTCCGTCCACCGGCGGCGACACGCTATTTGCGGACCAGCACGCGGCCTTCGATGCTATGCCGGCGTCCCTTCGCGAACGGCTCGAAGGCAAGCGAGCGATTCATTCAGCGAAGCTGCCCTACTCCCCGCAAGGCTCTTACGGCGACGCGGATCGTGACTCGGGCCGAAGCATGGACATCCGTCCATCAGAAGAAGCGTTCGCCGAATTCAGCCATCCCATCCTGCGCGAGCATCCCGAGACTGGACGCCTCGGCATCTTCGGCTGCATCGGATATATCATCGGTATAGAAGACATGGAGCCGGCCGAATCGATGCCACTCCTCAAGGAACTCCACGACTGGCAAAGTCAGGAACGGTTCGTCTATAGGCATGCCTGGGAGCCCGACATGCTCGTGCTTTGGGACAACCGGAGCGTCCTTCATGCGGCGACCGGCGGCTATGAGGGCCATTCTCGACGACTTCATAGAACGACGATCGGCGCAGCGGTCTAGCAACGCGCGA
>JASDVF010000013.1:0-36547 GCA_041440805.1 Myxococcota bacterium | reverse complement strand
GCATGCTCGCCGCGCCTAGTTCCCGCTAGTTGAAGAAGGCTTCGATCGTGTCGCCGATATAGGCGATGCCTTCGTCGTCGATGCCGTGATTCGACGGCAGGATCAATCCGGATTCCATCACCCGATCGCAATTGCCGAGGCCGCCGGGTGCGATGCGATGCGGCTTGTCGCGGAAGGCCGGCTGGCGGGCGACGTTGCCACTCCAGATCATGCGCGTATCGATTCCGTTCGATTCCATGTGCTTTTGGAATTCGCCGCGAGACACGCCGGAGGCGGGATTGATGAGGAAGGGGAACATGTGCCACCCGGTTTCGATCCCGGGCGTAAGGCGTGGCAGGGTAAATACGTCGGGGCGCTTCGCGAGATAGGCGGAGAGCAGTCCGAAGTTGCGCTGTCGCCGAGCGAGATTGCCCGGAAGCTTCTTCATCTGCACGCACCCGAAGGCCGCGGACAATTCGCTGGGCTCGAAGTTCCAGCCGACTTCGTCGAAGATGAAGAGATCGTCGTACTCCATCCCGTCGAGGTCGCTGAAGAACGTCCGCGTCCCCTTCTGTGAGCCGAAAAACTTCGGCTCCGAACGCCGCCCCCATCGACGAAGCATGAGCGCGCGATCCACGAGCGCCTCGTCATCAAGGCAAACCATTCCGCCGGTCCCGGCCGCCGTGATGATATGCGACAAAGCGAAGCTCGTGACCGTGATGTCAGAGCGCGTTCCTGTCGGCGTCCCGTCGAGGGTTGCTCCCAAGCAGTCACATGAATCTTCGATGACCTGTAGACCATGGCGATCCGCGATCATTCGGATGTCATCCCAATTCGGACAATTCCCGATCAGATTGGGAACGAGAATGGCCTTCGTCTTAGGCCCGATCGCACTCTCGATCTGCTCAACATCAATCTGGTACGTGTCGTCCGTTACGTCCACTAAGACGGGCACCAAATTCGTTCGCAGGATCGATGCGATATCCGTGGAGAACGTGAGTGCCGAAGTCAGTACCTCGTCGCCCGGCTCGAGACCAAGCAACTCAACCGCCAGATAGAGCGCCGACGAGCCCGAATTCACCATCACGCCGCGCTTCTTGCCAAAGGCTTCGGCGACAAGCTCTTCCATCTTGCGCGTATGCTTGCCAAGGCGAAGCGCGGTTGCCCCGCCGCGCAGAACCGAGACGACTGCCTCGATCTCTTCCTCGTCATGAACACTGCCGGCATATTCGATGCGCTTCATTGGGCACCCTTGTCTCGATTGATTTCCACGGCGGCCTCGCCGTAGTCCAGGGCTTCGTCTTCTTTGTCCGGATACGATGGCGTGATGGCGATGCGACGAATCGTTTCGCGGGCGGCAAGCGCATTGACGACCTGCTCTGCGATCGCGACGGGTTCCATCATGCGTCCGTAGAGATATTCCAGCGTGTTCCATTTCTGAACGATCGGAATCATCTTCTGCATGTCTTGGTCGTGACCAAATTCCGAAAGCGTGTCGCCACAAGCGATCGATGTGAAGGCGACTTGTCTGTGTTCGCCCTGCCACGCTTCAACCAGAGCCTCAAGGGCGCGCTTACTCACGACATAGGTTGCTTGGAAAGGACGCGGCGGAGAGTCGTCGATCGTGATGGACGAGATCACAACAAAGCGCCCTCGAGTCGCATTAAGATGTTTAATAGCGGCGTTAAGAATCAGCGACACACCAATCAGGTTCGTCGCGAGCACGCTATGCCAGTCCTCTGAGCGAATCTCTTCGATCGGACCGAAGGTCGAGATCCCTGGGGCGTAGACAACCGCATCAAGGCCACCGAGCGCCGACACCGCCTCTTCGATGACACGATTGCAATCCGCTTCGTTCGTGACGTCGCAGGCGAGTGCGACGACTTCGCCGTCCGCCTCCCCGACCGTTTCCGCAAGCCGGTCCGTCCGGCGCGCGGCGACGCACACCTGCGCACCTTCTCGTGCAATCTCGATCGCTGAAGCTTTCCCAAGTCCTGAACTGGCCCCTAAAACGAGGACTCTTTTACCGGACAGACGCATGCCGACTCCTTGGCGCAGGTCGGTCCAGATGCGGGCCGCCGCGGCACGCGAAGATATCGGACTCACGCGCCAGAGCTAGGCTCGAAGCCACACAAGATTGCTAACGTTCGAGTCCTCATTTTGATCAATAAAACGACTGGAGATGCGCCGTGAGCCTGAGAGATCGAAATTTTGAGTACATCGAAACCAATGGCATCCGATTGCGATGCGTCGTCGAAGGCGATGGCCCGCTGCTCATCTTGATGCACGGGTTCCCACAGTGCTGGTACCTGTGGCGTTTCCAGATCGACCCCCTCGTTGCGGCAGGCTGGCGAGTCGTCGTGCCGGATCAGCGCGGATACGGAGGCTCAGACTGCCCCCCGAACATCGACGACTACGGAATCCGCGATCTTGCCGCGGATATCGATGGATTGGCGACGGCGCTTGGGTACGACGAGTACGCGCTCATGACCCACGACTGGGGTGCCATCGCGGGGCACTACGTCGCCCTGCTCTATCCAGACCGCGTGCGCGCAGTCGTGAACCTGAGCGTTCCCTACCTACGCGATCCGAGCTGGCCGGCTATGTGCAAGCAGGAAACCTTCGGCGATGACTTTTTCTACTGGGCGCATTTCCAGAAGCCGGGCGTCGTGGAAGCGGAGCTAGAAGCTGACCTAAGGCACAACTTGCGCGCCATGATCTGGGGCGGTTCAGGCGATGCGCCAGATGCCGAAATGACTGCGAAACCGAAGGACAGCAAGTTCCTCGAGCCCATGCAGCCGATGCCTGAGACGTTGCCTTCCTGGATTACGGAAGACGATCTCGACTACTACGTCGAGCAGTATGCGCGCACGGGGTTTGGTCCCTCGGTCAACTGGTACCGGAATATCCCGAGGATTCATACGCTCACGCCAGAGCTTGAAGGCGTTCGGATCAAGCCGCCTACGTACTTCATGCAGGGCACAAAGGATGCTGTGCAGCACTTCATCCCAACGGAAGGGCTCGCCGATCGTCACGAGGATCTACGTGCGATCGTGCCGGTCGAAGGCGCCGGGCACTGGTTGCCTATGGAAGCAGCGGACATGGTGACCGATCACGCGATTCGATTCTTGGCGGAATTCAAATAGCTCGGCTGGGCTGGGCTGGCGGACCTCGGACTCCATCTCCGGGTACTCCACAGGGCGGCCCCGCCTAACGCATCGACATCATCATGGCGACGCGTCCGTCCTGAACGATCTCATCTCGCTGATTCACGATCTCAAGAGCGAATTCGACCACGCCCATCCCCGGACGGCTTCCAGA
This sequence comes from Myxococcota bacterium, assembly GCA_041440805.1. Classification (GTDB taxonomy): domain Bacteria; phylum Myxococcota_A; class UBA9160; order UBA9160; family UBA4427; genus UBA4427. Next base: position 33,247 of record JASDVF010000013.1, on the reverse strand, counting down.
AGGCTTGAAAGACACTGGTCTATGCCGCGTGCGAAGGGTGTCGTGGACAAGAACAGGGGCGAAGAAGCGCCAGGAGTCCCCTAGGTGACCCGCAAAGCCTGACGAGGGCATCGAAACCGAGAGCAGATCCCGCAGATAATCGCCGAAGCCTAGACAGAAGGTCCACATGGGCGGCGCAACCCGAGCACCGAAAGCGCCCTGCTCGGCAAAAGGCGCATTCAGGTACAGCGGATTCAGTTCGCCAGTGAAGTTCGTCCAGTTCACGATGTCCGTTTCAGTGACAGTGCGCCCAAGGCTCTCGCCTCGAGGCCCGTGCTTGACCATGTCTTCCGCGTAAATCGGAAGTGGGATGCCTTCGCCGGTCCAGGGACCGATCGATAAAGGCTCCGAGGGGCGCGGCAAGGCTGGGCCATCGCCGCTGCTTTCGTCTGCGCGCGGTTCACTCACGCTTACCGAGCCACGGGTCACAACTTCAGCCCGCTGGTTCAAAACCTCGAACTCAGTATGAAGCCCATGCTCGCTCGCTAAGCCCTCCGTCGCAGGGGCTTCCGAATTTCGCCATCTAAGACTGAACAGGTCATCGATGAAGATCATGCGCGAAAACTTGACTCGGTAGCCGGTCATGACTGCGTCGGGTTCACCAAGGCCAAGTCGCTTCGGGGCATACTGCGCGAGTGCGCCTAAGGCCCAGGCGCCGGACAAAAGACCATGCGCAATCGTTCCGCCCATGCCCTGCGCAGGTCCAAAGTCGCGATCAAAATGCATCTGCGCATAGTCGCCCGTTAAGCCACCGAAGGTCGTGATTGCCGCATGAGTCACGGTCCTATGTCCAAACGCTTCTGAAAAACTCGGGGCTTCTGGCATGTCTCTCTCAATCTTAGGCTGGCCTTGTCAGCGTATTGCGAAAACAGCCAGCACACCCAACGCGGCGCCAAGACTATCGCGGTCGGACTCAGCTGCCATCGCCGGCTGCACGGCGCCGAACGTGCACTCGAAGTCTATCCCGCCGGGCCTTCGGTGTAGAGAATGCGGCTCTGAGGCGCTTCCTGCGAGGTTTTACGAAACAGTTTGGGCCAAGCGTGACACAATATAGTGGACGTCTGCGGACCAGGAGGAGTACGCTCACGGAATCCACTGCATGCGAGAGGGGCCCAATGGACTTCGAGCAACTTCGGATTTTCATTGTCCTCGCCGAGGAACGGACGTTTCTCGGCGCGGCGAATCAACTCAGCACGTCGCGCTCGCGGGTACGCCGCAAGCTAGACCAGCTTGAGGCGAACGCAGGCACGACGCTGCTTCGCCGCGAACCCGGTGGGTTGATCCTCACGCCCGCCGGCACGACACTTATGCGCCGCGGACGCTCCCTGCTCTCCGATGCCGACGAATTAATTTCTCATGTGCGAGACGTCGGTACGCAGCCGAGTGGCGTTCTCAAGATTGCGCTCAGTCGTACGCCGACTCCTCCGGGATGGGAAGAAACGTGTCGCCTCATACAGAGCGAGCACGAAGCACTTCGCATCGACTTCCAATACTCGATAAAACCTAACACCCGGATTCCAGCAGAGGCAGAACTTGCTCTGACCTTTGAGGACGCGGTCCCAAGTGGGTGTCGCGCCCTTGAGATGGGCGAAATTCCCTGCCGACTCTTCGTGAACGACGCGTACCGCCTGCGGACGCCCCTTCCAGCTGAGCTCTCCGATCTAAGAGCCCATCGCTTGGCGGTCTGGCGACACCCCGATCGCCCAACGGATGCCCTCCCACTCCGTGACGGTCGCCAATTTGCGATCGATCCGTGTCTTGTGAGCGACGATGCGGCGGACATTCATAGGGCAGTCGCGGCTGGAGACTGCATCGGATATTTGCCGGCGCTCCCCAAGCTCGTCGACCCAGCATTCAAGATACTTTTTGAGGACGAAGTCTCAGGAGCCGTCCAACAGCGTCTCGTCATCCCCCACATTCTGGCCGATCTCCCGAGGATCGTGCGATTTCTCGAAATTTGCGCTTCGCAAACTGGATTGGGTAGGAGCGATTCCCCCCTCGCCTAGTCGACGATCTCGTCTAAGCTCGACCTTCGCGTTTTGATCGCGGAGGGGAAACGATGAGCGACGCAACTCGAGATGGTTCTAAGACTCGGCCGAACACTGCATCCGGAGAGACGGATTCGGGAACGCCTAAGAGCGAATCGATCGGGAGCGGTGGCGTGGACCGACGTCGCTTCCTTGGCGGAGCCGCGGGGACCCTCGCCCTTGGATCCGCTGCGGTCTTGGGATGTGCTCCCGAGGAGAAAGCGTCGGGCCACACCTGGGACCTTGAGACGGATGTCGTCGTCGTCGGAACAGGCACCGGCCTCGTCGGGGGTCTGGCTGCCGCCGTCGCGGGCGCGAAGGTCGTGGCACTCGAGAAGCGCGTGATCATAGGCGGGAGCACTGGGCATTCAGGTGGCGTCGCATGGATCCCTAACAACGATGCCATGAAATCCGAAGGCATTCAGGACTCACGCGAGAACGCGATGACCTATCTCACTCAACTCGCGCAGGGCCAAGCAGATCAGGATCTCTTGGATGCGTTCGTCGATGGCGGCCCCGAAATGCTGCGCTTCGTCGAGGCCCATACTCCGCTCAAATTTCGCGTCTCCACGATCATGGGTGAGAACGCCGACTATCACCCCGAATGGCCAGGGGCCGTTAAGAAGGGGCGCAGCGTCGAACCCATCTCGGAACGCCAGGGGCTTCTCGGGCCAGAGCTGATGGAAGGGCTCCGAACTGGCTTCGAGGAAGCCGGCGGCGAGATCCTTCTAAAGACCCCTGCGAAGCGACTCATCCTCGAAGACGACGAATCGGGAAAAAGGCGCGTGATCGGGGTCGAAGCGGAACGCGACGGAGCGCCCTTCTTCATCCGAGCACGTCGAGGCGTGCACCTTGCAGCCGGCGGCTTCGATTGGGACATGGAGATGAAACGCCATTTTCTTCGGGGCCCGTCTAACTACTCGTTAGGCGCCTCAGGAAACGAAGGCGACGGCATTCGCATGGCTATGGCCGCGGGCGCGGATCTCCGCAACATGAATGAGATCTGGGGGATCACTGTCTATCGCGGCGAGGCCGAGCCGGTCGCGAAACACAAGATGGGCGCGACGCTGAACGCGGAAATCGAAAAACGAACCGCGGGATCCATCGTCGTAAACGCCCGCGGCGAGCGCTTTCAGAACGAAGCTGCGGACTACGATACGACCTGGCGCAGCTATCACACGTGGGAGAATTGGGGCGACCTCGGTTACCGAAACCTACCCGCCTATCTTCTCTTCGACGGCGCAGCACGTGGCCGAGGAAGTCTTGCGGGAATGCCCGACGGCGAGGCGCTGCCGGATTGGGTCGTCAGTGCGCCGAGTCTTCCGGAACTCGCAGAAAAGCTTGGCATCGACGCGCAGGGTCTCGCTAAGACCGTCGCGCGCTTCAATGTCTACGCGAAGGAGCTTCGCGACCCAGACTTCCACCGCGGCGAAAGCAGCTACGACCGCTACGGCGCAGACGACAAGGGCATCACCCTCGCCCCCCTCGAAACCGCGCCCTTTTATGGCGCTGAAATCTCGCCCGCGGATCTCGGGACCAGTGGTGGAGCTCGTGTGAACGGCCGCGGCGAGGTGCTCGATCCCTTCGGCGCCGTCATCCCAGGGCTCTATGCGTCGGGAAATAACGCAGGCGTTGGGAGCCCGGGAACGAGTTACGGCGGTGGCGGCGGGACGATCGGTCCGGCCATGACCTTCGCGTATCTTGCGGGACGTTCGCTGGGCGCGAGTGGCGGAGACAGCTGATCTGATGCTGCTCGAAGATGATCCATTCACTCCTCTCGGGCGCCTGCTCGATGAAAAGGAAAACATGACTCGCCTGCTCCTTCGCCCCATCCTCCTCCTGACCCTGCTTGTGCTGAGCGGCTGCGCTCACAAACTGAGCGGCCCGATTCACTCGGCTGACGGCCCGGGATGGGTCACGGAAGCTGAAGTCACCTCGGCTCCGAACGACGTCATGGTTCACCACCGAATCGTCTTGATTGGCGACGCTGGCTACTTCCTCGAAGACGACCCGACCCTCGCCGCACTCGATCAGTGGGCGACCTCGGTGGACTCTTCGACGGTCGTCTTTCTCGGCGACAATATCTATAACGAAGGCCTGACGGACGAGGACCGTGAGAATGGCGAAAGGGTCCTCGGCCAACAGCTGTCAGCTACGGCCGTCCCTAAGATCGCAATTCCTGGCAACCACGACTGGGGCCTGCTCCCGAAGAACTACAACGCGAAATCGATCCAGAACCAGCAAGCCTTCGTGGACGGATGGCCTCAGGGGAATGCTGAGTTCATCCCTAAAAACGGATGCATGGGCCCGACTGCTCGAGTGTTACGTGAGCGATCTGAAGACCAGCAAGCCGTGGTCTTCATTGCCGTCGACCCGACGCCTTGGATCAATGAAGGCATTCGTGAAGCGTGTCCCGACGCGATGACCCAGGAAGCCCACCTCGCGGCTCTGGATGCGCTGCTTAGCCTGCACGCGGACGATCAGGTGATCATGGCGTCCCACTACCCGATGCTGACAGGCGGGCCTCACGGCGGCCTGTCCTACGGATTTCTTGTGGACATGATCATCACGCCCCTCGGCTGGATGATGGGCGGCCTGCTTAACACGTACGAGACCGACTACGCCGACTGGATCACTCGCTCACAGGAAGTGATGCGACGCAATCCGCCGGCGATCTATGCCGCGGGACATGACCACAACCTCCAGCTGCTTCGCTCTGGCGACGTGGCAGGCATGTACGTCGTGAGCGGTGCCGGCGCGCGGGCACGCGTCTCGACCGTCACGAACATCGACGAAACGATCTTCGCCCACGCCGCTGAAGGTTTCATCGTCGTCGACTTCGGCCAAACCGAGTCCGGCAAAGACGCAGTCGTTCTCCGCGTCATCGAACCGTTAGTTTCGGTCGACGAGCCCGTCTTCGAAACCGCCCTCGACTAACTCCTCGGACAACTACCGAGGAAGCTACTCTGGAAGGTATTCCGAGAAGAGCCCGCCCGAGATCGGATCAGAAGCGTCCGGCACATCGTAGTGCGTGCGGATTTCGACCGAGCCGTCGTCACCGAAGATGTAAGTCTCAATCGACTTCATGTGCTGCTTCTGTCCGTCCTTGCTGAAGATGTTCTCCATCACCCAGGCCACTTCATTGCCGCAGATGAACCTCGTCTCGGGGTCCACGCGGAATTCCGTCGAAGGCTGGAAAAGATCGAAGGGCTCGACGCAGCAACCCACGAAGTCGTGCTTCGGCGGAGTGCCTACGGGATCCATCATTGTGAAGGCGCCGGGGGCAACCTTCTGCCAATTTTCGACCCAGGCTTCCTTGTCACCCTTATTCCAAAGTTCAACGTAGTTATTGGCCCAGTTCTCGAGTGCTTCGCGCGACGGCATGTTGTCCCCTTTTAATTGATCGATGTATCCCGAGACGCCCGACGAGGACGCCTCACGATATTCGATAATTCTAGAGGGCTTCGACTCGTGCCGCAGTGCTCTTATTCCATGGCGTTCCAGCAATCGGATCGCAGTCTTCCGGTCGACCCGTGGGAAGGTTCCGTCGGCGCGCCGGCGGAGTGGCTTGGTCAGCCGCCCCGGTCGTTCTGGTTGTCGTCGAGACACAACGGCTTTTCGCAGGCGTACTCTGATCTCGTAGAGCACGGGGTCCTCGCTCGCAAAGATATTGGGGAACACGGCGAGCGTTTCGAGTACCGCCTCACGCCGAAAGGCGACGCTCTGCTCCCGGTATTATCGACCTTGCGCGAGTGGGGAGATGAATGGATCTTTAGAGCCGGAAACGAGCCCTTGATCATGACCGACCGCGCCGAAGGCGAGCCACTCGCCCTAACGCAGGTTCTTGATGCTCAGGGAAACGTAATATCGCGCCGTGATATTCGAGCGCGGTCTGGACCTGGAGCCGATGAGCAGACCAAGACGCTCTTTGGACGTGGTGAATCGGAGAGCACATGAAGTTTTCACAAATCGCGGTCGGACTAGCAGTGACGCCCTTCGGCGCATCGATCGACCGGTGGTGTGTCCGCTTTTTCGGAGAGAGCCCCGTTTCATGGGTCTTCGCGAAATCCGAAGGCGTCGACTACAACCCACCGATTTTACTCACTACACGTGGACGTAAGACGGGCCTCGAACGGACCGTCGTGCTCCCCCATTTTATCGCGCATTCCCATGCCCCTGGATGCATCGCCGTCATAGGCTCCCGCGGCGGCATGCCCCAGGACCCACATTGGGCGCAGAACCTGAAAGCGCATCCTGAGGCCAGTATCTGGTACGGAAGGCAAGAGATCCCGGTCGACGTTGAATGCGTCGAAGGCTCGGCACGGGATCCGCTCTGGAAGTCGATCACCGAACGGTCGCCGGTCTATCTCGGCTATCAAAAGCGCGCTGCGAAGCACCGTGAGATCCCCGTCTTCGTATTGACAGCGAAGGACGGAACGGAACTCACAGCGCCTGAGTAATGATAATCGGCGGGCCGTCACCCGGGAGACCTAACGCCCGCATACGAATTCGCGCGGTCGATCGATCCCCCTCAGCTCACATCGCTGAACTTGACGAGTGCGCCGCCCTCGAGCGCCCACGTCTGTCCCGTAATCCATCGGCCCGTTTCAGCGGCCAGGAAGAGCGCCGCCCCCGCGACATCCTCGGGTTCTCCCAAGCGGTTAAGCGGATAGGCCTTCGCGACGTCGTCGCCCTTACCGTCTTCCCAAAGAACCTTGGCGAAGTCGGTCTTTACGAGACCGGGTGCGAGGCAGTTCACGCGTACGCCCGGCGCCAGCTCCGCCGCCAGTTGCTTTGTGAGGTGGATCATGGCCGCCTTGGTGATGTCGTACACGCCAAGGATCGGGTTCGTAGACAGGCCACCGACGCTTGAGATGTTCACGATCGCCCCGCCGTTTTCCTTCATCCAGCGATTCCACACACGCTGGGTCCAAAACATCGGCGCCGTCAGGTTCGTCTCGAAGGTCTTGTCCCATCGCGCGCGATCGACGTTGATCGTCTTGCCGGCATAGGGATTGGTCGCCGCATTATTCACCAGAATATCGACGCGGCCGAATTGATCCATCGTCGCTTCGATGACCCGCTCCGCGTCCTCGTCTCGAGCGATATGTCCAGCCATGTAGGCGACGCTGTCTCCCAGCTCCTCGGCTGTCGCGGCGCAGCTGTCTTCGTTTCGAGAGGTGATCATGACCTGCGCGCCAGAGTCGGCGTAGACCTTCGCGATGGCCTTGCCAATCCCTCGTGACCCGCCTGTGACGATCGCTACTTTTCCGTCGAGTCGAATATCCATAGCGTTCGATTCTAGCTCCACGACCCGCGTTCGCCGCAGGCTCTCGCCGACTCTCAGTCGAGTCGACGACCCCGTTACGGCCCACGCCAGAACGGCGTAGCATCGAGCGCTCGGTCCCATAGCAAAGAGCCCAAGCAAGGAGTCATGCCATGCCAGAAAACACCTCGTACCGCGTCGTACAGTGGACGACTGGAAATGTCGGCCGCCGTTCTGTTCGGGCCATCGTCGCCCATGCGAATCTCGAACTCGTTGGATGCTATGCGTATGGCGAGGATAAGGTCGGTCAGGATGTCGGTGTGCTCGCGGGGCTAGATCCGATCGGCGTTCTCGCCACCAACGATATCGATGCACTTCTCGCCCTCGCCCCGGATTGCATCTCCTACAACCCGCTCTGGCCCGATGTCGACGTGATTTGTCGCCTCCTCGAAGCGGGCATCCACGTCGCCACGACGGCCGCCTTCATAACGGGACATGGTCTCGGAGAAGCCGCACGCACACGCATTCAGGCAGCTTGCCTTAAAGGTCGCGCCGCGATCTTCGGCAGCGGCATGAACCCGGGCTTCGCAAACATGCTGGGCCTTGTGTCTGCAGGCATCTGCGATCGAATCGACCGCATCACTGTCACCGAGTCCGTCGACGCATCCGGATACGCTTCAGCTGAAACCCAACAGAGCGTCGGCTTCGGGCATCCGATCACGCACCCAGACCTGCATCAAATGGTCGAACGCGGCACGGCTGTCTTTGGCGACGGCGTCTACATGATGGCCGATGCACTCTGCGTTGATCTCACGGAGGTTCGCTGCGAATCCCAATTCGCGGTCGCCACTCAGGATCACGACTTGGGCTTCATGCGGATCGACGAAGGCTGCGTGGCTGGTGTCCAGGCGAGCTGGCACGGCATGGTGGGCGACCGTTCGGTGATTGAGCTTCGTGTGCTGTGGAAGATGGGCGAGCACATGGAACCCGACTGGCCCCTTGAGCACGGCTATCTCGTCCGCGTCGAAGGCCAACCGGAAGTCCGCACCAAGTTAGAGATCCGGCCACCCAAGGGCTTTCAAGCGAAATCCTTCGAGGACTTCATGCAGCTCGGCATGATCATTACCTCGATGCCTGCGATCAACGCGATTCCCCATTTGTGTCGCGCGGCGCCGGGTATCCGGGGCTATGGTGATTTGCCGCTGATCACCGGGGCCGGTCTCGTTTCAACGAGCTAGAGGCTCGTTTGATCTGATCACAGAAAATTGATTCCTACTGATTTCAAAGATGGGAGACCCCCTTGAGCGACGGTTCCGAAAAGAAGTCCAAGAAGCAGCTTCGCCTCGAAAAGCAGGCGGCGGACAACCGTGCCGCGTGGGCCCCCCTCCAGGACGAACTTCACACTCGGCGCGAGAAGATGCGCGCCATGGGCGGAGCAGATCGCGTCAAGAAGTACATGCACGACCGCGGCAAACTCGACGCACGCCAGCGTATCGAAGCGCTCTTCGACGATGGAACGTTTCAGGAGATCGGACTTCTCGTAGGAACGATCAACAACATCCCCGCCGAAGGATTCGTTTGCGGCAGCGGCAAAGTGAATGGCCGAACGGTTCTCGCCGGTGCGGAAGATTTTAGTGTATTAGGCGGATCCATCGGAACCGGCGGCTCGTCGAAGCGCTACCGAATTGCCGAGCTCGCCGCGCAGGAACAAGTCCCTCTCGTGATGATGCTCGAAGGCGCCGGCCACCGGCTCACCGAAGAAGGTGGCGGACGCGCGCCAGGCGACCTGCAGGCAATGGCCGACCTCTCAGAACAAGTCCCCATGGTCTGCCTCGTGCTCGGCCCCGCGGCCGGACACGGCGCCCTCGCCGCTCCGCTTTCCGATTTCGTCGTGATGACAGAGTCCGCCTCCATGTTCACTGGCGGACCGCCCCTCGTGAAGGCTTCGACGGGGGAAGACGTCACGAAGGAGGAACTCGGCGGCGCCAAGATCTGTGTCGAGATCGCAGGTTCGGCGCATAACGTGGCGAAGGACGATACGAGCGCGATCGAGTTGGCCCGTCGCTATCTAGGCTACTTCCCGCAGTACGCCGGTGGAGTAGCGCCCCTTAGTGGCGGCACCGATACACAGCCACGGTCCCTCGACGACATGGTCGAGATCGTGCCGCCGGATGACCGAAAACCCTATGACATTCACCATGTGATCGAGCGGATGGTCGATGCGGACAGCTTCCTTGAAATCCAGCCCAGCTACGGCCGCGCGATCGTTGTGGGCCTCGCGCATATGGGCGGCCGCGCCGTCGCAATCGTCGCTAATAACCCATCGCAATACGCCGGCGCTGTAGATCCTCAGGCCGCGATCAAGGCGACGGACTTCCTCGAACACATCGGGAATTTCGGGCATCCCGTGATCTTCTTGGCGGACAACCCCGGCGTCATGGCCGGACCCAAGGCAGAGCGGGGCGGAATTCTGAAATGGGGCGGGAAAATGTACCGCGCGGAGCGGCGCCTCAAAAATGCAAAAATCCATGTGACCATGCGCAAGGCGTTCGGCTTTGGCTCGGTCGTAATGGCGCATAACCCGCACGACAAGCAGACGCTTTCGATCTCGCTCCCAGGCGTGACGATGGCCGCTATGCCTGCGTCGAGCGGCGGTCCGACGGCGAAGCTATCCGAAGAGGATCAGGCCGCGGCCGAAGCCGCACAGGCTGCGGGTCCGTATAAGATGGCGCATGGACTCGTGTACGACGACATCATTGAACCGTCCGAAATTCGCGATCGAATTCTCGGCGGGATCGATCTGCTGGAAGTGCGTTAGTTCGCTCGTTTTTGGGGGGACCGTGACAAAGGCTGCTAACGCCGACGCGCCTGAATGACGGCGCGAGCCTTAGGCGCTTGCTGAACGCTTTGCTTCGGACTCCGCGCGCACGTTCTCAACAAAGGCCGTGACCGCCCTAACCGAGGCTTCCGTCCGCGGAGATTGAAAGATCTCAAAGGCGTGCTGTGCGCCAAGCAGTTCAGCGTGCAGAACAGGCTGGTTGCTCTTCTCTTCGAGTGCCTTAACGAAAGTGACCGCCTCCTCCGCCATTACGAGGCTGTCGTGAGATCCCTGGATCACGAAGAATGGCGGCGCGTCTTCGCTCACTCGCATGAGCGAGCAGACCGAATCCCAAAGTTCAGGAGCGTCCTCGGGCTTCGACTTGAAGACGCCCGGCCCGACCGAACTGATCATATCGCCTAGTGCGCGGTCTCCGGCGCGATCGAGAAAGTCGAAGACGCCGTAAAACGGGACGCATGCAGCGAGGGTCGTATCGACCGATTCGAATCCGGGCTGGAAGCGTGGATCGTTCGCCGTAAGCGCAGCCAATGAAGAGAGATGCCCGCCGGCGGATCCGCCCGTGATGCAGATGAAATCAGGATCGCCGCCGTAGCTTGCGATCTGTTCCCGAATCCACGCAATCGATCGTTTCACGTCAACGATATGATCGGGCATCGTCGCTTTAGGGCTCAGCCGGTAATTAATTGCAACGCAGACCCAGCCACGCGACGCGAGCTCGCGCATCAGAGGACGTCCCTGCTCACGCTTGTCACCGATCATCCAAGCGCCGCCGTGCACTTGAAGTAGGACCGGTCGTCTGTCGCCGGCCGCTGCGTTCTTCGGGCGTACGATATCGAGCAGGTTACGTCCGCCCTGATCTCCGGGTAAGGATTTTCCGTACTCGATATTGTGAATACGTTCGACGTCTGGATGATTGAAGGCAAAGGGATTCGGGAAGCCATGAAGCGCTGAAACGTCGCGGTCAAACTCGAGGCCGATCGGAGCAAGCGCGGCCGAGAGTTCGCTTGCAGCATTCATCCCGCGGCGATGCGCCAAGCCGAGGAGTGTCCATGAAAAGAGGCAAAGGACGAGTCCCGCTTTGCCTGCATTCGCTTCAAGGGCACCGCCTGAAACGAAACCAAGGGTGACTGCCCCTTCGATCACCAGGGTCCAGAGAACGAGTTCGCCGCGAATCCATCCGATAACGAACGTTGGAATAAGCAGAGCGCCCGCAAGCCGTACGCGAAAGTAGGTCAACGCACTCAACATCAGGCCCAATAGGCTCATTACGAGAAAAATCGTTGCTAGGTTCATGGTACGAATCTCCGGGAGGATGGGGCCACGCCTCATCACGGACGTGACGACAACTCGGCTACGGCCGAGAACTGGATCCCCCCAAAGGAGACTGTTCTGGCGTTTTTTCTGTCTGACACACTCGATCTTGTTGGCGAGCCCCTCGTTGCGATGGGGCTGCGCCGCCCGCCCAAGAGCAGACAGATTGACCTGTCCGAAGGCCGACGCTGTCGCGTGCGAATTCTCGGGACCAACGATGCCGCAGGTCCGCCGATTCTGCTTCTCCACGGATGGATCGCCAGCGCGGGCCTCAACTGGCACCGCGCCTTCGCGGAACTCTCAGAGCATCATTTCGTCGTGGCCCCTGACCTGCCTGGTCACGCCGGCACCACGCCGCAGGACGGACACCGCAGGTCGCCGCTCTCCTCGAAACGATCGCGCTTCGACATCGAACGCAGTGCCGACGACATCGCCGAACTCCTTGATGAACTAGAAATCGACCAACCCGTGATCGTGGTTGGGTATTCGCTCGGCGGAATGGTCGCTCAGATGCTTTGGCGACGATATCCCGAGCGTGTCGCAGGGCTAGTACTCGGCGCGACGAGTGCCGCACCTGTTCCCGTTTCGCGCGGTCGCCTCCCGCTCGCGGGAGTCATGCACGTTGCCCGCGGAGCCACCGACGCCCTCGACCGGCTCACGCACCATCCGAGGCGACTCGCCGGGGATCTCCATAAAAATCTAGTCGCGCATCTCCCCTCGCCCCTCAACTCTGCCCTCAACTCCGCCCTCCGCGAGATACCGAGCGTGCATTGGGTGCTCGAGGAGTTTACTTCGCATCATTGGCCCACCGTCCTCGATGCGGGCCGAGCGATCGCGCATTTCGACGCGCGGGAGTGGATCGGCGATATCGACGTCCCCACGAGTGTGATCATGACGGAACGAGACACGGTCATCCCGCTGGAGCAGCAAGAGGCCATGGTCGCCGCCCTCGACTCACCTCATGTCGAGACGATGGACGCCGGGCATCTAGCATGCGTCCGCTCAGACTTCGCGAAAACCCTCCTTTCTAGTTGTCGCGCAGTGAAGCGCGGAATCGCCGCCAATTTGGCATAATTGAGGGCATGCAAGGCGTACGCTGCTCCAGTCACGGAATCCATACGGCCACTCTTACTCCTGATGCATCGGACTTACATGGTCCCGGCGACGGAGTTCGCATCCGCACGCGATCGGCTTCGATCTGCCAGACGGATATCAATCTGGCGAACTTCGGCGAGCTGCCGTTCACGATGGGCCACGAATTCGCGGGCGTGCTCGACGACGGAACCCCAGTCGGCATAGAACCGATCGCTCCCTGCGGTACGTGCCAATACTGCGCGAAGAACGACTACCACTTCTGTGAGCGGGGCCACGCCATGGTCATTGGCATCGGTCGCAACGGCGGCATGGCGGAAGAAGTCCTCGTCCCCGAACGCTCCATCGTCCCTCTCCCAACGGGGCTTGACGTTCGCGACGCCTGCCTGATCGAACCCCTCGCAGTCAATCTCCACGCCCTCGACCTAGCACGACTGCGCGGAGACCAGCGCGTCTGCGTAGTCGGTGCGAACATGACGGGCTTCGGCCTATTAGGTGGCGCCGGGGCGGTCTACCGAGGTTGCGAGGTCGCTGTCGAAGAAGAAGCGGCTCACGCCCTCGAAGCGGCCGAACGAATGGGTATGAAGTCCAGCCCCGACGGCCTTTACGACCTGGTGATCGAGGGTGATGGCTCAGAAGAGTCCATTGCTCGTGCGGCGGAGCGCGCAGCCCCGGGTGGAACGGTATTAATGGTCGCCGGCTACTACACCGAGTTCAAAAACTTCAAAGTGCTGCCCTTCATGGCCAAGGAACTCACCGTGATCTGGGGCACCTACTACGGGCATCACTCGACGGGACGAGACGCTGACTCCGCGGCGATGATGCTCGCGCAGCGGCCCGAGATCGCCGACTCCATCATCACCCATCGCTTCCCACTCGAGGCCGCACCGGAAGCCTTCGAACTCGTTCGCTCCGACACGCCTTCGCTCAAAGTTGTTCTCGAGCCCTGATCCCATGACTCCGTACTAAAGCGGAGAGGAGCGGCCTAATGTTTTCCCGTGACCGCGCTGAACGCGACTTCCGAATCGTCGCCGGACTTGCGCGCGCGCTACCGAACCTCATCCGCTCCCGCCCCGGACAAGAATTCACGGTCCCGGATGCGATCGAAGCGGTTGCGCGGCGCTCTCCGAACCAGGTCGCCCTCGCCTTTGAATCCGAGAGCGTCACCTACGCGGAATTGAATCGGTCCGCGAATCAGGTGGGCCGGTGGGCGATCGCACAAGGGCTCAATCCAGGCGACGTCGTTGCCTTGCTCATGGAGAACCGGCCTGAGTTCGTGGTGATCTGGCTCGGGCTCGCGAAAGCCGGGCTGGTGACGGCCCTGATCAACACGAACCTTCGTGGCGGCCCCCTCGCGCATTCCCTCAAGGTCTCGCAGGCTCGGCACTTGATCGTGGGCGAATCCCATGCGACGGATTGGAACGAAGCGAGTCTGGACTCGGATCTCAAACTCGAAACTTGGGTCAGTGGTGGGACGAGCGATTCGGAGAGAGATTTCGATGCGGACCGCAGTCGCCGATCGAACGCGCCCCTTCCCGCGAGCGCACGTGCGGGGCGCACCTCCCGCGACGATCTGTTTTACATCTACACGAGCGGCACGACCGGGTTGCCCAAGGCCGCTCGTTTTAGTCATCAGCGCTTTCTTATGACGTCTTCAGGGTCGATGGCCCTCGGCGAATATCGCCCGAGCGACCGCGTCTACATTACGCTTCCCCTCTATCACACCGCGGGAGGTATCATGGCGTTAGGCGGAACGCTTCTCGCAGGCGCAACCGCCATCCTTTCGCGAAAATTTTCCGCATCGCGCTTTTGGGAAGATTGCGTTCGTCATGACGCCACCGTGTTTCAATATATCGGCGAGCTCTGCCGCTATCTGGTGAATAGTCCCCCACACCCGGATGAAAAGCGCCATCGGCTACGCCTCGCCATTGGCAATGGTCTTCGACCCGAAGTCTGGCCGACCTTCCAAGAGCGCTTCGGCATTCCACGCATTCTTGAGTTCTACGGAGCGACGGAGGGCAATATCTCGATGTTCAATCTGAGCGGAAAGGTTGGCGCCGTTGGCCGAATACCGTCTTGGGTACGACGGGCGACTGGGGTTCACGTTCTGCGCTTCGACGTGGATGCGGAAGATGTAGTGCGAGGGTCCGACGGATATTGCACGGAAGCTGACGTTGGGGAGCCCGGCGAGCTGGTGGGACGGCTTAATGAAACGTCACGATTCGAAGGCTATACGGACGCCGCTGCGAGTGAAAAGAAGATCCTGCGAGACGTCTTCAAGAAAGGCGACGCCTACTTTCGAACGGGCGATCTTCTGAAAGTCGATGACGAGGGCTATTTCACTTTCGTCGATCGCGTGGGCGACACTTTCCGCTGGAAGGGAGAAAATGTCTCCACGGGCGAAGTCGCGGAGGTCCTCTCCTCATGCTCTGGAATCGAGGAAGCGAATGTCTATGGCGTCGAGGTGCCGGGGACTGACGGACGTGCCGGAATGGCATCGCTGGTCGTGGATGAGACCTTCTCGCCTAAGGCGCTCTTAGACGCGATCAAGCCCTCACTCCCGGCGTATGCCCGCCCACTCTTTCTGCGGATCCTCCCCGAAATAGAAACCACTGGCACCTTCAAGCATCGCAAGATCGACTCCGTAAGGGAGGGGTTCGATCCGGTACAGGTGGCGGACCCCCTCTATCTGCTCGACTCTCAGCTCGGCGAGTATGTTGTTCTCAACTCTGAACGGCACGCGCAGATCCTCTCTGGGGAGCTTCGCCTCTAAGTCCCGGCCGAACACATCTCCTCTCGCCCGACCCCCAGGAGCCCCGATGGCCAATCGCTCGTCTAAGTCCAAAGCGCACTCGGACAGTAAAACGGTGCCCGACTCTCACGGCGTCCGATCCGATAAGCCCAGGCGCCCCAAACCGGGACTTCCAAGCTTCGCCGCCGCCGTGCGCAATGGCTTAGAGATCGCTCGCAAGGGCGGTCTCGTCGAGCGCAAGCCCTCCCCCTTCGAGATCGTGGCGGAGGGTGAGAACTTCCGACTGCGTCACTACTTCCCGGATACAGAGCCCGACTCCGAGTACGCGACGCGGTCTCCCATCCTCTTGGTCCCGCCGCTCATGATGAGCGCCGACCTTTGGGATATCGCCCCCGGATCGAGTTCCGTTGCGACGCTCTACGCCGCAGGCGCCGATCCTTGGGTTGTGGACTTCGGATCTCCAGAGCACGAAGAAGGCGGGCTCGCACGCGACCTAACAGATCACGTGCTCGCCGTTTCCGACGCCGTCGCGGCGGTAAAAAAAGCCACGGGCAAGGATGTCCACCTAACGGGATACTCGCAGGGCGGAATGTTTGCCTACCAGGCGGCCGCCTATCGAAAGACCCGGGACATCAGCTCGCTCATTACCTTCGGGAGCAGCGTCGATCTCCACGGAAGCCTTCCGGCCGGCCTTCCCCCGGAGATGGTGATCGATGTGATTGAGCGGATGAGTGCGCTGCAATCCTCTTTGATTCCCGACGGAATTCCCAGCTGGGCCACGCGGATGGGGTTTCAAATGTTGGACCCGATCAAGACCGTGCAACAGCGAATCGATTTTGTGCGGCGCCTTTCCGATCGTGAAGCGCTTAAGGAGCGCGAAGGCGTGCGCCGCTTCATGGAAGCGGATGGATGGACGGCATTTCCAGGGCCCGCACTCGCGGAGCTCATGCGTCAGCTCGTTGCCCAAAACCGTTTGCTCAAGGGCGGTCTCGTGATCGGAGACGAAACCGTCACGCTCGCTGACATTACTTGCCCGATTCTCACGTTTGTCGGACTCGCCGACACCATCGCCCCCCCGGACACCGTTCGCGCGATCTATGCCGCCGCTCCTCAAGCGGAGGCCTATCAAGTCACAATTCAGACAGGGCATTTCGGGCTCGTCGTCGGATCAAAATCGACGGACGAAGCCTGGCCAGCAGTGACAGACTGGCTCAAGTGGCGTCGTGGTGAAGGTTTGCTTCCCGCCAGCGCCAAGCGTCTCGAAGATCGTCCCCCGAAGAAGCGAACGAGAACGGGACTCGACGTAGCCAAATCGGTTGGCGCCCTCGCTCTTGATCTTGGCTCTGGCGCTTTCTCTGAAGCGACGCGAGGCATAGGAAGTCGGCTCGGGCAATTGGCGCGGTTCGCTGATGCCGTGGCGCCTCAAGTCCTGCGCATTAATCGCCTCGCGGATATTCGGAGTGGCTCAGAAATCAGCCCGGGGCTTTCCTTGCTCGAGCGAGCCAACGAATCACCAGAGGACACCTTCTTTCTTTTTGAAGGCCGTGCCCATTCATACCGCGCCGCCAACGAACGAATCGACAACATCGTTCGCGGGTTGATCGAGGTCGGCGTCCGCCATGGTCAGCATGTTGGGCTGCTCATGCAGACGCGGCCGAGCGCCGTCGCAGCCTCCGTCGCCCTTTCGCGGTTGGGCGTGATCGTCGTACTTTTGCGCCCCGATCTCCCCCTAGGCGATCAGCTCGCGCTCACAAGGATCGATCATCTTCTGGCGGATCCTGAATCCGGCCCCGAAGCACACGATGTCTACGGGATGGACGTGCTCGTGCTGGGCGGAGGCGGTGACGCCCGCAAGCTACCTGATGGCCTGATCGACATGGAAGCGATCGACCCGGAGCGCGTGCAGCTGCCCGACTGGTTTGAGCCGAACCCCGGTCTCGCGGGCGAGTTAGCCTTCATCCTGATTACGGGCGCCGAAGGGAACCTCAGAACGAGTCGCGTGACGAATAGACGATGGGCGACATCGGCCTTCGGCACCGCTTCAGCCTGCGCGCTCACCCCTCAAGATACGGTCTACTGCCGATCCCCGATTCATCATCCCACGGGCATTCTCGTTTGTATCGGCGGCGCCCTCACGAGTGGCGCACGGTTGGCCATGGCTTCAGATTTCGAGGGCACGATCGACGCCGCAAGTTTTTGGCAGGACGTACGGCGATACGGGGTCAACGTCGTCTTCTATACCGGCTCTCTTTGTCGCGCGCTCCTTAACGCACCTCCTGATCCGCAGGAACGTCACTCGCCGATTCGTCTCTTCGCAGGTAGCGGGATGGCGCGGCAGCTTTGGACACGACTTCGTGAGCGTTTCGCGCCGGCGGATGTCGTCGAGTTTTTTGCCTCCACCGAAGGCAATGCCGTCCTGGTGAACCTAACAGGTAAGAAGGTCGGGTCTCTGGGACGCCCGCTGCCTGGCGCGGGCGACGTCGCGGTTGCTGCATGGGATTTGAACACCGGGCGAATTGATGCAACCCGGAACGGGCTAGCAAGGCCCTGCACGCCTGGCCGCGTCGGACTTCTTGTTGAACGCATCGATCGCGAGCGCGGCGAACTCGAAACTCGCCCGCTCCGGAGTCTCTTTGAAGCGGGCGACGCATGGCTCGACACCCGGGACCTCGTGCGAGTGGATCGCGACGGCGACTACTGGCTCGTCGACTACGTGCGCGACGTCATCCAGTCAGAGGACGGCGCCGTGGCGACCGTTGAAATAGAAGACCTCCTGGCGGAGCACGCCGAGGAGATTGATCTGGTCGCCGTTTATGGAGTGCCTAAGTCGAGCGTTGCGCAACTCGATAGCGACGAGCACGACCTGGTGGTGGCGGCAGTCACGCTGCGCCCGGGCAAAAAACTCGACCCCGTCGCATTCCGACATCTTGTGGAACGACAGCTACGGCCTTCCCAACGCCCGAGCGTCGTTCGTATCGTCCATGAAATGCCTGTGACCGGAGGGTACCGAATTCGCAAGCGCGCCCTTCGCGCGGAAGGCTTGGGCTTCGGGGACGATGCGCGCAGCGAAGAGACCTGGTGGCTGGCCCCACAATCCGACTGCTATCAGCCTCTTGAGCACAGTCGAGTCGGTGACTTGGCGACGTTGCGATAGCCCTCACCTAGTGAATCACGGCTTCGGCGACTCGACAGGCTCAGAGCCCGTTCACTCGTCGTAGAACACCACGCAGCGAACCTCGATACTCCACCTAGCCGGCTTGCCGTCCATCGAAGCCGGGTCGTAGTAGGCCGTATGAAAGCTGAATGTCGAGGGCGCATGGGGCTCGGCCGCGTCGCCCAGTTTCCCGCCACTCCGCGCAAGCGGCCCAGCGGAGTCCCACTGCTTGATCAGCATGGCTTCGCTGCGCTCAATCTCCGGATAGGTAAACCACCTGTGGCCGGTTGCGGCCTTCGCCCAGTAGTTTTCGCCGATCCGGTCCGCATAATGAATTTCGAAAACCGCGAGATCTTCCGGCGCAACGCTATGAGCCGCACAGAGAACGAGTGGATCCGACTGCACTGGCGCGGCGTCGATGTTTCGCCAGAGATTAATGTAGGCATAGCGCCCGCCATCGAGGATCGTTTCGACACGCGCCGGATCTAGCAGGCTCGGTCGCTCTCCAAGCCGCGACGCGTAGGTGTCATTCAAGGCGGGAGGCTCGGCCAGATCCCGCAGCCGTTGGACACTGCTCGTGAGTGTGTAGTCGCCGTGCACAACACGCGCCGGCCCTTGGATCTCTTGCCCTTCTCGAATGCGCTGCGACGATTGCTTCCCGACAACCGAACGGACGTTGTGATCGAAAGCGAAGACCGAACCTGCTCCTGTTGCCCCGCGAACGATCTCTTCACACTCCCCGTAGTACCGCTCCGCGACGACAGGCGCTTCGAGAAAATCGAGTTCAGGGTCAGCAGTCGGCGCGTCAAAGACTTCGAAGCCGTGTTCGAAAAGCGTGCAGCCCTGCCCCTCGTGTTCCGCACGGCCATCTTCCAGCATGACCTCGTGCTTGCTGAACTCGACGCCCTGAAGCGAGGAGTCGCTGCCACCCAAATCACGCTGCATGAGAAGTTTGCCGGTTCGGTAGAGCGAGCTCGGCGTCGAGGGCGCCAAGTAGTTGAGCTCCGCGCTCGCCACAGGCATTAGGCGGCCTCCTCAACCTGGATTGATTCGACCGAGTCCGCGCTCACTTCCTCTGGTCCAAAGGGTTTCAACCAGAGAACCAGAGCGGGCATGAATAGGAAATCTGCGACCAACGCCGTCACGATTGCGGCGGACAACAGAATGCCTCGATAGGCCTCCGATCGCAGTTCCGAGAAGATCACTACGAGGAAACCAAGTACCAGTGCGATCGATGTAATAATCAGTGCGCGCCCGACATCGTTCATCGCCTCCCTCAAGGCCCGCTCATAATTCTTGTGAATTCGAAACTCATGATGGAAGCGCGTCATCAAATGAATCGTGTCATCCACAGAAATGCCTAGGGCAATCGCAGCCACCGCCACTTTGTTGTAGTCGAGCGACAAGTCGAACCAACCCATCGCGCCCATGGCTAAGAGCACCGGGGCCATATTAGGCACCATTGAAATGATTCCGATTCGAAACGATCGGAAGATCGCAATCATCATACTCGTGATGACGATGAACGCGATCGAGAAGCCTTGGATCTGACTCGACATGATGTAGTCCATCAAGATCAGCCAAAGCGCGCCGATCCCTGTCAGCGTGAGCGACGTTTCAACCATCGGCTCTTCAAGCATGAACTCATCGAGCATCGCAACCAAATCCGCCGTCTGGCGAGTTGGGGCCAGACGCAGTCTCAGCTCGAGATTCGCGCGCCGGTAGTCTGAGGACACGTACTCCTCCGCCTCTTCTCCGCCGGAAGATTCGTAGAGAATGAGATACTGAGCGATCTCCTCCCGTGTATCCGGAATGCGGTAGTAGGCGGGGTCGTTCGCGTGAAAGGCTTGATTGAGATCCTTCACAATGTCGACGATCGAATAGGTCTTCCGAACTAACCAGTCCTCTTCGTTCGCGCGATTTTGCAGGCGCTCAATTTCGCGCAGAACCGAGGGTTCCTTGATTGCATCTTCCTCGCCGGCATCAAAGAGGTAGATGATATTCGTCGTGCCACCCATCTTGTCGTCGACGCGAAGCGTATGTTCGTAGAGCCAAGATCCAGGCCAAAAATCGTCCAGCCAATTGCTATCAACGTGTACGCGCGAGGTGCCAACGGCTCCGATTACGAGGAATACGGCGAAGCCACCGATCAGTACCTTCTTATGGTCGAGATTGACTTGCGTAATCCAATCGAGGGTGCTGCGGATCCATGCCCCTCCCTTGCTCGGCGCGGCCGAATAGTTGGGAGATTCGAGCCCAATCAGCAACGCGGGTCGACTGGGGGCGACCGCGGTCACGAAGCGATTCCAAGGCCAAGTCCAATCAAATGAAAGGAGCGCCATAAGGAACGTGAAGGAAAATACGAAGGCCGCGAACACACCGAAGGATTGATAAACGGCGCTCTGCGCGATGCTTTTGATCGGAACGAAGCTCATCGACGCAAAGCCAACCGCCGTCGTCACACTCGTAAGAAGACACGGCGTTCCCACGAGATAGATGGTTGAAACTAACGCCTCGCGGCGGTCGCCAATCTCACGCAGTCGAGTGCCGAACTCCGATAGAATATGGACGGAATGCGCAACGCCGATAGCCAACAGAAAACTCGGTGTAGAAGAAAAAGAGAGCCCCGCCTTGTATCCGAGCACGGCCATTAAAGCGACGGTGGCGAGCAGCGTCATTGCCATCACGATCAATGGCGTGATCACGCTGACGAAAGACCTGAATGCGATTCCTAGGATGAGAGACATCACCGCGACGCCAATGCCGAGAAGTAAGAAGGGTTCGACGAAAAGAATCCGGTTGTAGTAGGCGTTAAGAGGAACGTCACCCGACACGTAGAACTCGAACGCTGCGTATTCGGGACGCTCAAGGATTTCCCAGGTTTTGGAGTCCGTCACCTGCGGATAGAGATTCTCGAAATTCGAAGGATCGTCAGGGAACGGTCGCTGACCTTCTTCTGCGAGGAGTTCCTCCGGCGGATCCGGACTCGAGCGATCCATCTTGATGATGATCGCCGCGAAGTCCGACGCTTCATTGATGATGCCGCCTACGAGCAGAGGCTTCGCCAGGTAGGCATTCTTGCGCTCTAGTAACTCCGCCTGGGTCAGCGGCCAATCATCCGCGATTTTCGCGACCTCAATCCCGTCCTCGGTCCCGATCGTCAGCTCCGCATTCGCGAGCGTCGTCACTTCATAGATGAACGGAACTTCATCCTCGATCGCTTCCGTGAGCGCGATCAACTTCGCCATCGCGTCCACATTCCAGATGCCGTGCTCGACACCAGGCAATTCAAACCCGATGTACGTCACTTCGTCCGAGCCGAAATCCTCTCGGTAATTCTCGTACGCGACGTAGGTCGTATCGTCTTCATCGAAATACGATTCGTAACTCGCATCGGCTTCGAGGCCGCTGGCGAGAGCCGCAAGACCAAACGCAACCGCGATAAACGCAGGTGTGACAAACCACCGATAGTCAAAGCAGAATCCGGCGATGTGGGCAAAACCGCGGTTGAGACGATCAATCAGTCCAGTATTCGAATCGTGCTCCTGGGCCATGAGCCCTCCGTCGTTGTACGCGCCTTTGACGGTAGGCCAGTGGGCTCGGCTTGCCATATGCAGAAGGCCTCCCCGGCGCCCCTCGATTATGCCAGAATCGCGCTCCGCTCCAGCGTTCTTGGTGGAGTCAACACGAGGGAATCAATGGGACGCTTGGACGGAAAAGTTGCACTGATCAGTGGTGCGGCACGGGGAATGGGAAATGCGACGGCGCGAGCTTTCGCACGTGAGGGCGCGAAGGTTGTCGTCACGGATCTGGTCGACGAAGAAGGCGAAGCTTTCGTCAAGGAGCTCGGGGATGCGGCGATCTATCGGCATCTCGATGTGACTAAAGAAGACGAGTGGCAAGCAGCCGTCGAAGCGGCGACTAACACTTTCGGACATCTGAATGTCTTGGTGAATAATGCCGGTACGGTCATTCCTTCGATGATGCGCGATCTCAGCCTTGAGCATTACCGGGTCGTGACCGAGGTGAATCAGACCGGCGTGTTTCTGGGAATGAAGAGCGCGACCGCCGCCATGGAAGCGGCAGGTGGCGGTTCCATGATCAATATTTCGTCCATCGACGGAATGATCGGAATGGATCTCGTCTTCGCCTATGTAGCCAGCAAGTGGGCCGTTCGCGGGATGACGAAAGCGGCAGCCCTCGAACTCGCGCCAATCGGTATTCGCGTGAATTCTATTCACCCGGGCTTCATCCATACCCAGCTTGGTAACGCGAATCCGACCGAGGAATCGAAGGCTTCCCTTGATCGGTATTCGGCGCGCCGCGTGCCGCTCGGACGAACCGGCGAGCCCGAGGACATTGCGAATCTCGCCCTGTTCTTGGCTTCTGACGAAAGCGCGTTCTCGACCGGTTCGGAGTTTGTGGCCGATGGAGGCTTTTTGGCTGGGGAAAGCCTTCCCCGCGGAGAGGACTGATGAGCGAAGCCTACGGTGCGATCAAACCGGATGAAGAACTGCGAGCGCCTTTCCGTGACTGGCTCGCGGGAAAATGGAGCAGCGAGCGCCCGGGCCTAACAGGTCTCGAACTCGGCGAATTCCAGCTTCCCAAGTCCGGCTTCTCTGCTAAGACGATCTTCGTGCCTGTGACCTACCAGATGGATGGCTTGTCCGTTTCGGACAAGGTCGTGCTCCGGATCGAAAACCCTGAGCCCGCGGTGTACCCACAACAAGCGCCCGGTCTCGATGTTGAGATCGAAATCCAGTACCGCTCTATGGAGTTGCTCGAGAAAACCGGAAAGGTTCCTCTCGCAAAACCACTCGGCTACGAGTCAGATCCCAGCGTTCTCGGGCAGCCCTTCTTCGTCATGGCCTTCGCCAAGGGCGACGTGATGACCGAAGACCCGGCCTACATGGAGGAAGGCTTCTTCGCCGAAGCCACGCCCGAGGACCAGCGCCTCATCTACCGCCGCGGCTTGCAGATGATGGTCGATTTTCACACGATCGACTGGAAGGACGCCGGCTTCGACTGGCTCATAGCCCCCGGCGAAGAGCCCTCTGTTGAGCGGCAGATCGATGTCTGGGAATCCTATATGCGACGCGAGATACGCGACCGAATCCACAAGGATTTTGATATTGGCGTCGAGTGGCTACGTAAAAACCTTCCGACGGATCTTGAACCCGCGCTCAGTTGGGGAGACTCGCGACCGGGCAACATCATCTACAGCGACAACCAGGTCCTCGCGATCACGGATTTCGAGAATATCGCCGTCGCGCCGAAGGAAATTGATGTCGGCTGGTGGATGCTATTCGACCGGACGATGCACGAGGCAATCGGCAAGGAGCGCCCTGCCGGAGAACCCACCCGCCAAGAAGCGCGTGAGATCTACGCCGAGCTCGCAGGATGCCAGACCCCAGACACATTCTACTACGAAGTACTAGGCGGCATGCGTTATTCGGCCATCGTCGTCCGCGTGATGAACCGGATGGTCGATCGTGGGCAACTTCCCGCAGACCAAGAAATTTGGATCAATAATCCGGCAGCGACGGCGCTCGGGCAATTGCTCGACAAGGGCGGTCTTCGCTAGAAGACTCACGCACTCATTGCTGCTCCCCGCCTCGCTTAATCAGGAAGTGCGTACGCCACGAGTGAATCCCCGGGTTCAGTGCCGAGCAGCATGTGGCCGCCCGCTGCGATCACAACGAACTGTTTGCCTTCCTTGCTGAGCCGGTATGTCATGGGGGTCGCCTGAGCACTACTCGGAAGGCGAGACTTCCAAAGCAGCTCACCTGTCGCAGTCTCAAACGCACGCAGGTAGGCGTCCGTCGTGGCACCGATAAACGTGAGGCCACTGGCCGTCGTGATCGGGCCTCCGAGATTAGGCACGCCCATCTCGCCGAGGAAGAGCCAGATAGGCCAAGGGGCGAGATCACGAGTATTGCCGAGGGGCACTTCCCAGGCGATATCCCCGGTTGCTAGATCGACGGCGACAAGCGTTCCCCACGGCGGCGGGTTGCAGGGCGCGCCTAGCATGGGCGAGAGCAAGGGATACCGCTCGAGCGCGTAAGGCGTGCCCTCCTGGGGCTCAAAACCGAACATCGGGGCTTCCCCGCCAAGATCCGCGACCATGGCGTCGTACTCCGCCCGCGGCACCATTCGCGTATACGTCGCGATCCTCTGTGTGTTGATGATCATCAGCCGCCGGCCTGAATCAACCGACAGGCTGCCCCAGTTTAGGCCACCGATCATGCCAGGATACTGAATAGTGCCCTGGGTACTGGGCGGCGTAAAAATCCCTTCCGAGCGGGCCTCTTCAATGATCTTGCGGCAGGCCGCCTTTTCCCAAGGCGTAAAGCCGAAGGCATCTTCCGGCTTCAACTCGCCGGGATGAAGCGGCGGCGGCTTGATCGGAAAGGGCTGTGTCGGTGAGAGGCCGATCTCTCCCGGTACTGCGCGGCCAGGCACGCGGCGCTCTTCGACGGGCAGCAAAGGCTCCCCCGTTAGGCGATCCAAGAAGAAGAGATGGCCCATCTTCGTCGCAGCAATCACCCCGGGAACCGAACCCTGCTCCGTCGGAAAGTCGAAAAGCACTGGCTGTGCGCCGATATCGTAATCCCAGATATCGTGATGCACGGTCTGGTAGTTCCATACGACTTCGCCGGAATCGCCGTCAAGCGCGATCACGGAGCTCGAGTAGTAGTCGAGCCCTTCGCGATGTCCGCCAAAATAGTCAGGGGATGTATTTCCCGTCGGAACGAAGACGAGATTGCGTTCGGGGTCCGCAGAGAGTGCCGTCCAAGCATTCGACGTCCCACGCCGGAACTCGCCTGTTTCAGTCGTTTCGGCACCGGGAACCAGCGCATTCCACGCCCAGAGCCGCCGCCCAGACCGCGCTGAATAGGCTCTGACCACGCCACTTGGCGCATCGGCTCGGCGGTTGTCTAGCACCATCGATCCCGTGATCACTCGGTCACCTAACACGACAGGCGGAGACGTCACGCCGTATTCGCCGGACTGAATATCGCCGATTCCCTCCGTGAGGTCGACGGCGCCGCTCTCACCAAAATCGGGACACGGCTTGCCCGTCTCGGCATCGAGGGCGATCAGACGCGCGTCGATCGTGCCGGTAAAGATTCGCGTCGCACAAAAGGCGCCCTCTCGTGCCCGCGAATCGGTCCAGGCGCTGACGCCTCGACAATTCAGCAAATAGGCTCCAGCAAGGTCTACTTCCGGATCAAATTTCCACTTCTCTTCACCGGTCTGCGCATCGAGCGCGATCACCTTGTTGAAGGGCGAACAGATATAGAGCGTGCCATCTAAAAGGATCGGCGTGTTTTGAAACGTCGTCGAGGCGGGGTTGCCGCCGTGTGCCGCTGCCTCGTACCCGCCTCCCGTAATCACGTCGCCGTGGTTGTACACCCAAGCCACTTCCAAGTCGTCCACGTTCGCAGGCGTAATCTGATCGACCGGAGAATGGCGCTGTCCTCCGGCGTCTCCGCCGTAGGCATCCCAGCCTCCGGTACGACCGCTATCGGGTCGCGGCGTCGCATCATCCGTGCAGGCAACCAGCCCAAAGGAGAGCAACAACAAGAGCCCCGTGCGAGCGCATGAAGTGGACCAAAAGCGAAGGTGACTCGTCGACATCGTTCAGCATTTCCTGGCCGGCGTGGACGTGCTCAAATGAGCACGGACCGGAACAAAGGCGCGTCGATTCGCGCCGCCGCATTCTAGGAAAACCCAAGGGACTTGGGCGACCCTCTTTCTCAAACCTGTCGCGGCTCGTTGGGCCTTTCCTAACCCGCTGAGCCTGATGGGTCCTCAGTCCTGACGCGATTAACGAAGCGGAGAATGCTGGCCGACCGGATCAAACAGCTTTCGCTGCGCGTAGAGCGTGTCGAGATGCTCGTGCACTTCGGTGATCCGCTGATCTCGAATTGTAAAGACGAACACGTAGTGATTTTCGTAGGGCTCCCCCTGTCCGGTCCTAGCCGTGATCGTCATTTCAACGAAGACCTGTTCGCCGTTGGCCGCGATAGCGTCTCGCCGCAGCTCCATAGGCACGCTCGGGTCGTAGAGGCCTACACCGCCGGACATCAGCTCGAGGACCGCCGCTTTGCCAATGTAGGGGCCGGCCATCGGCGAACTCTGCGGCGTGCGCCAGACAACGTCGTCCGAAAATAGATCCGCGACACTCGGATCGCCTGAGCCCACGCGGTCGAAATAGGCGTCGATCAGTTCGATCGGATCTGAGGGTGCTGAAAAACCGGCATTCGTCGATTGGGAATCAGGCATGGGATTACGATAGCCTCCCGTGCCGGACGTCCAGAGCCCCTGGACTGGCCTCGCAATCTCCCAGAAGGGACTCGAAAGGGAACCGTTGCTCCGCTCGCCACTGCTTCATTTCGTGCTTCTAGGCACGCTCATATACGTTGTCCAATCGATGCGCTCCTATGAACCCGAGGTTTCGATCGTCGAAGTCCGGAGGAGCGAAATTGACGAGCGTCTCGAATCGTACCGCCAGCAGATGGGGCGTGCGCCGACGGAACCGGAAAGCCGCGCGATCGAAAACCAGGTGATCGAGAATGCAATCTGGCTCGAGCAAGCCTACGCCCTCGGCCTGCACCAGTACGACACCGTTGTGCACCAACGCCTCCTGCTCAATATGCGGTTCCTCGAAGGGGAAGACGGCCCCGCCCCTTCCGCAGAAGACGGTGGCCCGAGCGAAGCGGACTTAATCGCACGCGCAATCGAACTCGGAATGGACCGAAGCGACACCGTTGTCCAGCGCCGACTCATCGACCGCGTACAGGCCATCCTCCGTGGGAGCGTGCGGGCACGAGAGCTTAAGGATCAAACGCTCACGGATCACTACGAGGCGACGACTGAGCAGTGGCGCGAGCCAGCGCTGCTTGATCTTAGTCATGTGTACTTCTCGCGGGATCGGCGCGGCGCGAGCACGACTGGAGATGCGACGTCAGCCCTGACTCTGCTGGGCACGCAAGACGCGAGCGTTCACGAGGCAATCTCCTCGGGCGACCCCTTTCTTGCGGGCCATCGTCTCCGCGGGGCTTCTCCGAACCGCATCGTGGCCCGCTTGGGCCCCGCCTTCGCCGAGGGCGTCGCGGGCGCACCCGTCGAAACCTGGTTCGGACCGGTCGAATCCGCCTTTGGCCAGCACCTCGTATGGATCCATGAACGGGTCCAGAGCCGCATCCCACCGCTCGCCGAAATTCGCAAGCGAGTCGTTGAGGATTGGATTGAGATCGAATCGCGCAAGACACTTCGGGAGCATGTCGAGAAGCGACGCACCCAGGTCCAAGTTCGAATCCTAGAAGACGGCGTCGCCGCGGATGCGAATCAATCTCCCTCGGAAGCGAATCAATCCCCCGCGACGTGAACCACCACGGTCCGCGTTCCTGGGGGATGACAAAGTCACTCGCTGCTCGTCTGAACTTCCGAATCGCTCTGGCGCACTTCGTCGGAACGAGAGCCCGAACGCATCGCCCGCAGCGGCTGAAGGTCAGTCACGAGGAAGGGCCTGTGGATTCCGTTCTCTCCGTCGATCGCGACGTGATGGCCGAGGACCGTCACGCCTGAGGCTGAGTCGGCATCCTGCGGAGCAACGGTGCCGCGACAGCCTGTGTACTCATGGTTCGGGTTGATGATTCGAACACGATCACCGGGACGAAAACGGGGGCTCATCCATGCACTCCTGAGAATTGAAACCTGCTGAGGGGCCACGGATTGTTACAAATTTCTCCGCTCAGCGCGCCTTCACCTCAGCCACGAGCGCCGAGGGCGTCCCCACGCTCATCATCCACAGCTGATGTACCGCACGGGTCGCCGCGACGTGAAGCGTCCGCCGAGAAGCGGGGGTATCGGCGTAATTCGTGGCATCGACGTCGAGCACGATGACGTAGTCGAACTCCAAGCCCTTTACCTGCGACACTTCGGTGACTTCGATGCCCGCTTTGAAGGGGAACTCGCCGTCCCTGATGCGGCGTAACCGTGGTAACTCAGCCCGCTGGAGGCCATTAAAATAGAGATCGCTGGTGGTTGGGTTCGGGGTCAGGACCGCAACGGACGCGAGCGGCTCCGCCGCCATCAAATCCTTGAGCACGTCCGACAGGAAAGCTACGCAGGCGCCGCGGTCAGTCATCCGGAATAACTCGACCGGCGGGCCGGTTCGCGTCGTGACGATTTCTTCGTCTTCTTGCAAATCACCGAGCAGAGACGCCGCGAATTCCATCACTTGTTGCGAGGAGCGATACGAAACCTTGAGGGTTTCGATTTCCGCGCCGCCCAGACCGAGTTCTTCAAAGAACGACGTCCAGGAGGTGAAGCCCGAATGCTCCATGAGGTGCTGTTGGGTATCCCCGGACAGCGTGATGCTCGATTCTTTTTCGAGACATCCGAGCAATACACGCACTTCGATGGGCGCGAAATCCTGGACTTCATCGATCACGACGTGACGGAATCTGAGCGGCCGCTTATTCCTGCCTCTTAAATCGCCGTTGCGCCGCTGCCATGCCCGGAGCAAGAGCGCGTCGTCTTCGGGATCGATTGCGCCATCCGCCTCTTCGTCCCCTGCCATTTTGGAACTCAGCTCATCCAACCGTCGGCGATTCCATTCGACGAATCGGTCGAGGTCCCGTTCCGAAAATCGTCCCGGAGCGACCTCCGCAAAGACTTCGCCGAGCTGGGTGCGCTGTGTTAGGACACTGGCCCAATCATCAAATGCCTGATCCACCGAGCGCGGGCCTATCACACGCGCCACCTGGCGTTCGAGAGCCACATCCATCCCCGAATGCAGCTTGATGCGCTGCACCATGGCGGGGGTGTCGTCACGCGGGGGCCCGGGAATTCGCGGAAAATGCTTGCGGCGCTCGTCGTGAATCCATTCGCGGTAAGTCATGATACGAACGCTGTCTAGGCCGAGCGACGGCAAGACGTGCGCGACATAACGAGCGAGTGCGCGAGAGAATACGACGACGAGAGTGTCCGGGCCGTCTATGCGACGATCCGCGAAGGCGAGGTAAGCGATTCGGTGAAGTGCGACGGTGGTTTTGCCGGAGCCGGCGCTGCCTCGAATCACGAGATAGCCGGAGGCGTGCCGCGTGATCAGATCGAATTGCGACGGATCAATCAGGCTTGTGATTTCGGGAAGATGCTTGTCCGCCCGCAGCACTTCTCCCGCACGGCCTTCCCCGAGCCGTCGCGCAAGTCCTGCACTTTCCTCCGAACTCGAATCTGCGTCGTAACGAAGCGCCGCCGCTTCGCCTCCCGCTAAACGCGGCGTGTTCATCGCGTCTTTTCGCCAACCCGACGCTTCAGACGCGTCTAGGCTGAAGTCGCCTTCCGGTGCCTGAACCCGCTCGAGGGCCGCATTTTTGACTCGCACCATCCGGCGCGCCAAGACTGTCCCGTAGCGCTCGCGTCCGGAGATCTCTTCGTCGAAGACTTCGCCTTGGCGATAGCCATAAAAGATCTTGCTGATCGGAGCGTCCCGCCAGTCGATGATCCGCATGCCCTTTTCGAGGCATGTCGTGCGGCCCAGAAAAAGATCGCGACGGCGCCCCTCTTCTTCGAGACGCAGATGTGCGAAGTAGGGAGAGGACGCATCCACCTGCACCGGATCGCCCGCGCTTCGCAGCTGATTCAGGATGGCGGATTGATTGTGGTACTGCTCGGTTAAGGCCGAGAGATCTTTGTTCTCGTCCCCGGAAAGCAAACGCTCGCGAAGACGTTCCAGCTCGCGCAGGATCGGTGCTTCGCTGGCGGTTTTCGCCGGCGGAATCTCAGCCAGCTTCCGCGTGACCGCCTCGAGCTCATCGAGCTCTTCTTGTACGACCGGGTCCCGTCCCCGGTCCGGCTGCTCCTCGCGCCGGTCATCCATCCGCCGTATCACCCCTCGAAAACCCAACGCATTCTTCGCGCTGGGATCCAGTATCCAGGCCAACCCCTCATTTTTTAGGGTCTCTCTTTATACGCGGTTTTCGCAGGACTGCCCATACGCAATTCACTCTCGCCCACGGGACGGAGCGATGGCACTCAAAGAATGGGGCTCAGTCGACCTCGATCACCTGTTCGCGTGAGGGTCGTGCGCCGAAGCTCAGGCCGAGTTCAATCTCTTCATCCGCTTCGCGCCCGATCCAACCGCCTCGAAAGCCAGCCGCCTCAATCGTTCGGCGGGTCTCTAGGTAAGCCTCAAAACTGTCATTCCAAACATGAAATTGAATGAAGTCTTGCTCGGGATTCCGTCGCGCGAGCCAACTTTGCCACTCGCGATTCATCTCCAACTGTCCCGGCATGAGGCCTCGGTCCTCAGCCGGCCATTCGAGCGCAACACGCACTGCGGGCTCGATTTCAAGCCGCCACTGAAACCCATCGACGCCCGCCGAGTGCTTTCGCAGATAAAGCGCCGCGGACTCGAATTCATCTGGACGCAGGCCCCGCTGGATCGCCGGTCCAAGCAAGCGCTGGAGGGCGCGGCTGCCCTCGTCGTACAGCGCCTCCCGGTCCACGAGAAAGACGCGACCCTCGCGCACCAGAATCCAAGACACGTAGCCTCGCTCCTTTTGCGGATCGGGGAGCCGCGCAACCAAATGCGGAGGCACTTTTCGAAGCTGCTCAAGATGGGTTGTGCGTTCTTCGAGCGAAGTACGCGCCTCTTCGAGCTCCATTTTTCGACGCGCGAGCTGAGCGCCGTCGGTCTCCTCGGGGCCAGAGGTCTCGAGAGACGACGCCTGCTCGGCAATCACGCGGCGGCTCTCTTGGGACGTCACGTCTTCGAGCTCTTCAAGGAGCTCCTGCGCAAGCTGCGCTGCCGCTTTGGGGCTGGAATCCGTCCGGTCCAGCAGCGCGAGACGCCGCGCATCCTGCGCTCTCTGACGCGCAGGTAATTTTTCTGCGTCAGCACTCTCTTGGGCGGCCTGAGCTTTTCCGCTCACGACCACCCGCGCGAGCGCGTCTCCCAATTCGAGCTGAGTCAGAGCAATCACAACAACGAGAATGCCGACCACGTTCGAGAGTGTGTCGACGAGGGGGTCGAGGTTATCCGGGATGCTGCGTCGAAGTCGGCGCAAGGGACGAGCCATTCAGCTCTCTCCCTGGAGCGCTGGCCGGGCCGACTCTGCACGCCGCAGGAGCGACCAATCGATCGTGCCCTCCCCCGGCAGTGGCAGCTTGGCGACACGAATCCCCGCGCCCTCAGCGAGCGCTTTGACCGTGTCCGCAGTCGCTAAACCATCGGGTCGCACCAAGAGGACGAGAAGTGCTCCAGACTCTGCGCGGACGCGCCGCAGATACCGCGCTAAATCGCCGATCATCGCGACTTCCGATCGCGGCACGAAATAGCGCAGATCATCCCGCGCCCGGTAGGCCGTGACGCCCCGTCCGTCGCACTCAATAAAATAGGGATTCCATTGGCGAGAGAGTCCAGTCGGATCGATCAGAATAGGCAGGGTTTCGCGGCGAGATTGCAGCACCTCGATTTCGGTCTCGAGCCCGTTCCGGTCGATCGACACCGCCTTCCATTCCGCTTCGACGGCGGCCAGCGCTGCACGCACATCAATTCCCCGGCGAAGCCGTTCGATCCAGCGCCTAAGGTCGAAAGCGTCGGCACCCTCAGGACCGCCCCGCGATGCAAGTTCGTCATCTAATCGAGCCCATGCGGCTTCCGCGTCGAGCAAAACCTGCTCGTCACGGTTCAGTTCGTTCTGAGCCACCGCGGCTGCGCTCGTCCGACTCTCGAGGGCGAGCTGCGCGGCATCACTTGTCTCCACCGCCGACAGCGACATGATCGCGAGCAAAACGACTAACGCGCCGATCGTGCAGGCCAGCACGCTCATGAAGGGAAAGAGCGTGGACGGGAGCGCATTGCGGCGCGCCATGAATCAGGTCGACCCGTCGGAATCAGAACCCGACCGGGCAGAGATTGCGACGCCGGGGTTCATTTTGAGCGCAAGACGCGCAGCAGTCATTTCGGCGATGGCCTCCGCGAGTGCCGGATCAACCCCGTCCAAGCTCGCTTCCGTCGGGTCATCGACCAAGCGAGATACCAGGAGGTCAGCGCAATAATCATCGACTTCGCCGAGCAGATTCTCTTCGACCCTCTGCACGGCGCTCGCTGGAAACATAATCAGGATGCTCATGACCAGCGCTAGCAATGTCGTATCGAACGCCACGCCCAAGCCGCCCGTGACCGCACCGATCGACTCCTTCATACCTGCAAGCGAAGACGCGGCATCCAGCGTCGCTGAAAAGCCGCCGACGGCTCCTCCGATCCCCAGAACCGTCCCAATAAACCCAAGCGTTGGAACGGCCCATACGAAGACCCTCACAAGCGCATAACTCGCGTCCACCCGTCCTTCGTCGGCGGCTGACTCCCCGGACAAAAACTCGACGACTTCAACGACGCGCCGTCGGGACTGGAAGTGGCGAAGCGCCCGTTCAATTCGCGCGGACAGGAAGCGATTTTCGGCGCCATTTTCCTGTGCCCATTGATGGAGATAGTTGAGCGCCGCCTCGGCTTGACTCGGTTGCAGTCGGCCATCGGAGCCCACAGCGACCAGGTCCTCCTCCAGTAGACGCGCCTCGCCGCGCAGTCGAAGCAGTCTGGCCGCGAGCAAGAAAAGCGCCCACGCCGAGACCACAGTGATGACGTAAGGCACCCACCCGCGCTCGACGAAGAGTTCACTAAAGCGCCCCTTCGGACTCACATAAAGCGCTGAATAGAACACAACCGTTGCGAGGCCGGCAGCCAGGGCGG
>JASDVF010000012.1:0-8534 GCA_041440805.1 Myxococcota bacterium | reverse complement strand
CGAAGCGCTAGGGCGTTACGCGGTTTTTA
Source organism: Myxococcota bacterium (assembly GCA_041440805.1). Lineage (GTDB taxonomy): Bacteria > Myxococcota_A > UBA9160 > UBA9160 > UBA4427 > UBA4427. The sequence continues at coordinate 8,505 of JASDVF010000012.1, read as the reverse complement.
CTGCGACGACGTTGCAATTAAAACGGCCGGCCTCCTTCGGGAAGTCGGCCGTTTCGTTTGAGGGACGCGAAGGCCGGAGCACGCCGAGGGCGCCGTCGAAAGGCCTATCGCCGGCACTCCCGGGCCGTTAGCGTCTGCCGCGAATGAACGCGCCCGTATCCGGAACCCCGACAGATCGCCTAATCCCCCTCGACGTTCGTCTCGCCTTTGGCCTGGGGCAGATGGCGGAGGGCATTAAGGGTTTCAGCTTCAGTCTCTTCGCGCTCTTCTACTACAACTCGGTGCTTGGGTTGTCTGCGAGTTTGGCGGGGGCGGCGATGGGAATCGCGCTGCTCGTCGATGCGGTGACGGATCCTCTGGCTGGATCGATCTCGGATCGTTGGCGGTCGAAGTGGGGGAGGCGGCATCCCTTTATGGTGCTGTCGGCGCTTCCGTTAGGTCTCTCGTTTTGGGGGCTGTTCTCGCCACCCCAGGGTCTGAGTCAGCTTGGACTCTTCGCGTGGCTAACCATTTTTGCCGTGGCCACTCGTACGGCAATGACGGCCTGCCACGTTCCGCATACCGCTCTTGGCGCGGAGTTGACTTCAAATTTCGGGGAACGCACTCGTCTTGTCGCGACGCGCCAGGTTTTCGGATACCTCGGTCTATTAGTCATGACCCTCGCGGGCTTCGGGTATTTCTTTGCCGATGATCGTGGTGGTCGCGCGAACGTCGAGGGCTATTCGCCTTTCGGTTTCAGCATGGGCGTGATCATGGTCGTGACGATCCTGATCTCTGCGTGGGGAACACGCCGCCAAATCCCACACCTCCCGGTGCCACCCGCCCGCGCGAGCGAGGACGAAGGGATTCGTCGGGCCTTCGGAGCGACGCTAAGCGCTAGCGCCAGCGCATTCCAGAACGGGTCCTTTCGTCGCCTCTTTAGCGGCACGCTGCTCATGTACATCATGATCGGCACGGAGTCGGCGCTCTCGCTTTATATGTACGATTTCTTCTGGGGCCTTGGGTCGCAGGAAATTATGTACCTGTCGCTGATGTACCCAGTCGGATTAATCGCGGGGGCTGGGGTGACTCGACGGCTCCATGAGTTGTGGGACAAGGGGCCGACCTTGATCTTAGGCGTGTCCGGGTGGTTCTTTTGCCAGGTGACTCCTGTCCTGTTGCGCCTCGGCGACCAGATGCCGCCGAACGGGACGGAGCTCTTGATCGGGACGCTGCTCGGTGTGCGCGTCGTGCAGGGCGTTCTGGTTCAGCAGGCGCTTGTCAGTTTCAGCTCGATGATGGCGGACATTGCCGACGAGCATGAATTAGATACCGGTCTTCGCCAGGAAGGCGTTTTCTTCGGAGTGGTGTCTTTTTCGGGCAAGGCGGCGTCTGGGGCAGGGAGTTTCTGCGCGGGCTTGGCCCTTGAGGTGATCGGATGGCCTGCGGGGGCTTCCGCGGCCGGCGCGCTCGCCGTACCCCCAGAGACGATCCGGGCGCTTGGAATCGCGTACGGGCCGATGGTCGCGGTGTTCGCGCTGCTGGCGCTTTTTGCCTACCGAGGATACGACTTGGACCGGGAGCGTCACGCAGGGATCCTCGACGCATTGAGCGAGCGGCACCGCCAAAAGATTGACTCGCCCCGCGGCCCCGGGCTATAAGTGTCCGGACCTCCTCGGTCGAAGCAGGTGTGAGTGAATACGAACTCCGCAGCGACCGCTGCGCTCCGTCGCGTCGAGACTACGCACTCGCAACTCCAGTGATCGTGGAGATCAACTGGAAAAGCGAAACTCGGCCCCCGGCCAATCCCCGAAAAATGGGAAGGACCAGGGACCAAATGAGCATCGTCGGAAGTCCTTCCACGACGCCGACGGCGGAGCTTCCCTGGTGACTAAATACTTTGCGTCCGACCCCACGGAGCTGGGCTTATCCGTCTCTGCGATGGTTTGGCGTGAAGGCGAAATATTGTTGATGCGCCGCTCTGATAATGGGCATTGGGGACTCCCCGGTGGTTATGTCGAAGTGGGCGAATCTGTTTCTGAAGCTGCGCGTCGCGAGGTGGTGGAAGAGACGGGATGGGCGGTCGAAATCGGGGACTTGATCGGGGTTTATTCGGATCCCGAGACACAGGTGGTCGACTACGGTCGGGAAAAGAGTGGCCAAAGCAAGGGACTGGCCGGGGACGGCGGGAACCGACGCGTACAAATTGTGAACCTCTGCTTTCATGCGGAGGCGGTCGAGCCGGGCGAGATGACAACGCCCGAGGAGACACTCGAAATTGGTTTTTTTGCGGCGGACGCGCTGCCTACGCCCTTCGTTCCGATCCACGAGATCCGGATCGAGGACGGGCTGGCAAAGCGCGCAGAAGCCGCGGTTCGATGACGGTTAAAAAGCAAACAAGAATCACGCAGGTTAAAGACGAAGAGATGGGGGACGCGCAGATGACGACGCAGATCGAGGTGACTAAATGGGGAACTCAGGTATGAGTCCGCGACCGACTAAGTACATCTTCGTGACCGGTGGCGTGATGTCATCGCTCGGCAAGGGACTCGCCTCCGCGTCGATCGGTGCGCTGCTTGAGGCCCGAAGCCTGAAGGTGACGTTCCTCAAGCTCGATCCCTACCTGAACGTCGATCCCGGGACAATGAATCCGTTTCAGCACGGCGAGGTCTACGTGACCGAAGACGGTGCCGAAACGGATCTCGATCTCGGGCACTACGAACGGTTTACGACGACGACCCTCGGCAAGGTCAACAACATGACCGCCGGGCGAATCTACGACCAGGTGCTCGCAGCAGAACGACGCGGCGATTATCTGGGAGGGACCGTTCAGGTCATCCCGCACGTGACCGATGCCATCAAGCAGGCGATCGGAAACGCTGGCCAGGATTGTGATGTTATTCTCGTCGAGATCGGTGGCACGGTAGGCGACATCGAATCGCTTCCCTTCCTCGAGGCCATTCGTCAGTTCCGCGCCGATGCGGGCCGCGAGAACTGCTGCTTCATTCATGTTGCTCCGGTCCTCTATCAGTCGACCGCAGGCGAAGTGAAGACCAAGCCCGTGCAGCACTCCGTCAAGGAATTGCAGTCGGTCGGTCTCGCACCTGACATCATCCTCTGCCGTACGGACCGCTTCCTCGAGAAGAGCATCAAGAGCAAGATCGCGCTCTTCTGCAATGTCGACGAAGATGCCGTCATCACGGCCAAGGATGTGAGCTCGATCTACGAAGTGCCGCTCTGCTTCGCCAAAGAGAACCTCGACGAGAAAATCGCGCAGGTCCTTAACATGTGGACCGGTCGTCCCGACCTGCGACACTGGGAGCGCTTGCATAACGTCCAGCGCAATCCCGACAGGCAGATCAAGATCGGCATGGTCGGCAAATACGTCGACCTGACCGAGAGCTACAAGAGCCTCAACGAAGCGCTCTACCACGGAGGCTTCGCCTGCGGCGCTGAAGTCCTGATCGAGTACATCGATTCGGAAAAACTCCAGAACCCGAGCGAACTCGCCCATCTCGATGGCGTCCTCGTTCCTCATGGCTTCGGTGCACGCGGCGTCGAGGGGAAGATCCGCGCGATCCAGTACATCCGCGAGAACGAGATCCCGTTCCTGGGAATCTGCCTCGGCATGCAGATGGCTTGCATCGAATTCGCCCGCAACGTCGTGGGCCTCGACGGCGCCAACTCAACGGAAATGGCGGACGATTCCCCGCACCCGGTCATCGACCTCATGACGGACCAGCAGGACGTCGAAGACCTCGGCGGCACCATGCGCCTCGGTGCCTATCCCTGCGTGCTTGAGCCCGGCTCCAGAGCGGCTGAAGCCTACGGAGCGACAGAGATCAGCGAGCGCCATCGACACCGGTGGGAATTCAATCCCGCGTACCGCGACCGCTTCGAAGCGGCAGGCATGGTCTTCTCGGGCTCGAGCCCGGATGGCAAGCTCGCGGAAGTCGTGGAACTCCCGAACCACCCCTTCTTCGTGGCCTCGCAGTTTCATCCAGAGTTCAAGTCCAAGCCCTTCGATCCGCACCCGCTCTTCGAAGCCTTTGTGCGCGCCTCAGGTAAGCGCCAGGCTGCCAAGCCCGTCGTGCCCGAGGCGAAAGCGGACTGAGGAACGAGTCTGTCCCCGAAAAGGGCAGCCAACGAAAGATCGCCCAGGCAGGCGCGGAGGAGGGCGGCAGAGAGCGCCCGAATCCGCTAAAACCTGTGGCCCTGTGGGGCGTTAGCTCAGCTGGTTAGAGCGCCGTGTTCACACCGCGGAGGTCGGTGGTTCGAGTCCACTACGCCCCACCACTCATTTTTCGAGCACGTTCGTCGTGCTGGCACGAAACCAGGTGCCGCTTGTGTGCGCGCTCGCCGAACGGTCCGGTTGAGCACAGGCTCGATGACAGGGGCGAGCAGATACGCCCCGAACGTCCGCGGTGGTTTCCATTTCCATCGCCGTGGCCCGGTAGCTCAGCTGGATAGAGCACTGCCTTCCGAAGCCAGGTGGGAGCTGCGAGCGACCAGCGAGTACGGCCGAAGGCCGCGAACGGTGACTTGTCGCTGTTCCTGTTGATCGGCGGCGTGGTTATCTAGTTTCCACGCCCGCCCACGCCCGCCCACGCCCGCCGAATCGACGTGAGTGCCCTCTGTCAGGTCTGGATCACTCGCCAAGATTCATCCACGTCAGCTCATGCTTATTGTTATGCACGCGAACGATTCGAGCATGGAATAGGAGGGCAACCCTCTTGGGAGTCATTTGCGATGACCCGGCCGATCTAGCGAGGGGGCGGATGGATTGCCCGGAAGGGCCCCCAAAGCCCGTCGAGGCTTAGTTGCCAACACCTAATATCGGTGGTGCTGAAAACGCGGCTTGAAATTCCTATCCCCCGATCAACTGTTCTGTGGATGAGACTGGTCGAAGTGCTCGGCTCACGAGTGAGGTGCTCCGTTGCTTCCTGCGAACAGTCTTCGCCGATCAGAGGAGGCGTGCAAAGCGGGATCTCGGTCTCTGCCAGGGAAGATGAATAAACTTAGGCGTTGCTGAGGCTGTGTAGTAGGGCACATAAATCCGGAGGTCTCCGCCTTTTCCCCGAGGCCGATTAAAGGCGATCGGGGCAATGTTTCCTTTCACATTGAGATACAGCATTTCTAAAAAAAGGCGGAGCCCCCCCATGTCGCGCAATATTCTGATCACCGAAGACGAACCCCAAAATCGGAAGATCCAGCTCACTCGGAGACACTGCAATGTCACCGAGGCAACCAGCTGCCATGAAGCCCATGCCACCCTCATCGAGAAAAAGAACCTCACGGTAATTCTTGGTGATCTGTATCTACCCGATGGAATGAATGCACAGGGCATCGACCAGTCTAGGAAGCGAACCGATCAGCCGAAAAAGACTTATGTCACACGAGCAAGTCGTCGTGCACTCTTCAGTGGTGCGCTGGCCTCGCTGTTTGCACTCGCCCTTCTGCCGGCCTCTGCCACCGCCCAGCTGAACGGGGGTTCGCTGGGCACAGAACGGGCCCCGTCGGCTTTCGAGAACTCGAGTTTCCTGAATAGTCAGCTGAAAAAAATCATTAGAAAATCAAATCTAACGGGAGCACCAAGCGCCGGAAGGACTCTTCCCTCCATTAATGAGCCGAAGGCTCAGCTTGGAATGAAGCTCTTCTTCACTAAGAGCTTGTCAGGAGAGTACGACGTCGCCTGCGTAACCTGTCATCACCCGTCGCTCGGTGGAGGCGACGACATGAGCCTCTCCATTGGCGTCGATGTTCTGAAGGATGATCTTCTGGGGCCCGGGCGCCGGCACAACCCGACGGGCGAACACTATGACGGGGGACCAACCGTCCCTCGAAACGCTCCCACGACCTTCAATTTGGCTCTTTGGGATGAGGTCCTCTTTCACGATGGGCGAGTCGAGAGTCTTGGAAAGACAGTGGGTGCCAACGGCGACGACCTGTTGGGAATTCGGACGCCCGATACCCCGCTTGGCGTCCCTGACCCCAATGCAGGCGACAACTTAGGTGCAGCGCAAGCGAGATTCCCGGTCACTTCTCCGGAAGAGATGAAGAATTTCGTAGACTTCGCGGGCCTGACTAATGCAGAAGTTCGGGACAACCTTGCGGAGCGTCTTGGCATGTATGGCACCCCGGCGGGTTCGCCACAGTTCGTTGACAACTGGCTGGAGGAATTCCGGGTCGGCTTCGGAGACCCCTCTGGGACAGCGACGGCTCTCGTCACGTACGACAATATTGCGGATGCGATTGCCACCTACGAGAACTCCCAAGTCTTCGACAAGACTCCTTGGCGCAGCTTTGTGGAAGGCAATACAAACGCCATCGACTCGTCGGCCAAGAGTGGTGCCCTCTTATTCTTCCGCAGTGTCGCGGAGGGTGGAGCCAATTGCGTTTCCTGTCACACGGGCGATTTCTTTACGGACGAGCAGTTTCACGCGATTGCGATGCCACAGATCGGACGCGGCAAGGGAGACGGGGCGAACGGGGACGATGACTTTGGGAGGTTCCGCGAAACGGGAATCATGGAAGGTATGCACGCCTTCCGTACGCCTTCGATGCTCAACGTGACCGAGACCGGCCCTTGGGGACACGCTGGAGCCTATACCACGCTAGAAGCTGCAGTTCGCCATCACCTCAATGCAGAGCAAGCAGTTGCTACCTATGACTACACACAACTAGACCCCGATATCCAAACGACGAACCTAATAAGCAATACTCAGAATGCGCTCGATACACTCGAGAACAATCGTTTGGCTGGGATGGATACGCTGGAGAACGTCGAGCTGACTGATTTGCAAGTGCAGGATCTCTTGGCCTTCCTCAACTCTTTGACGGACCCCTGCGTTACTGATCGCACGTGTCTCGGTCAATGGATTCCGGATGCCTCCGACTCAAATCCAGATTCGCTTCGACTCAATGGGGTGAACGACGCTGGTGACTTTCTTTAGCCTTGGAGGCCCCTAGCCTTAGCCCTATACCTTGGGACGCCCCGACCTTTGTAATAAGGTCGGGGCGTTTCGATTTTGATCTTGTCTGGCCGGAGGAGCATGCGGATGCCGGATGCACGAGAGCGGGCTGAACGAGGCCGCTGCTGTTAGGAACACGAGACGAAGCTCTGCCATTTTGGCTCCGACATCGAAGGCATACGCGGCCAAGTAAGAGTGACCGCTTGACGCTGGGAATAGGGATTTGAAGCCGCGTTTTCAGCACCACCGATATTAGGCGTTCTGAAAAAAAGGCTTCGATAGGGGAACTCGGCCCCTGCCGGGGCGACGCGCCGGCCAGCCAGCCGGATTCCGAATCACCCTGACCTCGGCGGGCGTTGTATCATCTGAGGACTCGACTAGACGATGGCGCCCGAGGCCATTCAGACCTTCGGAGGGGGCGACATTCGACATGAAAATCTACGAACGGGGGCATTGCGGAGTTTTGCGAAAAGGGACGGTCCGTCCTCGAAGCCGAGTCACTGGATTGGGATGGTTCGCGGTTCTCGCGGTGCTATTCGCGTCGGAGACCTCCGCGAACGATGAGGCCACACGGCGCCTGATCGCCGCGGCGGACAAGGGCGACGCCACTGCCATTCGATCTGCATTGGGCGACGGCGCTCGTATCGACGAATCGTCGGAACTATTCGCGGGGAAAGATCGTCAACCTTCGCTCGTTGCGGCGGCGCTGCGGGGACACGCGAATGTGGTTCGGATGCTGCTAGAGGAGGGCGCCAATCCCTTGTCGCGAGAGAAGGACGGTTTCAACGTCTGGCATGCCGCCGCCTTCCAGGGACGCACTTCGGTATTGCGCGTGCTAGTCGATCGTCAGACGCCAGGGTACGTGTTGCACCCTGACGGATTCACTCCGCTCCACCGGGCATGTTGGGGGCGCACGTCTCGCCACACCGCTGCGGTTCGTCTTCTCATCACAGACGGCGGGCGCGCCTGTGACGAACGGACGCAGAAAGGTCGTACGCCTCTCGCGCTCACCACGAATCCGCGGACCGCCGTGCTCCTGCGTGAGTGTGGTCTAGCAAAGGAGCCGCGGACGATGTCGCCACGCGAGGGAGACTCCAGCTTGCCTCCTTAGTCGTTCCGCGGGGGCAGAGGTTTCGCCTTGTGGTCAATGCCCTTGTATCATTGTTAGTTGTTCTCGTCTTAAAGAGAAACTCAGACCTGTCAGCAGGGCCTTGGAAGGGTCCATGGATTTGAGTCTCTAACGGTCCGGCAACTGCAGTTCGTCCCGGTAGCACTGCATGCCAGCCGTGGCTGGCCTTAGCTGTCATCCAAGGCAGCCTGTCTAACCGCGCCTCGCGAAGATGAAGCATTGTGGGTGCGCGCTTTGCGATGGTCTTATTGCTGGATATTGGAGTCGTGCTGTGTTTAATTTGGTACTTGCCTAGGCTCTTCCTTGCTCTCGTTTGTGTTGTGGGGGATGGCCGCGCTGAGGCGCGGAATAAGGAATACCCATCATGAAATTTTTACCTGCCGTGCTCTGTGCGGCGCTCACCTTTGGCACGATGGCGTGCGATGG
>JASDVF010000011.1:0-8549 GCA_041440805.1 Myxococcota bacterium | reverse complement strand
CTCTACCAGCGTTCTATGGCTACATACAGGATCCGGGCTAGACGTTGGCGGAGTCTTTTCCCCGAAGAGGGGAGGGGATGCCCAGTTGCCAGAAGAAGAACGCCATGATGTCCGTGTAGCGAGTGACCGTGGTCGTCAGGTTCGAGTTCGCTTGGTGTCCGGTATGCAAGGGGCTTCGAAGAAGAATAGGCCGTGCCGACGTGCTGGCTGCTTGCCACTGGGCGATTTGCTTTCTGCCATGCCAAGCAGCAACTCGGTCATCAGCGTCGGGTGCATAAATCAAAATCGCTGGAGCCACGATTTCATCCGGAACGTTATGATAAGGGCTGTAGCTTAAGAGCACGCCCAGTTCGTCTTCGTTCTCGGGGGATCCGAACTCTGAGATCCAATGCCGTGCGCCGTGGGTAAGGTGGAACCGAGTCATGTCCGTGATCGGGGCGCCTGCCACGACCGCACGCCAGAGGTCGGGGCGCTGTACGGCGGCAACCGTGGTCAGTAAGCCGCCGTTACTCCAGCCGAGGCACCCGAGATGTTCTTTCGAGGTGTACCCCTCATCGACTAAGAACTCCCCGGCAGCGATCAGATCATCAAAAGAGTTTTGTTTGTTCTCTCGACTACCTGCCCTGTGCCAACTCTGCCCGAACTCTCCACCCCCTCGGACATTGGCTTCGGCATAGACTCCGCCTTGCTCGAGAAGAGGCATCACATCCGCACGAAATTTCGGCGTGAGTGAAACGCCGAAACCTCCGTAAGCGCGTAGGACTGTCGGGTTCTTTCCGTTTCGCTTCAGCCCCCTACGATGAACGAGATGCATTCGAACTTGGGTGCCATCTTGAGAAGAAAACCAGACCGTCTGAATCTCGAAGTCCTCCGAGCCAAGTCCGCGATCGCTCTCGTCCCCCGTAGCGCATTCCATGGTTGCGAGATCCAACCGACTGACCTTGGGTGAGGAGAGAGGGGAAGACATCGAAAAGTAAACGAGCGAGCCATGGGTCGCTGTTGTGATCCAGCCAATGGACGCAAAGGGTTCAAGTTCTACGACTTGCTTGAGATTGCCGTCGTGGTTGTAGATTGAAAGGCATGGCAATTCGTTCTCTTGCGTCTCGACAATGATGGCGTTTTCGCTGACGCCCCAGGCACCTAGGTTGCGCGCGTTCGAAGGAATGACGGTCTCGAGCCGACACGGCTCGGTGTCCATGTCGTCGAGAGAGAAACGTGCGATCGATGCATGTGATTCGCTGCGGTTGGTCTTGACGAAGACAACCTGCCCCTTCAGATGGAGATCCACGACACCGGGTGCTCCGGACAGACACTGCCGGAACGTCTGCGAAGACTTGTTGACCTCTCTCGCGAAGACTTCCGAGCTGGGAGTGCTCCCGCTGTGGTCGTGAACAGAGATGACGAGGTATCTGTCCTCCTCGGACAGATACGGAATCAACGACTTCTCTCTGGGCAGCTCATGACCAAAGACCAACTCGTCTTGTACGAAGTCTTCGCCTAGGCGATGAAAGTAGATCTTTTGGTGGTAGCGGGTCTCGTCTGGTGACACTCCCTCTGGGCAGCGGCTGTAGTAGTACCCACTTTCATCAGCCGTCCACGTCACACGGTTGTTGCTATGCCACAGGCGAGCAACTGGATTCAGTTCTGCCGGCACGAAATCGTCAAGGACCCGGCCGCTGTCGACTTCCATGACCTGCAAAGGCATGAGCGAACTGCCTTCATGGGAGAGTTGAAAAGCTACAAATCGACCCTGGGGCGATGGATAAGTGCCGGCTAGTTTAGGTTGGGACTCGCCAAACATTGTCGAAGGGTCAATGAGCAGCCTTTTTGTGCCATCAATGGAGTCGCTGACCCATAAAGACCAGAGCTCTGCACCGGCCTGTCGGGTTCGGAAAAAGAACCGCTTCCCAGCCTGGGCCACTTTACCGGCCCGTTCCCCTGCCAGAAGAGCCTCGAAGCGAGAGCGCAGAGTTTCGTAGTGCGGCTGAGAGTGGAGTCCTTGCAGGGCGCGCACATCTTGTGCCAGCGACCAGGTGCTGACTTCTTCCGAGTCGCCTTCCAGCCAGCGGTATGGATCGCTCCAGCGATAAGGCCCGAGCTGGACCGGGTTCGTTTCTCGTCTGGTTTCGGGCAGTTCCTCAAGATACGAATGCACTGCTTGGGTCTCGCGATGGAGATTCATTCTGGCACCCGATAAGCAACGGAGCAGGGTTTCGCCTAAACGAGGTCGACGAGCGAATGGCGTGGCCTGGATGTCTGGGTTTGTTGCACGGAGCCTTCTAAAGAATCGCTGATACCTTGCTATGCCCCGTTGGTGACAACATCGTCGAAATAATGTTCGTCGACCGCATCCGGGAGTTCACCGGGCTCTATTGGTGAGTCGAGCACCTCCACCGTGAAGCTCTCTTCAAGAGGGGCATTCCAGATACGCGTGGACAGGTTGACCTTGAAGATACGGAAGAGCTTGATGTCCTCCTTGGTCGTCTTAGGCGTATCCAACCGGTCTGAGAGCTCGTAGAAGTCAATGGGGACGAAGTCAGGCCGCAAGTTGATGTGCGCGGTCTGTTTTCCGTCGGATACCCACCATTCGAACTTCATTTGGCTGTTGCACTGCATGCCGCAACCGTCGGCCACCACGGCGTGATATCGATCCTTGTCGACGACTTTGGCCACATAGTCGATGGCATCTTTGACGCCAGGCCCAGGGTGTCCAGTGACGACGTAGAGATCGTCGCGACTCCACAAACCGTTCTTCGAAAGGGCTTTTGCTGCGACTTGCATCGCTCGATAGCCGACCGCGGTGCCCCACCACAGGGATCCAGGGTGCTGGCACATCGCCCCGTTGTAGTCGAGTTCTAGAACTTCGCCTTCACTTTGAATACGGACGATCGTTGCTTCCGCCGGGCAGACATTCTCTGTTGTGTTTCCAATCACTTTGCTTTTCCTTTGCTTTCTCGTTTAGCAAATCCGGGGCAGCTGCTCACCAACGAGCATGTCAACAATTCGGCGCCCTCCGAACACGGTTTCCATCACCACTCTCCCGGGTCGGTGATCCGTAATTCTTCCAACGATGGAAGCTTCTTTACCCAAGGGGTGCTGGCGCATGCAAGCGAGTGCATCGGCAGCATCTTCCGCAGGCACGACACACACCATGGTGCCTTCGTTAGCGAGGTAGAGCGGATCCAGGCCGAGGATTTCACAGAAGCCTTTGACCTCTGTGCGAATGGGTGTTTTGTCTTCTTCGATTTCCACACCGACCTGCGATGCCTGGGCGATTTCATTCAAGACAGTGGCAAGGCCACCACGCGTTGCGTCACGCAAGAAGCGCGTTCGGGGGATTGCGGTGAGAAGTGAATCGATGATGTCATTCAGGGGCGCGCAGTCGCTTTCGATTGGCGTTTTGACTGCCATGTCGCCGCGCGCAGTCAGGATGGTGGCCCCGTGGTCACCGAGCACGCCATTGACGAGGATGGCATCTCCTGGTTGCGCCTTGTCTGCGCCCAAGTCACAGCCTGTTCGGATGACGCCTATCCCAGCCGTATTAATAAACAGCTTGTCGCACGCGCCGCGCTCCACCACTTTGGTATCACCCGTTACGATCTTGACCCCGGCTTGTTTGGCCGTATCCGCCATGCTGCCAATGAGTCTACGCAGCGTCGAAAGCTGGAGTCCTTCCTCGATGATCACGGAGCAGGTCAGGTAGAGCGGTTTGGCACCGCCGACCGCGAGGTCGTTGACGGTTCCACAGACCGCAAGCGTACCGATATCGCCACCCGGGAACTCAAGTGGATTGACGACGAACGAGTCCGTCGTGAAAGCGAGTCGATCTCCTTCGGCGGCAAGGTCAGCGAGTGAGAATCGCGCTTGATCTTCAAGGGGGGCGAGGGCGTCGTTGTCGAAAGCTCCGACGAAGACGTCATTGATCAGGTCGTGCATGGCTTTCCCGCCGCCACCATGGGCGAGGGTGATCGCGGGGACCTCAACCATGCCCGAACGCTTGCGGGCGCCGCCTTTAGGCATAAGTTCAGCCTGGCTCATACAGTCTCCTCATGCTTTTGTTTGGCGTCGTGAATCTTCTCGAGGTCACCGAACTGGTAGTACGCTGCACAAGCGCCTTCAGACGAGACCATCAAGGCTCCCAGTGGAGTCTCCGGCGTGCATTCAGTCCCGAAAACCTTGCAGTCCCAAGGCTTGATCACGCCTTTAAGGACTTCACCGCACTGACAAGATTTCGGATCCGCGATTTTCAGCGCGGGTACGGAAAATTGTTGTTCGGCATCGAATTTCGCGTAAGGCTCACGAATTCGAATCCCGGAGTGATCGATGGAACCCAGTCCGCGCCACTCGAAGAACTCTCGGAGTTCGTACACCTTGGCAATCGCTTCCAGGGCAGCGGGGTTTCCTCCGGAGGGAACGACGCGGTTGTACTGATTCTCGATCTCGGACCGACCTTCCGCGATTTGTTTCAAGACCATCCAGATGCCTTGGAGAACATCCAATGGCTCGAAGCCGGTGATGACCAAGGGCCGGTTGTAATGGTCGGCGATGAAGTCGTAGGACGAGTCTCCGATGACCATGCTCACGTGCCCTGGCCCCAGGAAACCGTCAAGGCTCAATTCCGGGGAGTCCAGGATCGCCTTGATCGTGGGAATGATCGTGATGTGATTGCAAAACACGGTGAAATTTTCGACCCCCTCGCGTTCTGCCTGGAGGATCGTCAGCGCTGTGCTGGGCATCGTGGTTTCGAACCCGAGCGCGAAGAACACGACTTGCTTGTCAGGATTCTCCTTGGCAAGCGCCAGTGAATCGAGCGGTGAGTACACCATCCGCACGTCACAACCTTCTGCGCGCGCTTGCAGCAGGCTCTTCTTCGAACCAGGCACCCGCATAGCGTCGCCAAACGTGGTGAAGATGACGCCGGGAGTTTCTGCCAGTGCCACGCAGTCGTCGACTCGTCCCATGGGCAGCACACATACGGGACATCCGGGGCCATGTACCAGCTCGATTTCGTCAGGGAGCATGGTCTCGACCCCGTACCGGAAGATGGCATGAGTGTGCCCCCCGCAAACTTCCATGATGTAAAGCGGACGAGTCTTGGTGATCTCGATGCTCTTGACTAGGGCTCGAATTTCCTTGAGAAGGATTTTTGCCTTTGTTGGATCCCTAAACTCGTCAACGTACTTCATGATTTTCTGCCTAAGTGAGGGGGTTGGTGCCGTTAGTCACGTTCAAGTTGCCACGGTCATCGGCAAGCAACGAATGCACAAGATCCCAGAGGATGTGATAGATCGAAAGATGACATTCCTGGATGCGATGGATGCTGTCCGTCTCCACGACTAAGCAATGGTCCAGGCCCTGATCCGCCATCTTGCCGCCGTTCATTCCTGCCAAGCCGATGGTCGCGAGGCCCATTTCCTTGGCCTTCTGGAATGCCTTGATGAGGTTTTCCGAGTTTCCGCTCGTGGAAATCCCGACTAATCCGTCACCCGGCCGACCGTGAGCGATCACTTGGCGTGAGAAGATGTTTCCGAAGCCCACGTCATTTCCGACGGCTGTCATCATGGCTCGGTCTGCAGTCAGGTCGATTGCCGGTAGGGCGGGTCGTCCCGCGGTCACAGGGTGTAAAAACTCAACGGCAATATGCCCTGCGTCGCAACTTGAGCCGCCATTGCCCATACACAAGAGCCTGCCGTTGTTACGATAGACGTCTGCAATCGTCTCTGCGGCGGCCACCACCTCATCCGCGTGCTCTGCAAAGAACTGCTCAATGGTCTGTTGGTGGTGTGCGATTTTTTGGTGTGTCGAATCGAGCATCAAAGCCCTCATCGATTTGGCGTCCCGCACCTTCCCGTGCAGAAAGGGATACAACGATTCTAGGTGCTTGTTCTTGGGGGCGGGGTCTGCGGGGCTCATAGTTTGACGTTGGCTTGTCCTGAATGCCTCATTGCATCCACTTCACTCTGCACTTCGCCAAGTTCGGTCAGGACTTTCAATGTCGCGTTGGCTTCATCCTCACTGATGCGGCTCATGGCAAATCCAACGTGAACCAAGACCCAGTCGCCCACACAGGCGTTCAATGGGCGGTAGTCCTCGACAATGCAATCCATGTTGACTTCTCTCTGAACTCCGCTCACGTCGACGAGCGCAAGATTGCGAGTGGGATCAGTGATTTTTACGACTTGACCGGGTATTCCAAGGCACATGGATTTCTCTTCTTATTGTTGGGAGATGTGTGGTGTTCGGAAGTGTAGTTATTACTTGCCTGAAACGTGCTGTTCCTGGTCAGCTAGGTGTGTTGCGGCGGCAATGACTCCCTGTCCGAGAGCCAGCCCCCCGTCATTGCTTGGAAACCGAGAATGAGTCAGGCAACGCAACCCTTCCGATTCTAATAATGCCAACAGAGACTCCAACAATAACGAGTTTTGAAAACACCCCCCACTGAGAGCGACTGTGGTGATGCGGGATTCGGGGTCCATTTCTGCTCGGATGATAGTCGTCATCTCAAAAAGGGCATCAGCGAGCCCTTTATGAAATCGTGCTGCCATCCCCCCGGCCGGAACCTCGGCGTGTAAATCTTCCAGCAGGGCGTGCCACATGGGGGTTGGATCGATCCGAGGCAGCGAAGGTTCCCCGCCGGGCAATATCGCAAATCGATAGCCGGGGCCTTCTACTTCGGAACTTGCCAGCCACTCCTCTGCCAGCGCTTCAAGCTCCATAGCTCCTTGTCCCTCGAAGAGTGCCGAATCAGGGCAGAGTCCGATCGCTGCGGAAACGGCATCAAAGAGTCGGCCGCATGAGCTTGCGAGCGGTGTGTTGACTCCGTTTGTGAGCATGCTTTCCAAAATTGCCAGGGGCTTACCAGAGAGATGTTTAAAGAGGGGGAGGGCGGGATAACGCTCGGCGAAGGCCTTCCAGCCGATCGATTCCACGAGATGCGCATAGGTATTCCGCCAAGGCTCACGAATCGCCTGCACCCCACCGATCATGGCGATCGGCTTGAGGGAGCCTACGCGGCGAGAGCTTTGGTAGTCAGCAACGAGGAATTCCCCGCCCCAGATGGTTCCGTCTGTCCCTAAACCCAGTCCATCGAGCGCAATACCCAGCACCGGCGGAGATTCGAGCGGCAGCCCGTTCTCTGCCATGCAGCTGGCAATATGTGCGTGGTGGTGTTGGACTTCGAGCAACGGTATGCCGTCGCGCTCGGCGTCAGCCCGCGCCAGTTTCGTTGAGAGATATTCAGGGTGGCGGTCCGCGACCAAAATCTCGGGGCGATGATCGTAGATTGCGGTGTAGAGTTTCAGGTTGTGCTGGAAGTCATCGAATGTCGCCTCATCCTCTAAGTCGCCCTGATGCTGGGACATGACCGCGGCCCCCTCTTTGATTAGGCAAAAACTCGACTTCAACTCTCCGCCGTAGGCCAAGATGCTGGGCGCCTTTTCAAATCCTTTCGGCAAGGGTGTACTGGCCGGCGAATGCCCTCTAGCAACTCTGATCATGCGTGGCCTGCCAGCCATGACCTTCACTACCGAGTCATCGATACGGTTGGCGATGTCGCGATCGTGCATGAGAAATGCATCGGCTATGTCGGCGAGCCGTGTTCGAGCCTCCTCGACGTCGGTAATCTGGGGTTCACTGGAGAGGTTGCCACTGGTCATCACGAGTGGACGGTCCATCTCTTGCGTGAGGAGCAGGTGGAGAGGGGTGTAAGGCAACATGACCCCCAGCACTTTCAGCCCGGGGGCCAATCCCTCAGGTAACCCATTCGTCTCTCGCGTGCGCAACAACACGATGGGGGCGGAACTGCTCTCCAGTAACTCGCGCTCAAGGCTGGAGACATGGCAGTAGCGCCGGGTCGCTTCCAGGTCGCGCGTCATGAGGGCGAAGGGTTTGCCGAAGCGTGCTTTGCGTATCCGCAGACGATGGACTGCCTCGGCATTTGTCGCATCACAGGCCAAGTGAAATCCACCAAGACCTCGGATGGCGACGATGGCTCCTTGGTCGAGAAGCTGGACGGCGGCAGCGATCACCTCAGCCTGCTCGGTGCGTTCGACTGTGAACGGAGTCTCCGTCGCGTTCTCCAACCAGATTCTTGGGCCACAGACGGAACACGCAATCGGTTGGGCATGAAAGCGGCGGTCCGCAGGATCTCGATACTCTGCTTCGCAGTCCGCACACATGGAAAAGTCAGCCATCGTCGTTCGAGCCCGGTCGTACGGCACCTCCTTGACGATGGAGAAGCGTGGGCCGCAGTGCGTACAGTTTGCGAAAGGATATCGGTACCGACGTTCTTGGGGGTTCAAGACCTCTTCACGGCATGCAGGACAAACAGAGGCATCCGCAGTGACCCGGGTGCGATTCTCACCAAGCAGGCTGTCGCTGATGGAAAACTCAGTCAATTCGAGGTCGTCACTGATCGATTGAGTTTCAATGCTCTCAATGCGTGCCAATGGAGGCGGTTCGCTTTCGAGGCGGGCCAATAAGCCGGAGAGGGCTTGCTCACTTCCCGTTGCATGAATAAGGACGCCGTCTCCGTCATTCATGACGAAGCC
>JASDVF010000010.1:116854-128252 GCA_041440805.1 Myxococcota bacterium | reverse complement strand
TTCGTTCGTTTTTGACTGCCGACCGAAGCGGCCGTTGTGTTCGTTCGTTTTTGACTGCCGACCGAAGCGGCCGTTGTGTTCGTTCGTTTTTGACAGCCGCGCGCTGCGTCGGGTGTGCCGCCGAAACCGCCGGCAAGGGCTCGTCTCGCTGGGTTAGCTGAATTTCCGGAGTCGACTTGCGTTCGACAATGCGAACCGGGAGAGGGGCTGCGGCAATGGGTTCGGGTTCTGTGATGATGCCGCGATGAGCGAGTTGCGCCGCGGCAACGCGTGCAAAGAGCGGGGCGGCAATACCGCCGCCGCTATGGCTCGGGCCACTCGGCTCGTCGATGGCGACAATGATCGCGAGTTCGGGATCGTCCGCAGGGACGACACCCATGAACCACGCCATGTAGCGATCCTGCGAATAACGTCCGGCTTCTCGGTCGAGTTTTTGGGCAGTGCCGGTCTTGCCTGCGACGCGGACGCCGCGAAGGCCGGCGAGTCGGCCGGTACCTTCTCCACTCACAACGGTTTGCATCATGTCGAGGGTGAGTCGCGCGGCGTTCGCGGAAACCGCACGGCCGTGGCGGCGCACTTCGGTCGTTTGCCATGCACCGCCGGTTTGCCTTCGTGCGAGCACGAGACGCGGCTCCATTCGCATTCCATCATTCGCGAGTGCGGCCAGAGCGGACACCAATTGAATTCCCGTAATCGAAATTCCTTGTCCGTATGAGATGGCCGCTTGGTCGACGGGCTGCCACTTGCGCCAATCTCGGAGGATGCCCGAGGACTCGACGGGGAAGCGGGAGCGAGTCCGCGTTCCAAAGCCGAAGCGTTGAAGCCCCTGATGCTGTGCTTCGCGCCCCATTGCTTGTGCAATCTGCACGGCGCCGACATTGCTTGATACGCGAAGCACGTCGCCGGGGGTCAAAATGCCGAAAGGCCTGCGGTCGCGAATCGTTTTGCCGCGAACGCGAATCCATCCCTCTTCGGTATCAAAAGTCTGTTCCGGGTCAACTAACAAGCCGTCCAGCGCAGAAGCGACAAGGAACGCCTTCATGGTGGATCCCGCTTCGACGCTGTCGGCGAACGCCCGGGACCGCGTTTCCTGGTAGTCGAGATGTCGGAAGCCGTTCGGATCGAAACCGGGCGCCTCCGCGATCGCGAGCACATCGCCATTGCGCGGGTCCATCGTAATAACCATGCCGCCGACGGCCTGCGTCTTCTCAACCGCCGCAGCAAGCGCTGCTTCAGCGGCTCCCTGCATGGCGGAATCGAGAGTGAGGGCGACATCTCCGCCTTGGACTTCGCGCGGATCCGTTGAACGAAGCGCAAGCGCACGGCCGCGGGCGTCGCGCTCGACGCGGACGCGACGGGGTTGGCCAGTGAGCCATTCGTTTTCAAGCTGTTCTATGCCGCGTACGCCGAGTCCATCGATGTTCGCGAAGCCGAGGAGCGGTGCGGCGAGAACGCCGGCTGGATAGGAGCGACGGGCTTCTTGGTCGAGGCCAACGCCAGGCAGATCGAGGGCCTTGATGCGTGCGGCTTCTTCGGGTTCGACCCAGCGCTCGATGTATGTGAAGCCGTCGCGGTTAGCGAGGCGATGGGCGAGATGTTCGAGGTCGAGGTCGAGGGCCTTAGAGAGTGCGCTGGCCGTTGCCGCGCGGTCTTCCATGAGGCGCGGCATCACGTATACGGATGCGGCGTCGGTCGTGATCGCAAGCTCTCGGCCGTTTCGGTCGAAGATGGTCCCGCGTGAAGCGGAGAGGCGTTGCTCGGTTTGGATTTGCTGGTCGTAGAGGGTGCGCGCGCGGGTATGGGCAACGGTCAGATGGGCGGCCCGGCCGGCGAGGAGCAGTACTACGCCCAGGCCCGCGAAGCGGATCCAGACGATACGGCGCGAAGCGCGATCGAGCGCTTGTGATCTCATGGAGCGACCGCTCCACTAATATTAGGCGTCCACCGAGCGGGCGGTCCAGCAGCCACCGACGGGAGGCCGCGTGTGGATTCGCTATGAGGCATCGGGTCAGGCAGCGTTTGCGCTGCAATAATTGGTCGGAAGCCGCGCTCCCGGGCCAAGGCAGTCAGGACCGCCGGGTCGCGCAGGCGACGCTGGCGTACGATGAGGTCACGCTGATCCTGAATCATGGACTTTTCAGTCGCCATGGTTTCGGCCAACGCATAACGGGTGCGAATTAGATCGATTCGAAGTGCGGAGACGCCGAGGGCCGCGAGTAGGGCGAGGGCGACGAGAGGAACCCACGAACGAGAAGAGGGTGGGGTCACGAGATGCGCGAAGTCGACACCGATCCAGCCGTCACGCTCCGGGGCATCGTGTTCTTCGTCATGATCCATGCGATCATCGTCGTCGTGTTTTCGTGCGGCCAAACGGCCAGACCGGTTGGTCTGTGACCGACGGGGGGAGGCGCGGCCTCCGGGCGTCGAGATACTCATGACGTCTCCCGCTTGATGGCGCCGCGCAGTCGTGCCGAGCGCGCTCGGGGATTGCGTTCGATTTCGTCGGCGCCGGGCATAATGGGGCGTCGGTTCAGCAGCTCAAGGCTCGGAACGCCGCCGCAATTGCAGGCCGGCCATTCTGGCGGGCAGGTGCAGCCCTTGGCTGCCGCTCGAAAGGCGTGCTTCACGATGCGGTCTTCGAGGCTGTGATATGAGATCACAGCGAGTCGGCCTCCTGGGCGAAGGGCGTTGATCGCCGCGGCGAGTCCTTGTTCGAGAGCAGCGAGTTCGTCGTTCACGGCGATGCGCAGGGCCTGAAAGACCAAGGTCGCCGGGTTGTGCTTGCGGCCGCGGCCGATTCGCAGGTCCTGAATGAGGTTGACGAGATCTTTGGCGGTTTCAAAGGGAGCGGCATCACGCTCAGCAACGATGCCTTTCGCGAGCGTTCGGGAGCCAGGGAGCTGCCCGTACTTCGAGAAAATCTTCTCGAGCTCTTCGGCGCTCCAGGTCGCGAGCAAGGTGGATGCGGGATCGCGGTCGCCGTGGCCGTCCATGCGCATGTCGAGAGGGCTTTCGCCGTTTTCGAGTCCAAAGCGGAAGCCGCGCTCAGGGGCGTCGAGCTGATGAGAGGAGACACCGAGGTCGAGGATGATGCCGTCGAGAACGACCGGTGCGATTTCGGCGGCGATGTCGTCGATGCGCCGAAAGGACGACTGGAAGAGCCGCACACGATTGCCGAAGCCGGTCAGTCGTTCGCCCGCTTCGCGGATCGCTTCCGCGTCGAGATCGAGGCCAACGAGTACGCCATCAGGGCCTGTTCGCTCGAGAATCGCTTCCGCGTGACCGCCGCCACCGAGAGTGCCGTCGAGGATGACGGAGCCGGGCTGCAAGTCTAGGAATCCGAGAGTTTCGGCGAGAAGGACAGGTTCGTGGTAGTCCGTGGTCACCACTCAGGGCGCCTCTCGTCGTATGGACCGTTAGGTCTCCTCGGTTCGCATCGCGCGGGACGAATTTGGCTTGATATCCTTGGACATGGCCGAACTCGATTGCGCGGATGCCTTCGCGACGACTGCCGCGAGGGCTAGGGATGGTTCCGCTGAAGAGCGGATTGAGAGAAAAAGATCGGGCGTCCCGGGACACGTATCTTCGGCACGTACCCCCCAGTAACCGCGCCGGAGACCCTATGTGCCCCGGGAAACCCCAATCTCTCTCCTGGAGCGCAAGCGCTCCAGTCCCCCCAAAAAAAACTACGATCGAACTCCCTGATTTACCGATCGCTTGATGTCTTCTAAGCCATGCACTGTCGTGGTCTGACCTTGTTCGAAACGCGAGGGGCTCCAGATTTCAATCCGTTCGAGCACACCCGCGACAATTACGTTTTTTTCGAGTCCCGCGTGGTCGCGTAAAAAACCGGGAACAAGAATTCTGCCTTGAGAGTCAACCGGGCAAGGCACAGAGCCCGTTGCGTAGAACCGACGAAGTCGCTGGGCGTCGGGATCGAGGCTCGACATCTCCATCAGCCTTTGTTCTTCGGCGGCCCAAACATTGGCCGGGAAGAGCGCCAGATGATCTTTTTCGTTGACCAGCATCGGAGGACTTTCCCCGGCTCCGACCAACTCTCCTCGGAAGACTCGCGGAATGCTGAGTCGCCCTTTGACGTCCATTGTGTGATCGTGGCGTCCGCGAAACATTGTTTTATAAATGCCCCGTTTTTTCCTGCAGACCGTCCGAGTCGCGAATCATCGCTACGCTTAAGTCTGGCTTGATGGGTATCCCGCTGAGTGAGCCCCCTTGGCTCCACATCGGCGATGTTTCATCCCACCGTGCCCCACACATGTGACTTTCTATCCCACTTTGTCCCACCCTGGCAAGGCAAAAAAAGGCACAGACGTGTTTTTTTTCCCGTCCTGCACATATCCCTCATAGGCTTGTCGCGACGAGTCGAATCTGCAGCGAAAACGACGTCGACCGTCATGGGGTTTCTCCCCACTCGGTCTAGGTATTCCTGCGGAGAGAGGGCTGGGGGAGTCGCGCGAAGCCGAAAAGCCGGAGCCAATTGGGATCCGAAACCTCTGGCGCGCGGTCAGCGGCGCTGCACCCACGCGGGGAGGGCATCGCCGAGACGGTTTTGCGCTGGACTCATGCGTCCTCGGGCCAAAAGCACTGGGGCCCGGAGCACGATCGTTCGCTGTGGGATCGCGAATAAGGCCGCTGTGAATCAGCGCGCGCCGAGATTCGCGATGCGGCGTCCGTGGATTGCGAAGGCGTCGTCAACGATCGCCTTGAGCGGCGTGCCCGGCTCGAGATTGTTGCGGCCGTCTCGCGGGCCCTGTTCGATTCGTGAGTCATCGGCGATGAGGGACTCGATCACCGCCTGCGCGCCTTCGCGAACCCCGCTGAGGGCGTAGCCGCCTTCGAGGACATGCAGGATACGCCCACCGCATAACATGTCCGCCAGGGATCGCATTCGTGCGGCCATCACTCGGTAGCCCTCGAGCGTCAGCTCCATTTGGGCGAGCGGATCATCCTGATGGCCGTCGAATCCGCAGGATACGATGATCATGTCCGGAGCGAATCCGATCGCGGCGGGTACGACGAGCCGCTCGACGACCCCGATATATTCCACATCTCCGCAGCCAGGGGGCATCGGGATATTCAGCGTCGTCCCGAGGCCACGGCCCTCACCCTCTTCGTCGGAATTGCCGGTTCCGGGATAGAAAGGGAATTGGTGGGTCGAGATGTAGAGCACGTTCGGATCGTCTTCGAAGATGTGCTGGGTTCCGTTGCCATGATGAACGTCCCAGTCGAAGATGAGGATACGCGGCGCGGCGCCGTCGGCCTGCAATGCACGTACAGCGACCGCCACGTTATTGAAGAGGCAGAAACCCATGGAACGCGCTGCTTCCGCGTGATGTCCCGGCGGCCGCACTGCGGCGAGGCCGCGGTCCACCTCTCCTGCGAGAATCCGTCGTGCTAGGTCAATCGTGCCACCGGCGGCCAGCCTGGCCACGTCAAAGCTCTCAGGCGTGTGGTAGGTATCCGCGTCAATCCGGCCCGCAGGTAGCTCACGCGTCGTTTCGAGGGCATCGAGCATGCTCTTGTCGTGGGCGAGAAGGATTTCGTAGGGCTCGGCGGCGCGCGGTGTCGCGAATTCGAGCTGCGACCGGAATGGGTCGAGGGCCTCGCTGATGGCGACTAGACGTTCAGGACGCTCAGGATGGCCATCTGGTCCTCGGTGGTCTTGGTAGCGCGAATCTTCAACGACTTCGATTCGAGGGGTGGGCTGCGAGTCGGCCATCGGCCCTCCTTCGCCCGCGCGGCTGGCGGGGCGGTCGGTGTTCTCCGGAGTCTTACGGTGCTGCTTTCGGTGCTGTTCTAAAGGTTGTTAGGCCTACGCTATTCGTCGTTCGAATCTTGTTTCTGGATTGTCGCTTCCAGTTTTTCGATCGCGTCGGCGACACGTGTCAGATTGGCGTTCAGCGCATCGAAATCGCGCTTGCGGGGGAAGGCGCTAAAGCCGAGAGGGCCCGACTTACTCGAGGGTTCGCCGTTCGCGCCGCCTATGTTGTTGAATGCGTTTTCGACAGCGGCTTGGATCGTTTCACGGAAATCCGGGAGGCCATTCATTCGCGGCCAGCCGCGGGATCCCGAGCTGGTTTCAGCCCGTTCGGCGCCATTCGCGTCTTTTGTATTGTCGGTGCCGCCGGTGCCGCCGGTGCCGCCGGTGTTGTCGGTGTTGTCGGTGTTGTCGTGATCGACCGCATCATCCGAAGTGTCGGCACGACTCGCGAAGGGTGAACGGCGTTCTCCGTTCTCGGAAGCGTCCCATGGGAAGCCTCGTCCCGCGGAGTCGGACTGCTTCACGAATTGGCGGACGCGGTCCTGGAAATCTTCGATCCCGTCGTTGGCGTCGTCCACGCTCTTTTTGAGAGCACCATACAAAGCGTCGCCACCCCGAGAAAGAATCTGCGTGATCAGCGTATCGGAGGGATTCTCTTTGGCGCGCTCGTTCCCGACGAGAATTTGAGAGAGCGCGACCTGGGTGATGTCTTCGCCCGTCTCCTTGTCGACGACTTGCACGGACTCACCCTCGTCGAGGAGCTTTGCGATGCCCTTGAGCGTGATGTAGCGGCTGGTTTCGGTGTTGTAGAGCTTGCGGTTGGCATAGCGCTTGATCAGGATTGCCATGGGGCAAGTCTAGCGCGAGATCCCGCTCAACTCTCTCTTGCGCGCGTTCGAGTCGCGTCTTCTCGAGAATTAAGCGCCCAGCATGCGATCGCGGCGCGTCCTGCGATCCATGTTTCATTCCTCAACTCATTCCTCGACATCGAATCGCTGTACCCGTCGCTTGCGCGGCCGGGCTTCCTCACTGTTTTTGGCGGGTCCGTCGCCAGGTGGCGCATTCTTCGCCGAACCTGTTGAGCCCGGTGGATCGGATGCCGCTTGCGTGGTTCGCATGCCGAGCTCCCATAGAAGCTCTCGCAATCCGAGAAAGGCGCGCAAAACCGGCCTCGCTGCCGGATCGGATTTGGACCGCATTTCCCAGCGCGCAATTTCCCGTGCGAGAGCCTCTTCGAGGGGCCCCGTGACGGCGTCGGGAAACGCGAAGCGACCCTTCGAGCGGAGCCCATGAAGGACGCGCTCGATTCCGCGAAGCAGATCCGCCGAAAGGCCTTCCGTGGCCGGGCCGGTTCCGCTGACCGAAGAAGCCGCTTCCAGCAAAGCGGCTGCCGCCTCGAGTCCTTCGAGGGTCGCGCGGCGAAGGTGTTCCCGTGCGCGTCCGACCGCCTCGTCGAATTCCTGGGTCATGCGGAAGTCTCTTTGAGGAGGGGCTCGGTGAGAGAGAAGAGGCTCGGTAGTCGATCGATTCCGACCGGGCATTCGTCGAGCAGGTGGCACTCAATGGCACTCGATGCCGCGCGGGTGGCGAGCAGCGAGCGAGATTGGTTGGCGGCGGAGCGCGCGATGGCGCTCTCGCGCAGTATTCTTGAAATAGCCTCGGCTTGATCACGTGATGTGTCTGCGTCGGCTGCGCCAAAGATTTCTTCGAGCCTACGGACGTCGTCGCGCATCCCTTGCCCATCGGCACGCGCGAGCCAGTCTTCTGCCGATTCAGCGAGGGGCCACGGCGGGACGCGGTTCAGAACGATCGCTGCCAATTTTGCATCCAGCGTTTCTAGTTCGTCTAGAAACTCAAGCGTGCCAGGCTCGGTGCCGGACCGTGCGCCGCCGATCAAAATAAATCGGGTCGACTCGCCTAATAGAATCTTCTCAACGCGAAGGGCCCGATCGAGAAAACCGTCGGCGATCCCGGAAACGGCGGACAGAAACTCGGACAAGTCGTCGAGAAAACCGCTGCCGCCGATTCGTTCGATCAAGCCGAGCATGAGGTGAAGCGGGCGTCCGAACACCCGGAATCCGAATCGTCCGGCGGACATCGTCGGTTTGAGGAGTGTACCTACGAAGCGCCCTTCGAGGAAGGCGCGGAGTCTTCGGGGCGCAGCGAGGAAATCGAGTGCGTGGCTTGCGGGAGGTGTATCTACGACGACGAGGTCGTAGTCCTCGGATTCTACCGCCTCATTGACTTGCTCCATGGCAGCGTATTCGGCGCTTCCTGCGAGGGCCTCCGAGAGATGCTGGTAGAAGCGGTTGTCCAGAATGCGCTGCCGCGATTCTGCGTTGTCTGTTAGGCGTTCGACGAGGCGGTCGAAGGTTGGCTTTGGGTCCAGCATCATGGCGGACAACGAACCGCCGGTTGCACGCAGGCCCTTTTCGATGGCTTGGAGGTCGATTTCAGCCGGTTCGTCGGAGAGTGTCTCGATGCCTAACGCGTCGGCGAGTCGCCTCGCGGGATCAATCGTGAGGACGAGAGTGCGTCGCCCCATGCACGCGGCTCGAAGTGCGAGCGAAGCTGCGAGCGTTGTCTTGCCAACACCGCCGGTGCCGGCGCATACGATCACGCCGGCGCGCTCGAGCGCTTCTGGAAGTGAAAAGCCGGCCGAGGAGTGGCTCATGCAGCATCCTCCCCAATATTTCCAGCGTTAGGCCATGACGGGGGTTCAAGCACGAGGTCGGCTTGCGTTGACCAATCGATCTCGGGCCCGAATCCACCGGGCACGACGGGTACGTCGACGATAGGCAGACCACATTCGGTCGAAACGCGCGAGCGTTCGTGAAGGGCGTGGGTGGCTCGGGCGATTGCGTCGCCTGCGAACTCGGCCAGAATAGTAGGTTCCGGAAGGACTTTGAATGCGAGGTCCTTGGGCAGCCTTGCAAGCGACGCGCTGAGTCCTGTCGGGGGCGCCTCGGGCATGCGGTTAACGACGATGCGGTCGATTTCTAAATCGATTTCGGTTCGGGCGCGCGCAACGAGTTCGATCGTTTCGCTGACCGGCAATTCCTCGGCCAGGGTGACCGGCAACATCACGGTTCGCTCGCGATCGTGGATGAGCTCCTCGACCCAGCTCGCATGGCGCATCAAAGGGCCCGTACGAACGGCTTGCTGCACGACCCGGGGGACATCGAGAAAGGTGATGCCGTGGCCTGTGGCTGGCGCGTCGACCACGATCAGGTCGTAGGCGGGGCGCCCGCCTCGCTCTGTCCTTTGTTCGACCTGCCAGATTTTCCCGAGAGAGATCAGCTCTCGCCAACCCGGCGCGGCATCGAGTAGCTCGCGAAACGCCTGGGTCTTGAGCACGCGGTCTGTGATCAGCCCAAGGCCGATCTGCAGCCGCGCGTATTCGGCGAGCGCCTCGTGAGGATCCATGCCCATGACATGAAGTCCCGGGCGGAGCGTTCGCCCCGCGTATCCCACCGGCATCGGCTTTAGCTCGAACCGAGCGGCGGCGGCTTCGACGGGCGCGGTTTCCACCAACAGGACCCGTTTCCCTTTGCGCCGGGCGGCGTCAGCGACTGCGCAGGCGATAGACGTCTTCCCGACGCCGCCCTTGCCAGTGACGATGATCAGCCGCCGCTCAAGGAGCGAAGGCGGGACGACGCTCATGCTAGAGGCTCCGGGGGGCTCGGGGTGGAGGACGCTGATCGGTGGGAAAAACCATTCATCGACACGGCAGTCTAGCCCGGACTGCGTCTCTCTCCGCGATCGAGGGTGGATTCTCATCAGTCAGCTCAAGGAACACGCGGAATTCTCCGAAACATTCAGTTGTTACAGCGTTTTTTCCGTCCCGCTGCGACCGAAGATCCTCTTCGGGCCAGCCGGCGGCGCGCGATGTTTGGGAGCAGTGGTTTGATCGTCACTTGCGATGAATGTACGACGAGCTTCGAACTCGATGAATCACGGATTCCGGCGAGCGGAGCACGGGTGCGATGCTCCCGATGCAAACACGCTTTCTTTCTGCCCAACCCGTCCGCCAGCCAAACCGAAGCGGTCCACGATGTGGCGCAGGAAGCGGCGGCGAATCCTGATTTCGCGGGGCTCGCTGCCTCCGACGACTTGAACGAGAGCGCATGGGATGGGCTGGGCGGCGAAACGCCGAGCATCACGCAATCGATGCCCGTGGCGCCCCCTGAACCCGAACCGATCCCCGAGCCCGAAGCGGCACTTGATGCCGATTTCGATGATGACGAAGACTGGCAGTTTTCCGAAGAGATTCGAGTCGAGGGCGATGACCTCGATGAAGACTTATCGATGGACTTAGACGAAGGTCTGTCCGGAGACGTCTCCGACGCGATTGGTGCAGGGGCGTCGGGGAGTGATCTCGGGCCCGCGGGTTCCTTCGACAATGAGGGCTTTGATCCTTTCGCTTTGGGCGAGACGCCGGCGTACGTTTCGGCGCAATCGATCGATGAACCCCAAATTTCGGTGGTGGCGGAAGAATTGGCGAGCAGTGGTTCGGGGCTTCGTCTCGACACGGACAGTCCGGTTGCACCCAGCGCAGAAGTTCCTTCGGCGGCCGCCAAGATCGATGCTGGGCCGGCGGTCTCGCGAGATGAATCGAGCTTCGGCTCGATGGATGATTTTTCGTCACTCATGGAAGATGACGATCCCCAGTCCGGCGCTAGCGCACGCGGAGACGCGGCGGGCACGAATTCCGAACTTGGCAGCGACCGTGTCGGGGTCTACGCGGGAACTGGGCAGAGCGACGACCTCGGCGATCCTGAAAGTTGGGATCTCGTTAGGAGTGACGACTTCGCAGCGTCAGAGGCTCGTACGGGCGCGGCGAATGTCATCCCGGCATCCGTCGACGAGGGCGAGTTTTTTTCGGATGCAGAGGCTTTCGATGATTCGCGTTACGACATGGGTCTCGCGACTTCGTCGTTGGCGACGGGGCCGGTCGGACAGCTTGCACGACTCGCCGGTTGGGCATTCTCTGGCGCGGCTGTTCTCGCGGTCGGATACCTCGGCCTGATTGCGGAGTCCGGACGATGGTCGGAGGCGCAGCAAACCGTGATTAGCGGCCCGCTCACGGCACAGACGCTCGAGTCGAGCTGGGTCGATACGAGTCGTGCGGGGCCCGTGCTTCGATTGACGGGTGAACTCACCAATACCGGGACGCAGGCCGTTTGGCCGGGAAGCATCGAGATGGCGCTGCTCGACGGCGAGGGAACGAGGCTCACAGTGCCTACGATCGTGGCGGGTATTCCCGTCGAAGAATCCGTTCTGCGAGAGGCTTCGAGCGAGATCTTGCTTGAGCAGGCGGCTGCTGGATCGCGACGGTTTGCGTCGACGCCACTCGCACCGGGTGAGGTACGGCCCTTCGAAGCGTTGATGGTCGAAGGTCGTTTGCCTGATACGGCCACTCGGGTCCAATTGGAAGTGGGCGAACCACGCACAGGACCGGTGGCTCCAGCCGCTCCGGTCAGTGCCCCAACGATCACGACGTCAGCGGATGCGGCCCGCCAAGCAGAGCCTCAGCGGGGCGCTTACCAATCAGGGCCGTAGTTGGAAGTCTGAGTTGGAAGTCTGAGTTGGGAATCCGAGCTGGAAATCCGAGTTGGA
>JASDVF010000010.1:113237-116754 GCA_041440805.1 Myxococcota bacterium | reverse complement strand
TCTGAGTTGGGAATCCGAGCTGGAAATCCGAGTTGGACATCTAAAGCGGCAAGCTAGTCCGCTTTGTCTTGCGTCTTGTCTCCGACCTTTTCGTTCTCGGGGGTCACGTCGATCTCGTCCTCCCCAGAAAGGCCAGACTTGAAGTTCTTGATCGCCTTGCCGAAGCCGGAGCCGATCTCGGGAAGCCGACGTGCGCCAAAGAGCACGACCACGATCACGAGAATTATCCCGAGCTCCATGGGTCCCAATCCGAACATCCGTGCCTCCTGTCGCGCCGATACGGCGCGGTCAAGCGGGATGGTGCCGCTGGGGCGTCTCACGGTCAAGCGCAGCGAATCGCAGCGGCCGGTAAATTTGGACCTCCTAGAAGTCACAGAATGCATTACTCCGGTGCCGCAAGGCGGCTTTCGTGCACTCCCACGGTACATTCACTCCCTAGCTCGCCCCTAACGGCGACGGGAAATGGGGATTCGAACATGGCACTCTTCAAGGCCTACGATATTCGGGGCATCGTCCCGGACGACCTCAACGCCGAAAAGGCCTACTCGATCGGCCGGGCCATCGCGGCGTTCATGGAGTCGGGTCCGATTGCCGTGGGGCGGGATGCGCGTACCCATTCGCCGGAACTCACCGACGCGTTGATCGACGGAATCAGGGACGAGGGGCTCGACGTCTTGGATCTCGGGTTGGTCGCCACGCCGATGCTCTATTTCGGAGTCGAACAGCTTTCCGCGAATGCCGGCGTGATGGTGACTGCGTCGCATAATCCCGGAGAGTACAACGGGTTCAAGATCTGCCGTGCGCACGCTGTTCCCGTAGGTGAAGACAGTGGCTTGAAGGATATCGAGGCGCTCGTGCCCAAGCGGCAGGAGGCCACGAAGGCCGCGAAGCGCGGTGGAATTTCCGAACACAATGTGCTCGAGGGCTACGCGGCGCACGCGCTCTCAGTCGGTGAACACAGGCCGCCTTTGAAGGTGGTCATCGATTGCGGCAACGGCATGGCAGCGGCGGGGCTCGGACCGGTGCTCGATGCTTTGCCCATCGATGTTGTCGAACTTTATTTTGAGCCGGACGGGACGTTTCCGAATCACGAAGCCGATCCGCTGAAGCTTGAGAACTTGCAGGATGTTTCTGAGGCCGTGCGGCGTGAAGGCGCGGACTTCGGAGTTGCCTTTGATGGAGATGGCGACCGAGCCGTTTTCGTAGACGGGCAGGGGGATCCGATTTCGGCGGATCTGGCTACGGCACTGATCGCGCGACGCATCTTAGCAAAAGAGCCGGGTGCTCGAATTCTCTATGACCTGCGCTCGAGTCGAGTTGTCGCTGAAGAAGTTGAACGAGCGGGCGGCATCGCAGGCATGTGCCGAGTCGGCCATTCCTTCGTGAAGGCTCAGATGCGAGAGGAGGGCGCCGCCTTTGCCGGCGAGCTTTCAGGGCATCTCTATTTTCGGTTCTCGAAGAACCTAATTGCGGATGACGGAACCGCCGCGCTGGTAGCAATGCTTGACGTGTTAGGTGCCGAAGGGCGACCGCTTCGCGAGCTGGTCGAACCGCTCCGGTGTTATTCTGCGAGCGGTGAGATCAATAGTCGCGTTGCGGATACGGATCACGTGATCGAGACGATTGCTGGCGAACATGCAGATGCGCCCGACGTTTCTAGGCTCGATGGATTGCTCATTCGGTATCCGACCTGGTGGTTCAATATCCGTGCGTCGAACACGGAGCCGGTTCTGCGTCTCAATCTCGAAGCGGATACCGCAACCGAGATGGAACGTCGGCGGGACGAAATTCTTGGCCGGATTCAGGATCTCGGCACCGGAGGATCGCCGAAGTAGCCGGCTTAGGTAGAGTCTCGCCCGAGGAGGTCTAGTGGCGAAGTCGATTGAAGATGCTGGATTGTTGAGCCGTTTTGGGGCGGGTGTTTCGCTGCTCTCCGAGGGCTGGCGATTTCTTCGTGGCCATTCGAATCTTTGGATGCTCGCTCTCGTGCCGGTGCTGCTCGCGATCGTGGCCGTCGGTGCCGCGGGCACAATATTCTGGGTTCAGCTCGACGAGATCCATTCGACCTTTCAGGGCGTATTCCCGCAGCTAGAAGCCACGGACTGGTGGACCTGGATATGGGTCGGTCCGGGGCAGGTGCTCTTTTTCCTGCTTCGTTGGATCGCTGTGATCGTGAGCTTCGCGGTGACCCTGGTCGCTGCTTTGCTGCTATCGAATTTAGCGGCGGCACCTTTTCTGGACGCGCTTTCGGAAAGGGTCGAAACGATTGCGCTCGGACGCGTCGTCGACGAGAACGAGGGCTTAGCCGATCTCCTAGGCGGCACGCTTCGCAGCTTCGGAGCGGAGCTTCAGCGGCTCGGCTTCCTCGGCGGCATTTGGGTCGGGTTGACTCTCGTGGGCGTAGCACTGCCCGGTGCGCATCTGCTGACAAGCCCGCTGCTCGTCGCGATCACCGTGCTCTTCCTGCCCCTCGACTACGCGGGCTTCGCCCTCGACCGCCGCGGTATTTCGTTTCGCGAGCGTCGAGTATGGCTGCGCGAGCATCTTCCGACGATGGTCGGCTTCGGCGGCGTGGCATTCGTATCCTGCCTGGTGCCGGGACTTAACCTGGTCGTCATGCCCTCGCTCGTGACGGCGGGCACGCTCCTGGTTCTGCGGACGCGTACGGAAGTTGCGATCGAAAGGGCTTGATTGGGCCTATTGGGTCGATTGAGCCTTAGCTCGGCCTGATCGATCGGGCGTGGAGATGTTAGGTGAGTGTCTCTTTGAGGAAATCGCCGATGGCGTTGACCGCGTCGCTGGCGAGGCCGTCGTTGTGGTCGGGTGCACCGACGTCCACTCGGCGTTTCGGCTCGGGAAGAGCATCAAAGAAGGCGGTCTGGCTCGTGGCCGGAATCTCGGATTCGCCGGACGGCGCCACAATGAGGGATGAGACGTTCTGCTGACTCGCGGCATCGAACTCGGAAATCGGGTCCAGCGCCGAATCCGCGAAACGACCCGCTCCACCCGCGACGGCACAGCCGCGAAGGCCTGAGATGTGATTGGCTGCCCACAGCGCAGCGGTTCCTCCGATGCCGATTCCGACGAGGGCGATTCGGCTCGCATCGACATTGTCGAGTTCGCCGAGGGCCTGTGCTGCTCGGGAGATATCGGAGATCGACTGCCGCGCGAATTCCTCGACGAGCGCACGCGTATCGGCGTCGAGCGGTTGGTTTGAGACCAGGCTGCGGTAGCCCGCTACGAGCCGGTCTGACAGTTTGGGGCTTGCGCGCCGTCCATGCAGGGGGAGGTCGATACGTGCGACCGAGAACCCGGCCCGGACCCAGTCGGCTGCGAAGTCCAGGGCGTTTGACTCGGCAGCGCTCCCGGTGCCGTGAAGTAGCAAGATGAGCGGCGCAGCGGATCCGCCCGGTTGCTGATGGAGCACGCCGTTTACGAAGTCACCGCGAGAAACGAACTCGAAGGCGTGGGCGGAAAGCCCGGCCCAAGCGCCGGCACGATCAGAAGCGCCGGCACG
>JASDVF010000010.1:110336-113137 GCA_041440805.1 Myxococcota bacterium | reverse complement strand
AAGCGCCGGCACGATCAGAAGCGCCGGCACGCAGCGATGCACGGGCGGGCGCTTCGTCGTGAGGGCGGTGAAGGAGTGATTCGGAAGTCGTCATCGAAGCGGACCTTAGCAGTCCGCACGATTCGCTTCAGCGCAGCAGAAGCTTCCGGGTCCGATACAGACCGGATTTCACCGAATCCTCGGACTTGCCCAAAGTCTTCGCGATCTCTGCGATCGGCACCGATTGGAGGTGATGCATTTCGAAGAGGCGTCTCTGGACGGGACTGAGCTCATGAGCAAGCACGTGGTCTAGTCGGTCCGTGCACTCGGAGAATTCGTAGTTCTCGAGCGGGCTCGCTTCGGCCTGGCCGCCTGCGGTGAGCGACGGGTAGGAGCTGTCTTCGTCTTCCTCGAAGAGAGGGACGGTGGGGTGGCGCTTGCGCCGGAACCGGGCGGCCAGGGTCCGGCGGGTGAGGCCAAATATCCATGCTGCGAAGGGCGCGTCGCCACGGAAAGAATCGATCGACGAGAAGATGTTGATGAACACCTCCTGAGTCGTCTCTTCAGTGTCCGCGCGATTGCCAAGCCGCTTGTCGAGGAAGGCGTAGACGCGCTTGAAGTAGCGCTGATAGATGTCGTCGAAGGCTTCGCGGTCACCGGCTCGGAGGCGGTCGACCAGTACTTCGTCGCGACCGCCGGTCGCGGGGCGCGAGGGCGCATGCTGCGCCTGCGCCTGCGGCGACAATGACAAAGGAGTAGAGGCTTCTGGCGTTGAAGTTTGAAGCGGCGACGAGTCAACGAGCGTACCCGCATCCCGATTCTGAGAATCGGCATCCGAAACGGTGCTGTTGCTTGTCCTGATGCGGCGGGTGCTGGGGGGCAAAGTCGAATCCTTCGGGTGAATCTCTCACCCGCACTCGAATCATCCCAGGCTCTCACCCGGCGATGATTCCGATTTACTATTTTTATTCCTGCCGGTCCTTTTCCCTCTCCCACCCTTTTGTGGGTGAAGAGGCGAGGTTTCCCTCAGGCCGACACAAATTGACGAATTCGCATCTGCGAACAGATGCTTGGGTGTGGTTGAGAGCCGCATTGCGACTCGGTTTCCACGAGGTTTCCCGGCTTCCCTGATCGAACCGGAGAAACCCTCCTTTAAGGTTGTTGCCCTTAGGTGCGCCGAGGTGTCAATATTTGTCACTAGTGACGAAAATTGGCCGAGATTTATGCGGGCTTCCCGAAGGGACCGCGACATCGCCGTTTTTGACGCTCTGCCAGTTCTCGTAGCAGTGAAGCCCGCCAGAACGATGCTTGCTTACGGCGGACTATGCCTTGCGAAGAGACTCGCGAGGGATGGGTTCCAGCCGAAGGTCTTCGTCGCGAAGCCCGGTTCGGAACGTCGAAGAGCTTGGACGGTCTTTCAATCGTAGAGCTGAGGCTGAGATGGGCTGAGCTACGACTGGGGCGCTTTCGAGAGGAGCCGTGGCCGGAGTTGCTTCAGGCGCCTGCGCGCGGGTGAACGCCGGCTTTTGAGGCTCGAGGAGCAGCGTCAGCTGGCCCTGTTGCCGGAGGCTCCGGAAAGTTAGGAATCGAACCGCTGGGTCCGGCAGGTTCTCGGCCGCTCTTCGCAATTCCTGCCCGAATTCGGGGCAGAGCATGAGGCTGCGGGGCTCGGCTCCAACTTCGAGTCCGAGGCCGGGCGCCAGCTTCAGCAAATCCTGATGTCGAAGGCGAAGCCAGCTGAGGTCTGCGAGCCCGCGTGTGAAGAGCAGTGCCGCGCTCGCTGGATCGCTGTTCATCGAGATTCGCACGCTCACGAGTTCACCGTCGGTGCCGACGGCGAGGAGATCCATCGGACTCTCTTCGGCGAAGAAGTCCTCCGCGATGAGCCGGAGCTCTGGAGCTTGTTGGCGCAAAGCGCCGCGCAGGGCACGCCGAAGCGACGCGGGTTCGATGGCGCCCGTCCATTCCAAATCAGCCAAGGACCCGACTCCTTGCGTCCTCGTAGATCAGACGCGCTACGTCGCCGAGGGCACGTGCCGCGGGGGACTGTGGGTGGGCCAGTCCGATCGGTCGCTGGGCCGCGATGGCGCGGTAGACATGAAGGTCATCGACGAGCAGCCCGTAGGAAACGAGGTCCTGCGAAAGCTCATGCCGCATGCTCTTGGCGAGGGACTCATAGGCTTTTCGCGCTTCGGCGATCGAGGAAACTCCGTGCACGGAAAGGCCGATCTCAGCGCCCGGATGCTGCGAAACCATTTTTCGCGCGAAGGCGAGCGTGTCGCTGAGGTCATCTTGGCGGGCGGCGCTGAGGAGCAGAAACCAGCGAACCAGACTCTGCGGCGCGGCATCCCGGCCTATCCATTCCGGTGGAATTCGTAGGAAGACGACGCCCCCGCGCTTGGCAGAGCCAGCGCGCTTGAGGGCGACTTCTGCGGCCGCTTCGTAGAGACTGGTGACGTCTTTCGCCGGGCAAAAGACGAGTTCGCAACCTAGGGGACCTATGCCCGGTTCCGGCCAAAGCGGTGAGCCCCTGTCGCTCTCTGGAGCGAGTAGGACTGTCGTGGCACCGAGGCGCGCGGTCTCGATCGCGAGATTCCAGGCGAGCGCGGCGCGCACAACATCTTGCGTACCGATCGGTAAGCCAAGGATCGGTAGTGCTGGAGAGGGGGTACCGCGGCGGCGCAGAAAGTCCGTCGGCGGTCCGCCCGGATTCACGGGTGCAGCGGGTCGTTCCGACGCATTTTCCGGAGACGGAGTGCTCTCTTCGAGCTCCGGCAGGAAATAATGCAAGACATCTGCGAGATCGCGCGGCAAGTCGTCCC
>JASDVF010000010.1:96478-110236 GCA_041440805.1 Myxococcota bacterium | reverse complement strand
AGCTCCGGCAGGAAATAATGCAAGACATCTGCGAGATCGCGCGGCAAGTCGTCCCTCGGTGACAATATAGTGGGTCGAGCCGTCGACCGGAGGCTCGGGATGTTAGTTGCTAGACGACGTGAAGGATCGAATTCGGCTGGCCGGTCGGGCCCGGAGCGGACTGCGGGTTCGTCGGATCTTCTCGCCACTCGCCGTCGACGACATAGCGATACTGATAGGTCCCGGGCTCAAGGATGAGAACTTTGGTCCAAACGCGTTCTTGACCCTCTGAGGCGATCAGCGATCGCACGCCGCGGTCGGGCACCCAGCCATTGAAGTCACCGGCAATTCGGACATCGCCCGCGACGGAATCCTTGAAGCGAACCACCACTTCGCGGGGCGGACCTTCGGGGACTACAATGGATTCTTCTTGTTGAACCGCCGTTCGCGGAGAAATTTGAGCCGGAGGACTGGCGGCAAGCTCGAGGGCCACAGAGGCGTAGTCGAGTGCGCCATTCGCAGTAGGTGCATAAAGCGAGATTGGCAGCCCCGCCCGTGCCGCTTCACGAAGTTTCACGTTGAGGCGGATGACGGAGTCGAAGCAGAGCTCCTTGAACAGCTCGCGAATGTCGCCAAGGGTCTGTCGCGCGTAGCGCGTTCGCCCATCATAGAGGGTCGGCAACACGCGAACACAAAGTTCGTGGCCGATCCGATCCGAGAGCAAACTGATCGTTTCGAGCAGCTTCTGCACACCATCGATCGCAAAGAAACTCGTCTCGAGCGGTACGAGGACTTCGCTTGCTGCGCGCAGGGCGTTGAAGGTCAGGAGGCCGACGTTGGGTGGGCAATCGATCAACACGTAGTCGTAAAGCCGGGGCAGCGTATCCAGCGCTGCGGATAGACGTTCCGTGCGTGCGTCGTGGCGTTCCGTGGCGAGCTTTTGCTCTAGGGCGGAGAGCACGATGCTCGACGGGGCGATGTCGATCTGGTCGCTTACGTCGATGATCACGGAGTCGAGGCGGCTCGCGCCCGAGGGCTCGACGAGCACCTCGTACAGGTTTACGTCGAGATCATCTGGCTCAAGGCCAACGGCAAGGGTCGCGTGGGCCTGCGGATCCATGTCCACGATTAATACGCGATGGCCGTCGGCGGCGAGTGCGCCGGCGAGATTGACGGTGGTTGTGGTCTTCCCACAACCGCCCTTCTGATTCACGATGGCAATGACTCGCATAACGTCCCCCCCGAAACGTTTCTCCGCACCCTCGAAACCCATGGGCATCGGCATGCGAAGCTGTCATGGTCGTTGCGAGCGTATGAAGCTCACACCAACCTCGCCCCGAAACTCGGGGCTTCACAGTCACAATGGCCCAAGAGAGGTTGCCCTCTCAATCAACCGGCGTGACTGAAATCCTTGTCTTGACCCTTAGGCGACGGCTGAGCCGCTCGCGGTCCAGGCTTCGCGGGAAGCACGACATTGTCGGCCCCCGCTGCTTGTTCGTTCGTGTTCTTATTTGCGTCAGTACTGCCCGGGCGGATGCCACTCATGCGGTACGCGGATACTTCTCGCTCGAAGTCGGCGACTTCGAACACCCACTCTTGTCCGGTAATCGCTTCGAAGACAGTGTCGTCGCGGAATACGAGAACGACATCGCCTGTGGCGACCAAAACAAGTTCTGAGAGCGGTCGACCAACCGTGGGCAAAAGTGCCAGCAGTGCGTGCACGCTCTTGCGAATCTTCTGTACGGAGACGCCCGCGTCGATGAGGCGCTTTGTCGCCTTCAAGGCGACGAGGTCATCGAAGCTGTAGCGATGGTGGCCGCCCGGGGTCCGCTCGGACGGTTCTATCAGTCCGGTCTTGGCCCAATACTGGAGCTGCCGCCGTGATAGGTCGAGCAGGTCGACGACTTCGCGCGTCTTGAATTGGGAACGAACGACGTCTGCGGCGATTCGCGCGCTGCGAGGCAATTGCGTCGTTCGCGTGGCCTTTGATGCCGAGTCCTGCGGGTTCAACGATTCCAACGGATCCAACTTCGACTCACCCCCTGTGATTCCGGATTCCAATTCGGCGCCCGGTCTCTTCTGCTCGATCATTTGGCCCATCTCTCTTCCCAGTTTCCAAGTGCTGGACACGAGGTGCTAGGCGAGGGCCCTTTTTACAAAGCGGTCTACTTGCGGTGCGGACTCCGGTTGGCCGGTGGTCCTGACTTCCCAATACGCACGCCGACCTTTTGGAGTCGGATTTTCTCAGCGGGGGGTGTTCGCCGCTTCTCGGGTAAAACCCGCTGCGTTTACGCGAACTCACACAGTAAATGAGGAGCGACTCCCCAAGTCAAGCCAAAAGCCTCTGGATTTGTCGCGATGGGGGTGAAAAAGTTTTTCTTCATCAGGGTTTTGCCTAGCTACGAGACGGAAGAATCGGGTCCGTCGCCCCTCGTGACGGAGTCGCATGCTTCGGGGTAAGGTCATCTGATGGCCGATTCGCGAAAAGACAACTCTAAAGAAAAGAGCCCTGTGGGCGCCTCCGTTGCATCTAGTGGCGAATCTGATCCATCTGAGGGTGCCGCTGCGCAAGGCACAGCCAAGGACGCTTTTGCCTCACGCGCTTCAGGCGAGGGAGTGCCACCCCGGCAAAGTCTCTCCCGGTTCGCGACCCAGGGTACGTTTCATGACTCCGAGCGTGGCCCTTGGCGCAATGATCGAGACGAAGACGATGCGGAAGGGGACGAGCCGTCGGCGACTCTCGCGCGAGTCCGTGTCGCGGATGGGGATACACATCGTCCCTTTATGCGCGGGATCTTGGTCCACTCCCTGACAGAACAGGGGGTTCCGTTTGAGGACGCCTATGAGATCGCGCAGGCGGTTTGGCTGCAGGTGAAGGGGCGGTCGCGCGTCACTAAGGATCAGTTGCGCGAGCTGGTGTCGGAATCTCTTTCCGCGCTCGCGGAAGAAGCGGGTCGAGATTCTCAGTCGTTGGGGGCCGAGCCGCCCGACTCGAAGCTCGAAGTCCTTGGCGAGGATGGCCGATGGCCCTTTAACCAGGCGCGCTTGCAGCAGTCGCTTTTGGCCGCCGGCCTGAAGCCGATCCAAGCCTTCGAGACCGTCGTCGAGATCGAGCGCGATCTGCACGACCGCAGCGACCGCAAAGTGTCTCGCGATTTCATTCGAGATCTAGCCGCAAACCATCTTCGAGAACGTTTCTCGCCGGAGACTGCGAATCGCTATCTCTCATGGCGATCCTTTCAGGCGGATGACGAGCGTCCTTTGATCCTGTTGTTGGGCGGGACGAGCGGCGTCGGGAAATCGACTCTGGCCCTCGAAGTCGCGCGCCGGCTCGGAATCGGACGAGTGCTTTCGACGGATTCGATTCGCGACGTGATGCGCATGATGCTGACCGACGAGCTCGTGCCTACGCTGCATGTGTCTTCTTTCGAAGCGCATTCGCGCCTCACTACGGCGGTTCATAAGGGCGCGGATCCCGTGATCGAGGGGTTCCTTGAGCAGTCGAGAACGGTCTCGGTCGGCGTTCGTGCGGTGATCGAGCGGGCGATCGCTGAAGGAACGAGCACGGTTCTCGATGGCGTGAGCATCGTGCCCGGACTCTTCGATGGGAAGGAATGGGCAGATCGTGCGTATGTCTTCTTTTTGCTTGCTGCAGACGAAGACCGTGAATCGCTCCACGGTCACCTCGTTGCGCGTGCGCATGGCAAGGGGGCCCGCGCCTCCGAGCGCTACGTGCGCAACTTTCGCGAGATCTTCACGATTCAAGAGGATCTTCTCGAGCGGGCGCGGCGCTTCTCGGTGCCTGTCGTTGATGTGCAGGACCTTGAGGGGGCTGCCCGAAGGGTTGTGAAGCACGTTGTTGGGCAACTTGGTGAACGACGCGCGGCGGAAGCGTCCGTAGTCGATTAGGCTCCCGTCAATCGCACTCTCCGTCTGCGCCCCTTCAGCTGTGGCTGCGCCGGGAGGTCCGAACGAGGCGCCGTGACTACGGCGTCCTAACCCCTCTGCATGATCAGGATCGCGACCGCTTTATGAGCCGCTCTCTTAAATACGAGATTCCGGGAATCGACCCTCGCGTCGCCTTCGATGAATGGGCTGAAAAGGGCTGGGCCAGCGTGTTCGGCACTGCCGCGGACGGGGATCGTCCGAAGCGTGTACTCGAAATCGGATTTGGTCGCGGCGAGTTTCTGTTGGCTATGGCCGCGAGTGCTCCGGAGGTCGAATTTGTCGGCATCGAAGTGTCGTATAAGCGCACTCTCAAAATGGCTCGCAAGGTTGCGCGGGCTGGATTCTCGAACGTGCGGTTAGTGGAAGCGCGCGCTGAGGAAGCGATTCAGCATCTTGCGGGGCCGGGAACGCTGGACCAGATTTGGATCAACTTCTCCGATCCATGGCCCAAGCGTCGACAAGGTCATCGTCGGGTGATCCAGCGCAACTTCGTCGGCGATGCCGCCGTTGCGCTCGCATCTAACGGACACTTCTACGTCGCGACGGATGATGTTCCGTATGCGCACCAGATGAACGAAGTCCTTTCTGCAGAGCCGCGCTTGGAAAACGCTTACGCGCCTTGGCCATTCCTTCCCGAGGTGCCTGGGCGAGGGCAGACCGGTTACGAAGAACAGTGGCGTGCAGCTGGCCGGCCGATGCATTTTTTCAGCCATCGGTCTCGCGTCGCGGGGAACGGGACGACGAATGAGTAATCTCAATACGATGCGGCATGCGACTCGGCGCCCAAACCTGAAGGACTACTCACGGGAGGCGTTGCGAGCCATTTTTAAGGAGCGAGGCTGGGCTGCCTATCGCGCGGATCAGGTCGCGACGTGGCTCTACAAGAACGACGTCGAAGACGTCGACGGCATGACTAATGTGCCTGCTGAAATCCGTTCGGCGATCGCGGCGGAGTTCGACACTCGATCCCTCGAAGTCGTGGAGACGCAGAAGTCAGTTGACGGGACGCAGAAACTTCTGTTAGGCGCCTTTGATGGCGCGCGCATAGAGGCGGTTCTGATTCCTGAAGAGCGGCGCAATACGCTTTGCGTGTCGACGCAAGTCGGATGCCCGCTGACCTGTAGCTTCTGTGCGACCGGCGCTCTCGGCTTTACGCGGAATCTGACGACGGGCGAAATCGTCGACCAGGTGTTGCAGGCGATGCGCGTTATGGAACCCGAGACCACACTCACGAATCTCGTATTCATGGGGATGGGGGAGCCGCTTCTTAACCTGCCTGCAGTCTCCGAAGCGATTCGAATTTTGACGGATCAAAAGGCATTCGCTTTGGCGCCGAGGCGCGTGACCGTTTCGACGTCCGGGGTGCTGCCGCAGATCGCACCTCTGCTTGAGGTGGCGCCGATTCATCTCGCAGTGAGTTTGCATGCGACGACCGACGAGGTTCGCGATGTGCTCGTGCCGCTCAACAAGAAATTCCCGATTGCGGAGCTCCTCGAAACGCTTCGCGCCGAGCCGAGGATCAATCGACGGCGGCCGGTGTTCTTCGAATACACCTTGATGGAAGGCGTGAATGATTCCGTTGAGGACGCACGCCGTCTGCCAGGGCTGCTCGAGGGGATTCCCTGCAAGCTGAACGTGATCCCCATGAATCCGCATCCGGATGCTCCGTACCGGGCTCCGTCGAGAGAGACGATCAATCGCTTTACCGCTGCGCTCCATGATGGGGGAATGCGTGTGACGCTGCGTCGCGATCGCGGCCGTGACATCGACGCCGCATGCGGTCAGCTCGCGAATCGCCGTCCCGGCCCCGCGCAGAAAACGCCGCATGGGAGCTCCAGCGCGGTCTGAGTCCACGAGGCGCCGGGATCAGTTCCCGTTGGTCCCCCTGAGTGCGAAAGCCATCAAGCAGCGGTCTCAGCCCGCCGATGTGGCCCAGAGGGAGGGCGCCGACGCGTACCCCCTTTAATGCCGCGCGAGGGGACATGCTCTACGCATTTGGTGACATCCATGGCGAGCTGGAGAAGCTCGATGAATTGCTCGAGATGATGTCGCTCCAAGAGGACGATCGTCTCGTTTTTTTGGGCGATTACATCGACCGCGGTCCGGACTCGCCCGGCGTAATCGACCGGCTGATTTCGCTGTCGACGCGATACGAATGCGTGTTCCTGCTCGGGAATCACGAGTCGATGTTTCTCGATTTCCTCGGGTGGACCGACGACACCTACTTTGGCGGAGACGCTTTCCTCTTGAACGGTGGGGACCGCACACTTGCGGGCTACGGCTACTTCGATCGCGAAGAGACGAGCCGCGAGACGTTCCGACTGCCGAAGTCTCACGAGGACTTTCTGCTCGGACTACGCCTCTCGCATGTAGAGGGCGACTACTTCTTCGTGCATGCTGGCGTGAGTCAGGATCATCTTCGTTCGGGCGATCTGAACTATGCGCTGCGCAAGAGCCGGCCCGAGGACGTCCTCTGGAACCGCACTTCAGGCGAACTGCCTCATGATCTTGGGGTGACTATGGTCTATGGGCATACGCCTAACGAAGGCTTCGGCGTAAGATGGAATCCGCCCTTTAGCATTGGCGTGGATACCGGGGCCGTCTATGGCGGACCGCTGACCGGAATCCGCCTTCCCGACGAGACGATCTTCCAGAGCGCGTAGCCGCTTGGTCGCTCAATGACCAAGAGGCCGGAGCGCGAGAGCCTCGCTGTTCGGTTACCCGTTGGCGGCGACCGGGGCGAGGGCGCTCGTCTGGGATCTTCGCTGGCGTAGCTTCGGAACAGTCAAAGGTGTGCCAGCGGTAAGTGCATCGAGATTGACGTCCGGGTTGTACTGGCGAAGGAGCCAGATCGGGACGTCGTAGCGCCGCGTCGAGAGCACCCAGAGCGAATCGCCAGGGCCGACTCGATGGACGATGGTGCCTTCGATTTCCCACTCTGCGAAGAACTCTTCTTGGAGCGAGCGGTGATATTCGATCCGGACGCGTTCGAAGACGTCCGGTGAGATCTCGGCGAAGTCGAGTCGAACTCGTTGTCGCACGACCATGGGATCTCCAAAGCGGAGGCCGTTGATCTTGCGCAGGCGGCTGGCACGAATGCCGAGCCATTCGGCGTAGTGGCCGAGGGTTTCGCCGGTTTGTACCAGGATCGTGCCATTGCTGGCGACGGTGTAGTCGGTGGGGTCCGCCAGAAGGCCAGGGCTCGGCTCGGTCGGGCTTTCGTCCGTCGGCTCGGGCCGGGGCGCCATGCTGGCGGGCGCAGCTTCCGTGGCAGCGAAGTCGTCGGCGCCCGGAGAAAGCTTGGCGGTGCGTGCCGGACTGAGAGAAGCGACGGCATCCGGATGCTGCTTCTTCGTATTCGTCGCGGCGTTACTCGTGCCGGCGGCGACCTTGGCGGCGCTGCCGATGCGAAGTGTCTGGCCTGCAGCGATGCGATTTCGACTGCGTAATTTGTTCATCGCAACGAGTTCGGCGATGGTGAGTCCGAAGCGATCTGCAATCTCCGACAGGCTGTCCCCGCGGCGGACCTTGTAGGTGCCACTCTCGGGAAGCGCGGCGGGTGCCGTCACTTCAGGCGTCGATGCCCTCGTCGAAGTCTTTTTCTTCTTCTTACTGTTCTTGTGGGAGGCCGTTTGCGTGCTTCGTGCAGCGTCGCTCG
This sequence comes from Myxococcota bacterium, assembly GCA_041440805.1. Classification (GTDB taxonomy): domain Bacteria; phylum Myxococcota_A; class UBA9160; order UBA9160; family UBA4427; genus UBA4427. Next base: position 102,651 of record JASDVF010000010.1, on the reverse strand, counting down.
GAAGCTTCAGCTTCTGCCCGATGCGAATACGATGCTGGCTTCGGAGGCCGTTAAGGGCGACGAGTTCGCTGATTCGAACATGATGACGCCGGGCAATCGTGGACAGCGTGTCGCCACGGCGCACGACATAACTAGCGTCACGGGTCTGTTTGGCGAATTGCTGGTTCTTCGGGAGAGAAGAGATGCCTCGTGCGAGAGGCTTGGGCAGCGCTGCGCGCGGTACCCGGACTTCGAATCCCTTCGGAATATATTTGGAGCCTTGCCACACGGCGGAACGCAGGCCGGGATTTGCTTCCTTAAGGGTCGCATGATCGATCCCGATCGCTTTGGCGAGTTCTTTAGGCTTTGCGAAGTAAGGGAGCTCTGCCGTCTCAAACGCAATCGGCTGATCGAGCACGAGCGGGCCGAAATAGAATTCGGGATCGCTCGCGACTGCGTTGGCTGCGAGGAATTCGACGTAGAAGTTTCGAGAAGCGAAGCCGAATGTTCGCGAACGATAGTTGCGAACGATCTTCGTGATGTCTTTAGTACCAAGCTTACGTGCCGCGCGGCGCATGCCCGAGGCCCCGTGGTTATATGCAGTAATGGCGAGAGGCCAGCTGCCAGTCACGCGCAAATTCTGCTCGAGCAATCGCGCTGCTGCGATCGAGGCGCGGTAGGGGTCGAGGCGTTCGTCGACGACGTGATCGACGCGCATGAAGCGGCGTCCGGTCGAACGCGTGAATTGCCAGAGGCCGGCTGCGCCCACTCTCGAATAGACAGTCGGGGTATAGGACGACTCGACATGCGGCAGATTTGCGATCTCAAGCGGGAGATTCATGTTGCGCAGGTTCTGGAGAATAAATGGCTTATAGGCGCCGGAGCGGATGACACCGGAGCGAAACTTGTTGGCCTGCCCTAGCTGAAAGCGGACGCGGCTCGCGCTCTTTTTGAGAGTGCCATTCGAGACGCCTGCTGGGAAGAGTGCGAGAACCCGCTGCTCTTCCTTGGACAGTCCTGACCGTTTGCCCTTCGCGAGCTTTAGTAGGATCTGCTTGTAGTGCTTCTTGCGCTTGTCTGTGTGTTTTTCGCGCGAACGAGACGAGAGTCCCGTCGGGATTTTCGTGATTTCATAGACGACCGCGAGGTTTCGCGTGTCATGAAGCAGGCCGGCGTCGGTACCGACCTCTGAATAGATCCGCTTCCAAAACTCGACGTCCCTTTCGAGGGACGCGGGGCGCGGAAAATCCTTCGGCGCGGCGGAGGCCGTGGTCGCCACAGAGAGCGCTGCGAACAGCAAAGCTCCGCAGGCCAGAACACCAACAATATCGAGCCTGGAAAGGCGTACGCTGTTGGCTTCGCTTCGGTTGAGTCGCACCAGTCGCTGCAATCGGTTCATGAACTCCCTCTTCCCCTCTCCAATCGGCAGAAGACCCGCAGAATCGGAGCAGAAAAGAGCCGTTTCCCGACGGGGAACCCGCTGGGCATACAGTAAATCGGGGGGAGGGATTCGATTATCCTGGCGGAGTCGAGCACCTAGGAAAGTCAGTCGCTCGAGCGCCGCATCTAGTTCCCTGATTCAGCTCGAGATTCTGTTCGAGCGAGGTGCTCCGATTCACGGGCGCCCCGTAGGGAAGCAGTCGGCAGAGCCTACTTCTTTCGCTTCTTCTTACGAGAGGCTTGCTGCTGCTTTCGCTTGTTCTTTTTGGCCTTGGGATCCTGGCGCTTCTTGGTCGAGCCCTTACCGCTGCCACCGCCGAGCATGGCCATCGGATCGAACCCGCCGGCACCCATTCCGGGCATGCCGCCGCCCATGCCAGGTATGCCGCCCCCCATCGAAGGCATCCCGCCGCCGCCGCCGAGCAACCCGCCTTGTTTGCCGAGCATGCCCATCATCTGGCGCATCTGGCCGAAGCGGTCGACGAGGGCCTCGATGTCCGAGACCTGACGGCCGCAGCCCTTGGCGATTCGCTTGGCGCGGCTCTTGTCGATGGTCTTCGGCTCGGATCGCTCCGACTTGGTCATCGACTGGATCATCGACTCGACTTTGCCGAGCTCGCCTTCATCGACCTGGTCCGCGAGACCGCCGATCCCAGGCATCTTCGAGAAGACTTCCTTCAAGGGCCCGAGCTTCTGGATCATCCGCATCTGCTTGAGCAAATCATCGAGACCGAAGGTGCCCTTGAGGATCCGCGCGGCATCCTCCTCCGCTTCCTTCTCGTCGACGACGTCTTCGAAGTCTTTGACGAGGCCGACGATGTCGCCCATGCCGAGGATGCGAGAGGCGAGGCCTTCGGGACGGAATTCTTCGAGGCGGTCGACGGTTTCGCCGGTGCCGAGGAACTTGATCGGAACGCCTGTCACGGCCTTCACAGCGAGGGCTGCACCGCCGCGCGCGTCGCCATCGAGCTTCGTAAGAATGACGCCGTCGAGGGTGATCTTCTCCGCGAATGCGCTGGCAACGTTGACCGCATCGCGGCCCATCAGCGCATCGCAGACGAGCAGCGTATTCGCGGGCTCGACGCGGACGACGATCTCTTCGAGTTCCGCCATCAAGTTGTCGTCGACGGCGAGACGGCCCGCCGTGTCGTAGATGATCGCGTTATGGCCGTCGCGCTTGGCGCGCTCGAAAGCGGCCGCGCAAATGGCAGGTGGGAGGTCGCCTTCGACGCCATGATGGACGGGGACGTCGATCGATGCGCCCAGAGTCTTCAGCTGATCGACGGCGGCGGGGCGGTAAATGTCGGCGGCGACGAGGAGAGGCCGCAGGCCCTGCTTCTGCAAATAAACCGCGAGCTTGGCGGAGACGGTTGTCTTGCCGACACCCTGAAGGCCGGCGAGCATGATCGAGGTCATGCCACGCGACTTCTCAAGGGAAGTGTCGACGGGGCCCATCAACTCGACGAGCTCTTCTTCGCAGATTTTTACGAAGTGCTGCCCGGGCGTGACCTTGTGCTTGCGGCCACCACGATCTTTGACCCTCGTCTTGATCTTTTCGCCGAGGGTGCGTTCTTTTACGCGATCGAGGAACGAACGCGCGACCTTGAGGTCGACGTCGGCTTCCAGAAGCGACATGCGCACATCGCGCAGCGCTTCATCGATGCTTTCTTCATTGAGTTCGCGAACGCCCTTGAGTCGGTCGGTGGCGTTTTTGAATCCCTGTGTGACGGTCTCGAGCACGGGCTCCTCCGGAAGGCGCGGAGGTTAGCAGCCGCATAGGCCGGCGGGCCGACGAACCGAGCTTTCTCATGCGTCTCGTGCTTGCCGCGCGCCGCCTAGGTCGGCATGCTTGGACTCCCCGACCGCCACGCGATCCGCGCGTGGTCTGGCGGGATCGATCAAAGTCGATCGGCCGGATGTTTAAAACCGCGTCGGGACGATCGTAAGGAGAGAGCACTTGAGCATCGAGGTCGAAGCCCAGATTACGGGCAACGTGTGGAAGATCGAGACCAAGGTCGGCGACGAAGTGGAAGAAGACGATGTGCTGCTCATCATCGAGTCGATGAAGATGGAGATCCCCGTCGAGGCCCCGGAAGACGGCAAGGTGCTTGAGATCCGCGTCGCCGAGGGGCAGTCGATCGAAGAAGGGGACATCCTCGTCGTCCTCGAGGGTTAGCGAGGACACGCGCGCGTGCGAGGGGGCGATTTGGACAGGAGCGCGAGTTGATGAGCGAGGGACTGCACGTACGCAGACTCGTGAGAGGAGATCGGTCCCGGGCGCTCGAATGCCTGCGCGCGAGGCCCGATGAGAATCTGAGCCTGATCGATTACGCATGCCGGCTCGATGGAACCCTGGGGCCCGGTGAGGTGCCACCACAGCTCTATGGTGCGTTTGAGGGCGAGAGGATTGAAGCGATCGTCGCGCTTCGTCCGAGCGTCGTGTTCTCGTCTGGGATGACGGACGATGCGCAGTCCGTGCTGATGCCCTTGGTGATACGGGTTCCGAGTGGGCTGATCAAAAGCGAACACACGTTGGTGAACTCAATATGGTCTGCGCTCAAGGCGGCGGGGCGCGAGGCCGTGATTGACCGCGTCGAGATCGCCTATCGCCTTCGACCGGAAGCGATCCTTCCTGCCGACCCGGAATTGCCCGGAGTTGCTAGGCCAGCGCGCGAAGAAGACCTCGAAGATTTGATCCACGCGGCGCGCGCGAGTCTTTGGGAAGAGGATCGGCCGGACCCCAGCGAAGGCGATCCTCACGGCTTTGAACGATGGGTGCGCGGTCGGTTGCCTCGGGCGCGAGTCGTGTCCGAGAACGGACGTATTGTGTTCGTCGCCTACGCAGATGTGCGGTCGGACGAAGGATGGCTCGTGCAGGGCGTCTACACCTGGCCGGATTTTCGTCGGCGAGGATTCGCACGTCGCGGGATGGATTCTGTTGTCCGGGAAGCGTTCGCTTGCGGTGCCGCCCACGTGCAGCTCGCAGTCGTTGATGGCAACGAGCGGGCTTTGAACCTCTACGAGGCGCTTGGCTTCGAGGCATTCGGTGAGCTACGAACGATTCTTTTTCACTAAACATATTTTGAAGCTGTGTTGAATTTTCGTGTTAGGCAGATCGCAAATGGGACAAGGCGCGCGGCGCGAAGCGATCGACCGACTTCGACGGTCCGGACGGCTGCGACGCCATATCCGTCGTGGAAGCGGGCGAGGCCATGCGGGGCTGCTAGGCGGATCACGTCTTGCGAGGCCAGTTTTGGAGACGTGATGGCTAGATCCGCTCGCGCGTGCGGCGAGAGGTCTTCCCGTAGGATCTCGATATTCGCCACTGAATCGCCCCAGCTCTTGAGGTTGAAGATATCCCCTTAGCGAATGGTTCCGGCGCTAATACGGCCGGTGGCTGCATCTGAAACTTGACGACGAGTGGGACTCATTTGGGGGCCTCCTGAGCGCTTGGGGGAGTCTACCGCACGGCCTGCGGTGAGTGCGGCCGCGAAGCTCGGCCAGTCTGAGACATCCGAGGCTGTCTCAGAGTTCGTTGAAGCTAGGGCGGCGGCTCAGCTAAGGTGCGGATCCGGCGCGGCATTCCGCGCCCTAATTGACTTTGGTCGCGGCGGAAATCAGATGCTGCGAATTCATCGAACTCTGAATGAGGAGAAGGACGTCATGGGACTTTTGGACGGAAAGGTCGCGATCGTGACCGGAGCGGGCGGCGGACTTGGGCGCGAGCACGCGCTCGCTATGGCAGCGGAAGGTGCCGCGGTCGTTGTGAACGATCTTGGGGGTGCTCGCGATGGTACAGGTGGCGGCGGCGCGGCGATGGCGGATCAGGTTGTTGATCTGATCAAGGCTGCGGGCGGCGAAGCGGCGCCTAACTACGACAATGTTTCGACCGTCGAGGGTGGGCAGGGTATCTTGCAGTCGGCGATCGATGCCTACGGCCAGGCCGATATCCTGATTAACAATGCGGGCATCCTACGCGACAAGAGCTTCGCGAAGACGACCGAAGATCTCTGGGACCCGGTCATAGCGGTCCACTTAAAGGGCACGTACTGCGTGACCTTCGCCGTGTATAACCACATGAAGGAGCGAGGTGCGGGTGGCTGCATCATCAACACGTCTTCAACGAGTGGACTGAATGGTAACTTCGGTCAGTGCAACTACGGAGCGGCGAAGGCCGGCATCGCAGGCTTCACGCGATGTCTCGCCCTGGAAGGCAAGAAATACGGGATTCGCGCGCATATCCTCGCGCCGGTGGCGCACACGCGTTTGACCGAAGACTTGCCGGGCTTCGACAATGAGAAAGCGGCACAGTCCTACGACCCCAAGCTTGTGTCGCCCTTGATGGTCTATCTCGCGTCGGATGATGCTAAGGAGCTGACGGGCAAGACATTCATGGCCGGTGGAGGTCGCATCGCTGAAATGCGAGTCGTAACTGCCGAAGGCGTCACGAAGACGGATGACGGGGGTCTTTGGACCGCAGCGGAAGTCGGCGCCAAGATGGCCGCCGGCGAGATTCTGCTTCCGGAATAGCTTGATCGGCGCGCGATGCGGAGAGATCCGCATCGCGCGCGACGCCGGTTCCGCGCGATTGTTGATTTCGCTAAATTCGGTCCGGAGTCAAAGGGAGGCTGGCCGGGCCGGGTAGAGCGGCACGGTTTGGCCGATGACGGACTGGCAGGTATCCTGCCGCGATCATGCCCGACGCCCCTCTGATGAGCCGCCCGCCTGTGCCCCAAGAGCCCGGGCCCCAAGAG
>JASDVF010000010.1:80873-96378 GCA_041440805.1 Myxococcota bacterium | reverse complement strand
CGCCCGCCTGTGCCCCAAGAGCCCGGGCCCCAAGAGTCCGGGCCCCAAGAGCCCGAAGACCAGAGCGTTCCGTCGGGCGATGCGCCAGCCGGCACACAGAGCGACACACTTCCCCAGTCGACAGTTCGCTTGGCCGCGCGCTCCTCAATGGCCGCGCGTTTCAATCTGTTCTTCCGCTTCTTCGCGAATCGCTATTTCAAGCATTTTTCGCTCGATGATGCGGTCGTCGAACGGCTGAGGGCGCTCGAGGCGCGGGGCAGTGTCGTCTATGTGATGCGGTATTCGAGCCGCCTCGACTACTTCCTGTTTAACGCGCTCTTCCTGCGACACGGTCTCCGGCTATCAGGTTTCGCGAACGCGATCCACTTCTACTATTACCGTCCGCTGCTGCAGCTTCTTCCCCTCCTGCTTCGCATTAAGCGCGCGCGACCGCGGGAAGTCGAGCACAGCGAGGATCGCGAGATCGTTCGCGATCATGTCGCTGCGGGAAAGAGCCTTTTTCTCTTTCTGAGAACACAGCGGCTGCGCGCTTTTCTCAAGCGCCGCAAGGGCGTCAAGCGGAACGATGAACTGGATCTGTTAGGCGAAGCCGTACGCGAAGTCATGGAGACGCATCCGGGCCGCGAAGTCTTCGTGGTGCCTCTTGCGATTTTCTGGCGCAAGGGCCCTCGGACGCAGAACCGTTTCCTGAATGTAGATTACGGCTCTCTTGCGAGACCTTCTGACTTCGCAAAAGTGGCTGGCTTTCTTTCGACCTACCGAAGCCTAGCGGTGAAGGTTGGCGCCGCGATCGATGTCGGTCTATATGCGAAGGCGAGTACCGCCCAGGACCCGCGAAATAGCGACTGGGAACGGCTTGCCCGAAAGATCCGTCGCGCGGTCCTGATCCATCTCTATCGCGAGGAGAAGGTCGTCGAGGGCCCCACCTTGCGCCCGAGATGGCGTGTGTTGCGTGAAGTGCTGGCGGACTCGGGTGTGCGTGCGGCTATGGCGACTCGGGCGAGCGCGTCCGGCGGGTCCGCCGGAAAAGCGGAGCGCGAGGTCGAGAAGTTCTTTCGAGAGATTTCTGCGGACATGAGCTCGACTTGGCTCGCGGTGGGTGCGGCCACAGTAGGCGGGCTCTTTAAGCGTCTCTTTGCCTCGATTGAGGTGCATAGACTGGCGGAGGTCGCAGAGGACGCGAAACGACATCCAATCGTCTTAGTTCCGAGCCATCGCTCCTATTTTGATTTTCTGATTCTGTCGTGGCTCTTCTATCAAAACTATCTCGTGCCTCCGCATATTGCGGCGCGGGACAACATGGCCTTCGGTCCCTTTGGATACCTGTTCCGGGGTATGGGGGCCTTCTATCTGCGAAAATCCTTCGATGATCCTTTGTATAAAGAAGTCTTTCGCGCCTACGTCGCGTATCTGATTCGTGAAGGGTTTACGCAGGAGTTCTTTATCGAGGGCGGACGTTCGCGGACGGGCAAGACCCTCGAACCGCGCTTGGGGATGCTTTCCTGGGATGTCGATGCGTTCCTTGAAAGCAATCGCCGCGATCTCTTCTTCGTCCCGATCGCGATTAGCTACGAGCGACTCGTCGAAGAGTCGGGGATGGTCGAAGAACTCGACGGTGGCAAGAAGACCGAGGAGAGCGTACTTGGGCTATTCCGCGCACGAAAGTATCTTCAGCGCCGCTTTGGCTCGGTGCATGTGAGCTTCGGGGAGCCGATCTCTCTGGCGAATGCGTTGGGAAGTCAAAGGGAACGATTCGAATCCCTACAGCGTGGGAAAGTGTCTTCGCCGGAAGTCCGCGAGGCGCTCGAAGACCACAAACGCGAATTCGTGAAAAGCCTTGGCCATTCTCTCGTCGAACGAATTGGTTGGGCCACGGTCGCGAATGCCACCTCAGTTGCGGCGGCGGTCTTGTTAAGTGCACCTCATCGCGGCGTATTGCGGGACGAAATGGTTTCGGGGATGCAGGACGTCTCGGCACTTCTTCGCTTGCAGGGCGTTCGACTCACGACAGCCCTCGAACATGACCTTCCGGAGCTTCGTGAGTCCATTGCATTCCTGGAGCGAAGCGATCTCGTTCGCTCGCGACTGGATCAGCGTGGAGAGATTCTTTACTTCGAAGAGAGTCGTCGCCGAGCCCTCGATATTTATCGAAACTCGATTGCGCACTTTCTCGTGATTCCAAGCGTGCTCGCGCGGGCGGCGCTCGCGGGACTCGAAAGCGCCCGAGTTCACGAGGAACTCGAAACCTGGGTCGAGATTTTCTACCGCGAGTACTACGCCTCTCGTGAGCTGTTCTTGACCCGAGGCGAGGCGGTTCTCGAGCATTTTGAGAGCGAGGGCTGGGTCGAGCAGGATGAGCTCGGCGTATGGCGTGCGACCGCTTCTGGTCGTCGACCCCTCACCGTGTTCGCTGAACAGACCCGGGGCGTCGTGGAATGCTACGAGGCGATCATTCGCGTCCTGGTCAGTTGGATGGAGTCCTCGCGGGATGGCGTATTGCGCAGTGGCCTCATCAATGAAGCCGAGCTCGGCTTTGAAGGGGCGCAGCTACTGGGTCTAGGCCGCCGTGCGGAGGGGCTCAGCCCTACGAGCCTGAATAACGCGCTGTCCTGGCTTGTCGCGACCGGAATCCTTACCAGCGAGACGATCCACACTGGCAAGCGAAATACCCGGGATACGCGATACGCCCGTGGGGAGAATTGGTCGGAACTCGCCGGCTTGGCCGACGTTCTGGCGACGGCCCTTCGAGATGGGTAGCTTCGGCGCCCTTCATTCCCTTCCGCGCTCGTCGAACGGCAACTGGCTTGCACACGATCGCAGAGGATCCCGAGGATTTCATGAGCGCCGAGACGATCGACCCGACCTCCATCATCGACTTCGAAAAGGGCGGGGGTCTCGTGACTGCGATCGCCCAGGACGACGAAACCGGCGAAGTGCTGATGGTTGCCTACATGAACGAGGAGTCGCTTCGCCGAACTCTTGAGCTAGGCCAAGTCGTTTATTGGAGCCGCAGCCGCAAGAAGTATTGGCATAAGGGTGAAGAGAGCGGGAACGTTCAGAATCTCAAGGGCATGTACGTCGACTGTGACGGAGACGCATTGGTCTTGCGCGTCGAGCAGGTCGGCGGAGCCGCATGCCATACCGGAAAACGAAATTGTTTCTTCCGCCGCATCGACGGCGGAGCGATTGAAGACGTCGGCACTCAGGTGTTCGACCCAGACGAGGTCTATAAAAAGTGAGTTCAGATTCCTCAGCTAACGCATCACCCGCAGCGGGTCACAAGCTTCGCATCGGTCTGCCTAAGGGCAGTTTGCAAGAGACGACCACGTCGCTTTTCGCGAAGGCGGGCTACGACGTCCGCATTTCGGGGCGTTCGTATTATCCGTCGATTGATGATCCGGAAATCGAATGCATCCTGATCCGCCCGCAAGAGATGGCACGTTATGTCGAGCAAGGAGTGATCGATTGCGCGATCACGGGCCTCGACTGGGTCATCGAATCCGGAGCCGATGTCGCCGAAATTGCTGACCTCCGCGCGCCGTGGCCGAACTACGGGCCTGTTAGGTGGATCCTCGCCGTGAAGGACGACTCTCCGTTCCAGACGCCGAAGGATCTTGAAGGGAAGCGCATCGCGACAGAAGTGATGGGGATGACCGAACGCTATTTTGCGGATCTCGGCGTGACGGCGCAGCTTGAGTTCTCATGGGGCGCGACGGAAGTAAAACCTCCCGTCTTGGCTGACGCGATCGTGGATGTCACGGAGACGGGGTCAAGCTTGCGCGCGAATAACCTGCGCGTGATAGACCTGCTCCTCGAGAGCACGCCGCGATTGATTGCACACCATGGATCGCTCGCGGACGAGTGGAAGCTCGGCAAAATCGAACGGCTCAAGATGCTGTTGATGGGCGCGATTGCCGCCGCGACGCGGGTTGGCCTTTCGATGAACGTGCCTAAGGACAAGATGGATGGCGTTCTCGCTCTGCTGCCGGATGCCGGGAAGCCGACGCTGTCGCCGCTCGCGGATCCGACATGGATCGATATTTTCGTGATCGTTGAAGAATCATTCGTGCGTGATCTTCTGCCCAAGCTTCATGAGGCAGGGGCACGCGGCATCGTCGAGAACCCGCTCAACAAGATTATCGACTAACGTGAGCGAAACGGGCCCTCGTGACCCCAACTACCCCACTGACTCTAGTGTTCATCAGGTAGGCCGATGGCCGGATGGGAGTCGAAGGCCCGTCCATACGCGCGGCCGCTTCGGGCGGCTGTGGGGCGGACTTGCCGACTACGCCCGAACCGCCTGGTGGGGACTTGTCGCTCCGCGGGTCAGCGAATCTCGCCCGCTCGTGATCAGTCAGGCCGTCATTCTTCGATCGGCCGCTGGTTCGCCGGACGAGTGTGGCGATGGAGAAACGAGTACTCCGCCGCTCGAAGTCCTTCTGAGTCTGCGCGCCGATCTGTTCGGATGGGAGTTGCCGGGAGGCACGCCCTTAGCAGGTGAAGAGGCGGAGGAGACCCTCCTGCGTGAAGTGCGCGAGGAGACTGGGTTCGAGGTTGTGGTCGACCGTCACGTCGGGGACTGGACTCGCACCGGCTTTCGTCCGCATATCGCGCGGGTGTATCGCTGCCGCGTCGTCGCGGGTCAGCTCAGCCCATCGAGTGAGACTCCGCGAGTCGGGTGGTTCTCTGTGGATGCGCTGCCCGACGGGTTCTTTCCTTGGTACCTAGCGCCCCTTGCTCGGGCATTGCCCGGAACGGCCGAGCCAGTTGTTATGTCCGAATCGCAAGGACTCCGTACGGTTTGGCAGGCGATGAAGATCGATCTAGGGATGCGCTGGCGGGGTTTGCCGGCGCAGTCTGAGTAGCGCTTTGGCATGGATAGAGGCGCTCGCGGGCGCTTTATGCGATGAGTGGCCGGATCTTCAGGGAGATCGTCGCACGAAATAGACCGTGGAGAGGACGCTTGCTACGGCTTCGAATTCGCTCTCGACGTATTAGAGAATGGCTGGCGCACTTTGCCTGAGCTTCTCGGGCTGGTCGAGAATGACGATCGCCGGTGGGTCTGCTTGTGCGGCGCGAATGAGTGCATCGTGATCGCCCGCTTCAATTTTGGGCAATCGCAATTCGCCCAGAAACGCCTAGCCCCTCTGTTTTGGTAACGCGGCTGTTCGCCTAGCGCCGTTGTTCGCGAAGACCGCTGGCTTCCCACTCCTTCGAGAGCTGCTTGAGCTTGCGAGAGAACTCGTCAAAGGGATCATCGAAGGAGAGAATGATCTCCGTCGTACGCGGAATGTCGTCGCCGTTGAGGAGTCCGCGGTAGCGGTTCAAGTTTGCGAGGATGGCCTCGGCAACCTTGAGCGCGCGCTTCTCCGTCTTGATGAGAGGAGACTGGAGCGTGTAGACGTTGTTACGTCCCCAAAGGCTCTCGTCCCGCACGATCGCAATCTCGCGATAGACGCTATTGATCGGATCGAAGTTGTATTCAACGCGGACCTCTTTAAAGATGTCCGAGTTGCCCGTGTAGAACCCGCGCTCCTTCTCGACCTTGCCGAGCTGTCGGCAGCGGGGGCAATAGAAGGTGTCGCCGTGATTGAGGAGGAATACGCCCTTGGCGTAATCCTCGCAATCCGTGTTCTCGCAATATCCAACGCCACGTTTCATGCTGGCCATTTAACTGGAGGGCTCCCTGGGTCATCGCGTCGAGGCCGACTCGTCGGTCCTTCTTCGCGTGAAAACTTTCTGGTTTGAATCGTACCCGGGTTTTGTTGCGTCGATCCTGTCGATTGTGTTCGACGAGGTCGGTCGCTTCTTCACCGGATGTGACGCCGGCAGATTCTTCACCGGGTATATGTTGAAGTAATACAGCAAGTCGCGTGCCATGGACGGGCCGAGGCGACCGGTTTCGGCTTCGTGCGAGCCGACGGATCTTAGCCGATGTAGCTGCTGATCGATTGCCTCCAAACTGCTGCCACGCGCGGTTTGTGTGCTCCTAAAAGAAATGTCGAAGGGCTCAGCGGCCCGAGAAGCCTGTGTTTTGGCAGGTCACGGTTCCGCGCAAACGGACTCCGGTCAAAGCGATTTAGGTGTTCCCGGTCACGTTCGGGCCACAATTGGGAAGAAGACTTCCATTCACCGCGAGGTGCGCAATTTTAGTCGCAGTGCCGGCGGACCCAATCTGCCTACGTCATGCCTTCGAGTGAGGCACGATCATCTCGGTGCATGGCCGAGGAGAGGAGGGACGCATGGGGGGACACAGGACGGGGAAGTGAGGACTCGCGCCGAGAGCGCCTCTTTTGGGGGCGCCACGAGCAAGAATCACGATCGCGGAAGTGGAGTCTCCTTCTCGGCAAGAGGGCGACGAACGCGTGATCGGGCGAACCCGATGACATCTAATATTTCCGGTTACCGGGTCATTGTCAACCACGATTTGATTTTCGCCCCGTGACGCGGAGGGAGGACCGATCAGAGGCGCTGAGATAGTGGCATTTCCACACAGGGAGATTGCGCGTCGCGTCTGGCGGATCAGTTCCTGCGTGCGTCGAACTCGGCTCGCTCTGCTTCCGTGCGCAGCATGCCAACTCGCCAACGCAGCACGAGCAGGTAGATGAACACGAAAAAGAGCGTCAAATTCCCGACGAAGAAGGGGAGGCCCATCCCCATACCCAGGCTCGAACTCTCCTCCTCGAATTCGAGGTTGTTTGGGTGCATCGCGCCGCCGACGAGATCGATGATCCAATAGTTTAGAGGGATGAGAACGACGCCGAGGATCCCGTAGATCGAAGAAAATCGCGCCGCGCGTTCATCGCCTTCCGTGAAGCTGCGCAGGAGCAGGTAGGCCAGATAGACGAACCAGAGGAGCAGCGTCAGCGTTAGCCGTGCGTCCCAGACCCACCAGTTTCCGGGCCCCCATGCACCACGCGCCCAGATCGGGCCAGTGATCAGCATCAACGTGCAGAAGAGCGTGCCGACTTCCGCGCCGGCGATCGCGAGTTGGTCATGGACCTCGCGTCCTTGCCAAAGGAAGAGTCCGCCAGCAATCGCGGTCGCGACGAATCCCAAATAGGCGCCGTAGGCCAAAGGCGGATGGACGTAGAGAATCTTCTGCATCATGCCCTGGACGGAATCGATGGGCGCTGTTGAGACGGTCCACGCGTAGAGCGGCAATAGACCGAGTACCGCCCAGCCGAGTAGCTTGAGCGTGAGACCCAACCGGTCGCCACCGATTGGACTCGAGGAAGTCGCCGGGGTCGGAGGGTCAGAGGAGGAGGCGGTCGTCATGCGGAGTCTCCGGAGGGATACGCGAGGCTACTCGTCGAGCACGAAGTCGAAGAGTAGAAAACAGAGAATGAAATAGATCCCGCCGATCACGATCAGCGGTTGGAGGGTCGTTAGGGCGAGCGCTTCGCCGGCGACCGTAGCCGTCGTGCCAGTCACTGCGGCGGCCAGAACCGGGATCAGCGTCGGAATCAGCAGCACCGGAAGCAGCACTTCACGGAAGCGGCTGCGTACGCTCATCGCGGAGAGCAGGGTGCCGACGCTGCAGATGGCCACGTTTGCCAGAGCGACGATCGTGGCGGTTCCTGAGAGGCCAATCGTGAGGTCGACACGGAAGAAGAGCGCGAACACGAGTCCCGCCATCGCCTGCACGGCGGTGATCAGTACCCACGTCGCCGTCGCCTTTCCCAGAAAGATCCAGCCACGATTGCCGGGTGCAAGGGCGAGCGCCGTCATCGCGTCGTTCTCGAGCTCCGTCGAGAACGTGCGGCCGAGTCCGATGACCGCGGCGAAGACATAAGTGACCCAAAGGATGCCGGGCGCAAGCTGTGCGATCTGCTCGGGTTCCATATTTGGCCAGGCGAATTGAAAGACCACGATAATGAGGAAAGAGAAGACGGTCATCGCGACGATTCGATCGCGGGACCGCCACTCCGTTGCGAGATCTTTCCAGAGAAGAGCCCATGCGACGTTCATGCGGCATGACTCGCTTCGCGTGCGAACTCGCCTAGCATCGCCCTAAGAGCATCGGCGGTGAACTCTTCCGCATGCTGCTTGCTTGGTGTCGCGCGAATGATGCCGTGATGCAGAAGAATCGCTCGATCAGCGAGTTCGGTGGCGCGGCGTGGGTCGTGGGTGACGACAATTAGGGAAGGAGTTCCACCGTTTGTTTCGGCGTCTCGTTCCTCGCCCCGGAGTCGGCCAAGCTGTTCGGAGAGTCGTTCGGCTGAGAGTTCGTCGAGCCCGGTGAAGGGTTCGTCCAGAAGCAGAAGCCCGGGCCGATGGATGACCGCTCGTGCGATCGCGAGGCGCTGCGCCATCCCGCGAGAGAAAGTGCCTGCGCGGCGATCTGCAACATCCGCTAGGGCGAAATCCTCGAGTACCTGGTCAATGCGTTCTTGATTCGCACGCTGTCCATAAAGGCGCGCCGCGAAGTCGAGGTTCTCACGTGCGGACAGCTCCCCGTAGAGCAGCGTCGCGTGCCCGACATAACCCACCGCTGCTCGCAGGCTGCTGCGATCGAGAGGACTCGTTCCGCCGTCGACGAAGGCGCCGAATTGGCCTTGGCTCGGCTTTGAGAGCCCCGCGAGGATTTTCAGGAGGCTGCTCTTGCCCGCGCCGTTGGCTCCTAGGAGTGCAACGGCTTCGCCAGGTGCGATCTCGAAGTCGATCCCGCGCAGAGCCGCGACGCGCCCGTAGCGCTTTTCGATGGCGGTTCCGCGCAGCCGGACAGGGCTCACCCTACGCCTCCGACGGTTGCAGCTCGCCGCCACAATGAGAGCAGAAGCGCCACTTCGGATCGATGCGGCCGCCGCAGCTCGGGCAGAACGTGCTGGTTGTCGGGGCGGTGTCGTTGGTGTCTATGAGTGCGGAGAGGGATGCTGGTTTACTTGCGGCCGTATCGCCTATTCCGGCATTGCCGCTTTTTTTATGGGTGCTGTCGTTAGGCGATGCCGAGGTTGCCGCCGGTATGGGTGCTGCTTTGCCGGTTCGTTCGCGTTCGCTCCGCATTAGCGCGATCGCTTGACCCTTGAATTGGCTAAGCATGGCTTCGTAGTCAGTCGACTCGAGCTTGCCGGTTTCGAAATCGTGTTCGAGGTCGGCGATGGCCACATAGACGGCTTCGCGTTCTTCGCGTAGTCGATCGAGTTCGGGGTCGCCTAACTCCTCGCGACGTCGCGCGCCAAGTAAAGGCGAGATGATGAAGAAGGCCCCGGCGAGGGACGCTCCGCCGATGATCGCGATCGAAGCATTCCGCGGAAGGCCGGTCGCCCGCAGCGGTTCGAGCCGTAGGTCGACGACTTCCGTATTGGTGACGTTGTACGCCTCGCGGTGGAGATAGTTTCGGGTGCCATTTCGGAAGGGCCGCCGGCGATGGAGTCGACTGCTGTCGAGGGCAAGGCCGGTATCGGCAATCAATACATTCAGCGTCTGAATTTCACGTGGGAAGCGCATGCCGAGTTCGACGCCGTCCGGACGACTTACAATACGATAGGCATAGCCGAAGGAGTGCTCGCCAGGGCCGATCGGGCCAATGACGTCGAAGCCTCCGTCAGGCGTCGGGACGAGACCCATGGCCTCCGACTCCGGAGAGACGCCCTGAAGCTCGGCCCCGTCGGGGATGCTGACATGCATCAAGGGCGCCTCGGATGTGCCCGTGATCGGCGCGCCTGGCGCCACACTCAAGCTGAGGTCGACGTTCGCGTTCACGCGCGTGTCGTCGAGATCGAGCCAAACGTCCGCGCGGGGAATTGTGAGGGCCGTCCCATCGAGTCTGCTTTCAGGGAGCGTGAGTGAAACATTCAGCGGTCGGCCTGCTCGCAGCGCGCCCCGAGCCCAAGACGCGAGCGATTGCCCCGTGTCCGAACTGAGGTCGGCTGAAGGCATCAGGGCATCGGCGGAGATTTCGATGCCGGAGGTTCCGGCGACTAATACGACGCGCTCCGTGGCTTCGCGCAGTTCGACCGGAAAGTCGAGGGTACGAGCGCCGCGCTCGACAGGGAGGCTGAATTGGTATTCAACGCGCTGTTCGCCGGGATAGAGCGGACCCAAGAAACGAACACGCCCGTCGTCGAAGGCGAGTTCGTCGCCAATCGAGCTGGGGCCAGAGTTGAAATCTTTCGCAGCAAGAGGGAGAGGGCGCTCAATGATGGACAGGCCGCTCGTGTTGTCTGATGGAACCTGGATGACACGGTCGCCGGAGCTGTTCAAACGAATGATCTCAGTGACGACGACCCGGTCGCCCATCCAATCGATCCGACTTCGGACTTCTTCGACGGTGACGCCCTGGATCTTATCCGTGGGCGTCGCGACATTAATTTCGATCAGCGCATCGGCCGCGCCCTCCGCGAACGCAATGCGCTCACCGAAAGGAATCTCCGCATAACGTACGCCGACGAGGTAGACGATCGCCGGGTCGTTGGAGATTCCTGCGAAGACCGCACGCCCGGAGGCGTCGGTCTCGCCGTTCGCGAGTCCCGGTGCACCATCCGGCCCGAGTGCATAGAGCGCGATCTGAAGGCCAGAGGCCGAGCCGTCCGTGTCGCCTGAGACGATCTGGACAGTGAGCTTGCCGGGTCCCGGCGGGGGCGGGGGTACCTGGCCCGCATCGGGCCCAGGTTGGGCGAGGGCGGGCGCGGCTGCGAGGACGAAGAGCGCGATGATTGAAACGGCGACACTCGCGGGTCGGCCGAGTGTTCGGAAAAGCGCGCTCATGAGTTGGGCTCTCCTGCGCCCGGTGCGTCAGAACCAACCGTGGCCCTCTCCGGATGGGGCCACAATACGACGACGCAACCGAAGACGAAGAGCATGCCTCCAGCCCAACCCCAGTTTACGAGGGGGTTGTGATAGATCTTGAAGGTCCCGGACCCGTCCGGCTCGACGGCAGTGAGAATCACGTAGAGATCTTCGCGCCAGCTTGAGTAGATCGCCGGAATTGAATTCGGCTGCTGCTCGAGCCAGTATTGCCGCTTCTCCGGCGTCATGACGGCGAGGGGGGTTCCCTTGTGGTCATCGTCGCCGCCGCGGTAGAGCGCGACGCGTGCCTTGGCGCCGCCGTAATGCTGCGCCGGGATCGCCTCCGCCGTGAGATAGTGGAGTCGGAAATCGTTGATCGTCGTCGAATCGCCTGGGCGAAGATTCTCGAGCTTCTCTTCGTTGAAGGCAGCGCCCGAGACACCCAACAAGAGAATGACAACGCCGGCGTGAACGATGTAGCCGCCGTAGCGACGTTGATTTCGACGAAGCAGGGTCAGTAGTGCCGTGGGGGCGCTTTCGTTCAGGCGGCGCATTCGTGCGCCGATGGCGCGGCCGTATTCCTGCGAGATCGTGGTGAGGACGAAGGCGCCAAGACCCCAGGCAGAGATCGCCCAGTAACCGGGGGAGAATCCGAAGATCGCGATGACCGCGATAGCGACGACTGCGCCGACGGACGCGGGAATAATAAACTGGCGCTTCAGGCTGGCGACGCTGGCTTTGCGCCAAGCGATCAAGGGGCCGACGCCGGTGAACACCATGAGCAGCAGAGCGAGGATGCCGGCGAAGGTGTTGAAGTAGGGCGGGCCCAAAATGCGCCGCACGCCGCCGAGGGTTTCCGTGAAGACCGGGAACATGGTGCCGACGAACACGACGAAGAGGATCGCCATGAAGAGCCAGTTGTTGATGATGAAGCTGGCTTCGCGGGAGAGCACGCTCTCAAGTTTGTTAGGGCTGCGAAGCTGAGGCAGTCGGTAGATCAAGGCGATCGCGAAGACGGCCAGGGTGATCAACACATAGGACAGGAAGATGCGGCCGAAGCTGTCGGAGTTCGTGAAGGCATGAACCGACTGCACGACGCCCGAGCGCGTGAGGAACGTGCCGAAGAGGCAGAGGCCGTACGTCATACCGATCAACACAAGGTTCCAGGTCTTCAGCATGTCGCGCTTTTCCTGGATCATGACCGAATGGATATAGGCCGTGCCGGCAATCCAAGGCATGAGCGAAGCATTTTCGACAGGGTCCCATGCCCAATAGCCCCCCCAGCCAAGCACTTCGTAGGCCCAGCGTCCGCCGAGCATGATACCCGCGGAGAGAACGCTCCACGCGAAGAGCGTCCAGCGACGAGTCGTTCGGAACCAGGTCGTTCCAAGCTCACCCGTAACCATCGCGGCGAATGCGAAGGAGAAGGGCAGGGCGAAGCCCGTAAAGCCGGTATACAGCAGGACCGGATGAATCATCATGACCGGATGCTGAAGCAAGGGGTTGAGGCCGTTGCCATCAGAGAGTCGGTTCGCGTGAGGTACCCGCTCGAAGGGGAGCGTCTCAAAATTTACGAGCCAGAGGAAGAACGCAATATTCGCGAGCATCGCAACACATACCCAAGGCATGAGCTTTCGGTTCTGCGTGCGATTAAAGAACACGGCGACGGAGCCGTAAGCCGTCAGCATCCAACCCCAGAGCAGCAGCGATCCCGCCTGCCCGCCCCACAAGGCTCCAAGCCGGTAGTGCAGGGGCATCGTGCGCGCGGAGTGCGCCGCGACATAACTAAGCGAGAAGTCATTCGTCGCAAGCGCCCAGAAGAGCGCCAGCATCGCCGCCGAAGCCGCAGCGAAGACCAACAGCACCGAGCGCTCAGCAACGCGCGTCCAATCTTCCCGATGGGAAACGCCGGCAAAAATGCCCGCCCCCATTCCGAGAGCGCACAGGAAGAGACCCAAGCGTAGAGCGTAGAGTCCGAGGTCAGCCATGAGCCGGTCATCTCCGAGCCCCCGTCCGGATCGAGCTTAGGCTCGGGAGGGGGCGTTTGTTCCTGAATCGTTTAATCGTTCGGTCGAAAGCGGAAAGCCCGGCTTTCGTGATTTTGAGCGGTGCTCTTGGTCGGCGGTGGGCGGTGGGCGGTGGGCGGTGGGCGGTGTTAGTCGGTCGGGCCTAGAGCTCGATCGTCGCCTCGTCCATGGGTCCTACCTTGGCTTCGAACTTGGACGGGCACTTGGCGAGCAGGTTGGTCGCTTCGAAGACCTTGTCGCCACGTGTCATGGCGAGTTGCCCTTCGACGACGACTTCCGCGCCGTCCTTGAAGAGGTCCGGCGTCTCGAGGCTCTCGTAGACGACGGTGAGCGTCTCGCCGATCGGTCCACCGCCGTGAGGCGGGGTGTTTTGGACCGAGAAGACAACTCGCTTTCCTTCGAGGTCTCGTTCGATCGAAGCGTTGGCGACGTAGCCATGCACGCGCGCGGAGCGCCCGACCATCTGGTTCGCACTCGCATGGAATGCGTCGAGGTCTTGGAAATATTGGAAGGACAGGCCAGCGTTCATCTGGCTCGTGCCCCACCAGCCGAGCAGGAGCGCGATGGCGGTAGCACCTATGGCAATCTGAATACCCTTCGACATGGGGCTCGGGTCCTCTCCGAGGATTGTTTCCTCGAGGATGGGATGGCAATTGTTGAATGCTGTGGCGTTGTCGCGATTCACGGCGACGCCATCGAATTCGGCCTGGGCTCCGCTCGGGAACGCGCTTAACGGGGTGTTGCGGCCGAAATTCCGGAATCCAAGGGTGGAGGGTCCGGATTAGTGGAGAGATTAGCCCCCGTCCGAAGCCCTGTCAAAATGAGATGTGCCGAAAATGGCTTTGATTTCAACTAGTTGGACGTTTGGATGCCTTGACTCAGAGGATTCGTCGGGCTAACCGGGGTTCATGTCAGTGCCTAATTCCCCCACGCCCGCCCGATGGGCCACCCGAGCCGAGGCTCTCGAGCCCTTTCTGGCGATGGAAGTCCTTGAAAGAGCAGCGGAACTCGAGCGCGAGGGTATCGACATAGCCCATCTCGAGCTCGGCGAACCAGAATTTGCTCCGCCGGCCGCGGCAACCCGTGCGGCGACGGAGGCGTTAGCCCGAGACGACACCGGCTACACCGATTCCCGCGGTCTCTGGCCCCTTCGTGAAGCGATTGCCGGGGATCTCGAGCGTCGCTTTGGTCAATCGGTCACGCCTGAGCGGGTGCTGGTGACCCAGGGCACTTCGAGCGCGATGACCCTGGTGTTCTCCTGTCTCGTCGAGGCGGGGGACGAGGTATTGATCCCGACCCCGCATTACCCCTGCTATCCGAATTTCGTACGCTTCTGCGGCGCAAAGCCCATCTTTGTTCCGACCGAGGCCGAGAACGGTTGGCATATCGACCCTGAACGGGTTCGCCGAGCGATCACCCCGAAAACCAAAGCGATCATCATCGGGTCCCCTGCGAACCCCACCGGCGCGGTACAGCCCCGTGAGGTGATGGAAGCCCTCGCGCAGATGGGGCCAACTCTGATTGCCGACGAAATTTACGATGGGCTCGTATACGACGGTGTCGAGACGACTTCCGCGATCACGTTAGGCGAAAACCATTTCGTCTTGGACGGCTTCTCGAAGCGATATGCCATGACTGGGTTTCGTCTGGGATGGGTCGTCGCGCCGGAATCGGCCATGCGTAGGCTCCAGATTCTGCAGCAGAACCTCTTTATATCGGCCAGCTCCTTCGTGCAGCACGCGGGCATCGCGGCGATCGAAGAGGGCGCGCAAATGACGGCTGATCTTGTCGCGGCTTGCGGAGAGCGCCGTACGCTTTTGGTCGATGGCCTGCGAAGGCTCGGATTCGGGATCGATCGCGAACCGGAAGGGGCGTTCTACGTGCTGGCAGACGCCCGGGCTTTCGGTGACGACTCTCGAGCATTGGCCTTCGAGCTCCTCGAACGCGCCCATGTAGGGATCACGCCTGGAATTGACTTCGGCGAAGCGGCGGAAGGCCGACTACGCTTCTGTTATGCGCTGTCGCCGGATACAATTGAGACTGCGCTCACGAGACTCGAACCCGTTCTGGCCGAGCTCTCCTCTGGCGCCAATGGGAATCTGAAAATCGGCGACCGAAATCGCGGGAAAGAAGGCTTGGCATGAAAATTTTGGACGCGGAACTCATCGCATCGGCCCCGAATATAGGCATGCTGCCGGAGAGCGGACTCCCCGAGGTCGCCTTCCTCGGGCGCTCTAACGTCGGGAAATCGAGCCTTTTGAACGGACTCACGCGCCGAAAGAAACTCGCGCGAACGAGTAGTACGCCGGGTAAGACCCGTGATCTCGTGCTGTTCAAAGTTCGCACGGATTGGGGCGAGATTGGTCTCGTGGATTTGCCTGGGTATGGCTGGGCAAAGGTTTCCCGCTCAGAGCGGGCCGGCTGGCAGCGTATGGCCGAGGACTATCTCGCCAAACGTGAAGCGCTTTGTTTGGCGTTTGTGTTGCAGGATGTCCGTCGCAATTGGAGCGAAGACGAAAGCCTGCTTCTCGAATGGCTCGCGGAACAAGACGTCCCCGGCCGAGTGGTGATCACCAAGACTGACAAGCTTAAGTTGATGAAGCGTACCGAAGCCGTGAAGCGGCTTCGCAAAGAGATTGGGGATGGCTTCGGAAAGCCGATCGTGACGTCGTCTGAAAAAGGCGACGGCCTTGATGTCGTTTGGAAGACGTGTTTCGAGAACGCGTATCCCGAGCGGCTCAAGAAGG
>JASDVF010000010.1:75858-80773 GCA_041440805.1 Myxococcota bacterium | reverse complement strand
GATGTCGTTTGGAAGACGTGTTTCGAGAACGCGTATCCCGAGCGGCTCAAGAAGGCGAAGGCGGCAAGTGCTGAGCCGCCCGAGTCCGTGTCCGTGCCTGAAGACGACTAACGAAAGAGATCCGTCTGCGGATCACGCAGCAGATCCTTCACGCCGCCATCGCCCTCGAAGGGAAAGCCTTCGACGATCACGACCGGAATGCCGGCGCTCTTCCACATGAGCAGACCCGCTGCCGCGGCAAGCTGGTCCGCAGTCGCGGGTTGCGTCACTAGGAGTTCGCGACCGGCGCGGTCGCGAGAACCGCGATCATCGCGAAGCGGAGCTAGGCCAGCGGAGCCGAGGGCGACGTCGACAAGACCGTCGCGCCAGGGGCGGCCAAAAGTGTCGGTGATGACGACAGGGGTGCGGGCGCCGTCCTTGGAGAGGTCTTCGTGGAGGGTTCTCGCTGAAGCGTCGGGGTCGAGTGGCAGCAGGACAGCGATATCTTCGCCTGGGGCGTTCGAGAGGTCGACGCCAGCATTTGCGCAGACGAATCCGTGTTTGGTCTCGGTGATCAGGACGTTATGTCCGCGGCGGACGATGCGGACACTTTCGTCGAGCACGATCTGCACTTGGCGGGGGTCGCGGTCGTGGGCTTCCGCGATCTCCAGAGCTTCGGCGCTCGGGGAGACATCCTCGAGTCGAACGAGGCGACCTTCCGCCTTGGAGATGATCTTTTGAGCAACGACGACGATGTTGCCCGCGAGGGGAACGCCAGCGGATTTGGCTGCTTCGCGAATCATTGTGCCAAGGTCGGTGCCGGGCTCAACTTCCGGAAGTCCGGGCAAAGGGATGAGTCGTAGAGAGGCGGGGGCTTCGGTCATGTGGCTAGGTCTCGGTAGCGCGAGGGCGCGAAAAGAAGGGAAGGCAAGGGCAGCTCAAGGAAGCGCGATGTCGGCGTGAGGGCCGTTTTGCGATTCGTGTAATGTTAGGCGTTGGTCACGGGAACAAGCCCAGCGGACGTAAGGAGGGCGCGGGTGCGTCTTCCACCGCCTTTAGTGGCCAAGAAAGCTTCAAGATCTTCAGGTTGATCGAGATCGATTGCTAGAGAGAGCAGCGGCGTTTCGTGATAACTCACTTGGGCGTAGGCGGCGGCTTCTCTGTGCCTTTTCGCACTGTCTTTGCCGAAGCAACAGGGTACCACGCCGGCGGGGCGATGGAGGAGCGCACTCGTGCCGCCATCCGAGGAAGGAGCGAGCCAGATGCCGCGCGTCTCTTCGGATGCCTCCTCCAAGAGTTGGTCGAAATCTTCCGCGAGGGCGCCGGCGACATCGCCTAGCACGAAGAGAATGTCCTCCCCTTCGTCTCGGGCGAGGCGATTTACACCGTCTTCCAAAGCGGCATTCAGGCCGGGCTCGGGGCGCATGAGAACCTCTGCCCCCGCAGCCTTTGCGTGCTCGGCAACGGTCGAGTCGGGCGTAGTGACTGCAATGCGCGTAATCCCGCGGCTGGCCGACAAGGCCTCGATTAAATCTTCGAGCATGGCGAGGGTCAGCGCTTGGCGCGTCTCGCTAGGTAGGCTGGAAAGCAGACGAGATTTACTTTCCTCGAGCTTTTTGACCGGGATCAGCGCGATCGTCATCGAAGACGATCCGCCACGCCTAAGGCCGCACGCGCGACGGATTCGGAAACCGCCGCATTGACCATCATTGTGTCGAGACAAGTCGCAGTGAGTCCAAGCTTCTCGATCTCGCCCTGAAGCGCGGCATCCTGTTCGTCAAAGACAAAGCCCCCGATCCATTCGGAGTAGAACCGGGCGACGCCGAGCGCGGAAACTTCGATGTCGAGGGCGCGCATAAGCGTATGGGCAGGGCCCTTGATGGGGGCGCCGCTCACGATCGGTGAAACGGCGACGATTGGCGCCGTTACGGCTTTGAGCGCCTTGAGTATGCCGCGCACAGCCAAAATTGGGCCGATCGAAACGATTGGGTTGCTCGGGCAGACGAGGATCGTGCCCGCGCCGGCGATGGCTTCGAGGACTCCAGGCGCGGGCTCGGCGGCTTCGGCCGCGGAGAGGTCGACGTGGGTCACGTCGGTCGGAGCACCGTCTCGCACCAGGTATTCTTCGAAGTGGATTGAGCTGCCGCTTTCCAGCTCGATCATTGTCGGGCACGGCGCATTCGACATGGGAAGGATCTGGAAGTCGAGGCGGAGATCGCGCCTCAGCTCGTCCGTGATCACGTCGAGCCCGGCGCCTTCCGCCAGTCGAAGCGTGCGGTGAAGGCAATTCGTGTAGTCGGTATCACCGAGGCGAAACCAGACCTCGTGTCCGAGTTCGGCGAGGCGGTCGACGAGATGATAGGTGTCCCCCGCGAGGCCGAATCCGCGCTCCGCATCGATTCGATCGGCGAGGGTGTAGCTGACGATGTCGATGTCAGGACTAACATGGACGCCGTAGAATTCTCGGTCATCTCCTGTGTTGACGATGATCGTGAGGTCTTCATGAGGGACGGCCCGGATTACTCCGCGCAAATACCGAGCAGCACCGACGCCGCCTGCCAGCACTACAACAGGGCCTGTTGCATTCGCACTCATGAATCAGCAACTCCCGCATCGCGGATCGCCTTCAAGCGTTCCAGTGCTTCGGTATCGCTCGTCAGGCGGTCCACCAATTCACGCAATTTTTCATCATCGTGAAGAGGGTCCGTTTCGATCTCGCGGGGCTGAGTGACGAGATCGGCGAGTGCGGCGCGGTCGCGTGCGATGGAGGCTTCGAGTGCGGCGATTCGTTGCTGTCTCTCGCCGTCGCCGAGCGATTCTTCGAAAGAGCCTATCGATCCCGCACAGCCCGTCCCGAGCATCACAAAAAAGGCGAGTAGGTACGCGAGTAGATAGGCGAATGCGCGCGCGGGGCTCGGCGCGCTCAAGCGGCGCGTACGGGAGTAAAAAGAGGGCTTCATTACCGCCGATTCTTCGCGACCCCTGGCCGCTCGTCAAGCGCGCGAGAAAGAAGAGAATTTCTAGTCACCCAGTGCCTGAGGAGTCCGATTCACGTTTGGCCGAGAATCTTCGAGAGATCAGTTCTAGAAGCCGTCTGCGCCGAATGGGTTCGGCACGAGGCTTGCGTTGGGGCAGGGCATGGTTGCTCCTTTTCTCCAGCGATCGAGCCGGCTCATCCAGGGATTTTTGATTCTGAGCGCGTGTTTGATAGTCGCCTCGCTCCTCAGCCCCGCTCGGGCGGGGGAAGTCGATGAATCTGTGTCCATCCGAGGCGCGGGAGATTTTCGGTGGGACAGAGTTGGGGGAATTGGCGGGCGTGGGGACCGGATCCACGCGCTTGCTCTGGGCCGCGATGGCGGGATCGCGCTTGCCGACGAAGCGGGGGTTGCTTGGATACGGGGCACTCGTAAAAAAGTGCGAGATGAACTCGATTCGAACCGTATGCGCGCATCCGCGAGGGACGTGAACGATCTGGTTGTCGATGTGAAGGGTGAGTTATGGATCGCATCGGACGCAGGGCTGTATCGTTGGTCGCCAACGGAGCGCCCAGTGCGTCGGGACTTACGCGGCGGAGAGGCGGCGAATCGAATCCGTCGGGTGGTTTCCTTGGGCGCACGGCTCGTCGTCGCGACGGAGGCGGGCGCCTATTGGTCGTCGACAGGACAGGTTTTTCAATCGCTTTCCGGAGGCGGTGTTTTGGAGCCGATTTCCCTGGCGGCGATCGTTCCGCCCGCGAGCCCGGGCGTTGGGGCCGATCATCGGATCGCTCCCACGAGCGAAACTGAAGTCTGGCTATACGGACGTCAGGGGCTCACTCGAATTTTCGGTCTCGAGACGCCTAACGGATTGCGGGTTACGCGACGGGAGCGCCTAACGCTTCCGTCGCCACGATCAGAGGCCGCGCCAGTGGATCTCCACTTCGATTCGACTCGGAATCGCGTTGTGCTCGTGTATCCCGACCGCTTCGCGATCTCGGAAATCCTCGAGAGTCCAGGCTCGGTGAATCGAGTCGGCCCCTGGATAATCCATCGCCCGGTATTCGCACCGGGTGCTCGTATTGCGCGTATTGCGATCACGCAAAACGGCGTCGTAGCTGCGACAGATCGTGGTCTCTTTATCGCAACTGATCTGCTGGCGCGCTTTCACCGTCCTGCCGGGGCGAGTGCGGGGACCGGCTGTCATGCCGTCGCGAGTGGCTCCTTCGAATCGGCGGACGAGGCGATCGTTGGGTGCGGTACGACGATTTACCGCCGCGTGCGAATCGAGCGTCCTAAGCATCCGGTGAGCGATGTGCCAGTCACTCGCGCTGTGGTTCGGCGCGAACCGATTTCGGAGGACCCACCGCTTGCCGACCTACGTCGGCGCGCGTTGGCCCATGCGGGTCTGGACCGCCTCCAAGAAGAGAGGCTCTGGGACGGCTTGCGTCGTCGCGGTTGGTGGCCGGACCTTTCGATTAAGGCTGGCGTCGACTTGGACAGCGACGAAAGACGCCATGCGGATCAAAGCTTCGTCTCTGGCGATACGCGCCATCTATTCGACCGCACCCGAAACCGGGCGACGGCGTACGACGCGTCGGTTCAGCTCGACTGGTCCTTAGGGGAAGTCGCGTATCCGTCTGATTCCGTCGATCTCTCACGAGAATTGCGGCAAAAGCTGAGTCTTCGCGACGACGTCTCGGACGAAATTCATCAGCTCTATTTTGAGCGTGAGCGTCTAAGAGAGCGGCTCGCCTCGGCGACGCCGCTCACACCCGATGAAGAGCGCGTCGCACGGTCGCGCGCGAGAGAAATGGCGGCTGGGCTTGATGCTTGGACGGGCGGATGGGTGAGTCAGTGGCGTGAGGATCGGTTGGTTGCTGAATCACGGGGAGGTGATTTCATGCGGGACTAACAGGGTTGGGTTGGTTGGTTGGGCTAGCAGGACGGGCTCGACCGGA
>JASDVF010000010.1:65961-75758 GCA_041440805.1 Myxococcota bacterium | reverse complement strand
GGGCTCGACCGGATGGGCTCGACCGGATTGCTAGCAATTTTACTCGCGCGCTCTCGCGCGCTCCCCCCGTTTGGAAACGGTCCCGAAAACGAAAAGAGAAAGAATGATGAGACGATGGAATTCCCTTGGCAGAGTTGGACTCGCGTCGCGAGCGCTTCTTGTATTGGTGCTCGCCCAGGCGGCGCAAGCGATGCCTGTGTTGTCGGAGGTGTACTACGACGCGACGGGATCTGATGATGGACAGCTCTTTGTGGAGATCGCCGGGACGCCTGGCGCTTCGCTGGATGGGCTAGTGCTCGAAGGCGTAAATGGAAGCAACGGTGCGATCGGGCCGTCGATTGTGCTGAGCGGGATGATTGGCGAAGGCGGCCTTTTTGTTGTGGCGGACCGCCGCTCAGATGGGACGAGCTCGGTTTTAGGTGCCGATCTTTTGGCGAATTTTGATTTTCAGAATGGCCCCGACTCGGTAGTTCTCAGGAACGATACAGGCGTACTCGACGCGATTGGGTACGGCGTTTTCTCTCCGTCGGAGTTCTTTGCGGGGGAGGGTGCGTCTACACCAGACGTTTCTTCGGGCAGCAGTCTTGCGCGCCGCTTTGCGAACGTGGACACCGGCGACAATGCGGCGGATTTCCTCGTGCTGAACTCACCCACTCCCGGCACAGCGCCCTTCGCGATCATTCCAGAGCCTTCGAGTGCTCTATTGATGGCGCTCGGTCTTACGGGACTCGCTGGGATTCGGCGAGATCCGCGACGGGTGGCGGTGCGCGGGGCCAACTCGCTGTAGTCTTCGCTCGCCGACGGTCTCGGGAGAGACGTCGGCGAGCCGGGCCGCGGGTGGAGCGACCGGGCTGCTATGCCGAGATGTCGAGACGTACTCGCGACATACTCGGAACGTCGGGACATAGTCCGGACCTAGAACTGGAGCGGCGCGACGCCGCGGATTGGAGAAGATGATGGCCAAGAAGGTCGACTGGTACTACCTCCGTAAGGGTTGAACGAGCTGCACCCGAGCGTCCAAGTTTCTGGATGCAAACGAAGTAGAAGTGAAAGAAGAGATTCCTGCGAGTCGCAAGCTCGGCGCTGATCAGGCTGCCGAGATCGCCAAGGGTTCCTCCAAGGTCTATGTCGCGAAGGGAAAGAAGCTCGATCTCTTCGAAATGAAGTCTTCTGATCTCGAGGAAGTCGTCGAGAAGATGCTGGGACCGACGGGCAACCTTCGAGCGCCCACCATGCGCGTCGGGAAAACGACGGTCGTTGGGTTCAGTGAAGAGGCCTTCGGGAAGGTGCTGCTCTAAGTCCGAGGATCGGGCGGGCGGCCAGATGTCGATTTCTCGGCGTATCAGACCGGAGTGAGCTGAGGGGAAACCCCTAGGCTTTCGTTCAGTTGATCGGTCGCGGGACGCCAAATCGATGATCTGGGCGGGATCGCGCCGGCGGCTTTCAGCTTCGGGAGCAATGACCCGATAGCAAGGGAGCTGCGCCCGGAATGCCGGCGTCCTGAGCATTCGGCCGAAGTTGCAGTGACTTAGATTTGAATCTGTTTCGTACGCGAAGCTACGCAGCGCCGCGCATTTGATTTCATTGGGGGGCCACGGGCACACGATGCTGTCGGGCTTCAATACTAATTTCCGCTATCGCGGCGTGCTTTTTCACGTTCAGACCGAGGATTCTGGTCTGGAAAATCCCCATGTCATCACCCATCTCTTTCATGGTGGGAACATCATGTCCTCTGAGAAGCGTGACTACTCAGACCTGATCGCGGAACTGCCGGCCAGCGAACTCGACGGCGCCATCCGTAAGGTGATGGAAGGCCTGCACAAGTCGATGCTCAAGCAGCTCTCTCGAGGCGAGCACGATGTATCCATCGAGCAGCGAATGGGCCCCGACGTCTTCCGCGTCGCAGCGACGGATACGATGCTGGAGCCGCCTACGGAAACCACGGGTTCACCCTTGGTCGCGGATCCTGAAGCCCTAGCAGCGAATGCTGCCGACTCGGTGCCACGAGTCGCTGAACCGACGATGCCCGAGACCGGCCAGCCCGCGACACCTCCTATAGACGAGACTCAGCCGGTCTCGCGCCTTTCCAAAGTGTTCGGCGATCGCGCCGTCTCCGAGAAACCCCTCGACGAAGTCGTTCTCGACTATCTCGTCGAAAACGCGCGCAAGCGGAAGCGGTCGAATCGCTAAGCGAAAGTTGGCGTGGGCGGATCGGTTGGAAACCCTTCTCGATTACTTCGCTGTAGAGGAGCCGCGCTCGGCGGTAGACTCTTGTAGAATGCGGGCCGCTGGATGCCCCGAGATAGAGCGGTCCAGTGAGCCCCACCGATTTTATTGGATCCAAAGACCACACTCCTGGAACCGCTAGGACCTCTAGGAAGAGCCGGACCCCCCAAGAAAGGCTTCGGGCAGTTTGAGGCGCAGGCCTACGAACACGACTGGCGAGCCGCCGGTTCGGATGTACCACGTCTCCAAGTCGTACATGGCGGGGCAGTTTGCCTTGCACGACCTGTCACTCGAGGTGCGTCGCGGGGAGTTCGTGTTTTTGACCGGATCTTCGGGTGCGGGCAAGACGACTCTGCTCGAGTTGATCTTTGCGGCAGAGCAACCGAGCGAGGGACAGATCCTCGTTCTTGGCCGGAATGTCGCTCGTTTGGGCGCGGGGGCGGTTCCCGCTCTGCGCCGCCGAGTCGGCGTCGTGTTTCAGGACTTTAAGCTCCTCGACGATCGGACCGTCGAGGAGAATGTGCGGCTTGCCCTGGATGTGATCGGGACTCCTCGCCGCGAAGCGCGTACGCGTGTCTTCCAGATGCTCAAATCAGTGGGTCTTCAGCATCGGCGCTTCCATCACCCGCGCTCGCTCTCTGGCGGTGAGCAACAGCGTGTCGCACTCGCACGGGCGCTCGTGAACGAGCCCGAAATTCTGCTGGCGGATGAACCAACGGGAAATCTCGATCCGGATCTCACGATCGAGATCATGGACCTGATCATGGCGGCGGCGACTCGCGGGACGACGGTGATCGTTGCGACCCACGATCATTCGCTCATCGAGCGCTACGGCAAACGCATGCTTCGCCTCGAAGGCGGCCGCATAGTCGAAGACCATCCAGCGCTCGGCGACGGCTTGGGAGTCGGTTCGTGAGTCGCGTGATGGTCCTGCTTCGGGTCCTACTGACGAACGCATTTCGCGGTGTGCGGCAAGCACGCGCTACGAGCTTGCTAGCGGTCCTGACGATCGCAGTCGTGTTAGTGCTGATCGGAAGTGCTGCTCTGTTAGTCGAAAACATGAGTGGCATCCTCGATGATTTTGGTTCGGAGCTACAGCTGACTGCCTTCGTGACAGAGGGCGTGTCGGGAGAAGAACTCTCTGACTTAGCGGGGCGCGTGTCGGCAGCGCCCGGCGTGGAGCGTGTCGCGGTTGTCACGAAGGAACAGGCCCTTGAGCGCTTTGAACGAATCGCCGGAGGCGCAGAGCTTCTAGCTGGGCTCGACGAGAATCCGCTGCCAGCCTCGCTCGAAATTGATCTCCGAACCGAGGCGCGAACGGCGGAGGCGATGGCCGCTCTCCGTGAATCGCTCGATGGGCTTCCTGGGATCGAGGAATTGGCTCACGGCGAGGAATGGATCGAGGGCTATGCGCGAGCCGTCGGTCTGATTCGGAGTGGGGCATGGGGGCTCGGGATCGTACTTGGACTCGCTGCCCTTTTAATCGTGGCGAATACGATTCGCCTGGCGTTCTACGCACGTCGCGACGAACTCGACATTCTGGCGCTTGTCGGCGCGAGTCGGACCTTTGTACGCGTCCCCTTTCTACTAGAAGGCACGCTTCAAGGGTTACTAGGTGGCGCCCTCGCGCTCTTCCTTGTTTGGGGCGCCTATGAACTCCTTCTGCCCCAATTGCGCTTCGGCTTGGAACTTGTGGTGGGGAGCGCTGAGCTGCGGTTCTTCACTAATGGTGAGTCGCTGTCCTTGGTCGGAGCGGGAGCAGGGCTTGGCCTGCTGGGCGCGATGACGGCGCTCGCGGGCTGGCGGAGCGATTCGTGAGCCGTGGCAGGTCGCGAGTCTTCGCCGATTGGCGTGAGTTGCGCCTCCCCGCCCCAGCCGGGGTTTCGCTTCGACTTCTGGCCTTAGTCCTAAGTCTTCTGGCGGCTCCGCTCGCGGTGAGCGCTCAGGATCGCGGCGACGAACTTGAAGACCTGCGAGGGCGAATTCAAGACAGTCGCGAAAAGGTGACGACCCACGAAGCGGACGAGCGAGCATTGCTCGAACAGCTGGAAGAGGTCGATCGGCGACTCATAGATGCAGTGCGTAATCGCGACGAAGGGCGGCGCGTCGTTGCGAAGGCGAAGCGTGACGTTGACGCATTTCGTCCCGCGCTTGAACGGGCGCAGGCGGAGTTGTCGAAGACGCAACAAGCACTCTCTTCGCGGGCCGTGGCGCTCTATCGCGGAGGAGAGTTAGGCGCGGTTCGGGTGCTGTTTTCGTCGCAGACGCTGCCGGAGATGCTGTCGCGAGCAAGCGCATTGCGGATTCTTGTCCGGCACGATGCGAAGCTCGTCACGCGCTTTGGTAAGGAGCGTGATCGTCTAGCAACACTGCGAACGGATGCAGAGACGGCGCTTCGCGACCACGAAACAGCGGATCGGAAACTCGTGAAATTGGCGGCGGCGTTGTCGCGAGAGCGCTCTGGTAAGGGCGGGATCCTGAGGGGCGTCCGCGAAAATCGAACCTCCGAACGACAACTTTTGCTGGAACTAGAGCAAGCTGCGCAGGCCCTTGAAGAGACGATTCGGACCTTGGGTGAGAGGGCGGAAAGTGGCTCGGTGAGCGCCGGCTTCAGAGAACGTCGCGGGGAACTTTCACCGCCGGTGAGTGCGCAAATTTCCGAGCCCTTTGGCAAGATCGTCGATCCGGAGTTTAAGACGACGACATTTCGGAGTGGCGTGGACTTCGCGGCGAAAGCCGGAACGACCGTGCGTGGGGTCGGGCAGGGCGTCGTGCGGTTCGCGGGGTGGTTTCGCGGCTACGGACGGATCGTCATCGTCGATCACGGAGACGGATTCCACACGATCTCAGGCCATCTCGACGAGATTCACGTGAAGGTCGGTGTTCCAGTTGATGAAGGGGAATCGCTTGGCACGGTCGGGGAAACGGGATCCCTCGGAGGGCCGAGTCTTTACTTCGAACTTCGCGACAATGGGGATCCGGTGGATCCCATCCCGTGGCTGATGGATCCGCGCGCGTAGTGGCGGCCTCATAGTGGGAGTCGCCGCTATGGGTTCCGAATCAAAATACACGCGGGATCGTTCAAAATGAGCCGCGAGAATGATGCACATCCGTCCGATCAGAGATGATGAGACTTCTTCGCTTCAGCCTGTTTCAAGCGCCTGTTTCAAGTGTGAGTAGGGAAGCTGCTAACTTTTTGGCCCTGACCCGATCCGGGCGCCCCCCGCAATCGACCGGCGAGATGCCGGACCCGAGAGGATCTTTTGTGAACAAGCTCGAGACGAATCGCACGCCGGGGCGCACGCTGCCTAGCGCCAGTCTTCCCACGCGCGTTCTTGCTTCCGTCCGCTATGGCACGGCGGTCGCGACCGCTTCGCTGCTCGGCCTCGCCCTCGCCGCAGGTTCCGCATCGGCGGATGAAGCACAGGATCGCCGGGCACAGCGATACGAAGACCTGAGTGTCTTTACCAGCGTGCTGGAGCTGGTTCGAAACAACTATGTCGATGACGTGGACGAACACGCGATCTTAATGAGCGCGATGCGTGGGATT
Source organism: Myxococcota bacterium (assembly GCA_041440805.1). Lineage (GTDB taxonomy): Bacteria > Myxococcota_A > UBA9160 > UBA9160 > UBA4427 > UBA4427. Next base: position 69,982 of record JASDVF010000010.1, on the reverse strand, counting down.
CTTAAAGACCTGGATCCGCATTCTTCGTTCATGAGTCCCGATGCCTTCGAGGATATGCAGGTCGAAACCCGCGGCGAATTTCAGGGCCTGGGAATAGAGATCTCGAAAGAATCCGGCTCGTTCATTGAGGTCGTCTCGCCGATCGACGGCACCCCTGCATCTCGCGCCGGAATAGAAGCTCGCGACCGAATCACAGCAATCTGCCCGACCGAGAAGCCGGAGGAGTGGACGGAGCCGTGTCGTGGCACGACGGAGATGACACTCGTCGAAGCGGTCTCCTTGATGCGCGGTAAGCGCGGCACAGCAATCTCGATCTACATCATGCGTGAAGGGATGAGCGAGCCGAAGAAATTCGAAATTCGGCGCGACACGGTGAAGGTGGCTTCGGTGCGGGGTGAGCTTCTCGAATCCTCGATCGGGCGAATCAAGATCGCATCGTTTCAGGAGCGCACGGGTAAGGATGTTCGCGCGCGCCTCGACGACCTGCGCTCCGAGAATGGCGGGGAACTCGAGGGACTCGTGCTTGACCTTCGTGATAACCCGGGTGGTCTACTGAATCAGGCTGTTGAAGTCTCGGATCATTGGCTGCGCGAAGGGCTCGTCGTTTATACGCAGGGTCGCGATGAGCGAGAGCGCACGGACTACAACTCGGCTGATGGCAATGTTGAAGCGGATTACCCGATCGTTGTCCTCGTAAATGAGGGGAGTGCTTCTGCCTCCGAAATCGTCGCTGGTGCTCTGCAGGACCATCATCGCGCGATTGTGTTAGGCGTGACATCTTTCGGCAAAGGTTCGGTTCAAACCGTCTATCCGCTGGATGGCGGCGCCGGGCTTCGGCTCACGACGGCGCTCTACTACACGCCAGCGGGACGTTCGATCCAGGAAGTCGGGATTACGCCCGATCTGATTGTTCAGCAGGACGACGCCCCGGAACTCGGATTCCCGCAGCGCCGGCGCATGCGCGAAAAGGATCTTCAGGGCCACTTCACTCAGGAAGACGCCGCCGGGCTTGAGGGCAGCAATGCGCCTCCGACGCGAATTCTCGAACACGAATCAGGAGGCCTGCCTGGCGCTTCAGAAGAATCTGAGTCGGGTCCGAACCTCAATGGGCCACCGGTCGACGCGCAGCTCGCACGCGCAGTGGAAGTCTTGAAGAGCTGGACCTATTTCGATGACCTTCGTCAGCTGAGAGGCGATGAAAAGCCTGCGACTGAGGCGGATGCGGATGCCAAGGTCGCGGCCACAGTAGAACCGGATTGAGCGCGAGCCGACCGAACGGCGCGCCCGACCGCGAGCGACCGATTCTCGGGATCGGACAGCTGATCGCGGGCCTCAAGGGACTCCTGGATCAGCAGGTGGGGCAGGTGCTCGTCGCGGGGGAGATCAGCAACCTTCACGAGGCTGGGTCGGGGCACGCCTACTTCACCCTCAAGGATGAAGATGGCCAGATGCGTTGCGCGCTTTTCCGTGGCAACGCGAGTCGTCTCCGCTTCAACTTGGAGAACGGTCTTGAGGTCGTCGCCGAAGCCGAGGTTTCGATTTACCCCGCGCGCGGCGATCTTCAGCTCATCGTTCGAAGTCTCGAACCCCGCGGCGTAGGCGCCCTGCAGCTCGCATTCGAACAGCTGCGAAAGCGCCTTCAGGCGGCCGGCCTTTTCGATGAAGAACGCAAACGGCCGATTCCTACGTTTCCGAAGCGGATCGGGCTGGTGACCTCACCGACCAGCGCTGCGGTTCGGGATGTGTTGAAGGTCGCGGCAAAACGATTCCCCGCGACGCCGATCCTGATCTCGCCGACTTTGGTGCAGGGTGACGAGGCGCCCGTACAAATCGCCCGGGCCATTGAGCGCCTGGCGGAGCAACCGGATATTGACGTGATCCTCGTCGTTCGCGGCGGCGGCTCCCTCGAAGATCTCTGGGCGTTCAACAGCAAGGAAGTCGCTCGCGCGATCGGCAAGTCTCCGATTCCGATCGTGACCGGGGTAGGGCACGAGACGGATGTCACGATCGCGGACCTGATCGCAGATGTTCGAGCACCGACGCCTTCTGCTGCGGCGATGCAGGCGCTTCCCGATCGAGAATCCCTTGCGCGGCTCGTCGGCCGCGATGTCCACAGGCTTTTCGGCGCCATGGAGTCTGAAGTCGATACCGCCCGGGCACGAGTTGAGTCGCTCACTGAGATTTTGCGAGCGCGGAGTCCCCAGGCGCGGGTGGCCTTGGCCCGAACCCGCGAAGCCCGGGCGAGTGCGGCGTCGAATCACGCGATTCGGCGCATGCTGGATACTCGACGGCGTCGGTTCGGAGAGCTGGCGGCGCGACTCGATGCACTCAGCCCGCTCGCAGTCCTAGGGCGCGGCTATGCCCTCGCGCGGCGTACAGAGGACGAGCGAATCGTGCGGCGCGCGGCGGATGTCGCTGTCGGCGATGAGCTGGAAGTACAACTTGGAGAGGGCGCGATCGGTGCCGTCGTCACGAGACTCGACGGGACCGATTAGCTCCGCGCCTTCGTTCTGTAGATAGCCCCTCCAGGCACCTACCGAAACGATTCGCTGCACCGAAAAGCGATGCGATTTCGCGGGGTTCGCTAGGTCACCACGTTGACGACCCCAGCCTCCACCGATAGAGTCGGCGTGCAGTGAGTAGGCCCAAATTGGCCTGCTTTGCGCGCCCTGGGGCATCCGAACCGGACTCCGATTTGGAGCTGGGGGCCAGGAGCCAGATCGAAACCGGATCGAGGCCGATGGCAGCAAAGAGCAAGAAGAGCACCCCGTCGAAGGCGAAGCCGGATGACGGCGCCACCGCCCAGACAGTTTCGCTTTCTTTCGAAGGCGCCCTCGAGCAACTCGAGACGACTGTGGGACGACTCGAAGAAGGCGAAATGCCGCTTGAGGAAGCCCTCGAGCTCTTCGAAACGGGCGTCACACTTTCACGACAATGTACGGCGACCCTCGAGGCCGCGGAAAAACGAATCGAAATCCTGGTCGCGGACCGGGGTGGAGATAGGACGCAGTCTTTCGAGACGGACGAGCTTCTCGAAGATGATGACGATGATGAGGATTCGTTCGGCGATTAATTGATCGATCGAATGCAGGCCGCCCGCGAGTCGCGGGGCAAGGAAGAGCGAGTGGATGTCGATGCGTACATGGCGGAACGAATTCCGCTCGTAGACCACGCCATCGAGGCACGCCTTGCGCTTCTGTCAGAGACGCCGGAATCCTTGCAGGGCGCTATGCGCCATCTAATCTTTCCGGGCGGGAAACGATTGCGCCCGATCTTCGCGCTCGCCGCGGCGGAAGCTGTCGGCGGACCCGCTAACGCGGCTTTGCCTCTTGGCGTTGCCGTTGAACTGGTTCACACCTATTCGCTCGTCCACGACGATCTTCCGTGCATGGACGACGACGATTCGCGGCGCGGCCGACCGACCGTGCATGTTGCATTTGACGAGGCGACTGCAGTCTTGGCCGGGGACGCTTTGTTGACCGAGGCGTTCGCTGTGCTGGCGGATGGGGTCGGATCGGCAGCCGAGGCGCAGATTCGACTCGAAGTCGTTTCAAAGCTCGCTCTCGCGGCTGGGGCCCAGGGACTCGTTGGCGGGCAGGCTGATGATCTCGCTTTTGAAGCGTTAGGCGAAGCTGGAAGCGGATCGGGAACCGATGCGACCTGGCTTGCCTCCATTCACGCGCGCAAGACGGCAGCGCTCTTTCAGGCGGCGATCGTCGGCGGGGCCTTACTTGCTGGCGCGAACGAAGGCCAATGTTCACGGCTCGACGCTTTTGCGCGGGATGTGGGGATCGGGTTTCAGATTGCGGATGACGTGCTCGACGCGGACTCCGAGGAAGCGGCGAGTATTTTGCGCTTGCAGGGAATTGATGACGCGAAGAATGGGGCAGAGGCGCTCCTAGTGCGCGCCTTGGATCGAATCGAAGGCTGGGGCGAGGCGGCGGAACCGCTGCGCAGCTTGGCGCGATTTGCGATTCGGAGACAGCGATGAGCGACGAGAACCAGCCTCTTTCTACGCCTC
>JASDVF010000010.1:37363-65861 GCA_041440805.1 Myxococcota bacterium | reverse complement strand
CCTCCTTCTGCGCCTCCTTCTACGCCGGGCACGACGCCTGCGTCCGACGCGACGGCACCCGCCTCAGGGGAGTCGGAACGACCGCTTCTTTACGGAATTGAACGGCCCTCTGACTTGCGCAAGCTTGGACGCGATCAAGTTGAGGAGGTCGCGGAAGATATTAGGCAGGAGATCCTCTCGCGGGTTTCGCAGACCGGCGGGCATTTGGCTTCCAGTCTCGGGGCCGTCGAGCTGATCACGGCGATTCACTACGTGTTCGATACGCCGACGGACCGACTGATCCTCGACGTTGGTCATCAGGGCTACCCGCACAAGATGCTGACGGGCCGCCGAGAAGATTTCGAGACCATCGGCCAGCGCGGCGGCATGTCTAAATTCCTACGCCGAACAGAATCGGAATACGATCACTTCGGAGCTGGACACGCGGGCACCTCGATCTCTGCGGCGCTCGGCATGGCGCGTGCGAAGATGCATCAAGGCGAAGACGGCGTGGTGATCGCGCTGATCGGCGATGGCTCCATGACCGCGGGCATGGCCTTTGAAGCGCTGAACCATGCAGGCGATCTTGGCGAAAAAAATCTGATCGTTGTGCTGAACGACAATGAGATGTCGATCGACCCCAACGTCGGCGCACTGTCCTCGTACCTTTCGCGCAAACTCTCTGCGCCGATGGTGCGTCGCATGAAGGGCTGGGCGCGCGAATTTCTTTCGGGCATGCCCGGCGACATGCTGCATTGGGCGCGCAAAGCAGAAGAATCCCTCAAGGTCTTTTTTTCACCCGGCTTGTTATTCGAAGCTCTCGGCTTTCGTTATGTCGGTCCCATACAAGGCCACCGCATGGACATCGTCCTCGAGACCTTTGAGAACGTGAAACAGATGGTGGCGGATGGTTCCGGCCCTGTTCTCATTCACGCGATTACCGAGAAGGGCCACGGCTACGGTCCCGCCGAGGCGGATCCACTCAAGTATCACGGCGTTGGTCAGTTTGATGTCGAGTCCGGAAAGTTCGCGGCCAAAAAAGCGGCGCATCCGACGTACACGAACGTTTTCGCAGATACGCTGATTCAGATGGCGCGGGATGATGAACGCATCGTCGCGATTACTGCGGCGATGGCCTCAGGAACCGGCCTCGACCGTTTCCAGCGTGCTTTGCCCAAGCGATTCTACGATGTCGGAATTGCGGAGCAGCATGCGGTCACTTTCGCCGCGGGACTCGCCGCCGAAGGCATGAAGCCCGTGGCAGCGATCTACTCGACATTCTTGCAGCGCGCCTACGATCAAGTCGTGCACGATGTTTGTCTTCAGAACCTCGACGTGACCTTTGCCCTCGACCGCGCAGGGCTCGTTGGTGCTGATGGTGCGACGCATCAGGGGCTCTTTGATTTTGCTTATCTTCGCATGTTGCCTAACGCGGTCGTTATGGCGCCGAAGGACGAGAACGAGCTGCAGCATCTTTTGGCGACGGCGATCCAATATCCCGGCCCCGCGGCAATTCGTTTCCCGCGTGGCTCTGGAATTGGCGCGGCACTTGATCCCGACGTAAAACAGATCCCACTCGGCGAAGCGGAGTTGCTTCGAGATGGCGACGATGCGGCGATTTTGGCGATCGGCAACACTGTTCATCCGGCGCTCGAAGCGGCGGGAGAACTCGCGGCGGACGGTGTTTCGAGCGCGGTCCTGAATGCGCGCTTCGTGAAGCCTTTGGATAGGGAGCGAATTCTCGACCTCGCACGTCGCGTGAAGGTGTTGATCACGGTGGAAGAGCATAGTGCCATGGGTGGTTTCGGAAGTGCGGTCCTTGAGCTTCTCGCGGAAGAGGGCGTGGTGATGCCGGTTCGCATTCTGGGTATCCCGGACGAACTGATCGAGCACGGCGAGTCGACCGCAACTCTCGGCATCGCGCAGATTGATATGCAGCGTGCCGTTCGCCGGCTGCTTTCCGAATCCCGCGGCGCGGACGCGACGCGCGGCGACTAACGTGGCCGACGGCCCCGGAGAAGCGAAGCCCGCGCCTGCAAAGAAGGCGATGCGCCTCGACGAACGCGTCTTGCACGACGGACTCTCTGAGAGCCGGAGCGCTGCGCAGGCTTTGATCCTATCGGGCCGCGTGCTCGTGGATGATGTGGTCGCTGACAAGGCTGGTGTTCGTGTGCGAGACGAATCGGTGATTCGGCTGAAGGGTGGAGCTCGTCCCTTCGTTTCCCGGGGCGGCGAAAAACTTGCGTCGGCACTCGATGACGTCGGATTTGATCCGGCCGGTCTCGACTGTTTGGACGTGGGCGCTTCGACGGGCGGTTTTACCGACTGTTTGCTCCAGCGCGGCGCTCGCCACATTACCGCCATAGACGTCGGACACTCGCAGATGCATTCACGTCTCCGTCTCGATCCGCGAGTCGATGTACGCGAGCGGATCAACGCGCGTCATATGGATCCTGGGGATTTCGACCGGGACTTCGGCCTCTTCGTCGTGGACGTCTCCTTTATCTCGATCAAGCTGGTGCTCCCGGCGATCGATGCCTGCGCACCGGCTGCCCACGGATTGCTGCTGGTCAAGCCGCAATTCGAAGTCGGGCGAGATCATGTGGGGAAGGGCGGTGTTGTCCGAGACGATCGACTGCGCGCGGCGGCGGCAGATTCCGTGGCTGAAGCGGCCGCAGCCCTAGGCAGACGCGAAATGAGCCGCGTCGATAGCCAGGTCCCGGGCCCCAAGGGCAACCGCGAGATCTTCCTCTGGATCTCGGGCCGAGAGGCCGATAAAGCGGTCTGAACAACCGTGGCGGTCGCGAGCCGCCAAGGCTGCTAGTCTACGCCCGTAGATGGCCTACCCCGTTCGGCACGCCGAAGCGCTCAACTTTGGCCCATCCGAGGAGACACACATGATCGACGTCACCACCGCAGCAGCAGAGCAGATCAATCGCCTGCTATCCGACGACGGTAAGAATGAAAGCCATGGATTGCGGATGAAGGTCATCGGTGGCGGCTGCTCCGGGCTTCAATACCAGCTCTCCTTCGACGATGAAGTGCGCGAGATCGATACGGAGATTGAATTCGGTGGCGTTCGCGTGATCGTGGACGAGAAGAGTGCGCTCTATCTAGTCGGAACGCGTCTAGACTTCGTCGACTCGCTGCAGGAATCGGGATTCAAAATCGAAAATCCCAATGCTTCGAATACCTGTGGCTGTGGCCAATCCTTCGCGGCCTAACGAGGCTGACTCGGCAACTGAGCCGACGTCTAGTCCTTCGACGTGAGTTCGGAAGCGGTTCCCCGCACGATCCCCTACCTCGACCACCACGCGACGACGCCTCTCGACGAACGGGTCCGCGAGGCTATGGAACCCTATCTAGGTCCCGAATTCGGGAACGCAGCGAGTTCGACCCACGCCTACGGTTGGCGCGCGGAGGCTGCCGTTGATCTTGCCCGGGAATCTCTCGCTGAGTTGTTAGGCGCCTCGAGTCCGGCAGAAGTCGTCTTTACGAGCGGTGCGACCGAGAGCAATAACCTGGCAATCCTTGGACTTGCTGATGCCTCGACCTCTCCCGGGCACGTGATTACCGTCGCGACCGAGCATCCCTCGGTTCTGGATCCATGCCGCGCGCTCGCGCGCCGAGGATGGCAGGTCACAGAACTCGAGGTTGACCCGAACGGGTTGGTGTCGCCCGACCGTATCGAAGCCGTGATTCAAGAGGACACGCGACTGGTCAGCGTGATGGCTGCGAATAGCGAGATTGGCGTGCTGCAGCCCATCACCGAAATCGCGGCGCTTTGTCTCGAGCGCGGGATCGCTTTTCATAGCGACGCGGCCCAGGCTGCAGGAAAGATTCCGCTCCCCACAGGCGCCGAAGGACTCGATCTCGTTTCGGTATCCGCTCACAAGTTCTACGGGCCAAAGGGCGTCGGATGTCTGCGGGTTCGGAAGCAGGGGAAGCCGAGGCTCCGGCTCGAGCCGCGACAATATGGCGGTGGGCATGAAGGCGGGCTTCGGTCGGGAACGCTCCCCGTGGCGGGGGTCGTGGGGATGTCTCGAGCGCTCGAGATCGCCGTGGCGGAACGCGAGACGGAAGCCGCGCGCGTCGGCGGTTTGCGCGACCGCCTTTGGCGGGACCTAGAAGGGACCCTGGCGGGCCGGATTCGTCGAAACGGCGAGCCCAAGCGGACTCTCGCCGGCAATCTCAATGTGACCTTCGAGGGCGTGGATGGGGAACGTTTGCTCGGGGACCTCGGCGGCCTAGCGATCTCGTCTGGCTCGGCCTGCAGCTCGGCGACCGCAGAACCCAGTCACGTCTTGCTAGCGATCGGACATTCCCGCTCTGAGGCCCGCGCGTCTCTCCGGTTCGGGCTCGGTCGTGGGACTACGCAGGAAGATGTCACGCTAGCGGTCGAGCGAGTGGGCCGAGCGGTGCGAGCGCAGCTCGGGGAGCACTGAGGCCCCGGGGGCGGAGAGCCATCTCTGGTGCTTCAGGCGCAGGGAGGGTGTGCTGGAAAGCCCTGCAATCTCGGTCGCCTCCGGCAATGCTTCCGCTATAGTGCCGCCGCTGTAGCGAGCCTCCGATCGCGATGGACGTCTTCGATGTCTCTTGCCGATCTGGCCTGCGTGGACCGCCTCAATCGATCGACTACATCCGTGATTGATCGGGAGAACGAAGCAAAGCCCGCCTCGGCGAGGCGTGGCAAGGCTTCAGTAAGCGCGGTCCCGTCCGGCTCGACTGATCGGACGTAATCGCGCTGCGACGAGATCGACTCGAGGCTTCGTGCCACGGGTCACCCCAGATAACCGCCCAACTCCAACTCCAACTCGAACTACGTCACCGCGACCAAGCCAAGCCTTCATTCATCTGTGGAGGGAGTCGTCGCGGCTAACTAACAAGGAAGAATATTGTGAGCGACCCAAAGTCGAAGAATCTTACCTGGCACGATGGCCAGGTCAGTCGTGATGATCGCCAGGCCAAGCTGGGCCAGAAGGGCTGCACGATCTGGCTCACCGGACTCTCCGGTTCCGGAAAGAGCACCATCGCAGTAGCCGCAGAGAAGGCGCTCTCCGAAAAGGGGCACCTTACCTACATCCTTGACGGCGACAACATCCGCATGGGCCTCAACTCGAACCTCGGCTTTTCGCCTGACGATCGAACCGAGAACATCCGCCGCATCGGCGAAGTCTCGAAGCTCTTCACAGACGCCGGCGTCATCTGCTTCACGTCCTTCATCTCGCCCTACCGCGACGACCGCGACCAGGTCCGCGAGATCATGGGCGACGGCGACTTCGTCGAGGCTTGGGTTCAGGCCACGGTCGAGACCTGCGAAGGCCGCGACGTGAAGGGCCTCTACAAGAAGGCTCGCGCTGGCGAAATCCCGGAGTTCACGGGCATTTCCGCTCCCTACGAAGAGCCGAACAATGCCGAGCTGATTCTTGACACAAACGGCCAGTCCGTCGAAGAATCGGTCGCGCAGATCCTCGCGTACCTCGATAAGGCCGGCTACCTCGGGTAGCGGTCTTTCGACCCTCCAGTGCAGGCCCGATTCCGTCGATGAGAGAAGGAATCGGGTCAGCGCTCGTTTGGGGTCGTGGGTCATCGAATTCAACGATCGATGACCCAGCAGGGGTGAACCCCTGCGCCTCCAAAGGTGTTGCTGCTCGACAGAAGCGAGTCGAAGGGTGACTCTTTCCGAACGCTTTTCGTCCGGTCGCCATCTGGTTGCTCGGGCCACGGAAAGCCGTGTTGATCGGGGGCTCCTCATCCTGGCGGAACGCTCAGGATGCCAGTTGGCCCCGGCGCAGGAGGCTGCATTGGGGGGGCGTGTGAATCGAACGGCAATTTCGAGGCGAGTCGAGGCGAAAGACGGGCGACCGCTCGAATCGCGACCTCACTACGCGCGACTGCCCGGAGCGCACCTTGCTCTGATCGGCCTGTTGCTACTTCAGACGATCGGCTGCGCCGGCGCGTTTTCTGGATCACCCTTTGGTGCAGAGTCCGGCGCCCGCAAGCGGCCCGTTCCACCGCTGCGCATCATTCGTGACGAGCGCGCCGCGGACTACGACGTGCTCATCGGAGAATCCGCGGCCGCCGAAGGAGATTTCGAACTCGCTCGCGCCGCTTACGAACGTGCGGCTAAGAAGGACCCAGAGGCCGCATTCTTACACGACCGTCTCGCTCGCCTCGCCTGGCAGCTCGAAGATGTTGAAGGCGCCGTGGCCGAGGCGGAGCTCGCTTTCGAGCTGGCTCCGGATGATCTCGAGATCCGCCTCTTTCTCGGGCGTCTCTACCGCCTGCGTCGTGACCTCGACGGGCTCGACCGTGTCCTGCGTGACGCTGCGGGTCGGCCACTTGATGCAGACTCTGCCTACGCACTTTTCCAAGTCGCCTTGGAACGGCGTGACTATATGGAAGCGGAGAATCTCGCGCGGCAGCTTGCGGAACTAGAGCCCGATCAACTTCGTGGCCGACTCGGCCTAGCAACGGTCTACGAACAGAAGAAAGATTTCGACTCGGCGGAGGAAGTCGTCCGGCGCGGCCTAGAAGCCTTCCCCGGCCATTTTCTGCTCTTCATGCGCCTCGCACAAATCGAGCGCGAGCGTGGCGATCCGGCAGGGGAGATCGCGGTCTACCGCGAAGTCCTCGCCAGTCATCCGAATCACTACGGCATTCTTCAGCGACTCGGCCAAGCGCAACTCGATATGAACAACCTTGAAGGGGCGATCGAGGCCTTCGTGCAGGTGGTCGAGAGTTATCCCGAAGATGTGAATTCGCTGCGCCGCCTAGCATCGATAGAATTTTCAGCGGGTCGATATACGTCCGCGGCTGATCGTCTAGAGGCAGTCCTCACGAGGTCGCCAAACCAGCCGGAGCTGATCTTTGCACTCGGGCAGATTCGTCGCGCGTTGGAGGACGATCCGGGAGCGTTTGAAGCCTTTAATCGCATTGGGCCGGCTGAAGCCAATTATATCGATGCGCGCTTGCAGATTGCGGCGCTGCTGGAGACTCAGGGCAATACGGTCGAAGCGCTTGCGGAGATTGACCGGCTACGGGAATTGCGACCGAATCGGCAACTCGACTTCCACGCCGCGGCGCTGCGCATAGAACTCGGAAATTTCGATGACGGCGTGGCCCTCCTAGAGGGGGCGCTGACTGGGACGGATGAGGACCTAGAGGTGCTTTATCAGCTTGGGGTCCTTTACGGCGGGCAAGGCAATACGGACGATGCCCTTGGCTATATGCAGCGCGTCTTAGAGCTCGATCCCGACAATGCGAATGCGCTGAACTACATCGGGTATTCCTGGGCGGAGCGCGGCGAGAACCTTGATGAAGCGGAGAAGCTGATTCGGCGTGCGATCGAGATCGAGCCGGAGGATGGCTACATCACCGACAGCCTCGGGTGGGTCTACTACAAGATGGCCGAAGGTCTATTCGCGGAGTCCAGGAAAGAAGAAGCGCTGCGGGCCCTTGAACAGGCCCACGAGCAGCTGCTGCAGGCCGCGAAACTGACTGGCGGGGATTCGGTCGTTTCCGAGCACCTCGGCGATGTGTTCTTACTGCGCGGCGATAAGAGTGGGGCGCTCGACTACTACGAAGAAGCCGTCGAGCTTGAGCTTCGCGAAGAAGAACAACCCAACCTGCTAGAAAAACTCGATCAGCTTCGTCGCGACCTCGGTTCTGGTGCTGGCGGGGCGAACGCCGCACAGTGATGTTAGGCCAAGCCATTCGGGGAGAGGGCGGCAGGAAGAAGGTGCGCGTTGCTCTTCTCTGTCTGTCGGTCGCTTTTGCGATTGGCTGCGGGACGTCGATGCGCCCAATCGAGATCGTACCGGCCGGAATGTTGCTTCCGGTCGATGATCCTCGGGCCGCGAAAGTTTTGCGTGACTACCAAGTGCAAGTCGAGTCGCGAAAGGCGCTTCGGGGCTCGGCGAGGGTCGCGCTTGCGGGTGAAGGCTTCGCGCTGAACCGTCCTCAGCGAATCGCGGTCGAACGTCCCGCCCGTTTGCGCTTCGAGATCCTCGCGCTCTTCGATCAGATTGCAGCAATTCTGGTGACCGATGGAGAGCGCTTCGATTTCTATGATGCGTCGACCGGTGAAATCCAGCGTGGCCGCGTTCGCTCCACTCTCCTCTGGGATCTCGCGAAGATCGATTTGGCGCCTGAAGAAGTAGTGGGCCTGCTTCTCGGCGCGCCTATGCCCGAGCCAGGTACGCATCGCGCAGGCGTATGGCTCGAACCCGAAGGCCGGCTCGCCTTGGCCTTTGCGTGGCCGACGCAGTCCCTTGAGATCGCTTGTGCCTCTGACGATCCGTGGGGCGTTTTCTTCGTGCCTACCTGCTCGCTGCCCGAGCAGACGGTGCTCGACATGGGTGGTCAGCTCTTCTTTTTTGACCAGGACGGAAAATTGGTCGAGCTTCGCGTTCTCGACCCGGGCGGAGAGATCAGGTACCGCGCCCATTTCGAACAGTACGAGGCACTCCCTGCGGCTGCGACTGCGGGCGAAGGGCAGGCTGAAGGGCAGAGTGGGGTGGTTTTCCCAAAGCGAATTCTGCTTGAGTCACCGATGGTGCAATCCTCTGCGCGGTTCGAATGGAAGCGCGTCATGTTGGCAGACGACTTATCCGATCGATTGTTTCAACTACCCGAACCTCGACGAGCGAGGCAGGGCGGCTGATTTTGAGGACTCAGGGATTTTGAAGTACGAGCAGATGTCGGGGGGACATCGGGCGGTGAACGCTGGCTGCGCGAAGACCACACTTCGCCGGGCGCAGGGCGGAGTCTTGTCTGCAATTCGCGGACCTAGCGACGTAGCGAGCCGCCTCTTAGGTCTTGGCCTGGCAATCGTTTTCTCTTTGAGCGCGTGTTCCAACGATCCTTACCCACCGGAAGACGGCGAAGCCAAGGTGCTCTACAGCTCCTTTGATGCGGCGCCCCGGACCCTTGATCCGGCGACGGCCTACACGACGAAGGCGCACTCCGTGACGGGCGTCGTGTACGACACGCTTCTCAAGTACCACTTTCTCAAACGACCCTTGGAGCTGATACCCGGGCTCGCCGTGGATCTGCCTCTAGTGACCCCGCTTGAAGGCGGACGCACGCGCTACCGGTTCACGCTGCGGGAAGATCTCCTCTTTGCGGATGATGATTGTTTTGAGCTGAGTGGCGAAGGACGTCGCACTCGCGAAATCGTTTCCGCGGATATTGCCTTCCAGCTGATGCGGCTCGCGGATCCCTTGATTGGCAGCCCTGTCGCCGAGACCTTTGCGAATATCGACGGCTTCGTTGAGTTCGCTGCGACGCTCGAAGCACACCGCGAAGAAGATCCGGCCTTCGCAGATCAGGCTGCTCACGAACAATATGCGGCAGCGGGTGGTGTGCGGGGGATCGAGATGCCCTCGCGTTATGTTCTCGACATCACGCTGCATCGCGCATATCCGCAGATCAAATATTGGTTCGCGATGGAATTCACGACGCCGGTTCCCTGGGAAGCGATCGCCTACTACACCGGCCAGGACGGGCGACCGCGCTTCGATGATCATCCAGTAGGCGCAGGCCCCTTCGTGCTTTCGGAGTACGACAAGCAGTCACGTTATGTGCTGTCGAAGAACCCTAATTGGTACGGCGTGCGACATCCTGAGTGGAAGGCGCCCGCTGCGATTTTCCCGACCGAAGGGGATGAAGAGGATCGACGCTCAGGACGAATGGCCTATGCCGGGCGCTCGCTGCCTTTGATCGACCGGGTAGTCGTAGTGCGGGAGAAGGAGAGCATCCCGCGCTTTAATAAATTCCTTCAGGGCTATTACGATGCGTCCGGAGTCATCAAGGAGAGCTTCGACTCGGTCATCCAGGGCGATGGTCTGTCAGTGGAAATGGAAGGGCTGGGGATGCGCCTGGGCAAGGCCGTCTCCCCCGACGTCTACTACATCGGCTTCAATATGAACGACGAAGTCGTTGGCCGTTTCGGCGGCGAGTCGAGTCGCAAGATTCGGCAGGCGATGAGCCTTGCGGTCGATTCCGAAGAGTTCTTACGCATCTTCCAGAATGGTCGCGGCGTGCCTGCGCAGTCGCCGCTCCCGCCCGGGATCTACGGTTATGAGTCGGGGTACGAGAATACGTTCCGACAGCCGAATATCGAGCGCGCGAAAGAACTGATGACCGAAGCCGGCTACCAGAACGGCATCGACCCAACGACGGGAGAGGCGCTCACGCTCACCTTCGATACGTCGAGCACTTCTACCGCCGGCCTGAATCAGGTTCGTTTCTACACGAACGCATGGCGCCAACTTGGGATCGACGTGCAAATCGACGGCACGACGTATAACCAGTTTCAAGAGAAGCTAAGGCAGGGCGACTACCAGATTTTCCAATTCGGTTGGGTCGCTGATTATCCCGATCCGGAAAATTTCCTTTTCTTGCTTTGGTCGAAAATGGGCAAGAGTGATTTCGGCGGACCGAACGCGACAAATTTTAGTGACGCGCGCTTTGATGAACTCTTCGTTTCCATGAAGGCCCGTGACAACGGACCGCAACGAATCGCGGAAATCGAAGAGATGCTCTCTATCCTCGAACGTGAACGCCCCTGGATCGAACTGTTTCATCGCGAAGATTATTCGCTCTATCAAGGTTGGGTTAAGAACGTGAAGCCGATGGGTCTATCGATTCCGACCTATCAATACCGGGACATCGATCCTACCTCTCGAAGCGAAAAGCGAAAGGCTTGGAACGAACCTGTCCAGTGGCCTGCCTACGTGTTGTTGCTCGCGGGAGTCATGGTCATCGTTCCGGGTGTTCTGACCTATTTTAAGGAGCGTCAGTAGATGGGGGCCTATGTCCTGCGGCGGTTGGGGTATGGAGTAGGCGTCGTGCTAGGCGTGCTATTTCTCCTTTTCCTGCTCTTCTTTACGATCACCGCGCCAGAAGACATCGCACGCAAGGCACTTGGCGACAAAGCGCCACCGGAGGCGATTCAGACCTGGCTCGAAAACCACGAATACGACCGACCGCTTTGGCCCTGGCAGGACTGGGACGAGAACCTGCTCTTCGATCACTACCGCAAGATGCTGACCTTCGACTTCGGTGTCTCGGATGCGGATGATTCTCCGATCATTGACCGTATTAAGGCGGGAATGGGACCGAGTCTCTCGCTGACGGTGCCTTTGCTTGTGCTCGGCCTTCTTATTTCGATCCCGCTCTCACTATTAGTCGCGTTCTTTAGGGAGACCTATATCGACCGTATGGGCGTGTTTTTGTGCGTACTTGCGATGAGTGTCTCAACTCTGCTCTATATCATCGGGGCGCAGTTCCTGATCGGCAAAGTGCTGCGCTGGTATCCGATCTCCGGCTTCGATGCGAGCCTGGCGATGCTGCCGCGATTCCTCGCACTGCCGGTGCTTGTCGGCTTGATCAGCGGGGTTGGAGGCGATGTGCGCTTCTACCGCACGGTCTTCCTCGAAGAGAGCAATCGCGACTTCGTGCGAACCGCTCGAGCGAAAGGCGCGGGCGAGGCACGCATCATGGTCTTTCATGTGCTGCGTAACGCGATGATCCCGATTCTCACGAGGGTGGTTCTCGCGATTCCGTTTCTCTTTATGGGTGCACTGTTGCTCGAAGCGTTCTTTGGGATTCCGGGGCTTGGTTCGATGACCGTGGACGCGATTCAGTCGAATGATTTTTCAACGATGCGCACGATGGTCTATATCGGGTCGTTGCTCTTCGTGTTTGGTCAGGTCGCGACCGATATTTCCTATGGCCTTGTCGATCCCCGGGTGAGCGTCGAATGAGTTGGCTAGAGCCGCACATCCTTTCGAATCTCGTCACGCTCGGCCTGCTCGTTGGGCTCGTCTTCGCGGCCCGAGTCGTGCGTGCACAGCGCCTCTGGCGTGAAGCCGCGGTTGAACTCTGGCATCGCCGCCGCTTCGCCATCCTGGTGGTCGGCGTCTATCTCTTGATTGGCCTGGCCGACTCGATCTCCTGGACCGGTGGCGTGCCCGAAGATGCGGTTGGCGTGCTTCCAAACGCGCCGCTTTCGATCCTTGACCGTGCCTTCCTCGACTCCCGCGAAGCCAGCTACTCGGCTCCCTTCGCCGACGTCGAGTTCTACGGTGGCGATGCTTTGCGGCATCCGGGGGGCCATCCCCTAGGCACTGATATTCTCGGTCGGGATGTATTCTACCTCTCGCTCAAAGGCGCGCGGGTGGCGCTCTTGATCGGAGGCCTCACGAGTCTGATTGCGATCCCCCTAGCTTTGTTATTCGGCGTCTGCGCCGGGTATTTCGGGGGGCGCTTCGACGACTTCGTTTTCTTCTTGATTTCGACGATGGCGTCGATGCCGAGTCTGCTGCTGCTGATCGCTTTGATTATGGTGATGGGGCGAAGCACGTTTTCGGTGTGTATCGCGCTGGCGGTTACGGGCTGGGTCGGCTTCTGTCGGTTGACTCGGGCGGAGACACTGAAGTTGCGGGAGCTCGACTATATCCAGGCGGCGCGCGCCCTCGGCGTGTCTGAGGCGAAGATCATCTTCCGGCATATCCTGCCGAATCTCGCCCATCTGATCGTGATCACCTTCGTACTGATGTTCTCGGGACTCGTGCTCTCGGAAGCGGTGCTCTCGTGGCTCGGCATTGGCGTGGACGGAAGTTGGGGACAGATGATCGATGGGGCCCGAGACGAGTTGTCGAGGCAGCCGATTGTGTGGTGGAATATCGCGGCGGCGGGCAGTGCGCTCTTTGGGTTAATTCTGGCGGTGAACTCGGTTGGCGACGCGGTGCGTGACGTACTCGATCCGCGAACGGCGAGGGAGTCCTAGGATGGCACTGCTCGAAGTTCGCGACCTGCGTACAGCCTTTCCGTCGAAAGGTGGGATGACTCCCGTCGTCGATGGCGTTTCATTCGATCTCGAACGCGGCAAAGTGCTGGCACTCGTAGGTGAGTCCGGCTCCGGTAAGTCGATGACGGCGCTTTCGACTCTGCGACTGGTGCCTAAGCCCGGTCGAGTGACCTCGGGCAGTGTGAAACTTGACGGCGAAGAACTCCTCTCGCTCCCCGTCACCGAAATGCGTCGCATTCGCGGCGGCCGCATCGGGATGATTTTCCAAGAGCCTATGACGTGCTTGAATCCTGTTGTTCGCGTCGGCGCGCAGGTCGCGGAAGCGATTCTGCTTCACGAATCGATGTCGAAGGCAGACGCGCGAAGCCGTGCCCGCGAGCTCTTCGTGGAAGTTGGCATTCCCGATCCCGAGGAACGTCTCGACGCGTACCCACATCACCTGTCTGGCGGGCTCAAGCAGCGCGTGATGATCGCTATGGCGCTCTCCACGAGGCCTGAGATTTTGATCGCGGACGAGCCGACAACGGCCCTCGATGTGACTGTTCAGGCTCAAATTCTGGACTTGTTGCGGGATCTCCAGCAGAAGCGAAACGCGGCGATTCTCCTGATCACACATGATCTTGGCATCGTGAATGAACTCGCTGATCGCGTCGCCGTGATGTACGCCGGTCGACTCGTCGAGATGGCGGATCGCGTGTCGCTGCTTTCGGATCCGCTGCACCCCTATACGCAGGGCCTGCTTCGATCCATTCCGGCACTCTCGGCGCCGGGCGAACCTCTGCCCGAGATTCCGGGTGTCGTGCCGTCGCCTGATCAATGGCCAGTGGGTTGTCGCTTCTCGACGAGATGCCCGAAACGTTTTGAACCGTGTGCGGATCAGTTTCCAGCGGAATCGAATCCGGGGGTAGGTCGCCGAGTCTGGTGTCACGCTGTGGCCGAATCTGCAGGGGAGGGTGCCTCGTGAGCGCCTCTGAACCTAATAAGAGTCGTGATCCACTTCTCCAAGTGTCTGGATTGCAGACTTGGTACCCGATTACTCAGGGCATGATGCGCCGAAGGACGGGATGGATTCAGGCTGCGACGGATGTTGCTTTTGAAATCGCGCCCGGCGAGA
The DNA here is from genome assembly GCA_041440805.1 of Myxococcota bacterium. Classification (GTDB taxonomy): domain Bacteria; phylum Myxococcota_A; class UBA9160; order UBA9160; family UBA4427; genus UBA4427. The sequence goes on along the minus strand of JASDVF010000010.1, from coordinate 51,951 downwards.
CACTTGCGTTAGTCGGCGAGTCCGGTTGCGGAAAGAGCACGGTCGGACGGTCGATCCTGCGTCTCGAAAATCCCCAAGCGGGGGAGGTCCTCTTCGAAGGGCGAGATTTGCTCGGCCTCGAAGCTGCCGAACTCCGGGCTGCTCGTCAGCATGTGCAGATCATTTTTCAAGATCCGATGGCCTCCCTCGATCCGCGCATGCGCATTCGAGACCAGATCGCGGAGGGGATGCAGTCTTTTGGGATCGGCGCGAATGAAGCTGAGCGGACCGACCGCGTCGCCGCTTTGCTCGAACGCGTTCAGCTAGATGCAGCAGCGATGAATCGCTATCCCCATGAGTTTTCCGGCGGACAGCGTCAGCGCATCTGCATCGCTCGTGCGCTTGCGTGCGAGCCTCGGCTCATCGTTTGCGACGAGTCGGTCTCGGCCCTCGATGTTTCGATTCAGGCGCAAATCCTCAACTTGCTGCGCGAATTGCAGGACGAGCTCGGACTCTCTTATCTGTTCATCACCCATGACCTCTCGGTGGTGAAATACCTCGCCCATGAAGTGGCGGTGATGTATTTGGGCCGCATCGTCGAGCGAGGTCCGACGGCCCGGATCTTCGAATCCCCGGCCCATCCCTACACGAAGGGCCTGCTAGGCGCGATTCCGTCGATCGATCCCGCTCGTCGCGGAGCCGCTCCGGCGGTGCTGGGCGATGTGCCGTCCCCGAGCGATCCTCCACCCGGCTGCCATTTCCATACGCGTTGCCCCGTTGCTTTCGATCGATGCAAGGTCGAAGCACCCCCGTTAGTCAAAATCGAGGCGGGTGCGAGCCGTTGCTTCCTCTCTCCGGACGGCACCGCAATTTCCTGACCGGGGATAGGGATTTTGCTGAGGGGCACTTTGACGTAGCGCCCTGCTTTGCTTCACGTTCCGGGGACTTGTGCCTCATGTTGCTCGGAGAATTTGTCGATGGCTGTCCTGAGAGGGGACCCATGCGAGATCGACCTAGGGTTGGAGAGATCCTTGTCTCCGCCGGCATCATTGATGAAATGCAGCTGACTGCCGCGCTCGCAGAGCAGTCGCGATGGGGGAAACGTCTTGGCGTTACGCTCATCAAGATGGGTATGGTCGAAGAGGGCCACCTGATCCGCGCGCTCGCGAAGCAGCTCGATCTGCCTGTCGCGAGTCTCGCCGGCAAGCGAATTTTGCCGGAAGTGATCGCTCTTGTGCCCGCGCGACTTGCGTCGAAGCATGGTGTGATCCCGCTCTTCCTGAAGGACGACGGACCGAACGGTCAGCTCTACTTGGGCATGGAAGATCCTTCGGATCTCGCTGTCCTTGATGATCTCTGTTTTCGAACGGGGATAGAAATTCGTCCCGTCATGGTCGGCCCGAGCGAGCTCGGCGAAGCCATTGAACGGTACTACCACGGTCGAGACGGCAGCACGCCGCAAGCCGATCCCTTCCGAACCGGCGAGCCCATGAGCCCGGCGAGTCTGCGTGTCGTGACCGACGCATCGTCTCAGCCGGGCAACGCCCCAGCCGAGCCGATCACGTCGATCGAGCAAGAAATCGCGCAGCCCTTATCGCGCGCGCGCCAGGTCGAGTTTAAGCAGGAGCCGGCACAGGTGACCGCGCAGCCCGCGGCAGAGCCAGAATCAACGCCACCAACCAGACCCTCTCCGGCACCTAAACGAGTCGAAGCGGCCCCGCTCGTCGCGGCGCCGATTGCGAAGCTGCCCGACGGATTGCTCGACGATGTCGCGCGGTCTGTTGAGGAGACAGAGAAGACCCGCATCGTCACAAAGGCGATCACTCAGCTCTTGATCGAAAAGGGCCTTATTAGTCTCGAAGAGCTGCAGGTCCAGATCGCCAGCCTAAAGGCCCAGGGTAGCCACACGGGCGCGGGCGAGAACTCGTTCTCCAACTAGCACTTTTGTCTTGACAGTCTCATAAGCCGGCGCGACTCTGCGCCGCTTCGCACACCGATGTGACGCCCAGCGCGCCGACATCCGGGAGTCCCATTATGCGTTTGGAATTCGGCTTCGAACTAGCTGATTGTGAGATCCCGCGCTTCGCGGTCGAAGCGGTTGAGGGGATCGGTAAGCTGTTCACGCTCGCGACCTTAGTCCTCAACGTAATGTCTACCAAGGAGCGCGTCGACATCGTCTTCCACGGGTTGAACCCGGAAGATCCCGAGCGGAAGATCAAAGCGTTCCGCCAGATCATCGACTCGGCACCTGCGGAGTCGACGATCGAGTACGCGCCCGGCGATCGCGGCAGCGTCCCCGGTTCCTCGAGCTACTACCAGTGGCTGACGGTGACTAAATCAGGATAAAGCAGGCTAGTCGGTAGACGGACGGCCAAGCCTTCTTGAACTGTTCTAAACCGAGTTGACGCAGTCGCAGTCGATGCCCTGCCAGCGATGGTGGCGATCGACACTCGCGAGCGCGATGGCCCTCATCACGTTGTCTAGTGATTGGCTGAAGGGTAATCGCTCGGCGTAACGGGCGAGCGCTTGCCTGCGCAGGGATGCCTCGAACTGTGTCTCGTCGAGCGCCGCGTTCAGCTGCGTGAGCGCGGCGATCCGATCCGCCTCATCGACCTTCGAGGGACCTGTTAGGTCATTCAGGTCGACTAGGTAAAAGCGCGGGGTGTCGCCTTCGAGGGCGATGCGCAGGTTGCCCGCTTTTAAATCGCCATGGCCTAGACCGCGCGCGTGTTGCTCCGCGATCCAGTCGACGAGAGCGAAACTAACGTTGCGCGCTTCCGTCGGAGATGCCGGGCAAAAGGCATCGAGATCAGTTTCGCCGACGTGCTCCATCACTAACCAGCTCGTCCGAGGGATGCCCAGAGTCTTCCGTGAAACCCAGGCGACAGGGTGAGCGGCTCGGCTGGAAATGAGCGAGTCGGCTTGGCCGAGGCGAAAGGCACGCTCGCCCGAGCTTCCTCTAAAAATGTCGGCGACCGCACGTGAAGCCGATCCCGCATCAACCCGCTTGCAAACAAAGCGTCGCGAAGCAGCCGTCGCCGTCCAGATCCGCACACGTCCGTCTCGCCGCACGTCGATTTCGCCTTCGGCGCGATCCTCGGACAGCAGTTGGCCGAGCGCGTCGGCGTCCAGTGGCGATTCAGCAGAGGTGTCTACCCACGCGGTTCCGAATGCCGAGACGCGCAGACGCTTCCACGCGCCGCCTGGATGGTGGAAGCGGCGAACGCGACCCCTTTGGTGGTCCGCGAGAAACTCGGTCATCGCTTGATCCAACTCGGGGCCAAGCTCAGCGAGGCTGCGCAGCTCGGCGGCGGCCCCTTCACGTTTCGTCGTTCGCTCAAGAGAGAAGCAGAGTCGGGCCCAATCGGCGAGTCGCGCTTCGTTGCTTTCTAGAGGACACAGTCTTTGAAGGTCGATGAGGACGAGTCGCTCCGGACTTGCGAGGATATTTCCGGCATGTAAGTCGCCATGCACGAAGCCGAGGCGATGAAGCGCGTGCACGCTGTCCGAAAGGCGCACGAGCATTGCGAGCCCGGGGTCGGCGTTAGCGTCGCCCTCAGCCCGGTCCATTCGCATCATCTCTCGATCAAGCGCGACGGCGAGGGGCTCTCCTTGAATCACCTCCATTGCGACGAATTCAGATCCGCCCTGGATCCGGCCTCGCGCTCGCGGCGTCGGGGCCGGGAGGCCGAGGCGCTGCATTTCCGCGAGCGCGTTCCATTCGCGATCCGCGGCAAAACGGCCGACGCGCTTCTTTGCTCGGTCACGCAGGCCGCGCATTCCGCCGCGTGGCGTGTAGAGCTTGATCATGACTTCTCGGGCTGCGCTAGGCGATGCGGTTGCAGCATCTCCCATTTGGAGCGGCAGCCGGTAGAGCGCACGCATTGAGCTCTGATGTACAGGCACATCACGCTCAATCGCGGAGGGCAGAGCCGCCTCGATGGCCTCTTTCAGCTCGGGTGCCCCAGCTTTCCATTCGATCTTCATTGCGCTGCCGCGTTCCTTTCGGCTCATGATGCCGTTCTCGTTCTGCTTGAGACGATGCGCGCGTATTCCTCACGCAGCGCCTCGACATGATGGGGCCAATCGTATTGTCTCGCATGTCGAGCAAGATCGGCCCCACGTGAATGCTTCGTTTCTCCGTCCCGAAGAGTCTTCATCGCTTCGGCGTACTCTGCAGGCCCCGCATCTTCATCCATGACTTGGATTGCCTCGCCTAACCACTCCGCCGCCCCGTTGCCGGCACTCGTGATGATCGGGAGCCCGGCGGCCGCCGCCTCGAGAGTCACATTTGCGAAGGGGTCGTAGCGGGTTGGGAGAAGGAGGGCGTCGGCTGCTTGATAGAGCGCGGGCATCTCGCTCCATTCTCCCAGAAAGTCGACGCGATCGGCGATGCCGAGGGCGTGGGTTCGTTTTTGCCACGGTGCCGATTCGTCTCGCCCAGCGATCCAGAATCGGTCGTCTGCGTCGGCTCCCTTTGCGAAGGCCCCGAGCGCGGTGGCGAGTCCTTTGCGATGCCAGCCGGATCCCGTAAAGAGCCAGACGCTTCTCGCCGTGGGTGCGCGGTCTTGACGAAGCTGTTGGCCTGCCGCGATGGCCTCATGGCTCGAGAATGCGCCGGCGTCGACTGCATTGGGAAGCATGAAGATCCGATCCGCGCAGACGCCGTGATCCGTCATGAGTGCGCGAGAGACGAGGCTTGAGCTGCACTGGATGCGCTGAGAAGAGCGCTCGAATACGTGGCGCTCAGTGTCGAGGCGCACTCGGTAACGCGGCGAGACGTGACGATAGGCCCGCGCGAAGCCTTCGAAGTTACGTCGCAGGTGATCGCGCTGGCTACCTCCGCCCGCGCGAAAGAGATCCTGGTGTCGCGTGTGGGAGAAAGAGTGAACTACATCGAATCGCGGCGGGCGTGTCCGGTCGGCAGCACCTAGGGAGAAGCGGCTAATCCGCAGGGGCTGCCAAAAGGTGGGCACTGGGACGATCTCAGTCGCGAGCTGCGTATCTGTCGACGCGTCGCGCGTGATCAGAGTGATCTCTTCGCCCTGTCGGGCGAGTTCATGGGCCACTTGCCATGCGACATTCTCAACGCCGCCGGCGCCGGGAACGAAGCGTTCAATCACGATCGCGATGCGCAGCTTCTAGTCCTCGAGTGGAGTGGGGGAGGGTATCCGGCTCCGGCGACCGGGGCGAACTTGGAAGCGGGGGCGGGGTCGATGAAAAGCACAGATGAGTGATGGCGAGACGGACGCGCTTCAGCCAGACTTCTGGGCCGAGTAGGGCCCCGCAAGGGGGACCCGATGATGATCCTGATGCGGAACCCGCCACGCTCGTACGCTGGCACGCTGGAATAACGACTCCCCATGGCCGAGACCCAACGACGCGATGAAGCGCAGCCGCAAGTGAAACGCGCCGATCAGGATCGCGCGCCACGCCCTCGTAGTTCTGGCGAGAAGAAGGGGTTGGCGGGGGAGAAGCGCAAGCTGATCATAGAGTCGTCGATTAAGGTCTTTGCAGACAAGGGCTACCACGACACTCGTATCTCGGACATCGCTAAGCACGCGGGTATAGCTTACGGACTCGTCTATCACTATTTCAAGAACAAAGAAGAGATCCTCGACACGATCTTCTTAGAACGCTGGGATGAGTTCATTGGGGCGGTTCGCGAGATCGCGGAAGATGACGGACCCGTCGAAGGAAAATTACTTTCGATCGCGGCTGTCGTACTCGGCGAGCACAATGCCCGTCCCGAATGGGTCAAGGTCCTGATCTTCGAGATTCAACGGACGCAGAGAATGCTCACACCCGAGCGGGTCGAGGTCGTCGGTGAGCTCTTCCGCGTGATTGCGGGGATTTTGCGCGATGGGCAGACGAATGGCGAATTGCGCGCGGAACTCGATCCGGAACTGGCGTGTTATGTCTTCGTTGGTGCAGTGGACATCGTGGTGACGAGTCGGGTGTTGGAATTGATTCAGCCTGAGGAGGCCTCTGATGTTCAGTCTGACGAGGGGCCCATGTGGACTCGCCACGCAAAAACCGTGGTCGATATATTTATGAACGGGATGAGCGCACCGTCTGGCGTGCGAGAACCCTAGTACGAGATTTCAGGTATTAGGCACGAACGCTGGCCGAATCGATTCGGCCCGGCGAATCATATGACGATCGATACGAGGGGGTCGGATCCATTGTCGAACGAAAGTTCAACACAGAAGCAGGGCAATTCGCCCGCAATTGAAGTCGCAGGATTGGCGAAGCGATACGGCGATTTCGAGGCCGTGCGCGGGCTCGACTTCGAGGTCATGCCTGGCGAAGTCGTGGGGTTCCTAGGGCCGAACGGCGCCGGAAAAACGACGACTATGCGTATGTTGACGGGATTTATTCCTGCGACGGACGGCGAAGCGCGGATCGCTGGGCACGACATCTTCAGTGATGCCACGAATGCGCGGCGAGCGATCGGCTATTTACCCGAGACGCCGCCGCTCTATCCGGAAATGACGCCTGCGAGTTACGTCGATTTCGTGGCGAGGCTGAAGGACGTTCCGCGTCGCTCGCGCAAAGAAGCGGTCGAGCGTGCGCTCGGTCGCTGCGGATTGCTCGACGTTCGCGGTCGCGAGATTCGCCAGCTCTCCAAAGGCTATCGCCAACGCGTCGGCCTCGCGCAGGCCATCGTGCACGAACCCAAGGTGCTCGTCCTCGATGAGCCGACCGTGGGTCTCGACCCGATTCAGATTCGCGAGATTCGTTCGCTGATTCAGGGGCTAGCGGCGACCGGCGGACAGACAGTTCTGCTCTCGACTCATATCCTGGCCGAGGTTGATGCGATCTGTCAGCGCGTGATTCTGCTCGACCGCGGCCGCAAGGTGCTCGATCAACCACTGACGGAATTGACCGGCGGCGGGACTTCGCTCGAGGAAGTCTTTACACGAGTGATGACCCGAGACGAAGCGATCGAACCGGGCGCGGAAGGGGAGGCGGCATGACTCATACGCTAACGATTGCTTCCCGGGAGTTGCGATCGCTCTTCGTTTCACCGGTGGCCTACGTGGTGTTGACGTTGTGGTCGGTGATTGCGGGAACGTTCTTCCTAGCAAGCTTGATCGGTTTTCAGGAGCGACTCATTCAGCTCCAGCAGTATCAAATGTTTCAGCAGATCGAGCTGATGAATTTGAACGATGAGCTCATCGAGCCCTTCATTGGATCGATGTGGGTGATTCTGCTCTTCCTGCTTCCGGCGGTGACGATGGGGCTCGTGTCGAGTGAGAAGGCGAACGGCACGGACGAGCTCCTGCTCACGAGTCCAATTTCAATCTGGGACATCGTCCTCGGGAAATTCCTCGCGGGCGCCGGCTTCGTCACAGTGATGACGGCGATAGTGGCATTTTTTCCCGCCATCCTCTTCGTGTACGGAGAGCCTGAACTGGGCAAGACGATTTCCGGGGTGCTGTGCTTGTTATTCGTGAGCATCACGTACGTGGCGGTAGGCATCTTCGCATCCTCGGTCACGCGAAGTCAGCTGATCGCGTTCGTGTTTACCTTGGTGTTGCTCGTCATGCTGGGCATGATGCTGCCTTTCATCATCGATATCTCGATGGCTGGAAGCGGCCTGGGGCGTGAGTCCGGAATCGCGCAGACGGTGCGCTGGATGTCCACAGGGAGTCATGTCGACCGAATGCTCAAGGGCTTGGTCGACACGGCGGATCTCGCGTATTTCGTGATTTCGAGTGCGGTTTTCTTGTTGCTGTCAAAGACGGTGATCGAATCGGCGAGGTGGCGATAGATGACGGGTACGGCAGCTCTACTTGCAGGGCTCGGGGTCGTTGCGATCGGCTTCGGGATTCTCTCGGCGCTGATGGCGCTTCTCTCGCCCTTTACAGATCCGCTTTGGATCTTCGGCAATCTCGTCGTCGGCGTTTCGCTCTTGGGCGCAGCAGTCTTTATGAGTCTCGATTCCCTTCGCGAGCGTGTGCGCTCCGGCGGCGGGCGTCGCGCGGGCAAATACGGCACGAGTGCGATCGTCGGAGCTTTGCTCGGGATTGTGATCCTCGGCCTTCTCGGCTTTCTCTCAACTCGGTACCACACGCGCTTTGACGTGAGTGAGGCGGGCGTGCATACACTCGCTCCGCAGACGACAGAGCTTCTTGAGGGCCTCGAGGAAGACGTGGAAATCACGGCCTTCTTTAATGAGTCAGAATCGCCGCCGATCGCAGGCCTGCTTGATCGCTATGTGTTCGCCTCGGAACGCGTGAAGGTTCGTTATGTCGATCCGAACTCGGAGCCCGGCCTGGTCGATGCGCTCGGCCTAACGACAGAAGAGTTGGCTGCGGGCGTCGTGCGTTTCACTGTGTCGAGCGGGGAATCAACTTCGCTCTCGGAGTTCTCCGAGCCGGACATCACGAACGCACTCGTGAAGCTGGTCAAGAGCACGGGCAAGAAGGTCTACTTCCTGGTGGGGCATAACGAACGCGGCATCACCCCGCTTCCGGGCGAGGAGGGGACCTTTGCGGGAGGCCCCGAGAGTTTCGGTCGTGCGGCGGATGCGCTCGTGAACGAAACCTACGCGGTCGAACCGCTTTTGTTGGCCAGCATGGAAGATGTGCCGGCGGATGCCTCTGCGGTGATCGTAGCTGGGCCGACCCGGCCTTTGCTCGAGGGCGAACTCGCGGCACTCAGGCGTTATGTCGAGGGCGGCGGCGGGCTCTTCGTGGCGATCGATCCTCGCGCACAGACGAATCTCTACGCTCTGCTCGAAGAATGGGGCGTATTGATGGGCGACGACGTGGTGGTTGATCGTGCGCTCGCGGTCTTTGGGCAGGCCACGACGCCGATTGCCCAGGAATACGACGGTTCTCATCCGATCACGGCGCCTCTCCGTGAGCCTGCGCTCTTCCCGATGGTGCGGAGTATTGAACTCGTTGAAGCGACGGCTGCACGGTTCTCCGTGCTCGCGAAGACGGGCGAAGAATCATGGGCTGAGCGAGACCTCGAGGGCTGGCGAGCTTCCGGGCGAGCTGAATACGATGAACTCGATGTGATGGGTCCCGTCGGCATCGCCGTGGCGGGCTCGGTTCGGGCTGCGGGGATACCGCCGGCGGCCCACAACGTTCATGGGAGCGATGAGACTGATGCCGAGCGGGTTGCCGAAGGACGTCTCGTCGTCTTCGGCGATTCCGATTTCGCATCCAACGAAACCCTTGATGCTTTACGCAATAAGGATCTCTTCGTGAATTCGGTGAACTGGTTGGCGGGAGATCTTTCACAGATCACAGTCCGTCCAAACGTGTCTCGCGCATCGAGCTTTCAAATGTCCCAGGATGAGTTTCGCCGGATCCAATATTTATCGCTCTTTGTATTGCCTGAAGCGATTGCGGTCTTCGGCGTGCTGACATGGTGGCTTCGCCGGAAGGCGCCGGGGGCAACTTGAGTCCGCGCATCACCGGAATTCTGGCGATCGTCGCAATCGCGTTAGGTCTCTTCGTCTACGTCAATGAAATCGAAGGCGACATGGATCGTCGGGCTGCCGCAGATGAGGCCGCGAAGATTCATTCGGGTTTCGATGCGACGGCGATCGACTCTGTTTCACTCGTTACGCTCGACGGCGTCTCGGCGACGTTCGAGCGGCGTAACGGGCGGTGGTGGGTGACATCGCCAGTCGAGGCGCGAGCGGAGGCGACGGCTCTCGATGCAATTGCGAGTGCTCTGGCCGACATGCCACGTGAAGGGACCGTCGGTGAGTCCGCCGATTTGAACGGTTTCGGCTTGGGGGCGTCCGCGACCGTCGTGCGATTTCAAGTCGGTGGCGACGAACATGGCCTGCGGATCGGGCGCTCGACGCCGGTTGGCGGCCATCGTTATGTTGCCCGCCTAGGCGATGGGGGCGTTGCCGGAAACGCCGGAAACGCTGAGGTTGCTTACGTCGCGAGCTACCGCGTGAACGCGTTCAATCGAAACCTGAATGACCTCCGCGATCGTCGCCTCTTTTCGGTCGAGAGCGCGCGGGTGCGCCGGCTTCGGATTGCATGGCCGCAAGGCGGCACAGGCGCAGAGAGTTCTGGCGAGCCGTTTGTGGTCGACCTTGCGCGGGGCGAAGACGGGGCGTGGTGGGTAGCTGCACCGATTAGGGCGCAAGCGGACGAGTCAATGATTCGCGAGCTGCTCTCGAATTTGATCTATCTCCGGGCATCCGGCTTTGTCGATGAGCGAACGCCCGCTGCGGCCGCCGCACTCCTACAAACCGAAATTGAATTTGACTGGACACTCGATCCTGAAGACCCAGCGGAAGCAATCGGCCTAACGGCGACTGGAACCGAATCGGCGCTCGAAGGACGCGTCCGGATTGGCGGTCTCGTGTCCGGCGGCCGCATCATCGAGGGACCGGAGGGACGTTGGGCAACAATCGCCGCCGAGCGACTTGACGATTTCCCCAAGGATCTGGAGCGCTACCGATTCAAGAGGCTCGCGGAATTCGATCTTGCCTCGGCACGCCGTCTGGAATTCAGCTTCGCAGCCCCGGTCGAGAATGAGGGCCGTGTACCGCTCCGTGTCGTTGCCACGCTTGAAGAGGCGGGCTGGTCGAGCGCTGATCGCCTTCTCGACCGGGACGCGATCTCAGAGCTCGTGCGGTTGCTTTCGAGCCTTGATGCGGACGGGATCGTCGCGGAGGAAATGGGGCCGAATGAGCTCGGGGGGATGGGGCTCTCGCCTCCGCGGGCACGAATCAACGTCGAAGGCGGAGCGGATGCCGGCGGGCCAGTCGTGACCCTCGCCGATCTCCGCTTCGGTCGCATCGATTCTGGTGGTCGTCTCCTCGTGCAGCGCGGAGACCGCCCGCAAGTGTTTCGACTTTCAGCTGCGTCGGCTGCGGGCTTGCCGGTTTCAGAGAGTGCCTACTTGAAAAATTTCGAAGTCGACGTTTCGACTGACGGCGCTGATGAAGTGGCGGAAGGCGAAGACGCCAGTGAGCCGCTCGACGTAGATCCTCTAGACGGATTGGACCTTGGTGAAGGTTAGGCGCAGGCTAGGTACAGGTTAAAAAACGAGCTGCGCGAGCAGTGCGTCGTGAACTAGGGCGTTGCTCGATACGACCTCGCGCCCGCTTCGGTCCGCGGGGCCGCCTCTTAAGTCGGTGACGCGGCCGCCTGCTTCCCCGACGATTAAAAATCCGGCAGCGACGTCCCAGGGGTGAAGCTTCAGCTCCCAGTAGGCATCGAGCCGGCCTGCGGCCACATAACACAAATCAAGGGCGGCGCTGCCGTCGCGACGAATGCCGCGAGCCGTTTTCACGACGTTGCGGAAGCTTGCCAGGTTGTCGTCGTCGGTCTCGTGGACATCGTACGAAAATCCGGTCGCAACGAGCGAGCGGCCTAACTCGGGTTCCTGCGTCACCTGTAATCGCCGTTCGCCCAAAAAGGCGCCTTCTCCGAGAACCGCTTCGAAGCATTCGTCTAGGAGAGGGTCGTAGACGATGCCGATCACGCGCTCTGGTTCGGCGCCGGGCTTCGTTCGTTCGATTCCGATCGAGACGCAAAAGCGTGGGAAGCCGTGGGCAAAATTCGTGGTGCCGTCCAGGGGGTCGATGATCCACCGGTAGGGCGCATCGCTGTCTTCGCCATGGCCTTCTTCTGCGAGGATGGCGTCTCCGAGGTCGGCGCCTTCTATTCCGTCAACGATCAAGGCTTCGCAGGCGCGATCGACTTCTGTGACCAGGTCGATCGCGGCGCTCTTGGTGTCGATGGTGAGGCCGGTCTCGTAGCGTTCGCGTTGGAGTGCCCCGGCCCTTCGCGCGAGCATCCGGGCGAGGGTGAGGCGCTGAGAAAGGTCTGGATCATGGACCGAAAGCGGCATGAATGGATGGTGCTCCGGAGTATCGCCGCGAACTAGCGCGGAAGTCGGTAGAAGCGGCGTGCATTCGCCGTGGTGTGTTCGGCAATTGTCTCGACCGGGACGTCATGTAGCTCGGCCAAGGTTTCTCCTACGACGGCGACCCAGGCCGGCTCATTACGGCGTCCGCGATGACCCTGGGGCGCGAGGAAGGGGGCGTCGGTTTCGACCATCAAGCGATCGAGGGGGATGCCGCGTGCGGTTTCGCGCAAGTCTTCACTCTTTTTGAACGTGACGATTCCGGAGAAAGAGACGTAGAAGCCATGCTCCATCGCTCGCTTCGCGAAGGGAAGGTTGCCCGAATAGCAGTGGAGAACGCCTTCGATTTCGTCGTTGCCCTCGGCGATCCAGATATCGAGTAGCTCGTCATAGGCATTCGGTTCATCGCCTCGCACGTGAATGGAGACCGGGACATCGAGTTCCCGCGCCAGAGCAACTTGTTCCGCAAAGACGCTTCGCTGGATTTCGCGCGGGGAATTCATGTAGTGATAGTCGAGGCCACATTCGCCGAGGGCGACCACGCGATCGTGGGCGAGCCCCTCGCGAATCGCTGCACGATTCTCGTCATCGAGCTCTTCCGCTTCGTGCGGGTGGACTCCGACTGTCGCCCAGATTCGGGGGTCGCTCTCCGCGAGCGCGATGGCCTGCGCGTTCCCTGAGAGGCCGTAGCCTGACCCGATCGAGACGATTTCATCCACGCCGCCTGCGAAGGTTCGCTCGAGTACGGCGGCTCGGTCGTCATCGAAGCGGTTTGCGGTGACATGGCAATGGCTGTCTAACCACATAAGCGAGGTTTCTCTTTCTGATCGCAGCCGAAATGGGCGCTGGGCTGGGAATGATCTGGCTTGGGGCGAGTTGTTAAGCGACCGCGTCCCGAAGCCCAAGCAGCAGCCGCTCGGCGACCATCTGTGGGTTGGCGTTTCGCTGAACGAGGTCGCGGCGAAGTTGTTGCAGGCTTCTGTGCGCATCGAGGCTACGTGTGGTCGGGGTTTCGCCCCGACCGACGCGGTCTTTCACTTCCATGCGGAGCCATTCCGCGCAAACGTCTATCAATTCCGTGACGCCTTCCGCGGCGGTCGCTCTTGCTCCGCGATACTGCTCCGCGAAGTCCAGAAGCTGGCCGACAGATTGTCCGCGCAGATCATCGAGCACCTGCACGATCTCGGCGACTTCGGCTGGCGTTTCGGAATCACGCAAACCAACTGCGCTCTCGTCTTCGAAGCGGATGCGGACGCTCCTAGAGCGAATCGTGGCGATGATCGCCGAGGCGCGACTGGCAACCAGAATGAGGCTCGTGTCCGAAGGTGGTTCTTCAAGGAGTCGCAGGAGCGCGTTTTGCGCCTGAGGGTTCATCCACTCCGCGCCAGAAATCACCGCTACGCGCCGGCCACCTTCATTGGCGCCGAGGCGGAGCGCGATCTGAATGTCTCGGATCTGACCGATCGTTATGCGGGTATCGCCGTCGCCGCGTTCGACCCAAAGCAGATCGGGGTGGTCCCCTATGTGCCTATGGGTGGGCCCGCGCTTGCCCTTGCCATCGAGAACGATGGGCGTGCCTTCCGGATCTTCATAGGATCGATGGCAGGCATCGCAGGACTCACAGACCTCTCCGCGATCGGCATTCCGGCACACGAGTGCTCGGGCAAATACCTGAGCGGTCGTCGCGGGAAGCTGCCCCGTTCCCGTGAAAAGATAGGAGGAGTGCACTCGGTCGTTTCCGATCGAGCGCCGGAGGATTTCCGCTGGAACATTCTCCCTGTGGGCTTCGCTTTGCATTGTGGCTCAGTCTAGCGAGCCCGCAGCCCTCGCGTCATGACCGCGCAGACCGCGTGGCGAACGCAGCAGCCGAAGGCCTATTCCAGGTCGAATGATCTCAAGCTGCCGGTTGATTGCGTCGATATGAAGGGAGTCAGGCAATTCATGGAGGCACGACCCAGTAATGGCTATGAGCGGATTTGGTCGAAAAAGCGAGGGAGCATCTTCTGCACCGGCGGGGAGCGCGAGCTCCTCTGGCGGCGCATCAGGGGGTCTCGGGAATCTCACAGCATTCATCGATCAGGGTTCTGAGTTCGAGGGCAAGCTCTCGTTTAAAGACACTGTGCGGATCGATGGCACCTTCAGCGGTGAGATCTCAAGTGATAATACTTTGATTGTCGGCGAGTCCGGACAGATCATGGCAACCATCAATTCGGTTTGCGTGGTTATCAGCGGTCTCGTCGAGGGAAATATCCATGCGTCTGAGCAGATCGTTCTGCACAAGACGGCCCGCGTGAGCGGCGACCTTGAAGCCCCTAGCGTGATTATGGAAGAGGGCGCGCAGCTCAACGGCAGCCTCAAGATGGGCAAGATCAGTGGATCCGGGAAGGCGCAGAACGCCTCGAAGGAATCGTCCGACGGTGGCGCCTCGAACGGCGGTGGCTCGTCGAACTAACGAATTAAGTCGCGTCCCTAGAGACGCGCGTATTGAGTATGGGGGCCGGCCCTGTCTTTCGCGTACAGTATGCGGCGGGCGGGGCCACTCTCGTTTCTGGTCTCGGAAACTCGGTCGACGGAGAACAGTGCGACATTGCCGCCGTCGGCGATGATGGCCGGGCGCATACGATCGAGCCATGACTCGCCGGCTTCGTGTGCGGGCGGCGGTAGCTCCCCGGCTTGACTCATACTGGGTCCATAGGTGCACCGGCACGGAGACTGTGAACGAGGACCAAGCTTAGGCGGAGCGCCCGAGGCTC
>JASDVF010000010.1:0-37263 GCA_041440805.1 Myxococcota bacterium | reverse complement strand
CACCGGCACGGAGACTGTGAACGAGGACCAAGCTTAGGCGGAGCGCCCGAGGCTCAGGCGGAGCCCTCGAGGCTCTAGAGTGCGATCCGGCTTTCGAAGCCGCTCACGGCATTCCAGATTTCGACCGTGTCGCCGTTGAGCCAAGCGATCTCCGCTGCGCCGTCTTCGTCGACATCGACTGTGGCTACGAGGTCAAGCGCGTCGCTCAGGTCCTGGGATCCCAATCGCCATTTGAGGACGACCGAGTCCGTGAAGAACGGAGATGCAGGCGTCATGGCCAGGGTAAGGCCGCCGTTCGCACCGCGTCCGAGGAGGTCGTCGCGTCCGTCGCCGTCGAAGTCCGCGACCGCGAGAAGCGCGAAGCCTTCGGGTGCTACGTCGAGCGGCGTGAGGCTTGGGGAGAGGTCGCCGGGGCGCGTCAGTGAAAGAAAGCCGTCCTCGGTCTGCCAGAGAAGTTCAGCCCGTCCGTCACCGTCGAAATCGCCGTAACCAGCGAGAGCGGTGTCGAGGCTACCGGTCGCCGGATTGATGGTGGCGTTCGCGCCATTCACGATCCAGTTTTCTCCAGTCGCAGTGTCTTCGATCAACCAATCGCCACGTCCGTCACCGTCGAAGTCAGCGAGGCCGACGAAGCGCTCGGTGGCTCGCAAGCGGAGCGCCTCTTCAAAGGTTGACGGCAGGTCTTCGGTTTCGAGGGCTGCAGCGCCGTCCGAAAGGAAGAGCTGCCCCGATTGATCCCGCCAGACAATTTCACGCAGGTCATCGGCATTCGAGCGGCCCGTGCCAGCAAGCGATACGCCCGCGACCATTTCGGCGTCAACGTGAGCCTGGAGCCAGCTCTGTGCAGGCGTCGTGAGCCCCGACTGGGGGAGGCGTGTGTCGCCACCTAGCAAGAGGGCGCGGACGGACTGAGCGAGGCGTGCCCGTGTTTTCGTTGCATCGTCTTCTTGGGTGCTGTCTTCAGTGTCGTCGTTCTGATCGTTATTCGCGGAGTCGTTCGTATCCGCGAGAGTCTGTTCGGAGGGATCAAGCGCCGGTCCGGGAGCACTCAGAGCACCGCCGAGTGAGACGGCGCGCGCGGCCGCGGCCTGCATCGGTTCCTGGAAAATTACCGGGGGCGAGGGCGGTGAGGGTTCGCTCATATCGCCGCTGCTGTTGACCGCGATCACGGTGATCTGAACGCGGTCACCCGCTTCACCCGAGATCTGAATCGCCGGCTGATCCGTGATCGTGCTGAACTGGAACATCGAGCCGTTGCGAGCTTCGAAGACCATATAGTTATTGACGGCGCCTTCAGATGCGGTCCATCCGAGCGTGGCGGATGTTAGGCCGGGCTCGAGGTAGACAGGATCGACGGAGATGGCTGCGTCGACCGCAGCACCAGAAGGGCCACTGCCACCGCCGGCTGCGCCACAACCCAGCAAAGTCGAGAGTACGAGAAATACGCACGCGAATATGAACTGTCCGGGGGCTGCGGTTACGGGGAGCCGTCGGCCTGTCGCGCTTCGGCGCGAGCCGTTCGGTGTGATTACAGCTTGGTCATTTTGAAAAGAGCTTCGCTTGATCACGAGCCCTCCATTTGGCCCACGTTCTCGGCGTTTCGTTTCCTACGAATCTCATCCATCTCTTGATCGAGATGCTTCGATGTAGCGGGAGGAGATCCGAGAGAGGCAAAGCGATCTAACCGGTGAAATCCCTGTAACCACTAGGTTTGATCGTATGTTTTTAAAACTGTCGGTAAGGAGCCTTCTACTCGATGTGATCGAGGTCACACCGGCCTCAGGGTGGATCTATTTCCTGACATCGAGGGGTAAAGAATTCGATTTGAGACAAAGTGCCGAGGGAGGTAGGCTTCGGCCCCCATGAAAATCAATCTCCTTCTATTTGGTTCTGTGCGCGAAGCCGCCGGGACTTCAAAGCTCGAAGTGGAGCTGGCCGACGGTGCCAGCGTGGCCGATCTCCGGATCTGGCTCGCTGAGCGGAATCCCGTCGTCGAGAAGCTCGGCGATCGCTTGGCCGCCTCCATCAATACGGAAATGGCGCAGGCCGACGACGTGCTCGAGGACGGTGACGAGGTGGCGTTCCTGCCCCCGGTCGCCGGCGGCGATGGCGCCGTGAAGCGCTGCACGATCTCCGAACTGCCCTTGGATGAAGCGGAAGTTGCCGCACGGGTCGAGGGTCCGGACGCTGGAGGCGTTGTCTCGTTTATCGGCCGGGTTCGCAATCACGCCCGAGGTCAGACGATCGAGCATCTCGAATACGAGGCCTATCCCGCGATGGCTGAGAAAGAGATGGAGAAGATCGTCGACGAAGCGGTTGAGAAGTGGCCTGGAACGCGCGTCGCGATTGCACATCGTATCGGGCGACTCGAGATCGGAGATGCCGCAGTGATCGTGATTGCGGCTTCGGCCCATCGCGGGGAAGCCTTCGATGCCTGCGAATTCGCGATCGACACGCTGAAGGTGACAGTGCCGATCTGGAAGCGGGAAGTCGCGACTGACGGCGCCTACTGGGTCGATGATCATGCCTAGCATTCGGTGTGTCGCGACGATGAATGTGAACCCGGGCGGCAAAGCATGAGCGAAGAGAGCGGGCATAAGCCCTCCCATCACAAACATCATCATAGAACAGCGGCGCCTGCGTCTGTGCCGACGCTCATCGTCACAGTCAGCGATACGCGAAGCCTAGAGACCGATACCGGCGGCGCACTCGTCGAAGAGATGCTCGTGGCAGCGAATCACCAGGTGTTAGGGCGTCGCATCGTGCCGGACGAGCCGGAGGCGATTCGAAACGCGCTCGCGGAAGCGCTCTGTACCGAGGGCGCTCGGGCCATCATCTTTACGGGGGGAACCGGCGTTGCCCCCCGCGACGTCACCCCGGACACGGTCGAGCCAGAACTCGAAAGGGTGATTCCGGGCTTCGGGGAACTCTTCCGAATGCTCTCCTACGAGGACATAGGCTCGGCTGCGCTGCTTTCTCGCGCGGTTGCAGGTCTGCGAGAGGGCAAGGTCGTCTTTGTGATTCCCGGCTCGCGCGGTGCCGTTAAGCTGGCGCTGGATAAGCTGATCGTGCCGGAGCTCGGACATCTGGCCGGTGAAGCGATCAAGACGCGCTGAGCTAGGCCGCAGCTGTGAGTGGCGCTTGGTTCTCGGTCCTGCGCAGCCACGCGCAGCGCCCCGGCAATCTTCTGGCGCTTCCGGTCGGCTTGCCATCTCCGCAGTGTCACGGCGCGCCGGCTTCAAGCGGGAATCTTGGCGAGCCGATGAAGGCCCCATGACTCCTCTTCGTCGGCTTCGACCGGCCCGCTCCTGCGAACCCTCTCCGCGCGATTCGTTGCTCCCCGAACTTGCATTATGGTCGCGGATTCTATTCGTCGCCGTTTTGGCTTCGTCTTTATTCCTAGGCGTCCACGCGAGTGCTGAAATCCGAGTCTGGGTCGACGACCGGGGTGTTACACATTTCAGCGATGACCCCGAAGCGGGACCCGGTCAGGCGAATGCGGTTGATGAGAGTGAAGTGGAGACGCTTCGTGCGGTATGGGATGATGGGCTCGTCGGGCCGACCGTCTCGCCGGGTGAGGCGAGCTTCGGTAAGGATCGCGTGAATCGGCTGCTGCGCGGTGCGCTCGCGGATTTGAAACGCGGGGAAGTTGCGCGCGCGGACTCAACGCTCAGGGGCGTACTTCGTCTAGATGCGCGCCGGGCGGAAGCCCATTGGTATCTCGCGGTGCTCGCGCGGGCACGTGGCCGATTTACGACGGCCGAACATCATCTGCGTCGCTTCCTCGATTCGGCTGGGCCGAACTTGGAAGCATGGCGTGCGAAGGCCGTTGAGCGACTTGCGGCCATTGAGGACGAACGGCGGCTTGCGGATCCTGAGCATCTCGAGGGGCCGCTCGAACTAGAGTCTATTCGCGACGAGTATTTCCGGGTGCAGGTCGACGCACGTCTTGGCGAAGTTGCGAACGATTACGCGAGTCGCGTACTCGACTATTTACGCGACGCACGGACGGACGTGTCGAGTTCGCTTGGGGTGGCCCCGCTCGAGCCTCTCGGCGTCGTACTTTACGGTCGTGCTGCATACGTGCGAGCCCATGCGCACCGTTTCTCGTTTCAGACGATTGGCTTTTTCGATGGGCGAATCCACGTCGCGTCGCCGGCGCATCCAACGGAGTCGCTGCGCGGCGTGCTCTTTCACGAATACACGCATGCCGTCTTTCGCGAAGTCACTGGAGGCGATCGCCCCTATTGGCTGAACGAAGGTCTTGCCGAACAGATCGAACGCCGCTCTCGGAATCTTGCGGTTTCCACAAGGAGCGAGCGCGCAGCGCTCCGCGCCAATATCGAAATGGACGCGTGGATTCCGCTCTCCTCGATCGCGGAGAGCTTTTCGGGGCTCGGAGATGATGAGGCGCGCAACGCCTACCTGCAATCAGTGGTCACCATTGGCTTCATTCATGCCAAGACCGATGTCGCGGAACGTCGTCGCCTCCTTGAGTTGATCGGAGGAGGCTTCTCCGTCGATCAGGCACTGCATCAAGTGATGGGGCTGGATACCGAGGGTGTCGATGCCGCGATTCGAGAGGAGATCCGCCGAGAGTTTCCGGTCTGGACTTTGCCCGCAGCGAAGGGCGATGCACCCTAGCCTTCGTTGAGTATCTGTTAGGGCGCGACTAAGCGACTAACGACTAGGAGATGGGGCCAAGCGCCTAATGCGGCATGAGCTTCAGCTCGAGGTGCGCTCAAGCACGACTCGATCGCCGATTCGCCAACCCTGCGTTCGCGCGTACCCTGCTGGGACCTCGAGAACCGCGTCGACCGCTTCCTTTGGCCTTAGGGTGGGGCCGTTCTCGCCCGGGGCGAAGGGCACTTCGGTGTGGACGTCGATGATCCGGCCGTTCCTGATCCAGATGATGTCGATCGAGAAGCGCATGCCCTTCATCCAGAAGTTGTAGATGGCGGGGTGTTCGTAGGGGAAGTACATGCCTGTGCCCCAGGGGAGGGCGTCTCGCTGGCCGAGGCCGAGCTGTTGCTTGTCAGGCGTATCGGCGAGCTCCACCGCTATACGCTTGCCTGCAACTTCAACCCAGGCTTCTGGCGGGTCCGTCGAGAGGGATGCCGGGCAGCCGGCGACAGAGAGAGCGAGCGACACTGCGAGTAGGGAGGTGAAGAGGGAGAGGGGCCCGTGTGCGAAGACGCGACAGATTGAGCGTTTCATGATTCGGACATCTCCGAAGCGTAGTATTCGAAATCGACGAGTTTTTCTTCCATATAGGCGCGTAACCGTTTTACGAGTTTGGCTTCGAGCTGACGCACGCGTTCACGCGAGACGTCGAATTCCGTACCGAGATCGGCGAGGGTTCGTGGCTCGTCAGCCAGGATGCGCTCGTTAAGGATTTGCAGATCGCGTTCGCTCAGGCTCTCTGCGAATTCCGCGACCTTGCTCAAGAAGACCTCGCGCAATTCTTGTCCGCCCACGACGGCTTCGCTGCTGATACCCGGGGCGGCCATGCGGTCGCCGAAGGTCATACCGTCGCCTTCGTCGCTGCGCAGCGGCGCATCGAAGGAAACGTCCGGCTGAGATAGTCGGGCTTCCATGTCGATGACGTCGTCTTCTGTGACATCGAGCCGCTCGGCTAAGAGCTTCGGTTCGAGCTCATACCCGAGCCGTTCGAGTTCGCGCTTTTCTTTGTTCAAGCGGAAGAAAAGTTTGCGGGAAGCGCGCGTCGTGCCGAGCCTAACGCTGCGCATGTTGTCGAGGATATATTTCAGGATGTACGCGCGAATCCAGTAGACGCCGTAGGACGAGAGCTTCACGCCTTGATAGGGATCGAAGCGCTGAACGGCTTCGGCGAGGCCGACATTGCCCTCCTGGATCAGGTCCAGGGTATTCGTCCATGCTCGCCGATACTCCATCGCAATTTTCACGACGAGCCGCAGGTTTGAGAGGATGAGCTGCTTTGCAGCATCGGCGTCCCCATCTTCGACCCAGCGAACTGCTAGTTCGTGCTCTTCCTCGCGCGTGATCGGCGCGTGGTGGCGGAGTTGGGACATGTAGGCGGTGAGTGCGCTGGCCTGAGCGACGCCGGGCGCCTTCGGGTCGGCTGGGATCGGGAGCGAAGCGTCGCGCGTGCGATCTGCGGGGAAGTCGTCTCCAGCCGAAGCGTCGGCTGAATCCGAGTCCGTGTGATCGTCGGCGTCGGCGTCCGATCGCATCGCATCGACGTCGATTACCTCACCGGCACCATTTGACGCGCCTATCGCACTCACTTCAGAACCGGAATCGTCTTCCTTTTGCTCGGCGGCGAGCGCCTCGATCTCGATCGCTTCGGCTTCGATGACCGCGTCCGGCGCGATCTCGTCTTCGCCCGATTCGGCGAGTTCCACGGAAGACGGCCCGACAACCACAGTTTCTGTGGTTTCGGTTTCACCGGCTCGCGCGGTCTTCTTCTTGGATGAATCGGGATGGATGCTCATGATTTTGTTGCGTCGCAGGATAGCAAAGCGCGCGGCCCGACCTCGCCCAAATGGACGAGCGGAACCGCGCGCTGAGTTTTGTCTCTTTTGATCTCGCCCGCGGGCGGATCATGAGACGTCGTGGACCCTTGATGACCTGCAAAGGCAAGCCAGGGCGGGGCGCACGCTTTTCGTTGGGTCTTCCAGCGAAGCGCCGATGCCGCAGCTACTGCTTGAGCGAGCGGATGAACGCGACCAGGTTGTCCTGGTCCGCAGCGCTGAGGCCCTGGACCGGCGCCATCATGGCGGAGCCGCCGTAAACCAGCGCACCCTTGGTGATGACGTTCTTGAGGTCGGCGTCGGTGCCGGGCGTGCCGTCCTTGTCCGTGTCGAGTTTGAAGTCGCCGACCGTGAAGTCGCGCGGGGCCGGCTGGCCGGCAGCGGCGAGTGCGAGACCCGTCGGGCCGTCACCCTTTCCGCCCGGACCGTGACAAGAGACGCAGAGCGCCTGGAATCTTTCATTGCCTGCCGCGACGTCACCAGCAAAGGAGACGCTCGGAAGAGCAAAAGCAGCGAGGAAAATCGCGGTCGTGAACAAACGGGTCATTGGTCTCTCCTGTCGTTCTTGATCTCGGTCCGACCTTTTGTCTGGATTCGAGTCGAAGATCGTGAATGCGTTAAGTCGATCGGCCACGCGAAGCGAGTTCGATCCGTTGAAATGTTGTTGGGCTGCTATTTGAGTTTAGCCCCACCACTCGGGCTCAGTCGTTCGAGCAGAACGCGGGATTCGTTTCATCCGCTCGCGCCTTGGCTCAGCCTGTTGGTGGTTGCGGCGCAGAGAATGGTTCCAGAATCGCGAGTCGTCGAGGGGTGCAACGAAGAGCTGCGTTTCTGGCGACTGTGCACGGCTTCTGGGGGTTCCTCTTTCGTAAATTCAAAGTCCCTCAATATCGAGACATTTGGATCGGTTGTCCGGCGCGCTCGAATAATTGGAAGCAACCGATAAGGCGCTCCTAAGAATCCCCGAAGCGCCCTAGTTTGATACCTACCCTCCTAAAACGACGTAATCAGATTCACTCGCTTCGGCCCCGCACCCACTCGGTCAGCATGCGCACGCCGACGCCTGTGCCGCCGCCAATATGCAGGGGTGTTTGGTTTCCCGTCATGCCCGAGCCGGCGATATCGAGATGGACCCAAGGCGTGTCGCCGACGAAGCCCTGCAGGAATGCGCCCGCGGTCGAGACACCCGCGTCGCGTCCGCCAGAGTTCTTCCAGTCCGCCACCTTGCTCCGCATGGACTTCGTGTGCACATCGAGCAGCGGCATCGGCCAAACCGTTTCACCGGTGACGTCGCCTGCGACACGGAGCTCATCGATCAGCTCGTCGTTGTTGCCCAAGGCGGCGGTGGCCCAAGGGCCGAATGCGACCATGGCCGCACCGGTCAGCGTCGCGACATCGATCATTGCATCGGGCTTATAACTCTTGAGCGCGAGGTCGAGCGCATCCGCCATGACGAGCCGACCTTCCGCATCGGTGTTGACGATCTCGATCGTTTGGCCCGAGCCCGACGTGATGATGTCACTCGGTCGATAGGCCATATGGCTCGGCATATTCTCTGCCGCTGCGAGAATGCCAACGACATGAATAGGCAGGTCGAGCAGAGCGATCGCGCGCATCGCGCCAAACACCGTCGCCGCCCCGGACATGTCATGCTTCATCTCGAGCATGCCGCCCGCCGTCTTGAGTGACAGGCCGCCGGAATCGAAAGTGACGCCCTTGCCGATCATGGCGAGCGTGCCCGCTTTCTTGCGCTTCGGCGTCGCGCCATGCTCAAGCACGATCATGCGCGGCGGACGGATGCTGCCCTGTCCGACGGCGAGAATCGCGCCCATGCCGCGCTTTTCCATCTCGGCGACATTCATCACCGAGCACTTCAGTCCGACCGACCGCGCCATCTTTCGTGCTTCGCGCGCGAGGGATTCCGGATAGATCACGTTCGGCGGATCATTGGAAAGATCTCGCGCGATGAGCTGGCATTCCGCGATTGCGGCGGCGCGTTTGGCGCTCGAGCGAAGCGCAGCAAGGCCCTTCACTTTGCGAGCAAACAGGATGCGGAGACGGGGATTCCCGCGGCCCTTCGAGCCACCGGTCTTGTATTGATCGAAGGTGTAGCTGCCGAGCAGGGCGCCTTCGGTGAGGAGCGCTGTGGCGCGTTCCGGTGTGAGTCCCGGTCCACCTGGAACGATGAGTACCACTCGTCCACGACCCTCACGGCTGGCGTCCCGGCCGACTCGCCCACCGAGTTCTCGGATGCGTTCGTCGTCAAGTTTGTCGACTTCGCCCGCGCCCAAAAATATGACGCGAGTCAGATCGCCGCCTCGCGGACCGTAAATCGCCAAGCGGTCCCCGACGCCCGCCTTGAAATCCCCGGACGCGAGGGCATCAGACAATCGGCCACCCATACGGCGATCGAGTCCGGATAATCCTTGCGGGAGAGAGGAGGGGGTCTCGCCCCGCCTGGTGATCGGGATCACCACAGTATCAGCCTTCACCTCCGAGGCTCCGTCGGCGTCGATCTGGATTCGCATGGTCATAGATTCGCTTCTCCCCTAGTTTCGCGGCACCGCGAAAGCGGTGCCGGTGTCTCGCTGGTTTCTCGGCACTCTGTTCAAATAGATCGAGTGTCGTTTTATCTGTCTGGACCCTTGGCTGCAAGCACTGCCTATGGGTTGTCGGTATTCAATGGAATTCGGCAGAAGCCTAAAGAGATTTTGGCGGTAGCCTTAAGCGGTTTCATAAATAGGGGGGGAACGCCGTGAGCTTTGACTTGATCAGCCTGATTCTTCAGGCAGGTCTCATCGTCAAGCTCGTCCTTTTGCTGTTGCTCGGCTTTTCACTGAGCTCACTGACGATCATCGTCGTGAAATGGTGGGAGCTTCGAGCCGCGGATCAGGATAGCGAGGCCTTTCTTGAGGTCTATCGACGAGAGGGATTCAGCGGGGCATTTGATGCCGCGCGACATCTCGACCGCAGTCCGCTGGCCGTCGTCTTTTTGACGACTGGGGCAGAGCTGCAACAGGCACGAGGACGAGATGGCGGCGATCGTTCACGAGATCGGCTGGTGACTCAGCTTGAGCGAACGATCGCCTGGAGTGCGACCGCTCAGGTGCGCCGGCTCGAACGCGGCATGCCCTTTCTGGCGACGACCGGTAGCGCGACGCCCTTTATCGGTCTCTTCGGAACCGTTGTCGGCATCATCGCCGCCTTCCAAAGCATCGGCGAAGCGGGACAGGCATCTCTTGCGGTGGTCGGCCCGGGTATCGCCGAGGCGCTCGTGGCGACCGCTGTCGGTCTGCTCGCCGCGATTCCCGCGACCATCGCCTACAACGCCTTCGGCGGCCGCATCGATGCGGTACTCGCCATGCTCGAACGCTTCTCGTCGCAATTCGAAGAGGATGTCTCGCGCGTCGTCCAGTCTCCTTCTGGCGGAGCTTCCGTTGCGCCGGCGCAGACCGTCAGCACGACCGATATTCCGGCCGGGCGGGGTTAGGCAGAGATGGGCGTTCAGCTTTCTAGAGGTCGCGGCCGTCGCGGCAATGCTGAGATCAATGTGACGCCCTTCGTGGACGTGGTGCTGGTGCTCTTGATCATCTTCATGGTGACGGCGCCACTCATGCTTCAGGGCATGGACGTCAATCTTCCAGAGACGACGACTCAACCGATTCGGATGCCTAACGCGCCGCTGGTTTTGACCATCTCGAAGAAGGGCGAGTATTCGCTGGCGCGAAAGATCGTTCCGCTGGCTGAATTGCAGGCGAAGCTCGAAGCCGTCTTCGAGTCGCGTGGGTCGAAAGAAGTCTTTCTTCGAGCAGACGAGGACGCGGCTTATGGTGTCGTGGTGCAGGGCATGGCCGCCGCACGGCGGGCCGGCGCCACTCGACTCGGCATCGTGACTGAGGAGGAGCGGTGAATTCCGCTTGCCCGCACCGGCTTTTGCCGGGATGCGGAGCAGCCGGGCGTCGACGCCCCAGCTTGTTCTTAGGCGGAGGCTCGCGATGACTGCGGACTTCGCTGATTGGGTTGACGAGCACTCGCAGGATCATAGGCGTCGGCTGCGGACGGCGATGTTCGTGTCGCTCGCGATGCACGCGGTCCTGCTAGGGATTTTCGCGGTGTCGCCTCCAGCGCTGATCGCGCCCACCCCCGAATACCTTTCGGTGGACTTGGTCGCGGCGGCCCCGCCCGCGCGGCGGGTCACGCCGAGTCCTTCGCCACGCTCGGCACCCCCGGCAACTCCGCCGGCTGCGGAGCCGGCACCGGCACCGCCTGCACCCTCCGCTCCGGCTCCGGCTCCGCCGATCGCGGAAGCGCCCGTTCAAGTGCTGCCGGAAGAAACTCCGGGCCGAATTCGCGAAGCGAAGCCGGAGCCGCCGAAGATCGTCGCAGAAGCGAAGGTTGAACCGACGCCCAAGCCCACCCCCCCCGCGCCTCCGCCGCGTCCGAAGAAGGAAGAGGTCTTCGCGGACGATGATGCGGCGATGGCCGCGCTGATGGCGGAGCTTGGCGGGGACGAAGTGTCGGAACTATTGGAGTCTTCGGCGTCGCAGCGTGCCGAGGATGCAGCGAACGAGGCCGAATCGACGGGTGCGCCCCAAAGGGGCATCGAGGTTTCGCCCGAGCAGCTCGCTTGGGACCGAGGCGTGCAACAACAGATTTCGCGCCGATTCCCCGACCTTGCGCGGTATCGAGGGCGGCGACTGGTCGCGCAAGTAGAGATCAACGTCACATTATCGGGCGGCATTTTGGGCAACCCTAAGCTGATTCGAACATCGGGGGATCTCGATTTCGATCGTCGCGCCGTCTCGGCCATTCTGCTGGCGGCGCCATTTGGTGCGCCGCCGGAAGCGGGGCCACGCAGGCTTAATTTGAATTCGGAAGATCGTTAGTCGGCCCGGCCATTAGCCGGCACGACAGTTAGGCGATTTTCTTACAAGGTATTTATTCGACTCTGGGGGGACGATGATCAGCCAATTTTTGAGTGGAACGAGGTCCACGAAATGGTGCGCCGTAGCGCTTGCCGGATTGTTAGGTCTGAGTGCGAGTTCAGCTGTCGCTAAGGATATCAACGCAGAGCGCGCACCCCTGCCTACCCTTGAGGTTGCTCCGGGCGGCGGGAATTCTTTCCGCGCGGCGGTGCTGCGATTTCGGACGATCGGGGAGTCCGTAGGCGATCAGCGGATCGAAGACTTGCGCGACGAAATCGAGCGCGGCCTCACGTTCTCCAGTGAAGTGCTGCCCTTGGACCACGCTGCTTATCTTGCCCCAGAAGAGAGCCCGGCGGTCGATTCTGAACAGAGTGGTGCGATCGATTGTGATTCGTGGAAGCAGAGTGGCGCAGATGCTGTGGTGTTAGGCGAAGTGCGACGAGAAGGCTCGCTGCTTCGCGCCGATCTCCGAATTGTTGATGTGGCGCGCTGCGCGGATCTCAAGACGGGGAAAGTGACGGGCGGTCGGGACAAGCTTTCGACGCTTGGGCGAACGATCGCGGATGAAACGGTCGAGGCCCTCACGGGTCTCCGCGGGGTGGCCTCGACAGAGATCGCGTTTATCTCGGATCGTACGGGACATCGCGAGCTCTACGTGATGAGCGCCGATGGCCGAGACCAGCGCCCCGCGACCGGCAGCGGAACGCTCAAGATGTTTCCCGAATGGACTCCCGACGGAAAAGCCGTTTTGTATACGAATTACGACGGCGGTCAGCCGGCCTTCTCGATCACTTCACGTGATCCGGAAATTACGCCGGGGCCGATTCTCCGGTCGCTGATGCCGGGGCTACCGAAATACCGCGGCCGCTTCGATCCGTCCGGGAAAGAACTCGCGATGGTGTCGAGCGTCGAGGGTGCCGCAGAGATCTTTCGCGTGAAGCGGAAGGGCTCTGAACCTCGCCGACTCACGAACCATCCGGCCATCGATATTTCCCCCTCGTGGTCTCCTGATGGCCGGCAGCTCGTTTTTTGCTCAGACCGCTCCGGAGCGCCGCAGCTCTACATCATGGATCGCGACGGCGGGAATATTCGACGGCTCACGTATACGGGCTCGTACAACTCGGCCCCCGTTTGGTCGCCGGATGGGCGCTGGATCGCGTACGAGACCCGAGTCCGTGGGCAATTCGATCTTTGGCTCATCGATCCCTCGGGTCAGATCAATTTCCCGATCGTCCAACATGCCCGGTCCGATGAGGCGCCTACCTGGTCTCCTGACGGCCGAAAGATCGCCTTCAGCTCCTCGCGGCGAGGCCGCTACGACATCTACGTGATGGACTGGAATGGCGAGAACCTAAAGCGGCTGACGGCACGCTCCGGAAAGAATATTCAGGCCGATTGGGGGCCTCAGCCCCGCTAACAGGTGTCCCAGCCAGGAAATGAGGATGCGCTTTTAGGGTTTGTGCGAAGGGTGCGATTCCCCGGACTTGCTTTTCGATTTGCCTGCTAGAATCCGCGCCCTCCAAAACGGGTGCGCCTCTCTTCCGGGGACACGTAGCGGAGATCAAGAGATGGAACCGATGTCGATGCCGTTCAAGAGCGATGGACCGAGTTTGGGTCTCAGCCAAAATGAAGCGAACGCCCAGGGTGCTTCGCGCGCCCGGCGTACTCTCGGCACGCTCCGACTCGTGAGGAGCACGAGAGGTGCGAAGAGCGCTTTCGGATTCGTGGCGATTCTTGGCCTGCTGGCGAGCACGGGCTGCGTGACGCAGGGCGATTTTCTCCGCTTGCAGGAACGCGTCGCCGAGCGCCACGAACGTGACGGCAGCGAACCGGATCCTTTTGCTCGAATTGCTCAGCTGTCGGCGGATGTCGATTCGCTGCGCCAAGAAGTGCGCGACCTGCAGGGCGAACTTGAGTTGGCTCGTAAGGAAGCTGCGGACGCGCTCGTCGCGGTTCGCCAAACGCGAAACGCGATTGCCGAAGGGGATGCCGCGGCATCTGCTGCGGCGGCGGCCGCGAGTGCGGGCGGCGGCGAATCAGAGCCCGAAGCCTCTTCGCCGGATCAGGAATTATCGGGCTATCAGGATGCGCTCGGTGCATGGCGCGCTGACGATTACACGGTCTGCATCGAACGCTTCACGAGCTTCCTGCAGACCTGGCCGAACTCGGGCTACGCGGATGACGCGGCCTATTGGCTTGCGGACTGCACGTATAAGAATGACGAGTTCAAGCGAGCCGTCGTACGGTTCAATGCGGTGGTCAGCGTCTATCCCGAGAGCCCTAAAGCGCCTGATGCCTTGTACAGGCAGGGCGAATCGCTGCTAAAGCTAGGCCCGAAGTTTCACGAAGCGGCACGGACCGTGTTCAAGAAGGTCCGAAAGGACTATCCCGAGTCCGAGCGTGCGGCTGAGGCTGCACGACAGCTCGAACGGCTCGGGGCCGGTTGAGAATCAATCGTCGCTGGAAAATTAGAGCGACGTATGACGACACTTCAAGAGGGCCCCGGCCCAGAATTTTCTAGACGAGAGATGGAGCAAGGCGTTGAAGAAGCGTGAAATGGCGAAGTTCAAGAAGCTGCTCGAGTCCCAGCGCGACGAGCTGGTGGGAAACGCACAGAAGACACTATCGGGCGATATTCACCTGGACCCCGATGATTTCCCAGACGAGATCGACGCGGCCTCCTCGGAGATGAACCTGGCCTTCCAGGGACGTCTTCGCGAGCGCGAGCGTGGTTTGATTGGCAAGATCGAGCAGGCACTGAAGAAGATCGAAGAGGGTGTCTACGGCGAATGTGAGAGCTGTGGCGAACAGATCACGCTCAAGCGTATTGAAGCGCGACCCGTCGCAGAGCTCTGTATCGACTGCAAAGCCGAACAAGAAGCAATCGAACGCCGCAACGCGTGATCGCTTGGCGATCCCGCTGATTGGCACGGCTTTCGGCCGATCGTATTTTGCTCTCTTTTTCTCTGTTTATGGAGGATAGGGGGCGGGGTGGGTCGACCAGGCGGGACTACAGCCCCATGACATATTCGCATTCGCAGGGAGACGCGTTTCCCGAGGACGGGCTCGTTCTCGGGATCGAGAGTTCTTGTGATGAGATGGCCGCGGCGGTTCTTCGCGGCGGTCGCGAGATCGTGTCTAGCTCCGTGCACGGTCAAGAGAGCGTGCATTCGCCCTACGGTGGCGTCGTGCCGGAGCTTGCGAGTCGGGATCATGTTCGCGTCGTTTCGAACGTCGTTTCCGCGGCGCTGTCGGAAGCGGGCCTTGGGCTCTCCGATTTGGATGGGCTCGCCGTCACTGCGGGGCCGGGCCTCGTCGGATCTTTGCTCGTGGGGCTCTCCTTCGCGAAGGCGCTCGCCTACGCAAACGATCTTCCCTTCGTCGGCGTCCATCATCTGGTTGGGCATCTTGTTGCTGCGGAAGTGGCGGGGAAGGGCGATGGAGACGTCGCGGGCGATGATCTCGCGCCTCCCTATGTCGGACTTGTCGTGTCTGGCGGCCATACGGCTCTTTACCGCGTCGGCGTCGAGGGTTTGCCTGTGTTGCTAGGCGAGACCCGAGACGATGCTGCGGGGGAGGCCTTCGACAAGGTCGCCAAGTTGCTCGGGCTCCCTTATCCGGGTGGGCCAGCGATTTCGAAGCTGGCGGAGCAGGGCGATCCTACGGCAGTGAATTTCCCTCGCCCTATGTCGAAGCGTCCCGGTTTCGACTTCTCATACAGCGGACTGAAGACGGCCGTTTCTGTTGAGCTGGCGAAGCGGGGCGGGCTTGCGGCGCTTTCTCCGTCCGAGCGCGCGGACATGGCAGCATCCTTTGAAGCGGCAGTTGCAGAGAGCCTTGTGGGGCGAGCGAGTCGGGCGATGCGCGCCGAAGGGGCCGCGCGAATCGCGGTGGTCGGTGGCGTTGCCGCAAACGGTCGGCTGCGGAAGGAAATGCATGCAGCGGGCGCGCGAGATGGCTTCGAGGCGATCTTTCCGCCGATGAACCTTTGCACGGACAACGCCGTAATGATCGCAGCGGCGGGAACGCGATTGCTTTCGCGAGGCGTTCGAGACGGTCTCGATCTTGAGGCCTTCTCTCGGGTGCCGATCGGCGAGTCGCCTTGGCGTGAGCAAGAGAAGGGGCGTGAGTCCGGTGCGGGACAAGAACCGGTCGGGGCCACTTCGTGAGCGGGCCTTCTGACCGCGAGCTGATGTCATGAAGACGCCAGAGCTGCGCGAACTTCTTAGCCGCCATGGTCTTCATCTCTCTCGAGAGCTGGGCCAAAACTTTCTGACCGACGCGGATCTCGCTGCGGATCTCGCACGCCGCGCCGGGGCGAGTGCGGGCGACCTCGTCATCGAAGTCGGCACCGGGCTCGGCGTGCTCACCCGCGCGCTGGCCGCTCGAGCGGATCGTGTGCGAAGCGTCGAGATCGACTCCGGGCTCGTGCGTGCTCTCGAGGCAGAAGAGCTTCTGCCCGAGAACGTCGAACTCGTGCACGCGGATGCGCGGGAGATCGACTGGAAAGCCTGGACCGAGGGAGTAGGGCAGCCGGTGCGCGTGATCGCGAATCTGCCCTATTCGGTCGCGACCCCGCTTTTGCGCACGCTACTGAACTATCGCCATGTCCTGGAGGACTGGAGCGTGATGATCCAAACCGAGGTCGCAGACCGGCTCGTCGCTAAGCCTGGGGAGAAGGCGTACGCGTCTCTGACGGTTCTGCATAGCCTCTGTGCAGAGGTCGACACCATTTCAAAGGTGTCACCACATCGGTTCTTTCCACAGCCGAAGGTCGACTCGAGCTTCATCCGAGTCTGCCCGCGCGCGAATAGTCCGCTCGTTGGGGGAGAACTCGAGGCAGTAGAACGACTGACTCGTGCGGCCTTCACCCAGCGTCGCAAGCGAATCACGAATGGGCTGGGCCGAATCGCTGAGCGAACTTGGGCCGATCTTGAGAAAGCGGACCAGAAGGCGGCTCTTGTCGAGCGCCTTCAAAAGGTCGGCATCGATCCTGGCCTCCGCCCTGAAAGAGTGGAGCCGGAAGCCTGGTTGGCGCTGGCCCGGGCGTTCGCCGAGGATGATGCCGAATCTGATCCCGAGGGGGATGTTGCGACCGATGTCTGATCAGGGAATGAATTCCAGAGATCTGCTCGAGGGCTTGCTTGAGCTGGCATCGGCGGCCGAACTCGAGGTCCGCGTGCAAAGTCAGGCCGCTGCGGCTCAAGAAAACGCGCTGACACAAAGTGCAGCTTGCCGTGTAGGTACTCGGATTTGGGTCGTTTTATCTCCATCTGATCCGCCGGATCATCAGGCTGATGTGCTCGGGGAAGCGCTCGCCCGATTCCGTTCAGAATTTTTGGAAGACCATTTCATGGCGCCGGTCCTGCGGGATTTTTTGGAGCGCGTTGACCCTCTCAGACGTTGAATGTAAAATCAACTCCTTCGAGGGGCACCGCAAGTTGCGGGCTCTATCGTTCAAACCGCCCGGTTCCTTCTTCACGCGACGCGATGACGAAGGCCCGACTAGACAGAAAGCGTTCCTCTGATCACCCGAATATCGCTTAGATCCCGCAAGTTGGGACTGAGACGGGGGTGGCAAATGGGAAGGCCAGCACAGTCACTCCGCGAATAGCAACTTCGTTTCCAGCAGTCCTCGGTTTCGCTCTTAGTAAGAAGAAGCCAAGGACCCAAGAAGCGGACTCTTTTCGAAACGACTGTGGGTTACGGACAAGCGGAGGTCGTCAGGAAACTGATCGACCGAAGTCTCCGAAGCCACGCCGCCCCGACCGCCTCCGGATGATTCCGAGAGGCGTTTGTTGTTTTTGGACCTGAATCAAATCGTTCGACCTGAAACATTAATGGGTCGTACCGTCCGTGGCGGAATCCGGGAGAGCTGACAGACACGAAATCGCAGACTGACAGCTCGAGACAGGAGACATACCCCCATGTCCACCGTCACAACAGCATCGGCCACACGAGAACACCGAGTCACTGTTCGTTCCCTAGCCGCGCGCAAGCGCAAGGCCGAGCCCTTTACCATGCTCACGGCCTACGACTTCACCTTCGCCCGCATCTTTGATGAGGCTGGCGTGGACGTGTTGCTCGTTGGCGATTCCATGGGCAATGTTGTCCAAGGTCATGACACGACCCTTCCCGTGACCCTCGACGAGGTGACCTATCACACCCGCATGGTCATGCGGGGCGTGCGCCGCGCGATGGTCGTCGCGGATATGCCTTTCGGCTCCTTCCAGGTCTCGCCGGAAGACGCGGTGCGTTCCGCGATCCAGCTCATCAAGGATGGCGGCGCTCACGCTGTGAAGCTCGAAGGTGGCGTCGCGATTGCGGACACGATTCAGCGAATCGTGACTGCGCAGATCCCCGTGATGGCGCATGTCGGTCTCACGCCACAGTCGGTCAACCAGATGGGTGGCTACCGAGTGCAGGGACGTGGTAACGACGGTCGTCATCAGGTGATCGAGGATGCGCTGGCGGTGGAAGCCGCGGGTGCCTTTTCGGTTGTGCTTGAAGGCATTCCGGAAGACCTCGGTCGCGAAGTGACGGAGCGGCTCTCGATTCCGACGATCGGTATCGGCGCCGGTGTTCATTGTGATGCTCAGGTCCTGGTGATGCACGACCTGCTTGGGCTCAACGATTGGACGCCTTCCTTCGTGAAGCAGTACGGCAACCTCGGCGCTCAGGCGTCCAAGGCGACCCGTACGTACATCGACGAAGTCGTGAATCGCAAGTTCCCCGATGAGGATCATTCGTATAGCTAGGTCGTCGCTTTCCACCTTGCTGTTAGGGCAGGGTGGTCGACGCGTTCCTTTCGAACGAAGAAAATCGAGGAGAACCGATGATGCAGGTCATCGAAACGAGGGCAGCGCTACAGGCGTGGTCCGATGCGGAGCGCGCGGGCGGGCGTCGCATCGGATTGGTTCCGACCATGGGCGCGCTTCATACCGGGCATCTCTCGCTAGTCGAGGAGGCGCGGTTAAGTGCGGATCTTGTGGTCGTATCGATCTTTGTGAATCCGACGCAGTTCAATGATGCGAAGGATTTCGAGGGTTATCCGCGGGTGATGGAAGACGACCTAGCCGCTTGCCGGAATGCGGGCGTGGATGTCGTTTGGACGCCCCAAGTCGAAGAACTCTATCCAGAGGGTGCATCGACCTGGGTCGACGTGGCCGGTCTTTCGGAGCCTCTTTGCGGTGGCAATCGTCCGGGGCATTTTCGCGGCGTAACGACGATTGTGTCCAAGCTCTTTCTGGCTGCGAAGCCGCACGTCGCGGTCTTCGGGCAGAAAGATTTTCAGCAGCTCGCTGTGATTCGCCGAATGACTCGAGATCTAGGCTTTGACGTCGAAGTCGTGGGCGGCGCCACTGTTCGCGAATCCGATGGCCTAGCACTCTCGAGTCGGAACGTGCATCTCGGGCCGGTGGCTCGGGAGCAAGCGCTTCGAATCTCCGAGAGTCTGGCGATCGCAGAACGGATGCTTGCTTCTGGCGAGCGATCCACGGCGTCGATATTGGAAGCCGTTCGCAAGAAGCTCAGCGAAGCGACTCAGGCGACCATCGACTATGCGGAACTGCGTGATCCATCAGAGCTCGAACTCGTCGGGGACGAAGTCGAGGGGCCGACGCTCCTCGCCATAGCTCTTCAATTTACGGCGGACGCAGATGGCCTTGGGGCCGACGTCCGATTGATCGACAACCGCGTGCTGGGACCAGCCGCTACCTAATTACTTTTCATCCGGGACGGGCCCTTTTGTCGTGGCTCGGCCTCGGGGCCGCTGGCCCCTGATAGATTTCTAGAGGAGAACCTCATCATGATGCGTCACATGCTCAAGTCCAAGATTCATCGCGCGACCGTCACCGAAGCCAATATCGAATACGAAGGCTCGGTCACGATCGATCGCGATCTACTCGAGGCTTCCGATATGGTGGCTTACGAGCGCGTCGATCTCTGGAACTGCACGAATGGCAACCGGCTCTCCACCTACATCATTGAAGGCGAACGTGGGGCAGGCCAGATCTGCGTCAACGGCGCCGCCGCGCATCTGATGAAGCCCGGAGATCTCGTCATTATCGCGAGCTGGGCTGATGTTCCGGATGCTGAGGTCCCGGACTACGCCGCCAAGCGGGTATTTGTTGACCACGAGAACCGCATACGTGAAGTGGAAACGCACTGAATCGTTCCGTCGGCTAAGCTGCGCGCAGAATGGCTCCCGCAAAGAAGAAAAAGAAGAGCGTCGATAAGCTCGATGCCGAAGGCCGACTCATCGTCGCGACGAATCGTCGTGCGCGCTTTGACTATGAAATCGTCGATACCTGGGAAGCCGGCATCCAGTTGATGGGGCCGGAAGTGAAGAGCCTGCGTGAAGGCCGCGTGAATATGGGTGATAGCTTTGCCTCGGTTCATCTCGGCGAGGCTTACCTTGAAAAGCTTCATATCTCGCCTTACGAACCGGCAACTCGTGCGAATCCCTCGGATCCACAGCGGAGGCGAAAGCTGCTTCTGAACCGGCAGGAGATCGAGCGGATGGATCATCGCATCCGCGAGAAGGGCTTCACCCTCGTGCCGCTGACCGTTTATTTCCGGCGGGGGCGCGCCAAGGTCGAGCTGGCGCTCGCACGCGGTAAACAGCGCCACGATAAGCGCGCAACGATCAAAGAACGTGACGGGGATCGCGAAACCCGTCGCGCAATGCGCCGACACACACGCTGACCGACTCCATTGGGACCCGGCAAAAAAACTGGGCGTGTTATGGGGTTCCAGCAATTCGCGATCCTCGGGATGATTAGGGCAGCGATCTACGGCGTCTAGTATTAGGCACCCTCCTTCTGGGTGACGAGGTCGTAGATTTCGATGCTGAGAGCCTTCTAGGGGTTAAGCCGGAGCGGATTCCGCTCTGGTTGCATCTTCCCCGCCTCCATTTTGCGCCGGATCTGCCGATAACGAATGCGAACCGGTATGTCCGGGACGGGGTTTCCCGCCCGTGGTAGTCCGTGGCGGGGATGGTATGAGTCGAGGGCAGAGCAAAGAGGCGGGCGCGAATTCGGGCCCTGGTAATAGAATAATTGCGACGACACTCCTGACGTGGCTTGCGGTCGAGGGACGTGTTGCCGCTCACGATCGCGCGCTCCGTGCCTTGGGGACGACCGGTGAGAACCTCGCCGCAGCTCCGGACTGGCTTGCGAGCGGTTCGATCGGAGCGCTCTTCTCCGCCGGCGAAGTGGATCCTGGGATGGCTCGTGCGCTTGGACATCGACTCGTCGCCCCCGAAGCAACTGGGCTTGCATTCTATTCGCTTGGCCTAGCAACGCCCGAGAAAGCCTATCGCCGGGTGCAATCGCTCTTGCCTCGCGACGAGTTGTCCGGTGCCTGGGAAGTCGTGTCGATCGATGGGCAGGCTGCCGAAATTTGTTATGCACCCGCACACGGCGCCGAGGGAAAGGCTTCGCAAAGCAGGGCGTCTCTTTGCGCGCTTCGCCGCGGAATGCTTGAATCGATTCCGGGGCTCTACGGCTTATTGCCAGCCCGAGTCGACGATGCAAGCTGTGTCGCTCATGGTGCCGAGACTTGTCGCTATCGCATCACGTGGCAGTCGACGTCGCGGGTGGGCTTGTTAACCGGCACCGCAATCGGTGCGGGTGTTGCGGTGGGGCTGGTCGCTTCAGTCGCGGCCTTCAGTGCGACCTCCTTTGGACTCGCGAGTCTTGTGTCAGCGACAGGATTGGCTGCAGGCTTTGCGGTGCTTTCGGGCCCGCTTGTTGGCGCGGTCGTGGATTTGCGAGCACAGCTCGAAGCCGTTGCGGGCGCACGCCGCGGGCATCTCGCACTTTTCGATCAGGTCGATGATGCCCTGGCGGCGAAGCTCGATGCACTCGCCCGGGCGGACGCGAAGCTCGAAGCCGAACCCGTGCCTAATCCCGTTCGCCTCGCGAGCGACGTCAGCTCCGAAGATGCCCGTCGTGCTCGGGAGCAGGACCGCGAAGTACAAAAGGCGGCGCAGCAGATCCATTCCGCCTCGGGCGATCTGGAGTGCTGGTTCGACGCGCGCGCTAACGAGATCGGTGAGGCCGACGGGAGCGATGAGCGCGGTCTCGTACGGGATATCCGCGAATGGGCCGCACGCATTGGCAAGTTTGGCGGGGACTCCGGAGGTGCATTTCGCGGACGTGTCGATCTGGCGAAGTTAGTCGCTCGAGCCGTAGCGACAGCGCGACCGTCGCTGCCGCCTACGTCGGTGGTCATAATCGATGCGAAGCCTGGGCTGCCGCGAATTGAATGTGAGCCCGTGCAGATTGAGCATGTCGTTGTGCAGCTCGTACAAAATGCCATCGAAGCCTCGATTGAGCTGTCCGACACACCTGAAGTGGTGATCTCTCTTGAGGAGACCCCACGCGGGATTGAGCTTGCAGTCGCAGATCGCGGGGTTGGAATTGAATCAACGGCGATTGACGAGGTCTTCGATCCCTTCTTTGGGGACCGGCCCGCGGGTGCAGGGCAGGGCCTCGGATTGACTGTTTGTTTGCGCATTGTCGAACGACACGGTGGTGAATTGCGAATTGAGAACCAAGCGCGCGCAGGAACACGGGTGAGCGTGATTTTGCCGACTGATGCGATCCGCGATGCAGAAGAACGAATTGAGGGCGCAAGCGCTCCGGGCTTAGCCGAAGTAGGGGAAGACGAATGATGACTGCGATGACGAATAGAATCGGGCAGTAGCGAGATCGACGAAGTCGCAGCGTTTTTTGGGGAACCCCGTCGAAATTCAGGAAAGCACTCGGGGAGGCGCGACGTGGCGCGACCTTACCCGTGAAATTCATTGGGCCCCGAACGATCCCGAATGACCTGAGATCGCGGCCGATGGAACGCGGACGCCGAGAGCGCCTACAGGACAAAAGCAAGTTCGGGCCAGCTTGCGGGCGACGACCGATTTTCGGGGCGGACTTCTCCTCTACCCCGCACCCCGTCCTCGCGGAGCCGGGCAGCGTTCGCTGCCCGCTACGATTCACGAGCTAGAGCTCGTTTTTGGATCCGATGGCAAGCTTCGTCGCTACCAGTACGCGCCGCGGGCAGGCCGTGTTGAGGTTCCGACGGGCGGCTGACGTTTAGTGCTTCGGATGGTTATGATTCTCCCGACGTTCGTGTCCCGATTCCCCGGGCGCGACCGCTTGCGCAGGCGAGCGAGGGAGACGAATCATGACGACGAAGATCGCGACGGCGTCCGGAGAAACGACGGCTGCTGAGCTCGGCAGAACCTTGATGCACGAGCATCTTGTGATCGCTTACCCCGGCTGGGAGAGCCACACGAATGTCACGAAGGCGTCCCAGGCAGACGAGATCGCGATCTGCGTGGACCGTATTCAGGAACTCCAAGAGCTCGGTTATTCGACACTCCTCGATCCGTGCCCGAGTGATCTTGGCCGCGACGCAGAGCTAGCGGCGAAGGTTGGGCAGCAGACCGGCTTCCAGATCATTCTTGCGACAGGTTTGTACAAGCAATCCGAAGGTGCCTACGCCTACTGGCATTTCCGCTCCAACTTCGGCGAGAGCATTGTCGACCTGATGGCGGATCTCTTTATCTCCGACCTAACCGAAGGGATCGGCGATACGGGAATCAAGGCCGGCATCATTAAGGTTGCGAGCGGTCCGAACGAAATCACCGAATACGAAAATAACATTCTGCTCGCCGCAGCAAAGGCTTCGGTTGCAACCGGCGCGCCGATTACGACGCATACGGATCAGGGCACCATGGGCGATGCGCAGCAGAAGATCCTGACTGAGAACGGTGTCCCCGCACATCGCATCATCATTGGGCATTCCTGCGGCACCGATAATCACGACTACCACATGGGCCTAGCACGAGGTGGCTCGTATCTCGGATTCGATCGCTTCGGAATAGACATGGTCTTCCCCGACGAGAAGCGCATCTCTTCTTTGGTGAAGGTGCTGAAGGCCGGAGCTGGCGATCGCGTCGTCGTTTCCCATGACTCGGTCTGGTGCTGGAAGGGCCAACCCTTTCCGCCCGGGATGCTCGCCCAGGTCCCGGACGCCTTTGATCCGACGCATTTCGAGCGGAAGATCATCCCGCGCTTGCGCGAAGAGGGGATCAGCGCCGAGCAGATCGAAGGGCTCCTCGTGGATAATCCACGCCGTTTCTTCTCCGGAGAGAAGCTTTCGGCCCTTGCCTGAGAGGGGCGGAGGTCTGCTTCGGATTCGGCCTATTTGAGGAGTTGCGAGTCGGGCGAACGATCGTTCGAACGCTATCGTCTGCGCTCGCCGCCGCGCGTGGCGAGTGCCTAGAACCCAATCACCTCAGGCGGCAGTCGTGCCGAGCCGGGATGGAGAAAACCTATGAAGGCAGCGCTCTTTTTGGAACGCGATGCAGACCTCGTCATTCGAGACGACATCACGCTCGGTGATGTCGGGCCCAAGGACGTGCGCGTCAAGATCGGCTCGAGCGGCGTTTGCCACTCGGACCTCTCGGTAATGAACGGCACGATTCCCCAGCCGCCGCCAGCCGTTCTCGGCCACGAAGGTGCCGGCGTAGTTGAGGAGATCGGCGAAGCGGTTACGGGCGTCGAGGTTGGTGATCACGTGATCCTCTCCTTCACGCCGGCATGCTCGGTTTGCAATCCCTGTCTCCGTCAGCAGTCCTTTCTCTGCAAGCAGACCGGGCCGCAGGCGATGTCCACGAATTTCCGCATGGACGGCAATCCGATCCCCGGCATGACGGGTCTCGGTACGTTCGCGGAAGAGCTGATCGTCGGCGAGGCCGGCGTGGTGAAGATTCCAAAGGACGTTCCGCTCGATATCGCATCGCTCATCGGCTGTGGCGTGACCACGGGCGTAGGCGCCTCGATTAACACGGCAGGGATCACCCCCGGCTCGTCGGTTGTGGTGTTCGGTTGCGGTGGCGTTGGCATCTCGGCAATTCAGGGCGCGCGCATCGCGGGTGCCTCGGAGATCCTGGCCGTCGACATGGTGGAAGGCAAGCTCGAGCAGGCAAAGCATTTCGGCGCGACCTCGGTCTGCACGCCCGACGGCTTCGACGACGCGCGGATGAAGATCACGGGCGGCGAGGGCTTCGACTTCGCTCTCGAATGTATCGGTCACTCGAAGACGATTCGCGCGACCTACGACGCCGCCCGAACCGGCGGCACGGCGGTCATCGTCGGTGTCGGCCGCATGGAGGACATGGTTCAGTTCTCCGCTTTCGAGCTCTTCTTCGCAAATAAGACGCTCAAGGGCAGCATGTACGGATCGGCGAATGTCCGAACCTTCATGCCCGAGCTGCTCTCGCTCTGGAAGACCGGCAAGCTCGACCTTGAGAGCATGATCTCTCGCCGCATCAAGCTTGAGGAAGTGAACGACGCTTTCCGCGCCATGCAGGCGGGTGAAGTGATTCGGTCGGTCATCGACTTCTAAGCGAGTTGTAGGATCTTAGTCGTGCCGTTCGGGCTGCCGGTTAGTTGGCGACCTCAGGGGTGGCTGACGGCTTAGGCTCCTTTGATTGCTGTGCTGATTGCGCGGCATTTGATTTAGTGGAAACGCCCGCGCTCCTTTCGGAGGGCGGGCGTTTTTGCTTTGGGACTCGCAGCTGTTTCTAGGGTCGATTTCTCGTCTACTCGAGCTGGCTCGGTTGTCGGGGACTGAGATGAGCGGATGCCGGGGCGTCTTGCCAGGCCGCCTGGTCCGGAGACACGTAGTCGACGAAGATCGGTGACGACCAGGCTCGAGGCTCATGAGGCGATGCACAAGCGTCTTCGGGGCCGCCGTTGCAGAGATTGACTGCAGTGCAGTTGCCTTCGGTATCGCGGTCGCATCTTAGGTTTCCTGCATTAACCCCCGGCGCTTCGGCTTCCTGCGCACGGACGTAGTAGGCGGTGTCACGTCCGAGGCGTGGGTAGTCCGGGTCGCTGAAAGTGAAACTGCATCCTGCGGGATCCCCGTCGCATTCGAAGCTCTTCCACGGATCTTCAATCAACGCGTCAATCGGCTCGTCGGGATGGTTTTGCGGGCGAATGCGGATCACGTCGATCCGGGTAATGGGGCGCCGGTCGGGACTCGGGTTGTAGCATTCGTTCTTGCAGAGATGCTCAAGGCGGTCTGGGCCGAGGGCTGTGGACGCATACTTCGGACAACCGGGGTCCTGCTCGAAGGAGCCGACCGCGCGGGCTTGGAAGATGGGCGTGTCGCTCATCTCGGTTTCGCCACCCATGGGAACGGGGCGACCACGAGTGTTAGGTGCGTTCAAGAGGTCGAACCAAAGTAGGATGCGTGGCCCGCTCGTGCCGTAGACTTCTCGGCGCTGGAGGGCATCCCAGATCGAGCCGCGGTCCCGCCCTTCTGCGTGCGAGGCGATCAGTCCGCCGGTCAGGAAGAAGGAGGCTTGTCGCTCCATTTCCATGAGCGCGAAGCCTTGGAGATTCGTGTTATTCGCGTCGAAGGCGCGGGAGTAGGGAATGGGCTCTTCAGCGGGCGGGATGAGTACGCTGCTCGCGAGCGCCGGTAGATTGCCCGCGTTGCCAGGGGATTCGCTGAACCCCGGGCGGATCGTTTCTTTGTACCCGGTTCCCGGTCGGCCGAAATGATTGTCGCTCGAACCCATGAAGCCAAAGCGGAATCGGCGGGGCTCGCCGGTCTCGGCGTCAAAATTTCCCAGAGCCGTCACATACTGTGCAGAGCCACGCGGGCGATAGTTGAAAGCTGGTTCATCGCAGTCGGGGCATTGTCCAGCATCCAGCCAGTCTGTCGCCTCTGCGCCTTGCACGGCGAGATGTGCCTGCGGCCCGGCAGCGGCTGCGTCCGCGCGTGTCACGACTGCGCGCGACTCGCATTCCTCTTCGGTTTCGCCCGTCGCGAGGCAGCGCGCGCGAATGAGTTCGCCCGCGCGCCAGCAGGTCGGGGTGAATCC
Source organism: Myxococcota bacterium (assembly GCA_041440805.1). GTDB lineage: Bacteria > Myxococcota_A > UBA9160 > UBA9160 > UBA4427 > UBA4427. The sequence continues at coordinate 10,918 of JASDVF010000010.1, read as the reverse complement.
GTTTTCGCTAGGCGGGAGACAGGTCGCCGTGCCATCGTCTTCGAATTGCACGCTCGCGTAGTTGCTCCACTCTTCAGAGTTACCGTGCCCCGAGTAGATCTCGAAGAGCGTCTGTCGGTCTTCGTCGTGCATGGGCCCTTCGAGTTGTTTTGCCCAATCAGAAGCAGGCGGCGTATAGAAGCCCCAACTCGTTCCGTGAGGAATCACAATCGACTCATGCCCCCAATCGTCGAGCTTCTGGAAGAGCAGGTCTGGAGTGTCGACGACTTCGACGCAGTCATCAGGGAGGTCGCGGACCGGGACGCCTAACGGACATATATCAAGAGCGGTTCTTTCGGCGAAGAACCTTGAAAGTGAGTGGAGCCGTTCGTCACCCACGCCGTGAATCAAGGCGCCGGCTGCTACACCACCAAACGGATTGGCTGTGATCATCCGATCTCGCGTCATCTGTGAGCCAATGGGGCGTGTGGGGATGTTCTCATCCTCTAGGTCGCGGAGGACGATATTTTTGTGTCCGTAATGGTTCTCGGGAGTCGTGCCGACCTGCGTCCATTCCCAGCCCAGGAACGCGACGGTATCCGGTTCGGTTGATTCTCCGGCGACTGCATTACACGCGCGAACGGACTCGATCGTTTCATCCCAATGCTGGGGCGTGATGCTCTCGGCGTGGTCGTTAATCGACCAGAAGTCGAGGGCGGAGCAGAAGCGCGCGAAGTCACAAGCATCGGCGGGGGGATGACTTCCTTCACCGCCTTGAAAGGGAAGCGAGAGCATGAAAGCGTCAAAGGAGAACGTCGTATGGACGTGCAGGTCGCCAAAGAGGATCTGCTTGGGGCGCGAGACAAGCATCTCGTCGGCGGCGTCCACGACGGCCTGCTTGGTCTCCTCGACGGCCGTTGCCGGGCGCGCTTGCGCTGTCACGATGCCGGGCTGTTCGTGCTCGCCAAGACCGCCTTCGCTTACGTGTCGGAACCAGAAACCGAGAACGACGAAGAGTAAGATAATGACGAGCAGGAGATAGCGAGCCACGCGGGCCTCCGAGTAGAACTTTTGCGGCTTCTGCGCCTATGTATAGATGAGTCGACGGTATCACACAGGCACGTGTCTACTTGTTTGTAGTCGGCCCCCAGGTGCATCGAATGCACCTCTCGCGTTTGCCTGAGCACCGCGATCGGAATTTTGCACAGAGCTTTTCGGTGCTTGATCGTTTGTTCGCCAGCTATTATGCGCCCGGCTATGATGAGTTCCCCCGACCGGTGCGGATGGCTCGAGTCCTAAACTTCGCTCTCGACCGTTATGCTACAGCCGTTTCGGACCTGGCCGGCAATCGTGGCAAGGTTCTTTGGTAGGGCAGGGAGCCGGAACTAGCACGGGTGGTTTTGTGGCGTTCGATGTCGCTGGCTAATGAATGGAGACTCAGACGGTTGAGCGACGAGCGAGAATACTACGCAGGCATCGAAATAGGCGTCACCCGAAGCCAGGGAGAGGGCCGGGTTTTGACCGCGGAGGAGATCAAACGCTTCGCGCTTGAGTTCGACCCCATACCCTTCCATACCGACGAGAAAGCGGCGGAAGCTTCGATTTTGGGGCGACTCTGCGCATCGAGCGTGCATGTGCTCGCACTAGGCAGTCAGCTCGCCCACGAAGGCCAAGCGTATGTGGACGCATCATCTGCGCTCGGGGTGAGTTCCTCGATGGTCATGAGGGCGCCTTGAGTGGCGTTGGGGCGCGTCGGCGGAGCGCCTAGGGACCCAAACGACGTGATGCTGGGGAGTTCTGCTGGCGTACGGCAGTCTCAATTTCGCCTGGGGCAGGGCGCCTCGCTTGGATCGCGAGCGGATCACCTGTATCCTCGCCGATTGAAGGACCCCGGTGGGGGTGATCTGGCTTCGACGGGTTGTTGATGTCGGGCGTTGCGTGTCGAGGATGTAGTCACCTCGTTAATCACCTGCACATTATTGGTATTATATCTGCCGATGATAACTACGCTCTCGCTGCCTAACTAATCCTTAGGAACTAGCGACTACCGTCCATGACGTCCTCTAATGGGTCGCGGTAGCAATACGAGGACTGGCTCCCGAGCGCTGCTCGGCCGTATCCGGGAGTAAGATCATGTCGAGCTAGGAAACGCTTGGCTTGTCATCGCGCCTGGCATTTCCGAAATTAAGCGAAGACTACACACGTAGACGCGTCCGGAGGACGCAATTCGGACGTGGGTTCGATTCCCACCGCCTCCACCATTTCGACGTTTCACAACGTCCCATGACAGCTCAGGTGATCCCGACGTTGCTGATTTCACAGTAGTTTTGGGACTACTGCGTCTCACGTCATCCGTTGATATCTCAGAGGAAGTGGGGGTATGTACGGGGGTATCCCCGAATTACTTCGACTCCAGCGGCCTTCGATACCCCCAACTCGTGGCCGCCCTGATGGACGGTGCTCATGCCCCTCTCTGATCTCAAAGTGCGGAACGAAAAATCAGGAACGAAGGCCCGGAAGGTCTACGACGACCGCGGGCTCTATCTCCTAGCCGAACCCAACGGTTCGAAGCTCTGGCGGTACAAATACCGCTTGGCGAAGGGTCTTCGGAGTAACTAACACAGGCGCGGTATGCGGGTTCCTGATAAGGGCTGCTTGATCTTAGGCAAACCTCTAGGCTCTTAGGCGTTCATTGTTCAGCCTAGTATTATCGCTGAGGGATCCCTTGCGCACCCGGCGTAAGCTGGAACTCTCCAGGCTCGCAATGGCGGGCATCGACTCGGCGAGATTCGAAACCGAGAGTACGCTTGTAGCAGCCATCATTCGACTCCTTTGATTTCCTTGTCGACTCTGACTGAGTATCCGCCTCCGACCAAGGATTCGAAGTGCGTCACCGCCTTCATGAGCATGACATCGGCTTCATCTTCGAGGAGATACTGAGCCTCCACTAGGTCCTTAATCACCTCTTCGTAGGCCTCGGCATACTCCTCGGTCGACCCGTACCGGGCGAGGAGTTCCCCCCGCTCGAAGGGTTGCCAGGCCCAGAAGTTTCCGCACAAGTCCGAGATGTCGAGTGTGCCCACGTGGCTCAGTGGAGCGGGATCGGGGCGTCCCAGTGGAAGCACAACATCGGGAAAGCGGACTCCACCCAGTGGCTGCCGATCGTCATCCAAGCGCGGCGTGGCCAAGACTTCTCCTTGAAGCGGATTGAAGGTACAGCCATTTTCGCTTGCCGTGCTCTCGCTGCAGACCGCGGGGGGAGAGGGCGGCGCCGGGCCGAGGTTGAAGAGCGTGGACGCGGGGAGGCCCTCGTCGAAATCGTGCCTTCTTCGGCCCTTGCCCAGTTCCATCGCCAGGCCGCTCACAATCTTTCGAAGGTAGGGACGCATGTCCACGGGATTGAGGGGGAGGATGTTCCCCGCGTTGCAGCCCTTTGCGACGAACGGGAATTCCGGACTGGGCAGGATAAAGAGGGAGGCGTGCGGGTAGGGCCAGTCGTAGTGATGGATCCCCGGCTGGGGAAGCGCTTCTTGGAAGAGGCTCGCACGGAGCCGGAAGTAATCCGTAAACGCTCCCACGTTCACGAAGAGGGGGTCGCTTTCGGGGCGGGACAGGAGTTGTCTCGGCGTCAGCGGAACACCGTTCGGTCGCACGTAGGGCGTTTCGGGTCGACCGTCGTCGCCGAGCCGGTTGATGGCGAGCCAGTTCCCGTGACCATTTAGGGCGATCGCGCCGTCGAAGACGCCGCTGCCCGTGACCGGGTCTCGGTTGAAGCCTTCTCCGACGAAGGTCGTGACCTCCCAGCCACTTTGGCTGTCTCCCATCAGAATCAGGGTGCGAAGACGAGGGAGCCGCGTGCCTTGGGGTCTGTCTCGACGTTTCGCGCGAAGTAGTCGGGCGAAATCCCGTTGGATTACCAGGCCGACACCCTGGGCAGTACTTGGCACCCCAGCAGAGATGCCCGTCTGCCATTGCACCCGCGCGTAAGAATGACCGTGCTCGAAGAGAAAGCCGTTTCCGAAGCCTGGGGGGTACACGATGGTGCTGGGCGTGCCGATTTCGGAAAATTCATTGATCCAACCGAAGAGTTCTGGATGCCCCCGGTTTTCGGCTTCGACGAAGACCGTGCGAGTTCCTCGCCGTTGTCTCCGTGGGGTGAGCAGTTCGAATTCACTCGTGTAGACGTAGTTTCCATCGTTATCGAGGGGCAGGGTGTGGAATCCGACTACGTCGTCGTGTGGTGTGACGACTCCCTCCACCGTGCCGTGGATTCGCATGTAGGGAACGCCGTCGAAGCGGCCCATCGAGGCTCGCCCTGAGATGTTCACCTTGGTGATGTGCGAAACATCCGTCCGCACGTCGGCCGGTGGCTGAGAGGCCAACCCAACCGTTGAAAATAGCGTGCTGAGGAGAGTCACGGCCAACGCCAGGCCCCCCCGGCTGCCAAACAATCGGTGGTCCCGAGGCGTCGACTCTTGAATCTTCCGGAAAAGGTCAGTCAAAGCGATTCCTTTCTCAAGGTGAGCAGCATCAAGAGCCTACCGACGGAGAAGTGCTCGAAACGAGTAGTTGGCGACTGCCAATTATCCGGATCATGACATAATGACCTCGCCGAAAGATTAAAAATAAATTCCCAGCAGAGAACTTTCTGCTTGGGCTCTTTGATTCAAAGCTTACGCGTCAGCCCGTGGGTCCGAGCGAGTATCGCGGGTTCCACGCTGGCCATAAAATGGCCGGCCCGCGGCCTCCATCACACTCTCGACGTGCCGGCCGGAGCGGCCTCTGCAGAGGCCGCATGTCATGAACGAATTTCACGAGCCAAACCAATAAGAGGAGACTTCTGATGAGTTACCGCATTGTGCAATGGACGACTGGCGACGTCCGCCGCGAGGCGGCAAGGGGCGTTATGCGCCACCCCGATCTTGAGCTAGTCAATGTTATGCCTGGAGTGCAGAGAAAGAGGGACAAGATGTAGGGACGCTCTGTGAAATGGACGAGATCGGGGTCGCAGCAACCCGCGATATAGACCAGATCCTCGTGGGGGAATAGGAATTTCAAGCGGGCTTTTTCGCACCACCGATACTGGGTGTTCTGACAACTAAGCCCCGACGGGGCTAGGTGGCCCCTTCCTGGGAAATGTTGGTGGCCGACTTTGCCTCAGCTCGGCGAAGCTGGTTCGATCCGCGAAAGGACGGGATTTGCGTAGCGACCGGCCAGCGGCAGGGCCAACGCCTCTGCGCGCTGTGCTCGTCGAGTCAGGTAGCGGGCGATGTCGGGGATATTCGACTCGTCCCATGTCTCGATTCTGGCGTTGAGCTCCTCCAGCCCGTCTTCGATCGTCTAAACGGGGGTCTGTAAGAGCGCTCGCAGCTCCCCAGGAAGGGGCAGGGTGACTCCGTCAGGATTTGGTTGTCAGCCACCTAATATCGGTGGTGCGGAAAAGCCCGCTTGTTTTTCCCACTACCACGCCCTCCGGGGCACCCGCCTCAAGTTTTCAGCTTGAGATCCCGAAAACTTACTGAATGTTTTGTGTCGATTGGCTGGGTAATTACAGCTGGTCTTCCGCCTCTGCTCAGCTTCGGCTTCCCGGAGCGATAGATCCGACACCAAGAAATGGGCGAGACGCAAAATGATGACGAGTCACAACCGTTCCACACAAAGCCAGGTCAATCACGCTCTCGAATTTTCGAGATCTCTCGCCGCGAGCCTGGCACTCATGATCGTCTGCACAGCAGGTCATCTATCGGCACAGTCTCTCGACGAGGACGTGTTCCAGACACAGACGCCGCCTAACGTCGTGCTCTTCGTGGATAACTCGAACTCGATGGACAATCCGATCTATCACACGGCCTACGACGAGGGCAACATCCTTGATGCGTTCTACACGTGTGACCCCTTCGCGTTGCCCGGTCCGTCAGCAACAATTCTTGCTGGCGCCAATGACAACGGGCGTTTTCGAGGCAACATTCAGGACGAGAACGGCGACGAGCTCTACGTTCAGTGCAACAATAATCAGGCTCGATACAAAAATTGTAAAGTCATCCCGACGTCGGCACGTGCCGCCCACGCAGATTTCGTTCTGAGCCCCAACCCCGATGACCACCCCTCGACTAACTACATCGAGCGAACATTCTGTGGCCGAACTCGAAAAATCTGGAACGACGGCGAGACCGAAGCGTTCGGGGATACCACACGGATTAACGGCAAATATTTTGCGTGGCTCTACAGCCTCGACACCGCGAGCACGACGTTAGTCGGCCCCGCTGGATTTCAACTGACTGGTACGCAAATCCTCAACGAGATCGACAATAGCTACAACGACCGCGAATACATCAGTGGCGACACCTTCGGTACCTACCAGGTAACGCGCATGACCGCGGCCCGAAATATTATCGCGGACGTTGTGTACCGAACGAACACAGACTGCCCGGCCTACACACCCTCGTGCACCCTCGCCGAAGACCGGATCCGTTTCGGCCTAGGCATCTTCGATCCAGAAGACCACGGGGGCTTTATGAAGGTCCCGGTCGACGAGTACAGTAATAATCGCGCGGCACTCGAGAACTCGATTCGCTCGGTCCAGTCTGACACGCTCACGCCGCTGGCCGAGTCGATGTTCAAGATCTACACGTACTTCATGTCGCGCACGAATGCGAATATCCCATTAGGAAGGGACGGCTCGACTAAGTTCCCCAAATACCGATACAGAGCAAGCGACGGCGGGCTAGTCGCGGGCTCAGACGCGCCGCCCTCACCCGTGATCGCCGAGTGTCAGAAAAACTTCGTCATCCTTGTGACGGATGGTGCGCCCTTCGACGATGATTTCGATGACGAGGGCTCAACTCGCGGTCGCGGATTCGATGAGTTCGACGACCTGATCGGCGACTACTTTCCGGACGCGGACGGCGATGCCGACGCGCCTGATGAGCCGGGTGGCGGCACCTGGGGCAATAACCAGTCCGGTTATCTCGACGATGTCGCGTACTTCATGCAGGAAAACGACTTTCGCCCGGACTATCCGGAAACCAAAAATTTGATCGACGTCTATACGGTCGGATTTACGACTAAGGACAAAACGAACGACCTGCTCCGGAAGACCGCGGAAAACGGAAACGGCCTTTTCTTCACGGGCAATCAGGCGGACGTCTTGACAGAGGCACTCGTCGCATCCGTTCAGGACATCATCTCTAAGTCCCAGGGCTTCAGCGCCGCGACGGTTCCCGCCGCACGCACCTCCCAGGGTGGCTACATCTACACGTCCGCCTTCCAGCCCAGTGCCGAACGATCCTTCTGGCCGGGCTATCTCCGTGCATACAAGATCACCGTCGACGGTGAGATCCAAGACGCCAATGGCGCCTGTGCTCTCGAGAACCTTGTCGACCCCTTAGTCTGTACGGGGGGCACGTTCAAGAGCGAAACTGCAGCACCGCCTTTCTGGAACGCGGCAACGGCTATGGTGAACCCGAATCAGAGGAAACTCCTGGTTTCCGTGGTGAACGGATCCGGCGACCAGGTGATGGAAGACTGGGACCACACTCGGACCCTGGCTGAGCTAGACCTAACAACTTCTTTCACTACCGAGTTCCCACTTTCCCCGAACGTCAGCCTGACAACAGATCTCGATGAAGCCCTCGTCGGTTACATAGCGGGCTGCGAATGGGGTACCGGCATGCTGCTCTCCGGAAGCGATGATTACGCGGGCTGCGTCCCGCGAACTGTCGTTTCTGGTGGCAACACGGTCAAAGACCAACTCGGCGACATTTTTCACTCCAATCCGGTGCTAGTCGGACCCTCCTCGGGTTTCATCCCCGAGACATCCTACGCCGCGTTCTCTGTGCTGCCCTCCGTGATGCATCGAGAACGCGTGATCTTCGCCGGTGCTAACGACGGATTCCTCCACGGATTCAGTACTGGCAGCTGGGATGCCCTCACTTCCAGCTACACCGATGGCACAGGCATTGAGAAATTTGCCTTCATGCCATGGAGTGCTCGAACTCGCGTAAAGGATCTTGCAAAAGAATCGTCGACACTTCATCCAATCACCGTCGACGGCGCTCCGTCTGCCTCTGACGTCTGGATCGATAGCGACAATGACGCCACCAACGACAAACTAGCCAGCGAATGGAAGACTGTGCTCATCGCGGGATTGCGCGAGGGCGGCGAGAGCTACTACGCGCTCGACATCACTGATCCGTCTGACGCTAGCTATCCGAGCTATATGTGGGAATTCCCGATCGAGGGCGACTCGTTTTGGAGAACGCTCATCGGACAGACTTGGTCGGACCCCGTGATTACACGTATTCGCCTCGCCCGCAGCAATGGCGACATCGAGGAAAAGTGGGTCGCGATCATGGGCTTTGGTTACGACCCCACGAGCGACCCGAATAACGTCGGGAACTACGACGTCGCAAGCGTAAAGGGACGCGGCATCATGCTTCTTGACGTCGAGACCGGTCGCCCGATCGCAGTTCGTCGCTACGGGTCTACGACGGGCGCTGTCAACGACATGCTCTACTCAATCGCGTCGCGGCCCGCCGTTCTCGACTATGACCAAGATGGTTTCGCGGATGTGATCTATGTCGGTGACTTGGGCGGAAATGTCTGGAAATGGGTGATTCGTGCCAGCGGCACAGCAGACCCGACGGACGCGCAGCTCCATCAGGATAACTGGCCTTTCCGGAAATTCTTCGACGCGGACCCGACAGCGGCCACCGCGGCAAGAGCACGAAGCTTCTTCTTTTCTCCTGCCGCGACGATCGTCAATGGCATCCTCTACATCGGGTTAGGCTCGGGCGAGCGAGCCAATATGAACTGCAGCACGACGAGGGATGGATGCGTCCTGGCCAACCGCTTCTACATCTTGAAGGATCGCGACATCTGGGACTCAGGGTTGCCTTCCACGATTGATGGACAAGCGTACCCGACGGGCGACTTGACCGATGTCACCCTGCTTGAGGATGAGTGTCCCGGTGTTCAGCCGGAAGGTCTCTTCTTTTCTCTTGGGGGCGACGGTCAGAAATTCGTAACGAACACTGAGGTATTCAATTCATTCTTTTTTTCCTCAACGTTCCAACCGGACATCTCCAACGTCTGCGACCCTTCGGGAGACTCACTCCTTTATGGTTTCCTCGCGAAGTGTGGCCAAGGCTTCTTTGGCCCGCCTAGCAGCGCAAGCCCGATTGCAGGGACCCAGCGGGCACTCGATATCGGTAAGGGAGCGCCCACCGATGCGCGCCTCTCGATCGCTCCTGGCGCTGGATCCAATCGTCTTATCATTAGTAAGCAGGATGGTGAGTTGATTAACATCGACAGCGGCACCTCGGAGTCCGAGCACGGTACGCTCTACTGGCGTGAACTCAATTGATCCAGCCCCCACTACGCGACGAGAGAGACAAAGTGAATCGTTCAGAGCTCTTCCACGGACCGACCAGCAAAAACGGATTTCTTTCTAGGATCATTGGGTCAGCATTCCTGTTACTCGCGATCACGGCGAGTGTTGCGACCGCAAAAGACGTCAGCGGATACATTGATGACGTTGACGTCTCAGGCCGACTGATCATCGTCGACGGAGAGCCCTATGCCGCCCGCAAAAGCGCGACACTGCTTGGGGAGAACGGCCGACCGGTTACCTTGAGTGAGCTTCATTATCAGTTGAAGAGTACTGGAGCGAACTCTGAGGTTTCGCTCGTTTGCGAGATGACGACGCGACGATCGCCTACGGGCGGCCCCGATGAAATTCTGCAGCTCAAGGTCGACTTCGAGGAGTTCTGAGACCTGTGGCCACGTGAGCACCTAGTTGGCAAAATCGGTCCACCCGGCCGCACTCAGAACAAATAATCGCTCCTGTCCGGCTGGACGGAACCGCCCCCGGAAGGGGCCGAGTAGCCCCGTCGGGGCCTGCTTGTCAGAACGCCTAATATCGGTGGTGCGGAAAAGCCCGCTTGTTTTTCCTATCCCCTGAAGTCGCTGATGGAGATGCCAGTCGCTGCCCATGCGGACGGGCGGACTCAGCGGTTAAAGACCTAGTCCGCCCGTCTTCGGGCTACGAATTGTCAGACGATTATCCTGGCCGAGGCTAGTTATAAGGCTCGACGACCGTCGGTATGTGTGGGCTCAACCCATTGCAAAAATCGCGCACTTCGCCAATCACCCAGCCTGGGAGATTGGTGTCACGCTCCGCCGGGTCCTTCACGCGGGTCATACCACCTCGGAGGGCGACCGGCGGCTGGTCTGAAAAGCCGGCACCGAGACATCGCGCATGGCGGCCCTTGCGGTGGGTGCAGGTGAACTCGAAGGTCGGGAGCAGGCGATCCTGGACTGACGACTCGGTGATCACCACACGCGAGCCGTCGCGAGCGCCGACCATGCACATAGCACCGCGGGTTCCAGGCCCCCCTGAGACGCTGGGCGAGTACCAGATGTTGAATCCGCTGATCATCCCGTTTGCATCTTCTTCAAGTTCCCAACGCATGCTGGTCGTCCCGGGATATGCGCCTACTTCGGTCTGAACGATCCAGCTCGCGGGGCTGGCGGTAAACCAGATCCCGGTCATCGACTTTTTCGAGTCGCCGTCGGCTTGTGCGGAGGCCGCAGTGCAGAAGATGGCCGCAATCAGTGAGAGTGTGAGGAAAAGATTTGATTTTTTGTCTGCGAATAGCATCTACATTTCCTTTTGGGTGTGAGCGGCACGGGAGAGGTGCGACTAGTTACTGGCACATGAAATATGTGCCGGAGGGGGAACTGAGGGCGTTGGCGAGGAGGCGGCGAGGAGGCAGGAACTCGAAGTACCTTGCGGCCAGCGCAAGGCGCGGGGAGACGAATTACATCCGGCACCCAACGCTGGCTTTGTGAACCGTCTTCTCGTTCTCTTCGTTTTTGCCATTATGGACTCCTTGAGAAAGACTAGCTCCCTCTAATGAGTCCACTTTTCCGTGCAGGG
>JASDVF010000009.1:36728-42289 GCA_041440805.1 Myxococcota bacterium | reverse complement strand
TATGCGCGATCAATCAGGCGTTCGGTTCCATGCGCGTGGAATCACCGAATCGAGAGCCGTATGTGGCCCGGGGTTGGCGCGAACGATCATGGGAATATCGTTGATCACTCGTGCTGCGGTGATTTTGAACCCATGCGCCTTGTCCATGTTGCCAATATCAAGATTGAGTTCAACATTAGTGTGGGTTGGTCAGTCACCACGAGTCTTGAACTCATCAACTGATGAATTATGGTTTTATCGTGCCCCATGAACTCTACGAGCCAGGAGTAGCGCGAAAATGCCCCGACCCTCGAGCCGAGAAAAGTTGCTGGATAGTGCGGAAGAGCTCTTCGCCGCGCATGGCGTCGGCAGCGTTTCGATGCGAGCTATTCAGTCGGCGGCCGGACTCTCGGTGGGGTCGCTGCAATATCACTTCAAGACGGAAGCGGAGTTAGTCGCGGCTGTGATGGAGCGGCGACTATCGCCGATGATCGAGCGGCACGAGAAGGAACTGGAAGCGGTCGCTTCAAAGGTAGATCCGTCGTCCGAAGAAGTGATCGGCGCGCTTATTCGACCGCTTGTTGAGTTGCTCGCCTCTGATCGCGACCGAGGCCACCGTTACCTGACTTTGATGCATCGTCTCCAACTCGGGCATCACACGGAGCAGGTCTTTCTCACCCGCTGGCCCGAATTCGCGAAGACCACACAGAGTCTCCTCAAACAGGCGTTGCCCCATGTGGCAGAGCCGACGCTTGCGCTTCGCTTCGATCTCGCCTGGGAAACTATGCTAGGGAGCCTCGCACGGGCGTCAGACCTTTCGCCTAGCGAGTTAGAGAATCACGTTTCAGAACTGATCGACTATTTGTCCGGCGCGTTGGCCGCGCCGCAAACGAGCAAACGACCTAGTCGGGCAAGTAAACGCTCGGCGCCGACGGGACCTGCGTCGGGTAAATAGGAGCTGCAAAATGAGCCAAGAACTAGATCTCGAAACCATGCGAGACCGACTCTTCGAATATCTCAGAAACGGGGGCTGCAATGCCGTCGGGGTATGTACGCAGGATGGGCTGGAGGGTGGTCCGCCATCCACCGATCTCACGCGCCAGCTCGAAGGCGCGCGCTCGGCGATTGTGATCTCCTATCCGCTTGATGAGCATATACTCGACCTCTACATGGGGAAGATCGACCACGAGCCTTATCAGAAGCATTACATCCAGGCCAACAACATAGTCCAGGGCCTAATGGGCGAAGCGAGCAACCAGCTTCGGAAGTTCGGCTACGAGGCGGAAGTCGTCTACGCGGGGAATACGCCGGCGGACGGTACGAAAATTGACGTTATGCCGAGCAATGATCGCCAGAGGAAAGCGGCGGAACTGAATCCCGCCAGCGATCCATACGTGGCAATGGGCATTCTACCAGTGATTTCACAGCGAATGCTCGCAGCGGCTTCGGGCGTCGGCTTTTTCGGGATGTCAGGAAATATTCTGACAGAGAGCCACGGTGCCGCGATTGTTCTGGGTGCCTGTGTGACGACCGCTGAATTGCCGCCGACGCCGGTACTCGGCCAAGAAGTGAACTACTGCGACGAATGCAACTGGTGCGGGCAGGTGTGCCCGACGAGCTTCATGAGTGAGACGGAGTTCACGACGGTGAAGATGGGGGAGCACGATCACCACAAGTATTCGGCGCGGGAGCACCCCATGCGCTGTGCGTCGCATATGCAGGGAATGACTGGGTTGTCTGAGAACGGGAAATTCAGTTCGTGGGGACCGGGACGCAAGCAGTTACCGGAGAACGATGACGAAATTTTCCCCTCTCTGATCGAGATCGCGACGAATACGGCGAATCGCCCGGCAGTCCCCGGCGGCTTTTATGACGCGCAAAATGGGACGAAGACGAATATCATGTGCAGCGCCTGCAATCTCGTCTGCCACCCCGAAAAGAAGGTTCGTGCGAAGCGGCTCAAGATGTGGACCAAGGGCGGCGTCACTGTTCAGCACGAAGACGGTCGCGTCGAAGCCATGCCTCATGACGAGGCTCGCGCATTCTTGGATGCTATGCCAATTGAACGGAGAGCTTTGTATGAAGACGTGTGAGGCTTTGGCGTCCAATTCACTAGCGACTGAACTAGCGGCACCTTTTCACAATCGAACTTGGAGATTGACCAGTGACTCGCTTCACAATCATTAGCTCGGACTGCCACGCAGGTGCGTTGTTTGGAACCTACAACGAATATATGCCGGAGCAGTACCGCGAGACCGCGACTGCTTGGTGGATTCAGTATGCGCGCGAAATGATCGTCCGTCGTGGCACCTTCTTTGATCAAGAAGCGTCCGAAGCGTACGACGAGAAAGCCGGAGGAGGCTCGGGCAAATTCAATACGGCCAAGATGCTGCCTGAGGATCTTACGGACGACGTGATTCGGGACATGCTCGAGGATGGTGAAAGCGCGTTCGCGCCTCGGCGTGGGGAGTGGGACGCGAAGGTTCGCCTTGAAGAACTTGAGGCTGACGGCGTGGTCGGCGAAGTGATCTTTCCGCAGATGGTGCCCTTCGGTGCATCGCTCTTGCAGTACCGCGGCGATGATCAGCCCGAGCTGAATCATGTGGGCAATCGGGCGTATAACCGGTGGCTTGCTGAACTCTGCAATTCGAACCCTGGGCGCCACGCAGGCGTCGCGATCATCAGCGTCCATGATATCGACGTCGCTGTTCAAGAAGTGCGTGACGCGAAAGCGGCTGGGCTTTGGGGCGGCGTGTTGTTGCCAGGGACTACGGGAGAGCAGCCTTTCTATCACCACTCCCGCTATGAGCCGCTCTGGGCCGTTTGCGAAGAACTCGATATGCCTCTGCAAGTGCATTCAAGCTGGTCCCCGGACTACGGTGATGAACCCAGCGCGACGGCGATGTACATCAGCGAAGTAGACATGTACGCGCATCGGCCGTTTTCGGCTCTGGTCTGGTCTGGCGCCCTTGAGCGGCACCCGGGTCTGAAGCTTGTGTTTACCGAGACCGGGTGCTCGTGGATTCTTGAGACGCTTCGACTTCTCGAGTTCAAGTCTGCGGATCCCATTTTTAAGTATTTCAGTAAGGACCTGTCGCTCACGCCGACTGGCTACTTCGAGCGGCAGTGCTTTATCGGCGCGTCCTTTATGCCTGCCCACGAAGGGAAGGATCGGTACAAGATCGGCCTAGATAAGCTGATGTGGGGATCGGACTATCCACATCTCGAGGGGACATGGCCCTTCACGATGGACAGCTTGCACGCGACGTTTGGCGACTACCCCGAAGAGGAAATCACAGCGCTGCTCGGCGGCAACGCAGCCAAGGTCTACGGTTTTGACATTGAGAAATTGCGCCCGATCGGCGACCAGGTCGGGCCGAGCTTGGGATCCATCAGGAAGGCGAACTAAGGAATTGGCTGAGTCATCAAATAGGATGAGATGTTTAGCGGGACCTGGCCCTACGAGGCGCGGTATTTCTCGGGGCAGGGGTTTGCACACCACTACGTGGACGAAGGAAGCAAAGACTTCGAGGAGACCTTTGTTTGTCTCCATGGTGAGCCAACCTGGGGATATATCTATCGCAACTTCATTTGCAGCTCCGTTCCCAACCGTCGAGTCATGCAAACGCATTTCGCACAAGAAGATGCGCACGGTCTGGTCATCTCTATGATCGAGCAGTTCGTGAAGACGCACTGACTAGAGGCACGCGAAGCGCTACCCACTTGTTGCGTCCGCCGACCCGCTAGTTCAACTCCTCCCACAAGCCTTTCGAGGCAAGGAATTCGAATGGCTGACTATCCTGAAAAGACCTGCACGATCGATCGTTTGGTGAAGCAGAAGAAACTTGTGGATGCGACGCTTGCGGGCGTTAAGACGGAGCAGCGCCGAGACGGTGTCTACGCCTATCCAGGCGAGTCTTTTCAGCTCGAGGAGCGTACGTTTGAAGTGGTTTCGCTCACACACGAACGGCTCGGGGATATGACCGACGACCACGCGCGCGCCGAGGGGTTTCCTGATTTGGAGTCCTATCGTGCCTTGATTGTGCGAATGCACCGCGGAATGGAGTGGGACCCGGACCATTCAGTCTGGGTTCACCGCTTCCGTGAAGTGCCTGAGTAGATAGCGAAAGCGCCTGCGGGCCGAGGAGACTTCGATGAACGCTATGAATCGGCGAATGTTACCGATGGCCTTGTTGTCATGCTTTTTCGTTTTCCTGTTTCACGCATCAGCGCAAGCAGTCACGATCGGCGGGACGCCCTCGGACGGCGATGAAGATGCGAGCGGGCTGACCGCCATGTTCGCCGGAGATCGGTTCGAGAATTTTCGGAACATGGATCGGTTCGTGCCAACTTCGACGATGCCCGCGTCGCCGAATCCTTGGAAACTAGGCGAGAATCTCGACTCTCTTGAGTACGAAGGGGAGTTTCACGGGAAGGACGTCGCGCTTCGGGAATTTATAGCGCTCTCTGATACGTCGGCGTTCGTTGTCATCAAAGAGGGCAAGGTCCTCTTTGAGCACTATGCGCATGGCGACAGCCGCGAGTCGCTGCACACGTCGTTCTCTGTCGCGAAGTCCTTTACGTCGGCACTCGTCGGGATCGCCTTAGGCGAAGGAAAGATCTCGAGCCTTAGTGACCCCATTCGGAAATACCTTCCGGAGCTCACGAACAAGAGCTTCGATGGCGTCACTATTCGACACATCCTGCAGATGTCATCGGGCTTGCGCTTCAACGAGAACTACACGGATCCTAAGTCGGACATCAATAAGATGGTGGGGATGGTGCCGCCCATGACCTATCTCGAGTACATCAACACGCTCGAACGTGAGCATGAGCCCGGGACGTACAACCACTATGCGAGCATCAACACTCAGCTTCTAGGCATTCTCCTGAGTCGCGTGACAGGAGAATCAATCACTGACTACATGACCCGGAAACTCTGGCATCCAGTGGGGATGGAGCGGAAAGGGCTATGGACGCTCGATCCCACTGGCAATGAACTCACTATGGGCGGTCTAGCGGCCTCTGCCCGTGACTATGCGCGGCTAGGGCTTCTGTATCTCAACGGCGGAAAACGAGGAGACCGCGTCGTGCTGCCTCCAGGATGGGCGAAGGAATCGGTCACGCCGAACGAGCCACATCTGATGCCGGGAGAGAATCCGGGCTCCTCGAATACGTCTGGCTACATGTATCAATGGTGGACGCCAAGAGAGTGGGACGGCGATTTTCTCGCTCGCGGAATCTGGGGCCAATCCATCTACGTGCACCCGGGCAATCGCGTGGTCATCGTTAAGCTCGCCGCAGATCAAAAGAACTTTGATGCACGCTTCAAGCTCGGCTACCTCGACTATGTCCAGAAGCTGGGGCAGTCGCTCGTAGACTAACGGTGTCATCCTGGAAGAGATCGAGTGCGGAGGGTCTTATTCCGGGATGGTTGTGTCATGGTCGAAGGATATCCGCGGGAACGCGATGGCTCCCGGCACGGTCGATACCGATATGGTGAGTGCTACGCCCCAAGAGTTTCAGGAGTCCTAGTCCTTGGCTTCGCTGCTCGAGCGAGCGGCTCATCCGGACGAGTTGAT
>JASDVF010000009.1:34375-36628 GCA_041440805.1 Myxococcota bacterium | reverse complement strand
AGTCCTAGTCCTTGGCTTCGCTGCTCGAGCGAGCGGCTCATCCGGACGAGTTGATGGCGGTCAGAGCTATCGGTAAAGCGATTGTGCTGGCAGCTACGCTGTCTTAGGCGTTTCTTGTGTGCGGCTCACCCGAAGTGGAATCAAGAGCAGCAATGCAAGCAGCAGCGCTCCTAAGAAGCTTTGGAAGGCCGGGACATAGCTCCCGGTGGTGTCACGGAGATATCCGGCGATCGGGAATGCCGGTGCAGCCATGAGCGAGATCACCGGTGACATCAGTCCCATAGCACGGCCGAAGTTCTCTACTCCGAAGATGGCCGGCACCATGGCATTCCAGACAGGCATGATTCCGCCCGCGGCGAGCCCCATTGAGATAGCCCCCGCCAACATCATTGTGTAGTTCTGCTCAAGTGAGAAGAGCACCAATGTGAGGGCTGTTAAGACGATCGAAGCGGCGAGTCCTAGCTTGAGTGGGGCGCGGTCCGCCATATAGCCAAAGGCGAGCTTGCCAGCGATTCCAGCTATTGCCAGAACGCTTACGAGGCGCCCAATTTGGTCGACCTCGAGGCCGAGGTCAGAGCCGTGCTGCCCAAGGTTCGCAAGGGTGGCTGAGTAGACGGACAGAAAAAGCCCAAGGCAAAGGCTGAGGTACCAAAATGCAGGACGTCGGAGGACGTCCTTGGTCGTGGCAAGAGCCGGAGTACCGCCTTGGTCTTGGGAGGGCGTTGGCCCGGCGGGATCACTCGCGAGCGGTTCAGCCTGCAGCCCTGCATCAGAAGGCTTGTTCCAGAAACAAAAGAGAAGCATAGGCATGCCTATCACGGCCATTCCTGCCGCCACCAATTGTAGTGTGGTTCGCCAGCCTAAATCCGGAAGGGCACTTGCGATCAGATTCGGGAGAACGATCCCGCCCATGGATGTACCAATTGCCGCGATACCGAGAGCGCGTCCACGTGAAACGGTGAACCATCTGGAGACTACAGCAGAGCCCGTCATAGGGCCCAAAAGGGTCTGCGCTATGCCGAATAGCAGAGCCCCGACTAGCAAGAGCTGGAAGATGGTCTGAGACAAGGAAAGGCCGACCAACGCGATGATAAAGGCTGCGCCTCCGATCAGCATTAGTGCCTTCGCCGACCAGCGGTCTACCAGAGGGCCAGCGATCGGAGCGATAAAGAGACCTACTAAGCTCGCGAGGCTCGGCAAATAGTTGATCGTCGTGAGGTCGGTATCAAATGCTTCGACGAGCGTGTCGAATAGCAGTGGAAGGCTGTAGACAAAGAACCCGGTGGCGAAGAACTGGACCGAAAAATGGGTTCCGACAACCCACCAACCCTTAAACATGCGAAGGTGCTCCTCTAGTCATCTAGTCCTCTAGTAAGTAATTCGTCCAGAGTGAACTATTCTGACTCAGTCAAGCGCCCAGTTAAAGGCGGCGCATTTGCGAGACACTTAAGACTAGCTCTTAGGCCGTGCAGCGGCTTGCTCTCTGCTTCGGGCGAATTTAGGGAAATTTTCCTTTATGAGACGACCGAATTGAACGGCTCAAAATAGAAATTTGTTTGACCGGGCATCATCTCGACCATGACCGCCGTGGGCCAGACGCACGTAGCGCTGTCGATCTCCGCGGGTATGCGCTTCGGATTCGACCTCCCGCGCGCATACTCCGCGTTATACGCTCGGAGCGATCGTGACAGTAGTATTTCTCGATCGTCGGACGGGTCTACATTCGACTCCACACCCAGGCGACAGGGCGCCTCGATAGTTCGACGGTAAATCGAGGAGGTCGCTCGAGACTTAGCGCGAGATTCTGCTCGGAGCCCCTGGCGTACGAAGCATCGGGTTGCAGTTCTTAAACGTCACCTTGCCCTGCAGCAGGTTGCCCTTCGAGTATTCATTGAAGTGGCAGGTATTGGTGGCTGGGTCGTAATTCTCCACCCAGAGATTGTCTTCCTTCCACGTGGCTGCGAGATGAACGTGGCCGTCGGGCACCGTGATCGTCATAACCCCACCCCAGCGCTTGACGAAGATCTGCTGAAAGTGGAAGTAGTAGGCGGCCCAGCCCATGAGCAGCGCAGCGATCGCGAGCACTGTCGCGGTTCGCCATCGGCCCATGGCGCCACCCACAAGTCCGAGTGAAAGAATCACCAACGCGATGACGCCGGCCCAATAGAAATACGTGATCATGATCGGATCTCCTTCGCTGAAAAAAAGTGATCTGAGGCGCGCTACCGACGTGACTAACTACCAATGCGCCCC
>JASDVF010000009.1:5356-34275 GCA_041440805.1 Myxococcota bacterium | reverse complement strand
TGAAAAAAAGTGATCTGAGGCGCGCTACCGACGTGACTAACTACCAATGCGCCCCATGATCCCCGCACCCCACTACTGACGCTTCTTACGACCGAAGCCTCTCACGAACAGAGTTTCTCGCGACCCATGCTTCTCACGACCACCGGTATGGGTAGTGCGGATACGCGCAGTACTTGGCAGCATAATGGCCCTGTTGGCTTTTATCCTGTTTGCGGAAGGAGGCCCCGTACAGGAGGTCACTCATGTGGCGGGTCCGAGTAGCCCGGATAAAATTGCGTGCACCACCTTCGGTAACCGGCGATCGGCCCATCGCCATCGCATAACATGGGGGCCTGATGGTATCGCTTGTGCTCCCAGATCGGAATATCCTCGGCCACTTGCTTATCGAGGTCTTTGCGGATGGCTTTAGCGATCCCGTGATTCTCAGAGCCGCGGGGCTGCAGGAAGACAACAGATAAATCCGTCGTCTCTTCGTCGACGGGCATCATGCAGTTCATGCTTACGGTTTCGCAAATGCCCGTGAAATGCGTGTAGCCGAAGCCGAGGCCGAAGCTGTGGACCTCGATGACATTACGTGCTCGTCCTTTCGATGTTTCGAGTTCGGTGATCTGCGTAGCATGACGATGGGCGCCGTTGTTGATGGCGTTAGAGGGCGGGGCGGCGGCGGAGCCATGAACGGCTGGGAAATGAGCGCTGTCTGCGCCGTTCTCGCCCATCTCCTGAATCTGGCTGCGGATGCGCCAAGTCTTCCTAAAGGTCTCGACCCACTCTGGAGAGTCGACCTGGGAAAGTGCTGGGATCTCGAAAAACGGTGGGCGTTCATTCGGATCGTACCATGCCCACACAAAGCCGTTGCGCTCGATCGTTGGGTACGACGTCAGCTTTGCGCCTTGTGGAATTCGCTTGGCGTAGGGGATCTCGAGGCATTCTCCCTCTTCCCCGAATTGCCACCCATGAAATGGGCAGCGGATGCGTTCACCGATGACTTGTCCGCCCACTCCCAAATGCGCGCCAAGGTGCGGACAATAGGCGTCGACGACTCGCGCTTTGCCGGACTCCGTTCGGTAGAGCACGACTTCGCGCCCGAAGCATTCGAGTCTGCGCACCTCGCTAGAAGCGAGATTTGGTCCCGCCACGAGTGGGAACCAGCCTGAGGGAATCGGAAACGGGAACTCGACGGACACGAAGACTCCTCCTCTGCGGAGCTAGAACTGAACTATACCTTGGCGGCGGATTCAACTCACTTGGGAGCGCATCGCTTTCGGTGGAGTTTCGCAAATTAACTCAGCGCCCGTCACGGAGATTCGATGACCCTTTCAATGCATACCAGCAGTGCCCCGACTTTTTTGCGAACTCTCACGGCGATGTCGTCGTGGTTGCAAGCGGCGGAGGCGCACGCGAGCGCGAGGAGCTTTGACGCAGATCAATTCGTGGGTTTTCAGCTCACACCCGACATGAAGCCGCTTTCGTTTCAGGTTCAGGCCGCGTGCGATTCCGCGAAGTTGTGTGTCGCCCGGCTCGCGGATACCGAAGCGCCGTCTTGGGCGGATGACGAGTCTACGATCGGGGATCTTCGGAGTCGAGTCGCGAAAACGATCGAGTATGTGAATTCGGTTTCCGCTGACCAAGTCGACGGATCCGAGGAGCAGGTCATCGAGATGCAGGCGGGACCCGACCGAACGTTCACGTTCACGGGAGAAGACTACCTGAGAGGCTTCGCGCTCCCTAACTTCTTCTTTCACGCGACAATGGCATACGCACTTCTGCGACAGGGCGGCGTGCCCATTGGAAAGATGGACTTCCTCGGCGCTCCGTGACGTGAACAGTGTACTCTGCGTCCGTGGGGGGACTCGCTCCCGCGGTGCGGAGTGTTATTTCAGCGGTAGGCGCGAGCGGCTATCGAGCTCGCGACGAATTTCATCGTGGCGCGTCTTGTCGATGTTGTAACGCCGATAGAACACAATCGAAATGAGTCCGGGCAATAGCGTGAGTGGCCCTGCGATGATTCCAAATTGGTAGACCGTCTCAGGATCAATTTCTCCGGGCTTCGCACCCGTCGGGAATGCGATTAGGTCCATGGCGACCCCCGCAAGAAGATGGCCGAGTCCGGTCGTGAGTTTGCCAAAGAAGGAGCGGGCGGCGAAGAAGATTCCTTCTTGGCGCCTTCCCGACAGCAGTTCGTGTTCGTCGGTTACGTCTGCAAGGGTGGACGCGATGCTGATGACCATGATGGCGCTCATGCAATACGACATGCCTTTAAAGAGGCATAGGATCGGGAAAATCCAATCGGAACCGTTCTCGGGGAATAGACCGATCAGTCTCAGAATGATCGGGATGCCCACGGAACCAGACATTCCGAGAATGCCCGCGATCAGCGCGTCGCGTTTGCTCCATCGCGTGTGAATCCGAGGCGTGAAGAAGCTCGCAAGCGTGAGCCCGATGGGAGCGCCAATTATCATGTAGCGCATCTGGTTCGGCGGTAGCTCCCAAAAGAAGATACCGAGATGCGAACTCAAGGTTTCGTGCAGGCCTAATGTCGCCGATAGAAAGAAGATGCCGAAGACGAGAGTGCGGTAGTTTTCATTATTCAGGCATTCACTGATTTCAAGTCGTAGCTGGCTTGCATTGAATGCGGGAAGACCGTCTGGGGGCTGCGAGAGTTTCGGAATTTGGTCTCGCGTGAAATAGGCGGAGAAAAACACGACCAAGATCGTGAACACGCCGATGACGGTGGCGATGGTGACGTATCCATCCCTGTTGTTTTGGCCACCCTCAATCGTTCCGAGATAGCTCCACGCCAGAAAGAACACGGCGAAGTTTCCAACGAGTCCGAAGATGGTGTTGAAACTCATCAACACCGATCGCTCTCGGTAGTCCGAGGTCATCTCCGCGCCCAAAGCAAGGTGGGGCACTTGGTAAAAGGTTTGCGCTGTTCGGAGCAGGATCGTGAACGTTGTAAACCATGCAAAGAGCTGCATGCTACCGAGGCCTTCGGGCGGCGAATAGATCGCGTAGAAGCAGAGTGCCATCGGGATTGGCGCGGCGTATAAAAAGGGATGACGCCGGCCGAGCTTAGATCGCCACCGATCTGAAATGGATCCAACGAGTGGATCCGAGATCGCATCAAAGACGAGTGCGATCGTGACGGCTAACCCGCAAAGCGTTCCCGAGAGTTCGAGAACGTTGTTGTAGAAAAGAAAGTTGAAGGCATTGAACGCAGCGGTGATCGCTGATTCTGCTGTCGCTCCAATGCCGTAGGCTGCCCGGGTGCGGAGAGGCAGGGCTGACTTTGCGGCGGACACACTTCCAATGTCACTGTTAGACATTGCTTGATTTCGCAGGGCATTTCATTGTCGCGACTGAATTCCTAGTAAGCCTAACGAGGGTAGGATTTGTCGACGGCCCGCTCGCGGGCCTCGTGTGCGCCTGTTGTAAGCAGACTTCTCTAGCGATCCATATAGTAGGCGTCGTCGGAGCCATGCATATAACCGAGTCGTAGTATGCGTTTCACCGTGCCGAGGGACTCAAGACGTTTCTCCTCCGCCTGCGAAAGACGAATCGAGTCAACAAGTGTCAGTTCATCCCCATGCCGTACGATGGCCATGTTTGGTGTGATGGTCATGAGCGCGTTCATTCTGATACAGCCGCGAAGCATGAATACGTCGGGCTGAATCTCTTCGATTGGGTCATGGTTGTAGATCGGGGATTCGCTCATGGACCGTTCCTGCGAGTGGGATCTTCCTTGGTTTTTCCGGATCAGCGGAGCGGCTGAAGGTAACAGGTTGATGTTGGAATGACTGTCGGGCAGTCGGCTCAGGAGAGAGATACGCTGAGAGATGCCTTGGATACGCGTGCTCACGCGCCCAATGCACCTGGGGCCGCTTTGCCCTTACTGCTTGCATCTGCGCTAGTTGGAGAGCACTCCGCTGGTGATGGCGAGAAGCTGATCCTGGATTACGTCAGCATCTGGCTCGTCGTGATTGCAAAGGACTGCGATCGATACGCGGTGTCCTCGCAAGTCGGGGATCGTCGAAGCTGCGAGGTTCCAGCCTGGACCGCCTCCGCCATGGCCATAACATAGGCCTCGTGGCGAATCGGGATCCCCCATGATTCCGAGGCCGTAGCTCGGTGAAACGGCCGGCGGGTGCACGCCTGGGACGCGTTGCAAGGTGAGCATTCGGTCCAGCGAATTTTGGCTCAGCAGCCTTCCTCCGACTAACGCTTCGAAGAAGCGACAAAGATCAGATCCGGTCGAAGCCACGACACCCGTGCCGCACCAGCCAGGATGGTAAACTGAGCGGACGTCTTTGATCGATTCGTCTGGTGAAAAGAGGGCGCTATACCCGGGGGCAACGCGATCCATCCCACTCGTGTTGTTCAGCGTGAATGTCTGCTGGAGCTCGAGGGGCGAGAGTACGTGTTGTTGTAAAGCATCGCCGAAGGATGCTTTGGCCGTCCGCTCGACGATACGCTTAACAAGGGTATACCCGGAATTTGAGTAGGCCCAGCCTTCGCCAGGTTCGAAGTCGAGAGGTCGCTCGCATGTACGTGCCACGATCTCCTCGTAGGTCCAAGGCGCGTCGGGCGAGGTCTGAACGCCCTCGTGGTATTCGGCCAGGGTGCCGTAGTCGCGAATCCCTGATGTATGCGCAAGCAGTTGATGGAGCGTGACTCGGTCGGCGAAATGGGATTCGGGCATCCATTGTCTAAGCGGAGCTTCTAGCTCGAGTAGGCCGACATCGACCATCCGCAGCACGCATGCCGCAGTGATTGTTTTGGTAAGACTGTAGACGGGGAAGGTGCTCGCGGGAGGGAGCGGAGTTTTCGTGCCGAGATCGAGCCAGCCGCTGGTGCCGCTCCATACTTGGTCGCCGTCAATGAATAGCGTGACATTGGCGCCGGGAAGGGTGGCGTTCTTCACATAGCGATCGAGTGTTGCTTGCAGCATCTCGGTGAGGGCGTGCATGCGCCTAGTGATTCCACCAAGGGCGATCGGAGAACGCACGCAAGTCGATTTCATGAGTCCAAGCAGAACGATGCTGTTGGGATAAGTGAAAATAGGTTTTCGCCACTTCGGCCGGTACAAGTAGGCCATCGTTTTCTAAACCACGGGTCTCTCGGAGCTGCTGAAAGCCCTCAGCTCCGAGCATCTTGCCTAACGTATCCGGTGCATCCACAGCGCCATCGATCAGAATATGGGCGACATGAATGCCCTTAGACGAAAATTCCGCGTTGAGCGTTTGGCAAAGCATGCGCCGGCCGCCCATGGCTGCCGCATGGGAATGCTGGCCGCTGTTGCCACGTACGGCGGCCGTTGCGGAGGTGACGAGCAACGTGCCTTTGCCGCGCTTTTCCATGTGGGGGAATACTGAAGAGGCTACCCGGAAGAGAGCAAAGGTCGCGAGACGCCAGCCGAGTTCGAACGCTTTGTAGCTTGTGTCGGCGAGCTCTCGGGAGCCGATCTGAGCACCGAGATTAAAGACCACGACTTCGATGGGTCCGATCTCAGCCTCGACTTCGGCGATTCGCTCCTCGAGAGTGTCGGGGTCGCTCGCATTCAGAAGGAATCCCGAGGCTGAGCCGCCCGCGTCTTCTATGTCTCCAACAAGTTTCCTGAGGCCGTCCTCATCGCTTCTCCGACACAATACAGCGTGGTACCCCTCACTCGCGAAGTGCTTTCCAACGTGCCCACCGATTCCAGCTCCGGCGCCGATCACCAAACATACGGGTTTCATTTCGGGCTACTCCAGGATGTGATGGGTACGTTTACAGAAGGAGCGGATTCTAGCAGCCGTCCCGCGTGCTTTCGCTGAGCCTCCTGTTGACGGGTGCTAGTCAGCGGGATCCACGATCGGGATGGCCGTCGTGTATTTGAGTTCTTCCATAGCGAAGCTTGAAGTCACGTCGGAGAGTCCGCCTAACCTGATGAGTCGTTTGTAGACGCCATCGTAGGCGGCAACATCTCGGACGAGGACTTTCAGCATGTAGTCCACATGGCCGCTCATCCGGTAGAACTCAACGACCTCGGGGATGGCCCGAACGCCCTCGCTAAAGCGATCGAGCCAGTCGTCATCATGCTGATTTGTGCGAACCGAGACGTAGACCGTGATGGCGCGGTCGAGCTTCTCTCGGTCGATCAGCGCGACGCGCTTCTTGATGAATCCAGCTTCTTCGAGCTTTCGGATCCGGCGCCAGCAGGGGTTCTGCGAAAGTCCGACGCGGGAGGCGATCTCCTGAATAGAGAGGCTGGCATCCGTCTGGAGTTGATCGAGGATAGCGATTTCGAAGGAGTCAAGATTTACCATAATGTTAATGATATTAGGAAATATTTACCGATATTTGTTCTATTTACGGTAAAACAGGTGAAGTTTGACCGGAGCATTGGGTCGATCATTCTGGAATGAAACTCACAGCAGCTAAGGAGTCTTTGAGTCGTCAATTTGAAGACCGCCGCAGGGAAATATTCCTCGCGCATCCTTCGTCCGTGAACGAGACCTACCGCGAGCATCTCGGCTGCGCCCTGTCCATTTCACGTCAGGCCCTCTGGATTGCGATTGCCGCAGCGGCGCACGCCCTCCTGCCGGGACTCTTCACGCATGCCGCCAGCGACGCGCTCGGGCGGTTGAATGAAAGTCTGATCGCTCGTAACGGGAGAGCGAAGACCGATCCCGGGGATTCGGCGGATGAGGGGTCCTGTGACGTGAGGCGCTAAGCGGCGCCCACTAGCTCGGTCGCTCGCCAGCGACGGTGCAGCGTCGCAGGATGCGCGCGCTGCCGCGGTGGTCCGCCGCGCCAGAGTGCTGTGTCGCGCGCTCGTCCCAAACAGCCACCGCGCCCGTCGTCCAATGGAAGCGGCACTGAATACTGACGTCTTGAACGCGGCTCGATAGAAATTCCAGCATGAAGATGCTCTCGTCCTTGCTGATGCCTTCGATCTTCCCGAGATAGGCGCGGTCGACGAAGAGCGATTTTCGTCCGGACACGGGATGGGTTCGAACGAGGGGATGGCTCGCGCCGGTGCCGACGGCCTTCATGATCTTCTCGACAGCGTCCTCGGGCAAATGGCGCTGGATATAGTCGATGAACCCGCCGTCCGTCGCATGAAAGCCCTGCAAGTCTGCGAGGTACGTCTTCATGCCGTCGGAAAGTTTGTCATAGGCAAGCTGCATGTTGGCCCACAGCGTGTCGCCACCGGCGGAAGGTGTTTCTTCGCAGCGAAGCACCGCGGCGCAAGGCGGACACTCCATATACGTAACGTCCGTGTGCCAGCCATCACGATCCGGCTCGCTCTTGGTCGTGTCAACAATATCGTGAAGTCGGCTCGGGTCGCCTAACGCTCCCCGGATCGGATGAACCTCCGGCTCCCCGAAACAGCTGGCAAGCGCGAGATGGGCCTCGTCATTGATAAACTGATCACGAAAGAAGAGCACTAGATGCTCACTTAAAGCATCGCGAAGTTCTGTCTGCATAACTTCCGTGAGCGGCGCATTGAGGTCGATCCCGTCAATCTCAGCACCGAGTGCAGCGGTGACGGGGCTTGCGCCGAACGTCGAATAGCTCGTCATCTAAAAAACCTCGAGGTGTCGAATTTCAAGCCCGTCGATTCCTAAGAAAACCGTGAAACACACGCCGGGATTCGCCGAGTCGGCGGTTCGTGCCAGGTGAACAGAGACGGAGCGCCTATCCCACGTGAGGCGCAAAGCGTCCCCACTTGCCCGCACCGCGGATGATCGCGGTGCGGACGAGTGGGTGTCTCTGTTGATCGAACTGCAGCTTCACGAGAGAGGCTTAGAAATCGACTTACGCCTAACCTATACGCGGCGGAGCGCGCAGATCTTGTTGCCGTCGGGGTCGCGGAGATAGGCGAGATACATCGCGCCTTCGCGAACACCCGGCGGGTCTTCGCAAGTGGTTCCGCCATTGGCGACGCCGGCTGCGTGCCAAGCATCTCCCTGTTCATTGGATTCCACAGCGAAGCCAATCGTACTGCCGTTGCCGTTTGTCGCGGGCTCGCCGTTGATCGGCGTAGTGATCGCGAACATGCCCGTTTTGCTGGCGTAGAAATAGCGGTTTGCGTTGGCAGCGCCCGGTCCAACATCGAGCGTGGCAAATAGTGCATCGTAAAACTTCTTCGACACTTCAAGATCGTTGACACCGATCATCACATGACTGAACACAAAATTCTCCTTGGTTATTTCTTCGAGTGAGGTTGATAGCGAGTGGGGTGATATCGACGGTCAAGCCGTCTGCGTATTGCGCGACGTGTCACGGGGTGTGGGCCTGGCCTCACTCGTGAACGTCTAAATCTGGGTGCACGATCGTAGCGGACTCTGCGGGCGAGTCGGGGATATGCTTTCGACGCTGGTCCATTGGCGGAGTACTGTCTCCGCACAGTGCCAGGCGACGTCGATCATCTGGTTAGAGGACCGCTGGAAGCGCAGAAGTATATGTTGACGATCCCGAGTGCAGACGAAGTCCATGGATACTTTGAGTCACTCTCGAATTGGGGCCGCTGGGGCAAGAATGATTGTCTAGGCACGTTAAATTTTGTGACGCCGGCAATCACCGTAGCGGCTGCGCGCGAGGTTCAGGTCCGACGCAGCGTATCGTGTTCATGGCCGATCACTGATCAGCACCACGAGGGTGATGTCTTCGGCACGCCACAGCGCTTCATGCTGAACCGCGGTCAGGGGCTCTCCGATTCCGATCGTGTGATCCCGCCCCATCGCCGACCCGGGGAGCGTGGCTTTGGTGCGAGTGAGTTCGTCGGCTTCGTTTTTCACGGGCTGAACATCACGCACCTCGATACGCTCTCTCACATCTTCGGGGATCGCAAAATGTACAACGGCCTGCCAGCCGAATTGGTGACGAACCAGCTCGGTGCGACGCGGCTCGCTGTGACCGATGTGAAGGATGGGATCTCGGCCATGGGTCTTTGGTTGCTCGACAACCTTGATCTTGAAGCGTTAGGCGCAACCGCCGAGGGAGCTTCTTTTTGAGCTTGCAACCCCTTCGGTTAGAAGGTGCAACGGGCAGCCCACTCAATCCGGTGGTGCTGTTCTGAATTGAACTAAGCAAACTTGCCGAAATAGGTTTGCGGGAGACCGTGTTGCAAGATCATTCCGTATCGAGAAGAACCTTCCTGAAGGGCTCCGTTGCATTTGCTGCGATCGGAGGCGGAGTTTCCGGGACTGCGATGGCAGCCACTGCCGTCAAGGGACCGCAGGCTGCCTGGATGAAAGGATTTCCTCCGGCACCCGATGCACGAGTTCGCTTCTCGGATGGGAGCTTCGCGAAGTGGCCCCAGGTGCGATGGTCAATTAATCATCTTCAGGAGCTGGTTCCGACGGCATCAGTTTGGAGAGGCTCGGGACCCGCACGCACATTTCCCCGCCGTGCTAAAGACCTTGATGGGCTTCGCGTTCGGGTTCCGGATGGGCGTTCGCTGTCATTCGCCGATGTGATGGAGGAGAGTTTTACCGACGGGCTCGTGGTCGTGCACCGAGGCGCAATTGTCTTTGAGCGCTATTTCGCCCATACGAATGAACATTCATTGCATGGGACGATGTCCGCGACGAAGTCCTTTGTAGGCACGCTGGCGGAGCAGCTGATTCATGAAGGCGCGCTCGACCGGAAAGCGCTTGTGCCCACGGTGATCCCGGAATTGGCAGATTCTGCGTGGGCGAACGCGAGCGTCGGGCAGGTGCTCGACATGTTAGTTTCGATGACCTTCGATGAGGATTATTCGAACCCTGATTCAGAGGTCTATCGCTATCTTCGCTCCGCCGGGATGCTGCCTATGAGCCCGGGGTCCTCCGGACCCCAATCGTTCTATGACTATTTACCGACAGTGCGGCCGGCGGCGGAGCATGGAAGGGCTTTTGCCTATCGCGAGCCAAATATCAATGTGCTCGGGTGGCTTGTGCGAAGGGCGTCGGGACTCGGTTTGGCGGATCTTCTCTCGACGCGCATTTGGCAGAAACTGGGCGCCGAGCACGACGCCTATTTCATGCAGGACTCGAGCGGAGCCGAAACGACGATGTCGATCTCGCTTCGTGATTTCGCTCGCTTCGGTGAGATGATTCGCAATAGAGGGAGCATCGACGGCGAACGAATTATTTCGCCTAGCATCCTTTCTAATCTCTTCGCGGGGGGAGATCGGGATAAATTCGCTCTCGCCGGACTCCCAACCATGAAGAGTGGCTCGTATCGTTCTCAGTGGTGGATTCGGAATGTCGAGGGACGGAATTGCCCACTCGCGCGCGGCGCTTATGGGCAATTCCTCATGATCGACCCCGCGAGTGAAATCGTTATTGCACGATTTGGATCGTCCAAGCAGTCGTCGTCGCTCCTGCTCGACCCGGTCGTCTTTCCAACCTTTGACGCAATTATAGGAGCGCTGCGAGAGAGCTAGAACCATCGAGCGGGTATTCGGTACCCAATCACCGAATCGCCGGTGTTAGTGCGGGACGTTCATGGATCGGGGCGGCCTGACGACGATGTCGGCGATATTCACTTCGATCGGCTGAGTCACTGCGTAGAGGACTGCCTTCGCAACATCGTTCGGGTTGCAAAGCAGCTGCTTCATGTTCTGAGCGAGGGTTTCGAGCGCCTCTGGCGGTAGTCTGTCGCCTTTCTCCAACTCAAATTCCATGCCTGCCATCTTACCCATCGTGTTAATGAAATCTCGGTCGAAGTTCCGTGCAAAGTTTGTCGCGATCGCACCTGGCATCACATTCGTCACACGAATGGTGTCCTCTTCGAGTTCATCACGCAGACTCGAAGAGATTGAATTCACTGCATGCTTGGTTGAGCCGTAGACGCCTGAGTTTCTGCGCTCTGCGGCGACCGACGAGATATTTACGATTTGTCCTTCTGCACCGCAGGCCCGCATTGCCTTGACCGCGGCCTGGCAGCCTACGAGAAGCGCCAAGATGTTTGTTTCGAGCATAGAGCGCCACTCTTCGGGATCGCCTTCAAGGATCGGTGCCGGGTAAGAGAGACCGGCGTTATTGACCATGATGTCGAGGTGCCCAGTCGCTTCGACGGCCGCGTCTACGAGGCCGTAGACCTGCGAGACGTCGCGCACGTCTGCCGTGATGACGGTCGCTATTCCGCCTGCCTCTTCGATTTCTTTCTTAGTATCGTCCATAGCAGCAGCGGTTCGGCCTGACAGGAAAGTGTGAGCCCCAGCTTCTGCTAGGTGCATTGCGATCGCTCTTCCGATTCCGCTGGAGGCGCCGGTGATGATGGCTGTGCGGGCTGAAAGAGGCTTTGTATCAGTCATGATGAGTTATTCCTTAACAACTTACTTGAAGGTTGGGATTCGCTCAGGTGTGACTGCATAGGCGGTCACGACGGGATTAGAAGCGGCGCATCTCTCCGATGGACAGGACCCAAGGCGTGGGAGCCGACGCCTCTGGTCCATCTAACTCCGCCGCTGCATTAAGGAATCGCTTCGGCGGCTCGTCGAGGGGTTCGTCTGCGAGGTCGAAGGTTCCGAAATGCATTGCGACGGCCGTCTCGGCGCGAACGTCAAAGGCCGCTTGATAGGCCTCTTCAGGATTCATGTGCGTGAGTCGCATCAGTTCGGTCGGCTCGTATGCGCCGATCGGCACGGCCGCGAGATGGAAGGGGCCGAGCGCTTTTCCGATTTCAGAAAAGCCGCTGAAGTACCCGGTGTCTCCCGCAAAGTAGAAGCGGCGTTCTTTTCCGATCACCGCCCAAGAGGACCAAAGCACTTTGTTTGTGTCCGTTAGGCTGCGCTTGCTCCAGTGCTGCGAGGGCAAACAATGGATTTCGACTTCGCCGATCCGGGTCTGTTCGGTCCAGTCGAGTTCCGTCACGCGAGAGATACCGTGGTCGCGCAGCAGTTCGCCGTTGCCGAGGGGGACGAGGAAGCGCGTATTGGCATCGCGTTCTGCTAGGCGGATTAACGTGGGTAGATCGAGGTGATCGAAGTGATTATGTGAGATGAGGACGAAATTGATTGGGGGTAGATCATCGAAATCCATTCCGGGCGCGACATGCCGTGCTGGGCCGATCCAAGAGAGGGGGCTCGCGCGTTTGGACCACATAGGGTCTGTAAGGAAACGAACACCATCCATTTCAACGAGCATCGTTGCGTGCCCAATCCAAGTCACCGTGGGTGATCCCGCCAGTGCCGCCTTGAAGTGCGTGGTCCCGCTCGAATCGCTGGGCGGAGCGCCCTCGCGCCGAGATAAGGTCGCTTTGATGCGGCCAAGAAGGAACGGGAGACGCACGCGGATTCCGCCGCGCAGGAGTTCGCCGATTGGGTTCGTAAAGCGGTCCTGTGCGTCTCTTAAGGACGGCAGCAGCCAGGTCGGTTCATCGGGAGCGGCGCTGCCGGAGAACGTCGATAAGCCCATGAGACCGGCGGCTAGCAAGGAGGCGACGATCCGCCGTCTGATTGTCTGAGGCTTCGTTCTAGGCATCATCTTTGGCCTCGCCTTTAGTAGCGCCGTGGTTTTGCTCCGCGGGCGCGGGGCTGTCGCCAAGAATGTGTCGACGGCCCGAGCCTGACAAAATCGGCAATGAGTGTCAATTTATGCCCATGGCAGTAGAACTCAAACAGATTGCTTCTGACCCAAAGCGTGCGGCGATCTCGTCGGCGGCAATCGATGTGTTTTCGGCGCGGGGGTTCGCGCGGACGTCGATGGCCCATATCGCTGAAGAGGCGGGTATGTCGCGGCCTGCTTTGTATCAGTATTTCGAAAATAAGGGCGATATCTTTGCGTGTGCTTTTACGGCATTGGTAGAGGGCTCAGCGGACAGTGCATTGGCTGCTCTTGAAAAGCCGGGCAGCGTCGCCGAGCAACTCGAAGGGTTCTTACAGAACTTTAGCGGCGCCTTTTGGGAGCGCACGGCAGCGTCGCCGTATGGCGACGAGCTGCTGAGCGCGAAGTCCGTATTTGCACCGCAAGCGGTCGGCGCGGTCATGGTGCGAATTCGGCGTGATCTCGATCGGTATTTGAAGCGCGTCGGGCCGAAGGATCGATCTGCCGCGACGGGCGCCCGCCGCAAAGGCTGGATCGATCAGCTGGAGTTCTCGCCTCGCGGCTTCAAGCTCGACAGACCCTCGAGCGCTTCGTATCGGCGCCGACTAACATCGCTCTCGGAAAGCCTCGCCGCAGACATCGAAGTGAATCGCGGCTAAGGGGACTCGTTTGTGAGGGGCTCGTTTTGGCCTCGCGATCGATCCTGCTTATGGCTGACTACGATGCAGGCGCCTCGATGGGGTCCCCCATTCTCGCGTAGACATCGAGCATCGAGCCCCCGAAGAAACGTTCTGTCTTTGTAAGCGACGTCTTTATGAATAGATCGTCGTAGAACGCTTTGGGATCCGTGAAACCTTCGAAATGCGGAAAGTCCGACGAAAACACGATCATGTCTTCTGGAAGGTCTCCCATAATTGAGAGAAGGGGTCGGTCGTTACCCGCGCTCAGAGGCGTCGCGCGTATATGACGGGCAAGGTATTCACTGGGCTTCTGCTTAAGCCGTGACTTTCCGAGAAAAAGCTCTGCCGTCGGTGATACGCGGTCATCAATTTCGCGCATGAGGTAGGGTAGCCAGCCGGTTCCGACCTCGGCGAGCATGAGTGTTAGGTTCGGGAAGCGCTCGAAGACGCCACTGTAGACCATTGAATAGATCAAGGTTGAAGGCGCCACGTGCCGATGCGCGCTTGAGACCATACGCATGACGGTTGTGTCGCCGCCAAGATTTGCCCAGCCCGGATCAAAGCGCATACGCTCAAACCCCGTATGAAGCATGGGCGTCATGCCTAGGGATACGGCGGCCGCCCAGACGCGATCCCAGGAGGGGTGTGCTGGCGGAACGCCGCCGATCGGATACGCGGGCACGAGGAAGATCCGACTGCCATGCGCTCGCATGCGCTCCATTTCAGCCACGGCCCAATCGAGGTCGTGATAGTCGAGTGCCGTGACTGGAAGTAGGCGGCCCTTGCTCTCGGCACACGTTTCAGCGAGCCACGTGTTACAGGTTCGAATGACGTCACGAGTGAGGTCTAGATCCTCGATCGCAATGGAGTAGGCGATGCCCGAGAGGCAGATGACATTCTGAATGTCGATCTTTTGCTCGTCCATCCAAGCCAGTCGGGCCTGCGCATTCGCGACCTGAAATTGGTTCTTGCCTTCGAATTCTGATCGACGTCCCGCTTCGTCGTCCTTTTCTTGCCCATGCAGCAAGGCCATGCCGGGCGGAACGAGATCCGCCATAGGCGGCCGATCTGCCTCGGGGACGTAGTGCAGTAGATCCCCAATGATCGCGTCGACGGCGAGCACCGAGGGATCCAAGGGCGGGAGGCGCTTGGCAAGCTCGGGGTAGGGATCGAGCCACTCCGGGCCCGGTTCGAAATGAGCATCTACGTCGAGAACGAGCGGCATCGGATTCTCCCTGAGTACGCTGTAAGCATGAACGATTTCACATTCAATTTCTAGCCTATGCCAGCAGCGAGAAAAACATAAAGCTAGACTTCCATTTAACTGAAACTTATCGGGGGACAAAATGCAGGGTGATGCTTCGATCATTGAGACGCTGAATGATGTTTTGACCGCTGAATTGACAGCAATCAATCAATATTTCATTCATCACAAGATGTGTCAGAACTGGGGCTATGCGCGGCTCTCCAAGAAAAAGTATGAAGAGTCGATCGAAGAGATGAAGCACGCAGATCGCGTGATTGAGCGGATTCTGTTTTTGGACGGAATTCCGAACATGCAGAGAATGAGTCCAGTTCGGGTTGGCGAAAGCCCCAGTGAGCAGCACGAGCTCGACTTGGCGCTTGAGGTCGATGCGGTCGGGCGTCTCAACAAGGGAATTGGACTCGCTCGGGAGAAGGGCGACAACGGCACCCGAGAGTTATTCGAAGACATACTGCGAGAGGAAGAGGAGTCGGTCGACTGGCACGAAGCACAACTTCACCTCATCAAGGATGTTGGGCGGGAGGCCTATCTCTCCGAAATGATCAACGAGTAGCCGGCGAAATGATCTTCGGATCAATCTGAATTCGTTGGGCTACGACCCGACGAGGTCATAGTCGACCGCGAACTCGATCGTTTTCGCACCACCGGGTGGAGCGGGGAAGGGTGAAGCTCGGCGGATCGCGCTTTGGGTTGCCTTTTTGAGGATGCGGTGCGGCTTGTTTGCGATGTGGATTGACTCGAGAGCACCGTCCTCTGCGATTTTGAGTCGCACTACGACCCTTCCCGTGATTGAGCGTCGTCGTGCGAGCGACGGGTATCTCTTCTCTGCCTGTATCCTTGCACGAATTTCTGCCACGTAGCGAGCCTCTGCGTGATCTTGAGAGCCTGAATTTCGAGAAGCGTCTTGCGAGTACCGAGCCGCGTTTGTTTCCTGACGGGCGATGGTTTGCCGCATCGATTCATCGCTTGCACCGGTTGCGGGAAGTGGCTCGTCGGGAACCGCGATGCCTTTGTTGGTTGGCTCGGTCACACTCTTTTGTGGTTCAGCGACAGGCCAATGAGCGTCCGTTGGTGATGGCTTCGCGGGTTGAGCCGTCTTAGGCGCGAGTGGTGGTGCTAGGGGCTGCAGTGTGTCGGCCTCTGTGTGAGCCGGCGTAGCTGGCGGTACTGCCGAGGCGGTAGATGCGCTGGGCATCAGCGAAACTTGAACGGAGATGGCATCAGGCGGCCCCGGATCTACTTCGACAACTATGAAGTGGTCGGCGAGGAGCCAGGCGATGGCCAGGTGCAGGAATATCGAGATTCCAAGCCACGCAGGAAGGCGGTTGTCTTTATGGATGACTGTAAGCGCCACGCTTGGGAACCTATTTTGTCAGAATGAGTCGATTGTTTCGTGTGATGCGGAGCGTGTAGACCTCGCCTTCATGCTCGATTTGCACGATGCGCCGCGGTCCAAGCAAGTCGCTGGCTTGGACCTTTTCGAGCTTCGTATCGTTCACGTTTCCGTTTGATCGATCCGAAGGGGTCTTTTGAGTACCGGAGCCTGTTGTGTCCTGACCCTTAGCGTGAGGAGAGTGGCTCATGCTTGCTCCCCGATTCGCAGAGTGTCCTTCGGTTTGGCCGCCGCCAGGAACAGCCCGCAAGTCGCGAGTCCTAGGCCAAAACCAGGCTCGGGGAGTGCCGTCGTCAGAATCAGATTCGCTTTTACCGAATCTGGGATCGTCGCGTCGGCTTCGAGGGTATGCATTCCTAAAACTCGCTCGGTGGTATTTGTTAGGGCGAAGCCATCGTTTGGATGAGTCCCGTGGATCCAGTCAAAAACGACAAGGGTGGCATCGCATAAGATCGATCCGAACCCTGTGATTCCGGTGATCTGATCAAAGGCGGGATCGTAGGAAGGACGATTATTCCAGGTCACCGTGGTTTGATCCCAGTCCTCCGTGATCTCGTGGCAGTTGAGTTCCGCGGGCGCGGTTGACGGATCTCCGAATCCGCCGGCATCGAAAGCGTGCGTGACCAAGAGCTGCGCGTTTGTCAGTACGTGACCAGCAGGAAGGTCGGTCGCAGCCACGTCAAACCACAGGAACGTCTCGAAGTTGTGTATTGAGCCTGCGCCCTCGTCCGCGCCTCGGAACGCATAGGCTGTAGGATTGTTGTAGCGAGGAAGGCTCGGGAGAAACGAATATGGCGCGACGTCTTCGCTTGCGAGGATTGTGAAGACGTCTGCCCGCGCGGAGTGCGTGGCAAGGGTGCTGAGTAGCCCGAGGCCGGCCAAGGCCGCGAGGATGGAATGGATTCTTCTCGTCATTTTGAATCTCCTGTGATGCGCTTGCGGCGGCTGGCGCGGGGTTGTTGGATTAGTTGAACCGGCCTTGGATACCGGCAAAGAACGAACGACCGCGAATCTGGTTCGAGTCGACAACGCGGTTGTCGCTGAGGTTTCCGCCGTCGACAAAGAGATCGACTTCGACGCCGATCCACTGTTCCAAGGGTTGGCGGAGTCTCATGTCCACGTCGAACGAATCGCGTGAGCGAGCATCTGTCACAAAACTTACGAGGCCCGTGCCGCTGTTCTCGATGAGGGCCCGATCACGCCAGCCGCCTCGAAGAGTCAGCTCGGAGCCGTATCGCTGTGGCGCGGACAGCACGAGTTTTCCCGACACGATATGTCGCGGGTTGTTAGGCAGCTCATCTGCCGCCACGTTTGAGTCCTTGAGGGCAGTCTCTAGCCAGGTATATCCAACCTGGAGTTCGAGCCATTTGTATGGGCGGAACTCTAGACGCGCCTCGATGCCACGAATTTGGAGTGAGTCGATGTTGTCCGCTTCAAAGACGGACCGGAGCGTCGGGAGGATTTGATCTGTGCAGCGATCTGGGAAAACGGGACACAAGGCCGGGTCGGCCGGTAGCGTGGTGGTTCCTACTTGAATCTCTCGACCCTGAAATCGAGAACGGATTCGGTTCTCGGTCTCGCTATAGAAGCCACTCACAGTTCCAGAAAGCCAGCTGACGGGGTTGATCTCGATACTGCCCCTTACCGCCCAGACTGTTTCTTGCTCCAGGTCGGAGTTTCCTGCGAGAAAGTAGGAGCCGCCATTTTGAGGGGCATCGGGTTGGTAGAGCTCGCGGAGGGACGGATATCTGGCGGCCCTTCCACCCGAAAGACGCAACTTGATTGAGCGACCATCACCCCACCGTAAGGGCGTTAGCAGCACGGCCGCTTGTGGGAGCAACTCTGGCGTGAATCCATCCCGCATTTCGAAGCGAAGGCCGCCTTCGAGACTAAACCAGTCGGTGATCTCCGATTCAGCGACCAGGAAGATGCCGGCCTGGTAGGTCCGCTGTTCCAGTGTTTGGGGCATGAGTGATGGATTGTCGATCGATGTGGGAATCGCGCCCTCGGTGAGTTCAATGCCATTCGAGACGAGGTCCGCACCCAGCGAAATGATGTGACTTGAACCCCAAAGCTCGGCGAAGAGTTCGGTTCCGAATTCAAGACGTTCGTAGTCGTCCTCGAACACGAATGGGCGTCCCACGGAGGTATCCGTGGTGTTATGTGAAAAGGTCAGCCTGGAATAGAGCAAGATGTCATCAGTGGCTTGCCAGTCGCTTTCGAGATTGGCCAGAAATCTCTCGTCTTCGCGGCGACTCGTGATCGGTCCATTATTGATTGCGAAGCCTTCGTCTCGTAGCCGGTATCCGAAACGAGCTCGAATTTCGACTTCGTCCGATGGGTTTCCAAAGAGCGTCGTGTACACATCTGTCGTTCGGTAGGTCGAGCCTTCGCCGAACGAGGTAGGCAACCCATCGCGCGGATCGGTGCTTCCGGGAAACGGGTTGTCAAATCCGCCCTCTCCGTTGTGATCGATGATCAAACTTCCGCTGAGCTTCTCTGTTCCGTAAGCGGCACTTGCTTCAAGGGCGCGTCGGTCGTGGTCGCCGCCCCCGGCCAAGACGTTGAGTGCCCAACCGTCTGTTGGGGGTTTCCGTGTCACCAGGTTGATGACGCCACCGGCGGCCCGAGAAGAGACACGTAGTGCTTGTGGTCCGCGGAGGATCTCGACACGTTCGACATCCGCGAAGAGCAAGTCCCCTAGATCGACGGCTTCTCCGTTCTCGCCGGCATAACGCTGCCCGTTAACGAGTAGCTCTGTGTATTCGGGTGGAAGCCCGTCGATTCGGACGGCGCCGCGTTGACCCTGGACCCGTCCTTGGATCACCAGGCCAGGGATGTTGTCGAGCGCCTCGATAAGATTGATCGCTGGCAATTGCCGAAGATCGTCTGCTGTGAGGACTTCGGTTTCCACGGGTACGTCCTGATAGACCTCGGCGGGCCGCACGCGCTCGTCGAGGACTTCGATCGTCTCGGCGCGGAGGATTCTGGGGTCTTCAGCTCTGGCATCCGAGGCCGCGAAGGCGCAGATGCCGCAGGCGATGGCGAGCAAAGCTGTTGAGGTGAGGCGCACGGATAGTTCCCCGAATAGATGCCCCTAAAATGGGGTATCGCTGCGTCGGGATGGGCCTGGCTGGCTTGAGGGCTTGCTAGAGCTCGATGCAACGTGAAAAAATACATTAACGAACTTGAAATTCATTTTCAATATGGTTTAGTAAGGACTCGACAACGCGAGCACTTGCCAGCCAGAGCCGGGGGATTCCTCCGGAGATCCACTCCAGCCAGCGTGCGCGTCCAGCCTCTACTCACTTCGAGAGAGGAGCGGACAGCACAGGATGTCCCCGACAAACTTCATCGACTGAGGTGGGAACGGGATGTCCAAAAGGATGGATGGACCGCATGGCCACAGCTGCTGAGGCACGCCCTAACACCTGGAGTGCCGAGCGACTCTTTGATCTACTGCCACGTCTCGGGCAGCTCCGCGTGATCTCCGTCTGTGGCCCCAGCGTCTTTGAAGCGATCTGCGAAGCCACGGCTTACGAGCTCCTGGGTGGCTCGATCAACATGATCACGCCCGCATTTCATTGGCACTTCGCCGCCGATCGCCTTGGACATCTTCAGTCCCATGACACGATCCATCGGCGCTCGGGGCGTCGCGTGCTCTTTTTCGAACTTCGCGAGCATGCGGATCAATCGCCATTCCTTCGAATCTACGTCTATCGCGCCGTGAAGACGGACTTCGCGACGAGCGCGATCAGCAATTTTATAGAAGCACATTCAGAGCTCTCGAATGGCATCGTAATCACCCAGGAGAAAACATGAGTTCCCTATCGCTTCGAAGCGTATTAGGCGCATTCGTTGTCTGCCTTACGTCATTGTGCATTGCTTCTCAGGCGGCCAGTGAGC
Source organism: Myxococcota bacterium (assembly GCA_041440805.1). GTDB lineage: Bacteria > Myxococcota_A > UBA9160 > UBA9160 > UBA4427 > UBA4427. The sequence continues at coordinate 14,514 of JASDVF010000009.1, read as the reverse complement.
CCATACGCGTGGCTACTCTTTTTCCCTTTGTGGAAGACGCGCTCGCAGGCAGTGGTGATAAAATAAGCGTTGTTGCTTCGGTTCGGCGAAGCATGCACGTGCCCGTCGCGGAAGGGGTCGTCGATCTAGGGAATCCGCACTCGCCGAACTTCGAGAAGTTGGCTGAATCACGAGCGCACTTGGTGATTGGCGATCGCAATATTCACGGTCGATTCGCGGAGGCGATCGCTAGGTTGGAAGCAGAGGTCCTCTTGCTAGACGCGTCTAGTGTAGAAGGCACGCTTCGGGCGTTGGAATCTGTTTCGGCCGCGCTCGGTGGCGATGCAGTTCTGACAAAGAAAATCGCAGCAGCGCGGTCGGCGATCGATGCAGTCAAGCTCTCGGACTCGGTTTCGATCCTCGCCTTATTTGGGTCGCCCGGCTCGTTCTTTGCGACGTCAGACCGGGTCTGGTTGGGTGACCTAGCGACTCGGATCGGTTTCGAAAATGTAGCCGTGGGTGAGGAGAGTCATCGATTCCCCGGCTTGGTTCCGGTGAGTGACGAAATCATGGCCCTCATGCGCCCGGATCTCGTGGTGCTAGTCGCTCATGGAGATCCCGAGAAGATTCGTGCAGATCTCATACGGAAAACGAAGCGCGGCGGCCCTTGGGTGGGGCTGGCACGCGCGCGGTACGGAATTCGGATTCTCGACCCGGCACTGTTTAGTGCCAATCCTGGCCTCGAGATGGGCCGAGCCGCGAAGACTCTCAAATCACTCGTGCAGAATAGCGACGGGAATAGCGGCCCGTGAATTCTCTCTTCTGGCAGGTGCGTTCCCGTACAGAGATCATATTTGATCAGCCCTCAGCCTGGACGCTTGTCTGCGCGATCGCGTTAGTCGTTGCCAGCGCCTTTGCTATGGCCAATGGTGCCGTTGATCTTGCGCTGCAGGAACTTCCCGCCTCGATTGTGGATGTGGATCACCCGTTTCACGCTGTCATTTGGGATGTTCGACTTCCTCGGATTGTCTGTGGTGCGATCGTCGGGATGGATCTCGCACTCGCGGGTGCGCTGTTGCAAACGACCGTACGCAATCCACTCGCCGATCCCGGAATTCTTGGCGTGACAGCGGGCGCAGGAGTTGGCGCTCTGTTCGTGATTCTCTTCGCCCCCGGGCATTCGGAGTGGATTCCCTGGGCCGGGTTTGCGGGCGGAATGTTGGCGGTCGGGACGCTTCTCTCCTTTGCAGCCGCAAAGCGAGGACAGGCCGGAACTCTGCGGGTCGTCCTCTCCGGGGTGGCGTTGCAGTCAGTGCTCTTCGCGGTCATTGCGCTGATGACATTCATATTCGCGGACCGGGCGCCCGCATTCGCGGCCTATATCGTTGGATCGTTGAATGGATTGGGTTGGTCGGATGCGGGTCGAATGCTTCTTCCGAGTCTGCTCGGACTTGCAGCGATCGTTGGAATCGTCCGGACTCTGAATCTTCTCCTCCTAGACGACAGCGCCGCGGGTGGACTTGGCGTGCACGTGGTTCGTTCTCGAATGGTCGCGGCGAGCGCTGCGGCGTTGCTGACGGCCGCAGCAGTCAGTGCCGCGGGGTTGATCGGATTCGTTGGCTTAGTCGTGCCTAACGCGATTCGACTGCTCGTTGGACCTCAGCACGGAGATCTTCTGCCGGCGACAGCGCTGGGAGGAGCTGCGCTCGTCGTGGTCGCAGACTTGGTGGCTCGGACGGTTTTGGCGCCGCTCGAACTGCCAGTAGGTGCCTTGCTTTCATTGGTCGGCGGGCCGTATTTCCTCTATTTGCTTTGGAGGAAGCTCGCGTGACTCATGTTGAACCCAACGTCCCCAAGGCCCATGTGTTGGAGGCCAAAAGGCTCCACGTGCGACATCCGGGAGTGGACCGTGATGTATTGCGTGATGCTTCGCTTTCCGTCCTCGAGGGGGAAATCCTCGCGATCGTTGGCCCTAACGGCTCTGGTAAATCAACACTCCTTCGCTCATTGGGACGAGACATGGAGATTCGTAGAGGCGCCGTCTATCTAGAGCGCGAAGATCTTTCGGCCTATCCGCGTAAGCGCCTTGCTCGTCGAATGGCGCGGCTACCACAGGATCCGTTGAGTCCGGAGGGACTCACTGTTGAGGCACTCGTGGCTTGCGGACGTAGTCCGCATCTAGGCGCATTTTCGAGTCTCGCGCCGGCTGACCAGGACATCGTGAGTGAGGCGCTCGATGCTGTTGAGATCGCAGACTTCAGAACGCGTCCAATTGAATCGCTCTCGGGCGGCGAACGGCGTCGTGCTTGGATCGCGATGGCTCTGGCCCAAGAACCGAGATTCCTGCTGTTGGATGAGCCGACGAGTGCGCTGGACTTGCGTCATCAGTTCGAGCTCCTTGAGTTGCTCGGTAGGCTGAACCGAGAACGCGGCACCACGATCGTTCTCTCCATTCACGATCTCGCGCATGCCGCTCTTGTTGCCGATCGCGTCGCCGTATTGAGCCGCGGTCGAGTCTATGCAGTGGGTACACCCGAATATGTTCTTTCAGAGGAAACACTCCTTGATGTCTTTCGAGTCCGATCAAAGGTCGAACTGGAGGACGGGGTACTCGGGGTGAAGATTTTGGGACCAGGCGACCCAATACGAAACTTTTAGCGATCGATTCGAGCCGTCTATGCACGAAGACGAGCGAGGGGAATAACTATGTCGACTCAGCAAAACGCACTTCCAAAAGAGTTCTTGAATTGGCAGGTGGCCTTGCGTCTCCACACCATGATAGAGCGGAACGGTGCGCCTCATATTGGCGTCGTTCCGACGGTCGTCGTTAAGCGGCCCGGTGCTCATCTTGGTGTTATTCAGCACAGCGTCGTATGCGGCCTCCTGCCGCATGAGCGACTGCTCTCTGCGAAAACCACGGAGTTCCGAGAACTCTACGAGGGGAGTATTGAGACGGGCGCGCGCGAAGTCTACGACGCTGGGATTGCGTATCTGAATGACTACTACGTTTCTAGCGATGACTTCGATCCTAGTTGTGTGACTTCCTTGGTCCCTGAGGATTGTCCGTTAGTCGAGGCCTTGAGAGCCGAGCCGAAATGCTCACTCATCTTTAATGTGTTCAGCGCGGACGACCCCGGCACGCTTGGGAATCCGCGCTGCCAGCAGCTTGACTGCATTGTGGATGTCCTTTCTCAAGGTCCCGTTTTCGACAATGTCTGGTGGCATAACACGATATTTCATGGAATGGCGGACGAGCACGTGGTTCTCCGCTTTAAACATCAGCGAAGCTGGGATACCCGCTTCGGTGGATTACAGGCTCTTCGGGGCTAACAACACTGCCCGCCAGTCGTGTCCTCGACTCGATCAGCCAGCGACAAACTGCCGGAGAAAATCCGGCGCAATGGAGAAAACTGATGCTGAACAAGATGAATTTGTTGGGGGCACTGGTGAGTGCGTCCATTTTGCTCTCCGGGTCGCTCGCGACCGCCACAACCGTGCCATTTACGGAGAGTTTCGACTCGAGTGTTGAAGGCTGGGAAGACAGCGTAAGCAATTCTGCGACCTTCGTTTCATCGGGAGGAGCTGACGGGGGCGGTTATGCCTCGACATCGTTCAACTACTTGAACTACTTCAGTCCCTTTGGCGGTGGTCCCGTCACGTTTCGAGCGTCCGCGGCTGACAACGCGAGCGGGGGCGCATTTATTGGAGATTGGCTCGCCGACGGCGTGGCACTTTTGACCGCCCAGGTTCGGCACAATGCACCCGAGGCGTTGAATTTCTACGCCCGGGTTGCGACGCCCGCCAACTTCCCTGGAGCCGTACTGGCAAACGCAATTAGCGTCCCGACGAACACCTGGACGGAAGTTTCGTTCGTGGTGTCGATCGATGCACCGTTTTGTATCGGCGAAGGCGGTCCGTGCGCAGCAGCCAATTTTCAGAACGTCGGCAATCTGCAGTTTGGAACCGACGTGCCTGTCGGCTTGGTGGATGATGACGTGGCCTACACGCTCGACCTAGACCTTGTAACTCTGGTCCCGGTTCCGGAGCCAGGCACTGCGCTTCTTATGGGACTGGGACTTGCTGGACTCAGTTTGGCCGGCCGCCGGCAGGAGGTTCGCGCGTAGTGCGACGGGTTGCTTTGATCGGGGCATCGATCATGATCATCGCGGCTAAGGCTGGCTCGGCGGATTCCGTCGGGCCAGTCGTCGCGCGAAGCGCCGCCGACTGGTATGCGATGGGGGGTGTGGCCATGCATGGTCTTGCGCTTTGCTCGGTCGTGACCCTCGCGCTGGCCGCGGAACGCTTTTGTGCGCTGCGCCAATCCGTCACATTGCCCAGCGACTTGCTTGATCGTGTACGTGAGGTCATCGAGGGAGCGAATCCGAACGAGCTGAAAGAGCTTGTCGAGGCCAGGGGTTCGACGCTGGCCCGTGTTGTGTTTTTGATGCTTCGCGAAGATGCTTCCTACGAACGCGTTGAAGCGATTGGGGCCTTGGAAGTGCATAGACTCCAGCGCAATTTGCCTCTGCTCGCTTCGGTCGGAAATTTGGCCACGATGATCGGCCTTTTCGGAACGGTGATGGGGATGATCGAGGCTTTCGACACGATCGCGGCATCCGGGAGCAGCGATGTGAGTCTCGTTGCAGGAGGAATTTTCCGGGCGCTAGTCACGACCGCGGGCGGTCTAGGCGTGGGCATTACAGCTCTCGGTGCCCATGCATTTTTGTCTCGCCGAGCGGATGACTTCACGGCGGCGGTGGAAGAACGAGCTGTGGAGCTCTTCGCAGTGCTTCACGGGACGACAGTTCTGGAGCGCCTGATTGATCTAAATGATGCAGAGTCGCTCGCAGGATGAAGTTTAGGAATGCTAGGTCGCGTGAGCTGGGATCACCGCTCGCTCCACTGCTGGATGTGGTGTTGCTGCTCCTCATATTCTTCGTGGTATCGACATCATTCGTGGATGACCAGCTGCCGCTTGACCTGCCGGAGGCCAGAACAGCGGCGCGTGGAGAGCCCGATGCCATAGTGCTTACCGTGGACATCGGGGGCGTTGTCACGGTTGGGGGTGTTACCGTGTCGGCAGAGCAATTGCGCCAACAGCTTGAAGCGGCTGCGGCGGTCGACGCTGAACTTCAAATTCGTGCAGATCGTGGAACTGAGCACGGTGCCGTCATCGAAGTTTTGGATTTGGCCCGGCAAGTTGGCCTCGATCGCGTTGGGATCGGAGTGTCTCGCGCCAAAATCCTTGGCTCGCTTGATTGAGTGCGCGGCGAGATCGGTTGATCCCGCCGCACACAGGTTGTCTTACGTGATACCGGCGAGGCTATGCGAGCTTCGCAATCACGTTCTCGCCGAATGCCTTGAGGTTGTCGGCGGGACTTCCCTTACCGAGTGCGAAGACAGGTACGACGAGGCGGCTGACACCGAGCTCCGTGTAGCGCTCGACATCACTGAGATCAGACGGGTTCGGGAACCACATAGCAGTCACTTCGATTTCTGATCGGTCGCGCCCTTCGACTGCACATGCCTTGGCGAGTTCATCGAGCATGGGCGAAAGCTGGCCGGGGCTGGCGGTCGGCGCGAACCATCCATTGCCATACTTCGCAGTCCGCTCGAAGGCCTTGCCCTTGGTACCGCCGATGACGACCGGGAAGGGGTCCTGGATCGGAACCGGCTTGCTCTTGAAGCCCGTCCAATCCAGGAACTCGCTCTTATGTTCGACGACGTCGCCGGACCAGATCTTTCGCATAGCCTGGATATAGTCATCGAAGCGCGCGCCGCGACGTTCGAAGGGCGTACCGGCCGCTTGGAATTCTTCCTTGAGCCAGCCGATGCCCACGCCGAGCTCGAAGCGACCATTCGACACGAAGTCGAGACTCGCTGCCTGCTTGGCCACGTAGAGCGGGTTGGCCTGCGACAGGATGTTGACGCCCGTACCAAGCCGGATTGTTTTCGTGCTGGCGGCGATCGCAGTCAGAGCGATCAAGGGGTCCACGAAGTTCGCGTCCGCATCCACGCCCATCTTGCCGTCGGGGCTGTAGGGATACTTCGATTGGTATTCGACGGGCACGATGGCGTGCTCGAAGGTCCAAAGAGATTCGAAGCCGATTCCTTCGGCAAGCTGAGCCATACCGACCATGGCTTCCACGTTCGGGACGCCGACGTTGACGGGGATGAGTCCGATCTTCATATGCTGCTCCTGCTGGGATTGAGAGAGAAAATGACGGGCGCCATCTATCGCGCGACGCCCCAGAGGACGCTCAGGCACAGCGGCAGCCGTTCAGATGGTGATCGATGAATGTGTTCCGAAGGGGCCGTGACGCCGCTGTTAGGCGGTTGCAGCTTGTGCCACGGCATTCGCTTTAAGTGTGGGGGTTCAATTGACGCGGCGCAAACTCCGCAGTCCTCTTGCGGCGGTTCTGTTCTACCTGTTGACGGTGCCACGCGGCTCGGAGTTCTCGAAGTTCTTTTCGAAGGGCCGGCCTATCAATTGGCTCCGAACTGTCCCCCTCGGTACCAGGGTACGTGCCATAGCGCGTGGCCTCGAAGTGTCGCCAAAGCGGCATTACATGGCCTGGGAGGGGTGTATTCGACGGCTTTGGTCCTGGGGCAGTGGAGTCGGAAGCATCATCTAGGGCAGGCCAAGCGAGATGCTCTCTCCATCGCCAATAGCGGGTCGCAATCTGTTCGGGGTCGTCGCGTCGAAGGCTTCTGATGAGCCTTTTGTATGCGAAGGACTCAGAGTCACGGCGGCGAGTTTGGGCTTGATCCACGAGCGCCGCGATTCGCTTCGAGGCGAGGGGTGCCTTCCGCCAAACTACGAATGCACTTCCGCTTAGGAGAGCGACGGCTAACCAGTGAACAAGGAGCCATCGCAAACCGTCGATGCCCCACGCCCGCAACCGTTTGCGCCACCTGGCAAAGCCGTCTGTCAAAGCAGAGGTGTTGGACGCCCCTAAACCGGCGTCACTGACTTCGAAAGTTTGGCCGGGTACGAGCTCGACTTCGAGGGATCCCGTTTCGGGATTCCACCAACGGATCTCAAGCGGAGAGATTTCAAAGGAGCCACGCTCTTGCAGCACATACGTGATTTTCTGCGTGCGTTCACCACGGTATTGGCCACGGTTCACTCGATCCAGAATGCGGGGCTTGTCTGCGTAAACAGCGATGCCGGGGGGCGCCTCGAAATGCAGCGGCGGCAATAACATGCCAAGGATCTTCGTTCCCCTAATTCGGATGCGACGCTCGATTGCGTCTCCCGCTTCGAGGCCATCGAAATCGCGATTCCATTCGTCTTGGATCTCGAGTTCCGGGGTCGTCACGACCTGCTGCGCTTCTTCGACACCGGCGCGACCGGAAATTTCGAGTTCGATTGCCGCTGTTCGCAGCACGATGTTTGAATCGTCTCCGTCGACACCCGCGATCCCCGCAATCCCAACGGGGATCTCAAGGGAGGGAATAGTGAGGGTGCCAGTGCGCTGAGGGAAGATCACGTACCCGCGTCGCTGGCCTGAGAAGGTGGTTCCATCAATCGGTTCCGTGAAGTTTGTCCCCATTTGCTCGGGAAGCAAGGAGATGGCCCCTTGGATTGTTAGTTCGGGGTATTGCGGCGCCCGACTGAATCGTGAGTTTGTAAGGATCTCGATGAGCAAGCGGGTTTGCTGTCCGACGACGATTCCCTGACCCTCGTTCGGATCGATATGAACCCGTATCTGGACTCGGCCGCTTTCAAGTAGGTCTGTCGCGAGCGCGGACGTGTTCCCCGCTTCCTCTGTATCGACTCGCGGAGACGTTTCTTGGGCTTGCCCATCGCTTGTAATCAACAGTCCGAGTGCAATAACAAGGATGCAGCGTCCAAGCCGGAGACGGGTGAACGAGGAGAATCGAGTTCGCATCATGGGGACGTCTCGCTGCGAATACCTTCAAGATCGCCTTGAGCTTGATAGGCGAACTTCAGCCGTAAGAAATCACCGGGCGTTGTCTGAACACGGCGCATCCACATCTCGCGAATGGCTTCGGGGCTGAGGCCTTGGACGCGCGCTTCATCGATCGTCATTTCCCCGATCGCGTTGGCGGCCCGATCATCGAACACGAACTCGTCGGCTTCGAGTTGCCCTCCTGTCCCTCCGAAATCCTCGTATTCGTTCTCACCGAGGGCGATGAGTCCTTGTACCCAGCCAAGATTGAACTTTGCTTCTTGGAGGTCGGGCATGAGTACGAGTGCCTGGCTGTAGGCGTGGGCTGCGGCGGCGAGTTTTTGACTTCGAGCGAGCGCGTTTCCGTATAGGAATGCTCCCTCCGCGGTATCCACCCGACTAAAGGTGGCGGCCGCTTGAGTGAGGTCGCCGGCGTCTTCGAACGCGATGCCTTTCCATATTGGATTTCGATAGAGCGAAGCCGCCCGGAGAGGGTCACCCGCTTCGTGCCACGCGCGGGCCTGTTGGTCACTCGTCCAGAAGGCGTCAACGATTGGAGCCGGAAAGTATTGAACCACGCGACTCGCCATTGGGGGTCCCTCGGATTGGCAACCGCCTAATAGCGCGAGCAGTACCACGAGCGTGACTGCTGAAACGACGGGAATGCTTTTGGGTCCTTGCAGTACGCCGCCAAATTCAAAACGCAACTGCCTGCGATTCGGAGAACTGGCTTGTTCGGGCTTCATACGCGCCATTGAACCGTCCATCCCCGCCGGAACCAAACGATCATGCAAGCGGCAACGAGCCAGACGATTGGGTAGCCGCGATCGCGCCAGGCGGTCTCCTCGTCTTCATTGATTGCGTCGATGAAGTGGCGAGTGATCCGAAGCATCACCGAGTCGACATCCTCCTCGTAGAGGCCTGCATAGACGAGTGGTGCGCGCGTGGCGGAGGAAATTGCTTCGAGGCCGTGTCGGTCCAAGGGCGGGGCGCTTTCGGAATTTTCAAAGGATGCTGCGAGGTTCATTCCATCCGCGCGGGTCTCGCCGCCGGCATCGGTCCCGAACGCGAGTAGGATCAGCTGATCTTTGCTCTGAGTTACGAACCCAGAAAATTGCTCGGCGTGCATCTCGTCGATGCCGTCCGTTAGAAATAGCAATGTCCCACTTACGGGCTCCTTCGCCAATAGGTCTGCCGCGAGTTCAAGTGCGCGTTCGGGCGAATCGCCTGGGGTCGGCATTAGGTTCGGATGAAGAGCGTCGA
>JASDVF010000009.1:1735-5256 GCA_041440805.1 Myxococcota bacterium | reverse complement strand
GCGCGTTCGGGCGAATCGCCTGGGGTCGGCATTAGGTTCGGATGAAGAGCGTCGAGATAGACCTCGAGTAAATCCGTGTCGTCGGTAAAGGGCAGGAGCAGGTGGGCGCTGCCTGCGTATCCTATGACAGCCGTGCGCGCGCCCCGGCGTCGAGCGAGCAGGTCGCGCAACTTGAACCGTGCTCGATCGAGCCGAGTAGGTTCCTGGTCTATGCAGAGCATGCTCGGTGTGAGTTCAATGGCGATGATGAGGGGAGCCTGATCTTGAGTGAACGGCGTGATCTCGCGCTCCCAAGCAGGCCCCGCCAGGACGATCGCGATTAAGGTGAGTAGGCACGTCATCAGTTGGTAAGGCCTAATGCGAAACCGATTCTGCCCGGCGACGGTGAGGTGCGCTAGGAGTTCTGGCGCGATGGATCCTCTCCACTGAATGGACGCGCTGTAGGCTCGGCGAAGTCTCATGTGGACCCATAGGACGTAGGGTATCAAGAGTAGCCACAAGGGGCGGATAAAATGGAAGTCGGCGAGCTGAGGGTCAGGCAACATTCGTGCGGCCTCCCGGAACTCGGAGCATGATGCTGAAGAGCGCGAACCCCAGAGCCATGAGTGCGGCGAGTGGGACCCAATGCAAGGTTCGCTTCGGTCGGTAGCTCAGGGTGTCGATTCGGTCGGGCTCCAAACGATCGAGTTCGGCATAGATCGCTTCGAGCTCTCGGCCATCCAGCGCCAGGAAAAATGAGCCGCCCGTAGTGCGTGAAATCGTCTCAAGCGTTTCGACATCGAGGGCCTGTTCGCCAACTGTCGCCGGATCGCCCATAGCGATGGTGTGGATGGTGATGCCTTCTTCGGCGGCGATCTGGGCGGCTCGGCCGACGGGCATATCACTGCCGGTGTCGTTTCCGTCGGTGAGAAGGATGACAACTTTGTTTCGCTTGTCGCTCGCTTCGAATAGCCGCACCGCGAGTCCGATCGCGTCCCCGATCATGGTTCGCGGGCCAGCCATGCGTGGCCTGAGTTCGGCCAATAGCGCTTCGATGACTTCACGGTCTTCGGTAAAGGGGGATTGCAGGTAGGCCGCTGTACCGAAAGCGGCGAGTGCGAGGCGATCATTTTCTCGGCGAGTGATAAAGCTCCCCAGTACGTGTTTCACAGCATCCAGTCGCGTCGTAATGGCCCCGTCCGCACGAGTGAAATCCGATTCTTCCATCGATCCGGAAAGATCGACAATGAGCATTAGGTCTCGGGCGGGACGATGCTGCAGGATGGGATCGCTCACCCAAACCGGGGCGGCCAGGGCGCTGACGATTAAGCCCCAACCTATGATGTGGAACGCTCTCTGCCAGATGCGTTTTCGGACTACGACCGCGCCTTCGGTGGGTTGCGTACCAGTGAGCGATACGAGGCGCTGGAAGAAGGGCGTGCGAACGGCCTCGCTCTCATCACGAAACTCGGGAACGAGCCAAATGACGAAGAGCGGCGCCGCGAGTAGAACGAATGCCCATGGCAATTCAAACTCGAGCACGATGGCTCCTGATGAACTGACGGCTCGATGCAATGAGCCGCGTGGCGGACTCCGTCTCCAAGTGTTCTGCGAGCTGTGGGTCGTAGGCGAGCTGATCCAACCATCGTGCGTCGTCGGGTAGGAAGCTCGCTCCTTCTCGGTTCAACCAGTCAATCCATTCCGATCCGTGCAGATTGGCGACTTCTTGTCTAGGGAACGCGGATAGGGCCGCGCGGCGAAGGAGCGCCGGCAGATGTGTAAGCCTTGCGTTGTCCCTCGCGATCTCGGACAACTCGGTCTCTGCTAGGCGCCGATAGGCCTGCCGTCGCCAGACCCGATACCCGCGTAGTGCGATGCACGTGAGTCCTAGAACAAGAGTAAGCACCACAAGTCCCCAGCCATAGGTTTGTGGCACCCACGAGATGGCTTCGGGACGAGGAAGTTCGCGAAGCCCCCACATCGGATCTCCAGCGGAAGAGCCAGCCACCTTCACGGCCTCCGTGAATGGGCGCGTCGGCCAAACAGAGCGCTGAGCTGCCCGGCCGCGGGGGCTTCAGTACCCAGCGAAACCATGGGCACTTTCCTCTTCGTGAGTTCCTTCTGACCCGCATCAATCGCCATTTGAAAGGTCTCAGCGAAAGAGGATCGGAGGGCTGGGTCGGCCGCATCGAATTCGAGCTGAAGATCGCCGTCGCTGACGACCAATCGATCTGCCTCCGGAAGCCGCCGCTCAAGCGGATCGCTCACTAGCATGACCAGGACGTCGTTATGTTGCGTGAGCTGATTCAGCAAAGGCCGACTGGCAACGTTAAACCCATCAAGGTCGCTGATAAGGACGATGAGATGGTCGTGTTTGGCGAGGCGGCCGGCGTGGCCCAAAATCCGATTGAGCTGTGTCGGACGGGAAGCTCTTCCGTCATCCGCCCGCAAAGAACGATTCATCTTTTCGATCGCGTGAAGAATCGCCATGGATCCAGATTCGCTGCGCGCCGGCCGGAGTTCGATTTGATCTTCATCGTTGAATATGATCGCGCCCGGTTGATCCCCTTGCGCAAGGACCTGCCATAGAGTGAGGGCAGCTGCGTGGGCTGCTGTCACAGACTTCATATGGAGCTGACTGCCGAAGAACATGTTGACGCGCTGATCAACGAGCAGGAGTGCCGGGCGGTTCCGTTCTTCGTCGTAGACACGTGTATGCGGCCGACGTGTTCGCGCGGTGACTTTCCAGTCGATGTTGCGGATATCGTCTCCTGGGACGTAGGGACGGAGCTCACGGAAGTCGAGACCCCGGCCGCGCAGACGCGAAGCGTGCGCGCCAGGGAGCTGGCTATGAATAGGCAGGCGGGGGAGGAGGGTGAGTTCGCGTGCCTCTCGCCGTAGTCCCACAAGTTCGCGGAGCGATACGAAGGCCGCGTCCGACACCATTCAGCTCACGGTACGGCGACTAGCTTGAGGAGCTCGTCGATGATGTGGTTAGGCGAAATGCCTTCGGCACTCGCTTCGTAGGAGGGCGAGATGCGGTGTCGTAATACGTCATGAACGATTCCACGAACGTCTTCCGGCGTGGTGTAGCTGCGGCCGTCTAGCCATGCACGAACTCGCGCTCCGCGGTCGAGATGGATTCCGCCTCGAGGACTGGCGCCGTGATCGATCCAGCCAGCCAGATCGCTCGAATAGCGCTCGGGGTGTCGTGTCGCTGAAACCAGGTCGACGAGGTAACGCGTGATGGCGGGGGAACTCTCGACGGCGTCGATCTCGGCGCGAGCGCCGAAGACAGCAGATTGCGCGATCGGGGCGGGCCCAGCCTGCGTGCTGCCCTGTGTATTCTCGTGTCGCACGAGTTCGATGATCCGCGCTTCGTCGTCTTCATTCGGATAGCCAACTTCAACGTGCATCATGAATCGATCGAGTTGCGCTTCCGGAAGTGGATAGGTGCCCTCGTGATCGATGGGATTTTGCGTGGCCATCACCATGAAGAGTTCTGGCAATGGGTGCGTCGTGCCTGCGACCGTGACCTGTCG
>JASDVF010000009.1:0-1635 GCA_041440805.1 Myxococcota bacterium | reverse complement strand
GCCGATTGTCCGATGATCGATTCGCTGATTTGGTCTCTTAGGCGATGGATCTCGCTTAACTGCGACACGTGGCTGGTCCCCGCTACTGCTGCGTTTGCTGCCGCACTCGTTTCATGATGTCGCCGAAAATTTCTTCCATGCCGTAGCTGACGGGCGCCTGGCTGGGAGGGTATTCCTTCAAAGTGCCAAGAAATGCTTGAACGACTTGAATCGCTTCGAACACACGCGGAACACGGTCGATCCACCACTCGTTGTACATGTTCGAGTCGGTGTCGGCGCGTTCGTAGGGGTCACGCCTAAGATGGAAGAGCTTGGGGATGCGAAGGAATACGAAGGGCTCCCGCCAGACGTCGAAGCGGTGGCCACGCTGTTCTGCGAAGACTGTCTTCCATTCGCCTACACGCACGCCGACAAGGATACCGTCGTCACTGAAATACATGAACTCGCGGCGTGGGCCCTTTTCGGCCTTGCCTGTCAAATGGGGCACGAAGTTGTAGCCGTCGAGATGAGCGCGGAAGCGTTTCGCACCTGCGCGGTAGCCACTCTTCAACTTCTTCTTGATGTTGGAGATGCCTGCGACGGTGGTGAGAGTCGGGACCCAATCGAGGTGCGACATGATCTCGTTCGAGACCGAGCCTTTTTCAATCTTGCCAGGCCACCTAACGAAGGCAGGCACTCGGTAACCGCCTTCCCAGTTCGTGTTTTTCTCTGCACGGAAAGGCGTGTTCGCGGCGTCCGGCCACGTGTTGTAATGCGGGCCGTTGTCCGTGGAATAGAAGACCAGGGTGTTGTCAGCGAGGCCGAGTTCATCGAGCTTGTTCAGAAGCTCCCCGACCTGACGATCATGATCGACCATGGCGTCGCCGTAGAAATCCTGCCCGGAGACGCCCTTGATTGAGTCGGGCGTGTGGGTGCGAAAATGCATTCGCGTCGAGTTGAACCAGACGAAGAAGGGCTTGTCCGCCTTGGCCGAGCGATCCATGAAGTTGAGTGCGCTGTCGACGAATTCCTGGTCGACGGTCTCCATCCGCTTCTTAGTGAGGGCGCCGGTGTCTTCGATCTTGCCGTCCGCATAAGAGTGGATGACGCCGCGAGGGCCGAGTTGTTCGCGGAAGCGCGGGTCTTTCGGGTAGTCCTCGTTTTCGGGTTCCTCTTCGGCGTTCAGGTGATAGAGGTTGCCGTGGAACTCGTCGAAGCCGTGGTTCGTCGGGAGAAACTCATCTTTGTCGCCGAGGTGATTCTTGCCGAATTGGCCCGTGGCATAACCCTGGGGCTTGAGCATCTCGGCGAGGGTCGGGTCTTTGGCCTTGATGCCGATGTCGGCGCCTGGCGTGCCCACCTTGGTCAGGCCGGTTCGGAAAGGACTCTGGCCGGTGATAAAGGACGAGCGGCCCGCTGTGCAGCTCTGATCGCCGTAGTAGTCGGTCAAGATCATGCCTTCGTTGGCGATCCGATCGATGTTTGGTGTGCGGTAGCCCATCATGCCGCGGGTATTGACGGAGATATTGCTGATGCCGATGTCATCTCCCCAAATGATGAGGATATTGGGCTTGTCTGCAGCAAGCGAGACAAGGGGGGAGAGGCAGAGCGCCCACACGATCAGACCAGACTTCATCAGCGACATTTCTCTCTCCA
>JASDVF010000008.1:118142-129615 GCA_041440805.1 Myxococcota bacterium | reverse complement strand
TTGGTAGTGGTGGGCGGACTTGAACCGCCGACCTACGGCTTATGAAGCCGTCGCTCTAACCAGCTGAGCTACACCACCCCATGTCTATTGGGCGGCGGATCTTAGCGCAGCTCCGCGTTTGTCCCAGAGCTAGTGGACGTCTTACTCGGCATTCTCGGCATCGGCATAATTGTCTGCATTCTCAAGCAATTCGGAGAGCATCGCTTCGAGGGCCTCAACGCGGTCCGTTAGCTGCAGAACCTGTGCAGAAGCTCCGAATCCAGCACCGCCGGCGTTGCCGGGCGACGCGGGGACGCCGGAAGCGACGGCCTCGCCACGGGCGAATCGGCTGACCTTGCCCGCGAGATCGTCGAGGTCGGGGATGATCTCACCGATCGAGCCCGAGTGAACGAAGATCTCACGCAAGGGCTCCTGGGTTCGTCCATCGGGAGCCGGATTGACCGGAGCGCACTGGACATCGAGGCTTGCGCCCTGCCCGAAGCGCGTGAACGAGCCATAGAGCACGTAGTCCGCGCCCTTCTTACGAGCGAGTTCCAAGGCGGCTTCGGGGTCCGTAGTGCCGCGGCCTTCGATCTCGCCTCTCACGAGCTCTAGCGCGCCGATCCGAGCGAACCGCGAAGCGAGCATGTCCGAGAGGCCGGAGCGCAGGTAGTCGGGGTCTTCTGCGCTGTGGACGACCACGGGAAGAAGAAGGAGTCGCGGCGGGTCTGCTGCCTGCGAGCGCGACGAGGAAAAGATGAGCACGAGCGACGTAGCCGCTACCAGTGTTTTGATCGTGCGCGAATTCGACCGAGCGAAGCACTTCGAGCGCCAGCCACCACCAACTTGAAACATGTGCGGATTCCCCCTCCCGCGTACCTGGACGCGAGGCGGCGGATTCTCTGGAATCCCAGGGCCAGCGTCAAGCTGAAGCGGTGGACTTGCTGCTCGTTGTAGGCAATCGGACGTGGAAAGTGGCGCCTTGGCCCTCTTGGCTCTCGACTTCGATCGACCCACCGTGATCAGCAACGATCTGGTGAGAGATCATGAGACCGAGGCCAGTTCCCTTATCGGGGTCTTTGGTCGTGAAGAAGGGGTCGAAAATCCGCTCCAAGTTTTCCTCTGAGATCCCTTCGCCTGCGTCCTTGAAGCTAATTCGCACGGCGTAGGGCGCGCCCACGGGCCCATCGGTGCCAACCGAGATAGTGATCATGCCGCCCAAACGGCTCGCCTGGATCGCATTTAAGGACAAATTCAGAACGACCTGATGGATCTGATCCCGCGCCGCCTCAACCGTCGGCAAATCAGAACCCAGCTCGAGTTTCACTTCGACGCCTGCTCGTTCCGTCTCACGATGGAGCAGATGCGCGACCTGCGAGACAACATCCTCGAGAGCCAAAGGCTCCTTGGAGAGTGCCGGCGTGTTGCCCCCGCGCCCGAGTCGACTCATCGTTTCGACGAGGCCACGGATGCGCTCAAGCTCGGCGCAAGCAAGCTCGTGATAGTCGCCCCAGAAAGTCGGATCATCCGTCTCACGCTTTTCCGGCGCGAGGGACAAGAACGTATTGAGCGAGACGAGTGGATTATTGATCTCGTGTGCCAGGCCCGCGGCAAGCGTGCCTAACGTGCCGAGTCGGTCGACCCTTTGAATCTGCGCGCGTGAACGCCGAAGATCATCCACGACCTTCGCGTTTTCGATTGCGATCACGGCCTGCATAGCAAGACCTTCGACCAGCATGCGGCCATCTGTGCCGAGGGCTTGCCCGCCACGGCGATTATCAACCGCCAAAGCGCCGATCACTTTTTCCTTGCCCGTGAGCGGCACGACAAAGATCTCTTCCGCAGCGACCTCGGTCAGCCAAGCGCGAACGGGGGTTTCGAGTTCGACGGCGTCGTCGCCGCGGAGCATCTGCGAATCGCCCTTTAGCAGGCGATCCAGAAAGATCGGTGCTTTGGCGCGACAAAATTCGATGTCGGAAATTTTGCAGGCGACGTCGTCATCGGGCGCACTCGCCACGAAGCGAACGGTGTCGGAATCCGGATCCCGCAGCAGGAGCGAGCAGCCGTCGAAATCGAGTTCGTCGCGGAGCGCTACGAGCAATGTCTCGTGGAGACTGCCGCCTTCGATGTCGCGATGAATCGTGCGCGACAAGCGGTTCAAAATCATGAGCTCTTCGAGCAGCGTCGCACGTTCCGCTTCGAGGGCATACGCCTCGATCGCACGCTGCACCGTGAGCCGCATATCATCCGGCTCCCAAGGCTTCGCGACATAGCGGTAGATGTTGCCGTCATTGATCGCTTCGCCGAGGATCTTCGCGTCACCGTAGGCGGTGACCAGAATTCGCAGCACGCGGGAGTCGAGTTCACGCACCTGGCGAAGGAACTCGACGCCTTCGATGCCGGGCATCTTCTGATCCGACAGCACCACCGCGATGGGATGCTGAGCGAGCAGCTCGAGCCCCTCCTTCGCGCTCGTCGCGGTCAAAACCGTGAAGTCGCGCCGGAACGTCAGCTCAAATATCCGAAGATTGTCCTTCTCGTCGTCGACGTAGAGGACAGGATATTCGCGGTGATCCATTAATTTTGAGGGCTTCGGTCGCATCCGAACCTCGCACGGGGATGCCAGTCTGCGGGGCACGGACGAACCGCCCCCTCGAAACACCTGTTGCCCGTGACTTGCAACATGCGTAATCGATGGGAAGTGATTCGGAAGATCCCCACAACGAATTGAGGGAAACCTGGGTGCCGGGGCCAACGTTTTCTGGAGAACCTGAGAGCAAGTCAATTGACTCGCAAAGGCATCAGGAGCCGGTATTTCAGCAGCAGCACAAACTTAAAGTGCCACTCGAATTTCGCGATCGGAATCGGATCTTGCGCCTCTAACTAATTGGCGAGATTTCCCGCGCTCGGCCCGCGAATTCCGAGTCAGATACCGATTTGGCGCGTTTCGATTCCCGCTTCGCGCAGGAGCGCGAGCGACACATCGCCGAGCGGGTAATCGCTCTGATAGATCACTTCAATGAGCCCTGCATTGATGATCATCTTCGTGCATTGCAGACACGGAGAGAACGTCGTGTAGATCGTTCCGCCCTTGAGCGAGACGCCGTGGTAGGCCGCCTGGGTGATCGAGTTTTCCTCAGCATGCGAACAGAGGCATTCGTCGAGCCGTGTACCGCCCGGCGCGAGATCGTTACATCGTGGGCAGCCGCCTTCGTTGCAGTTGGTCGTGCCTCGCGGCGTCCCGTTATAGCCCGTCGAAATGATTCGCTTGTCGAGGGTCACCACCGCGGCCACTTTGCGCTTCACGCAGTTGCTTCGTGAAGCAACTACGCGGGCGATGTTCATAAAATAGTCGTCCCAGCCCGGCCGATCGAAAGCCAAGTTCGCGCGGACCCAGGTCTGGATCTGATCCTGAAACCCTTGCAGGGTGTCGTCATTCGCGAGACGAAAATCCGCTTCGGCTTCAACCGCATCGAGCTGCTGCGCGTTAGGGTCATCACTGCCCCGCTCACGCCCCTCGAGTCGTTCGAGATCAGCGATGGTCGCGGGATCTCCCGAACGTCCCCGCTTCACCATGCGGTCGAATCGCGTTTCGAGCTTTGCATCGACCCAAACCAAGTGGAAAACGTGGCCGGTCGCCTCGGCGTGCTGGCGCAGAATCTCGACTTCCACCGGATGGCGGATTGAATCGATGGCGTAGTTCCGGTCCGGCAGGAGCTGCCGGGCGAGACGCTGAGCCAGGGCGCCCGGCCCCGCCTTCCGACGCATCTCCTGACCCGTCTCGATCATGAGCTCACGGCTCTCTTCGAGCCCGCGGTCTGCGAGTTCTTTACGAATCGCGTCCGACAAAGAGAACACGCTGTAGCTGCGCGTCTCCAAGAACTGGACGAATTCTCCTTTACCTGCGCCGTTACGGCCCGCGACTCCTATGATCATGGGCGCATGGTCCCCGATTGCCACCGGCCCGGTCAAGACCGCCCCGCGCATTGCTCGCGGGTTCACGATCTGTCAGCCTGCGACGATGCGGGTGTTCGTAACAGGTGCGGGGGGATTTGTCGGGCGAAAGCTCTTGCCGGCGCTTGCGGTCGCGGGCCATGAGCCGACCGGGGCTGACCGAGAGGTCGACGTCACGAATCCGGCAAGCATTCGCCATGCGCTTGAGCAGAACGCACCGGACGCGGTCATCCACCTCGCCGCCATGAGCAGCGTTGCTCAGTCATGGAAAGAACCCGCCGCCTGCTACCGCTTGAATTTCCTGGGCACACACACGCTTCTCGCCTCGGTCGAGCAGGCCTGTCCGAAAGCCCGGGTTCTCCTGATCGGCTCCGCAGACCAATATGCCGCGACACCCCCGCCGACAGGCGACGGGCAAGCGGCTCTGGATGAGTCCACCCCTTTGCTTCCGCGCTCGCCTTATGCCCGAACCAAGGCAGCAGGAGAGCGGCTTGGCGAAGCGGCTACAGCCCGGGGCATGGACGTGGTTCGCGTGCGCGCGTTCAACCACACCGGCGCGGGTCAGCTCGACGCTTTCGTCGTTTCGAGTTTCGCTCGCCAGGTGGCGGCGATCCGTGCTGGGCGACAGGAACCGATCATGCGCGTTGGCAACTTAGAGAGCGTGCGAGACTTCCTCCACGTAGACGATGTATTGCGGGCCTACGTGGCCTTGCTGGACCCAAACGTCCCAGCGGACGTCTATAACGTCGCGAGCCAACAAGCGACAACGATCCAACATCTACTCGACCGACTCATCGACATCGCCGGCATAGCACCACGCGTAGAACAGGATCCAGAACGCTTTCGTCCGACCGACTGGTTAGTTGGCGACGCATCCAGGCTATGCAAAGCCACGGGCTGGCGACCGCAGATCACCTTCGACGCGATCCTTCATGAACTCTACGAGGATTGGCTCGAGCGGGACGCGCAGTGAGCGGGAGAGCAACGCGGAGAGAGGATTCAGGCGAGTGGCCGATTGAGCATTCCGGCCCCGTCCGACTCGGCGTGCGAGAAGCGGCTGCCACGAAGGACATCCGCGATCAGTCGCGCCCCAAGCAGGGACTCATCCAAACGCCGATCCCGTCGACGCTCTGCTTTCGACCAAGTTCGTGTAACCCCTCTTTTGCGAATCGCTCGAGCGCTTCCTTCAAATCCTCTTCGAGTAAACCCGCCAACACGAGCCGCCCCCGACCTGCGACCCGCGACGCGATCTCCGATGCAATCGGAAGCATCTCGCGCTTCAGCAAATTTGCGACCACCAGGGGATACGGAGGTTCGGTGCTCGATACGGCTTCGATCGGTCCCGTAAAAAACCGTACGGCAGACACGAGTTCATTGTCCTTTGCCGCTTGCTCTGCGGCGTGGGTCGCGACTGGATCGAGGTCGAAGCCGAGGGCTGTCTTCGCACCCAGAGCGACGGCCGCCAGGCATAACACGCCGCTCCCCGTTCCGACATCGAGCACGCGGTCGAAATACTCGCGACCGCCCTTTGCGATAAGCAGCTCGTCGATCCATTCAAGGCAGAGCCTCGTGGACGCATGGTTGCCCGTACCAAATGCCTGCCCCGGGTCGATCACGATCTCGCGCTGGCCCTCGGCGAGCTCGTATTCGATAAAGGGCGGACGAACGACAAGCCGCTCTGAGATCACGAGCGCGGTAAGCCCTTCTTTCCAGGCCTCGCTCCAATTGACGGGGGGTAGAATCTCGACCGGGCCGACTAACGCATCCGGAGCACCCACACCTTCGAGCACCGCTCGGACCGCTTCTATGCAGTCGGGAGTCGCGTAAATGTCCGCATGGAATCGCCCGTCAACTTCTTTTTCTTCGGCACCGCCAGCTCCGGCCTCAAACGCTTCCGCCAACAACCATTCCCGAATCGCGTCGGCGTCGCATTCAATCCGAAAGCGGTGGATCCGTTCCTCATTCCGACCGGCTTGCTCACTCATGCGTGTCGTCTCCCTGGCCCTCTTGGGCTCCATGCTCATCAGTCAATCGGGGTGTTATTACGGCCACCTCGCCGAAGGCCAAATGCGGCTGCTTTGGAATCGCCAACCCCTCGAAGAGGCAAGCCTCGATCCCGCCCACAGCGAGGAGATCCGCGCCCTGCTCGGATTGGTCGAAGACGTGCGCCGGTTCGCGCTCGAAATCGGCCTTGAAGTCGATGATCAATACACGAGCTACGTCGATTGGCCAGAGGATCGTATCGTCACCACCCTCGTTCGCACACGGGGCGACCGTCTCGAATCCGTCCCATGGTGGTATCCGATGCTCGGCCACCTCCCCTATCGCGGGTATTTCGACCGCGAACGGGCGGAAGCCGAGGCGGCAAGACTCAGCTCCGAGGAAGGCTTTGACGTCTGTATCAGCGGGGTCGCAGCCTACTCGACCCTCGGCTGGCTCGACGACCCGGTCACCCGGCCAATGCTCACCCGCGGCGCCGCGAGCCTCGTTGAAACTCTCTTTCACGAGCTCGTGCACGCGACCGCCTTTTTTCCAGGAGAAGCCGAATTCAATGAAGGCGTCGCCCAGTTCATCGGCCAGCAAGCCGCGATCCGTTTCTTCGCAGCGCAGGAAAGCGCGAGCCAAGAAGGCGCGAGCCCAAGCTCAACCGGCGACGTGACCTCCCCGCCATCGCCCTCGTCTTGGCCCACAGCCCAGCGAGTGCGAGCCTCGATTGACGACCGCCGCCAAATCGCCGAAGCGACGCTTTCGTTCAAGGAGCGTGTCGAGGAGTTAGACGGTGTCACGGATCGTTCGAATCGGCGGGCGGAGTTAGAGGTCGCCGCTCGCGCGGAGTTCGCGGCGCTTCCGCTCGCGGTCATCGATGCCGAGGCCGTTTCTGTGCGCGCTCGACTCTCGGATGCCTGCCTCGTGCTGCGCGGCGCCTATGTCGCCGATGGGCCACGCCATACCGCTGTGCTCGCGGCGCTCGGAGATGACCTGCCAGCCATGCTAGGTCGACTGCGTATCTGGGCTGAGGAAGAACGGGAACTCGAGGCATTCTTTGAAGTCACACGCGAGACAGACGACTCTCCGTCTAGTCTCCTGTGACTAATACCCGGCCTGTACCCGGACTAGTGCCCCGTAAGTTCGACGACGCCGGCCTGCACTAGCCCTCGGAAGACTTGCAGACACGCTTCGGTGTCGACCAAAGCATCATGGGCCCCAACAATCTCATCGCCCGTATAGTGATGATACGCTTCGGCAAGCGTCGGCCATTTATAACCGTACTTGCCCGGCAGCTTAAGAACATCCGTCGACGTCTCTTTCGTACACACGTGCTGACGTCCATCGAAGCGGTCGGGCTTGTTCCCCAGGCGGAAGAGCGCCGTCTTCATGATGGAGGTATCGAAGGACAGGTTATGCGCGACGATGATGTCGGCTTGCATGCAGACTTGATTAAAGAGTGAGCAGGCGACGATCGGGGCCACGCCGAAACTCGCGCATTCCTCTTCTGAGATTCCGTGTGCTTCCTTGGCGCCGGGATCAATCGTCACCCCATCCCGCAGCTGCACGAGAAGCGAATGCCGAGCCTTCGGCTCCCAATCGTTGCAGTCTACGAGAAGCATGCCGAGCTGAATTAAGTCCGGCTGACCGGGATCCTGAGGCGGCTTCTTGAACTTCACCATGCCGGTCGTCTCGGTATCGAAGATCAGTGCCTTCACGCTTGCCCCATCTCTTGGCGAATCACGACAGCACGTCGTGACCTATACGCTGGGGTAGCACAGCACGAGTCGCGCCGGGCCCCACGCGGTCCAGAGAGGCCTTACTCGCCGCCCACGACTTTCTTGCTGCGCCGTCCTTCGACGACCGCGAGAAGCGCTGGGGCCAGCAGCACGTCGCCGAGCAGCGCCACGCCAGCTGCGAAAGCAGACAAGAGCCCGAACACCCGCATATTCGCCATTTCGCCGAGCCCGAACACTGAGAAGCCCGCCATCAGCACGAGCGTCGTAAAGAGCAAAGCCGAACCGGTCGTTCGTAGAGTCTCAGTCACCGCGAGTTCGATATCCCCGGTCTCTTCGAAATAGCGATGGAACTTATGCATGAAGTGGATCGTGTCATCGACGGCGATGCCAATGACCATTGCTCCAATCAGCATGGTCGTCATGTCGATTGGAATCTGACCCCATCCCAAAACGGCGAGCACGGCTACGACCGGAAAGAGGTTAGGCACCATGCTGACGAGCCCGCGACGCAGACTGCCTAGCAAGAGCATCATAAGGGGAGTGATGACCACGATCGCGAAGACATACGAGCGCCCCATGCTCACGATCACCGCATCAAAGATCGTCGCCAAGAGCGTCATCAAGCCGGTGAGCTGATAGGTAGCCATCCCCTCTAGGCGTTCATCAAGAATGCCGCGGCTGTCTTTGATGAATTGCGGAAAGAGAAGCGCATCCACAAAGGGAATTCTAAGATTGAGTCGTGTCAGACGATATTCGGAATCAACGAATTCTTCGGTGTCATCACTGCCACTCTGTTCGAATAACAGAAGCTCTTGTGCCACGGCCTCTCGGCTATCCGGGATCCGGCGCGCTTCGGGTCGATTTTCGTTGAGCGCTTGATGCGTCTCTTCGACGATGTCGCGAATGGATACAGATTTGGCGACCGCCACCGGCGAAATCGCGACATTCGCGAGTTCAAAGCTCGTTCGTTCGAGCTCGCGGAGAATCTCCGGCTCGTAGAGCCCGCCGGCTTCGCCGGTATCGACCAAAACGTCCATCGACACGGAACCGCCAAATTCGCGATCGATCAGAGCGAAATCCTGTTTCGTGCGATCCCCTTCTGGAAACCATGAGAGGCCGTTGTGGCTGAACGTTATTTGGACCGCGCCCATCACCGCCAAGATGCCGAGCAAAGTAGAGGGCACCAAAATTCGCCACGGGTGCCGCACTGCAAAACGTCCCGCAGCGACCAGAACCTTCTCGAAGGGAAACGCGCCCTCGGCCAGCCTACCCCGCTTCGGCGGCGTCAAAGGAAAGATCGCAAGCAAGGCGGGCAACAAGACCATCGTGTAGACGAAGGCGAGAAAGACACCGATCGGCGCCAGCACGCCAAGGTGCTGAATCGCAGCCATTTCCGAAGTCACAAATGAAATCATGCCTGCGGCCGTCGTCACGCTCGTCATCAATACGGCGAGACCCGAATGGGCCAAAGCCTTAACGATGGAATCTTCTTTGCTCGCGCCCTCCATTCGGAGGCGATAGACAAGCGCGAGAATATGCACCGCATCACAGACACCTACTGTGAGCAAAAACACCGGCAGAATTTGCACCGCCGTCGATCCCGGAATCTCCATAAGAATCATGACGCCTAGCGAGGCCATCAAAGATAGCCCCACGACCATCATGGGAAGAACGACGCCACCCACTCGGCGAAATAACAGACCGAGGACCAAACACATCAGCCCAACGGTCGCGGGCATGAAGATCGACATGTCGCGAATCATGCCGACGTTGATTCGCCAAGTCATAGGCAACGCACCGGCCATATGCGGCTGAAACGTCTCCGTCTCAAAGCGGTCCATGACGGCATAGAGCCCCGAGATCACGGCGTCGCCTTCCGCCGCATTCAAGAAAACGGGCGCATCGTCGCTGCCGCCGGAATCATCCCCGAAGCCGCCGAGTTCATCCACTTCGGGTGATTCGCTCGAGAACGTATTAGGCGTGACCGCAAGCGCCGTCATCGTCACGTCACCGGACACCAGCGCGTTTCGGTAGAGCGGATTTCCCCGGACGCGCTCTTCGAAGAGCGCCAAGTCTTCCGGAGTTTCGGGCCAATCTTCAAGGAGTTCGCCGACGACTAAGGCGCCCTCCTCGCCCCGCGTAAAGCGGGCATTCACGAGGCTTTCGACCTCGGTGATATAGGGGACCTCTGTTTCGATGGCGGTGTGGAAGTCGCGAAGCCGCTCAAGAAATTCGAGGGAGAAGATATCGCCGCCGCCTACCGCAATGATGATCTTGTCGTCGCGACCGAACTGTTCGCGAAATTCGTTGTAGCGGACGATCGCTGGATCATCCGTCGTGAGGAACGACTCGGTCGAATTGTCGACTGTCAGATTCGGCAGATAGCTAAAGAGCCAGCCCGTCACGATCAGAGAAAGAATCAGCGCGATCCACGGCGACCGCACAACGATCCGTCCCCATCGCTCAAATCCGTCTTCAACAGTGGTTCGCCAGCCCGATGCGGATCCAGAAACGCCATTCGACATCGAATTTACTCCTGCGCGGGCGCGCTATGGGTTCCGAGCTCACGCCCGAACGAAGCGCAGACGGCGTATATCCAACTCGTCTGAGCCGGCGCGACGATACAGCTCGAAAACGATTTCAAAGGCGCGCGCAACGATCCGTGGCGGTCACCAATTCGACATATTGGGCCCTAGAACCCGCCCTTTTCGCAGACCAGGATATGGGGTTTACTGCGGACCTCGACCCGACCTGACATCGGGCTGCCCCCCTGCCCTACCATGCGAGACAACGAACGAGCCCGCCTCTATCTACCCGACAGCCGCAAGTGTGGCGATGTCCGGGGACGGCGACCGAGCGAAAAACTGCGAGAGCTGGAGGAAGCAAATGCTGACCCGAAATTGTCCCCTAAACCGGACGTCTTTTCTTGGACGACGAACCGCGCGAAACCTCGCGCTAGTCATCGGGGTCGCTCTGTCGTTCGGCCTCGCCTCTGCCGGCCAAGCCCAAGACGAGCCCAAGGCGCGTGAGATCATGACGCGCGTGGACAACCGCGAAGACGGCGATAATCAGACCTCCCGGATGCAGATGCGGCTGATCGACAAGCGTGGCAAGGAGCGCGTCCGCGAACTCCGCAGCTTTGCCAAGGACAAGGGCATAGACGACTACTCGATGATGTTCTTTGAGAGTCCCGCGGATGTTAAGGACACCGGCTTCCTCACCTACGACTACGATGAGGCCGAACGCGACGACGACCAATGGCTCTACCTGCCCGCGCTCAAGAAGACCAAGCGAATTGCGTCGAGCGATAAGAGCGGCAGCTTCATGGGCTCCGACTTCAGCTACGCGGACATGACAAAGCGCCCCCTCGAAAATTACGAGTACAAGCTCCTCAAGGAAACTGAGCTTAACGGCCATCCGGTGTGGGTCATCCAGTCGACGCCTAACAGCGAAGAAGAAATTGACGAGACTGGATACACAAAGGCGATTCAGTTCGTTCGCAAGGACAACGATGTGGTGGTTCGCTCCAAGATTTGGGTCAAGAAGGGCAAACGCAACAAGTACATGGAAGTCCAGGAACTTGAGCAAATTGAAGGTATCTGGGTCGCGAAGGTCATGACTATGACCACCAAGAAGGGCAAGAAGACCCTTCACAAAACCGTTCTTCAAATCAGCGACGTCAAATTCAATCAAGACCTCGACTTCGACTCGTTCAGCGTGCGCGGCCTCGAAACAGGGCCCTGATCCTTGTCGAGATTTCCCGGACCTGAATTGATGAGTTCTCCGTCTTTTGTGCTTCCTTTTTCGCTTCCTTT
>JASDVF010000008.1:54465-118042 GCA_041440805.1 Myxococcota bacterium | reverse complement strand
CCGGACCTGAATTGATGAGTTCTCCGTCTTTTGTGCTTCCTTTTTCGCTTCCTTTGCCCGATTGCCGACGAGAGCGTCTGCGTCCCTCGACTATTCTTACGTTCTTCCTCGGCTTAACACTCGCCTGGCCCGGCGTGCTTCACGCGCAGGACGAAGACTTCGACGACATGATGGGCGGCTTCGACGACGAGTTCGATGTCTCGGAACTCGACGACATGGAAACGACGGCACCTGAATGGCTCGCCACTCTACCCGGCGGAAACTGGGTCTTCGAGAACGTGGAGGTGAATGGCTCACTCGCAGTAGGCGCCGTCTGGAATTATCTCTCGCACACCGCCAGCGACAGCATCCCACAGGCGTCGACACCCCCTGCTCCCGTCACCTTCGGCCAGACTGATTTCGGTGGACTCTCGCGGCTCGATCTCGACGGGTTTCTCCAAATAGACATACAGCTCCCTAACGAGTGGACCTTCCGCGGCGAAGGCCTCGCTTGGTATGACTTCGCCTACCGGATTAATGGCCGCTCCGACTACAACGGGGCCGTCCTCGACGTTTATGAATGGCAGGTCGATACGGGCGAGCTCTATATCCAAGGCCCCGTCACGGATTCGATCGACCTCGCGATCGGCCGCAAAGTCGTGAATTGGGGACGCTCCGACACTTTCCGAATCGTCGACGTGGTGAACCCCCTCGACAGTAAAGAGCCCGGCCTCGTCGACATCGAAGATCTCCGCCGCCCGGTTGCCATGATCAAGGTTGACGTCCAAAGCGGCCCGTGGAGCGGGCAACTCCTCGTCATCCCCGAACATCGCTACGACCGACTCCCGCCGCCGGGCAGCGACTTCATTCCCGACGTCTTCACGTCGCCTAGCGTAGGTGGAGGTGGCCTCGCGGGCGGAGCCGCCATTCGCGACGGTAGCGACTGGGCACGCACACCTGGCTTCGCAGCAAAATTTGATGGCCGATTCAGCGGTTGGGATTTCTCGCTCTACGGCGCTTACATAGACCAGAGTCGGCGTGTGATCGATCTCGAGGGCTCTGGCGTGCGCGCCGAAGCGAATAGAATCGGCTTGGTCGGCGCGGCAGGCAATATCACCCGCGGCGCTTTTCTACTCAAGGCTGAAACGGCCTTCTTGACCGGCGTGCGCACCCTGCGCTTCGATGTCCCACCTTTCTTGGCGCCAAACCTCTTAACTCATGAGCGCGAACGCCTCGATACGATGGTCGGCATCGAATATTACGGCCCGGACAGCCTAACCATCGCGATCGAGATCCTGAACCGACATCTCTTCGATCATCCCGGCGGGCCGACCGGGCGACAAGAACTCACCCCCGCCGACAGCTTTGAAACGGCGCTCCGCATTAGCCGTCCGTTCTTCCGTGAGCGACTCGACGTGACACTGCTTGGCGTTGTCGCCGGCGAAAAGATGCAAGATGGGGGTCTCATTCGCGGCTCTATGGAATATGAGCTGACGGACTCCCTCAAGGTTGAAGGCGGTATCCTGGTCTTCTTCGGCGGACCGCGGATCACGCTCGGTGGCTTCGATTCGAACGACCGTGTCTTCTCCGAGTTGAAGTACAGCTTCTAATCTGGGCCGTCTCTTCTTTTCTGTTCGCGCTTCTGCTCGCGCTTCTTTTGCTTCCCTTTTGCGCTCCTTCTGTCGCGTCCCCCGCGGCGTAGTAGGGCCGGCTCGCTAACGACCGGCCCCCTCCGAGTTGCCTTGCGAACCGCAGTGCCTCGACTTGCACCCAACCTGCCGTCGTATGAAGCGCTTGTGCACCCGTTCTCATAAAGTGCTCGCGGCCGGCCTCAGGCGAAGCCCCCTCGCGGCCGAAACGAGTACCAGCGGGCGAATGCGTCCGACGGAAGGGATGCGGATTCGATGACCGAGGAAGTGAATGATTCGCCACGGACGATCGGCGCAGCAGAAGCTGCCGAGATCGCGCGGCGATGGCGAGACGAAGTAGAGCGCGCCATCCACGGAAAAACTGAAACCGTGGGCAAGGCGATCATCTGCCTAATTGCACGTGGGCATGTCCTACTCGACGACGTTCCTGGCGTCGGCAAGACCACCCTCGCCCAGGCCCTCGCGCGAACCCTCGACGGCGAATTTCGTCGAATCCAGTTCACCAGTGACCTTCTCCCCGGTGACCTAACTGGTATGAGCGTTCCCGACAATTCGGCTCCGGGCACCGCGACAACCTTCCGCTTTCAGCCTGGGCCGCTCTTCGGAAACCTCGTGCTCGCAGACGAAGTAAACCGCGCCAGTCCGAAGACGCAGTCCGCTCTGCTCGAGGCCATGAGCGACCATACGGTCAGCATCGACGGCACGACACACGACTTGCCCGCGCCCTTCTTCGTGGTTGCGACCCAGAATCCACTTGAGCACCACGGTACGCACCCGCTCCCAGAGAGTCAGCTCGATCGTTTCCTGATGCGACTCTCTTTGGGCTATCCGTCCCGCGAAGACGAAGCTCGCGTCCTCGCACAGGACCCGAGCCTGTACGCACTCCCGCAGCTCCAGAAAATTCTGACGCCTGCAGACCTGCTCGCACTACAAGAAAGTGCCGAAGGCGTAAAACTCGAGACTAGCCTCATCGCCTATTTGCTCGACCTCATCGAAGCGACCCGCGCACATGACGCTCTCGCGCTTGGCGCGTCGACTCGAGGTGCACTCGCGCTACGCCAGGCCGCCCAAGCAAGCGCGCTCACCGACGGGCGCGACTACTGCATCCCGGAAGATGTTAGGGATTTAGCCGTGGACGTCCTGGCCCATAGAGTCTCGGTACATACTCGCGCCGGATCGCAGCCAGCAGCGGAAGAGTCACGCTGGATTTTGAGCGAGATCGTCGACCGCGTTCCGGTCCCCCTCTAAGGTTACGATGAAGTCCCGAAGCCGCTTCAAACCGCCGCCTTCATTGCGAGCGACACGTGCGGGGTGGTGTTTCATCGCGATCATCTTCGGCGTGGGCTTCGCCGCAATGAACACGGGCAATAACCTGCTCTATTTGGTGCTGGCTGTGATGCTCGCGTTCTTGGTGCTGTCCGGACTTCTTTCAGAAGCATCGCTGCGCGGCATTCGGATAGATCGAAAACTGTCTGGCGAGTTTTTCGCACGAAGCACAAATCGAGTCATCCTTCGCATCCATAACAGCCAGAAGCACGTCGCGTCTTTCGCGATCTCTATAGAAGACTTGCTCGACGCAGAGCCCGGCCAGGATGCGGCGGGGCGAAGCTTTGCGCTGCGCGTCGGCCCTCGTGCCCACGTAGATCGAAGCTATGGCTGGGTGCCGCAATCCCGCGGAGAACACAAATTCGACCGACTCCGCGTGTCCACGCGATTCCCCTTTGGGCTCTTCGTAAAATCCGTTGAAATCGACGGAGCGGACAGCGTGTTAGTTTACCCGGAGCTAGCGAAAGCCGCCTCACTCGACCTGTCGACCACGACAGGCGACTCCGAAGAGGAACTTCGCGGACGCGCTTTGAATGGCACCGAAATCGCCTCCCTCCGAGAGTTCATCCCAGGGGATGGATACGGTCGCGTTCACTGGCGACGCAGCCTCCGCGCCGGGCGTCTATTAGTTGGCGAACGCGAAGGCGAGGCATCCAGAGAGATCGAAGTATTTCTTTCCCTTGTTTCAGGCGCTCCTTCCGCCGCACACGAACTACGAATCGACGAGGCTGCATCCGCGATCGTGCACCACCTTGACGCAGGCCTACGCGTCGGCCTCCGCTCCGCCGAAGTCCTCATTCCACCGGGTACCGGCCCGGCCCATAGATCCGAAATGCTCATATACCTCGCTCGAGTCGACTCAGATCTACTCCTCCATAAGGCCAACAGCGCCCTGGAGAGAGAGCAATTCCCGGGGCACAGTTCTTCTGGGACGTCGCGGTACACCTCAGCTGTTGGGGCGACTCGATGACCCGAACGGATTTCCGAGGGGCCGTCGAAGCCCCGCGCCCAGCCGCCGCATGGGTCATGTCGATCGTCGCCAGCGCGACACTCTGGATCACCGAGCAATTGCCACTTTGGATCATTGCTCTGCAGATCGTGACCTTCGGCGTCAGCTACTTCACTCGCCACAAGCCACCCGCCTTCCGCAATAGTCGCATCTGGCTCAATATTTTCATCGCGGGCATTACAACCATAACGATCCGTTCGGCCTTAGACGGCAATCCTGCGACGATCTCCCTCGCCTACTTCACGTCGCTGGCCCAAGGCCTCCAGCTACTCGATGCTCGGCCGCGCAAATCCGAATTCAACTTGGTCGCCCTCGCGCTCTTTCAAGTCACCCTGGCCTCAAACCTAACAGACAGTATTCTCTTCCCACCCTTACTCGTCGTATTCCTTGCCACGGTTACGTGGACCCTATTAGTCCATACGCTCATGATGGAGGCGACTGAAGCGGGCGATCCCGCTGCAGCGTCCCGAGCGATTACAAGCGACCTACGACGCATGACCGTTGTCGCCACCTGCGCGTCCCTCGCGCTTGCCGGCGCGCTCTTCCTACTGCTGCCGCGCCTCAATACCAACATGTTGCGCGGCGGAGCCGGAGCGAGCATCTCGCTCTCGGGGTTTTCTGAGCGCGTGTCTCTCGGTGATGTGGGTCGAATTCGCAAGGATTCATCCGTGGTGATGCGCATCCAAGCATTGGATGATGAGCTCCCGGCGCCGTCGGAAAACTACTGGCGCGGACTCGCCTTTGACGAATTCGACGGCACGAACTGGGCGATTTCATCCTCAGAACGCGTCGCAAGTCGCCGCGCAGTGAGCGGGATTGGCCGTTTTGGCATTGAGCTCTCAGCCGACGATGGGTCCCGACTCCTCGCCCAGCGAATTGTGCGCGAGCCCGTCGCGGCCGGCGTCCTATTCACCCCAGGTGTCGTTCAGCGGATAGAAGGCCCTTTTCAGAATATCGAGCTCGATCGAAACGGCGCGCTCTATCTGCCTGGACGTGGCAACGAACGCGTTCGCTACACGATTTGGGGGCACGGCTCGGAACGCGATGCCGAGCGGTTGCGAGCGGACCGAGCCACCCCGCCTCTCGAACCCCACGCGGGCGGCCCACGGCCAGCGACGCGCTACCTCCAGCTACCTCCTCTCGACGAAGCAGTTCGTGACCGCGCCCGCGAAATTTCGCAGGGCGCGTCCGGAGACTTCGAACGCGCCCTCTCGATCCGCGACGCACTCCGCGAGACCGGGCGCTACACCGACTCGCCGCCGCCGCTAGGCGACGACGAAACCTCGCCGATTGAAGCCTTTTTACTCGGCAACCTCGAGGGCCACTGCGAGTATTTCGCGAGCGCCATGGTCGTCCTCGCCCGCGCAGAAGGGCTTCCCGCCCGCCTCGTCAACGGCTTCGCCGGCGGCGTGCCCAACGAAGTCGGTGGTTTCATAGAGGTCTCTCGTGCAGACGCCCATGCCTGGGTCGAAATTCACTTCGAAGAGGCGGGATGGGTTCGATTCGACCCCACGCCCCCCGACTTGCGACTCCGCGTCGCCACCACACTGTCGCCGTGGCAGCGCCTCGCTCAAGTCGGCAGCGCGATTGAACTCTGGTGGTTCCAGCACGTCGTCGACTTCGACAGCGCAGATCAGATAAGCGCCCTTCGTGGCCTGTGGGCCAAGTGGCAAGAGAAACGATCACAAGACGCAGAGAACGCCCCGGCTACGAGCAATCAGCTTGAGAATACGTTGCGCGGCGTCGACCCGATCGTCTTCTTCGCGATCTTTGCCGGCCTGCTTCTGGCCTTCGCGGCCTGGCGGAGGCCCCGTGGCGGCCAGAATGAAGCGATCCCCGCAACTTACCTTCGGGCGCAGAAGATCCTCGCCAAAGCCGGCTGGGAACGGGACGCGACAGTGTCCGCACGCGCCTTCCTGGCAAGACTGTCGCCGACACTACCGACGGACGGCATTCAAGCCTTCAAAACGATCACCGAGCACTATCTCGCAGAACGCTTCGGTGCGCGAGCGCCCGTCGATCTCCAAGCCGAACTTGAAGCGCTACAGAACGCCGTAGATCGGATGCGTCTGGGGAATCAAGCGGACGTCCGTTAGGCGGGCCTCAACCCTGGCCAGCACCGCCAACAGCCGCTGGGATCCGGGCATCTCCTTCACGCCTGCATTCGGAGTCACGGGCTGTAAGACGACCGGAATATCGCGAGAAACGCGCTCGATCCGATCGATCATTGCGTCGATTTCATCATCCGTTGTGGACGGCGTAAGAACGGCCTTCACGTACACCGAACCCGCCCGCTGCGCGACGCGCAAAAAACGTTCATGGGCGTCGTGAAAGTCCTCACCCGGAGGCCGTACCACGCTAGGCCCCATCTGTACGTCGCTGGCGAATTTCCAATCCATCGAGATCAGATCGATGTCCTCCACGCAGCTCGCCAAGGCGTCCGCATGGAGCCCATGGGTCTCTAGATAACTACGTCTCCCCAGGGCCGATAGCCCCTTCGCTACG
The DNA here is from genome assembly GCA_041440805.1 of Myxococcota bacterium. Classification (GTDB taxonomy): domain Bacteria; phylum Myxococcota_A; class UBA9160; order UBA9160; family UBA4427; genus UBA4427. The sequence continues at coordinate 111,574 of JASDVF010000008.1, read as the reverse complement.
AACGCAATCGCTTCGGGCTGAAGCAGGGGCTCGCCACCCGTTAGGCTGATCCATGTTGATGGAGTCGGCGCGAGGGTGTCGATTCGATCGATCAGCCAAGACAAGTCGACGGGATTCTCGAACTCCTCGAAGGACTCAGAGCCGGCAGACGTCTCGATCCGGTAGCCCGGCGTGGGCCTCCAGGTTCCCGGTGAATCACACCAGCGACATCGAAGGTCGCAGCCGCCAAAGCGCACGAATACCGTCGTTCGCCCGACCTCAGGACCTTCGCCCTGAGCCGAAGCAAAGACTTCGACGAGCGAGGCGCTTTCACGCCCCGCTCCTTCGTCGTTCCCCGTTCCGGAGGTGGCCGACGTAGCTGAAGTTGCTGATGTGGTTGAGGTAGCTCTCGCGGCTTCCACAGATGTCACGACTAGGTCAGCCTAACGTTCGAGCATAGACCGCCCCATGGCGATCTCGCCGACGACTTCCTCAAGGCGTTCGGGGTGGCGTTCGAGGTCTCGAATTCGGAATCGTGAAACATGATCCGCATCCGCGCGTCCATCAACCCATTCCATCTTATCGACGAGATGCTCAGCTACGGACATATAGTCAAGCGAACGCTTGCCCGTCGTCTCGTCACCGGCAAAGACGAACACTTCCTCTCCGACCGTGTGGGCCAGAGAGAGCGACGCCGAATAGCGCTCACGCGCGATCCGCGAGGCGAGATGCACATCCATTCCCTGATCCACATCGAGCACCACCATTACGTGGCCACCGAAATGAACGAGTCGGAAGTCATTCGCCCCAATCCATTCAACTTCCGCCGGCGCGGGCGGCACGGCAACGAGCGCTGCCTCCTTCGACAGATCGCTCGGTCGCCCAGCAAGCAGCGCTGCGACGTCGCTGCGGATATCTCCGCGTTTGCCCGCGATTTCTTCCGCGCGGAATCGCCACAGCCGTCCCCATCGTTCGAAGTCATGCTGCGTAAAGCGACCCGTCGCAAGATCCACGAGCTTGTCAGAGAACCGGCTGCGCCGTGAGCAAGTCTCGAGCACCAGAGGCAAGGTGCTGTCGCCCCCGTCGCCGCCAATAATCGCATCCGCGCCTAACGCTTCGCGCATCGCAGCGAGATCTTCCGGCGGCCAAACCTGACGATCGAACCAGGTAAGTCGCCCCTTGTAGAGCGACGATGCCTGGATCACATCATGAGACGGGCTCGGAGAGAATCCGACCACAAAGATCGGCGTATCGTCTCGAAGATCCGTCGCGATGCTCCGAAAGAAGGTCATCAAATCTTCCTGAGGATAGACCCAAAGACCATCCAGCTGCCGAATGTCCCGCGCGAGCAGGACCGCCGCCATCACCGAATCAGGATCTGCGTGGACGAGGATCGCGGAACGCTTTCGCGGTACCGGACGATCTTCATCACCTCCGTCACCACCGCCGCGCCGAGCACGCCGTCGCGCTTCGCGAGCGACTCGCGCGGCCTTGTCTCCGTCGTCAACATCAACCTCTTCATCATCGTCGTAGGTCGAATCCGTCCCGCCACCGGAGAATTCCGGAACGTCATCGGGCAACCGCGCAAGGATTTCCGAAAGGTCATCCGCATCGACCAAGTCGTCTTCGACCACTTCCTCAGGTTCGGGTACAGCTACCGGTGCCGCTTCATCCTTAGCAGAAGAAGCAGAGGCTCCGTCAGAGTCACCGTTAGTCGTGGTCTCACGGCCCTCGGAACCACCACGGCGTCCCCGACGACGTCCACGACGACGTCGATCAGAAGCGCTGACATCGCCGCCCCCACTACCCTCATCGTCCGAGCTGCCAGTGTCGCCGTTCACGTTGACATTGCTAGATGGACCGTCATCGAGATCCATCAACGAAACTTCCTCGAAGCGACGCTTACCTCGCCCGCTGCCTTCGCTCCCCGAGCTCTCTTCGCGACCCCGTCCTTCGCTCGCTGCCGCCGGAGCATCGCCCTCGGGCGTCTCGCTTCCGCGCTCGCGTCCGCCGCGTCGCGCGCGACGCCGCTTACGACCTCGGCCTCGCGCCCCGTCTTCTCCGTCGCCTTCACTACGCGCGTCAGTCGGACGATCGCCACTGTCTTCTTTGGTCGCCTCGGCCGTTTCGACCTCGGCCGGGCTCTCATCCTCGCTACCACGCCCTTCCTCATCACTGCCGGCGGATCGTCCGCGACCCCCGCGTCGGCGTCCGCGGCGTGCGGGGCGGAGTTCTGCGCCTTCACCCGTCGCCTGCGAAACCAGATCCACGCCCGCGCCCACTTCACCACTCACGGCACGCAACTCATACGGAACGGTCATGGCACCGAGTGCCTTTTCGAGACCATCGACGAACTTCTCTGCCGTCAGCAGAAGCCGCGGCGTACCGAGTCGCAGCGGCGGCGCGATATCCGTGAAAAGCACGGGGAGTAAGGACTCAACCGGTGCAAGGGATTCGAGCACGGCACCTAAGGATCGCCAATCGAATTCCTGGCGAACCGCGACTACAACCGGCGCACCTTCGGAATTGATACCGACGCCGTCGACGGCATCGAGATCTGCTCCGGGCTGCGGCCACGGGCGAACACCACGCAACTCGCTGCCTGCGGCCAGCTGGCCAATTACGCGACCGCGTAGTCCCTCTTCGCCTTCGCGTACTTTGCGATCATTCAATCGGCGCCGAAGCTGACCTTCGAGACCATCGAGCGCTCCCGCCAGGTCGGAACCGGAAAGCGGCGTCGTTGAACGTCCACCAATCTGAACCTCGAGAACCGCGTGGTCCCCGTCGGCCTTGATCTCCGCGACGCGTCGAGCAAGAACAACCAACTCAAGCCGGTCGACTCCGAAGCGGACGCAACCGCCATGCTTTGCAGCAAGGCCTTCGAGAGCGGCCGCTGCGCGGCTGAATGCCGAGCGAGACTCAGACGAGACCATTCGAGACGCCAGCTGGCTCGCGCTCATGGACAAGATACGGGGAGCCGGCTCTGCCTCGACGACAACACGTCCCTCCTTCAGTCCGGGGGCTGCAACGGGTTCTACCGAGTACGGCGTGCGTCCCAGCAAACCGAGAATGCGGCGTGCTCCGGCGGGCCACTGCGGCGCCACGATGAGCAGCTCTCCTGAGAACTCCGAAGTCGCAGCCGCGTGCTGCGCCGCGGCCAAGCCACCTAGCATCGCTTCCGTCGCCGAGTTCGGAGAGAATGCGACGATCACAGACGAGCCGTCGGCTCGCTCACCGCGGCCGATCGCGGCCACGCTATTCGGAACGCCCGCGTCCGTCCACGGCTCGAGGCTCTTAGTCTCTACGATGCCCTGCTCTGCAATCTTAGGCAGCCATTCGGCGGCGTCGATTGCGGTCCCACGTCCGTCGGTCGCGCCTCGGCGCTTCCTCGAAAATCGTTTCATCATCGTTTTGTTTCCTTTGGCGAAGGAGGCGCATTGCGGCGTCGGCTCCTCAGCCTGTTTCAAGAGTTTTCGCATGCCTTTGGGGGACGCGTTTTGCATCCCCTCTTCAGCGCAGTCGATTCAGTCTTTCAGATTCAAGCGTTCGACACGCCGATCGGTCCACCGCTATTCGGGTGCCAGATCGACGGCCGCTAGCGCGAGCGCCCCGCTCTCAATGAGCGAGGAGGTCGCGTCCTGAACGACGCGCTGCAGGTCGCTATAGAGCCGGTCTTGGCCCAATACGACGGCGAGCTGATCCTCTTGATTTGCGAATTCGAGCGCGACGCCACCGAATAACTTTCGGTCGGTGCGAACGTGCTTCACTACGCGATTCCATCGATCGACTGGAATCTCCAGTCGAAAATCCTTGAAGCCCCGCCAGTCCTCCGGCAACTCTTCTTTTTCGAGCGCAAGTACAACCTCGCTCGCTGTTTTGGCGCGCGTCGCGCGCCAGTGTCTGTTCTGCGAAAGCAGCATTAGGCCCCGTCGTTTTCGTTCTGGCCTGTGTCATCGAGTGCCGATTCTTCGACGACTCGCAGACTGGCCAGGAAGGGCTCAAAAAGTGACTCGACGCGTGCACGGGTCAACTGGGTGGCGGCTTCGCCACCTCCGTCGAGTGCGCCGGATACGGCGAGCAACTGCCCCGCCTCTTCCTCTTCTTCTGACTGCCACCTGAGCCAGGCAAGCTCTTCCAGGTGGCGGCCGATCAGCTTCTGATCCGAGTCCGCGGCAAGCGCCTCGGTCACTTCATTGATCCAGCCATCGATCGCTTCGCCGCGCGGCGCAGCCTCGAGTCCCTCAACCGATTCGCGCCCCTTGTCCATCCAGTCGCCGACCCATGCGGTCGCCGGCGGCCAGGGCCCCAACTTTCCAGCACGGACTTGATCTGCGAGGATTGCAACTGACGAGTTGAGGTCGGCAGGCTTGAGCGCCTCACGAGCGAGGTCGCCGGGCGTGGCTTCTTTATCCAACTCGTCCGAGAAGAGCCGCGCGCGCCATTCGACGTAAGCCGTGGGCAGTGGGCGATCGACGGGCTGCGCCTGTGCGGCTCGCCAAACCAGGGCGCGCAGGGCATCGCGATCGACTTCAAAAAGCCGGCGGCCCGAGTTAGAGGTCAGGCTCTTCAGAAAGCCACGGACCTTGGTGCGACCCGCATTATAGATCTTGAAATCGAGCAGCCCACGTCCTTCGTCGAAACGAATTTCGAAGAGTCGCGCGCCGCCCGAGGGATGGCTGTCCACCAGGTACCCCATCCGGGCACCGCGGAAGTCCGGAGCTGAAACGTGCGCCGCTTGCCATTTATCTGCTTTCGCAACGACGCTTCGGCGGGTTGCCTGTGCGGCAGGTGCAGCCTCGCTGGCTTTGACTTCAATTCCCTGAGAGCGCAAACGATGACGCGCTTTGCGCAGGAGCTTTCGACCGGGCTTACTGATTCCGGTCTCGTCCATCTCGAGCAGGATCGCAACGCCGCGATCGTCTTCGCCCCATTCCTCGACAAGTTCGTCTGCGGCGGACGCGGCTTGGTCAAGCATCCAGCCCAGCAACTGCCCTGCCTCGGCTTGCCCAAGCTCATCGAGCAGGCGGTGCGGGTCTCCATTGGCGGGACGAATTTGGTCAGCAAGTGCGGGCAACTCAGTTGCGGCCCGTTCGAGGCTCTCCGGTAGGCTCATGATCTGTCGTAATCCATTCGCAGCCCGATTCGAATCGGGACTGCGCTCTGTGCAGTCGTGACGGCTTTCGTATCTACGATGTTCTGTGAGAAACAGTTCTGTGAGGAACAGTTCTGTGAGGAACAGCGATCCCAAAGCGGAGAGAAGAGCCCGGTTGGTCCAGTTTTCTCAATGCGCTGGGATCGTTCGCCCTGGGCTATCGCCCTGAGCTCCCCTAGATGATGATGAGGCGTGCAATGAAGCATGCTCATCAATCGCGTAGCGATCCGTCATTCCTGCAATGTAGTCCGAGATAGCCCGCAGTGGTCCCTCTCGCGAAAAACGAGTGCGCACATGCGCAGGGAGTTGCATCGGGTCGTCCCGGTAGGTTCGAAAAAGGTCTCCCACGATCGACGTCGCTTGGCGGGTACCCTGTACGACGTGCGGATGGTGGTAGAAGTTCTGGGATAGAAAGCTCTTCAGCTCTCGTTTGGCGAGATCGATGTCCTCGCGGAGGCCCACGTAGCTGGTTTTCCGCGATCGGAGATCCGCGAGCGAGCTCGGCGGATCCGCCGCCAGCCTGCCCGCCGTCTCTTCGATCAGGTTCGTGTTGAGGATATTGAGCAGCGCGCCAATCGTCTGCGTGCGCGCCACCGAAAATGAATCTTGGCCGCCGTCACTCGCACGACGGGCGGCTTCGGCCTGCTGCCAAAGGGTCTGACCGGAGAGCTGGTCGGCCGTGATCAGCCCACTGCGCAGCCCATCGTCGAGATCGTGATGCATGTAAGCGATCTCATCGGCGCAGTCGGCAATCTGCGCTTCGAGAGTTCGCTGAACCTCTAGCACCGGTACATCGACGGGATGCTCCCAGGGGCTTCCGTATTTGAGGATGCCCTCGCGGGTCTCAGCCGTCAGGTTGAGCCCGCTAAATTCCGGATAGCGGTCCTCGAGTAAGTCGACGATGCGCAGGCTCTGGCGGTTGTGATCGAACCCGCCATCGTTTTCCATGAGCTCAGCGAGAACGGCTTCGCCGGCATGGCCAAAGGGCGTATGTCCCAAATCGTGGGCGAGAACGATCGCTTCCGCGAGATCCTCATTCAGCCACAAAGCACGAGCGACAGTGCGCGCAACCTGAGCTGCCTCGATCGTGTGCGTAAGGCGATTGCGATAGTGATCATGCTCGAGGTGCACGAAGACCTGAGTCTTGAACTCGAGGCGACGAAAAGCGCGGGCGTGGATGATCCGGTCACGGTCGCGCTGAAAGGCGGTTCGATAGGCGTGCGAAGGCTCCGGCACGAGACGGCCAGCGGAGTCAGCGGCGCAAGCGGCCCAGGGCGCAAGCGCGCTCCGTTCCTCCTGCTCAAATGTCTCGCGTGTGCGCCAGGTCATTCCTGGAATCAGTCCTCTCGACCGGCTTCGCGGAGTAGATCGCGCATGGCGGCGCGACTCTCGGCATCAATATCATCTAGTGCGGGCTGGGCGCCGCCGCTCGAAACAGTGCCGCCGGTTGAGACAGCACTGCTACTCGATCCAACACCGCCCACGTTCAACAAAACGTAAAAGGCGACAACGGCGACCAGCAGCGCTCCGGCTGCCACGATCCACCGAAAATTTGCCATCTCCCTCGTATCCCCTCAGTTCATTTTCCTACGTAAAATCGAAGACTTCGGACGGCTCGCCATTTTGCAGGACGACGAGAATCTTAAAAAAAGCGAGTCTTCATTCGTCCATTGAGTGCTGTCTCGCGGGATCCTCAGATCGTACAGGCGGAACACCTGTAGGGTCGAACTTTGGACCCCTATCCCTGGGGGGCAATGTCCCCCAAGACTACGACCAGCCCGGACTCATGTCAACTCAGGAACAATCGGTCACGGGCCTCTGCCGACCCGCTAATCTGCCGCCATGTCGATCCTAAATCCGCTTCCCGAACGCCTACTGCTGGGCCCCGGCCCCTCTAACGCACACCCCTCGGTCCTCGAGGCGATGAGCCTTCCGCTCCTCGGCCATCTTGACCCGGAGTTCATCGCTCTGCTCGACCGGGTAAAGGAAGGCCTTCGCACCTGCTTCGGCACCGCAAATGCGATGACCCTACCGATCTCAGCCACCGGCAGCGCTGGCATGGAGGCCGCCTTGGTGAACCTGCTCGAGCCTGGCGAAAGCGTCGTGGTCGGCATCAATGGCGTCTTCGGTGTCCGCATGGCGGAGGTCGCTCGACGCGCCGGCGCTGTAGTCACGACGGTTGAAGCGGAATGGGGAAAGACCCTGGACGCGAACGCGATGGCCGAGGCGATCGCGACCACGAAGCCAAAGGTCGTGTCCTTCGTCCACGCAGAAACGTCGACCGGCGTTTGCCAGCCCGTCGAAGAGATTGCTGGAGCCGCCCGGGACGCCGGCGCGCTCGTCGTCCTCGATTGTGTGACGTCCCTCGCTGGCCGACCGGTCGAGCTTGATGCGTGGGGCATCGACGCGGCCTATAGCGGCACTCAGAAATGTCTCTCCTGCCCGCCCGGCCTCTCACCTGTTTCGTTCTCCGACCGTGCGATCGATGTCGTGCAGAATCGCAAGACGCCGGTCCAGAGCTGGTTCCTCGACCTCTCGCTCCTCGCCGGGTACTACCAGGGCGGCGATGGCGGAAAGCGCGTTTACCATCACACCGCACCGATCACGGCCACCTACGGCCTCGCCGCCGGCTTGGACCGCGTTCTTGAAGAAGGCCTAACGAATCGCTTTGTGCGGCACACCGCCGCAGCCGAACGGCTGGTGGCCGGGCTAGAACCGCTTGGCTTCACGCCTTTGGTGGATGCCGCAGACCGACTCCCGATGCTGACGTCGGTCCGACTGCCTGAATCCGTCCGATCGATTGGCGACGGCGACGTCCGCGGCCGTCTCTTGAATGAATTCGGAATCGAAGTCGGTGCAGGCCTAGGCCCGCTCGCCGGCGAGATCTGGCGCATCGGCCTGATGGGCGAAAACGCGCGCCCCGAGCCCGTCGATCGGCTGCTTGAAGCCCTGCGCAAGATCCTCGACTAACGACGACTAACCAAACGAAGCTCAAGCAGCGTGTAAGCGAGCGCTAGCCCCGAAGCTCACTCGCAAAGAGCGCCTTCGTCTTCCCCCAGGCGTCCGTAGCGCTCGCTTCGTCGTAGGTCGCGCGCTGATCACAGTGGAAGCCGTGATCCGCATCCGCGTAGACGTGCACCTCGTGGTTGGTGCCATTCTCTTTGAGCGATGCCTCGATCGCGTTGACGTCCGCGACTGGCACAAGAGTGTCTCTCCCGCCGAAATAGCAATTCAGCTTGCCGCGAATCTTCCCGGTCCGCGTCAGAGTCCCCGGGCCACCGCCATGCCCTTCGGCCGCTGCAATACCTCCGCCGTAGTAGGAAGCCGCCGCCCGAATATCAGTCTCGCATGCCGTTAGGTAGGTCATGTGGCCGCCAATACAGAAGCCCATAGCGCCGACCTTGTCGCTCACCACGTCTGGGCGCGACTTCAAAAAGCCGACCGCATCCTTGGCGTCGGCGACCATTTGATCAACCTTTAGAGCACCAAGGTGCTTGATCCCCTCAGCGAACCCATCGTCGTCATAACCGAGGCTCAGCCCGGGACCCGTACGATGAAAAAAGTCGGGCGCGAGGGCCACATAGCCTTCGGCGGCGACGCGGCGTGTCACGTCACGAATATGATCGTTGACGCCGAAAATCTCCATCCACACGATGACCGCCGGAGCCGGCCCACCACCCTCGGGCAGCGCCAAATAAGCGCCCATGGTCTCGCCGCCGCTCGTCGTGATCTGAATATCTTCGGTCGTTCCACTCATCAATTCATCCTCTTTCAATAATCGTTTATCGGTCGGAATGGCGCGACTAATTCAGCGCACCACGGCTAGGTGAGAAGCCACTTCCTCGAAAAAAACATCGGGACGTTCCTGATGCGGATGATGCTCCGCTCCGGCAACCGTAAAGCGGCGAACATTAGGCAGGTGTTCTTCGAACAGATCAGCACCTGGCAAGAACTCAGCATCCTGGGCCCCGACGAGGACTCGAGTGGTCTGCCTAATCTCCGAAAGTTTTGACACCATCGAGACCGAATCAAAGAACGTGCGCCCAATTTCCCGATAGCTCTCAGGCGTCATCGATACGTGACGGCGCTTATGATGCGCGTAGTAGCGCTCGGCATCTCCCCAGGCCGGCAGTCCCGGGAAAGGATTCCTGCGGACCGCGCCTTCTGCCAAAGGCTGAAGTCCCTCCATCCCTCGTTCCTCAGCGATCTCTGTCGCCGCACGCCAGCCCGACGGATCCATCAAGCTAGGCGTCTCGGGGCTCGTGCACATCAAAATGAGTGAGCGAACGCGCTCGGGATGCTCCAGAGCGAACCGAACCCCGATGAAGCCGCCAAAAGAATGTCCGAGCAGGTCGATCTGCGGGATTTCAAGCGCGTCAAGGAAAGCCGCAAGATCATTCACGAGCTGTTCGAAGGAAAACCCCAACCGCCCGGCATGATTCTCTGAATCTCCGTGCCCTCGTAGATCCGGCGCAAGTACTCGGCGATCGCGAGCCAGCCGCGGCATCACACCAATGAAATCGTCACGATGTCCCGTGAAGCCATGTAATAGAAGAAGTGGGGGCGTCGTGTTATGCGGGCCCTCCTCATGCCAAGCGAAGCGCCCTTCCCTCGTCGTGGCGAAACGAGGCTCGCTCTCGTCGAGCCCCGACAAGGGCCGACTGCGACTCGATTCGCTAGTAGCATCCGGCTCAACCGGCATGGAGTCATCAACGTGTAAGGAGTCATCAACGCGTAAGGAGTCATCAACGTCTGAAGAGTCATCAACCGGCATGAAGTCTCACCCATTCACAAGGCGCCAAAATCGCCTCGGCTTCAACGATCGCCAAAGCATCGCGCCGCGCCTCCGCAGCCTCTTGCCCAACGAGCTGGTTTGCGAGATCGCTATAGACGCCATGATGCCGAGCCTCACTCGCGAGCAACCCCGCATAGAGCTTCGCGAGTTCGGGATCCTTCACGCCCTCGGCAAGAACCTGAAAGCGTTCGCAGCTACGCGCTTCGATGAGCGCTGAAATCGTGAGTAGGTCGAGCAACCGATCGGGTTCGTTACGCCGCACGTGCGAATGCAATGCCATGCCATAAGGACTCGGCTTGATCGTCGTGTACTCAATCCCACGCTCGTCGAGCACGGAGAGCATCTGCTTAAAATGCGCCAGCTCTTCTCGCGCGAGATCCGCAATGGGTTCCTGCAGGAAGCGATGATACGGGTAAGAGAAGAGCAGCTTCATCGCGGCCCCGGCGGCTTTTTTCTCGCAATGCGCATGGTCGAGCAACACCTCGTCGAGGTGATCTTCGGCTCGGGACAGCCATTCGGAATCGGTCGAGGAGGCCAAATGCAACACAGCGTCGGGAGTTTACACGGAAGCGGGACGGCGGCCGCCATCGGTGCAGATTCGCGTCCGATCGTGCGGCAGATCTAGTGATCAACCTGCTAGATTTCTCGCCATGCGAACACGCGCATTGGGGCGAAGCGGTCTGCAGGTGAGTGAGGTCTCCTTGGGGTCCTGGCTGACCCTCGGAAGTCAAGTCGACCACAACGAGACGGCCCGTCTCGTCCATCGTGCCTTTGACCTGGGCGTCTTCGTCTTCGACACCGCTGACGTCTACCAAGACGGCGAGGCCGAGCGAGCGCTGGGCCAGGCGATCCAGTCGATCCCGCGCCAGCATGTCGTCCTAGCGACGAAGTGCTTCTTCCCCATGTCGGAGCGCCCGAACGATCGCGGTCTCTCTCGCAAGCATATCTTCCGAAGCGTAGAAGCTTCTCTGCGGCGCCTCGGCACCGACTACATCGACCTTCATCAATGCCACCGAGCTGATCCCGAGACGCCTCTTGAGGAGACAGTGCGCGCCTACGAAGATCTGATCAGACAAGGGAAGGTCCTTCATTGGGGCGTTTCCCAGTGGCCCGCGGAGACGATTCGTGAGGCTTGCGAGGTCGCCGATAGTTTCGGCGCCTATCGCCCGATTTCGAATCAGCCCGAGTACTCGATTCTCGCGCGCGGCATCGAACGCGACGTGCTGGGTACCTGCAAGCAAGAAGGCTTAAGCCAAATTGTCTTCAGCCCCCTTGCCCAAGGCGCACTCACTGGAAAATATAGCGGTGGCCAAATCCCTGATCAGAGTCGAGCCAACGATCCGAAACGGAACCGCTGGATGAGCGCAGCGCTCGATGAAGAGGTGCTGTCCAAGGTCGACCGGCTTAGGCCGTTCGCGGATGAGCTCGGGATTTCAATGGCGCAACTCGCTCTCGCGTGGGCTTTGCGCGAAGAGAATGTCGCGAGCGTGATCGTCGGCGCCACCCGCACGGAACAGCTCGAAGAAAACGTGAAGGCTGTCGGAATCGTCCTTCCGCCCGAGGTATGCAGCGCAATCGACGAGACTTTCCCGCCGCGTGTTCGGTCAGCGAGTCTTGATGCCTAACAAGACACCCGAGGCCGGCGCGACGATCCGGCTCTATTCCCAATCAATGAATCCCTTTACGGAGAAAGTCGCGGCCGCGCTCGCTCTCAAAGGGCTCTCTTTTGAGCGCGTCATTTCAGACGATCCGGATGACATCGCCCGCTGGAGCCCGATCGCGCGAACGCTGCCTGTGCTGGAGATCGACGGACGCCGAAAGTCTGAGTCGGCGGAGATCATTAGCTGGATCGATGAGCTAAATCCTCTGCCTTCACTCGTCTCGCCGGACCCGAAGACAGCCGAGAACCAGCGCAATCTTGCGGACTGGTCGGACAACTCCTTCGCGTTCTATTGGAATCGCTGGCGCACGGCGCGCTATCCGCAGCCCGGCGACGAAGCACCAGTTGATGCATCGATCCTTGCGCGAATCCGTGATCATGTCGGGCGACACTTCGGTCGGCAGCCTAAAACGCGTGCGGATGTGCGCGAACTCGAGATCATCGAGGAGTTGGTCAGCCGTATGGACGACCTCGAAAAATTCCTGCGCGACCGCCCGTTCTACTATGCTGACGAGCCTTCGATCGCGGACATCGCCGTCTACTCGATGCTCCGCGTGCTCCGGGACGGCCCGATCCCTCATTGCCCTGAGGCTATCGAAGAACGCCCCGTCCTCGCCGCATTTCTCGATCGCGTCGAAGGTCGAATCAAGTCCGTGGAAGCCTCTCGGCGAGAGGTCGGTGCCTAGCGCGAATGCCTGCGCTCCCGCGAGCCTTACTGATCGGAATCGCGCCTGCGAGTGAGCGGCGGCCCAAATCGGGCCCCAAAAAAGGAGAAGGCCGGCTTCACCCTCGAGAGTGCGAACCGGCCCGTCCAGATGCGGTTGACCGGATGCCTCGTCCGGTCCCTTTCTCATTCGGCGCGGGAAGCGGCGAACTTGAGCGCAATTATCGGCTGAGACGGGACCTTCGAGGACGTTTCAAGTCCCCTGTCGCGCAGCCCCTGGGTGGTTACCTTGTTGATCCCCGCGTCGGTCCATCCGTCGCCACCCAGGAGCATCTCATATGCATGATCTCGTGATTCGAGGCGGAACCCTGATCGACGGAACCGGCGAAGCGGGCCGCCGCGCGGATGTGGCCATCGACGATGGACTCATCACCGCCGTTGGCGAAAACCTCGGCCCCGCAAGCGAAGAGATCGATGCGACTGGCCTTCTAGTCACGCCTGGCTTCGTCGACGTGCACACACATTATGACGGCCAGGTGAGCTGGGATCATCTCATGGAACCCTCGATTTATCACGGCGTGACGACCGTCGTAATGGGCAATTGCGGGGTTGGCTTCGCCCCCGCCCGGCCCGATCGACACGACTGGCTGATCGGCCTTATGGAGGGCGTCGAGGATATCCCCGGAACGGCACTCGCCGAAGGGCTCACCTGGGACTGGGAGACCTTCCCGGAATACCTCGATGCAATCGAGAAGAAGCCGCATTCCCTCGACTTCGCGGCACAGATGCCTCACGGCGCGCTCCGTGGATACGTGATGGGTGACCGAGGTGCGGATCATAACGAGCGACCGACCCCCGACGAAATCACCGAAATGGCGCGCCTAACAAAGGAAGCGATCGAGGCGGGAGCCGTCGGCTTCACGACGTCACGAACGGTGAACCACAAATCGATCGATGGTCAACACACCCCGAGCTACACCGCGACCTCCGACGAACTCTGGGGAATCGCCGATGGCCTTAAGCAGGCAGGAGCCGGTGTCTTTGAAATTGTCGGTGACTTTCCGGATCTCGAACCTGACTTTGCGATGGTGCGACAGATGGCCGAGCGCAGCGGTCGCCCGCTCTCGGTCAGCGTGGCCCAAATCAATGAACGCCCCGAAGATTGGCGCCGCATGCTCGAGCTGATCAGCGAGGCCCAAGCGGAAGGGGTCGCCCTACACGCCCAAGTCGCGCCCCGCCCCGTCGGCGTGATCATGAGCTTCGAAGCGACGTACAATCCGTTCATCAAAAATCCCGCCGTTCAGGAAGTCCAGGGACTCCCAAACGCAGAACGACACGAACGGCTGAGCGATCCCGAGGTTCGTGCCCGCGTCGTTGCGGGCGGCATGATCATGGATCCCCGCAGACTCTATCCCCTCGGCGATCCGCCGAATTATGAGCCCTCGGACGAGCAATCCATCGAAGCGCGGGCCAAGGCTGCCGGTGTAGACCCGGTCGAATTCGCACTCGACATTTTGCTCGAAGAAGAAGGCACGGGCCAAATATTCATGCCCGCGCTCAACTATTTCTATGGCAACTCAGACCATTGTCTCGAGATGCTCAGGCACCCACATTCCGTCCCTGGACTAGGCGATGGCGGCGCACACGTCAGCTTCATCTCCGACGCCAGCTTCTCGACCTATCTCCTCACCCATTGGGCCCGAGATCGTAAAGACCGCGGCGAAATATTGCCCGTCGAATACATCATCAAACGACAGTGCGCAGACACAGCCAAGCTCATCGGCTTCGCCGACCGCGGCATCATCGCTAACGGCATGAAGGCCGATCTCAACGTGATCGATTTCGAGGCGCTCAATCTGAGCAAGCCCGAGATGCGATACGACCTCCCCGCCGGCGGCAAGCGACTCGTCCAGAAGGCACGCGGTTACCGCTACACACTCGTAAGCGGCGAAGTCGTACAGAAGGACGGCGAACCCACTGGCGCGACCCCCGGCAAACTCGTGCGTGGCGCACAACCGGCCCCCGCCTAGTACGCCCCTAGTGCCCCTAGTGCCCCTCTAGGACAAAAAACTAACAGAACGATCCCAACAAAAATCCCAACAACGACCTAACAACAAAAAGGACGCTATGTCGGACTTCAACCTTGATACCATCGATATCCATACTCCAGAGCTCTACCTCGAGCGCGGCTACCCCTTCGCAGAATGGGATTTCATGCGAAAGGAAGCGCCTATTTTCTGGTACGAGCGCGACGAGATCGCCCCCTTTTGGTCGATCACGCGACACGCGGACATTCTGACGATCTCGAAGAACGCCGACATCTTCGTAAACAGCAAACGGCTTCGCCTTCAATCGAAGGAAGACGATGCGCGACAGGAATTTTCAACCAATCTCCGCAATGAGCAGCGGGGCTGGGATCCCAATGAAGTCAGCGACTTCATATTCATGGATGACCCACGGCATCGAAATTTCAGACTCCTCTCAGCCAAGCGGTTCACGCCCGCAGCACTCCGCAAGGTCGAAGGACATTTTGCCCAGATGTCCCACGACTTCGCCTCTGAATTCCTAACGGAACTCAAAGGCGCAGGAAAACGTGGCGAGACAACCGACTTCGTGAAGGGCTTCGCCGAAAAGCTTCCCCTCGCCGCAATCGGCGAGATGATGGGTCTCCCTAACGGCGACTGGAAGCGCCTCAAGCAGATCACCAACGTGATGATCGGAGCGCCTGAAGTCGACTTCTTCAACGAGGGAGAGGACCGGAATACGGGCGTCTGGCGCGCGATGGACGAGATGACCGACTACATGATTGGCGTCATCCGCGATCGCGAAGCCCGGGGCCCGGAAAACGACGACCTCTCCACGCAGATCGTCCACGCCATGCTCGACGGCAAGCGCCTCACAGACCAACAGCTACAGGGTTATCTCTTTGTGATCCTTGCCGCCGGAAACGAGACGACGCAGAACGCCATCACCGGTGGCGTGGCGGCCCTTCTCGAACATCCCGAGCAGGTTAAGCTGCTCGCGGAAAACGCGGACAACGAAGATCTCATAAAGTCCTGCGGCGAAGAAATTCTGCGATGGACGTCACCGGTTCTTCAATTCGCGCGTACGGCAGTCGAAGACTTCGAGCTCTCGGGCCAGACGATCAAGGCCGGGGAAGACGTCGGCATGTGGTACCCGGCGGCGAATCGCGACCCCGCCGTGTTCGACGAGCCCTATAATTTCGACATCACGCGCACCCCTAATCGCCACCTCGCCTTCGGCGGCTACGGCGCGCATTTCTGTCTCGGCGCGAACCTAGCGCGATGGGAACTTCGGGCGGCGCTTCGGGCGTTGGCTCCGGTACTTCCGCAAATGGAACTCGTGAACGGCCCGGAGCGATGTCCGAATCTGCATGTTTCTGCCATTCATCGGCTCGAGGTTCAGGCGGCCTAACAACGCTGGTCGGCTCTCGGGGTTGTACAGCCAACGTCCCACAGCGCCGCGGGCGGCCCCTATCGGCTGCTCGTGGAGCGCGGCAGCAGCGGGATTGCGATCCCGCCGATCATGATTGCCCCACCCAAGAGCTGATGCGAAAGGGGCCAATCGCCGAGCACAAAGAACGCGAGCACGAGCGTCATCACCGGCGTCGACAGCGTCGCTAATGTGGTGACCCGTGCCTCGACGTGACGAGCGGAGTTCATCAGAGCGAGCCGCCCTAGAAAGGGCCCGAAGGTCGCAGCGAGCGTCGCATACCCTACCTGTTCGACTGGAATCGCAGCGACATCAGGAAACGGGTTGTAGGCGAACCAAAAGATCACCGAGAGCCAAAGGCGCATCGAGTTAACGGACACCGTGTCGATGCGATGAATGAAGCGGCGGGTCAGGATCGCCATGCAGCTGAAGAAAGCCGCCGCTGCGATTCCGTAGAACGCGCCTGAGTCAAAGAACGACGAGAGATCAGACACGTCGCCCGGCCCCTGCAGGACGACTAAGCCTCCGACGGCGATGGCCGCGCCGATCCAGAACCGGCCTTCCACGCGCTCGCCGAGCAGTAGCCAACCGAGCACGGCGACAAACACGAAGTCGAAACGCATGATGACGTTCAAGAGCGCAGGCGAGAGCGACTGAATCGCAATCGCACTCGCGTGATTCCCGGCCAGCGTAAACACCGCGAGCCCCGCCGCGACCGCTAGGTCAATTCGACGAAAGCCCCTCGGCGAAGACGTCCCGACGACGCGCTGGGCCAAGCCGAGCCCCGTGCTCCCGATCGCCGCGGTCAGCAGCAGGAGCAGGACGCTGATCCCGGGATCCCCGATCTCATTCGCGAGCTTCCAGGGGATCACCATAAGCGCCCCACCCACAGCGGAGAAGAGCGCCCAGAGCAGGCCGAGACGACGCGATCGGCCGGATGTGAACATGGGGCGATGGATAGCGTGTACGACGTCGTATCCGCACCCTGACAACCCCCGCGACATCTTCGAACGTTCCCGGCCAACAAGACAGGGCCGATCTAAGTCGCCGCGTTCAAGGGAGTAATACGATGGGCTCTGCGAAACGCGCTTCAACCCGATCGGCGGGCATCGGCATGGGGCCCTACGTCACCAGCCATGCATACGATGTTTCAGGAGATGGCTCGGTCATCGTCGGCGAAGTCGGCGGACACGCTTTCCGATTCGATCGCGGTTCGTCCCCGCGCCTGCTTCGCGAACTCGCCAATAGCACCGCTGGCAGCTCGGCTCATGCGATCTCTGACAACGGAGAATGGATCGTCGCAGCCGCCCTGCTCCCCTGTGCCATCACATCGGCACGAGTTGGCTACCGATGCGCGGCGGAGTACTTCAACACATCCTGCCGTCCGAGGGACTGCTCAAAATTCCCTCACCCGGCGATCAAATCTCGGCATCCCACCACGTCGACTAGGCACCACGACACAATCAACCAGCTTCATAGCCATCATCCCCGAACCAACGACAGCCGCCCTCTTAGCCCTAGGCCTAGCCACTATCGAAACGCGCCCCGGTAGGACTACGAACCAAAACAGATACCCCCGCTGCGAAGCGGACGCGCAAACCGCGAACCACCCCACGGCGAAAGCATCACCACAACGGCTGCCACAAACATTTGTCCGCGGGATTCGGCGACGCTCGGGGGACTCGCGCGCCGCAGACCGAAGGACGACGAGAGAGCGAGGAAAGCCGACCTCCTGGGGCTTCTCACGAAAGAAGCGGGAGGGAGCATCGCGCAAAGACACCGCTCTAAGCGACGGTGAGGGCGTCCCAAACGAGTCAAGTTGGGGCCCAAAGTCGGCGACCCGTGCTGGCCGCCCAGCGCAGCGAAGAAGAGACCGCCCAGCCCGGCGAAAATGAGTGGCGTCCCCAGTGAGAATCGAACTCACCTCCCCAGCTTGAAAGGCTGGTGTCCTAACCGATAGACGATGGGGACGCGCTCGGCGCGCAGTATTGCTCAACTGCCCCGCAACTGGAAGTGGTTGAGGACCAACTCAGATGCCTTAGAACAATTTTCTCTACCTCAACCGCCCACTCAGCCACCCGCTAGACTGCGCGCCATGACAGATCGCCGCCTTCTTGCCGACAAAGCCGCCAATATTTGGTCCAGTTTCCAGCGAAATCTGGAGCCGCTCGCCCGCGGTGCCCAGATTGTCGCTGCTCCAGACGTTACGCAGGACGATATTGGCGGTCTGGCGAGCGCCAAAGAGGAAATCCTGACCTACGCGTACGCCCAGACCAGTCCTGAGGTCTACGGCCGTTGGGGCACCTTCCCGCCGAGTGCGATGCTCATGATCGGCCGCCGAGGCAGCGGAAAATCGCTCCTGGCCGAGTACCTGGCAGCGCAAACCGAGACCGCTTTCGTGCGAGTCGACGTGCCACGCATGGTGCTCGACGTGATTCACGGGGCTCCGAAAATCGGCGAACTCGTTCAAGGTTGGTCTGCGGCGCTCGAAGAGATGCCACCGGTCACAATCTTCTTCGACGAGCTCGAGTTCACTCGCGCTCACGAAATGGGCGAGCGCGGCGCGGAACTTCCTACGGGTCCGATCATGGATTTCCTTTTCGAGCTCATTGACCGGTCTTTGTCCATCGAAGGTTGCCTCGTCATCGCCAGCACGAGCCATTCCGGCACCCTGCCCGAAGCATTCCTGTCCCCCGGCCGGTTTGAACGAATCGTCGAGGTCAACCCGCTCTTTCCCGACGACATCGAAGAAGCGCTTCGGATTCATGCGCTGGCTGCGGAATCTCGTGCAGAACGACCCATCTTCGGCGAGCTCGACTGGAGTGCGATCGTGAATAACACCCGCGAACCTTCGATCGGTGATTGGATTCGAATCCTGCACGCCGTTCTTCGCCGAAAGGCACGACTCGATGCTGCGGGAGAATCGCCGGAACAAGTCACGCAGAGCGATTTCAGCGCAGAGATCAGCCGGTTCCGCCAGGCGAATACACGAATCCGAACGGACGGCGGCAATTATCTATAGGCCCCGCATCCTCAAAAGATTGCCGTCACGGGACCGCGATACATCGCTTGCGTCAGGTCCTTCACGCCCCGAGTACGGGGCCCGGGTCGAGCGTGCGTTTCAGGAATAGACCAATCGAAAGCAGATCTCGATCCCTGCTTGGCAGCGCCACCACGAACAACGAAAGGCATAACGCGACCGCGACGATCCGGCGTTCCCCTTCCCGGCCCTTGGTTACCCACACGAGCACCCCGATCATCGTAATCAGCGCCACGACCGCGACACGAAAACAACGTCCCCAGCGTGTTCCACCCATATAAGGCGCCCCGACACATCCGCCAGTCGATCCGGGTCATCGTTCAAACGATCAAAGAGCACCCGTAGCATCGCAACGGAGAGTGCAATCGCCCGACCGATCACGACCACCGTCGCGTCAACAGTGGACAGCCAATACGGAAGAAAATTGTCCGCCTCGCTCGGCAAGAGCACCCGCAAGCGATACGCCCAATAGGGTGCTTGAGAGAGTGACCAATCGAGCAACAGGAATAGGACCACGAGCAACGCTTGACACAAGACGAGAGCCCCGGGGTTAATCCGGCGAACCCACCCAACCGTTAGGCTCCCAAAGGCGATGCATAATACGAAGACCGAAACGGTGCTCGCGAAATCGAATGGCGACGATCCTAACGAAAGCCCCACCAATCGTATTGCGCGCATACACCTGCGCGTGCAGTCGACTGGCTTCCTGCATCCCCATCGGCAGCGCTTGGGTCAAGAAGGGAACCGTGGCGCCCATCATGACCGCGGAAGGTCCGATCAGATCCACCGTCAACATTACGTCGACGAAAAAACGCAGCGCCGAGTCCTCGATCGGCATCGCGATCAATAGCGATTCGATCCCAGCGAAGAGCATCGGAAAGGCGAAGGCGTAGAGCCCGATCCCGATTTCTACGCCGCCGTATCTGCCAAGCAGGCGCGCTGGCCGCCCGCCAGCCGCACCGGCCCGGACGCGCCGCGCACCCGAGCGGCCGAAAACCCCATACCCAATCGACAGGCCCGCAAGAAAGTTCCCGAGCACTGCCGCAGCGGCCTCGGCATGAGAGCCCACGAGAGTCGCCAGATATTCCTACCAGGTCACCTCGTACACGAGACCTGAAAACCAGTCAGCGCCGTGAACGCGAGGGCAACGGGATGCATCAGGGACAAGACAAAGCTCCCTATCGAAGCGAGATTAATCGAGCTGAAACGACCGGAGCCTTTGCCAGCCCCAGACTGAACGTTAGAGTATGAGAACTAACGGCCTACTAGAGACTAATATCCAGAGCAGAATTTCCCAATCCCGCGGAACTGGGCCGCAACAAGACATCGGCAGGATGTTTTAGCTGGCTCAGAGCGCGAATTGACCGGATACAAGTCTCCATAAATCTCCCGTCGAGGCCGTGGGAAAACCCTTGGGGTGCATACGGTGTGCTCCCAAGTTGCCGGTCAGCTGCGGGTCAGCTGCGATGGCGACGCAGATCACATCATTGGAACTTCACAAGAACCCAATGGAAACGGGAGGATTTCTAAGCCTTCGATACGACCGTGCCGATAGAAAACCATGCGGGACGGGCCGTTCGCCCCGCACCGACGATCTATTCCTGCGCCAAGGACGGTACGGGATTTCGTCGAGGGAGCTCCGGTGGAAAACCACACCGTTTTATTCGTCGATGACGAAGTCAACATTTTGAAAGCGCTGCAGCGTTTGCTGCGGAACGAACCCATTGATGTGCTCACTGCGAGTACACCGAGCGAAGCCTTCGAATTGATCGAACGAGCGGGTCCGCAAGTGATCGTGACCGATCAGCGGATGCCCGAGATGAGCGGCGTCGACTTCCTGGCCTCCGCACGCGACCGACACAACGATGTCGTGCGCATGATGCTGACGGGCTATACGGACATGAAGATCGCCGTCGAAGCGATCAACAAGGGCGAGATCTATCGCCTCATCACGAAACCGTGGAACGATGAGGAACTGAAGGCCACGCTCCGGCAAGCATTCGATCACTACGATCTAAAAGCCGAGATCAAACGCCTCAACACAGTGACGCGTGAGCAGAACTTCAAACTCCAGGATATGAACAAGAACCTGGAAGAGAAAGTTCGCGAACGTACCAAGCAGCTCGATGAAAAAAACACCGAGCTCCGCACCGCATATATCCAAACGATTCGTGCTCTCGCCGAAGCCATCGACGCAAAGGACGCGTATACCCGCGGTCACTCCGAACGCGTCGCGGTCTACGCCTCCCGCATCGCTCGCGAGATGAACCTCGACACGGAACTCATCGAGCGCGTCTACTTCGCAGGCCTACTTCATGACGTCGGCAAGATCGGCATCCCCGATGCGATCATCACCAAGCCCGACCGCTTGAACGACGAAGAGTACGAAGAGATCAAGCGGCATCCGGAGATCGGCGCGAAGATCCTCGAACCGGTCGAATTTCTGCGCAGCGTCGTCCCCTGTGTTCGCCATCATCACGAATGGTATGACGGCTGCTCCGCGGGCTATCCAGACCGTCTGTCCGGCGAGCAGATTCCACTGGCCTCGCGAATCATCGTCGTCGCCGACACAGTTGAAGCCATGACCTCCGATCGCCCGTACCGGAAGGCACTCCCGGTCGATGTCGTCGTGAAGGAACTGCACAAATACTCGGGAACCCAATTTGATCCCGTTGTGGTCAACGCCTTCCTCAAGCTCTTGGAGGCGGAAGGAGAGTCCTTCATCACCAAGGATCAAAAATTCGACATTTACGCCTTCATCAAAGGCTAGGCAACGAAAGAAAGGGCCGCCGCCCAATGCGATCCCCATCCAAGCCTCAGACCGAGACCGTGCCGTGCCAACAGCTCGAAATGCTCACCTCCCTTGGATTCGGCCCTGATACGGTGCTGATGAACGACCCGAAACTCTTCGTGGACGGTCGTTTCCTCGCATCGCTTCTGGTCGAACTTCACGACCAACTCGGCCCGCAGAAGGCCTCCCTCGCCCTCTTCCAGATAGGCTTGCTGCACGGCCTTCGTGACGCTGCACGGGTCTGTAGCGAGCGAGCTGATCTGGCTTCGGATGCGGCCGCCGCCCCCAACACCACTTCCGTTGTTATGCAATGGACCGGTGGCGTACACATGGATGAAGCTGGCGCGCTCTCCCTCGAAGGGGCATGGCCCGAACGACATGAGGCCGTGGCTCGGGTTTCAAAACTCGGTGCCCCTGAATCACCCTCTTGCTGGATAAGCGCCGGGTACACAACCGGCTGGCTTTCAGGCACATTGAATCGACACCTGGTGGCACGAGAAGTCAGCTGCGCGGCCCGCGGTGACGAAGCCTGTCGTTTCGAAGTCCAGGAAAGCTCGGCTTTAGAAGCGAACGGCGACCAGGAGCTACAATCGCTCCTCCGCGAGGTGCCCTTCGACGCGTTCCGCAAGGTCGCAACAATTCCACCCATTGAACGCAATGACGGTCTGCCTAACCCCAACGCCCAATTCGATCGATCGCAGTCCGTCGTTAACATCTGGGGCCCCGTCATGGTGTTGCCATTTACGACCCTCGACGAGGCACTGGGCACTGTCGAAATGTTAGGCCGTGACCCTGGTATCTCTGAAATCCGCGTGGTCGTCGTAGACCTTCGCGGGCGCCCGCTCGACGAAGGCTTCGGCGCAGCCGCGCTCGAGCAAATCCTCGAAACGATCGAGTCATGGAATGCGCAGAGCCTGATTACCGGCGTATCTCCCGAATCCGAAGCGGCCATGGAGAGCATTGAGGCGTCCCACCTTATTCTCCGAAAAGACCTCACCCAGGCAATCGCAACTGCCTTCCAAATCGCAGACGCACAAAAACATCTGCTCTAGTCCGAGCCCTACCCGCCCCCTATAACCAGGCCGCCGCGATCGGCGACCAGAGACGCGGACCGCGACCTAACGCCATGTCGTACTTCACACTCTTCGATGCCCCCGTCGAGGGCTCGCTCGACGCGGTCAACGTCCCGCTCCTGCTCGCGCAAGCGTGGCGTGACCAAAGGTCCGGTATTCTTGAGCTTCGGCATGGTCAGAACGAGCGAAGCATCGACGTCTTTGAAGGCACCCCCTACGGCTTCGCATCTACCGGTGTGCAGGACAGGTTCGCTGAATTCCTTTTGGGTACACGTCGCCTTGATGCGGCTGCGCGCCTCGAGGTAGAACGCTTCGCCGAGAAACGCAGCTGCCCACAGGCCGCGGCGGTACTTGCGCTCAATTTTCTAGATGCAAAGGCTCTTTATCAAGCACTCCGAGAAGAGGCACGCCGCGGCATAGCCGAAACCTTCGAGTGGAACGCGGGCAAGTACACCTGGCGGCCCGAGCGAGCCGACTCGGCCGCACGCCCCGCGAGCGCGAAAGCCTTTGATCTGATCAGCCTTCTCCAAGAAGAACTCCCGAGGCGCTGGGGAACCGATCGACTCTTTCGCGAGTTGATGCATGTCCAGGACGCCAAGGGCGACATCTCGCCGCGCTTCCGCAAGGTCGCCAATAAATTA
Source organism: Myxococcota bacterium (assembly GCA_041440805.1). Lineage (GTDB taxonomy): Bacteria > Myxococcota_A > UBA9160 > UBA9160 > UBA4427 > UBA4427. The sequence goes on along the minus strand of JASDVF010000008.1, from coordinate 88,326 downwards.
GCATCTGCAGGTGCGCCGGCTGAGAACGCGATCCGCAAGCTCGACGAACATCTTCCGATCGGCCGAATTCTAGGCGAGTGCGCGGGCGAGCCCCTCGCTGCTGCAACCCTCTGGGCCGCACTTCACACGGGCGTAGTGCGACTCGGTGCGAGCGGCCCATCGCTCCGAAATGATCCGACCGCCTTCGAAGTGGAAGTCTTCGAGGCTACAACCGCATTCCCTGCGGACGACGATTCCAAAGAAAATGCTGACAGTAAATCAAAGACCAACGCTCAGGAATCTGCTCTTCGAAACGAAATTGAAAACTTATTAGGCAACCTGGGTAGCCTCGATCACTACAGCGCACTCGGGCTAGACGAAGCCGCCTCGACCATACAGATCAAGAAGGCGTACTTCAAAGCGGCCAAGAAATATCATCCCGATGCGCTCGCAAGACTCGGACTCGACGACCTCAAAGGTCCTGCCGCTCAGGTGTTCGCGCGAATTGCCGAGGCCTTCGAGACGCTCTCCGATGCCGACAAGCGGAAGGAGTACGATGCGGGCGACAGCGGAGAGCCGGAGATCGATACCGCACGACTTGCTCAAGCGGAGACCTCCTTCCGTAAAGGCGAGATTCTCGCCAAAATGGGCAATTTTGAAGGCGCCTTGGAATACCTCGAGCCCGCGGTCGAACTCTGGCCCGACGAGCCCGCCTATCAAGCAGCCCTTGGCTGGGCGCTGTACAAAAAACCAAAGGCCAACGCGGAGCGCGCCGCGGAGCATCTAGGACTCGCACTCAGTCAGTCTCAGGAAGATGCGGTCACGCACTTCCGGCTTGGCCTCGTGATGCGCGCAATAGGGAAGACCGATCTCGCCAACGAGCTCATCGCCCGCGCGCGCACGATCGAACCGAGCGTCAAGCAATAGCAATGCTCGACGGCTGAATCAGAGATTCTCGGCTCGCCTACGATGTTCGAGCAATAAGCGGGTCGCGGCGCTTGGCTCTACCGTGATCGGCTCTTTGCGTTTAAGCTCGCCGCTCCAGTCGGGGAAACGAAGTGCGATCGCGAGTCCTCCGGGCCATCGCCAAGCAAGGCGTGCTTCCCGGTCCCCCGCGGTTGCCCTTGGCCCGACTGGAGGCCCGACGCGCTCCGTTCGTTCCGCAACCAATTGACTGACCGCTCTGAGCAATTCGGCCGCGCCCGCATCGACATTCGCTTCGCCTAACACGTATCCAGTCGGAATTCGGTACAGCGCATCAAGGTTCGGCGTCGGAATCCGACGCCCCTCTGCGACGCTCCGCCCGATCAATCGCAAGCCACTCTGCTCGCGCTGCACGACGGACTCGCCTGTCGCCACGTGCCCCGCAAAGCCAAGCCCGTGCGCGAGCTCGTGAAGAAACGCGGCGCCCCACTCCGCTTCGCTCGCCTCGAAGACTTTCCCCGTCTGCTGCCGAAGTCTTCGACGCAACCGAATCGTGACCTCGCGTAGGACCCCGGTCACTCGCCTTAGACTCAAAGCATGTCCATCCTGTGCGATTGCCGAGGAGACATCGCATTCTGCCAAGGTATCCCCCAAACCTACAGGCCCCAACGCCTCCGGCCCGGCAATCGATTGCACGCGAATCCGCTGCCCAGCTTCGGCTGAATTCACGTCGCCGGCTGCCGCCAGTTCAAGACGAACGCCATCAAAGCCCAAGGCCGGAAGTGCGCGATGCGACCATTCTTCTGGCCAGTCATCGCCTTCAACCTCGATCCGGACCACGTTCGCCTCTTCAAAACGACAAACAACCAGCGCAAGCGCATCGCCGACCAGCGCAGGATAGGGCGTTAGGTCTCCGATTCGGTTCGGCGCTCCGTGACCGAGTGCGGGCAGCTCCGAATGAAGCGCGTCCACATCCCAGCCACCCACCATCGGAACACAGCCGAGCAGGACGGCGACAACAAGCACGCCAAGAACAAAAGATGGACGCGCTGTCGATCCCGCCAAGTCCCGGAGCCCATAAGTAGAAGCGAGTCGTTTCACGTACGCGCGCCCACGACCTCGACACCCTCGGGCTTCGGTGCATCGAAGCCAAACACCTGAGAGTAAAAATAGAGTTCACCGTCGAGCGCCGTCCGGATATTCTCGGCGCGACGAAAGCCGTGCTGCTCCCCTTCGAAGGGCACGTAGCCGTGCGGCAAACCGCGCTCGGCGAGCACAGCCACCATCGACTCGGCCTGGTTGGGCGGCACGACCCTATCTTCGAGTCCCTGAAAAAAGATTACGGGGCAGGCGAGTCGCTCGACGTGATGGATGGGTGAACGTTCCACATAACGTGCCTGGGTCTCAGGCAGAGGCCCTACGAGCCAGTCGGTATAGCGCGACTCGAATTTGTGCGTGTCCTGCGCCAACGCTTCGAGGTTCCCGATCCCGTAGTGGCTCGCTCCAGCCGCGAAAGCGTCATGAAACGTCAAGGCACAAAGGGTCGTATAGCCGCCGGCACTGCCGCCGCTGATCGCCAGTCGATCTCCATCGACAAGACCTTCCGCCGCGAGGGAACGTGCAACGGCGACACAGTCTTCGACGTCGACCACGCCCCATCGTTCTTTCAGCTGATCCCGATAGGCGCGACCAAAACCCGACGACCCTCCGTAGTTCACATCCGCGACCGCAAAGCCTCGACTCGTCCAATATTGAATCCGTGGATCAAGGGCGGCGCTCGCAGCTGCCGTCGGCCCCCCGTGACTCTTCACCAACAAGGGCGGCCGCTCTCCCGAACGCGGAGCTTGGCTCCCGGACTTTGGCCTATAAAGAAAGGCATGCGCTGTCCGCCCGTCTTTTGAATCGAAAGACATCGGGATGGCTTGGCTAATCGAATCGGCGTGCAGCTCGAGCGGACTGCTTTCGCGCACGCACTCGGGTCCCCCGCCCGCTGCACTCCACAGATACAGGCCGGCAGCCCTTTCCGATTCGCCCCCCACGCAAGCGACCCAGCCGTCGCCGGCAACGATGCCGGAAATCGACTGCAAGCGACTCAACCGATCCCGAGAAGAACAACTCTCGATATCGATTTCAACGAGAGTATCAACACCGTCTACCGTCGCCGCGCCTAGCACCTTCTCTCCCGAGAACGCCCATGCTGACATGCCAAAAACCCATTGCGGTCTGCCAATCTCGAAACGGTCCGCGTGCATGGCTTCGAGTCCCGACTCCCGAACGCACGTTAGGTTCCACCAGCCCGATCGATCCGAAACAACAAAGAGTCGGCCGTCTGGCGCAAAGCCGGGTTGAAAGAGAGATTCGCGCCGCCCACCCGCGCACGGCCGGACCTCCCCCCGTGCGCCCTCTTGTCCCCATGCAATCCTTTCGAGAACGGTCCCGTTCCACGGCATATTCGGATGATCCCATGCGAGAAACGCGAGTTCGTCGCCCTGCGGTGAACAACAAAGGGATGCGTAGAAATCGTGCCCTGCGGCAACCACCCGAGGTCCATCCTTCGCCCGTCCGTCAGAGTCGAGCCGAATCGCAAGAATTCGATTCTCTGGCTCGCGGGCTTCCCGCGCGCGTTCCTCCACGCAGAAGAGCCAATCACCTTCGGGCGACACGACGAGATCCGCATGCATCGCGCCCGCCGGAACAACCGGCTCGGGCGCTGTACCGGGACTCGCTCGATAGATCCGCCCATCCGCATCGTCCACGTAGTAAACGCGGTCGCGCCAGATGCAGAACTCGCCGCCACCATATTCGTGAACCCGCGTCCGCACATTAACGTCCCGAGCCAACACCTCTTCGACATCGAGAAGAGCGGGAACCGCGGTCGCCTCGGGCAATTTCGCCCGCATCAGCACCTGACGGCCCCCTTCGTCCGGCCTCCCCTCGAGCCAATAGAGCCGACCCGCTTCAATCGTGGGCGCCGAAAGACGCAGCGCGCCGCGTACGAGGTCCGCCGATCCGATCGGCGAATCCCAATCGCCACAAGCTTGTTCGTTTTGGCTTCCGATCTGCACTGGGTGAGCTCCTTGATTGCCGAGGCACAAACGCCCCCTGGCGGCCTCTGATCAGAGTCTGCATGCTAAGGCGCGCCGTGGCGACCCGTCGTCCGAAAACCCCACGGCTGAGAAGAGCGCGGAGAACGGGGAGAACGGAAAGAGAATGCCCACGGACACCTCACATCGTCTCGCCCTGCAGTTCTCGCGATCAGTCCTTCGCTCGAAGGTCCATCGAACAGCCATTCCCGCCGAATCATTCACTCCGGCCAACCGCCGCGCATAGGGACCGACCCCAATGGACGATTTCAGCACATGGCTCCTGCTCGCCGCCGGCGGCTTGATCGCAGGCGTGATCAATACACTCGCGGGCGGCGGCTCGCTGATCACAGTGCCGCTGCTCGTGTTTCTTGGGCTGCCTGCCACTGTGGCGAACGGCACCAACCGGATCGGCGTGTTGTTTCAGAATGGCGTCGCGGTCTGGCGCTTTCGAAGCAAGGGCTTCGATGGAATCAAAGAAGCGGTCCCGCTTCTCATACCCGTGCTCGTCGGGTCGGCGATCGGTGCGGCGCTCGCTGCGCGTATGTCTCCTGAGATGTTTCGGCAGGTGTTCGGCGTCGCGATGATCGCACTTCTGTACCCGATGCTTCGCGGACGACCGAAGGGGGATCCAGAAACGGCTGCGCCGCCTCGTTCTCGCATCGCAAATACAGCGATCTTCTTTGCAATCGGACTCTACGGCGGCGCGCTCCAAGCCGGGGTGGGCCTCTTCCTGATCGCCGCACTCGCGCGAAGCGGCCTAGATCTCGTGCGCGCAAACGCCGTCAAGGTTGTGATTATTGGCGCCCTCACGTTGGTCGCGGTGCCGGTTTTCATACTGGAAGGCCAGATCGACTGGGCCTTCGCGTCGGCACTCGTAGTGGGCTTTGCCTTGGGCGGCGAGCTCGGCGCACGCGCGGCCCTGGCCGGTGGCGAGCGACTGATCCGAGCGATGCTGGTCGTGGCGGTGTTCGCGATGTCCGGGCGGATGCTGGGCGTCTACTGAGCGCCGGTATTCCAATCCGCAAAAGCCCTTAGGCGAATCGCGCCAGAACGCGCCAGAAATCTGAATTCTTGTAGTTTTCCGTTTCATACGGGGATAGGGTTGCCCAGACAGTGCACCCGAGGCGGCCTCCGCTGCTAGTCCCCAGCACGCGACGGATAAGCCTCGCGTCGGCTGAGGGAAAATGGTTCGCGGCCGTGATGCCAATCGTCTCGATGATTTGCTTCGACACGCCGCCGAAGTCGTCATTGAGCTCGCGCCCGATGGTTGCATTCTATTCGTCAGCGATGCCGTCGATAAAACGAAGCGGTCGCGCGCGGGGGCACGAGACGATCCTGCTGGTGGAAGACTCCGCTCCGGTCCGAAGGCTCGTTCAGCGAATCCTCGAAAAGGCCGGGTACAGCGCCCTCGAGGACCGCACTGGAGCACAAGGCCAGTAGCGGCGAAGCGCGTCCAAATAGCGGAAAACCCGGCGACTCAGGACGCCAAAAGTGCGCGTTCCCCGTGGAACAAAACGAGTAAATACAGATATTTACAAGATTTACCGAGCTTTTCGTTTCACTCTGAAATACTCGGCCCAGGCTGTAAAACCAACCTCGCAATTTGCTTCACAGCTAAAAGCAAAAGCGTTCGAACAGCAATGCCGTGCGAGGATCAACGATCCTCGGTTGCTGCCTCATCGCCCTGCTCTGGATCCAGCTCATCGGGGGCTGAATCCGTCTCAAGAGCCGAGACCTGCGATATGTCGAGCGCCGCAAGACAGTCAACCACGACTTCCTTGTGGTCAAGCAACAGCGCTCGCGCCGTGTGGCCACTCCCGAAGGCGGCCTCTCCGAGTGCGCCTTCATCCGCGTCGATCATCAATGCCTCCAATCGACTCGAGAATCGGGCCTTGAGCTGTTCGACCTGGCGGTAGAACCGCTCCGAACCATCCGTGCTCACAAGCAGCAGTCGCGAGATGCGGAAGCCTTCGCCCTCAGGCCGCGTCGCTGCAGCCTTGGACAGACCAACCTCTTGGCTGGCAAGCGCTTTCTCAGCTCCCTCGAATCCACGCACCAAACGGCGGGCGCGCCGAGCCTCGAAGAGACCCTGCCGAATCTGGTCAGTGAAGGGATATACGGGAAGCTTAGGACCGCCGGATTCAACGGATCGGTCGAGCCGCTCAATCCAATCTCGCGCGATTGGAAGCGCCAACTCCCCCGCGATCAGAATCCGTGGGAAAGCCGCCGCCAATTTTTGCACGCGCGCAGGCTCCGGAGATCCCGGCTCTTCGATTGCGTTTTCGCTTTCCGTCATCCGTTCTCGACTTCCATTTCGAGGTTCTCGTCGAGCCTCGCGCTATTACGATTGAGAATTTTCATTTTCGCGACTCATCAAACTGAATCATTCAGGATTCGGGGCCAGCTTCGCACAGATCGCTGCTCACAGATCAAATGACCGCGTCGCTCGCAACTTCGACTGCCCTCGCCTACTCGTTAGCGCCCCCATCCCAACTCTCAAACAATTCGCCGCGCCCAATCCCCGCCCACATAGCACCCAGCAGGAGACTCAATTGCCCGCACGATTCGAAGTTCCCTCAGAGCATCCTCATGTGGCCCTCGTGACAATGGATCGACCGGAGCAAGCGAACTCATTCGATCCCGAAACCCTGCGCGACCTCGCCGCCGCCTGGAAACAGATCAACGAAGACGCTGAGATTCGCGTAGCAATACTCACTGGCGCCGGAGATCGCGTATTCAGCGGGGGAATGGATATGAAAAAAACCATTCCCGTTTCCCAAGCGCTAGCCAGGGGAGAAAAGATCGACCCGGTCGACTTTGAAGGAATGCGCGCGGTCGGTCACGCCACTCTCGTGAAGACCCGGCTGCGCGTGCCCCTGATTGCCGCCGTGAACGGTCATGCTCGCGCGGGTGGCTTCGATTTGATGCTGGCGAGCGAGATTCGCTACTCGGTCCCGCACGCGACCTTCGCCCTCGAAGAAGTTGCGCTCGGGCTCTACCCCACGGGACAAGCGACGATCGCGCTGCCCCGACAAATTGCTTCCGTTCATGCCGCCCATCTCCTTTATACCGCGCAGCCGATCGATGCCGAAAAGGCACTCGCGATTGGACTCTTGAATGAAATCGTCTCGCAAGAGGAGCTGATGCCTCGCGCCTTCGAAACCGCCGACCAAATTGCGGCGAACGCGCCCCTCGCGGTACAGGCCACCCTCGCCGGAATTCGCGCACTGGACGGAATGGATCTTGAGAACGCTTATTCCCAACAAGAAGCATTCGGACGCCCCCTTCGTAAGACGGAAGATGCCAGAGAAGCTCAGCGCGCCTTCGTCGAGAAACGAGCGCCGCGCTTCGTCGGACGTTAGGTGAGGCCCAGCACACGGGCGCGGATGCCCCCAGCCTAACCACGCGGCGCTTCCGCCTTTCCCTCTCGACACGAAAATCGCGCCGTCGCGTCCCGTCCACGCGAGTTCCGCCCCTTCCGAAACGACGCGTCCGAGAACCTCCGCATGCGGAAGCCCACGCGTCGCCCGGCACGGCGCAGTGACAATCGCCAGCTGTGGCGAAACCGCTGCTAGGAATTCGAGAGACGAGCTTAATGCACTCCCGTGGTGACCCACTTTGAGAACATCGGATTCGAGAATGCGATCCCCGCCAAATTGACGCATCAAGGCATGCTCCACCTCCCGTCCTACATCCGCTGTAAACAAATAGGTCAATCCATCCAAGCGAATTCGCAGCACCAATGACCCGTCGTTGCGATTGAGTCGCTTCGAGGAAACGCGTCGGTTCTTTGCAGCAGCCACGGATCGACCTGCTGACGGATCCATCCTGACGAGCGCCTCAGTCGGGGCGGGCCAAAGGACTTTGATCGACAGGTCACCGATCTCGACGGGCGCAGGCGCTGCATCAATCCATGCCACGCGAGTGCCAAGTGCCCTCGCCTCTTCAGCCAAATCTCGCAAAGGTGGATCTGCCTGGGCCCCGGCGGGCAACCAAAGCTCGTTCACTTTGAAACTTCGTAGGACCGCGGTCGCCCCTCCTCTATGGTCGTAGTCCCCGTGCGTTACGACCAACAAGTCGAGCTCCGAAACACCGAGGGCTCGGAGTGAACGAACCACGGTCGCTCCGTTCGGGCGCCCCGGCACTCCGCCACCCGTATCAATCAGAACGTTCGCGCGATGGCCCTGGATCAATGCCGCATCGCCCTGCCCCACATCAAGAAAAACCACCCGCGGCACATAGAGAGGCTCGATTCCCCTGGGACTAACGAGACCCGCCGTGAGCGTCGCCCCTGCAAGGACCACCCAAATTAGATAGACCGCACCGGTGCGCTTCCGGCGCACCTGCCAGAGTCCGAGAATGACAATCAGCCCAACCGCATTCGCGCCTAATGCTATCGGTAGATCTATGGAGGGAAGCCGAGGCGCCACGCTGCCAGCGGCAGCTTCGCTTAACGCAGCGGGAAGCAGGAGAAATCCGATCACGGCATCCGCTTCGGTCCCGTCGAGCCCGACGGCCATCAAAGCAGCCGCGAACGAAGCCGGCAGCACCACAAACGCAGTCCAGGGAATCGCAATCAAGTTGATGGCTGGGCCCCAAACCGACAAGACTCCGCCCATGCCCGCTATGAACGGGGCGGTCGCAAAGGAGGCGGCCGCTGAAAGACGAAGAGAAGCCTCCATTCGCTCACCGAATCCGTTCGTTCTTGGTTCTTGACTCGAGACGCCCCAGCCGGCGAAGACGAGACCAGCGCAGGCCGCAAATGAAAGCTGGGCACCCACATCAAAAAACACTGTCGGCTCGATCACTATGAGCCCGAGCGCCACCCAAGCCAAGCCGGCAGCGGCCGAAAATTGGCGGCCTACTGCCCGAGCAAGGACCAGCAACAAGAAGAGAAGCGCGGCGCGCTGCACTGCAGGGGCAGCACCGGAAAGCCAAGCGTAGCTAGCTGCAGCAGCCGCCCCGCACGCCAGCGGTCCAGAGAACGGATCGAGTCTTGGCTCCTGACTCGAAATTCTCGTTCGGTTCCGAAGTGGAAGGTACCCGTGGCGTCCCGGGGCTATTGCCCAAAGCCGCCTCGCCAAGAATACGGCGAACCCGCCGACGAGTCCTACGTGCAGCCCCGATATCGCGATCAGATGAGAAAGTCCCATGCTGCGAAGAGACGTTCGCGTCTCGTCCGATAGATGCGAGCGGTCACCGACAGCGAGCGCTGCAGCGAGACCGATCTGGTTAGAAACCCGCGCAAACCGATCGACCACCGTACGCCTAACGTCGATCCTGTACTGTGAGGTGCGTCGGAAAAAGGATTCACCCCACAGCGCATCCTCTCGGACACGTTCAACCATCCACCCCGGCCCTACGAGGCGAGCGACCGCACCAATCCCGCGGCGACCTGCCGCGTGCGCTGAATCCGCGCGACCTGGATTGCGGGCGGCGAGCCACGGAGCGACTCGAAGTCCAAGTCGAACTTGCAGTCCGGGCCGCAGTAGGAAGTCGGCGCGGTCAAAGTCTCGCTGTGACTGACTTGGGGATTCTCGCCCCGAATCCATACGCAGCAGTAAGTTTCTAGGCACTCCGCCCAGACCGTCCGCCGCCCGTACCTGCGCCAAGATGACCTCGTCACCCCATGGCCGCTCCGTTCTTCGCGCAACCAGAGCATCCACGATTCGCACACCGCCGGGACCGCTCTCAGCGGCCGCCCAAGCAATGTCGGTATCACGCGTTGCATGCTCAAACCGAACCATAAGCCGCGCCGATGAAAGCAAGAAGACCGCAAGCACGGCAAACGTCATCATCAACCGACGGGAGGGACGACGGCCCTGGCTCCGCCCCGTCCTTAAGCCTTCCAACATTCGGCGCACCGCGCATGCATTCATGGGGAGTCGGCAACGAAGCGGCGCGAATGTTCCTAGAAGAATGACGCCTGCTAGCAGCGCGAGGGGAGCGAGGGGCGCGAAAAACGAGATGCGCGATGCGGGCATGGATAGTCCGAGCTCTGTCTTAGCCCCTAACAACGACAAAAGCTCCGGCGGGGTCGTGCCCGTCGCTGCGAGCCGGTCGGCAACAAGGAGTCCGAGTCCGCACGCCCCCACAAGAACAAAGGGGAGGAACGCCGACGCCCAAGGAAGACGGGTAGGAAGTCGTGCACTCCGAAGCGGGACGCCCCCGGCTCCTCGCGTGCGGTTCCCTACCTCAGCCACTGCCTATTCCGCTTAGCCCCACCGCTCACGCAGTGAATCACAAAGACCGAATCTTCGTGAAACGGTCGCATCCGCCTCGAGCCGGGAACCGCTCCTCTCGAAGAGGACAGCATCGTGCCGGACTTTTAGCGCAGGATCTGCCAGCGACTCCCCGTGCACGCCGAGGTGAGTACGAATCGTCACACGCTAGCCAGGAGCTCGAGAAGACGACCGATCGCTGGAACGCTCTTCATGGGCGAACGCGGCTTCAGGCGATGATGCTCAGTGAAGCGTATGGGGCGGTCGGCGGTCGGGCTTGGTTCGCATGCGCTGTGCGTAAGCGGCGAGCACCTCGAGCACTTCATCAAGCTTCTCGAGCTCTCCGCTGAACGCGCCGAGCAACCGCTCTACTTCGCGTACATCCCGCATGTTCCGCTCTACAAGGGCGTGCGCGTCCGCCTGAACGTCGATACTCGTAACGGTGGCTCGAATCAGGGCTTCAGCCGATCCGCCTCCGAGTTCCCTATGCAAATGCTCAAGACGCTTCGCTAGGCGAGGCGCCCATTCTTCGGAAACACCTTCGTCCACGAGCCGGGCTTGCCAGTCTTCAATCCGCCGGGGCTCCGCCGGCAGATCCGAATTTTGGTTCGCACTCCCGTTAAGCATACGCACCTCGCCCGATGTATCGCGACGACGCCAGAATGCCCAGTTAATATTCCAATCCATCGATCTCAGCCCATCTAAATACGGTCCACGACGGTCCGGCTCACATCACACCCCACGCGTGATTGCTTATGAACTAAGAGGAAGAGCAAGACCCATGCCACGACTATGACGAGTTCCACAATCGGCAATGCATGCGCAGGGAACAGACCAAAATGCCTGCTACGTCAGAGGGCTCGTCTCTCCGGAACGTCCCCCTAGATGCTTCCTAGCGGACATGCATAGTTCGCGTGGAAGTGAATTTCCCTTACGAGGAAAATTGAGTTCGCCGACGCAGCAACAAACCGGAGGTCAAAGCCGAGACTTGCCGGCGTTATGCGTACGAAACGAACGGCTGCAAACCCAATGAATCAGTCTCGCCACGGCATAGGGACGCGCGCTTGATCCGCTTGGTCCTCTAGCACGCCGCACTGCCGATCGACTTCTGCGAGCATCTCATTGAGCTCTGACTTTCGGCGTGACCCCTTGGGATTGATGCGGTCGATCTCTGCCTCGACGCTCTTTCTGCGGGATATAAGTCCGGCGAATTGCGCCTTCCACTGCGGCTCGCTGCGAATCATCCCTGCCTCCACGAGCCCATTCGATTGAATCGTGATGAACCCGGCGACGGGATCGACTCGGTACCGGAAGTGATTAAAAACGACAGGCCTAACAATTCGGTCGTCATCGTCTTACCGATCGAGGCCGGCACTCTTTCTGCTTAGCTGTTCCCAGCTCCGCGATGTCGAGTGTGACGAGCATTTGCTGAATCGTACCGTTTGCCGTGCCATGAAACGCCGTGCGCGCACCATCGGGACTGAGTCCCAACCCTTTGGCGACCCACTCGGGAAAGCCACTTGACCCGTCTAACATCGTGCGGGACGCGTCAACACCCATGCCCATCTGCGAGCGCCAAACAGCGGTGTTAGGCGGACCCTTTCCCATCAGGGTCCGGCAACTCTCGCGCAGATTCCTCGTCGGATTGCGGGGCAACCTCGGTCGCCGCCTCCTCCATTCCGCCGAGTCCTTCGGCTCCCTCCAGTCCTTCCATTTCGTCCGGCCCGTCGGCTTCGGCCAACACCTCCGGCGCGGTCAGAGCATCGAAGAATCGACGAATCGATTCAGCATCTCGCGCAGAGACACCCGGCACTCCAAGAAGCTCATCCACCGTCGCATTCCGAACCGCACGCAAGGACCCCAGTGCCTTGAGCAGAGCCTTACGCTTCCCAGGCCCGATGCCCGGTAGCTCCTCGAGAATCGACGTCATGTTGACCTTCGATCGCAGATCTCTTTGATACTCGATGGCGAAGCGATGCGATTCGTCCCTAACGCGCTGCAAGAGCAGCATCCCGCGACTGCTCGGCGCGAGCATAATTGGGTTCGCTCGGTTCGGCCGAAAGATCCGCTCCGCTTTGAGCCCCCCGCCTCGCTTCACGCGTATGCTCGGCGAATCATCATCACGCTCTTTCGAAATTCCCAGCACTTCAACATCGAGCGCAGCATCCGCGAGCGCGGCCATCACGACGCCAACTTGCCCCCGCCCCCCATCGACCATCAAAAGGTCCGGCAAAGGCTCCGTGTTCACGCGTTTGAGTCGGCGATCCAGCACCTCGCGCATGCACCCATAGTCGTCACCCGCTTCCGCTTCACGGATTCTGTAGCGGCGATACTCCTTCTTGACGGGTTCCCCGTTTTCAAAGGAGACACGACTCGCCACGGCCAACGTGCCCTGCAAATTCGAGACGTCGTAGCACTCAATTCGATGCGGCCGCGCCGTTAGACGACAGCGTTCTTCCAACTCATCGAGCGCTGTGTCGACGCTCTCCCGAGCAGCGAGTCTCGTCGCCAGACCGAGCGCAGCGTTGCGCTCGGCGATCTCCACCAAACGCTTGCCACCCCCTCTTTGCGCCCAGCGAATCGCGACGGACTGATCGAAGCGCTCGCGCCAAAGCGAGGCCAGCGCGCCATCATCATCGAAGTCGACGGAAGTCAGTATCTCCCGTGGCGGAGCATGTCCTCCACCCGAGGCATAGAATTGGCCAAGAAACGACGCCATCACATCACCGTCATCGAGCCGGACATTCGAAAAGGCAAACCCACGAGCGCCTATCACTCGTCCTTCGCGAATGTGAAGCACCTGTACCTCGACCTCGCCGCCTTCACGCGCCAGCGCAAAGACATCGCGATCAACATCCGACTCCGTCACGATCTGCTGCGACTCGATCGTCCGCTCCACCGCCTGGATTCGGTCGCGCAAACGTGCGGCATCCTCGAACCGTTCGTCCGCGGCCGCTTCATGCATTTCTCGCTCAATATTATCAACGAGCTCCCGCGACTTACCGCGCAGAAAGAGAATCGTCCCACGAGTTTGCTCGGCATACGAGGCTTCGTCCGTCAGCCCAACGCAAGGCCCCAGACATCTCTTCATCTCGAATTCGATACACGGCCGCCCACGCCGCGCATAGTCATTGAACGTACTCTTCGAGCAGGATCTAAGAGGAAAGAGGCGGCGGAGCTTGGAAAGCGATGACTTAAGGGCGACGCTCGATGTATAGGGCCCGAAATATTGTGCGCCGTCCTTCCGGAAGCGACGGACCATAGTTACCCGCGGCCATTCCTCGCTCTCGTCGAGACGAAGCGCGAGATACTGCTTGTCGTCTCGCAAGCGAACGTTAAAAGCCGGCTTGTGCTGCTTGATCAGCTCGTTCTCGAGAAGCAGCGCTTCCTTCACGTTTCCCGTGACCAACACTTCCACGTCCGCCGCGCGATCGATCAGGGCGGGAATCTGATAGCGCCCATCACCGCCGCTTACGTATTGCCGGACGCGACTCTTTAAGCTCTGCGCCTTTCCGACGTAAAGCACAGTTCCGCGCTCATTCTTAAATAGATAGACGCCGGGCGTAGACGGCAAGCCTGCGGCCTGTTCTTTCAAAGAGGTTCGCGCGGGTCGGATTGCGGAAACGATCGTCTTTGAATCAGATTCGATACCTTCCGACGAGGCCGCCACGGCTTCCTCGGAAACCGTACTGGTCGAATCGTCATCCGGGGGCTTAGGCGGGACTGAAGACACGGCTTCGCCTCAGGTCAACCGAATGCGTTCGGATTCAAGGGCCTTCACTCGGTCGCGCAGCTCAGCCGCGCGCTCGAAGTCGAGTTCGCGAGCCGCGTCGCGCATCTCGGAGCGAAGCTGTTCGATAAGCATGGGAATCTCGTGGCGCGGGATACCCGGTTCGGCCTTTTCATCAGCACGGGGCACCGTGACGTAGTCCTGCTCCCAAATCGAATCGTGCAGGCTCGAGATCTTCTTCTTGATCGTGGTCGGCGTGATCCCGTGCTCATCGTTGTATGCCTTCTGGATTTCGCGACGACGATCGGTCTCTTCAATCGTCGCCCGAATCGAAGCCGTCTCTTTGTCCGCGAAAAGAATCACACGCCCCTCCGAGTTACGGGCGGCGCGACCGATCGTCTGAATGAGCGAACGCGTAGAGCGCAGGAAGCCTTCCTTGTCTGCATCAAGGATCGCAACGAGCGCGACCTCCGGAATATCGAGCCCTTCTCGCAGAAGGTTGATCCCGACCAGTACGTCGAATTTGCCCTCGCGCAGCTGCCTGATGATCTCCATCCGCTCAAGCGTCTTGATGTCGCTATGCAGATAGCGGATTCGAATCCCGAGCTCCGAATAGTAGTCCGTCAGCTCTTCGGCCATCCGCTTCGTGAGCGTCGTAACGAGAACGCGCTCTTCTTTCTTTACGTGCGTCTGAATCTCGGCAAGCAGATCATCAACCTGCCCCGTTGCCTTCCGAATCTCGATCTCGGGATCGAGCAAGCCCGTCGGCCGAATAATCTGTTCGATCACGACACCTTGAGAGGCATCGAGTTCGTAGTCGGCGGGCGTCGCCGAGACATAGACGCGTTGGCCCGCACGCTCTTCCCACTCGTCGAATCGGAGCGGTCGATTATCGAGCGCCGACGGCAGTCGCCAACCGAAGTCAACGAGCGTGTCTTTACGCGCGCGGTCGCCACGAGACATCCCGCCGATCTGCGGCACGCCAACATGGCTCTCATCGAGTACGACGATCGTGTCGTCCGGCAAATAATCATAGAGCGTATAAGGCGTCTGTCCGGCCGTTCGCCCATCCAGCCACCGCGAGTAGTTCTCAACGCCATGACAAAAGCCCATCGTCTCGAGCATCTCGAGGTCGTACATCGTGCGCTGTTCGAGTCTTTGAGCCTCGAGCAGCTTGTTCTCTTTGTTGTAGTAGAAGAGGCGCTCTTGCAGCTCTGCTCGAATACCTTCACAGGCCTGCTTTATGCGCTCTTGTCCCGCGACGTAATGACTCGCGGGATAGATCATGGCCTTCTTGGGACGCGCGACGACTTTCCCGCGCAGGGGATCGATCTCTGCGATCGAATCGACCTCATCTCCGAAGAACTCGACGCGAACGGCGAGTTCCCCTTCGTATTGCGGAAAAATCTCGACGACGTCGCCGCGAACGCGGAACGTGCCGCGATGGAAATCATGATCATTTCGGGTGTACTGCATGTCGACCAGACGACGCAGCAGATCGTCGCGATTGAGTGTCATGCCCGTCTCGACATAGACGTGCATCGACCCGTAATTCTCGGGCGCGCCCAAGCCGTAAATACACGACACACTCGCGACCACGAGTACATCTTCGCGCGTCAACAGCGAATGCGTTGCGGAGTGCCTGAGCTTGTCGATCTCATCGTTGACCGACGAGTCCTTCTCTATGTAGGTATCCGTCGACGGGAGATAAGCTTCGGGCTGGTAGTAGTCGTAGTACGAGACGAAATACTCGACTGCGTTATGCGGGAAGAGTTCCTTGAACTCTTCGTAGAGCTGCGCGGCGAGTGTCTTATTCGGCGACATCACCAAGGCCGGGCGATTCAGTCGCTCGATCATGCACGCGACCGAAAAAGTCTTGCCACTTCCGGTCACACCCAACAGGGTTTGATGCTTGTCCCCGCGGAGCATGCCCTCGCAAAGTGCATCGATCGCCGCAGGCTGATCCCCTGCAGGTTCGTATTCAGAAACGAGTTGAAAGGCGTTTTCGAGGCGGCTGCCGGTCATGCGCGGAGTATAGACCGCGAGCCGAGAATCCGGTGCCGTCCAGCGCTGATGGAGTCCCGTCCGGCGACGATCGCATGCAGTTCAGCCGCGACCAGACGACGCCCGCTGTCCTATTTACCCATCTACCGGGCTACTTTCGGCGCCAGCGGGGCCCTTCGGGCGAATCGACGATCTCAATCCCCTCGGCGGCGAGTTCATCGCGGACCCGATCTGCTGTCGCCCAGTCCTTTGCCTCGCGGGCATTATTTCGCTCGGCCAGAAGGCCATCAATACGGGGGTCGGATTCCCATTCGTCTGCAACCGCCGCCGAGGCGCAGCCCAGCTGAAGCCCCAGAACGGGATCAAAAGCGCGCATCAGATCTCTTCGATCCACGTCTGCGAGAGAATCACTCCGCGCGACATCCCAGACCACAGCCATGGCCCGGGGTGCGTTCAAATCATCTGCCAGGGCCTCGCGGAATCGCGCGCGATACGGGGCCTGCTCGTCCGCACTGCCGTCACCTTCAACTGCCTCAAGCGCCGTCGCGATCTTCTGCAACCGCTTAAAGCCCTTCGCGGCGGAACCGATCGCTTCGTCGCTGAAGGATTGCTGCTGTCGGTAGTGGGCCTGCAAGAAGAAGTAACGGAAGGCGAGCGGATCGATGCCTCGGTCGATCAAGTCGGTCAGCGTCTTCACGTTGCCCTTCGACTTGGACATCTTTTCGTCGCCACCCTCGCTACCGCCCATAGACAAGAACTCGTTATGCATCCAAAACGAGACCCAGGGATGAACCCCGAAGCCGCACTCGCTCTGCGCAACTTCGTTTGTATGGTGCACCGTCGCGAGGTCGATCCCGCCTGTATGTATATCGAAGCGCTCACCTAGATAGCGACTGCTCATTGCCGAGCACTCGAGATGCCATCCCGGGAAGCCCACGCCCCAAGGCGAGTCCCATTCCTGAAGCCGCTGCACACCCTCTTCGGCGAATTTCCAAACCGCGAAATCCGAGGGATTGCGCTTCCCCACGGTTATGCCGATCCGCGCGCCTTCGGATTGCCCTTCGAGATCAAGGCCCGCTAGTTCCGCATAACGTGGGAAGCGGCTCGTATCGAAATAGAGGCCATCGGAAATCGAGTAGAGATAGCCGCCGGCTTCGAGGGTTTTGGCGAGTTCGATCTGCTCCTCGATATGGTCGGTGGCTTTCGGATTATGCTCCGGCGGGAGGCAGTTCACCGCCGCACCGTCCTGGCGCCAGAGTTCCGTGTAATGCGCAGCGATTTCGCCGGCAGTTTGCCCCGCGCGTTTCGCCGCCGCTTCCATCTTGTCTTCGCCGTCGTCGGCATCGGAAACCAAGTGTCCGACGTCCGTAATGTTAATGACGTGCGTGACGTCGAAGCCTTCCGAAATAAGAAAGCGCTTCAGCAGGTCAGAGAAAAGACGCGAGCGAACATTTCCGACATGCTGTTCGGCGTAGACCGTCGGACCACAGGTGTAGATCCCGACCTTGCCAGGTGTCAGAGGTTCGAAAGGCCGCTGCTCGCGACTCCGCGTGTCATAAAACTCGATCTGGCTCAAAGCCCGCTCCACTCCGTCCTGTGTCCCATTTCATTTAGCTCCGAACAACAAAGCCCACTCAAATCTGCCGAATCCGACTCAGCGATCTTCCAACAAGACGACGGCCATTCCGGCGATTCCTTCACCTCGGCCCAGCGAGCCCAAATGATCCGTACTCGTCACCTTAACATTCACGCGCCCGGGCTCTGTACCGAGAACTGAAACCAGATTCTCGTGCATGGCCGGCTGATGAGGCGAGAGCCTAGGCGCCTGCGCAACAATCGTCGCATCGACGTTCCCAATTCTGAGACCCGCGGCCTTCATTTTATCGACAACCGCCGCCAGAATCTCAATGCTCGCGATTCCTTTCCAGCGCTCATCGCTCGACGGGAAATGCCCTCCAAGATCGCCCTGTCCGAGCGCTCCCAGAATCGCGTCCGCCACAGCGTGCAGCAAAGCATCGCCGTCCGAGTGCCCTTCGAGCCCCTTATCGTGAGGAATCTCGACGCCGCCAAGCACTAATCGCCGTCCCGGAACAAGTTGATGTACATCGTACCCTTGGCCGATTCTCATTCCGCGCCCTCTCGCCGATCCCGCGATGCGTCGGCCGCGGACAAAATCGCCTCAGCCAACAAAAGATCCTCTGGACGCGTAATCTTAGGGTTCGGCGCGACGGATTCCACCATGGCGACCGGTTTCCCCAGCCACTCGACCAACTGCGCATCGTCGGTACCAAGTCGGCCTTCAGCCGTCGCTTGCGCAGCAGCCTCTTCAAGCCAGTCCCGACGCGCAACCTGAGGCGTCTGAGCCGCCCAATATCCGGCCCGGTCAGGGGTCTCTACGACTTGGCCGTCCACAACTCGCTTAAGCGTATCCCGCGAACGCTCACCCAAGAGCGCCGCGCCCGTTTCATACGCCGCCGCAACAACGGCCCGCAGATCAACGCTCTGCACCAAGCATCTCGCCGCATCATGAATCGCGACCCATTCGATCTCGGGCGGCAGCGACGCCAACCCCGCCCGCATCGAGTCTTGCCGCTCCTTGCCGCCTTCGACCGGCGCAAGCAATCCCGGCGCCTCGATCCCAAGCGACGCATAACGATCAAAATCGTTCGCAGCCAGCACGGGAAGAATCACGTCAAAGACTTCCGCCTTCGCGAGCGCCACAATCGATCGTTCGATCAGCGTCCGTCCAAGCACAGACACGAACGCCTTAGGCAGCTCATGCCCAAGCCGCTCCCCGCGTCCCGCCCCCAGGATCAACACTGCGACGGGCAGGTGAGTACCCATGACTAACGCGAGGGTTCCGCGATCGCGTTAAGCCTTACGCTATGTGTATCGAGGATCGTGCCCTGAGCGCGTTCCAAGCCGACATCGGCAGCATGATAGCTCTGGAGTGCATTGATCTTCTGGCTCTCGGCCTCAACAAGATCACTCTCGCGCTGGAGTACTTCGAAGGGAGTGGATTCGCCGTGTTCGAGGCGAATACGCTCTGCGCGAAGCTGTTCTGCAGCTGCTAGGCGGCGGCGTTCGGAAGCTTCGATGCCCTGGGCTGATGCATTCAGGAGACGCGCGGCCGCACGGACTTCCAGGATGATCGTCTGCTCAAGTCGAGCACGCCGAGTCTTGGAGCGACGAAGCTGCAGATCGCTCCTGACTACGCGCTTGCGCGCCATCGTGTTAGGGATCGGAATGGAGAAGGTGCCCTGCACACGAAGATTCTCCTGACCGTCGTTCGTAAACCAGTCGTCGGTCGAATTGCGATACCCCGTCGGAAACCTGTTTAGATCCGTACCAGGCGGAACAAAAGGACTCGAAGCGGCTGCGCTATTCACATCACCCGAAACTCCGACGTACCCGAGACGCGCTTCAACGTCGAACTGCGGCAACCTCTGGTTCTTCGCAAATTTTAGATCTAACTCTCCGCTATCGATTTCTCGGTCTGCCTGCGCAAGCTCTGGACGCTGTCGAAATGCTTCTGCGACCGCAGCAGCCACGTCGACAGTGCGACTCTCGTACTCAGTAGGATCCTCTGTGGGAGAAAACTGGAGCTCCGAAAGCGCAGTTAGCTGGGAACCGAGGACGGTGTTGATCAATGCATCCTGCGCATTTCGATAGACGTTGGCTGCCCGAATTAGGCCAAACTCGCGATCCGCAACGCCTGCCTCAGCCTCGACGACCTCAACGCGTGAAACGACGCCGACTTCGTATTGAGTTTTCGTCTGATCCAGGAGCGCGCGAGCCGTCTCAGTACTTTTCTGTGCGACTCGAACTTGATCGCGCGCAGCGACGAGATCCCAATACGCATTAACAGTGTCTCGTACGACATCCATGACCGCAGCACGAAAGCCGTCATTCGCTGAACGCGAAGTGAGCTGCGAGACCTTTACGTTCGTCCAAGCTTCGTTCCAGATCAAATTCCGGGCGAGGGGGACAGTCGCGGTCAGAAAGAGTGATGAATCATATTGATCGTCTAGTAGCGCAAACGCCTGCCGAGTTGCTCTTGATGAACCATCGAATCGAAGCCCAACGCTCGCTCCCAAATAAGGAATCAACTGGTCGATTCCAACGCCGCCGCCCTGTATGCGGTCTCGATTGCTCGACGCGCTATTCAAAAGAGTGGTGTTCGGCGACTTCTGAAGGTCGTACCGTCCGTCCACACTCAATGTCGGATCATAGGCACCCCATGCACCATCCCGATCTGCGTTCGCGATCATGGGCTCATAGCGCTCAACCTCAACGTCTAGGTTGTATTGAATCGCGAAGGCGACCGCCTCTGCAATAGAGAGCGCCTGCCCTTCACCAATGATCTGCGCACCCGGTGCTAGGTCGCCGGTCGTCGCGGTCGGGAACTGCGAGACGTAGAGCGTGCCGTCTTCTGCGGACGCCTCAGCGCTCTCGGCGAATGCTATTGCGGAATGGGCCGTTAGGAACAGGACGGCGAGCGAACACGCTGCGCGCATCGATGATTTTGTTCCAATGGACTCTGCACTTCTCATGAATTTCCTCCGGCCCGGGATCTTATCCGAGGGCACCCCGCTCTGCTTCGCTTCCAGCGGACTCGCGTCTTCGCGACGCACGCGTTCGCATGCGGCTGGTCGACCGAACACACGGGATCTACCGAGTTTCCGGTCACCTGGATTTCAACTTGTAATGGCGGGTTGCGCACAGCCGGGGCGCGGCGACGCACGCGGGCAAGGGGCGCGGGCGAATGATGCGGGTACGTCTGCTCTCTCGCAACAGGGCCACTTCATTTCAATGGAATTCCATCGTCCCCCGCTCGAAATTAGGCATTGATGAGACGAATTTCCTCGCACGGCATGTTCCCTCTTAGAGACCAAAACAAGAAATTCCTTCACGCGATTCCGTCTGAAACCATCGAAGTTCTACAGCGAGGGTGTAATCCGGGCGAAGGGAGCCCAATGAGTCGAGGGCAATTACGACTTCGGTGAGTTGGATCACGGACGGAGGTGGGGATACAAGGCGACAATCTGGGTTCGCTTTGGGCCGCGTACGCAGCAGTCGGATGCGTTAAGCTTGCCGGCCTGACCCGGTATGAACCGGGGCGCAAGCGTTCGGAGGGAACACGTGGGGCTCTTCAGCTCGAGAGACCGTAGGGATAAAACCCCTGTTAATTCCAATCGCGAGACCGCAACTACTGACGGCCCCGCCGCCGATACTCTGCGGACCCAACCCAGATCGACTGACTCTGCCTCTCATTCTTCGAAGGATTCTTCGGATAAGACAGCAGGCTCGTCGTCGGCCCCAAGCGGGACCGGCAACGATCGGACAGGGATGTCGGGGACCGAACCCGGTGCCGCACACACAGGGAAGAGCACACGCTCAGAGGGAGAAAAACGCATGGCCACTGTTGGTCAGTCGATCGTATTCAAAGGTGAGCTGACGGGCGACGAGGACCTCGAAATCGAGGGCCAGGTCGATGGCCAAGTCGAGCTCTCGAATCACCAAATCACGGTGGGTGCGAATGGTCGCGTTAAGGCGCAAGTAAACGCCAAGTCGATCATCGTCATTGGCCAGGTGATCGGAGATCTCACTGCCACTGAGCGCATTGAGATTCAGGCCACGGGCGTCGTAGAAGGAAACTTGCGCACCCCACGCCTCAACGTCCAGGAAGGTGCCGTCCTGAATGGATCGATCGATATGAGCGCTCCCAGCACGACGGACGTCAAGAAGCCGTCTGCTCCCGGTCAGCAGCCCGGTGCCGGCAATGCTGGTAGTGCCGGCCAGGGCGAGGCGCTTAAGAGCGCCTAGTTCGAGCCCTCAGCACGAGAGCATACTTCGAAGAACTCGGGACGAGTTCGGACGAATCCGAACGATGAGTGAACTCGCTCACCGGGTGAATCGCAGAGATTCTGCCCGGTGAGCTTTTTATTCGCCCGATTCGCTCTAGCTAGACCCGGGCGGCCTTGTTCACGCCCGTCCCCTTCGGCTTGTCGCCGCCGCCAGCGGGATTGCCGTAGCGCTCTTCCAAGAAGAGCAGCAGGGGCGATGCGATGAAGATCGAGGAGTACGTGCCGACGAGCACGCCTATCAGCATCGTCTTCGCGAAGGGCTGAATAACAGCCCCACCCAGGAAGTAGAGCGAAAGCAGTGCCAACAGCGTCGTTAGCGACGTGAGCACCGTGCGCGAAAGCGTCTGGTTTACGCTCGTGTTGAGCGTCTCTTCCAAGTCTGCCGTCGTGCGAAACTCCATGTTCTCGCGGATCCGATCGTAGATGATGATCGTATCGTTCAAGCTGTAGCCGAGGATCGCGAGCATCGCGGCCAAGATCTGCAGATCGAACTCCTCACCTAGCATGACGAGAATACCGGCCGTAATCGCCAGGTCGTGTACCACTGCGACGACCGCACCCGGCGCGAAGCGAGAGTTAAACCGAAACGTGACGTACAAGAGAATGACGATTGCCGAGTAGAGCAGCGCCTTCGCGCCATCCTCTCGCAGTTCGGCTCCAACTCGGGGACCGACGTATTCAACACGCTGCTCCGTAAAGTCACCGATCGCACCGCGCAGTGAGTTTTCGAGGACCATCACCCGAGTGTTCGACTCGAGACCAACCGCATCGCCCTCGCCATTTTCGCCCGTCTGCGCTTCGATCACGGCGAGCGCCGCCACCGAACCGGGCACGACGGAATTGAACTTGATGTTGAATTCCAAATCGCCCTCGTCGCCGAACCGGACAACCTGGGAGTCTGCAAACCCAACATCTGCGACAACGGAGCGAATAAGCCCCTCATCAACCTCTACGCCGTCCGCAAAGAGGAGCTGAACCTCTGTGCCGCCGGCGAAGTCGAGGCCGACCTTTACGCCGTTCACGCTCGCGAAGACTGCGCCGAGCGCGATCACGGCGATCGAAACAGCGATACAGATGCGTCGCTGTCCAAGGAAGTCGACGTTAGTTCCAGGTGGAATAATTTCGAAGGGCACGGGATTCTCCTGGCCAACGCATCAGTATATAGAGGCGTCGGCGGCCGAATTAGATCGGGAAGCTTTCAAATATCGCGAAGCTCTCAGATAGAGAGCGACGATACGTTTCGGTTGCCCGGGTAGAGCTGAAAGAGCAGACGTGTAATCACGAGCGCTGCAAAGACACTCGTCACAATGCCCACCGAGAGCGTGACTGCGAAGCCCTTAATTGGCCCCGTTCCAAACTCAAAGAGGATGACGGCGGTAAAGAGCGTCGTGAGGTTGGCATCTAGTACCGTCCAGGTTGCCTTTTCGAATCCCGTCCCGATCGCAGCACGAACGGATTTACCCGTCCTGAGTTCTTCGCGAATACGTTCGAAGATGATCACGTTGGCATCGACCGCCATACCGACGGTCAAGACGAGCCCCGCAATACCGGGCAGCGTGAGGGTCGCTTCGAAGAGCGACATCAGGCCGACTAGCAGCACCAGGTTGGCGAGGAGTGCGATGCTCGCGAAGCCGCCGGAGAGTCGGTAGTAGCCGCCTGCAAAGAGAAGTACGAGCGCCAAGCCAATCATACTGGCGCGAGCGCCACTCTGAATCGAGTCTTGTCCAAGACCGGGACCCACCGTCCGCTCTTCCTCGATCACGACCGGCACCGAGAGTGAGCCGGCGCGCAGAATCACCGCGAGATCCGCGGCTTCTTCGGCGGTGTAGTTGCCTTCGATCTGTCCGCGAGTCGAGATGCGCCCGCGAATCACCGGGGCGCTGTAGACCTTCTTGTCGAGCACGATGGCCATGGGCACACCGATATTCGCCGCGGTCAGATCGCCAAAGATCTCACCACCGGCCGGATTGAACCGGAACTCGACGATCGGCCTTTGCTGTTGGTCGAACTGCAAGCGCGCGTCATCGAGATAGTCGCCCGTAATGTCGGCGACCTTCGGAAGCAAATAGGCGCCGATTTCGACTTCGGTCTCAGAATCAATCTGCGAAAGAATGATCTGATCGTCGCCGATCCCATCGGGATAGCGTGCGCGAAGAATCTCTTCCGTCGCATCCGAGTCGACCACCATCTTGAACTCAAGAAAGCCCGTGCTCTTGAGCAGAGTACGTGCCCGTTCGCGATCGATCTGCTCTCCGGGGATTTGCACCAGTACACGGTCGTCGCCCTGTCGCGTGACCACCGAATCTGGAATACCGCGCTGGGGATCGTCAATCCGTCGCCGCAGGACTTCAAGTACCTGCGACATCGTGTTCTCGCGAACTTGCGCAATCCAGTCATCCGTCAACACATAACGAAGCTCGAGTCCGTCACCGTCATCATCTCCGAGCACGCCGGTGTTGTCGGCACTCTCGATCGCTGCCGCGCGGTCGTCTTCGCTGGCCAGTGTCAGGAACAGCGTGCCTTCGTTGACGAGCGCCCTTCCGAGCATCACGCCGTCTTGCTCCAGATCTTCCTGAATCGACTGCCGCACGAATTCGAGTTCGCGAGTGACCGCTTCGTCGAGCTCAACGCCGACCACCCAATGGATGCCGCCGCGAAGATCGAGGCCTAAGCGCAGACCATCATCAGGCCAAAAGTTGCTGGCCACACGATCTTCTTTAGGGACGAAATTCGCCGCCGCGAGAAACGAGAAGAGGATGAGCAGCACTGCAATGCCTGCTGCTCTGAAACCGACCTGACCACCCACTGTTAATCTCCTGCCTGGTCTATGACCAGTACCTATTCATCTGCGGAATCCCGTCTGAGACCTCGGTCCCTAACACATTCCGAACTAACTTTTTGTTGCTTCCACGTCGCCGTCGGCCTTGTCCTTGGCCTGTCCCGGCTTCGTAAGCTGATCAATCCGACCTAGACTGATCCTGAGCTTCACCTTGTCGCCACGCACTCGTCCCACTTCGACTTCTAAGACATCACCATTCACAGCGCTTACTTTGCCGTGAACACCTCCCTGTGTAATTACATCGTCGCCCTTGGCCGCTGTCCGAAGGAATTCTTCGCGTTCTTTTTGCTGTTTCTGCTGGGGACGGAGCACCAGGAGGTAGAAGATCAACATAATTGCGCCCAGCATCAGAACGAAGGAGATATCTCCCCCCTGCGCCTGCAGCGGAACCAATACGCCCGTGACGGGACCCGAACTCATCTCACCTCTCCTTGCGCGACTTGACGCGAATCATCGTCGCCCGCCGTGACATTTTGACTTGGTACCAATCCAGAAACCCGGCGAGAGGACCACCTCTGCAACCGTGTTCCGGGGTAGAAGCGCGCGAGGATACGCTGATACGACTCTCCGCGCTCTGCTAACGAGCGCGCGCCCCACTGACTCATCCCAACGCCGTGTCCATAACCGGAGCCAACGAAAGCAAATCCGTCGGCCGTCTTCTTCACATCAAACAGCGTGCTGCGAAGACGAAGGCTCGAAACCAGTCGCCTTAGTCGCGCGCCGCGAACTTGTTCCAACCTGCCCTCGCCACGCACTTCGAGCCGCTCCACGCGGCCACTGCCCGTCCTCCGCGTGACTGAAAGGCCACGCAGGGAAGAAACCTCGATCGCCTGTGCCGACAAGACACGCTCGAGATCGGATCGACTGAATTGCGTGCGCCAATACGCGTGAGGGGCCCCATCTTCTTCTTCTACTTCAACGACGCGCAGATAGGGCAAATCTTCGCCCCACACCTCGCCCGCGGTTGCCGTTCGGCCCCCGGCAGTCGAGTGGAAAACGGCCAGGATCGGCTCGTCTCCGTAGGTCAACACTTCAGAACGCGTCGCCTTCGCAGCGGCCAGCGTTTCGTCGGATTCGGCCGAGATGCCGCGATAAACCTGGCTCGCCGCCGTCGCCCGCACATCCCAGTCACGGCTCCGCCGTTTCGACGCTTCATGCAACACATAGGTGCGTGCGGCGACGGCCTGAGCTCGGAGCGCTTCCTTCGGCCAACTCGCCGACATCTCGCCGCCGACGATGGACGCCACGTAGGACTCGAGGTCGACGCGGTTAAGGACCTGAATTCGCCCTGATTCGACGCGCACCGCGATGCGACCTCTAACGGTTCTGCTGCCAACCTTCCAAGGACCGCTCCCTTTCGGCGACCAGAGCGATCCGAGATCTCGCTCGCCCGAGATGAGCCGGCCGTCAATCAGCTCGACCCGACTCGCGTCATGTGTCCGTCCAATATCAAGCGCTTCACGGGCGTCGTAGATCAAGACTCGAACGACTTCAGAGCCACCGGCCAGAGCATTGGCGCAACCGACGACGCCTAACGTCAACAGCCACGAAAGTAGAAGCAGAACCGTGGCGGGACTTCGCATCGGAAGGCGAGCAATGCGCGACGGCACCGCATCCCTGATAACCGAACGAAACTCTGCACGTGCGTAGCGACAGCTCATCATTCGCGTCACTCCTCGCCTGCAAGCTTCGTTGTGCCCCAAGGACGGAGACGCCCCGTCCCAAGCCAATACGGTTGTGAAACGGGGCATCGTGTCCGGGGTCGAGTGACTAAAGGTCGGCGCGAATGGCCTCGGCCTTGTCGGTGCGCTCCCAGGGGAGACCGATGTTTTCGCGTCCGAAATGGCCGTGGTAAGACGTCGCTCGATAGATCGGGCGGCGTAGGTCGAGTGCTTCGTCGATGCCGCGAGGAGTCAGATCGAAATGCTTGCGCACGATCTGTTCAAGCCGGCTGCGATCAAGATCGCTCGTGCCGAATGTATCGACGCGAATCGAGACCGGCTCAGCGACGCCAATGGCGTATGCGAGCTGCACTTCTGCGCGACGCGCAGCACCGGCCGCGACGAGATTCTTTGCGACATAACGTGCTGCGTAGGCCGCACTGCGGTCGACCTTCGACGGATCCTTGCCGGAGAAGGCACCGCCGCCATGGCGTCCCATTCCACCGTAGGTGTCCACGATGATCTTGCGACCGGTCAGCCCTGCGTCGCCCATCGGTCCACCGACCACGAATCGGCCGGTCGGATTGATGTGGAAGATCGTGTCGTTGTCGATCAGTTCGCTCGGCAGTACCTCACGAACACACTTCTCGATCAGGTCCTTCTTGAGTTGATCGTGAGAAACGTCCGGGGAGTGCTGGGTCGATAGCACGACGGTATCAACGCGCTTCGGCCGGTCTTCCTCATCATATTCGATCGTGACCTGGCTCTTCGCATCGGGGCGGAGGTAACCGATTTCGCCGCTCTCGAGGTGGCCGCGAAGCGATTCGATGAGGCGATGCGAGAAACGAATCGGCGCGGGCATAAGCTCCGGCGTTTCGTCGCAGGCAAAACCAAACATCATGCCCTGATCGCCAGCGCCCTGCTCCTTGTGGAGGCCTTCGCCTTCGGAAACACCCTGCGAGATGTCCGGGCTCTGCTTGCCTAAAGCGACTTGCACGGCGCACGTGGCGGCATCGAAGCCCATGTCTGAACTCGTGTAGCCAATGTCGTGAACGACGCTGCGAACGATTGTCGGGATGTCGACCACCGCGCTCGTCGTGACTTCGCCGCAAACCAACACCAACCCGGTCGTCGTTGCGGTTTCGCAGGCAACACGTGATTTCGGGTCCTGGGCCAGCATGGCATCGAGGATTGAGTCAGAAATCTGGTCGCACATCTTGTCCGGGTGTCCCATAGACACGGACTCAGAAGTGAACATCAAGCGCGTTCCCATCGAGGTCTCCCTAATTTATGAGCGGCGCAGGGTAGGCGCTTAGACCCTGGGGATCAAACCAAAACGGCGTGATTTCGCGGCCTTGCACACGAACCGCTTTCCCCCTCGCGTCAGGCCTTCTGGCGCCCCTCGCGAGCCGGAGCCAAGCGAGTTCAGTGCATAGAGTTGGACGGGGTCACGCGCCCGGCGTGTCCTCATCTGGCGCCTCGATCAGCGCACCAAGCTCCATCACCGCCTGCTCAGCGTCGGCACCAACGGCACGCACCCGAAGCATCGTCCCCTGAGTGGCAGCGAGGCATAGGATAGAGAGGACGCTGGATCCGCTGACCCATTCATCGCCTCGCCCGAGTGTGATCTCGCACTCGAAGCGACCCGCCACAGAAGCCAACCGCCCCGCCGGGCGAGCATGCAGGCCCAGTTCTGAACGAACCGTGAACTCGCGCTCGACCGTCGCGTTGCTGCTCAAACCTCAGCCTCCGGCACGAGTTCACTCGCCACTGAGATATTGCGCTGGCCGTAGGCCTTAATGAAGGCCGCCAGCTCATCCAAAGGCTTGGGCTCACGAAGCGTCGCGAGCTTGATGAGCATCGGCAGATTCATTCCCGTCACCACTTCGACCTGATGTTCGTCGTGGAAGGAGAGACTCATATTCGAAGGTGTTCCCCCGAACATATCGGTCAGGATGAGCACGCCCTCGCCCGAATCCGCCGCTTTCAGTCCAGCGGCGATCGAACCCCGCACGGTTTCAACGGCCATCGTCGGATCCACGGAGACAGTACCCCAAACAGGTGCCTCCGGGAGAATGAGCCGAAGCGCCTGGAGAAATTCTTCGCCGAGTCGGTAATGCGTCACGATCAGCACGCCGACCTTCGGACCTTGGTCTTGGGTCTTCATTTTATTTCGGCCTTCATACTGCGATTCGTTGGGGCAGTGATAGGGGCAGTGGTGGGGATAGTGATCGTGTCGTCTCTCGCAGCCATCTAGAGCGGCCGCTCGACGTCGCGATGAGACACGTTGACCTCGCGGTCGCCTTCGCGCAAGCGTGTGGCGATGGCTTCGGCGATCGCGACCGAACGATGTCGACCGCCCGTGCAGCCGACTCCGATCGTTAGATAGGCCTTGCCTTCTTCATCATAGAACGGGAGCAGGAAATCGATGAAATGATCGAGGCGTTTAAAGAACTCTGCGCCCCGCTCGCTCTTGAGTACATAACCCGCAACTTCCGGTTCGAGCCCCGTGCCCTGGCGAAGCGTCTCCTCGAAATACGGATTCGGTAGGAATCGCACATCAAAGAGCAGCTCCACCGAAGCGGGTGTCCCGTGCCGATAGCCAAAGGAGATCACGTTCACGACGGTTTGACGGGTTGCGCCGCCAGAGACGTAGCTAACGACAGTATCTTTGAGTTGGTGGACGTTCAGCGCGGTCGTGTCGACATTCATATCCGACATGCGCACGACCTGATCGAGCAGGCTGCGCTCCCGTTCGATCCCCTCGATAACCGAGCCGCCAGGCGAGAGAGGATGAACCCGTCGCGTCTCTCGGTAACGCCGCTCGAGCACGTCATTCGAGCAGTCGAGGAAGAGCACTTCAACCTTCGCCCCACCCGCGCGCAGATCTTCGATGGCTTCCGGAAAGCGCTCGAGGAAATGCTTCTCCCGCGCATCCACGGCCAGTGCGATCTTATCGATCCCACTCGAAGCGGTCGTGCATAGATCCAGAAATTGCGGCACGAGCTGAACCGGGAGGTTGTCGACGCAGTAGAACGACAGGTCCTCAAGCGCGGCCATCGCGGTCGTCTTCCCAGACCCCGACAGGCCACTCACGAAGACGATCCGCTGATCGTTCTGCCCACTCATCGCCCCTCCCCCTCGTCATTGCCCGCAGCGTCACGAAGGATGCCACCCTCGGCGCGCAATCGCTCATCGAGTCGTTCCGCAGCATTGATACCCTGCAAACGCAGCTCCCAGTCTCGAATCGCCAACTCGACGAGGGTCGCAAGATTACTGGCCGCGTGCACCGGCAGCCGTACCTTCGGAACAGCGACGCCCAGCAGAGTCTCGAATTCGCGTTCAAACCCGATCCGCTCGAACTGCTTCCCCTTCGCGACAGATTCGAGCCGAACAACGAAGCCGACGGCACATCGCTCAAGAGTCGCCTGCTCACCGAAAAGGTCCGCGACGTTCATCAAACCCAAACCGCGGACCTCGATGAAGTGGCGGATATGAGGGGGCGCCCACCCCAGGATAGCGCCATCGTCGACGCGCAAACGCACAACATCATCCGCAACCAGTCTCTGGCCACGGCGAACCAATTCAATCACGCACTCGCTCTTCCCTACGCCGGATCGGCCCAGGATCAAGACGCCGACCCCCGCGACCTCAACGAGGGAACCGTGGATCTGCGACTCGTGTTCTTGCGGTTGGCTCACGAAAGGTCCCCCGCCGCCTTTGCCGGAAGCACGAATGCAGCCTATGCGACAGACCAGAGTAGCTGACTTCGCATCGGGCTCGTGCCGCAAAGCATCCTGCACGAAAAGATAACTCGGGTAACGCTGGCCCTAGAACTTGGCGTCTTCTTCTTCGATTGCGCGGAAAATCGTGTCCAGATCGGAAGCTACGAGCAGCTTCTCTCGGAAACTCGCGTCGCGGAAGAAGCGCGAGATCCGCGCCAAGGCCTTCAAATGCTGGCCACCCGATTGCTCGGGAACCACGAGAAGGAAGAAGAGCTGCGTGTGCTGACCGTCGATCGACTCGAAATTGACGCCAGAAGTGCTGCGCGCGAAGGTCGCGACGAGACGGTCCAGGCCTTCAAGCTTCCCATGGGGGATCGCCACGCCTTCACCGATTCCCGTGCTTTGAAGCGCTTCGCGCTCTCGCAGGACGCTGAGCAAGGTCTGTCGCTCAAGGGCTGGCTCGGCGCTAGAAAGCGCACCCGCGAGTTCCGCGAGAACGTCGTCCTTCGTATTCGCTTCGAGGTCGAGGATCGATGCCTCGCGGACGAGAATGTCGGTGATCTTCATGGGCCGCTCCGAATTGCGGCGCACTCTATCCCAGCCCCCACTGCCAGCGCTATGCCAAACATGCCTGCAAAGACCAGGATTGCGATCTTTCCTGGCAACGAGCCTCGGCTATACGACCTGCCGGCGCTTCGTCGAGGACAGGATATTCATCGCTTCGCGGTATTTGGTCACCGTGCGGCGCGCGATATCGATACTGGCAGCCTTCAGCATTTCCTGGATCCGCTGGTCCGACATCGGCCGAGATGGATCTTCGCTCTCGATGATTTTGCGGATCTTGTCCTTCACGGACTCGCTCGCGAGGGCCTCACCCCCGTCCGAGCGACTGATGCTCGAGTTGAAGAAGTATTTGAGCTCAAAGATGCCCTGGGGCGTATGAACATACTTGTTCGTCGTAACGCGGCTGACCGTCGACTCGTGCATCTCGATATCGTCTGCGACGTCACGAAGGTTCAGAGGCTTGAGATGAGCGATGCCGTGCTCGAAGAAGTCGCGCTGATATTGGATGATCGACTGCATCACCTTGTAGATCGTGCGCTGACGCTGGTGAATCGATTTAATCAGCCACATCGCTGACCGAACCTTTTCACTGACGTAGTTCTTCGTGTCCTTCTCGCGCAGCTCACCTTCGGCAGCAGTTCCGTTCGTCGCACCACCAGAGAGAACATCGCGGTACATCGAGTTGATCTTCAGCTTGGGTAGGCCGTCTTCATTCAAGAGAACGTGAAAGTCCTCGCCGATCTTATAGACAAAGATATCTGGCGTGATGTAGACGGGATCTTCGCCACCGAAGCCACGCCCCGGTCGAGGCTCGAGCCCGCCGACTACGTTCACTGCATCAGCGACCTCTTGAAGGGTTGCCCCGGTCACCCGTGACAAGCCGCGGAAGTCACGCTTCTGCAACAAGTCGATATGGTCGGCCACCAGTCGACGAACTAACGAATCGCCGACCTTGTGGGTATCGATCTGCAGCAGCAAGCATTCGCGGAGGTCTCGCGCGCCGACGCCCGTCGGATCGAGTTTCTGGATCGCACTTAACGCGCGTTCGACATCGGACTCTTCTGCGCCCGATTGTCGCGCGATCTCTTCAACCGTCGACCGAAGGAATCCGCGTTCGTCAATATTGCCGATCACCCAGCGCGCAATCTCGAGCCCGAACTCATCAAGGTCTGTGACCTGAAGCTGCCATTCGAGATGCTCTGCAAGACTCGGTCGTCGCGCGTAGGTTGCCTCGAGAGACGGACGATCATCTTCACCGGCCACGCCGCTATGATCGAGCCCGGTCATGGGATTACTGTCTAGGTACTGCTCCCACTCAATGTCCGCGATTTTCTCGGCATCACTCGGCCCGGATTCTTCCGTCGATGAACCGTCGGCATTCCTGTCGCCGGCCATTTGAAGATCGTCCAGGGACAAGTCACTCGGACCTTCGTCGCCACCTGATGCATCCGCGTCCTGCCCCTCGCCTTGGCTTTCGCCGGACTCTCCGAAATCATCTTCGGTCGCGTCCTGGCGCTCACCCTCCGTCTCTTCCTCGATTTCGGTCTCTTCGAGGACGGGGTTTTCCTGTAGTTCCTGCTGCACGAGGTTGACCAACTCGAGCTGATTCAGCTGCAACAACTTGATCGCCTGTTGCAACTGCGGCGTCATAACGAGGCTCTGCGAGAGCTTCAGCTGTTGTCTTAGTTCGATGGCCATGGCCTTGCGGCACCCTCTCGCGTCTCGCGACCGGAACGGTCGGGAGTAACAGTTCCCATTCTACTTCGCGGCCTCTCGGGACGATCTCTTGAGGCGAAGAAAGCCTCAGAGCGTCCCGGGTGAACTCTCTGCCGGTGCGATGCCTCAGCCCGCACCCATTCGCTCTCGAGGCTACCAGGAGCATTCCGCTCAAGGCGTTGTAATCAGTTCAGACTGAAGTTCTTTCCTAAGTAGACCTCGCGGACCTCCGGATCTTCAGCGATCTCCGCCGGCGTTCCAAGGCGGAGAATGGCTCCGTCCTTGATGATATAGGCGCGGTCACAGATCGAGAGGGTTTCGCGCACGTTGTGATCCGTAATGATAACGCCGATGCCTCGATCCTTGAGTTGTTGAATGATCTTTTGGATATCGATCACCGCAATCGGATCGACGCCCGCGAAGGGTTCGTCGAGCATCATGAATTGTGGATCGAGAACGAGCGCTCTCGTGATCTCTACACGCCGACGCTCACCACCGGACAAGTCCGCGCCCTTGCGAGAAGCTCGCTCCGTGAGTCCAAGCTCGGTCAAGAGCTCGGCGAGCCGCTCCTTCCGCCGTTTTCGGTTTGGCTCGACGGTTTCCAGAATCGCACCGACGTTGTCCGCCACCGATAGCTTCCGGAAGATCGAGGCCTCCTGGGGGAGATAGGTAATCCCCATGCGAGCGCGTCGATACATAGGAAGCTCGGTGATGTCTTCATCGTCGAGAAAGACCTGACCTTTTGTGGGGCGAACACTGCCGGCCATCATGTTGAAGGTCGTCGTTTTCCCCGCGCCGTTAGGGCCCAAAAGCCCAACGACCTCTGAGCTTCGCACTTCAAGGTCGATGCCTTGAACCGCCGTCTTCTCTCCGTACCGCTTCACGAGTCCCGTCGCCGAGAGCACCGACTTACTCACAAGAGTTCCCCTCCATCGGCGCATTTCTCGCCGCCGTCTGATTCCGGTCGGATCACAATCGACGCCGAACCTTCGACCCGCGCACGATCGGCGGCGAGATCGAATTGAATCGATTCACCCCGTACGATGTCGCAGCCTTGAACAAGCTCGGCGTGACCACGGCATGTCAGTTGTTGCTCGGCTCGCAGATAGACCGCTCGATCACATTTCGCTTGGCGCGCGCCCTGATCGACGAATACACGACCTTGGGCAATCAACCGCTCCGGCTCCGAAGCGCCCCTCTTATAGGTCGCTTCCAGCTCATCACTGCGCAGAGTGACGTTCGCCTGACGGACGAGCACATTGCGTTGAAATCGCAGTTCACGGCCGGATTCCCGATTAATAATCTCCGCTTCGTCCGCCTTAATCTCGATGGGCGCATCGCTATTGAATCCGGAGTTCCCGATTTTCGCATCGAGCCCACGTCCGGTATTCGTCTCACCGTCCGCGTTCTCGCTCGACGAACCCGCAGCAACATCCTGCGTACCCGCAGCAACATCCACGCCGCTATCTACACCGACACCCGCGACGAGGTCCGGATCCGTGTATCCGAGCCCCACCAAAAGTTCTTCGACGACGCTGGCCAGCG
>JASDVF010000008.1:46483-54365 GCA_041440805.1 Myxococcota bacterium | reverse complement strand
TGAATAAAAGAAGGCCCCGTTCTGACGATACGGGGCCACAGCCCGTAGCTTGCAAGACGGGTCTTCGAGACTGAATGCGGGCAGCAGAGCGGATTCGGGTCATAGATCCTGTACGAACGTCGCGCCCCCTAAAAGCTTGAAGCGCGCTTCGTTCACGAAATAGCGGAAGCCGCCCCCCCGATAGCGACCGTCCTGATCCACGATCAAGACAGGGTCGTCGGTATAGAGCACCCCGTTGGCCTCATCATAGGCCACCCAGAGCGCTTCGAACTGCCGATCTCCCTCGATCGTGCCAACAACATGCCCTTCTGCAAGAAATTCGTGAGTCGCCAAGTTCAGCTGGCCTTCATCGCAACGCATTCGAAAGCCAGTTCGGCCATCGCCCGGCGCGACCTCAACGTCGACGCGTTCTAGGTCCGCGACTTCGCGTTCGGGATAGAACTCCGCGCTCTCGGCGCGAAGCATGATCTCATTCGCAGAACCTTCGCTGGCAACAAAGGTCATGCCACGAACGTGCAGGATCTGGCCAGGGTCCCCGACCAACCAACCCGGATCCGGCACTTCCGCTAATGCCGTAGGACTCACAGACAGCGTGATGAGAATCGCTGCGGCGCATGCGAGCGCTCGCGGGCGCATCGTCGATCCTGCTGTCGTAACGCCCTGGCCCATGAAGCTAAAATCAGTCCTTGTGACCGAACACGGTCTTCATGGGCTCCTGGCTGACGAGCCAATGAGCGGGCCTCATGATGAGATAATCGATGGCGACGCCTACGGGATACAGCACATAGGCGATCAGCCGAAGCGGGTGCCCCGCCGAATCCTCGTCGTATTCATCTGCAAGCACGGGGCTCGCCGTCAGCATCGCGACCGCACACAGCATCGCCGATAGCCATCGCTTCGCTCGGTTACGGCTTGTTCCGTGGGTGTTTTTTCGTCGCATGCTCGCTCTCCTCGGTCCCAAGTTGGGCTTACTTCGACGGCTACATCGGCCACAGCCCAAACAAAATCGGCCACGGCCCAAACAAGTCGTCGTATCGAGACTCGGACACCGCCGAATGACGAACCAGCCTCCATCCACGAATCGGGAACCGGAGGCGTCAGCTTAACGGGTCCTTGAGATGACTGCCCGAGGGGCGTCAGTCAAATCTCCACGAAGTTTACATCGAGGGACCAGATCTTCTCTGCAGGAACAGATTTTAAATACATCTACCTTTCTAGGAAGACATATTAAGTACCAAAAGATTATTATTTTTGATTAAAGATGGCTCTCGCGTCACATGCTTGACGAATATAACGATGTTACAACGAACTTAAATTAACGAATACGTCGATTTATTCCGAATAGATGCCATATTACCGAAAATCGCTGTCGATCATTGATAGCCCAACGCGACTTTCTACGTTTCAGACGCCGAATCTTGCTATCGAAAGAACGTCCTCATGGAAAAGCGAGTCACCACTGGTGCCGAAAAGCTCATTCAATGCCTAGAGCGTGAAGGAGTTGAATATATTTTCGGCTATTCGGGTGGTGCAGCAATGCCCATCTTCGACGCATTGGTCGATTCGGATATCAAACTGATTCTCGTACGGCACGAGCAAGGCGCGACCCATATGGCCGACGGCTACGCCCGTGCAACCGGCAAGCCCGGCGTCGTGCTCGTGACCTCCGGCCCTGGGGCAACCAACACCGTGACCGGGCTGCTCACGTCTCAGATGGATTCGGTCCCAATCATCGTGCTGACCGGCCAGACGATCACATCCATGCTCGGGAAGGACGGCTTCCAGGAAGCTGACGTCACGGGCATCACTTATGCCGTCGTGAAGCACAGTTACCTGATCAAGGACGCAAGCGAGATCCCGCGAGCGACTCGTGAGGCATTCCATATCGCGACGACTGGACGCCCAGGCGCGGTCCTAATAGATCTCCCCAAAGACGTGACGCAGGGACCCTGCGACGCGCCCTTTGTCGAGGACCTGGACTTGCCTGGATATACGGTTCCGACGCATGGTGACCCCGACGCAATCCGACAGGCGGCGGAAGCGCTGACCTCCGCCCGTCGCCCCATTCTCTATGTGGGACAAGGCGCCGTAATCTCCGGCGCTGGAAAAGCCGTGATCCGACTCGCAGAAAAACTGAGGGCGCCGATCGTTAACACGCTCCTCGGCAAAGGCGCGGCTGATGAAACCCATCCGCTCCATCTCGGCATGTTAGGCATGCACGGTACGGCGTACGCAAACAAGGCGGTCGATGCCTGCGATTGTATTATGGCGATCGGCGCGCGCTGGGATGATCGCGTTACTGGCAAGCTCGATGAGTTCTGCCTCGGTGCGACAAAAATTCATATCGATATCGATCCATCGGAATTCGGCAAGATGGTCACGCCGGACGTCGCCATCGAAGGCGACGCACGTCTCGTTCTAGAGGAGCTGATCCCACAGATCAGCGCCGCGGATACCGACGAGTGGCTGAGTCAATGTGAAGGATGGCGGAAGCGTTATCCGTTGAAATACGCGAAGCAAGGCGGGCTTCGCGCGCAGCATGTGCTCGACCGTCTCAATGAAATCGCGACAGGTGACGCCATCATCACGACCGACGTCGGACAGCATCAGATGTGGGCGGCACAATTCTGCAAGACGACAACGAACCGCCATTGGATTTCGTCCGGCGGTGCCGGCACCATGGGCTTCGGCTGGCCTGCGGCAATCGGCGCTCAGCTCGGATGCCCCGAAAAGAAAGTCTGGGCAGTCGTAGGCGATGGCGGCTTCCAGATGACACAGATGGAGCTCGCGACTGCCGCAATTCATTCCTTGCCCGCGAAATGCCTCATCATCAACAACAACTTCTTGGGCATGGTTCGGCAGTGGCAGGAACTCTTCTTCGAGAACCGACTGTCCGGCGTGGACTTGGTCGGGAATCCGGACTTTGTGAAGCTGGCCCAAGCATATGGCATCAAAGCCTTTCGAATTCGCCGTCCCTCGGACGTCGACCGCATTCTCGCCGAAGCACACGAGTACAATGAAGGTCCCTGCCTGGTCGTTGCTGAGGTCGTAAAGGAGGACAATGTCTTCCCGATGATCCCTTCAGGCGCCCCGCTTTCAGACATGATCGTCGAAAAGCCCAAAGAACAGATGGCAAAGCCTGTGGGCAGTACTTGATCTAGGAGACGAGCGAAGCCAGTCCCCTGAGTGCTTCGTTTTCCGTCAGTCGAGACCTAACACGAAAACTTCGCCGTAAAACAATACCCAGTGCCATCCGACCCGACTCAAACTCGGCCCCATCCATGGAGTGTCCAACATGAGCAGTGCCCAACCGACCTCCCCCAAGCAGGAAATCGCTGCAAACAAAAACCTACACACGATTTCACTGCTGGTGCGCGACGCGCCAGGCGTCCTCGTGCGCGTGGCAATGGTGTTTTCGCGACGCGGCTACAACATAGAGAGTCTCGTAGTCAGCCCCGCGGCGAAGCGCGGCTTCTCTCGCATGACCGTCACCTGTTCGGGCGACCCGTCGATCCTCGAGCAGATGATCAAGCAGCTCGCAAAGCTCGTGGATGTCGTCCACGCGACCGACCACACGACCTCGGACCGTTTCGAGACAGAGATCGCCCTGATCAAGGTGCGCTGCGAAGGCAACGAACGCCGCGATGTTCTAGAGGTCGCGGAGCACTTCAATGCGAAGGTCGTCGACTACTCGCCGGAGAGCGTAATCCTGCGCGTGTACGGCGGCAGCGAAAAGCTGGATGCAATGACCGCGCTCTTTGACGAAAACGCGATCGTCGAGCTCGTGCGATCCGGAAAAATAGTGATGACGCGAGCGCTCGAGATCACCTGATCCGAACGGCAGCCCGCTAGATCATCCTCATCGCTCTCAACCGCAGTCGCCAGCACTTGCAAAATCCTACGCTGCGCACGGCGAATGAGAAGCGACCGTGCATCGCTGTCCAAAGTGAACGCATCAATCTCGACGGCGTCCGTCATACCGAGCAGCTGTTCACGCGGATCACGCCGCGAATAACCAAAGAAGAGCAGGCGAGTCCCGCAGCGACTGTGCAAATAGTGGAGTCGGTTCGAAAGATTCGCATCGACCTCCTCGCGAGGAGACAAGCCGAGAACAATCCGATTGCTGGGCATATGCTCAATTATATCGCTGAAGACGAGCCGTCGGTCAGCCCGGATCAGACCGCGGCCACCGCATAACAACGAGTCCCAGCTCGCCGTCTTTGCGAATTCCATAGCGGCAGCAAAATAGGCATCGCTGCTCTCGTCGCCATCCACCAAGTTGGCGCCATCAGGACCACCGAAAGCAAGTTCCCACCCGATCAGCCGTCGCTCTCCGGCACAATGGGCTGACGACTTAGGAAGAAGCCTTCAGCCTCGGCTTCGCCTTCATTTCCTGTTTCGGACATAGCGCCTCGCCACACCCCGATTGGGCGATGAGGTGGGCTTGTGTGATTCACCCCACCGGATTCATCGTCCGGAGTCGCGCACAACTCAAGTTTTCCAGCTTGAATGGAAGAAAGGAAATTCCGGTGCAGGGCGTTCTATCGAGACTCGGTCGCTCAGGCCCCGTCGCGCGGCAGACCTTTTTCGCGCCGGAAATCCGGAGGAAGATTGAGGATCTCCGCTGGGAACGATTCGACGAGGAATTCGACGATGTCACGGACAGAGATAATAAAGGCCGGCCATCCCTGTTCGTTGGTGACGGGAACGTGTCGAAATCCGCCGACCGACATCATGTTCAGCGCCCAGGCAAGCCTCGCGTCAATCGGGAGTGATTCAGGATCGCGGGTCATCACCTCGGACAATTCGACGTCGACCGGATTGCGTCCCGAATCGATGATCTTCAAAAGAACGTCACGCTCAGTAAAGATCCCAGACAGCGGCGACCGGAGCGATCCGTCTTCAGTCACGAGCACGCAACCTCTATGGCGCTTGCGCATAGCGTGCATGGCCGTCTTCACCGAATCCGTCGGCGCCAGGGTCAGCGGAGGCCGGCTGGGCAGCAGCGTTAGCGGCTCAGAGAGCAGACGTGCATCGAAGCTTCGCTCACGGGAAGGCCCGTCATCGAAATAGGCATCGTCACGAATCAGGGTCTCGCCCGGATCAATTTCGGTGGGCAGTTCCGTGGGTAGTTCGGCGGACATGGGGACACTCCATTGCAGTCTCAAGAACGTGTCTCGATCTTGCCTCAATCCTGACGGATCGCCACATGTGAGAATTGCGCCCCACCAAACAGGCATTCTCGGCCCACGCGCAGCGTCGCCTGGGGGGGCTGCCGCCTCGAAGTGCGCTTCTCAGCTCACACCTCGCCGCCTGATGCCCGTGCCGGACCGAATCCGTCCCTTCCGGGACCGGCTCTGCGTAGTCCTGAATCGTCGGCGTTTTCGGGGTAAGCGACGTTGTCAGGGCTATCAAGGATATCGAAATAGTCGTCAGCTAGGCGCGATCTATCGAGCCAGCTCGCTCACGCTCAGTGCGAGACCCCACTGTCCGGCTGCTGCGTCACCAGCTGCGTTTGCCAGAGACGTCGACGAAGTCGTTCTTGAAAGACGGGGTCGGGGACCGGAAGTGTTTCATCCATAAAGGACTCGTCTCCAGACATGAAATCTTCAAATTCTGCGAGCAGATCCGCATCCGATTCCCGCGTCGCAAGCGGATCGTTGAGTGCATGGCGGAAAGATGCGACATCCATTTTCGCTTGATGCAGCGGGCTCCCCGCGACATCGAAGCCGAAATCGCTCGCTCGACGCCAACCGACTACCCCTTCGTTGGTTCGCTTCATCGTCGCGCTCCTTCCGCAACCAGGACCTGAGCATCCAACCCGCCATTCGCGGAGCCACTCTTCAGCGAATTGGCCAACGCGGCGTCGAAGAACATTCGCTTCACGCGATACAGACTCGACCGAACTGCGTCGCTCGATCGCGACGTGCGCCGTGAAATTTCCGGAATCGAAAGATTCTCGAAATGGCGCATCTCGAAGATCTCGGTCTGCCAATCCGAGAGCGATTCGAGTCGCTCATCCAAGAGTTCACGGAACCGATGGAGGTCGAGCTGCTCATCAGGCATGCCCTCCCCGATCGACGCTCGCGGTATTAAGTCTTCGTCGTCCGCGAGATCGATG
This sequence comes from Myxococcota bacterium, assembly GCA_041440805.1. Lineage (GTDB taxonomy): Bacteria > Myxococcota_A > UBA9160 > UBA9160 > UBA4427 > UBA4427. The sequence continues at coordinate 48,244 of JASDVF010000008.1, read as the reverse complement.
CGCTCCGTCTGACTCTTCGCTCGCCGCAGATGATTATTCGTCGTGTTCTTCGCGATCCCGTAGATCCACGAAAGCAGCGAAGACTGCCCGCTGTAGTTCCCGAATGAACGGAAGACCGCGAGAAAAGTTTCCTGCACGACTTCTTCGGCCTCGGCGTGATTGCGCATCCGCGCATAAACGAAATTATAGATTCGCTGGAAGTAACGCGTATAGAGCTCCGCAAAATGAGGTTCGCTCTCTGCGCGAATCCCTTCGAGCAAATCCTGATCGCTCATAGCAGACAGCGGTTCTCCGGGAATGAATAACGATTCACCCGTGCGATCCGTGGCTGATTCGCGATCGGTCGACTTCAGCGATTCAATATTATCGGTATCGTTAGTTCTGTTTCTTTCGATTCCTGCATGCATATCACCAGATGAATCCAGCACATATGAAACCGCAGCGGACGTTCGAGACACAATTACTCCTGACCAGCTTTTCTCAGCATTGATGGACCCGCGCAGAGCGCATACCTATTTACTAGACGCGACGACACGACGGCATAACATTGACCTACTTCCCGTCGCCCGGATTTCGAATGTGGGTCTACCGTTAACGCAGCCGACGCAATTTTCAGGATGGCGTTCAAGGGAACGCTCCCTACTTCTTACGCCTCGCGTGAGGCGGAGATACCCACATCCGGCCTCCAAAGAGGTCGTTCGGCGCTACCATGACTCGGTCCGGTAAGACCAAGTATGTCGATAAGGGTTATCGACAGGACGGCTGGACGACCGCCTAACGGCGGACATAGAGCTACGTCGCGAAGTCGCGGCGTATACAGGCAGCCAAGTCCCAGATCCCAGAAAAAGACAGTGTTCCCACAGCTGTCATAGATATAAGTGACCCTTTGGCGGAACAGGTGGCGCACTGATCTGACAAATCAGTGGATTCCTTCACGGATCCTTCTCAAAAGCCGCCAGATGCTCTGTGCACTCCGATCGGCTGCCGCCCAATTGCCCAGGCTGCACGGTGATCTTCGGCACTCTTCAAGGAGCGCCAGCACTCTCGTTGAAGAAATCCAACCAGGCGCGAATTGTGAAAGAGCTGCCCTTTGAATCATCTGATCCCTCGTCATCCCCGCAAGCTCGAGTGCCGCGTCGAGATCCTTGGGCTTCGTCGTCGACGACTCTTTGTTCACAGCCTCGACTTCGAGCTCATTAACCCCAATATCGAGGCGAGCGCCAATTTCGTCATAGGCAGTACTAAGGGTGTTCACATCTTCTCTGGCCGAGTAAAGCCGACCGAGCATTTGGTTGATGCCCTGCGTCGAACCGAAATTGGGCGGGCCCGACTCCAAGATTCTGTCGAAGATCACATCTGCTCGGACCTCAGGCGCCTCAACTGGCCTTCTGCTTGCCGGCCTCAAGCGCATCATTCTTTGGAGGCGCCATGGCGCCAACCGGTGCATCGACCTTAATCAGCATGTCCAAGTTACTCCCCGCGTACGCGCCGTGACCTGCGCACCCACCGGCAACTACAAAGCAAGTGCCAGCGTGAAACGGCCTTCCCTGTTCTGTCACGATGCTCGGCCTTGCTAATCGAAAGCACGCCTTTCGTTTTTCACTGATGGCCGGCAGTTCTTGCCGGCCACCGAACACCAAGCGACCCGCTATGCTGCGCAGTGCGCACCCCACCCGAAAGTTCATATGGACAATCCGAGAGACCCGGACGCCCGGACGTCTCACGACGCTTCTTCCGACGCTTCTTCCGACGCTTCTTCCG
>JASDVF010000008.1:5273-46383 GCA_041440805.1 Myxococcota bacterium | reverse complement strand
GACGCCCGGACGTCTCACGACGCTTCTTCCGACGCTTCTTCCGACGCTTCTTCCGGCGCTTCTTCCGACGCCCATTCGCCCGCCGAAGGCGTGCCGGAATCGCACCACAATCCCCAGCCGCGCTCCGAGCGCCCCGCCACACTTCCCGCCTGGCAGCGGCTTCGCACCCGTGCGCTTGAAAGCCCATCGCATCGCCGCTGGGTCTTGTGGACATGCCTAGCGGGTTGCTTCGCCACGACGTTCACCATGACGATCCTAGGCGTGTCTCTTCAAGCCATTGCCGACGATCTAGGCAGTGACGCTACGACGATCGCCTGGGTGATGGCAGCGCCCATGTTGGCGCAAGCCGTCTCGGCCCCCTTACTCGGAAAGCTCGGCGATCTACACGGTCATCGCCGTGTCTACCTGATCGGCTTCTTCTGCGCGACGCTCGCCGCAGCAGCAACGGCCTTCGCCTGGAATGCCACTAGCCTGATCGGACTGCGCACACTCGGGCAGCTTGCGGGCACGGCCACTATGCCCGCGTCGATGGCGATCCTCTTTCGCATGTATGACCGACGCGACCGCGTGAAGGCCATGGGCTGGATGAGCGTTGTGATCGCGGGCGCGCCAGTCCTTGGCCTGGCGATCGGCGGCGTCTTGATCGAATGGATTGGCTGGCGCCCGATCTTCATGATCCAAGCCGGCCTATCAGCTCTCGCGTGTGCCGTCGCAGTCGTCGTATTAGTTGAAACTCCGCGGCGTACGGAACTAGCGCTCGACGTTCGCGGCGCTGCAGCGTTGGCGGCTGCAGCCTTCGCGCTCACCTTTGGCGCGAACCGTATGCCCGCATGGGGTGCGTCGGATCCGCGAGTCATCCTCGCGCTCGTAGCGACCCCCCTCTTCCTCTATCTCTTCGTGCGCATCGAGCGAGCCACACAGCACCCCCTCCTGCCGCTTGAGTTTCTCACGCGGCGGAACTTCACGTTCCCGCTGCTCACCGGGTTCCTGCTGCAATTCGCCTATATGGGCGGCTTCATCATAAGCCCACTCATCATGCTTGGCATGTTCGGCCTTAATCAGATCAGCGTCTCCATGTGGACGATCCTACGCCCGATCTCGCTTTCTGCGACGTCTCCGGTCGGCGGGTCCCTTGGCGCAAAATTCGGCGAGCGCACCATGATCATCGCCGGCAGCGTCTTCGTGTTTGGCGCGATGCTCGCGTTTGCTGTCGGCGCAGCCGCGCAAACCATGATGGCCATCGTCGCCGGTCTCGTCCTCGCCGGCATGGGCATGGGACTCGCCCAGCCCTCGCTCTCAACGATGGTCGCCTCTTCCGTGGCTGAACAGGATCACGGCATCGCCGTATCAACCATGGCGACGACGACCGGGATCGGCGCCGTCTTCGGCATCTCGATCTTGACCGCGGTCATAGGGACTGAGCCGAGCGCCGAAACGTTCCGCGATGCCTATCTCGTTGGCGCCGGATTCGCGGCGTTAGGCGTCGTTTCGAGCTGCCTTCTCCGGCGGGTCGACCACGATACAGAACCGGAAGCCGCTGGCGGATCGAATGACGCACAAAAGGCCAAGCCAGCGCAATCAGAGACGGCTTCAGCGCGCCCATAAGCCCAAGCGAGCTCGGCCGGCGCCTACGCCCGTCGCACGGACGACGCCCACTACACCCACGACACCAAACGGCACCCAGGACGTCGACAACATCAAACACATCGACCGTGCGCGGCGCTACTGCTCCGGGTCGAAGTCCTTCGACCGACCGCCGCGGGATCGACAATCGCCTGCGCGCATGTACTGAATGCCGCCGCCATCTAGACGACAGAAGACGATTCGGTCGAGATCGGGACCGTTGGTCGCGCCACCCGGAATCATGCTACGGACGCGAGCCATCAGAGAATCATCAGCGACTGGAGCAGCCGCCTCACCACGACTAGCAGCGTCGCTCATCATTTGTTCTTCGACCGCTTCGAGCTCCGCGAGTTGAGATTGAATTCCGTCGGGATCCGCCGTCACGATGCGCACGCCGATAAAGCCGACCACGATCAGCAGTCCACCCACGAGCTTAATGCCGGCGTTCCGAAAGGCCTTCTTGAGATTCGCGTCCATGAGCGCCCTAATCGGCCGATCCACGAAACCCCTTGAGAAAGCCCACCCAGGGAACTCAAGGCGCGCAGGCGCTGCGCCTTAAATGCGCAAAGGCGCCGAGCTCTCACCCGACGCCTTCATTAGGAACGCATTCTACGCTTCGCTAGCTACTTCGCCGGACGCATGTCTCTCGGCAAGCCGTAACCACGCTCGCCAATGATGTTGAGCTGGATATTCGAAGCACCACCCGCGATTGCTGGGCCCATAGAGAAGATGTAACGAAGCACCCATCCACTCGCGGTCGAGTCACGCTGTCCCCAACTCTCGTTGTCCGCGTCCGTCGGCGCAATCACGCCGTCGCCGCCAAGCAGGTCATACGCGCACTTCATGATGAGCTGCATAGCATCCGTAGAGAACACCTTGTTCATCATCATGGGCCGCATCGCCTTGATCATCTCGCCGCGATTGGCGGCCGTGAACTGTCGCATATTCGAAAGCCGGCTCGTTTCGACATAGCCTTCGATTTCGGCGATGCGTCGACGCATGCCGGGATCGGTAATGGCAGGCCGACCGTTTAAGGTCCGTTCCCGTGCTAGCGAAATTAGATCGGCGAGCGCCTCGCTCATCATGTTCGGGTTGCCAATCAAGTTTCGTTCGTGGACGAGCGTGGCGCGAGAAACCTGCCATCCCTGCCCACGAGCCGCCACGATATTGCCCGCTGGAATGCGGGCGTCCGTGAAGAAAACTTCATTAAACTCGTAGCCGCCGCCCATTTCGCGCAGCGGACGAACCTCGACCCCGGGCGTGTCCATAGGAATCAAAAGATACGAGATGCCTTCGTGCTTCTTCGCATCCGGCTCCGTCCGGAACAAGCCAAACATCATGTGAGCGCGCTGCGCCGATGACGTCCAGATCTTCTGGCCATTAATGACCCACTCGTCTCCTTCGAGGCGCGCCTGGCACTGCAGCGAGGCCAGATCGGAACCGGAGCCGGGCTCGCTGTAGCCCTGGCACCAATTCTGGTCCCCGGTCAGCGCCAGCGGGACATAACGTTCCTTTTGCTCTTCGGTACCAAACTCGAGCAGTGTCGGAACGAGCAAGCCTGCGCCCTGACTAAGAAGATCACGCGGCGCGTTCGCGGCGTAGAATTCCTTGATGACGATCTGATCCTTGATCGCGTCTTGGGGCTGTTCCGAACCTCCGTACTGCTTCGGGACCGATCGGTAGACATAGCCCGCATCGATTCCGCGCTTACGGAAGATCTTCTCCTGCTCTTCTTTCGGAAGGTTTGCATCGTCGCCGGTCAGCGGCCATCCCTTCAGGAAAGTCCGGACCTCCTCACGGAAGGCTTCGTGTTCAGCGCTGTATTCAAGATCCATCTTAGTAGCCTCCCAGCGCGGCGCTTCGGTCGCGGTGTTCATCGGGGGTTCCGTAAATCGCACGGTCGACCATGATTCGCTTGAACCACATTTGAACTTCGCATTCCCAGGTAAAGCCATAGCCGCCGTGTAGCTCAACGGATTCTCGAGCAGCGTTCATCGCCCGGTCCGTGATATGCGCCTTCGCAATCGAAGCTGCCTTGGAAGCCTCATCCGGCAGGTGATCGAGTGCGTGTGCCGCATACCAGTAAAGCGCCCGAGTCGGTTCGATGTCCGTGCCAAGTCGCGCGATCGTGTGCTTGATCGCCTGAAACTGTGCGATCGGCTGACCGAATTGTTCGCGCTCAAGTGAGTACGCCACGTCCAGGTCAATCAGCTTCGAGGCCGCACCAAATGCGTCCGCCGCAAGCAGTGCTGCGGCGGCGTCAAGAAGACCACTCGCCGTCCCAGCGCCGCCCTCTAGCTTAATCGCTTCCGCTCCCGTAAAGGTCACCTTGGACATCGGCCGAGTGCGGTCAATCGCGCCCAAGTCCTCGATCTCAACACCGTCAGCCTTCGTGTCGACCCAGACGAATTCACCGCCTTGGACACCCACGAGCAGGCGGTCAACAACCTTTGCATGAGAAACGTATATCTTCGTCCCGGAAAGCCGGTCGCCGTCGAGCTTGGCCGTCCAATCAGAGGGGGCCCAGACGACGTCGCTTTCGTGAAGCGCGATGCTCGCAATCAATTCCCCGCTTGCGAGAGCCGGCAGAAGCGATGCGCACTGGGCCTCGCTACCCGCCAGCAAAATGCCTTGGATCGCTAGGGAATGTCCGATGAAGGGACTCGGCAGCGCAAATTCGCCTAACACTTCGGCGACGAGTGCGAGATCAAGGAACTCCATCCCTGCTCCGCCTTGTTCTTCCGGAACCGTCAAGCCAGCTACGCCCATCTCGGCAAGCGCCTGCCAAAGTGCTGGATCGTGTCCATTTCCTTCGTCGAAGAGCTCCCGCAAACGAGTCGTGGGGCATTCATTCTGTGCGAAGCCCCGCACCGTTTCCTGAAGCATCTCCTGTTCTTCACTCAATCCAAAATCCATCTCTACTCCTGGGTCGCGCCGCGTAGGACGCGCTCGCTCAAAATCATTAGTAGCGAAGGCGACTAGCCTAAGGCGCCCAGCACGTTCTTCGCGTGCTCTTCAAAGCTCTTGCGATCCACAAAAATGTGCAGCCCGCCCGTCATCATGTCGCGGAAGCATCGCTGAACGACGCTCGGGTTCCGAAGTCCTTGGCTCCCCGCGGAGCGGTACGACCAGAGTGCGATGTCCTCGCAGATCTGAGTCATGTACGCGACGGCCCCCATCATCTCGTCATTATCTACCTTGCTCAAGGTTTCGCCGTCGTGGAGCCTTTGTTCCATTCGAGCGTAAACCTCGTGCACCAAGCCGCGAACCGACTTCAAAGCGAAGCAGCGTTCGCCGTATTCACGCTGAAAAATTTGCTGGTCGAGAATCGCGCCGCCACTCATGCGGGATCGCCCGCCCGTCGCGATCTCCCCTATCTCGTCCAGAGCACGCTGCGCGACACCGAGCCCCCAGCCAGCATGACCGAGGCCCGCGAGCGCCATTGCTCCTAGGCCGTAAAAAGGTCCACCCGTTTGTGCGGCGTGCTCGAAGAGCCAGAAGGTGTACTTCGCGTCGACGTATTGGTCCGGCACTTCGTAGTCGAAACTACCCGTGCCACGCAGGCCCATCGTGTCCCAACCATTCTTCATATGGACCCAGTCTTTGGGCACGAAATAACAAAGATAGGCGGGCATTCCGCTGGGCAGTATTTCCGGCTGGCCGTCTTCCCCCATCACGATGCCGCCACCCCCCAGATAGGAGGCATGCCCGCTGCCGCTCCCGAAACCGTACTCGCCGCTCAGACGGAACCCATCGCCCTCTCGCTTGATCGATCCCCGCGGAGCGAACTGTCCCGCAAAAACGGAACCCGGCTGGTCACCGACCATCTCGCGTGCGATCTCTGGCGGCAGAAACGCGCAGTAGGACGTCGCGCTGGCGTTGGCCATCTGACTCCAACCAATCGACCCGTCCTGATGGCAGAGTTCTTCGAAGACGTTCATGATCGTCGAGCAATCGGCTTCGTGACCGCCTAACGCCGTCGGTACCATCATATGAAAGAGCCCTGTTTTGGCGAAGGCTTCTACCACTGGCATGGGCATCGTCAGCGCATCGTCCGCGGCATCCGCGTGCGCTTCAATTAAAGGTCGCAGGGCGCTGGCTTCCGCGAGTAAATCGATGGCTTCGGACATGTCTGAATCTCCTGTGAAAACGGCCGTACAGGCGGCCTCGGAAACGAGGCCGGAACACGTTCTACCACCCCCGCACGGGACACGCCGCCCCTCCGCACTCACTTCCTCCGCGATCGTTCAGAAAATTCCCCAGAGATGCGCACCACCGATAAAAAACCGTGCGAGGCAATCCCGATTTTCGGCCGAAAATCAAACGCTTATCGCAATACTTTGCAGAACTACCCGCGTGCCGTGCCCCAGTCCCGACTGATATGCTCGGCCCATGATCGATCTTCACTACTTCCCGACTCCGAACGGCTGGAAAGTCAGCATTGCCCTCGAGGAGCTCGAGCTCCCGTACAGAATCGTCGAGTGCAACATCGCCCGCGGTGAGCAATTCGAGCCGACATTCCTCGAAATCAGCCCCAACAACCGAATTCCGGCGATCGTCGACAACGCCCCCACCGGCGGTGGCCCCCCGATCCCTGTCTTTGAATCCGGCGCCATCCTCCACTACCTGGCCGAGAAAACCGGCCGACTCCTGCCCGCCGATCCACGACTCCGGGTCCAGGCGATCGAATGGATGTATTGGCAGATGGCCAACCAGGGTCCCATGTGTGGCCAAGCCGGTCATTTTCGGAATTACGCCCCGACCAAGCTCGACTATCCGATCGAGCGATACACCACCGAAGCCCGTCGCCTCTACGTACTGCTCGACCAGCGCCTGGCCGATCGCCGGTACATCGCGGAAGAGCTTTCCATGGCGGACATTTTAAGCTGGCCCTGGATCCAGATGCGCGACCACCACGCACAGAGCCTCGATGATCTCCCAAACCTGAGGCGCTGGTTCGAAGAGCTGGGAGAGCGTCCCGCTTTCCAGCGAGGCCTAGCCGCTGGCGCCGAGCTCGCCGCTGGAATGGAAGACGGAATGGATGAGGAGGCGAAGAAGAACCTATTCGGGCACGACTAAAGGACGGCTAAAGGACGGCCATTGGCCGTGAAAAGCCTACCCTCCAAAGCCTCCCTCAAAGGCTCGCTGATAGGCGGGACGCGCTGCCAGTCCGTCGAGCCATTCATGGATGCTCTCGGGTTGTTCGGGCAACTCACCGACTATCTTTGCCAGGCTCACTCCGTAGCCGACCATAATATCTGCGGCGCTGAATTCGTCTCCAACCAAAAACTCACGATCCGCTACGACGCCCCCTAAAACGTTCAGCACTCGAGACAGCTGGCGTCGCGCGACATCGAGCGCCGCCTCGCTACGATCCGATTCGGCAAGCACGAAGCGATTGCCATTGATCGCCGCGATTGGTGGCAGGAGCGTTGCTTCCCCCCAATGCAGCCACTGCAGATATTGTGCGCGATCGGCACTGCCCACGGCCGGCGCCAGGCGGCCAGCACCATATCTCTCAAGCAGATACTCTACGATCGCGCCGGACTCGTAGAGCACGACCCCATCGTCATCGAGGGTGGGCGCATTACCGAGTGGATTGAGCTCTCGGTACGAATCTGTCCGCAGAGAGCCGTCCGCCAGCGACATCTTTTCGATTTCGCATTCGAGACCGAGTTCAAAAATCAACCAGAGCACGCGACAAGAACGAGAGCCGGGCAAGTGATAGAGCTTCATCACATCGATCCTTTTCATACTGCGGGCGACGGCAGTCGCTCGGTACGCGTCACCCTATCCCCCCGCCCCTCGAAGAGCCATCCGCGATGACCTCCGCTCGCGTGCCATTCGATAAAGCGAGCCTCCTTGCCGCCCTAGTCACCAAGGTCCAAACGGATCTAAAGGCCCTTGAACGTCGCCAGCGCGATACCCAAGAAGCCGCCACCCATGAAGAAAACCGCGCGGAACACGCCAAAGACACCCGCGCCACGGAACAAAGCTATCTAGCTCGCGGCCTCGCGGACCGGGTCGAGGACCTTGGAAGGAATCTCGAAGCCCTAACGCGACTCGAATTAGGCAACCTCGATACAGAGAGTTCTATCGCTGTTGGCTCTCTAGTGGAACTCGACGTCGAGGTGGACGACGGGGTAAACCGCGAAGTCTGGTTCGTCGTCCCCGGCGCAGGCGGCGCGGATCTCGAATCCAATGGCCAGCCGATCAGGACAGTCACCCCTGTATCGCCTTTTGGTCGCTCATTGCTCGGACTGGAGCCAGGTGACGAAGGCGTCGCGACAACGCCTCGCGGTCGCCGCGCGTTCGAGATCGTCACGGTCACCTAACGGCATACCTGACAGAATCTGTCAGACGCCACGTGCTTCACAAACAACCTCAACCCAGTCGACACGAATGCGCCAACCGTCGCTACAACCATGCATGCGCCATCAGCCAGGGCCCAGTTATCAACGCCGGCCAGTCCCAAGGATTCACCTCACGCCGGAACGCCAGTAACTCGGGAGATTCGTTTTAAGAGGGGGCCACCGAGGATCGTTCGGGTTCCATAATCAATACGACATCCCCTCGCGGGGGCCCGAAGGCGCTCGAAGCACGCTGAGAGATGACGTAGCGTGAGCACCTCTATTTGCGCCCCTATCTTCGCCCCGCAGCCCCAGTCACGACCCAGAGGAGCCACAATGCCTGCACCCGATTCCGTATCCACAGCCGACGCCAGCAACACAGGCGCCTCTGAAAGCGAAGCGCTGAGCGGGCTCGCGCCGATCATGCAGGCGCCCGAGCGCAGCCCCGAGGAGGAGCTGATCGAGCGAAAGACGAAACTTGCCGGCGCGCTTCGGGTCTTCGGACGCTTCGGATTTGACGAAGGCGTGGCCGGCCATATCACCGTGCGCGACCCGATCGACCCAGATCAATTCTGGGTGAACCCAGTGGGTCGATCCTTCAAACTCATGTGCGTATCGGATCTCATCAAGGTCGACCACGATGGCACGATCGTGGAAGGCAACGGCGCTCTGAACCAAGCCGCCTTCGCAATTCATTCGCGTATCCACATAGCGCGCCCCGACGTCACAGCGGCCGCCCATTCACACTCGATCTACGGCAAAGCGTGGTCGATATTAGGCCGGCTTCTCGATCCACTGACCCAAGATGCGTGTGCGTTCTATAACGATCACGGACTCTTTGACGACTACACGGGCGTAGTCTTCGACACCGACGAGGGCGACCGAATCGCCGAAGCACTCGGCAGCAGCAAGGCCGCGATCCTCAGGAACCACGGGCTTCTAACAGTCGGGCAAACCGTGGACGAGGCAGCCTTTTGGTTTATCAGTATGGAACGCAGCTGCCAGGCCCAGCTCCTCGCCGAGGCAGCAGGGACCCCAGTGCCGATCGATCCAGGGCAAGCGGAATCCACGGCAAAGCTCACCGGCAATCCCTTCACGGGACATTTCAGCTTCCAGCCGATCTTTGATGTGCTGATGAAGGAAGAGCCCGACTTCCTCGACTAGTCCGAGGGATTGGAAGACCAATACAAAACGGCCCGTGCGCGCCCATTCATGCTTTCGCTCGGGCCATACCGACACGGAGCTTCCCGCTCGCTTCGATACGATCGGTACCGCTACCACCAATTCCGGGGCTCGCGCAGCCCACTAGCATCGTCAGGACCACCGCGGCCGCGCCAGGCTAAATCCATCTCACCCATCGCGTTCGATGCATCATAATCCCCTTTTGGAATCCAAAACCGCGAGCGGCGATGCGCCGTCCGGCGCAAGCGCGCGAACTAACTACGACCGGCTGCGGACCGAAACGCCTCGACGAGCGGCGAGAGCATATCCTGAACAGCCGCCTCTTCGTTAGGCAGATTGAGTGTCGCGCGAAAATCAGTGATCCCCGCTTCGGCCATCGCTGCGACAGGTCCCATCGTCGCGGCCACGTCAATCTTGCCGCCGTCCTCGACGACCTGAAGATACGAGCCTGCCTGGAAGCCCTCCATATCTCGGCCGCCCTTTTCCATCTCTTCGGCGATCTTGGCGAGACTTCCGATCGGGTCCAGCGCATCCGGACCCCACGGAATCCAACCACTCCCGAAGCGCACAATCCGTCGCAGTACGTTCTTGTTGAGCGTGCCGCTGATCCAGAGCGGAATTCCGCCGGATGCGAGGGGCTTCGGGTTCAAGTGAATTTTCTCGAAGCTATATTTGGGGCTTGAATACGCTGCGGACTCGACGGTCCAAAGCGTCTGACAAATCTCAAGCGTCTGATCGAGAAGCTGCCCTCGACCCTTATATGAGACGCCATTCGCTTCGTACTCTTCTCGCTGCCAACCGACGCCGACGCCGATATCAAGACGTCCTTCGGAAAGCACGTCAATCGTCGACAACTGCTTCGCCAGAGTCGCAGGTCGCCGCAATCCCGCGAGCAAGATTCCCGTCATGAAGCGCGTGTGTGTCGTCGTTGCGGCCCACATAGAAATCACGGTGAGCGGATCGAGCCAATGGCCTTCGGGACCCGTCGGCTGAACTCCGCCTTCGGTTCCCCCAGCACTCGGGTCACCATACTTATCGAGGTTCTCACCCAGGATCACATGATCGGACACGACCAGTCGATCAATGCCTGCTTTGTCTGCGCCAACACCTTGGGCGAGCAAGGGTCGCCAACCACCGACCCCCGGATCCTTCGCGGCGAAATTGATCGGCTGAAGTGAGAGTGCGGGGGTGACATCTGCGAGGGCGTGGGCCTTAACTGTGGACATGGACTCGTTTTCTCCGAAAGGGACTCTCGAGCGAGAGGCCGACTAAGTTTGCGACCTCGTTCGGGCTGATCCGAGACGCAGCAGTGGCTTATATGAGGGACGCTAGACCATTCGAACCGCGTCGCGCACCCAAGTTGGGCAACCGTGCAAGCATTCAGCCGCTGGTCTTTAGATCCTTAAATGGCTTGTCGCGATCGAAACGCGGCTCCTTAGGCAATCGTAGTGCGCGTTCGCCGAGACCGTTCCTGTGCACCTCGAGGGTGCCACCGCCCACCGCCATCGAACCTCTCGCAAGAACCTGGTCTTGCCAGACACCCATGCCCGGCGCGTCCGCGCCAGTCAGCATTCCCGCTGCACCCTGCAACCAGGTTGCTGTAACAGCACGTTCATGGCCCCATTCTGAGGTCAAAATTTTCAAAACGGATCCGTCAACGTCAGGCGCGCGCCCATCAAGAAGTGACGCCTTGATACGATCCTGCAATTGCTTGAGCACACGTTCGCGTGCGTAGGCTTCGCCGAGTCGCTGACGCACCACGCCCTCTTCGAGTCGTCCCGTTTCCCGCGCGGAATCGATCATTGCGGTCGCAGTCGTCCGACTGTTGACGGTCATTCCGATGAACGCGCCTTCATTCATCAGCGTGAACGTCGTGACGGGCCAACCGCGGTCGATCCCGTTCACCACGTGATCAAGCGGCGTCCTCACATCGGTCAAGAAGACTTCGTTGAAGTGCCTATCCCCACGCATCGTCACGAGCGGTCGCACTTCAACTCCAGGCTGGTTCATGTCGATCAAAGCAAAACTAATGCCGTCGTGCTTCGGAACATCCGGATTCGTGCGCAACACGATAAATCCCTTGTCCGCGAAATTCGCGCTGGTCGTCCAAACCTTTTGACCATTGATCACGAGTTCGTCGCCCTCGACATGTCCTCGCGTTCGCACTGCTGCCAGATCCGACCCCGCCTCGGGTTCACTGAAGAGCTGGCACCAGACCTCGTCTCCGCGCAGCATCGCCGGCAGATACTTCTTCTGGTCTTCACTGCCGTAGCGCATAAGCGCCGGGCCAATCATGCCGAGAGATGCCGCAATGAATCCAATCGGCACATCGAAATTCGATTGTTCCTCGTTGAAAATTATTTGCTGGATAGGCGTTCCTCCACGCCCTCCGTACGCTTCAGGCCAGGTGATCGCAGCCCAGCCCCCTTCATACTTGGTGCGCTGCCAAACCTTCATCGCTTCCCATGCGCGCGCTTCGGCCTCAGGGGAATGATCGAGGGGGGCTTCTAGCTGCTCGCTTCGGAGTTCCGCATTGGCTTCGAGCCAGCTTCGAACTTCCTGCCGAAAGGCGGCTTCTTCGGACGTATCTTCGCGTCTCATGATTGCGCCGCTCCCTCGAAGCGGCGACTCGCGACCAGCCTCGCCAATCTTTCCTGATGCATCGTATCGTCGCCTAACATTGCCGCAGAAGCCATTGCCCGGCGGTAGTAAAGATGTGCATCGTATTCCCAGGTATATCCGACGCCACCTTGGATCTGCCCGCTCTCCGTCGCCATCCGCAAACCAGCGGGCCCCACATGCGACTTCGCCACAGAAGCCAATAAAGATCGCTCCGGGTCACCTTCCTCAGATGCCATCACCGCCGCATCCGCAGCAGTTCGCGACCCCTCGAAATCGATCAAGAGATCCGCGCATTTATGTTTGATGGCCTGAAAAGATCCGATAGGACGAGAGAACTGATGTCGCTCCGCGGCGTAGTCGACCGCTGTCTCGAGCACCTTCTGCATGCCTCCGACCATTTCCGCCGTGAGGAGCGCCGTCGCTTCATCGAGGCCGACACGAATCCCAGGAGCCGCCTCGCCCTGGCGCCCGATGCGCTTCGCGAGGGCGCCGCCGAGACGAAGCGTCGCCAGAGGCTGCGTTAGGTCAAAGCTCTCCTTCGCATCAATCGCAACGCCTTCGGTATTGGCCTCAACCGCAAAGAGCCCCATCCCTTCGTCGCAGTGGCTCCCAGGCTCTCGGGCGATCACAAAGAATCGTCGTGCCGCATGCGCTCCCACCACGAACTGCTTCTCGCCCGTCAGCCGAATTTCATCGCCCTGCTCGGCAATCTCCATTCGAACAGCCGCGGGATCCCAGTCGCCGTGCGCCTCAACCCATGCGAGGGTGGCCGCCTCGCCTTCCGCGATCGACTGCAGGAACGCACCGGCGCCGTCTCCACCGACTGCGGCGACAACACGCCCCGCCAGCGCGGCCGAAGCAAAGAGCGGAATCGGCGCAAGCGAACGGCCCACTTCACCGAGCGCGATGCTCAACTCCTTCAAGCCAAAACCCTGGCCCCCGAAATCCTCGGAAATCGCGATGCCCGCAAGGCCAAGCTCCTCAGAGGCCACTTTCCAAAGATTGGGCGCGAATCCCGTCGCGTCGTCTTCCATCACTCGACGAACTTCCGTAATCGGAGAGGACTCTTCGAAAAAGCGGCGCAAGGTGTCTCTGAATTCGAGGCGCTCTTCGCTTAAGTTGAATTCTTGAAGTTCCAGCGGCATAACTACTCGGCTCCAGCTTGCGTGTAGAACTGTTGGCACCAGCGCCGAAAATCAGCGATCGGCCCATCACCGTCACATAACATAGGACGCGTCAGATAGGACTTATTTTCCCAAATCGGAACGTCCTCGTTCATCTGTTTAACGATGTCTCGGATGATCGCGCCGGCAACACCGCCCACGGGATCCTTCCCTTCCACTCTTGGTTGAATGAACGCATAACGCACGTGGACATGCTCGGCATCGATCGGCGTCGTAACAGCCAGCTCCAGAGTTTCGCAGATCCCTGTAAAGCGAGTTGCCGCGAAACCCATTCCGGCTTGGTGCGAATCGATGCCGCCATTCACATCTCCCCGCGGCGTCTTCATTTCGATCGGGGAAAAAGCGTGTCGATAGGCTCCGTCTTCGTCTGCTTCCGTGATGGGAACATTCTGAGTGCCATGCACGAAGCGAAAATGTGCGGAGTCGACCCCGTTCTCTCCGAGTTCCTGCCCATGAGCACGAACCGTCCATTCATAGCGATCGGGCGTCGACCAATCAGCGCTCGAAGCCTCTGGGACTTCCGGAATCTCGTACCAAGGGTCTCGCCCTTCAGGATCGTGCCAAGCGAAGATGAAGCCATTGCGCTCGACCGTCGCGTAGAGATCTGTACTCGCCCCTGATGGGATGCGTTTTGCGTACGGAATTTCCTGGCAACCCCCGTCGGTGCCAAAACGCCATCCATGAAAGGGACACCGCAGCCCTTCTCCCTCTACACGCCCGCCGTGCCCAAAGTGAGCGCCCAGGTGCGGACAGTAGGCGCCGAAGACAGCTGGCTCGCCCGACTCCGTACGGAACACGACAAGTTCTTCCCCGAAATAGCGAACGGCTTTCACCTCACCTACTGCGAGCTCATCAGAAACCGCAACCGCATACCAACCGTTCGGAACCGGAAGCGCCGCAGCCGGCCTCGAGTTCTCTTGCGCCGCCATCGTCCTAAAGATCCAGGTCGAGAAGCTTGATCGCATTTTCTCGCGCGATCTTATTCACGTGATCCTGGGGCAGATGCCCGAAGAGATCCTTCGCAACCTGCAGCGTGTTCGGGAACGTTCCATCCTGATGGGGATAGTCAGTTTCAAACATCACCTGATCGAGACCGACGCGTTCGATCAAATCCATCCCGACCGAGTCCTTGAAGAAGCAGCTGTAGATGCTCTGTCGGTAGTACTCCGAAGGCGGCTTAGGCAATCGGTATTCACCCTGCGCCCATTGATGCGTTTCCCAGGTGTCATCCGCTCGTTCAACGAAGTATGGGATCCATCCGATCTGACACTCTGCGTAGAGCAGCTTCAACTTGGGGAACTTGTCGAGCTTCGCCGAGAATATCCAATCAAGAAGCGACGCAACCGAGTTCAGCGCGATCAGGTTCGAAGACATGATCGTCGGCGCGTCGGCGCCGGTATTCACGGTCTTCGTGCCGGAGCCAATGTGCATACAAATCACAGTGCCGGTTTCTTCGCATGCGCGGATGAAGGGGTCCCAGTAATCCGTATGAATCGACGGCAGGCCTAGCCATGAGGGCAGCTCGGAGAATGCCACTGCCTTAACACCCCGCGCCGCGTTGCGACGAATTTCTGCAGCTGCCAGTTCCACGTCCCAAAGCGGGACAATGCAGAGCGGGATCAGACGACCGCCAGAATCACCGCACCATTCGTCGACCATCCAGTCGTTATACGCTTCGACGCAGAGCTTCGAGAGCTCCATGTCCTTGCGCTCTGCGAAGAGCTGGCCGCAAAATCGCGGATAGTTGGGAAAGCAGAGCGACGCCTCGACATGGTTTTTATCCATATCCGCGAGCCTGGCCTTAGGCTGCCAACAGCCCGGCGCAATATCATCGAAGGTGACGCCGATCGGCTTCACTTCTTCGGGAGGAAGCCCTGGACACGCGATCATCAGTCGCAACTGATAAATGTGGTCCTCATAGTGCCACCACGCCGCCATGTCGTCGCTATCACCAGGCGCTTCGACCCAGACGCCTTCCTTCAATGTCGGTTCGCCCCGAGGCAAGATTTTAATCCGGGGCCCCTTGTCCTTGTACTTCGCGGGCAACCGTGACTCCCACAGATGAGGCGGCTCGACGACGTGATCGTCGACGCTGATGATCTTCGGAATCGTACTCTGGGGCTCGCTCATAAAATCTTCTTCCTTATAGCTCGTAGGGCTGGGCAACGATTGCCGCCAGCCGCAGACCTGCGAAAGTACCTCAACCGACGGCCGTCGTTCGACTCCATGAGCGAACGTCGCACCCTGCCCCACTGATCCCATCTTGCCGTACTTTTAACCGTACGAAGGAAGAGAGACCCGCCGATGAGCATTCACTGCACGATCGAAAATCACGTCGCCGAAGTGGTGATGCACCACCCGCCTGTGAACTCTATCACCGTCGCTGACACGTGGAAGATCCGGGACACGTTTCGTGAGCTCGACGAAAATAAAGACGTACGGGTCATCATCCTCACCGCCGAAGGCAAAGGCTTCAACGCCGGCATCGACATCAAGGAAATGCAGAGCGTCGAAGGCTTTGAGCATCTGCTCAGCTCCGGCGAGGCCTGCTACGAGACCTTCAACCAGATTTATCACACGAGCGTCCCTGTCATCGCCGCCGTCAACGACTTCTGCATGGGGCTCGGGATCGGACTCGTCGCCAGCTGCGACATGATCGTCGCCTCTAGTAAGGCGCGCTTCGGCTTGCCCGAAGTCGACAACGGCGCGCTCGGCTGCGCGTCCCATCTGGCAAAACTCGTCGCGCCCATGAAACTCCGCGAGATGTCGCTCACCTGCAAGCCCGCCACCGCCGCGGAGCTCCACGCCTGGGGCACCGTCGCCTACGTAACGGAACCCGAGGATCTGATGGCCAAGGCGCGCGAAATCGCCAACCTAATCATCCAGAAGCCCGCTGCCGCGGTCCGTTTCGCGAAAGCCGCCCTCAATCATCTCGACGTCCACGAGATGCATACGAACTACCGAATGGAGCAAGGCTACACCTATCAGCTGAACATCATGGGCGATGGCGACAAGCAGCGAGACGCGTTCGTTCGCGGCGATCGCGTGGTCACTCGATGACCGCGCCAGGAAGACTCGCAGGCAAGGTCGCTCTCGTCACTGGGGCAGCACGCGGGATCGGTGCTGCGACTGCGAGACGCTTCATCGAAGAAGGCGCGAAGGTCGTACTCGCCGATCGTCGAACGGACGAAGGCGAGGCGCTCGCCAATGAGCTTAATGCTCTCCGCTCGGACGCCGCTCGCTTCGTCGAGCTGGACATCAGTAGCCAAGACGCATGGTCCTCTGCCGTCGCAGACGCAACCAAGGCCTTCGGCGGCCTCGACATCCTTGTGAACAATGCGGGCATGATCCGAGTGAAGCCCCTCGAAGAGACGGATCTCGAGATGTTCCAGAAGGTCCTGAATACAAATCTCGTGGGTCCCTTCCTCGGGATCAAGGCGGTCATGCAGGGAATGACAGAACGAGGCGGTGGCTCGATCATCAATTTCTCGTCGGTCCAGGGCCTCGAAGGCCGCGAAAACATGTCCGCCTACGCCTCTTCGAAATTCGGCGTCCGTGGCCTAACAAAAACTGCTGCCATCGAATTGGGTCCGAAAGGTATTCGAGTCAACGTCGTCGTCCCCGGCCCCACAAAAACAAAGATGACCGAACGCAAGGGCTGGACCGATGATCAGTACAACGAAGCGTATGGCGGCTACCCGCTCGGGCGCATGGCGGAAGCGCGCGAGGTTGCCGAAGTCGTCCTCTTTTTGGCGAGTGACGAGTCGTCGTTCTGCACGGGCGCAGACTACGTCGTCGACGGGGGCGTGCTCGTAGGAAAGCCCCGCACCTAATAGATGTTCACCGCTCCGTCTGCGCGAAAGTGCGGCCGGCAACGAATTCCTAGGCGCGGCTCAATCGAAAGACTCGAATTTTGCGATCCGTACGTTTCTCGTACACGAAGATCATCGGAATCTCCAACCGCATTTTGTCCCAGACTTCAGCTTTCTCCGGCCCCGTCAGTACGCGTGCATGAGCGCGATAGGACTCGCCGAGTGTCTGCACATCGCACTCCGGATTCGCTTCGAGGTTGTAGCGCCAGCCCGGATGCTTCTCCTGACCCATCGCACTCGCGACGATCAAGATATCCCCCTCGTAATGAACGCAAGCTAGGTGCACAGCGCGCGGCTTCCCCGACTTTCGGCCGGTCATGGTAATCGTCACCATCGACTCGGAGCCCGTGCCCATCGAATGGAAGCGGCCGTTCGTGCGACGATAGAGCCATGGGTCTATCCGCGCGGAGAAAGTTCGAATCACCCACGTGGTGACTGGATGCGTCACCAGCCGAACCAAAAAGCTGTTCGCGGGATCCTCTCCCGCTTCTTTTCCCGAACCCGGATCTTCTGGCGTTGCCATCATCATGAGCCCCCCTCAGCTTCCCGGGTATAGCGACTTTTGGACACGCTGATCAGACGTGATTTGCGGGGGCCACTAGACCGCGAATCGTGCACTACACTGCGAGTCCTCTTACTTCACCCTTCAAATTTGTGGAACCCGAGACCCGAACATGAGCTCCGGCAAGACCCGATACGATTTCAATGATCAAACCGCTGTCGTTACCGGCGGCTCTCGCGGCATAGGTCGCCAAATCTGCGAGGCCTTCGCCGAAGCCGGCGCGCGCGTCTTCACCTGCAGTCGCAGGCTTCCCGAAGAGCCGTACCGCTCGGATCAAATCACCTGCGAGAGCGTTGACGTTCGTGATCCGGAAGCAACCGCTGCGTGGCTCGAACGCTGTGCGGAGCACGCTGGCGGAATCGATATTCTCGTGAATAACGCTGGGGGCGCGCCTGCCGTCGACAGCGCCACCGCACCCCCCAAGCTCACGAACAAGATCCTCGAACTCAACTTGAACGCCCCGCTCGTGCTGTCGACGCAAGTCCACCAGCATATGAAGAACCTCCCTCACGGCGGTTCAATCGTGAATATCGTGAGTATCTCGTCTCATCGTCCCACGCCGACCGGCGCCGCCTACGGCGCTGCCAAAGCCGGCCTCATGAATGCGACCACTTCACTCGCAGTCGAATGGGGCCCGCAGGTTCGCGTCAACTGCATCGTTTCCGGCCTCGTGGAGACGGAACTCACGGGAGACCATTTCGGCGATGGCGAGTCGAAGCGAAAGATCACCAGCGCGATTCCAGCTGGCCGCTTCGCACGCCCTGAGGAAATTGCCCACGCCGTTCTATTCCTCGCCGCCCGAGATTCGAGCTACGTCTCAGGCGCCGCTCTTGAGGTTTATGGCGGCGGCGAATGGCCGCCGACAGTGCCTAAACCGGAAGTGCCTACGCCGGAATAGACTGGGCCCGAATAGACTGGGCCGGAATAGCAGAGCAGCTAGAACGGACGAGCCCTTTCGCTCTGGAATGAATCGCATCGGAGAATTCGGATGACACGCAGCGCAGTCGATCAACCCTTCGCCCTCGAAGGAAGCGTCGCGCTTATCACCGGCGGAACTCGCGGTATAGGCGCCGCCGTCGCGGAAGAATTCGCGGAAGCCGGAGCGGAAGTCATCATCACGGGGCGACGTCATTCCGAAGCCCTCGCCGTCGCCGAGCGGCTCGCCGAAAAAGGAGCCCGTGCCCACGCTGTCGCCTACGAAGCATCCGAACCCGAAGCCGGCCGACGGCTAATCGAAGCCGTAGCCGGCGCGACTTCAAAGCTCGACATCCTTGTGAATAACGCCGCCATTCTTCGGCCGCATTCCGTCGGGAAGCTGACCGAAGCCGAGTTCGACGAAGTATTTGGCGTCAACACTCGAGCCGCGGTCTTTCTCTGCCAGGCCGCCCATCCTTTGCTCATCCGCAGCGAAGTCCCGGCCATCGTGAACGTCACTGCCGCCTGTGCGCATCAGCCCATGCGCGGGCTCGGCGCCTACTGCGCTTCGAAAGCCGCGATGCGGAACTTCACCTCGACGCTCGCACAGGAATGGGCCAAAGATGGGATCCGAGTCAACGCACTTACGCCCGGCTCAGTCGCCACGGATATGATTCTGCCAACGGATCCGGAGAAACGTGCGAGCTTCGAGGAGGACATGGCGGAGCAGAACCTCATGAAGCGACTCGCAGAGCCTCGCGAAATTGCGCGGGCAATTCGGTTCCTTGCCAGCCCGGCGGCCTCATATATGACTGGGCAGACGCTCGTCGTTGACGGTGGGTTGCTCGCATGAGCGAGGCCTTCGTGCCAACCCCGGCGCCTCCCTACCCGAGTGGCCATTCGCTGCTCGAAGGTCGCTCGGTCCTCGTCACCGCGTCCGCGGGCACCGGCATCGGCTTTGCGGCGGCGAAGCGCTGTGCCGAAGAAGGCGCTCGCGTGATGCTTTCCGACGTGCATGCGGGCCGCCTAACGCATTTTGCCGATGAGCTCGAAGACGAAATTGGTAGGGCCGTTGCGAGGCAAACTTGCGATGTCCGCTCCAACAAAGAAGTTGCTGCTCTGATTCGGCAGGCCGAGGAGACCTTCGACGGACTCGATGTCCTCGTGAATAACGCAGGACTAGGGATGACCAAACCCCTCGTCGAAACCTCAAACGAAGAGTGGCTGAATTTAATGGACATCAATTTGAGCGGCCCCTTCCGCACGACGCGTGCTGCCCTGCCTGGCATGATCGAGCGAGGCCGCGGAAGCATCATCAATATCTCGAGCATCTGCGCCTGGCGAG
The DNA here is from genome assembly GCA_041440805.1 of Myxococcota bacterium. Classification (GTDB taxonomy): domain Bacteria; phylum Myxococcota_A; class UBA9160; order UBA9160; family UBA4427; genus UBA4427. The sequence goes on along the minus strand of JASDVF010000008.1, from coordinate 26,728 downwards.
CCGAGGCAGGACAATCCGCCTACGGTGCCTCGAAAGCGGGTGTACTGGCCTTCACAAGATGTACAGCCAGCGAAGCGGCTCCACACGGCATCCGCGTCAACGCGGTCGTCCCGAGTCTCGCGATTCATCCCCACCTTGAGAAAGTATCGAGCCCGGAATTCCTTGAGCAGATGATTCGCGAGAATGAAATTCTCGGCCGTGCTGCCGAGACTTGGGAAATCGGAAATGCGATCGTATTCCTAGCCTCGGACTATGCCAGCTATCTCACCGGCGAAGCCCTGTCCGTCAGTTGCCGGCATGCCTAACGTGCTTGTCCTGGGTCATATAAACACACAGTCACCTCCGCACAGACTCTTCCCCGTAAACTCTTCCCCATAAACAAGGCACACCATGACCGATCCGAATAACGACACAGCAGACGCATCGAAAGGCGCCCGCACGCAGGTGGCTCTCGGCCAGGATGCTCGGCGACTCCTTGATTCGCCCAACTTCGCCTCGGTTGCGACCCTCATGCCCGACGGCGCGCCGAAGGTTGAACCTGTCTGGGTCGGACGGGAAGGCGATCACATCCTAATCGCCACCGACAGCCGCGGCGTTAAAGGAAAGAATCTCGCACTCGACGGTCGGGTCGCGCTCTCGGTGACCGACTATCGCAATCCCTACGAGCAAGTCCTGATTCGTGGGCGGGTCATCGAAACCCGTGACGACAATGACCTAGTCGTGCTCGATGCACTTTCCGAGCAGTATCTGGGCAAGCCCTTCCCGCGACGAAAATGGTCCAGCCGCGTCGTTTACGTCGTCGCGGCGACGGTCGCGCGCTACTACAAGTCCCCGCTCGAGCACACGCCGAGCTAGCGAACCCCCTTCGGAGATTCCGCCATGGCCTCAAACCCGCCCTTCCCCTCTACACCCCTTCTTGCCGGCCGCGTTGCCGTCGTCACTGGCGGCTCCCGCGGCATCGGCGCCGGAATTGCAGCAGCACTGGTCGAGGCTGGCGCGCAAGTGGTGATCTCTGGCCGACGCGCTGACGTCCTCGAAAAAACTGCCGGCGAAATCGGTGCCACGCCTGTGGTGGCGGATGCCGCCGATCTCGCGCAAGCCGGAGAACCGGTGCGACAGGCGATTGAACGATTCGGCGGGATCGACATCCTCGTGAACAACGTCGGCGGATCCGCAGGCGGAAACTCAGACATCTTTGCGGGCGAAGCCGGGGAGGATGACGGTTTCGAAGCCAACCTGCGGCTCAACCTAACAGCCGCCTATTGGCCCACGAAGGCTGCAGTTCATTCCATGAAAGCGCGCGGCTCGGGTCGTGTCATCAATATCGGCTCCGGCGCTTCCCGACACGCGGCGGCGAGTCCCGCCTACACAGCCGCGAAGCACGGGCTGACGGGGCTGACCAAACAACTGGCAGTCGACTTGGCGAGGCATGGCATCACCGTCAATTGTGTCTGCCCCGGCTGGACTCAAACAGATCTCGTTGACTTCGACACCCTTGGCAAATACCAAGGCGTATCCGCCGAAGAAGCAAGAACCAGCGCCGAATCCGAGAGCGCTCAGCGCCGGATCCTAGAACCAACGGAGCTTGGCCCCATGTGCGTCCTCCTCGCCTCTGCCGGCGGTGGCCCCATTACCGGGCAAGTCATCGGCGTCGATGGCGGGTATCGCCTTTAAATAATTCGTTCGTCCCCCTTGCCGCCCTTCGGCATACCGGTCGTCGCGTGCCACGCGATAGGCGACTAGCCCACCCTAATCTCAGGAGACCGCTCATATGGAAACTCAGATCCTCGACGCAGGAACGCTCAATGCGTTTGACGAGGAAGTCGATGTGCTTGTCGTCGGCCTCGGCGCAGCGGGGGCTGCGAGCGCTCTGGGAGCCCGCGAAGTAGGCGCGGAAACCTTAGTGGTAGAACGAGCTGGTGGCGGGGGCGGAACCTCAGCCATGTCCGGAGGCGTAATCTACCTAGGCGGGGGCACTGCCCTTCAAAAGGCCTGCGGCTTCGATGACTCGCCAGAGGAAATGCTGAAGTATCTGCGGGCTTCGGTGGGTGCTGGGCGGGACGAAGCCAAGCTCGAACTCTACTGCGAGGGCAGCGTCGAACATTTCGACTGGCTGGTCGCCCAAGGGGTTCCGTACAAGGAGACCTACTACTACGGACAATCCGGAGAGCCGCCCACGGACGACGGCCTCGTCTGGTCGGGATCCGAGAACGTGGCTCCTTTCCGGGACCTCGCGATCCCGGCACCTCGTGGACACGTGGCTGCAGTTCCCGGAGCGGCCGGACATAAGGTAATGAGCACATTATGCGAGGCGGTCGAAGCGTCGGGAGCGAAAACAAAATTCAATACGATCTGCACAGCGCTCTATCGTGAGCGAGACGGACGTATCACGGGCGCACGCGTCGAGACCTTCGGAGAGTCGCACACGATTCGCGCCCGTGGCGGCGTCATCATCACCACCGGCGGATTCATCCTCAACGACGAGATGCTGGACGCCTATCGTCCCGAGGCTCGGAAATGTTCAATGCGCGTCGCGGCGGACGGCGATGATGGTTCGGGCATCCGGCTCGGCATGGCCGCCGGCGCAGGCACGCGTCACCTAGACAAGGTCTCCGTCTCGCTGCCAGTGACGCAGCCCTGGGAATTGAAGGCGGGACTTCTTGTGAATGCGCAGGGCCAGCGCTTCATCAACGAGGATGCCTACTACGGACGCCTCGGAGACAACGCCCTGCTTCGCCAAGACGGACGATGCTGGCTGATCGTCGACGATACTTTCTACGTCAAACCGGACTACGGCTTTGAACTTGCCGCAGTCGGCGAGACACCGAAGGAACTCGAGGAGGAGCTTGGTCTGCCCGAGGGCACCCTGCAGTCCACCATCGAAGTCTTCAACCTGCACGCCAAACGCGGCGTGGACCCCCTTTTTGGAAAGCGCGAACCATTCCTCACGCCGCTCACGACCGCTCCATTCGGAGCAATCGACTGCACCACGGAGAACGCACGCTACGCGGTGTTTACCCTCGGCGGACTCGCAACCGACGTGGACGGGCGAATCCTCGATCCCGAAGGACGGGTGTTGCCAGGTCTATACGGCGCCGGAAGGTCAACCTCCGGCCTTGCGATCGATGGCTATAGCAGCGGGCTCTCCCTCGGAGATGGCACGTTCTTTGGCCGTCGAGCTGGCAGAACCGCCGGAGCTCGTTAGGTCCGTCCGTTAGCCGTCTGCTATCGGTCAATTGGTCGTCCATTGCGACACAACATCCAAGCCGGCCGAGGCGGCAGTCGATCTGATCGATCCTCCGACGGAACGCTTTGGGCTTTTTGGAAGGGACCCACCACCAGAGTTTCTCCTGGCAAGTAGAATCGGATCACCGAGGTGCTCGACTACGTCGTGTGGTCGTGAACCTCGACCTTCCAGCCCTGTCGGTAGAGTTTCCCGGGATCGTCCCGATCTCCACACTCGTCCCACCACCCAGTCGGCGCTCTCACACCAGCACAGCCTGCTCATTTTATTGTGAAGCAACAGACTCGACCTTGAAGCGCCACACGGGCAGCCAGCCATGCACCCTCAACGCGGTGCCTGTCGTGTATTCCGCAGGCCGCCAGGATCAGCGGAACTGCGTGGCACACGCGTTCGCTCGGCTTTGGCTAAGCGCACTGATTCTGCAAAGCGCTTCGCTTGACGCTAAAGACTGTTGGCGGGATCAACCCACCCCCGTCCTCGACCGCCGGCAAATTTGCCGGGTACATCTAACTGCACAGATCATTCACGGTCTTCGCAGGCAGCACGCCTCCGCAAGTTCATCAAACGATCTCAAAAGAACCGCTCAACGAAGTTCCGCGACGTGCGCACCGGACGGGTGTAGAACCTCGGCCCTCCATTCCCGTGCAGCGATGTACCTAACCAACCTACGTCGAGATCCGTGGCTGTCAATCTTCCGATGGCCCGCCAGACACAAATAGTCCACGTGCTCTCACACCAGCGCCCGGAAACTCGCAGTATGGGTCCGCGCGCGCCCAGGCCGATTCGGGCCCGAACTGATCTGAGGCTAAGAATAGATAGAAAACGAGCTAGGCGGCGGACTAACGACCGGTGGTCGCACCACCATTCGCCCGCCAGATTTGCCCCGTACAGAAACGTGACGCTTCCGAAGCGAGATAGAGCACGAGCCATGCCTGGTCCACAGACTCGCCGACGCGGCCGATGGGCGACATCGACTCCATGGATCCAATGAACTGATCGAAGTCTTCACTATTGATCGATCCATCCGGTTGCTTCAATCGACGCTTCGTGAAATTCGTGATAGTCGCCCCGGGCGCGAGGGCGTTCACTCGAATCCCACGATCCCCCACCTCTTGGGCCAGCGTATGGGTCATCTGCGCCACGGCAGCCTTCGTTAGGGAGTAGAGACCGAAACCGGCGACCGGCAAATCGATGGCGCCGGAGGAAACATTAATGATGCTCCCTCCCCCCCTTGCGGCCATCAGCGGAATCGCTGCTTGGCAGCCATAAAGCGTCCCTCTGATATTCACCGACACGACCCGGTCAAAATCTGCGTCGTTCAGTTCTTCTAGTGTGCCGTCGTGCGGCATCCCTGCCACGTTGCAGAGCACGTCGAGCCCGCCGAACTCGCTCTCGGCCAATCCGACAAGCGCATTCACTTCGTCGCGGTTGGCAATATCCACGCCGCCCGCGACAGCTTTTGCCCCGGATTCTCGAAGGCGCTTCGCCGTCGCTTCCGCCCCCTCCGCGTGCAAGTCACCCACGACCACACTCGCTCCTGCCTGAGCGAGTACCTCGGCTACCGACTCACCGATCCCCGAAGCGCCGCCAGTCACGACTGCAACCTTACCTTCGAGTCCGAAGACGCTGTTCAAATCCTGCATGCTGATTCCTATTCCGCCACGACTCGAGGCTTCGGTGTGTATTTCTCGATCTCGGGAAGTACTTCCTTCCCGATCAATTCAATTGTTTTCATCACCGACTCGTGAGAGTGACCTCCGAACTGCACATAACAAATCAGTTCGTCACATCCGAGATCCGCGTAGTGACACATCTTCTCAAAACACTTTTCCGGATCTCCAACGATAATCATGTCGCCGTCGCTAAAGGCCTCGATCGGAACATTCCCCTCCAAGAGAGGCTGCATCAGAGGAAAGGCGGCGTCGCGCTCTTCCTGGGAGAAGTGCGGCAGCTCCCAATCCAGCGTGAACTGCGCCAGGTTCTGGTACCACCAAGCCACAGAATCCCAGATCCCGTTATCAACTGCTTGGTCCATCGTCTCGGCGCAGTGGACGAGGGTGTATGCGGCGACCTTGTTCGTGTGCGTACCCGTCAAAGGTTTCGCGCGCTTCTGCGCCTCCCTATAAACCTGAATCTGTCGCGCCATCTGCTCAAGCGGCTGCATGATCGAGAAGCTAAGCATGCCGAGCCCGTTCTCTCCGGCCACTTCAGCTGATCCGGGAGAGGTTGCTGCCATCCAACACGGTGGATGCGGATCCTGATAAGGCTTCGGGGTCACGACTCGCTCCGGAAACTCGAACCGGTCCGACTTGTAGGAGAAGCGCTCCTCGCGCCACATGCCGCAAACGATCTCAATCGCCTCTTTCCAATCGTCACGTGACTTCTCACGGTCAACATGGAATGCCGTCTGCTCCATTGGCGTCGATCGGCCCGTGCCCCATTGGCATCGCCCTCGCGAAAGGATGTCGACGGTCGCAACCTTCTCGGCAATCCGAGCCGGATGCGTAAAGCCGAAAGGCGTCAGGCTCACACCAAAACCCATATTGATATTTTCGGTGACCTGGCTCAGCGCCCCGAGCAAGACCTCCGGCGCAGGACAATGGGACCGCCCTTCGCGAAAGTGATGTTCAACGGCCCAGATCGTTTCGAAGCCTAGCGAGTCCGCGAGCTTGATCTGTTCGATCGCGTCGTAATAGGCCTGCTGCTCTCGCTCACGCTGGCCATAGGGATGTTCCTTGCCCCAGGGCTTCGGGGCGTCTATTTCGTAGAGTAGATCGAGCTTCAATCCCTGCTCCTCTCGTGCGATTAATTCTGCCGATGCGGCCTTTTGCTAGGTCAGCGAATATGGGAAGCGGGTCGTCCAGCCTCCGTCGACGACTAACGCCTGTCCGGTCACTTTCCGCGCGAGATCCGACACCAAGAAGCTGATCGCCCCGCCGATATCTTCGGGTTCCGCGATCGTACCCAACAAGTCTGCCGCCGGACGTGGCGTCGTACCCGCTGCCCATTCCGCTTCCATCCGTGGAGTGCGGACCGTTCCTGGGACGACCGCGTTCACCCTAATGCCGTGGGGCCACCACTCTTCGGCTGCCGTTTTCACGAAACTCAGCACACCGGCCTTCGCGGCGCCGTACGCACCATGCCTTGCTGCGCCGAACATTCCGGAGATCGAGGCGACCACACAAAGCACACCTGGACGTTCGTTCGCGACCCAGTTGCGCGCTGCCGCTCGCCCCACGTACAGGTGGTGCCGAAGGTTGACGTCGAAGTCTCGCTCCCAGGTCTCGTCGTCGACCGAGAGCAAAGGCGACCAGGAAGCGCCGCCGACTATATTCACCACAATGTCTAGCTGGCCGGTCGCGCGCTCGGCTTCAGCGATCGCCTCGTTCGCCCCCTCAGGCTTCGTCACGTCAAAGCTGAGGCCTACGCTTTTCCGCCCGAGCGCCTCGATCTCAGCGGCAACCCCGTCCGCGCGATCCTGTTCGAGGTCAACCACCACGGGGTTAGCGCCGGCTTGCGCCAAGAGCAGAGCCGTTGCTCGCCCCATTCCCTGTCCGCCGCCAACGACTAACGCGCCTCGACCGCTCAGATCCAAAATTGACATCAAGGTCTCTCCATTATTGTCTACCGACACGTCGCTCTTCGCGTCCGCTCGGCCGCTGATTGCTCTTACTAGACCGCCTACCCGGAGATGCGTTCTTCTGCGGCAGTAATGTTCACCGGAATCGCGCTCATCAAAGGAATCCCGCTATAGGGGTCGCAATTACGCTCCACGCTCGAGAGTCGACCCGTATTGCTACCGATTTTTCGCACGTCCTTGTCGTCCGGACTTCCTGGGGCATCTCCGAACGCATGGGGCATCGAGATCACGCCCCGACGAATCCCCGCTTCCGGCTCTACTATGCCGAGAATCGAGGAATGACTCGAAGTGATCTCAATCATGTCGCCCTTCTCGAGCCCGTGTTCCGCGAGGTCTTCGGGATTCATGAAGGCCGGGTTGTAAGACCATTTCCGAACTAGCTTCGGGATGTCTCGACCGGCGGAGTTATGCACGTCGGGCAGACGTCGACTGACGAGCCGGAAGGCATAGTAAGAATCGCGGTCAATCGGCTCCAGCGCGACTTCTGCTAGTTCGCCCATCATGGTGCGGTCCGCGAATTCCAGTCTACCCGTCGCGTCGGCGTCAGCCGGCTCGACGAGTGCTTCGTAGGGGAAGATGGCTCCCTCCGGATGTTTCTTAACCTCGGAGAGCGAAACCCGCGCGCCCTTCGTCAGGGCTTCGAAGAGTTCGTCGTTGGTCGGAGGGCGACTCATATCAAGCTCGGTCACTTCCGGCGACTCTGCGTCCGGTCCCCATTCGTAAGAAGCGGCGAGCGTGAGCGGGAGCTTCATTCGCTGGGCCAAGCCATAGAAGAATTCCCATTCCTCGATCACATCCGAGCCTTCCGGCGGATCCACGATCGCCGGCGAGTACATCGCATAAGGCTCGGGGTACCCCATCGCATACGGCGTGAGCGACTCGGTCGGCAGCGTCATCCCCGGCACTTCAAGCGAAAGCTTCGGAGCGATCACATAATCCGCGAGCTTCGCCGTCGCGGACATCTTGATATCTAGGCTCACGTTCAACTCGAGTTCGTTCATCGCCGCAAGCGTCTTATCCTGATCGGGCCAAGCCGCCATCGGATTCCCACCGAGGCTGAAGAGCGCCTTCACCTGCCCTTCCCCGGGCATCAGGATTTCGTCTGCGAGCCCGGCCGTCGGCATTCCGGCAACTGTATTCGTCAGGCCACGCACGCGCAGGTGCTCACCAAAGCCCCAGGCTGGGTATGGATCGAAGGCTTGCGCCTTCGACGGGCTCGGTGCCATCAACACTCCTGGGTTAGGCAGAGCTTCACCCTCGCGTCGCCAATGTCCCGTGAGTGTATTCAGCACGAGGCCAAGATATTCAGTGAGGTTCCCGCGCGGAGCCATATTAGGCCCAGTCCCCACGTTCACCCCACCATTGGATAGAGAGGCAAATAGTCGCGCGGCACGCGCCACGTCTTCACCCGGAACGCCCGCTCGGCGTTCAACGTAATCGAGGGTGAAAGGTTCGACAGCACTTCTAAGTTCGGTCAGGCCTTGAGTATGGGCATCAACGAAGGACTCGTCGGTGAGGCCTTCGGCGAGAATCACACGGATCATGCCCGCCAGGATCGTCGGATCCTCCCCGGGCTTCGGTTGCAGAAAGATCGCTGCATCGCGAGCGGCTTCGCTCCGTCGCGGGTCGATCACGATTAACTGCAACCCGCGCTTAAATGCATCATGCAAGCGCTTGCCGGGATTCATACAGGGAACACCAATCGACTTCGAGATCGTCGGATTCGCACCTAGCAGCATCCAAACATCAGCATCGTCGAAATTATACGGCCCACCACCCCACGTGCCATGAAGCGCCGGTGCGATCATTTTCCCTGGCTGATCGATCGTCGCGCTCGTGAATAACATCGGCGAGCCCAGCGACTGAAGCCACGCCCCAGCCATCGGCGCGCCAGCTGGATAGGGAAACGAGAACGTCCCCGTGTAGAGCGCAACCGATCGTGGGCCGTGTTCCGCGACGATGCGCGAGAGCTTTTCTGCAATCTCATCCATCGCCTGCTCGACAGGAACCGGATGGTGGTTCCCTTCGTCGTCCCGCTTCATCGTGTGCAGGATTCGCGACGGGTTCGCGTGCTGCTCCGGCAGCGCGCGCCCTTTCGCGCACGTGTATCCGTGATAAACCGGATTATCCTTGGCACCGATCACCGAGACGGCGCGCCCGTCTTCGACGGTGACCTTGATGGCACAGGAAGCGTGACAAAATCGGCAGAACGAATCGTGAACCTCAGCCATGCTGGACTCCTTAATTGGGATGCGACGCGTGAAATTAACCCAATAAGCATAAACAATTTCGCCCGGCGCGGCGGCCCAATCGTCCTATAGTTTCGGAACCGATTTCGGCGTACCCGACGCCGTGTATTGCTCCCATTTGCCGTCATTAGACCCGAGGAACTCCCATGCAAGGCTTACGTGATCTACGCATCGTCGACTTCAGCGATCGAATCGCTGGGGCCTATACCACGAAGCTGATGGCGGATGCCTATGCTGAAGTCATCAAGGTGGAACCTGCCGGTGGCGACAAGCTGCGCAGCTGGACTTCAAGCGGGCAAGACCTTCAAGGCAAAGATGGCGCTCTCTTCCAGTTCCTGAATACGTCGAAGAAGTCGGTCGTCGGGTCGATGGATGACGAACATGTCGACGCCCTCCTGCAAGGCGCGGACCTGCTAGTCGAAACCTCAGGCGGCGAGATGGACGCTGCAGCGCTATGCGAGCGCTATCCGGGTCTCGTCGTTCTTTCGATCTCTGACTACGGATTAGGCGGCCCGCTCACAGGCACGCCCGCCGCCGACCTCACTGTGCAGGCACATAGCGGCGCGATCTCCGTACGCGGCTTACAGAGCCAGCCGCCCATCATGTGCGGTGGACGAATCACGGAATGGATCGGTGGCACATTTGCTGCGGTCGCCGGCTTGGCGGCAGCAAGACGAGCACGCGCGTCGGGCCAAGGCGAACACGTCGACTTCTCCCTCTGCGAAGTGATGAATATCGGCTCCACGACATATCTCGACTTGATGGACCATATGAACGGTCGCCCCGAGCCGCTCGGCGGCCCGCGCTCAGTTGAACTCCCATCAATCGAACCGACCAAAGATGGCTGGGTCGGATTCAATACCAACACCAATCAGCAGTTCACTGACTTCCTGCTCATGATCGAACGACCAGACCTCATCGCCGAAACCGACTGGGCCATTATGGGCACGCGGATGGCCAAGATGGACGAGTGGAACGAAATCGTTCGCGCCTGGACCACGCAGCACACGACCGCCGAGGTCGTAGAACGCGCTTCGCTGCTTCGAATTCCCGTCGCCCCCGTCAACACCGGCAAGACCGTGTTCGACCACGTCCACCTGAAAGAACGTGGCGTCTTCAAGAAGAATCCAACTGGCGGATTCCTTCAGCCACGTCCGCCCTACCTGCTTGATGGAGAAGGGCCGCGCCCCTTTGAAGCGGTTCCAGAAGTGGGCGAGCACCAAGACTCAATCGAACCGCGCAAGCGACCACAGCCGGGCATCGCTCCCGCTGTGGGGCAACATCCGGACTTGCCCCTCGCTGGCATTCGGGTCATCGACACAACCGCATGGTGGGCAGGCCCGTCCGCCTGTCAAATGTTGGCCTACCTCGGCGCAGACGTAGTCAAGGTCGAAGCGATTCAGCGCCCCGACGGCATGCGAATGGCGGGCGGCGTCTACATCAGCGAGCCCTCCTGGTGGGAGCGAAGCGCAATCACCCTCGCCGCGAACACGAACAAACGCGGGATTACGCTGAACCTAACAGACCCTGCAGGCCTTGATCTGTGCAAGAAGTTGATCGCCGAATGCGACGTATTCATCGAAAACTTTTCGCCGCGTGTCATCGAAAACTTCGGGCTCGATTGGGAACACATTCATAAGATCAACCCGAAAGCGATCGTCGTCCGAATGCCCGCCTTCGGCCTATCAGGTCCGTGGCGTGACAACGTCGGATTCGCGCAAACGATGGAACAGATGTCGGGCCTCGCCTGGATGACTGGCCACGCCAACGATCAGCCGCGCATTCAGCGCGGCCCCTGCGATCCACTTGCGGGAATGCACGCCGCCTTCGCAACCCAAGTAGCCCTCGCCGAGCGTGAGCAGACCGGCCGTGGACATCTCCTCGAATGCAGCATGATCGAAGGCGCCCTCAACGCGGCGGCTGAGCTTGCGGTCGAATGGTCGGCCTATGGCGTGGAACTTGAGCGCGACGGAAACCGCAGCCCTCAAGGCGCTCCGCAGAACGTCTATGCCTGCGCAGGAAGTGAGAACTGGCTCGCCCTTGTCGTACGCGACGACAACGAATGGAGCGCGCTCAAGGAGGTCCTGGGTCATCCGTCGTGGGCGGAAGACGAAGAACTCTCCACGCACTCAGGACGAAGGCGGAAGCACGATGCAATTGATGACGCGCTCGCCAGCTTCTGCGCAGGCCAAGAACTCGAGGCGCTCGTCGCAACGCTGCTGGCCAAGGGCATTCCGGCCGCGGGCGTATGGGACGCGCGAATTCAGTACAAGCATCCCCAATTCCAAGCCCGAGGGTTCCACGAAGACGTCGATCACCCAATCGTCGGAATTCATCCCGTCGTTCGGCCGCCCTTTCGATTCGCCACGATCGACCGCTGGAATCGAACGCCCTGTCCGACGATGGGCCAGCACAACGCCGAAATCCTCTCAGAGGTCGGGATCACCGCCGAACAGCTCGCCCAGCTCGAAGCGGACGAGGTCATCGGCACAAAGCCCAAGGGGCTCTAAAGCAGACTCGCCGGCTACCTATCTCTTATTTCCCGCCGTGTGTTCTGTCTCGGTTCGACTATTTAGTGCGGGCTATCTCGACTCGGCGAGTAGCCGCTCGCGGCGTTCGAAGTCTCCCGGAAGGTATTTCGCACCTAGCACGAACATAAAGACCCCCGTCGCCGAGATCGTGGCCACGCAGAGCAGCGCATAGCGCAGCCCATCCACGCCGTAGAGCTCCGTAAAGTGATCACTCAAAAGCCCAGCGGTCAGCGGCCCCATCCCCAGCCCAATCAGGTTCAGGACGAAGAAAAGAATCGCGGAAGTCAGCGCACGCATAGACGGTGGCACCAAAGCATGACACGTCGCCAAGCACGGCCCCAAATAGGTATTCGTGAGTGCAGTCACGACGACCATTAAGGGCACAACGACCATCACGTCTCCCCAAAGCAGCATGGGAATAATCAACGGGAACGCCATGGTTCCCGCGATCGCCGGCAACCATAGATACCAGCGCCGATCACGCGTCCCGAGCGAATCCGAGATCCGCCCTCCCATCAACGTGCCAAAGAGCCCCGCTCCGCCGCCACCGATGGCCATCACGATGCCGAGTGTGAGGCCGGTCAGTTCGTGGGTCCGTTCCATAAATGGCGGCAAAAAGTTACCCACGCCGTAACCGCCGAAGGCCGTTAGGCCGCAGCCGACTGCAATGCACCAAAAAGAGCGAAACTCTACGAGGACGCTGAATGTCTCCCCGAGTGTCGGCTTGTAGCTCGCAGCATCCGCGCCATCAAAACGCCCGCGTTCGGGCTCCTTAACCGTGAAGAAAAAGACCAAGGCGAAGACCACCCCCGGCAGGCCGACCGCCATGAAGGCCGCGCGCCAACCCAACATCTCCTCGATCACTGCGCCTATCAAAAAGCCAAGCACGATTCCGAAATGAAGTCCCGCGGAATAAAACCCCAGTGCCGAGGCACGCCGTTCTGGTGGGAAATAGTCGCTGATCATCGCGTGAGCCGGCGGACTGCCTCCCGCCTCTCCCAGCCCAACACCGACGCGCGCCATCAGGAGCTGTCCGAAGTTCTGCGCGAACCCCGACAGCGCGGTCATGCCACTCCAGACCGTCACCGCGATCGCAATAATATTACGTCGGTTTCCGCGATCGGCCCAGTAGGCAATCGGGATCCCCGCTGTCACATAGACCAGCGCGAAGGCGAAGCCCGATAGCAGCCCGAGCTGCCAATCCATGAGCCCCATCTCATCCTTAATGGACTGCTGCAGAATGACCAGGATTTGGCGGTCAATAAAATTGAATGCGTAGGCGAGCGTCAACATGCCGAGCGCATAACGCGTCACGCCGGCACTCAATTCGCCCGAATCACCCTCGCCAGAATTTGAGGACACGCCACCTTCACCAGGAGATGATTCACCAGGAGATGATTGTGTCAACTCAATCGGCCTGGAACGCGCTCATGTCGAAGTAGTCGCGCCAGGCTTTGATCTTCCCGTCAGCGTCGAGCTCGAACACTCCCGCCACAGGACCGCCGCTCTTCTTTCCATCGACCACGAAGGTATCGATGCGCTCATTCAAGACGAGATTGCCAGCGGTCACTTGGTTAAGGATCTCAAAATCGACACCACCGGGGCTCATCTTCATAAAGCCCTCGATCACAGCACGAATCGCATCTTTACCCTTCGCCGGATCCATCGGGATATTGTGATAGACGGCGTCGTCGGTGAAAGCGTTCATGAGAACTTCAACGTCCCCACGCCCCCAGGCCGCACAAAAGTCGCGAATGATCTGATCGGAATCCATGCCCCAGCTCCTCAACATCCAAAGTGTCAGACGAGCGTAGTCTGTCCAGGCAGTCTGTCGAGCACGTATAAAACGACTGCGCCCCAGCTCCAACTTGGAGCTGAGGCGCATCGGCCGCAAGCGGCTTCAGGGATCTACGAGCCTAAGGCTCGTCCGCTCTTCTCCGCGTGGTGCGCGTGAAGAACATGAATCGTTCGCGCGGGGAATTCTCGATCAGCGAATCGTCGAATCCACTTCGCTAGGTGCATTGTCCTGCGCCAGGCCGTCCGCCTTCATAGACAACGCCACGACATCAGAGATCCTGCTTTGCAGTGCACTCACACGGGCCAAGATTTCATGCCCTTTTGGACCCGCTTCGTAGACTCTCAGATACCGATCGGCAGAAAGCGTATAGAGCGGGCGATGAGCGAGATCGAGTTCTTCGACGACCCGGCGCTGTTCGCGCTCCACAGCCCGGCGAGTGAAAGACTTTTCGGGGTAGTCGTTGAATGGAATCCTCTCGCGCTCGGGTGGGCATTCCCATTCCTCGCGCATTCACTGAGGGATTCCATCGGCTGTTTCCGAAACCTTATGAGGGCTATCTCCGACAACTAACAAAAAGACCGTAGAACTCGCAGCCATCGCGAGTTCCTACCGGTCTGTTGCGCACGCGCTTCCACTGAGAAGCGCGCACCATGCCCTTAGCGGCCGTCGCCGCCCATTTCTATCCGCTCTGCCAAAACCGCCGGAACATCGGCGCGCTTCACCCGGATCACCGTCGGCGTCGGTGTCTCACTATCGCGCTCGCCCACCCACCGAAAAGTCATAAAACCCTCGACGTGGCCACCTGTGTCCAACCAGTTCGGATGCGGCGTCTTGCCGTGTGCCAAGACGAAGCGGAGCTTGCCATCAGCGTCGATTGTCACGTCGTCCATGCTGCGGTGGGTTCTTCGCGTTGCGTAATCAACCGACTCATGCCATCGCGATTCGATCGCCAGGTTCCAGTAGCGAACATCAAGCGGCTCGGTTTCGATCACGAGCGCCTCGTCTTCGGCGACCTGGTAGGTGCCGAGCATATAAAGATTGTCGCTACTGCTGATGTCGGCCCCGAAATCATCGGAATTGAGCCGAGCGAATTCGTTCGGCGAATCCCACATCTGCGGCATAATCGTCCGGTGCATCGTGAGCATGTACTTCATGCCGTAGGTCGTGCCCACGATCCCTCGGGCGACTTCGCCGTCGGTCGAGTACGGAATCTCGCTATCGGGTTCGCGGCCGACCACCGAGATGTCGTAGGTCGCAAGAACTTCCTTCTCGCGATCGCCAATATATTGCCGAACGAGGATGCCGCTGACACCCTCGGACGTATCGACCCAGTTCTCTCCGCCGTCGTCTTCTTTCGTGAGGTGAATCTCGAATTTACCATCCGCGTCAGGTTTGAGGGTACGCTCATTGAAATAGCCGAGTTTGCCGGCACGTCCGTCGGCGCCTCGGCTTCCGTTAATCGTGAAGCTAAGATGCCTAACAGAGCCGACGTTTCCGAGAATGACGTAATCCCACTCGTTATCAAGCTTGATATTGTCGTATTCGGCATCTGGGTTGTCTCCACCCACTTTGCGAATTTTCGTATCCATCCGCGCGAAATGCGGCGCCTTGTGGTTCGCGTCCGCCGCGGTGTCGATGGACATAGCCAGCACCCGAAGAATTGCGCGCATGCCCTCGTACGCTTCGCGCTCGGTCTCCGCGTCCGCCAACACACCTTCTTTCATTTCGGCCATCGCCGTATGAAGCTGATCGAATGCGCGCACGCTGGCGAGGTCGCGGTATGGATTCGGCTCATCAATGCGAATGAGCGTGGGCGCCTCGGGTGCTTTGAGGCCGTTCGAGGAGAGCCCTAACGCGGCACAACCCGAGAAGGCCAAAAGGATCAGTAACGACCCCGCAAACCCAACCACAATTCGCCCACCGCGCAGATGACTCCGCCCATTTCGATCTCGTCTCATCTTCACTTTCCTCTCTATCGCGCTCGCTCGACTGCGCGGAAACATATTCACTCGCCCTGCACGATAGCTACTCGGCGCAGCCTGCCGAGGTACATTCGTCTATCGTTTCGTATCAGGGGAGACCGACTTTGGGTGCGTTTCAATTCACTGGATCGATCGACGCGATGCACGCGAGTGCCGCGCAAGCACGAGGGCTGGACGATTTCGGCGATCCTTCGTACCGAGCAGCACTTGAAATGCTTTGTCGGTCCCTCGACGAAGACGCATCGCTGACCCCCATCGGGGAATTCGCGCTCCAGGCCATGATTGGCGATGCGCTTCAGGCGCGGCTTCTCTGCGAAGCCGGCCATCATCAGTTCCCTGAAGCCCGCAGCCATCAAGTAACGCGGCCCCTCGTGATCATCGGCCTGCCGCGGACAGGTACGACCGCTTTGCATCATCTCATTGCCCAGGACCCTAAGATCCAAGCACTTGAGCATTGGCTTGAGCGTGCGCCTAAGCCGCGTCCTTCGCGTGATGCATGGTCGAGTGACGAGGACTTCCTCGCTTCAGCAGAACGCGTGCGAATGATCTTCGATCGCAGCCCTGAAATGAAAGCGATCCACGAGATAGAGGCACACCTTCCAGACGAGTGCTGGAATCTCTTCGCGCAAAATTTCGCGCACAGTTCCTACGAAGCGAATGCGCATGTGCCGAGCTACGCGAGTTGGTGGGCGAGTTGCGACATGACGCCGGTCTACCGCCGCCATCTGCGAAACGTTCAACTAATCGGCCATCGCGAGCCCGAGAAGCGGTGGCTCTTCAAGGATGCGACACACCTCTTCGATCTGGACGCGCTCCTTGAGGTCTACCCCGACGCCTGCATTATCCAGACCCACCGCGACCCCGTTTCCCTGATTCCCTCTGTTTGCAGCCTTTGTTGGACCGCGCGGGGCGCTCTGAACGAGAATATGGATCAGGCCGGCTTTGGTCGCTCAACCCTCGAGCTTTGGCACAGGGGAATCGACGGCATGATGCAAGCCCGCGCGCGCCAGCCAGCCGCCCAGTTTTACGACTTGCCCTTTGAACGAATCGTCTCCGACCCCATTCGCGCCATCAGCGACATATACGACTATTTCGATATCGAGTTCACACAAGAAGCCGAAAGTGCCATGCGAGACTTCCGCGAGCAGCACCCCAAAGACAAACACGGGTCCCACCAATACTCCCTCGAAGAGTGGAGCCTCGACGAGAGCGAAATTCGCGAGCGGTTCGGCGACTACATGCGGGCCCACGATCTCGCCTCCAGCCATGTCGCCTCAAATAAGGAATATTCTTAGTGAAGCTCTGGGCGATCAGCGACCTGCATGTCGGCTACAAGAAAAATCTTCTCGCCGTTGGCGAACTCGCGCCGCGCCCGGACGACTGGCTCGTGCTATGCGGCGACATCGGCGACACCCTCGAGCAAGTCGAACTCGCCCTACGCCTCCTGAACAAAAAATTCGCACAATTAATCTGGGTACCCGGCAATCACGAGCTCTGGACCGCCCCAAGAAAGACCGGATTGCGCGGGGTCGCGCGCTACGAAGCCCTCGTCGAACTCTGCCGGCGTCATCAGGTGCTCACGCCGGAAGATCCCTTCCCGGTCTGGCAGGGAGACGGCGGCGCACACATCCTCGCTCCGCTCTTCGCACTCTACGACTACAGCTTTCGGCCCGACGACGTCCCTGTTGCGGAGGCCGTCGCGTGGGCCCGCGAAGGTCAGGTGTTGTGCACGGACGAAGTGCTCCTGCAGCCCGAACCCTACAACCATGTCGGCGAGTGGTGCGCGGCGCGAGTGGCGGAGAGCGAGCGACGGCTCGATGAGGCGCTCAAAGAACACGACCTGCCCACTGTCCTGATTGCGCATTTCCCGCTCCGTCAGGAACATGCGATTCTGCCCAACATCCCACGCTTTATGGTTTGGTGCGGGACGCGGCTAACGCAGCAGTGGCATCAACGATTCAATGCTCGAGTCGTGATTTCCGGTCACCTCCACATCCCCTGCACACGTTATGTGGACGGGGTGCGATTCGAGGAGGTATCTCTCGGCTATCCCGATCAATGGGAAGCGCGGGAATCACGTCGAGGCTGGCGGCTCGAGGACCATCTGCGACAGATCCTTCCTGCGCCCACCCAAGATGCGGGAGACCCGCTCGCGGGATACGAATTCCCGCTCTAGCGAGCACGACCAACATGGCTACCAGCGCGTCGGGCGATAGTCCTTGAGGAATTGGCCCCAGCAATGCTCGCCGGTTTGGTAGCCCGTGAAGATGGGATCCATCACGCGCGCGGCACCGTCCACGGAATCAAGAGGCGGCGAGAAACGGTGCGAATCTTCCTTTTCGATGGACTTCGCGAAGGGATCCTCGTCGGTGACCCAACCGGTATCGACGCTATTCATAAAGATGCCGTCCTTCGCATAGTCCGCCGCGGACGTCCTCGTCATCATGTTCAGCGCGGCCTTGGCCATATTCGTATGCGGGTGCCGGGTGGTCTTAAAGGTTCGGTAAAACTGCCCCTCCATCGCCGATACATTCACGATGTGCTTGTCCGCCGTCGGCACCGCCACCATCAGGGGCTTGAGGCGCGCGTTGAGTACGAAGGGCGCGATCGCGTTCACGAGCTGTACTTCGAGCAATTCCACCGTCGACACTTCGTGAAGGTCAAGCCTCCATGAATTTTTGTCCCGCAGATCAAGGGGCTGCCCTTCCCCATCGACAATCCCGCCCGGAAAGAGCGGTTCTAGATGCGCCTCGCCTAGCAGGTCGATCACGCTAAGCGCCGCGACATCGCCGCCCTTGCCACCCGAATTTTTTGCCAACGCGCTTGCCGCAGGACCCGAACCCAGAAGCTGTTGCGTATCGCCTGAGAGCCGCGCCGGATCCTCGCGCTCCACCATCTCGCGATAGTAGGCTGGAGGACGGCGGACGGTCTGACATGCGTTGTGGATGAGGAAATCGAGCCGCGTCTCGTTCACAAGTCGCTCGGCACAGAAGCTCTCGATCGAAGGCGTATTCCGTAAATCGAGAGAGTGCAGCGAAAGCCGATCCCGCCAGTCGGCGAAATCAGGCTCCGCCTCAAAGCGCTCCGCCGCGTCCACCGCAAACCGCGTCGTCGCGAGCACGCGCGCGCCGGCGCGAAGCAGCATCAAACTGATCTCGAATCCAATCTTAACCCGCGAGCCGGTCACGATTGCAACACGGCCCGACAGATCTGCCGTCTGTGACCGCTTCAGCCAGTTGAGCGTCGCGCATGCCGGGCACATCGAGTCGTAGTGATGATGCAGATCGAAGTAATCCTCCTTGCACACATAACAATTGCGGGGCGACTCGAGCCGCTCCGCATTCGGGTCGCGCTCGCGCTCCCTCGCCTGGTGCGCCAGAAGTCGCCGCGCCTCCTCATCAATCGGGGCATCCGCCGGTGGAACCCCAAAGGCAAGCGCTCTTTTTCTAGATCGATTACTGGTCGCCTCGAGCGCGGCATCATCCTTTCGCTTGGCCGCGTTGATTTCATCGCGGCGCCGCGTCTTCGCAAAGCGCCGGCGCGCCAAGCGATCTGGATGCGCCAAACGGCCCACCGCGGCCATCAGCCGGCGGTGCATCTCAGGATCTTCCTCCAGGAGGCGCTCGGGGTCCGCTAGAATCGACTCCAGCGTCGTAACGAGTGCGTCGAGATCGAGCGGCGTTGACGCCCGTTCCTGGCTCTCACTGCCCAAATGCCGCGGGGCGCCGCTGTCCTGATCAATATCGTCTTGGTTCGCCATTACGGCGCGGATCGTACCGGAGTCCGCCCAAATCCGGCGAACTCGCTACGATTCTTCTGCTTGCAGGCTCCACCAGTCCTAAAACCGCTGGCACCAATCATGAGGAGACTCCATGTCGGCACCCGCCGCTCCGCATCTTCCGGACGCAACCTCCTTCGAAGGCTGTCACGAGCGCAGCCTTCCCGAAGCGCTCACGCGCCGCTCCTCCAGGCTTCCCGACGCCTACGGTCAGACCTTAGAACCCTTCGGAATACGGGAACGGGAATCCGGCCGCACGTACACCCTCTCGTTTGCCCCGGAATCCGGAAGCATCGAGATTCGGCGCGGGGAGGGAAATGCCGTCACGCTGATCGAGCTGCCTTCCGAAAAATGGGTCGGCCTCACACAAGACGTCGAATCTGCACCCGGCCTTGTCTACGGCGACCATGCTACGCGAGTCCGCGGCGACCTAATGGATTTCGTGCATTGGGAGCCCGCGCTTCGTTGGCTCTATCTGGATCGACCCGTGTATGACCCATCCAACGTCAACTTGCAGGATTCGCACGGCCGAACCCTCGACCCGACCCGAGGATTTAGCCCCGACGACGATCCAGATGAGATGGCGGAGTTCCTTCGAACCGTCGGGTATCTCTGGGTACGTAATGTGCTCTCCCCGGATGAGATCAAAATCCTCCAACAAGAAAGCGAACGCCTCCGCGACGCTGCACGGCCTGGCGATCAGGAGTCCTGGTGGGGCAAACGTGAGGACGGCAGCGAAGTTCTTTGCCGCATACTGCGTGCCGGCAAGGAACCCAAGATGCGGTCGCTCCACGGCGACCCGAGACTCGAACGTTATGCCGAACTCTGCGATCTCCCTATGGATCACAAACAGGGCCCGGGCGACAAGGACGGGCTTGCCATCCTTTGGAAGCAGCCGCGTGTCGCGGAAGGATTAGGCGACCTCCCCTGGCATCGCGATTGCGGCATGGGCGGGCACGCAAGCATGTGCCCCACCGCCGTTATGAGCATCTTCCTTGGGCCTAATACGAAAGAAGCCGGGCAGATTCGATTCTTGCCTGGTTCTTGGAAGAGCTCCTTCCCCTTCACAGATGGGAACGATGCCGGCGCCCCCGAAGGAGTCGCTCCGGCGGCCGAGCCAGGCGACGTCACGCTTCACTACGGCGACGGCCTTCACGTCGCGCCGCCCCCAACTGGGAGCGAAGGCCCTTTCCGAAGCTGCATCCTCATGGGATACGGTCGTACGGGCGGCGGACATCACGCAGGCAAACGCCACTACAACGACATCTTGTTAGGAAATGCCGACGGTCAGGTCGAAGACATGCGAAAAATCGCGAAGCGGCGCTGATTAAGCTTCAGACGACTCGAAGATCCGACTCACGTAAATCTTGTGATCTCCTGACGCGACGCGTAGCCTTCAAAGCCACAGCCCGACGCGATAATCATCCCGTCCCCACAAACGATCGATTAAGGAGAGCACCCTGTCCATTTCATTTTATGATGCGAGCGTCGGGAGTTACCTACAAATTCTGGGCGCCGTCGAAGGCATCCTCGCGATTGGCGCGACCCACGCCGCCGACGCGGGCCTCGATCTACAAGAGATCGTCATGACCCGCGTGCACGACGACATGATGCCTTTGCACTTCCAGGTCGTCTCCGTCGCCCACCACTCCTGGGCCGCCATGCAGGGACTCAAGGAAGGCGAATTCAGCCCGCCCTCGTTTGCACTCGATCTCGACTATGCAGGACTCCAGGCGCGTGTCACCGAAGCACGTGAAGGGTTGGCCGGACTTAAGGAAGCTGACGTCGAAGCGCTCGCCGACAAGTCGATGGTGTTTAGGCTCGGGAAGAACGAGCTTCCCTTCACTAACCAGAACTTCGTGCTGTCATTTTCGCTGCCTAACTTCTACTTCCATGCGACGACGACGTACGACATTCTTCGCTCGCTTGGTGCTCCGCTCGGGAAGATGCAGTTCATGGGGCAGATGAAAATGGGGGCATAGGCGCGTCGATCTGTCGTAGTAGCCCGCCACAGGGCGCCCCGACCGCAAGTCCCGACAGAACATGCCGAGGTGCGACTTCCATGCGGCGGCGCACTGATCTATTCCTTGAGTCCCACTTAAGGAGCTCCAATGCCCCCTAACTCCGCTTTGATCACACCCCGCAGGTTTGCAACGCTCGTCGCCGCGACCGCGCTCACGCTCGCGAGCCTGCTGTCGAGCCCCGCCTTCGCAAGAGGTCCGGTCGTCACCTG
>JASDVF010000008.1:0-5173 GCA_041440805.1 Myxococcota bacterium | reverse complement strand
CGCTCGCGAGCCTGCTGTCGAGCCCCGCCTTCGCAAGAGGTCCGGTCGTCACCTGTGAGTCGGCGGGCAATGCTCGGCCGATCAGCGAGTTCAAGAACCCGGAGGACATGGTTCTCCTCCCCGGCAACGCGGCCATCCTAATTGGGGAGTACGAAACGAGGGCCGAGGATCATTCCGGCGGGCTGGTCCTTTTTAATCTCGAGACCGAAGCCCTCAAGGTCGTCTTCCGCGGCGGAGAAGCCGCCGCCCTCGATCGATTCCCATGACCATATCGCCACAACGCTCGCCCGACCCATCCGATTCCGGGGCCTCAGCATGCTTCGGCGATTGCGCAGACTGCGGTCGGCGGCATGATCTGCCCGTCGGGAATGCTCGGGCTCTGGCCCTTGATCTCATACGTGAGCTCGAAGCAACGCAGCGGCTCGACTTCCGAGTGCCGGAGAGCGAGGCCGACCCGCGCTATTCCCTGGCCAACGTGATCAGGCCTGGGTACGGAAACATGTTTGGCGTACTCGAATGCAAGAGCGCCGAAGGGGAGTCCGTAGTCCTTCGCGCATTCTCGTCCTTGTGGGAAGGCATCCGCGACATCGACGGCTGGGTTTTGCCTCTACTCGATGCCGTTGTACACGACGAAATCATCTTGCCCGGCCAGGCCGAGATTAAGGAGATGACCTCGCAGATGAACGACCTGCCCTCAGATTCAACCGAGTATCGCGACCTGAAGGCAGTTCGTCGGGAAACCTCTCAGAGTCTGTGGGCAAAAATGCGTGCGGCCTATCGATTTCGGAATTCCCGAGGCGAAGAACGTTCCCTTGATGACGCGGTTTTGCCAGGGATGTCAGTCGTCAGCGGAATGGGCGAGTGCTGCGCCCCAAAGCTTCTGAATCACGCCGTACTGCACGGACTCCGGCCGATTAGCATCGCGGAATTCTATTGGGGCCTTGGGCCACAAAAGCGCGGGCGGGTTTCTGGTGAATTCTACGCCAGCTGCGAGGCGCGATGTCAGCCACTTCTCGGGTATATGTTATGCGGACTGGATAAGTCTTGACGGAGCTGCTCTGCCCCTCCCGGGGCCCGCGTGATCAGTACTGCGCCGCGACCTCAGTGTCGAGAAGCGACTTCAGTTGTCGGTAACCGAAATTCATCAGGGGTTTGCCGTTGACGAAAAATTGGGGTGTCCGCTTTACACTCAAAGTTTTGGCGTCCGCGAGATCCTGGTTCATTCTTGCGATCAAATCGGGGTCGTTGAGATCTCGCCGAATTTGGGCGATGTCGACGCCCGCCTGCGGCAAAAACTGCCAGATCAGATCCGGCTGTGGATTGTGATGGCCCGCCCATTCCGGTTGCGTCGCGTACATCACGTCGAGCGTTTCCCAAAATCTGCCCTGCTTTCGCGCCGCTTCGAGGATCAGCACCATAGTGTCCGCGCCCTTGTGAAACGGCGCATACCGAAGCACCAGGCGAACCTTGTCCGGGTGTGCGGCGAGTAAGGTCTTTACATGACCAGAAAATACGCGACAGGTTTCGCAGGCAGGGTCAAAGAACTCGACGAGTACGACCTTGGCATCCACCGGCCCCGCGCTCACTGAATACTCGCGCTCAAGGGGCGAATCGGCTGCGCTGGCACGAGCAGTCGCTTCGCTCGCTTGCATCTCGGTGTAGAAATGGCTCGCAACAAGGAACGCGCCGACCAGCCCCGCGCCTGCCACGATCACAATCAGATTTCGATTCAACTTGGTTCACCCCTCTTGAGCAATAACAGCAGCCCCGTGGCCGCCGAAAACACCAGCAGCGACAGCATCGGAATCGACACGAAGCCAAAAAGCGCCAGCGACACGTCCGTGCACGAAACGCCCTGCTGACAAGGCGCCGCAGCCTCGGGAATGATCCCGAGCTGGAGCAGCGTGTGATAGAGCGCCGCTGCGACGCCACAAAGCGAAATCGGCAGTGCGTAACGGATCACCGAGCCGTCGAATGGAAAGAGTCCAATCAGCAGAATAATCGCGAGCGGAAACATGAAAATCCGCTGAACCCAACACAGGGAGCAAGGCGGCAGTTCCATGATTTCGCTGATAAACAGACTGCTCAGAGTCGCACTCGCCACAAGCAGCCAGCAGACGAAGAGAATCGTCCATGAGTTATCAGGCCGGCTCGTGATACGTGTCATTGGATGGGACCATAACCCCCGATCTTGTTGAGAGCATCCCGCCCCTCCCCTGGTTTTCATTCGATCAGGTAGTCGGCGGGGTCGATCTGGCGGGCCATTTCCCAGTACTCGTCGATCGTCCAAGGCGACAGCGTATAGACCTTGCCGTCGGGATTCTTGTAATGGCTGTGCTGAATCGACGGATGCGCCCAGACGAGCGATGAAATCTGTTCGACCAGCTTCTCCGCGTATTGATCATGCGCTTCCTGCCGCACTTCGATCGCGCGTGCTCCGGCGGCGAGGACTTGATGGATCGCATCCATCGCGTGCATTGTCTGGTACTCCGCGTGAAAGAATAGCCCGGCGCTATGCGCGAGATTCGTACCCGGCCCGTAGCAGAAGAACACGTTGGGGAAATTGGGGACGGTGATGCCCAGATGGGCGGTCGGTGTGTCGCCCCATTGCGCGTGGAGCGAAGTGCCGCCGCGGCCGACCATGTCAAAGGCGACAAACTCGTTGTGCTTGAAGCCAGTCGCATAACAGATTACATCTGCGGGATGGAGAGTGCCGTCTTCGGTGAGAATACCTTCCGGAGTGATGCGCTCGATGCCCGTGCGGACGAGGTCGACGTTTGGGCGCTTGAGGGCCTTGAACCAGCTGCCATTATCTTGGAGGGCGCGTTTGCCTACGGCGGGATAGTTAGGCATCAGCTTCTCGACGAGGTCGGGTCGGTCTTCCAATTGCTCCCGCATCCAGCTCACCAGGTAGTCGCGGGTGTGCGCGTTGGTCTCGTTGACGGATTGGTTTGTCGGATCCTCGTGGTTGGGGTCAATGCGGAAGGGCTCGACACCTGCGCCGATCCCCGGATAGGTCATCATGAAGCGCAGCCAACGACCGTAGAAGGGCAGATGCTGCATGGCCCAAGCCTCGCCGGTGGGGACCTTCTCGTGGTAGAGCGGATTAGGCAGGACCCACTGCGCCGTACGTTGAAAGATCGAGAGCTGCTCGACTTCGGAAGCAATGGTCGGTGCGATCTGAAAACCGCTGGCCCCAGCACCTAACAGCGCGAAACGCTTCCCTTTGTAGTCGAAGCCTTCGGGCCAGCGCGTCGAATGAAATGAAGCGCCTGCGAAGCTCTCGACACCCTCGATATCGGGCATGTGGGGGATATTGAGCGAGCCGACGGCCGAAATGACGAAGCGCGCTTCGAGGCTTTCCGTGTTTCCGTCTGCGGCGCGTGTCTCGACGGTCCAGCGGCCGCTCTTCTCGTCCCAGCGCGCGCCTGTGACTTCCGTTTCGAAACGACAGCTCGGCCGCAGCCCATGTCTGTCCAGCACATCCGTGAAATACTGGCGAAGCTCCGGATGCTGGCAGAAATACTCACTCCAATGCGCTCCGGATTCGAAGGAGTAGGAGTACTGATGACTCGGGACATCGACGCGAGAGCCCGGGTACCGGTTTTCCCACCACGTTCCGCCCGGCCCGGCATTCTTCTCGACGATTGTGAAGGGCAGCCCGGCCTGCGTCAGTCGGATGCCCGCTTGAATGCCGGCCATCCCTGCGCCGATCACGATCACATGGGAGTCGGCCTTCAGAGCATCGTCGATCTCCCCGCCCCAAGTAATCGCGCCGCGGTCCACGCCATCGAAACCGAGATCAAAGAAGAAGAGTTCCTGCAGTCGGTCGGAGAGCGGCTTGCATGCGAGAAAAGTCATCATCTCGCGAAGCACGTCGCGGGAGAGTTCGACCGGGCGGCAACCCGTGTCGCGGAATGCGGCGATCGCCGGCAGAGCCGCCGCGCGAAGCTCAGCGAGCTCCTCGTCGGTGAGTCCGCTCTGAATACTGGTCGGGCTGGCCATCTTAGGCTGCCACTTCCCACGGATCCAAGAGGCCTCGCCGGTCATATGGACCAAGGCGCAGAGCAGAGCGGGACCGCTGGCATCCTCAAGCGCGGCAGCAATCGCTGCATCAGTTTCGGTGAAGGGGCGGCCCGCGTGGGGATTGGTTGTCGATTCTGTCATGCCCTTAAGCATCGCACAGTCAGCGCGCCGGGCGAGCGCTCCCGCGCACACCGTCTGGGAGGCTCCGCGGACTGCTGTGCCTAACGAGAATGCCCCGCTTCTGCCGGTCAATCCCAGCCGCACCTACCCGCCAAGCGAACAAACTCGTGTATTCTGGCAACCTGCCAGCGGAGTTCCCTCGCACAAGCGGTGCGAGACTTCATATTGGCGTTGTGGAGCCGCGAGCTCGGCAACGCAAGGACCACCGCCACCCCCTAGCCTAAGTCGTCGGCAGGCACGGGTTTGTGACACAAGCATCTAAACGAAAGTAGAGGAACGTAAATGTCCATAGAGTCTTCACTACCGAGACACGCCTCGATCGTACTCCTCGGCCGCTTCATGTTTTCATTCATCTTCTTCATGTCTGGCGTCACACACGCAACGGACATCGAGGGCTACGTCAGCTTGATGCACGAGTCGATCCCGTTCCGAGAATTTTGGGTATTGATTTCGGGAGTCGTCGAGCTGGCCGGTGCGGGCATGATTTTGTTCAACAAGAATGCGCGCCTCGGAGCGTGGCTGATCTTCATCTTCCTCGTCCCCGTTACGATCACAGTCCACGGCGTGATGTATGTGACTGCCGAAACGGCGGCCATGCAGGGCATCCAACTTTCGTTCTTCCTAAAGGGCATCGCGATGGCGGGCGGCGCGCTGCTTATTACGCAATTTGGTGTGGGTACCGAAGAAGCTTGAGCGTGAGCGATCCCCAATCAGCGACCGTGGCCTACCTGGCAGCCGAAAACTTCGTCGATCCCGTCATAGCGGCGTTGGGTTCGCGAGTCGTCGCCGTACGTGATCGGCTGGTTCTCGCCTCGGAACCCTGCGACGAGGCGGGTTGGTGGTCCGCCAACGTCTGGCATGGCCTTGAATCGAAGCACATCGATTCGATTGGCGACGGAGCCAAGTGGTTGCGCAGCATGCAGCGCAATTGGGCGCTCTATTCCACGGGCTCTTTCCGGCGCGCCAG
>JASDVF010000007.1:0-2132 GCA_041440805.1 Myxococcota bacterium | reverse complement strand
GGGGTAGCCTCGGTCTTTGATTCGATCTTGAACGTGAGCGGAGGCAGCATTTTAGTTCGTGACGAACTCAATGTGCTCGACAGGTCGATCGACGAACTGATGCATTCCATTCGGGGCGCGGTCCCGATTGGATTAACCTGGACAGAATCAGCCGGGGACACTGAACGGGCGGCTGTCGCATTGAACCCAGAGCCCAGTTACGAGTTGGACGAGGGGGAACGACTCGTGTTGCTAGGCGAAGGAAAAGAAATCAGTCTGGCTCCGCTGAGTACGCGATACGACGGCGAGCAACTCCGTGAGGAAGCCCGCTCACCCGGGCAATATCAAGATCTGCCTTTGAATTCAGTCTTGATTCTCGGCTGGAGCACAATGCTCGATGAGATTCTTTCCGAACTCGATGGCCATGCCCTGGGTATATCGAAAGTCACTGTGGTCTCGGGCCTGCCGATCGAAGAGGCGAAGAGGGCGCTTTCGGCCCTCGAATTCTCTCACCTTGAAATTGATCACCTGCGCGGCGATACGGTCAACCGAGCTACCCTTGAGAGTCTCGAAATTGGAACATTCGATTGTATTTTCGCGCTCGCTGATGAAACCGATGGCGAGGACCCCGATGCGCGAACGATCTTGACACTCCTTCTTTTAGGCGATCTCGTGCGGACGAGTCCCGGGCCGAAGACACCGCGGGTGGTGGCCGAGATGCAAGACGGACGAAACCGGGAACTCCTGGAGGATTCCATCGCCCAGGATATCGTGGTAAGCCCGGATCTCGTGAGCATTGTGATGGCCCAGATCTCGAGGCTTCCAGTCCTTGGTCCCGTCTATCGAGAACTACTGGGGGCAGGGGGTATTGAAATATCTGTTCGACCCGCGTCTCGTTATGCGGAACTGGGGCAGCCCACCCCGCATGCCGAACTGATCGCGACGGGCCATAAGGCCTTTGAAATCATTCTGGGTGCCCGGGTGCACTCCAGCGGGCAGGAAAGCGTCATCTTGGCCCCGGACCCAGAACGAATCTGGACATTCGCCGAAGGCGATTCGGTGATTGCCCTGTCACAGCAGGTCTATCGCTAGAAACTCGGTTGTTCGGAAATTGTATTTTTGGGCGAAGCGGTCAATCCGAGGCCACGTTCTCCAGCTGGACTTTGATCTTTTCCAAAAGTCTTTTGAACTCGATCGGCTTGGTGTCGTAGTCGTCGCATCCCGCTTCCAGGCATTTCTCGCGATCGCCCGACATAGCGTGAGCGGTGAGAGCGATAATCGGAGTGCCCTTTGTCAGATCCTGAGCCTTGAGACGCCGAGTCGCTTCCCAGCCATCAATCACTGGCAGGCTCATATCCATGAGAATCAGCGCGGGCATTTCGGATTCGGCCATTTTCACGGCTTCTGCTCCATCTACTGCAATCACAACCTCAAAGCCTTTGCGGGCGAGGCGTCTTGAAAGCATGTCCCGGTTCATCTCGTTGTCTTCGACCAGTAGAATTTTTTTCATAGAATCCACAAAACCGGCTCCATTATCGCGTTGTGTTGCTTGGCTTGGATCAGGCTCTTGAAAGTACACCAACTGTGCGCACCGGCACCCGATTCAAGCTCTTGGGTCTCCGCAAGAACCACCCGGTCAAGTCGTGGACTCGTGGCCCTCTGGGGTCATCGCGCGTTCTTTGCCTGAGTCGCGTGCGAGACTTGTAATTGTGTCGATACGAGATTTACACTCTTTTTTTAACAGACGATAGACGGGATGATATGTCGATATTCGGAGAGAAGTGTAATCGGTGCAGGAGGAGGACTCGCCATACCGAGGCGGGCGAACCCATATGCGAGGCCTGCGTACAGGATATGGCGTTGCTCGTTCAAGCCTCGGGTGAGACGGATCGGCTCTGCCCCGTCGATCAGGTCAATATGACCAAGGAAATCGCGCACATGATCGTGGTCGACCGTTGCCCGACCTGTAGCGGCGTCTGGCTCGATGGGGGCGAACTTGAGCGGTTGAAGGGGGATGTCAACGAGCAGGCGATCCTCGCCATGAGTAGGGGCTTCGGTTTCCCTTAGAACGGAGTCGGCGGCTGATTGGAATCGGGATCGATCGTCGGGGCTACGGAGCTCACGGGTACGATGGATCCCGAATCCTGCCGCGC
>JASDVF010000006.1:31582-43394 GCA_041440805.1 Myxococcota bacterium | reverse complement strand
TAGGGGTGCAAGTCGCTCGAGAAGTTCATGCCGCTCCATTACGACATGGGTCGTTCCGTCTCGCCATCGGCTCTTGAGCCGGTACGCGAGTCGTCCGGCCGGCATCGCCTCGAGGCGATCGAGTGCGAGCGGCGGTCGGGCCGCATAACGACACAGACGCTCGAGTCGATTTCGATCGTTGGCCGGAACGGCCACGTCGGCGTGCAGGCTCATCCCACCCTCCCGCACGCAGCGGGGCGGAATCGGAGATTTAGATTCGACACCGTCCTCCCCGTCTTCGAGCGGCTCGACCCGGTCGCCAAGACGTCGCCAACGCTCGCCTGCCTCGGGGCCGGTCGCGATCCGCGAGCGAATGGATGCGGCCGTGAGCAAAGCAAGGAGCGGGTCGTCGGATGCCAACGCGTCCTCATCCGAATCGAGGCCACGGCGCTCGAGAATCCTAAGGATTCGGCGCGCGGTCCCTGCCAAGACCCGCGCGATATCTTCGGTCTCAGGAGGCGGGAGCGGAACGAACGATCCGAGATCGTACGAGGGTCCGGGATAGACCCCGTCGAGCACGAGTGTGTGGAAATGGGGCGCGAGGTTCAGTGCCGACCCGAAGCGCTGAATGAAAGTGACCGATCCGTTATGCCCACGCTCGATCCCATGAACCCGCCTCGCGCGTCGGCGTTGATCAGCGAATAGCGCCCGCATGAACGCGCGCAGCACTTCGCTCATGAGCATTGCGTCCCAGGCACAGCGGTACCGGAGCGGATACGGGAGCGTCAGAACCCACTGCCGAACGGGAACTTTGGGCAAGACATGATCGACGAGCGAGGCGGCTGTGTTCGCCATCCTCCGGCCACCACAAGACGGACAGAACCCACGTCGCTTGCACGAAAAGGCGACAAGGCGATCGTGCTCACACGCATCGCAATGGACTCGCAAGAATCCGTGAGCGAGCAGACCGCATTCGAGATACGCCCGGATCTCTCGCTCCACGAACCGGGCGACGGGCGCACCCTGCCCTCGCGCCCGAGCCAGAAAGGGCTCGAGCTGCTCGCGGACCACTTCGTGGAGCAAGGTCTTTTCCGGTTCGTGTCGTTCGTATTCGATGGCGACGAGGAGTCCATCGGGAGCGTGAGATGGAGTGCTCTCCGCAGAGAAAGCAATCGACGTGCCGAGGCGACCGCGACGAGAGGCTTCAGCCGGAACGCATCAATCGCCCGCTCGGTTCAGGTTTTATCCTTGCGCCTCGAGACGATCTGAATCCGAGCCTACGGGTTCACTCGCACAGCGAGACGGCATGGACTCCCGTTGCGCACTGATAACTGACGCGGGCTCACAGCGGGCTCGGGACAGGGGATGGGGGATGGGGGATGGGGGAACCCCAAGATCGCCTCACGGGATTCCTCAGCAGTTGTGAACCACTTCCTCGACACCTGCCACGAGCAACCCAGTACAAGGGCACGACCTCTGGCTTGCGCTTATCCGGCAGCGTGTCGGATCGGACAGCCTTTCTTCGCTCGGGCGGAGAGAGTGCGGAAAAGAAGGCCCATTTTCCCTACCGCTTCTAGCGAGCCGACCGAGGCGCTCGCCTAACGCAGCTCGCGATACCAGTATCGGTAGCGCTCGCGAAAGCCTAGCCGCGCGGAGAGAGTGTGAGCGGGCGCGTTGCCCGCCTCGACGGAGAGCAGTCCGCGCGTCACGTCATGCTCTCGAGCACCTTCGAGAATCGCTCGAAGTATGCGGTCCGCGAGCCGCTGGCCGCGATAGCTCTCTTCGACCTTCGCGAGACGCGCTGCAATCTCGGTCGACTCGACCCTGTAAGGCGCAACGCAATTCGCGCGCCGCGTATATGCCCCGCTCAGCCAAGCCCAAGTCGCTTCGCGATGATCACCTTCATGATCTCGTTCGTGCCGGCATAGATCGTCTGAACCGCGGCGTCCGCGTAGTCCCGAGAGATCGGGTACTCGTCCATGAAGCCGTAGCCGCCGAAGAGTTGCAGGCATTCGCTGCTTACCTTTTTCTGCAACTCACTCGTCCACCACTTCGCCATCGAAACTTCGGATACGATCTCTTCGCCCGCGATATGAGCGACTAACAGCTTATCCACGAAGCTCTGTCCGATTTCAAGTTCCGTCGCCATTTCGGCGAGCTTGAACTGCGTATTCTGAAAGGCAGCAATCGGCTTGCCGAAGGCCTTTCGCTCACGCACGTAGTCGAGGGTGTCTTCGAGCGAGCGGCGGACGGAAGCCATACAGCCCACGCCTATGCACAGACGCTCCTGCTGGAGCTGTTCCATCAGCATCTTAAAGCCACGCCCCTCTTCTCCGAGAAGATTCTCGACAGGCACGCGGCAATCGCTGAAGGACATCTCACTCGTATCCTGCCCCTTTAGGCCAAGCTTCTTGAGATTGCGGCCCTTCACAAATCCGGGCGTCCCCGCTTCGACGAGCAGCAAGCTCATCCCGTCATGGGGCGGTGAGATGTCGGGATCCGTCTTGCAGACAACGATCACGAGGTCGGCATTCTGCCCGCAGGAGATGAACGTCTTCGAGCCGTTCAGGACATAATGATCGCCGTCCCGAATCGCCTTCGTCGAAACGTTCGCGAGGTCCGACCCCGTCGAAGGCTCGGTCATAGCGATCGCCATCAAACACTCTCCCGTGATTGCCGGCACGAGATATTTTTGCTTCTGCTCTTCATTCCCGAAGGCCGTCAAATAGGGCATGCATATATTGGTATGCAGCGACGCTTGAAGGGCATGAAGCCGGAGGTCTCCGAGTTCTTCCATGATAATCGCATCAAAGAGAAAATCCCCACCGGCACCACCGTATTCCTCCGGCTGATTCGCGCCGAGGAATCCCGCTTTCCCCATCTTCTCCCACGCGGAACGATCGCTCATCCCAGCCGCGAGCCATGCTTCGTTATGCGGGCTCAGTTCAGCTTCTGCGAAGCGGCGGAATTCCTGACGAAAGTGTTCGTGTTCGTCGCTAAAGATCGTTCTTCGCATTCGTAGTCTCCATTTCGCTCGCGTCCGTTTCGTTTAGATCCGTTTCGTTTGGATCGAAAGGGACGCCCAGCATATTCTTAATTCGACGAGCAACGACGTCGACTTCACTCGCAACCGGCGCAGCAAAGCCTCCGAGATCCGTCGCTCGAATGGGTGCGCGGAGCAGACGCGCGTGTCCGGCCCGGACAAGACGCCCACGTAGAGCCTCCGCGTCTCGGCGCGGCCGCACCCAGCCTCGGTCGATCAACTTGGCGCTGATGAGCTCGAACCCTTCTTGTGGCTTAACCGTCCCTCGATCATTGAGGGGGCGTGCCTGGGACCGTTCAACAATTCGTTCGATCACGCCGTCCCGCAGTCGCGCCCATGGGCTGCGTCCGCCAGCGAGCTGCGGAGACAGAAAGACGGGCTTTCCGGTCGCGCACACTTCGGCGAGCGTTGTTTCGCCGAGGCCCGCGATCACGAAGAGATCTGCAGCCTCGACAAGCGCCGACCAGGGGCGTTCCTCGTCTCTTTGTTCCGGCGTCTCTCTATGCACGAAGGCGGCGTTCCCCAGACCACGCAAGCAGCCTTCGAAAATCGATGCTCGGGTGCGACGGCTCGCCGAAACGAGCACCGAAGCGCCAAGCGATTCCGCGCTCTCCTTAACAAGTCGACCGAGGGCCACTGCTGAGTCGTCATCGAGTCCGAGACGTGCCGTACCACTACCCAAGAGCAACACGACCTTCCGACCTGGAATTTCTGCAAGGCGATCGCGCCAAGCCTTCGTGGGCTTCGGCGTGTGAGTTAAAGGCCGGTCAGTTTCGAGGCGATTCGGATGAGGGAAGAGCTGCGCCCCCCATGGCGTCACCGCAAGATCGACCGCATCAGCCGGCGTTGCCGCCTTCGGGCCCAGCGCCACGACCTGCGTGCGGCCCCGCGATTGTTCTCGGATCCAGCGAGCGATGGGTGCGACACGACGCCCGGCGACTAGCAATACATCCGGAAAAGAACCCGGCAGGACTCCCTTGCCTTGGCTGCCGTCCTCTCCTCGTGAACCAAAACTCTGAAGGCCGAGCAAATGAGCACCACGACTCAAGAGCGGCAACCCCGACAGCGAGTTCAGACGAACATCAAGCCGCGCGGCAGGCCAGTTGAGCGCGTCCGTAAGCGCGTTCAGCTGGCAATCATTCCCCGGAGCACCATCACTCACGGTCCAAACCTGCGGCGGCGTCTGATCCGGCCGCTGTCCGCCGGTTCGCACCGTGAGCTGATCTTCCCGTTCAAAGCTTCGCCCACGTGCACTCATCAACTCCCAAGAAAGTTCGGGATGCCTTTGCGAGGCCGCTTCGAAATGAGAGCGCCACCAAGCAAGGGTATGCGTGGTGCCCTGGGGCGGGAGCAGCAGGCGACGACGTGGCAGTGTCTCCGGCGTGCGAACAGCGACGTGAACAAATCGGCGCGCGCGCGCAAAGAGCGCCTCAACTACCCAGGGCACATCCCAGACCGGAAGGTCCTCGAGCCCCTCGACGCATAACACACCATCAAACCGCTCGTCGTCACCGAGGCCCGACAAGAATTCCAGGATGCCTACTCGCCGCTCTGAATCGAGACCGAAGCGCCCCGGCGTCTGAACTTGATCCCCTCGCAGATCGGGCTGGATTTCGAGCAACGTTGCCGACTTCGTCTTTCGCGCGAGCGACTCAACACTTCCGGCTAAGAAGCCGGAGACTCCGATGCCACTGCCTAGTTCGCTTACGGGCAGATTATTTAACTGGCCTAACAGAGACATGAATCCACGGCTCGGCGACTTCCGCGTAAAAAGCTCAAAACCCTCCGCGATGGCTTCGCGTTCTAGGTCGTGCCAAATCTGCGTGTACGCGCCCTTTTGATAGACAAAGCGTTCCGGGAATGGACGCCAGGGCTGCGTGTGCAGCGTCGTGTAGTGGAGCAAATGACTAACGCCGGGTCGGAATTCCTCGTCTCGCGCGTTCCAACCGGGATCGAGATCGCCTCGAACGCCAGTCGCTTTCGATGCCTTCCTCAGCATCGATTTCTTCCAACCCTTCTGGGCTTGTTCGAGCGTCCAGAGCGGGGCCATGCGTTCGCAGTCGATGAGCATGACCGATGACTCGGTATCCGAAATCGAGAGATGGGATGCCGATCCAAGATCCAGATCGAATAGCTCACCGGGATCCGTCAAATAGATCTGATCTTCATCGTTGTAGATCGCTCGCCCCCGCCCTTCCTGAAAAGCGGGAATCGCAAAGCGATAATTAGTGAAGCCCGTCGTCCACATTCGACGATTGAAGCTCGGCAGGTCGGACATCACATGGATGCGAACTTCGCGACCGGGATCGCGCACGCGCTCGATCGAATATCCGAAGACGCGATTGGCTCGGTACTGCGCCGGTTCGGTTCCGAGATAGATCTCAACCGGCGGCTTGTTGGACGGCGGCGCGCCGGCACGTGCCGGAAACACGATCGTCTCCATCGACTCACGGATGGCGCGGGCCGAAGATTCGGCGGGACCGGCCCCCGGCGATTCGGGCATTTTTTCAGGAGCGAGGTCGCGAGATTCAGCCATTACCAGCTCTCGTAGGCGCATCGCAAAGCGGCACACACAGACGGGGCTTTGGAGTCTACACCACCAGTTGAGCCCATCAGACCCGAGATGAGAGACTTTGCTCGATGTATTTTCCCAACAAAATCGGTCATTTCAGCGAAGGATGGCCTCTGGTCGGTTCTGGGTCCTCGACTCCTGCGAAGATCGGGTCATACTTGCGCCGTGCCGAATCGCAGGTGGGCCGTCAGAGGGGTGTGGCGAACCATCGGCGGGGCCCGCTCTTTAGGAGCGGGAACCCAAATTTGCGATTCACTCACCCAACTAAACCATGGCTTCATCTGAGTCCGATTTTGTGGAACCCAATCCGGGAACTGTGGGTCGGAATGCACGGAAAAGTGTGATCAGCACGTCGCGTCGATCGAGTCGAGGCAGCAGCCTGGTCAAGCTATCTGGGCAATGAAAGCCGGGGGAAACCAGAAACGGAGTGCCGCGTCGCTCACCCGGATCGATGACCCGATTTAGCGGGGCATGGGAATTCGGGCGAAATACGCGACAAACGCGACAAGGAATGCGAACTTTGTCGCGGATCAGTTCCGTTTCGATTCAACAAATGCTGTCCCTTTTGAGGGATACTCCCGCTCGCAAAATGCGACGAGAGTCGGATCACATCACTCAACAAAGCTGAGACCGTGATCGGATGCAGGCACGAGGCACACAATGCCTCGTCAACGAAGCCAGGAGAGAACGCGAATGCGCATTGGCAAGATTCCGGTAGGCGGAGAAGCACCGCTCGTTTTGATCTGTGGACTTAACGTCCTCGAGACCGAAGCAGATGCGATCGAAGTCGCTCGCACGGTTCAGCAACTTGCGGACAAGCATGACTTCCCGCTCGTCTTTAAGGCGTCCTACGACAAGGCGAACCGATCACGCCACGACTCGTTCCGAGGACCGGGCATCGACGAGGGCCTTCGGATTCTCAAGTCCGTCAAGAAGGAAACCGGTCTAGCGATCCTGACCGACGTGCATGACGCCGACCAAGCCAAGCTTGCGGCTCAGGTGGTCGACATCATTCAGATCCCGGCGTTCTTGATGCGACAAACCGATCTAATCGCGGCCTGCGCCGCGACGGGCATCGCCGTCAACTTGAAGAAGGGCCAATTCATTGCGCCCCACGACATGAGTCACGCCGTCGACAAGCTCAGGCATTTCGGCTGCGAAGACATTCTGGTCACCGATCGCGGCACGTGCTTCGGCTACAACAATCTCGTGACGGACATGCAGGGGATGGTCGGAATGCGCGATTTCGCACCGGTCTGCTTCGACGCAACCCACGCCGTTCAGTATCCCGGCGCGAATGGCGGCTCTTCGGGTGGCGACGCGCGCTTTGTCGCTCCGCTCGCGCGAGCGGGTGTTGCTGCGGGAATCGACGCGCTCTTCATTGAGACACACCCCAACATCTCCGAAGCGCCCTGTGATGGCCCGAGCCAGATCAGCTTCGAAGAACTTGACCGCCTCCTCTCCGAGGTTCGCGCGATCGACACGGCTCTACGCGACCTGCCCTAACAGGCTGCGCCGGGCACGGGATCTGAATCCTTGCCGTACCCCGTTTTCTTTTTCGTGGGGGAGAGGCGATAGCGTGAGCGGCGTCTTAAGTGCTTTAGGCGGTGCTATGAGCGGCATGGTGGGGCGATAGCGTGAGCGGTGAATCCTTCGAGCCGAGGTGTGCTGTCGTTCTGGCGGGACGCCGAGGAACCGACGACCCCCTCGCCGACGCCGATGGTGCCCCGCATCGCGCGCTCCTCGACATCGAGGGCGAGCCGATGCTTCTGCGCGTCGTCCGCTGTCTATTAGGCAGGAAGGGACTCGACCGGGTCTTCGTCAACATCGACGCCCCCGAACTCCTCGACGCGTATCCCGAATGGCGTGATCTCGCGCAGCAGGGGCGGGTCCAGATCATCCTGAGCACAGACTCCCCCAGCCGCAGTGTGCTCGAAAGTCTCGAAGCGGCGGGACTCGACGAAGCGCCAGTTCTCGTAACAACCGCCGATCACGCTCTCCTCGATGATGCCATGCTCGACGAATTTCTTGCTGGCTGCGCACAAAATCCAGCGGACCTGTCTCTCGCCATGGTGCCTCGCGCTGCAATCGTCGCACGGTTCCCGGAAGCGAAACGGACCTACCTGCCCTTCCGCGACGAGTCCTACTCGGGCGCGAACCTCTTCTTTTTCCGAACCCCTAACGCAAAAAAAGCTGCCCTCTTCTGGCGCCGCGTCGAGAATGACCGAAAGAAGCCCTGGCGCATAGCCCGCGCCTTCGGCCTATGGAGCTTGATCCTCTTCGTCACGAAGCGGCTCGATCTTGCAGGCGGCATGCGACGCGCCTCTCTCGCCATCGGTGCCGAGGTCTCCGCAATCCCGCTCACCATCGCGGAAGCAGCAGTCGACGTGGATAAAGTCGAAGACCTCGTGCTCGTTCGGAAAATTCTCTCAGAACGTTAGGCGAGCAAGCGAACTTCGCGGCTGCGGCTGAAGGGAGGGAGGGAGGGAGCCTCTCCTCACGATTCCGCGAGATCAACCGAGAAGCGACTCGTCGACCCGCACAAAACGTTTCGTGACCGCGTCATAGCCGCGGACCTCCGCCTTCAGCGAGAACCCCGCGTCGGACTTCGTCACGCGATAAACATGGTACTGCGCGGCTTTATCGGGCTTGCTCCCGACTTCCGAAGACGAGGGAACGCCGATGATCGGAACGTCGGCCTCGGGCCCAGGGACGTAGTTCACACGGCGGCGATGTTTATGGCCGTGCAGCACGAGTTCGGCGCCAGCCCGCGCGAGCACGCCCCGGAGTTCATCCCCATCCAAAAGAGCCCGACGCGCCGGCTCTCCCTTGGCCGCAACCGGGTGATGAATCATTACGACGCGAAAACACCCTCGCTCGCCGAGAATGCCTAAAAGCCCTTCCAGCCGTTCCAGCTGTTTTTCGCCAAGCACGCCCCCTGCGCGGAAAATCGGCGTAGGAATCGCCGAGCACAGGCCGATCATCGCCAGTCCACCATGCATCCTCAGCATCGGGTAGTCCGCATAACAAGGCGCGTGACCCGCCGGAGGGTTGCTCGCCAGAGGCGGCGTCACGTCGAGAGCCCCTCGCTCGCCCTCTCCGTCCCCCTCTGCCCCTGAGTCACCCCGAAGATAATCCGCCCAATGGTCCCACGATCTTTCAGGTCGGGTAGGGACATAACAATCGTGATTCCCCGGAACAAGGAAGACTTGTTCCGCAGTTCCTAACGAAGCAAGCTGACCGGCGGCCGCACGGAATTCGCTCTCAAGGGACACATGAGTCAGATCGCCCGTGACCAGAATCCGATCGGGACCTATGGCATGCACATCCTCGATCGCCGCAGCCAAAATTGCCGGATCGTGATACCGGCGCCGATTTAGCGCCCATGACGCGAATCCCGAAATCCGTTTCCCACGCAACAGCGCCGCGCCACCGCCCTTAAGGCTGGTCGCATGCCAATCCGAGAGATGCGCAAAACAGATCTCGGCGCTCAATGCAGACTCCTGGAACCCGATTTGTTTGGTTGGCCCCTACGCAGTGCATCGACGCAATGCAGCTGCGTTGGCGGGGCTCCCGACACGTTTGGGAGAGGTCGCACTGTGATAGCCTCAATCGTCCTCTGTCGCCCCCGATTCGCTGAGGATCCCGCGCATCAGCGCGCGCTGCCACTCGATCGCTCACTGCGATCACGATCTCCATGAACCGATTGAGCCCAGCCCCCCATCGCTCGGCGCAAAGGATGGATTTAATGATGATCGCCCGTACGCTACGAGGCCGAGCCACTTTCGCGCTCGTCCTCTCGTTTGTCGTGACGGCTTCTGCACCGCACGCGGGCGCGCCTGACCCAGAGGCCGAGTTCGTGGACCCTGCCGCCGAGATCGGTTCGTCGAACACCCCGGTCGGGGCTCCCAATACAGTCGAAGCATCGGATGCGGTCAACAATTTGGCGCCGCTTGCCGGCACACCCTCCGCCCCTGTCATGATCAATGTGCTTCCGCTCCCGCCGGAACGCGCAATCGCCCCAAGGCCGGTACTCGATCCCTCCGCGCGACTTCTCCGCGACGACGACGCCAGTGAGGCGTGGACGCTCTTCCTTGAACTCGACAGCGGACACCGGATCACGCAGCGATTCCTTCTCACGAACGTCGGCCCGGGAGAACACAGCGCGGTTGCCATAGGACACCTCGTCGAACCGGGCCGCGCGCCCTATCGCTACGAAAACGGGCGTCGGCGCAAGCGCTGGACCCTTTCGGAAGATCGACTCTTCTTCGACATCGCCGCGAGTCACCTCGACCTTCACCGGCCAAAGGGTGAATTACGAATCACGAAGGACGACATCGAGATCCGGCAATTCTTCGACTTCGCTCCCAGCACGCTGTCCGCGCGAATCCCGAGCGA
Source organism: Myxococcota bacterium (assembly GCA_041440805.1). Classification (GTDB taxonomy): domain Bacteria; phylum Myxococcota_A; class UBA9160; order UBA9160; family UBA4427; genus UBA4427. The sequence goes on along the minus strand of JASDVF010000006.1, from coordinate 33,402 downwards.
CCGACTGCCCGCGAACTACCACGTCGAAGTGCTCGCGATCGGCACGCCCACCCGCGGCACCATCCGCGCTCCTTGGATGAACGCTCCAATCGAGACTCAGGGCCGCGCCTGGCTTGTGCACACTTGGACGGACCACGACGAAGCCGCCCTGATCGACCGCCGAGTCGAGTTCTTTTCAGCGGACCAAGAAAGCGCGTTCTATGGGATTCACCTGACGGGCCCAGGCGACTGGGAGTCCGCTTGGCGAATCCAAGCTCTCCCTGACGGCAGCATCATTGAATCACCGATCAACCAAAGAGCGCAGTGGACCGAAACGCAGCGTGAGGCAGGAAACGGCAGGAATCGGGCCTATCCAACCCCTCAGGGCTTCGAATTCCCCGATGCGAAGGGCGTGGTGGATATATCCCTCGCGGGAGATTGGCTTCGCTTTGATCCCCTTGAGGTGATCCCCCAGCCCTTCCGCTGGATCATCGCTCAGCGCTCACAACCCCAGGAGGTCTGGGCGGATGCCCAGATAGGGGTTAGAATTTCGTCCGCGCCGGAATCCCCGTCCCTCCCCAGTTCCGGTGAAACGAAGAGTGTGAGTCAAAGTACGGAAGCGTCGAACGACTCACGCGCTCACAGGGAGTCGGAAGAAGAGACTGCTGATAGCAGCATGACGGGCGTGGCCTCCATCACATTTCAGAACCCAACGGGCCGCCGCTAAGGCGAGTCGTTGCGACGATTGCGATCGTCACCTGCTCGAGCCAGAACGGCTCGTGTGTGATGGACACACCCTGAACACAGTCTTGAATTTCGCTCACGAAACAGGTCGGACACAATTTGCGAATCGGCGTCGTCAATAATCTTCGAGCGGGTAAGAGCCAGGAACAGGTCAGCCGTATGCTGGGCTTCCTGCGCAGTCACCCTGACGTGCTCCATGTGGAGACCGAAACCGCCGGCGTGATGCCCGAGGCGCTTGCGGAACTCGCGCGCCAAGAAGTCGATTGCCTTGTCGTGAATGGCGGAGACGGCACGCTTCAATATGTCCTCACGGAAATTCTCGGAAGCGGCGTCTTCGGAGACCGAGTTCCCTTGGTGGCCCCTCTTCGAGCGGGTCGAACGAATATGAGCGCAATGGACCTGGTCGCAGATTCGGATCCTCTGCGCGGCCTCGAATCCCTGATCGAATGCGCCGAAGATGGGCGCATCGCCGAGCGCGTCGAACCCCGCCGCGTCCTACGCGTGTCCTACGGCTACGGCATCCAGCGCGCCGCCCAATACGGCATGTTCTTCGGCGCCGGCATCATCAAGCGCGCGATCGAACTCAACCATCGGCTCTTCGACAAGGAAGGCCAAAGGATGGTCGTCGAAGGTGTCCCTGGAGCCACCCTTGTCACCGCAGGGCTGCTCGGCCGCGCGATTACCGGAGACAAGTCCGGCATCCTCACTCCCGACAAGATTCAGATCCTGCTCGATGGCGAGGCCGTTGATCAAGGCGAGTTCCGCGTCGTCATGGCTTCGACGCTCTCGCGGCTCTTCTCCCGAATGCGACCCTTCTGGGGCCAAGGTCCTGGTGGCGTGCGGTTTACATCGATCGCCGCGCCCTCGAAAAATATCGGCAGGGCCTCCCTTGGCCTCATACGTGGCAAGCCTGCGAATTGGGTGACTCCGGAGAATGGCTACACAAGCCGCAACGTCGAGCGTGCCGAGCTCCGCATGAACTGTGGCTTCACGGTCGACGGCGAGCTCTGGCAGCCGGATTCCGACCGAAGCATCGAGCTCTCGGCGGAACGAGTCGTCCACTTTGTACGCGCCTAGCAGGTACGCGCCTAGCAGGT
>JASDVF010000006.1:18846-31482 GCA_041440805.1 Myxococcota bacterium | reverse complement strand
GTACGCGCCTAGCAGGTACGCGCCTAGCAGGTTCGCAATCCTCGCAAGCTACTCGTAGGTCCAGGCCAGAGCATGTCAGCCTCTAGTCGACCCCGAGCCCAACAAGGCGTCACGGACGAGCACCTCGCCTCTCTGCGCTCGCACGTGTCCGCGGAGCTACGTGAGCCCGTTCGCGACAGCATCACGTGGCTCGCGAACGAGATCGCCGCGACCCACGGCACCACCGTCCTGGGCGTCCTTTTCTACGGTTCGTGCCTGCGAAAAGAAACCGACGAAGGCGTGCTCGACTTTTGGGTCATCGTCGACGACTACGCCTCCGCTCACAGCAAGCCCGGACACGCCCTCCTAAACGGCTTTGCGCCGCCCAGCGTCTACTACCTAGAACGGGAATACCAAGACACAGCGACGGACACGACGACTCACACAACGCTGCGCACCAAATACGGCGTGGTCGATCGGCGTGCCTTCGAACGGGGAACGAGTTTCGACGCTTGGCAGCCCTATATGTGGGCGCGCTTTGCGCAGCCGGCGAGACTCGTGGTTTGCCGAGATGACGATGCACAGGCCTTCTTCGATGGCGCTCTGACCAATGCGGTCGTCACCTTCGTGGGACGGCTCTTTTGTCATCTCCCGGATCAAAGCGGCCTACTTCGATTCTCCCTCCCGGCCTTCTGGCAAGAGGCCTTTCGGCGTACCTACGACAGCGAGCGGCGACCCGAAGGCGAAGAATATATTCGCGGGACCTATCAGGAGAACCACGCGCGCTACGACGCCGTTGCGACCCACGCGTTTCATTGCCTAGCACGCGCGCGCCATCTGGACGAAGCCATGGAGCACCCGCGCTCCTTCTCGATTTCAGTCGATCCCAAGCGATTGCGCCTGATGCGATGGCGATGGCGAGCCATGCGCGCGCTTTCTCGCGTGATTGGGCTCGCCCGACTCCTCAAGACCACCGTGACCTTCGGCGATTGGGTACCCTACGCGCTCTGGAAGCTCGAGAAGCACACCGGGCGCAAAATCGAACTCACCCCACGCCAGCGAAAACACCCGCTGATCTTCGCGTGGCCCATCATCATCCCACTCTTGATGCGACGAAACCTGCGTTAGGCCTGCTTCCCATCACTGCCCCTCGGAGAATCCAACTCATGCAGCTCCAAGGCAAAGCCGCCCTCGTCACTGGCTCCTCTTCTGGTGTTGGCCGCGCCACCGCCCATCTCCTCGCGGATCAGGGTTGCTCCGTTGTCGTGAACTACGCCCACTCTCTTGAAGGCGCGGAAGAAACGGCCGCTGAATGCGAGCGCCGGGGTGCCAAAGCCATCGTCGTACAAGCCGACGTTTCCAAGGATGATGATTGTCGGGCCATGGTCGCCCAGGCGGAGAAGGCCTTCGGCCGGCTCGACGTGCTCGTGAATAACGCGGGGACGACTAAATTCGTTCCGCACGAAAATCTCGATGGGCTCGACACCGACGACTGGCACGAGATCCTGGGCGTAAACTTAATCGGCCCCTTCCTCTGCACTCGCGCGGCACGAGACCTTCTCGCCGCGGGCGAAGAAGGCGGTGAAGTCGTCATGACCTCGAGCATTGCTGGTCTCGCCGGAATCGGGAGCTCCATCGCCTACTGTGCTTCCAAGGGAGCCCTTAATAACCTGACGATCACGCTCGCTCGCGCCCTCGCCCCGAAGATTCGCGTGAATGCGATCGCGCCAGGATTTATCGATGGTGAATGGTTGAAACAGGGCTTTGGCGATGCGTACGATGCCGTCAAAGCCTCCATGATCGAGAAGGCGCCGCTCGCGCGAGTTGCCACACCAGAGACCGTCGCCGCGGGCATCCTCTCGATTTTGATGGGTCCGGGCCTAACGACCGGCCACGTTACGCCCCATGAAGGCGGCGCGATCATCCCGCAGTAACGATCACCCGATCACGAAGGGAACCTTCATGCCCGAACGAAAAAGCGTCCTGATCACTGGCGCATCCTCCGGACTCGGAGCGGCGATGGCGGAACGAATGGTCGCACGCGGATGGCGCGTCTTCGGCACCAGTCGAAAGCCACGCCCAGATTCCGACGGGATCGAATGGATCCCGCTCGACGTCTGCGACGACGCCTCAGTCAAGGCAGCATTAGGTGAGGTTTCTGATCGCGTCGGAACCCTCGACGGCCTGGTCTGCAATGCGGGTTGGGGGATTTACGGTTCCGTCGAAGAAACGGAACTCGAAAAAGCACGCGCTCAGTTCGAGACGAATTTCTTCGGCGTACTTCGCGTGCTCACCCCTGTGCTCGCGAGCATGCGAGCACAAAACAGCGGACGCATCCTGTTCATCGGCTCGCTCTCCGGCCGCGCCCCGATCCCGTTCCAGGCACACTACTCGGCCTCCAAAGCAGCGATCGAGGCTCTCGCCTTCTCCATGGTGAACGAGATCAAGCCCTTTGACATTCAAGTGAGCTTGATCGAACCCGGCGACATCAACACCGCGTTCAACGACGTGATGGATTGGGGCGAGAGCGATCCTGATTCGCCCTACGCCGAACGCTCCGCTCTTTGCGAGCAGGCGATCCGTGAATCGCTCCCCAAGAGCCCTGGCCCCGAGATCGTCGCGGATGCAGTCGAACACGCGCTCACCGCCAAACGCGCAAAGCTTCGCTATGCCGTTGGGCGGGAGGCCACCCTCGTCGGACTCGGCAAACGTCTATTCACAGACCGCTTGAATCTATGGACGATCCGCGACCATTTCGGGATCTAGTGGTCGGAGCTTTCGTGGTCTGGCGTCGGCGCTCTCATGCTCTGCCCGTCGGCGCTCACTCACTAGCTATCGACGACTTCAGAATGCCCTTGGGCGCGAAGCGTCTTTCGAAGCAGATCCGCAGCTTCGATGATGCTCTCCTGGGAGGCATTGCCGTTCGCGTTTCCGAAGTCAAGATCCGTCGGCTTCCAGATACACGTCACGTGCAGATGAACGTGGCGAACTTCGAGCCCGAGGATCGTCAGACCAACCTTCTCAGGTTGATAGGCCGTATCCAGCCCACGTCCGACGGAATGCGCGACACCAATGAGATGCTTCATCACGTCGGGCTCTAGATCCGTCCAGGAGTCGACTTCCTGTCGCGGGACGACGAGGGTGTGGCCGGGCTGAAGGGGCGCGATGGTCATGAAAGCCACACAAACATCGTCTTTCCAGACGAAATGCGCCGGCATCTCCCCATCCATCATCTTCGTAAAAATACTCGCCATGGTTCTCTCTTTCTTCACGTCGCTTCGCATCGAGCAACGCGATCATTACGTGACGCGTGCTCGTATCCTACGAGTGAAACCGCGCCCCAGTTCAAATGTCAAGCGCCACGCACGTAAGCACGCACGCAACATGTTCATCACAGCCCCTAGAAGACCCATTCAGCCTAAACCGAATAGCCCCGTGATCGTTGCCCAGGTCCCTGGAAGTGACTGAGCGAGGATTCCGATCAGAGCAAGCGGAACGACGAAGCGCAACAATACTCGCCAAACGCCCAAAGCAGGCGATCTCGCGCCCCCGCCGGATGCTTCAGCGATCGGATCCTTCATCACCCAGCCCACGAAGATCGAGATTCCGAGACCGCCTCCTACCAGGAAAAGGTTCGTCGCAATCGTATCCGCTGCGCCGAGGACGTCGATATCGTAGGCCGAGGCGATTCCCATAAAAGTCACTGCGCCGCCGCCTAGCAAAGCCGATTTTCGTCGCTCCCATCCAAATGCATCCATCGAGGCCGAGACAATCACCTCAAGCAGTGAGATCGCCGAGGTGAGCGCGCCCACCACAAGTGCCACGAAGAAGGCGCCCCCCACAAGCCGACCGATTGCCCCCATGGAAGCGAAGGCTTTAGGGAGTGCCACGAAGAGCGCGCCAATCGTGCCGCCCGTAATTTCAGCCTGCATGCCCAGCGCAAAGATCAGAGGAAAGACCATCAGGCCCGCCATAAAGGCGACCCCGAAATCCGCAAACGAAATTACAATCGTCTCGTTGGCGAGATCGCTGTCCTTCGGCAGATAGCTCGCGAAGGTCAGAATCGCGCCCATGCCGAGACTCAGGCTGAAAAAGGCCTGCCCCGCCGCCGCGACGACCACGTCGAGATCCATCGCCTTCGCGAGATCAAAATTCAAGTAATAGGCGTAGCCCTCGGACGCGCCGTCCAGAGTCGCCGCGTACACGACTATGCCTAGCATGATGAAGAAAAGCGCAGGCATCGCAATCCGTGCCACCCGCTCGATCCCCGCACCGATCCCCCCGGAGACCACCGCGATCGTAAGCGCCATGAAGATGACCTGCATGACGAAGCTGCCGTGCCCTTCGGAGATCAACGCAAAATGCGCTCCGGGATCGTCAGCGAAGCCGATCGTAAAGGCCTCGAACGCATAACGAAGCGTCCAGCCACCAATCACGCCGTAATACGACAGAATCAGGAAGCCGGCGGCGACAAACACCGCGCCTAGCCAGCGCCAGCTGCGTCCACCGTAATGTTCAAGCGCGGCAATCGGGCCGCTGCGGGCGCCGCGGCCGATCGTCAGCTCAGCCAACATCACCGGCAGGCCGAGCAGCACCGTGAAAATCAGGTAGAGGACGACGAAGCCGGCGCCCCCGTTCTCAGCCGTGAGATACGAAAAGCGCCACATATTGCCTAAACCGACGGCGGAACCGACGGCAGCAAGTATAAATCCCCAGCGACTTTGCCACTGCTCACGCGGAGCGCTCGAATCGGCCATGCTCCCCCCAGACTCGTCGCGATTGCGGGCGCGACAGGCACCTGCATCATACAGTCCGCCCGTGCACGACGCTGCGGGCAATCAACGGACGGACCACGATGGCCGAAATACACCATCCCTGAATGAGGCGGACGGATGCTCTGGAGTGTGAGCGCGATCGGCCTACTCGTCCTCTTGGCAAGCGTCGCCAAGAAGCGATTTCAACATAATGCAGACGCTTGCACGCGGCGCCCAAACGACGACTCGCCCTGCTCCTTGATCGTCGTGCTCGGCTGCCCGCCGGCCGCGATATCAGGAAGCGTGAATCGCTATTTTCTCGGACGTATTCACGCCACCCTACAGCTCGCCGCCGAGATTCCTTCGGCGCGCGTTCTCTGTACCGGTGGAGTCGACGCTCGCGGCGTCGATGAAGCCGCCTTGCTGCGCGCTTCGCTCATACGACAAGGCATTGATGCGGGGAGGATCGAAATAGATTCGACTTCCGCCCGCACGATCGACAGCATCGACTTCCTCGCTCGTTCCGCCCCCCAAAAATCAATCTGTTTCGTAAGCCAACCCTTCCATCTGCCCCGCGTCATTTATCTAGCGGAACAACGTGGCCTCGAAGCCTCCGCCTGGCCGGCGCTTGGCCCGAAAATTGGTTGGCGCCTCAGAATCAGGGAACCCCTCGCCACACTGCGAGCCATTTTTGAAGTCAACGTTTCACGTAGATAACGCCCTTATTCATTTCGTTTTGCGGCCCGCTTCGGAACTGCCGAGCGCTGTGGCATCCTTCGCCCACCCCCCGTCTCGCCTACCAGGACGGATCCCGTGAGCCAGCGTCGCACCGCAAATCTTCCAAAGACGACAGCCTCTAGTCGCGCCGCCGGACCACGCCCTCGGCGCACCCTGCGCCTAGCGGAGACCGTGCATCCGGAAGTCGCCGACTTGCACCTCCACCTCTCTCCGCGCTCGCGCGTGTTCCGAGGCGAAGTGACTTATCAGCTCGTACTCGACAAGCGCTGCCGCTCGATAGAACTCCACGCCGCAGATCTCGTTCTCAAGAGCGCCTCTGCGACCGTCGACGGAGTCGAACATGCTGCGACGATCGAGATGCATCCGGAATGCGAGACGGTGCTTTTCCGATTCGATCGCGCGCTTGCGAAGGGACAACTCAGCCTTCGCATCTCCTTCAAAGGCCGTGTTCGAGACGATCTACGCGGGATGTACCGCGGCCGTGACCGCAAGCAGCCCTGGCTCGCTAGCCAGCTCTGCCCGACGGATGCTAGGCGTGTATTTCCCTGTTTCGACGAACCCGGCATCAAGGCGCGCTACAACGTTTCCGTCACTGCCCCGGCGGAGGACGTAGTCCTTTCAAATGCTCCGGTCCAAAAGCGTTCACGCGCCGTGGCTGGATCACGAACAACCCACTTCGAACAAACACCGCTGCTCTCTGCCTATTTGATCGCGGTCGCAGTCGGACCCTTCGAATCCGGGCAAACAGCCCAGGTTGGTAAGACACCGATCCGTGTCTACAGCTTGAAGGGACAGCGACCCCTCGGAAAGTTTGCCCTCGAAGCCGCCGCCGAGAGTCTCATCCGACTCGAAAAGTGGTTCGGGATGCCTCACCCCTACGCGAAGCTCGACCTGGTCGCGCTTCCAGACTTTGCTTTCGGCGCGATGGAGAACGCGGGCGCGGTCTTCTTTCGCGACTCCGTCCTCTTGCTCGATGAAAAGGAATCGAGCCCCGAGGATCGGCTCCGCACAGCCGAAACAATCGCTCACGAACTCGCGCATATGTGGTTCGGAAATCTCGTCACGATGGCATGGTGGAATGATCTGTGGCTTAACGAATCCTTCGCGACCTGGATGGCCTACGAGATCGTTCACGACTGGAAGCCCGAATGGCGGATCTGGCTCGAATTTGTGGCGCGACGAGAGAATGCCTTTGAGCTCGATGCGCTCGCGAGCAGCCATCCGATTGCGCCGCAGGTCAAAACCGCCGACGAGGCCAACGAAAACTTCGACGCAATCACCTACACAAAGGGCGCGTCGGTGCTCCGCATGCTCGAACGTTATGTGGGCGCGAGCGCATTCCGAAAAGGCGTCCGCACCTACATCCGCCGACATCGCAATGCAGCCGCTGCTGCAGGAGATCTTTGGGCAGCGCTCGAAGAAGCCTCTTCGCTCCCGATCGAATCGATCGTGCGTCCATGGACGACCTCGACGGGCTATCCCGTCGTTCGTGCGAAAAGCACGAAGAATGGGCAAACGCAGCTCACGCAAGAACGCTTCCTCCTTCTCCCGAAAACCTCGAAGCCCGCGGCCCCCAAACAAACTTGGTCCATCCCTTGGATCGGCCGAAGCGGCGCGCTTCAGGCCTCGTCGCGCAGCAAGCCTGCCGAGCATCGAAGCGTCCTAACGAAACGAAGCCAAACGCTACCGCTCCCGAACGGCGACGACGATTGGCTCTACGCAAATGCGGATGAAGCGGGCTTCTACCGTGTCGATCACGGGAACTCCGGCGTTCTCACCTTAATCGAAGCACTGCCCCGCCTAACGGAATCTGAACGGATCGGCTGGATCGGGCATCAATGGGCCTTAGTGCGTGCAGGCCAGGCGTCGATCGATACCGTCCTTCGAATGATTGCGGCCTTCGGCGAAGAATCGGACCCGGACGTGTTATTCGCTGCCGAGCGAGTTTTGGCCTCAATCTCGCGACGTCTTGCGCCAGACGTGAATAAGAAAACTACGGAACGTCTCGCCGCCTGGATCACAATGATCTTCGGGCGACAGATCGACGCCGTCGGCTGGCGCGCCGCAAAGAACGAGCCCGCGGAACTAACGCGCCAACGTACACGCGCTTTCTCGATCGTCGGGGGGCTGGGCTCCGCTCCGGCAATATCTAATCACGCAAAGGAGCGTGTCGAAGCGTTTTTCGCATCGGGGCAGGCACTCCCTCGCGGCGCGGAAGACGTCATGCTGTCAATCGGTGCGCGCGACGGAGACCCCGGCCTTCAAGCCGCGTATCTAGAAGCCACGCGTACCGCTCGGACGCCGCAGGAACGGCGCCGATTTTTATTCGCACTCAGTGGCTTTGAACGAAGCGCCTGCCGGAAACGCACGCTGCGCGCGACCCTGGATGCGAAACTCGCGCCTGGAGTCGACCGCGCGACGATGCTGATGGGGTTGCTCTCGAGCCCGCGGACGGCAGAGATGAGCTGGGAGCACTTGCAAACGTCGTGGTCGCGGCTCGAGTCCGAGATGCCCCCCATTCTTCTCGCTCGACTGGCTGGGGAAACCGCGAACGCACTGCCGCTATCGCGCTGCAGCGAGATCGCCCCTTTCTTTGCCGCCCACCCGCTTGCAGCCGGCGACCGGGTCCTGCGCCAAGTTCGAGAGCAGATCGCTCTCTCGAAGAGTCTGCGGCGCCACGCGGGTCATGATCTGCAGAGATTCCTCGGCGACGACTAATTCCTGCTCCTAGCGATTGCCCCAATTCTTATTTCGTCTTACTTTCGCCTTATGAAATCTCGCTCCTCCACTCCGCCGCCCGACGAAGCACACCCTAGCCAGGGGACGTCACGCCGTTCGAGACCGGCCGATGTGCTTCGCGAACGCGTTCCGACGGCGCTTCGCCCGGCACGCAAAGGCCGTGGCACACGGGTCAACCCAACTGGGCGATTCGAACGCGCACGGATTGAGCCGGACCTCGATGCCCTCGCCAACCTCCCGGAGCTTCTCCCGGAGGAGATGCTGCCTGAGACCCCTGGAGAGGATCAGCAGCGCTCGGGCACGGGAGAGTTCGGGGACGCCGCCCGCCAGCTCGACGAAACCTGGAACCGGAAAACCCAAGCGATTCCGGATCCCTCCAGAACGGCGATCACGACCAACCGCAGCCCTGATATTCCCTTCGATGCGAGCCTCAATCCCTACCGCGGATGTGAGCATGGCTGCGCCTACTGTTATGCGCGACCCACACATGAATACCTCGGCTACTCCGCAGGCCTCGACTTCGAAACGAAAATCCTGGTCAAAGAGAAGGCGCCCGAGCTGCTACGCCGCGAGCTCTCGGCACCACGATGGAAGCCGCAGGTCGTCGCGCTCTCCGGTGTGACCGATGCCTATCAACCTATGGAGCGAAAGCTCGAATTGACACGGCGATGTATCCAGGTCTTTGCGGAATTCAGGAATCCGATCACGATCATCACGAAGAATGCCCTTGTCACCCGAGACATCGACCTCTTCAAGGAACTAAACGAGGTTCAAGCGATCTCGGTCACGCTCAGTATGACGACCCTCGACCCCAGCCTGCAGAGGGCCCTCGAACCTCGCGCCTCCGCGCCCCACGAGCGACTGCGCGCGATCGAACGACTCGCAGAAGCGGGCATTCCAACGTCGGTCAACATTGCCCCGATCATCCCCGGCCTAACAGATGCGGAGACGCCGGCCCTGCTCAAAGCCGCTGCCGATGCAGGCGCCCAGCACGCGGGACATATCGTCCTCCGCCTCCCCCACGGCGTGCGGGAGCTCTTCGACGATTGGCTCATGACCCATCGCCCCCTGCGCCGCGAAAAGGTCCTGCATAGACTCGAATCCCTTCGCGGAGGCGAGCGCGATAGTGGGAAGCTCAACGATCCGCGCTTCGGCTCCCGCATGCGTGGCGAGGGTCGCTTCGCCGAGCAAATCAGCGGCCTGTTCAACCTCATGGCCCGAAAACACGGCTTAGACCGACCACACCCTCCGCTCTCCGCGGAAGCATTCCGACGCCCAGGCGGCACTCAGCTCGACTTGGGCATCTAAGAGGGGGCCTAGAGGCGCCACAGGCCTCGTTAGTTCACCTGCATCCGGCTTGCGCTGCGTTTGTCGTTCCAATGAGATCCGGCTGCATTCGCGAAGTGCGGCGGGCGATCCTCGAGCACGCTGGTCTCGAGCCAGAGTCGCTTGAGATGCCTCACGCGTCCGGCTTCCTTCTGATCCGTATACGCGGTGCGGCCGTGCATCACATGATAGTTGTTGATGAACTGGATATCGCCCGGGCGCAGTTCCATATGCACGTGATAGGCGGGATCCTCAGTCAGCTCGACGAGCCGCTTGAGCGCCTGCTTGGCCGTATCACTCAAGCGCGGAGCGTCCTGGTGGCGCTGGCTAGCCACTATGTACGGCGGGATGCATCGCACGAACAAGCGACCGCTCCACTCGGTGAAGACGGGAATCATGTAGAAGGGTTGGCCGCCCTTCGCCTGTTCCCCTCGGTAGTCATTAGGCATCGGCTCGTAGAGAGCTGCCGCAAGTTCCGGGGATTCTTCGACTAACGTGTTATGGATAGACACGGAATTGGCCACAGCAGAAAGCCCTCCCTCGATCCCGTTTTCAAGACACATCAAGCCTACGAGGTCCGAGCCATCACAATGGAAGGGCAGCGGCGCGCCGCCAATCTCGTTCCCGCGTACCGTCGGATCGTTCGGGTCCTTGGCTTGATCCGTCACGTCGCCGAGCACATGCCCGTACTTATTCTGCGGCCACGGTTGCCCTAGATGCGCCCCAATGCCCCAGTAGATCATCTCCATTTCGGGCTGCGAGTAGCGATCCCGGTCGAGCCCGCGCAGGCGGACGAAGCCGCGACCCTCAATCAATTCCCGTTCGACCCCCGCGAGCCGCGTCGACAATCCGGGAAGCGGAAAATCCTCGCGCCCGATCTCGAGAACGTCTTCAGACTTCTCCATGGCAGCACGCAGTGCGCCGTCGATCTCTTCAAGCTCAGCCCCTTCAAACGTCTCCGTAAAGGCGGACTCGTCGGACACTTCGTCCGAGTGCCAAGCGCATTGCGGTTCGAGGATTTTCGGGGTCATGGATCGATCTCCTAATGGAGTAATGAGCGACGAGCGTCCACTACGTCGAACTCGAAGTTACCGCGCTTTTCCCGCTCCCGTGGATTCCCGATCGGCTCGCCACTAGGCGGACGGGATTCGAAATTGATAGCACCCGCACATCGGGCCCGGAGAGACTCGGCGTTCTAGACTCGGGGCCCTAGACACCCCGTCGACACCCCCTCGCTCCTCGGAGAAACGCCCACGCCTATGCCAACGTCTATGTCCACGCCTACGCCCGATTCCGCACAGCTCGCCGCGACACTCGAGCAACTCGATGGACGCGGCTACAAGGCCTACCGGGACATCGAAGGCAAATGGACCTTCTCCGAGTTCACGCTCTTCATCGACCGGGTCCAGGCCGACCCCTTCGCCGACCCCTCTAAGCTCCGAATTCGCGTACCACTCGAAGTCGCCGCCCTCCCCGCCCGCACCCTCGGCAATCGCACCCGCCAAGTCGCCGCAGCCGCCTGGCTCGCACGCGCGTTTCGAAGATCGATCCGAGAGGTCGGACCTCGGCGAGCCGGGACCGGCAAAGGCGGACTCGTCTCGATCGATGCAGGCGGGGCCGAAGTGCTCGAACGAACCGCAGTGGTATTCGGAGAGAATTGGGTCGAAGCGCGCATCGAAGTAGGACTCCCCGCGGCTGGACGCCGAGCGTTAGGTGGAGAAGCCGCTTCACTACTCACTCATGACCTCCGCGAAATAGCGACCCGCGCATGGATCGACCGAAGTGACGAAGACGATCAAAGCCTCCTTGAATTTGTGGACTGCGTTGAAAACCAGGAAAGTATCCGCGGCCAACTGCGAGAGCGCGGACTCATCGCTTTCGTAGGCGATGGAGCGATTCTCCCGCGCGAGAACGGTGCGAGTGAGCGGCCCATGTTGGCTCGTGAGGCCGCGCCCTTTCGTTCTCCACAAGCGTTCGGCGTCGAGTTTCAGGTACCTCATGCCGACGCCGGTGCTAAAGGCCGGGTGTGGCGCGGCATGGGTATCCCCCGCGGCATCGTCTTGATGGTCGGAGGCGGCTATCACGGAAAATCCACGGTGCTTCGCGCGATCGAACGCGCCGTGGTCGCGCATGGGCCGGGAGACGGGCGCGAGACCGTCGTCGCAGACCCCGGCCTGGTCAAAATTCGCGCCGAAGACGGCCGGGCCGTCACAGGCGTCGACATTCAAAACTTCGTCGACCGATTACCCCCTGCCCCGGGCCGAAAAACCGCCAAGTCAACGCGACACTTTTCTACGTCAGACGCCAGTGGCAGCACTAGCCAAGCCGCGAACATCGCGGAAGCGATCGAAGTCGGAGCATCGGGTCTGCTTCTCGACGAAGATACCTGCGCCACGAACTTCATGGTGCGCGACGCTCGCATGCAAGCGCTCGTTCATCCCCGCGATGAACCCATCACGCCCTTCGTCGATCGCGTGCGTGCGCTTTACGACGAGCTCGGTGTATCCAGCTTGATTGTGATGGGCGGCTCTGGGGACTATTTCGATGTCGCAGATGCCGTCATCGAAATGAAGGCCTATCAAGCCCTAGACGTCACGGCGCGAGCGCAGGCGATCGTCGAGACCGACAGACACAACACGCCTCGCCCCGCGCCTATGACGCCGCTTCGCCGACCCGACGCGCGAATCCCATTGCGGGCGGGTTTCGATGCGCGCCGCGGGCGAAGGGAAGTCAAAATTTCGAGTCGCGACAACGAAGAGATCGTCTACGGCACAACCAAGATCGATTTGCGCGGCGTGGAGCAACTCTTCGACCCGAGCCAAACGCGCGCGATCGCTAGCGCGCTACATGTTATGGCAATCGATGGGATCGACGAGATTCGCTCGCTCGATAGTGTTCTTGATGAAATCGAGCATCTATTTGATCAAGAGGGGCTCGACGGACTCGACCCGTTTCGTAGAAAGGGCCGTCATCCGGGCGCCCTCGCTCGCCCGCGACGATTCGAAATCGCCGCCGCGCTCAACCGAATGCGCACTCTGCAGATCGCGGACGCGAAGGCCTAAGCCTCCGCGTCCGCCCGAACGATTTGCAGGCGCGGGCG
>JASDVF010000006.1:12315-18746 GCA_041440805.1 Myxococcota bacterium | reverse complement strand
AGTTCTGCGGCGCGATCCTTATGAACGCGAGGCGTGCCCAAGAAGACCCGGTCGAACATGGCCCGCTTGAACCAAATCTGGGTGTCACCTTCCCAGGTATATCCGATCCCCCCGTGGGCTTCGGTCGCATCTCGGGCAACCTGCATGTAGCGATCACAGATATGACTCTTCGCAATCGCGGCCATGCGCACGGCTTGGTCCGCATCATGATCGAGGGCATGCGCCGCATACCAATAGAGGCCGCGGGACGGTTCGACGGCGATCGCCATGTCTGCGAGCTGATGCTTCAACCCCTGAAAATGCCCGATCGTCACGCCGAACTGCTCTCGGTTCTTCGCGTATTCGACACTCATATCGACGAGCTTCCGCGCGCCGCCGAAGGCGTCGGCCGCAAGCAGCACGAGGCCAAGATCACGAACACGCGCCGCCGCGGCTTCGTTGCTATTCGCGAGCACTTCGACGGGCGTGTTGTCGAAGGTAACCCGGGCGATGCGTCGGGTCCGATCCGCGCCTTCAACGCGCTGGAGCTCGATGCCCGAGGCATTCCGATCGACGACGCCGAACTTGCCACCCGCGAGGCCGACCACGAAACAGTCCGCCTGCTCGCCGAATTCGACGATTTCCTTGGTCCCAGAAATTGAGCCCGAAGAACCGTCGAGGCTCCACTGTTCCGGCAACCAAACTCCACCGTCCTCGGCAAGCGCGACCGTCGCAAGCTGATCACCGGACGCGAGGCCGGGCAAGAGTCGCGCCATCTGGTCCTCGCTACCCGCAACACGAATCGCTTCGGTCGCGAGCACATGGCCAAGGAAAGGTACCGGCGCTGCCAGTGCGCCTAGCGTCTCCGCCACGACGGCTAGGTCGAGGGCTTCGAGTTCGCTGCCGCCGTATTCACCTGGAAGATGAATACCGGCAAGGCCAAGCTCAGCGAGGCCCTTCCAAAGCACCGGGTCGTAGCCCGAATCGTCATCAAAAAGTTCACGCAAACGAGACATGGGGCACTCGTTTTCGATGAACTGGGTCACGGTCTCCTGAAGGAGAAGCTGCTCTTCGGATAGATCGAAATCCATGGCTTGCGAATCTCCTACTTGCTTTTGTTTGCAGCAGCGTCACGCGGAAGGGCAAAGCCTCGTTCCGCAATCACGTTGCGCTGGATGTTGGCGGTTCCTCCGGCGATCGCTACGCCGAGGGAAGACATATACTGCGAGATCCAAGCGGCGGTCGTCGCCTGACCACCGGCCATACCAAGACCGACCTGAGCCGGAGCGGCTAGCCCCTCGTCGCCAAGAATCTCCATGGCGAGCTTCGAGATCATGTGGCCCATATTAGTTGAGCTGATCTTGTTCATCAGCCCAATCACACCGGGGTTCTCGCCTTTCAGTCCCTTGCTCATCTGAATGAAGCCCGAGTACTGATGCGAACGGACGAAGCCTTCGAGCTCAACTAACCCCCGACGAATTGTCGGATCCTCGATCGCCGGCTTGCCGTCGATCTTTCGTTCCCGTGCTAGGTCAACGAGAGAGTCGAGTAGTCGAAGCGTCTGAGACGCGGCGCCGATGCTATTTCGCTCATGCTTGAGCGTTGTGCGCGAGACCAACCAGCCTTCGCCACGATTGCCAACGATCCAGTCCTTCGGCGTCTTCACGTCGCTCAGGAAGACTTCGTTGAACTCCGCGGAGCCCGTCATCTGCTTGAGCGGGCGAACGTCGATGCCCGGCTGTTTCATATCGACGAGCAGGTACGAGATACCTGCATGCTTCTTAGCGTCAGGCTCTGTGCGAACCAGGATAAACATGAAGTCCGCAGTGCTCGCACCGCTGGTCCAAATCTTCTGGCCGTTGATAACCCATTCGTCGCCAACGATTTCGCCCTTGGTCTTAAGGCTCGCCAAATCAGATCCCGAGCCGGGCTCGCTGTACCCCTGGCACCAGGTGATGTCGCCTTCGATCGTGGCCTGAACCCACTTGTCCTTCATCCACTCTTCGCCGCGCTCAAGCAGAGTCGGCACGAGCATCATCGTTCCGATCCCGCGAGGCTCCATCGGCGCGCGCGCCTGCGCGAACTCCTCGCTAATGACCGTGCCCTTCATGGAGTCCGGCTCTTGCTCCGAACCGCCATACTTCTTCGGGATGTGGCGGTTCAAATATCCAGCATCGATCGCTTCGCGACGAAAGGCACGAGCCTGTTCCTCCTTCGACTTGCCGTCGTCCTTGGGAGGCCAGTTCGCGTCAAGGAAGGCTTTCACTTCCCCGCGGAACGCTTCTACTTCTTCGCCGTAGCTGAGATCCATGAGTCGACTCCATCCCGCCCGGGGTGGCGACCAAGTAAATCGATCGAGGCGGGGACGTGAGTCTCGGCTCCGGTTGAGCCAACGTCAAGACGCACTGACCCCGCGTCCAGATTCCTCGGGGACCCCGTTCAGGCCTCGCCACCAAAGGCGTCATCCAGGAGCGCTCGCAACTGCGCGCGATGAATCCGCGGACTGCCGACCGCGGGGCTCGCGGCCTCGGGACGGCCGGCACAGATGAGACGAGACTTGTCTCCAATGATCGCTTCCAAGCGGTCACGCACGAAGGTCCAAGCGCCCATGTTCTTCGGTTCTTCCTGGGCCCAGACCCGGGCCGTAGCCTTCGCATAACGCCCGAAGATTGCCGTGAGTTCGACCTCCGGCCAGGGGTAGAGCTGCTCTACGCGGACGATCGCAACTTCGTGTTCGCGCCCTGGAAAGCGCACGGCGCGGTCTTCGATCAGGTCGTAGTAGACCTTGCCGGTGCACGCGATCACGCGTCGCACGTCTTCCGAGCGCGCCGATGCGATCGGGTCGTCGATGACCGTTTTAAAGGTTCCACTCGTAAAGTCTTCGACGCGCGCGTGCGCCTTGGGATGACGCAGCAAGCTCTTCGGCGTGAAGATGACGAGGGGCGCGCGGTAGCCACGACGCATCTGACGCCGAAGGACGTGGAAATACTGCGCCGGATTCGTGCAGTTCACGACCTGAATACTGTCTTCGGCGCAGGTCTGAAGGAAGCGCTCCATACGAGCGCTCGAATGCTCGGGGCCCTGCCCTTCGTAGCCGTGAGGCAAGAGCATGACCAAGCCACTCATTCGGCCCCACTTTACGTGGGCCGAAGTAATGAACTGGTCGATGATGACCTGTGCACCGTTTACGAAGTCGCCAAACTGGGCTTCCCAAAGCACAAGAGTGCTCGGGTCAGCGAGGCTGTAGCCGTACTCAAAGCCCAAGACCGCCGCTTCAGAGAGCAGGCTGTCGTAGACCTCGAAACGCGCCTGGTTATCGCTGAGATGATCGAGGGGGGCATATTCCTCGCCGGAGTCCTGGTCGACTAATGTGGCATGGCGATGCGCGAAGGTGCCTCGCGAAGAATCTTGACCGGAGAGACGGACGGGTGTGCCATCAAGCAGGAGCGAGCCGAAGGCAAGCGCTTCCCCCAGTCCCCAATCAATCCCGGAGTCTTCGGATACAGACTTAGCCCGAGCATCGAGAATCGCCTGCAACTTCTTGTGCACATGGAAATACGAAGGAACAGTCGCCGTCCCTTCGGCGATCTGACCGAGACGCTCGATCGATACCGCGGTTGCAGTTTCCTCTCCAGGTCGCGTTCGAGAGAAACCGGTCCAGGGCCCACGCGGCTCGTAAGGTTCGTCGGGACCGGGCGGTCGCGAATGAATCCTAGTGAGCGCTTCTTGCAGCGCTTCGTTTCGCTGGGTCTCAATCCGCTCCGCCTCTTCTCGAGAGACGCGGCCGGCCTCGACCAACTTCTCAAGATAGAGCGACTCAACGGATTTCTTCTCGCGAATCTTTCGGTAGAGCCTCGGCTGTGTGAATGCCGGCTCGTCGCCCTCGTTATGTCCGTGCCGGCGATAGCAAACGAGATCAATTACGACGTCGTCGCCGAAGCGCTGGCGATAAGCCATCGCCAACTTCGTCACGTGGATGACCGCTTCCGGGTCATCACCGTTCACGTGAAAGATCGGGACCTGGATCATCTTGGCGACGTCTGTGCAGTAGAGCGTCGAGCGAGCTTCCGCCGGCGTCGTCGTGTAGCCGATTTGGTTATTGATGATCACGTGGATCGTGCCGCCCGTGCAGTACCCCACGAGCTGCGAGAGGTTGAGGGTCTCGGCAACGATCCCCTGGCCGGCGAAAGCTGCATCGCCGTGCAGGATCACCGGAACGATCGTCTCGCCGTCGGCGTCTCCGGCTCGAACCTGCTTTGCCTTAGTTCGACCTTCAACCACGGGATCCACCGCTTCGAGATGCGAAGGATTCGAGGTCAGCGTGAGGTGAACGCGCTCGCCACTTTCGACGCGACGATCGGTTGAGAAACCCTTGTGATACTTCACGTCTCCCGAACCAAAGGGAGCGTCGACATCGGGGGAGTCTTCAAACTCCGAGAAGATCGATTCGTAACTCTTGCCCAGGATATTCGCGAGCACGTTTAAGCGACCACGATGCGCCATTCCGAAGACGACTTCCTTAATGCCAAAGGAAGGCGCGTTCTCGACGATATGGTCGAGGAGCGGTATCAGCGATTCGCCGCCTTCGAGGGAGAAGCGCTTCTGCCCGAGAAACTTCGTATGAAGGAAGTTTTCGAACAACTCTGCAGCGACCAACTTCTCAAGGATGCGATGTCGCTCGCCGTCATCGAGGTTCGGATGGTTCTGGCCTTCTTCCATCAACTCGCGCAGCCAAGCCTTACGACCCGGATCCTGCACGTGCGTGAACTCGACGCCGATCGGGCCGCAATAGGTCTTGCCAAGCCGCGTCAGAATCTGGCGCAGGGTCTGAACAGAGCCGCCCGGTAGATCGCCGGCGATAAAGGGCTCGTCGAGGTTCTCGTTTCCGAATCCGTAGTGCGCGGGATCGAGCTCGGGGAAGTAGGTCGACTGGCCGCCGAGGGGATCACTCTGGGCGATGCGATGTCCACGAGCGCGATAGGAATGAATCAGGCGGAGCACGCGTGCGTGTTTGTCGGCGATATGCAGGAGGGTCGTATGGTCTGTGGGACCGAACGGAGACGCGGGCACGGATTTTCCATCGTCGAAGACACCGTTAGGCAACTCGCCACGTCGACCGGATGGATCCGTGAGGTCCGGGCTCGACACCATAGGTGCGACCGGGCCGGGCATCGCCGGGGATGCAGCGGAGGCCTGCGCGGGCGCGGGCGCAACGGCCGAGACAGGCGCGTGACTTGCACTCGCGGGTGCGACCACTACGGGCTGACGGGCGGGAACCGCTTCGCCGAGAACGTTGGCGCGGACGGCAGGGGAATCGACGGGGCCACCGAATTCACTCGACCAGCTTTCGTCGACGGAGCGCGGATCAACGCGGTACTGATCTTCGACTTCTTCGACCCAGCCGGCGTTGATCCCGAAATTCGCCAGGTAAGGCGAGTCCGGCGGCGTCGGTTCGTCGACGCGGTCGTCCGCTTCGTTTCCGTTCCCATGTCCATCAGGAGAAGAGTTGGACTGCTTCATCTCGGGATCATCACCTTTCAGGTGCGAGTTCTGCCGTGTTCGAAGGGCGGTTCGAAGGGGAGAGGCGGACGGATTCAGAGCGTGACCGAGGCCGTTTTAGGGAGCATACATTTCATCGGCAGGACCGGCTCGATTCCTAACGGTTTCGCGGAGTTCGAAGCGCTTCCGCGCACGTCTTTCTTACGCGGGGGAGCGCTACCGACCGCATCCCAACCGAAGTGCCTCTACGGAAATCGTCGATACTCCCCGCGTGGCCAACACATCTCTAGGAAAGCCCCTTCCGCGCTCCTTCTTCGAGCCGGAGAGCCGGTCGAGGGCTTGGTCGAGATGACGAAGCTACGCGGGCTCGAAAGCCCTGCCGCCCCAGAACAGCTTACGGTCGGGCCGGGTCGGCTCGCGGCGGCGATGGGGTTTAGGCTGGAGGACGCTGGGTCTCGCCCTTCCGGCCGGGCAAAAATCCGACACGATTACGTTAGGCGATACTAAGGACTGGAGCGAACGCGAACTATTTTTTGCCCGGTCCGGGTGCCAGGATCGCTGAAACCACCAGCCGCTCTTCGCCATCGTTTCGAATTCCGTGCGGCACGCCCGAAGGCGCGATCAACATCACGCCAGGCTTCATAGCGACCTCGCGATCTTCAAGCAGGAACGTCCCCGTCCCCTCGATCACCTGATAGACCTTGTCCATGCCTTCGTGAGCGTGAAGCGCGTGGGCCTGCCCCGGTTCGAAGCAGTTCAGTCCAACCAGAATTCGGTCGGACTCGAAGAGCGTCGACTTCCCCATCTTCTCGTCTTTGAATACGGCAAAGGCCTCCGGTCGAAAGGCTTCGGGATGCGTGGGCTGATCGGGCATATTAGGTCACTCCGTATGAGAGGCCGTGCGAAGCAGATCGCAAGCGGCAATGAAGGGATCGAATGGGGAGCTGAATGGG
>JASDVF010000006.1:9032-12215 GCA_041440805.1 Myxococcota bacterium | reverse complement strand
GAATGGGCAGACTTCCGGCTATTTCTCAAACATAGAGTCAACAAACTCGACCGCCGTCGCCGGCGATTCGAGTGGAAAGAGATGGCCGAAATCGCCTCCGGTCACGCTCGCATTGGGCATTCGCCCGGCCACCTCTTCATAGTAGGCCCGAATAAAATTACCGCGCTCGGCGTGTACGAAGAGCACCTGCGCCGTCGCCTCGCCCACTTCTTCCGCGACTGCGGCAAAGGCCCCGCCATCGAAGATCGCGGCCTCGACCTCCCGGTCGCATTTCAGCGTCGCTTCGCCGGCCTGATCCTCGGCCATGCCTTCCGAAATATAGAGTGCGAGTGCTTCTGGGGTGAAGTCCGCAAAGAGGCCACGGGTGCGGCAATGCTCATAGGCCGCTTCGGGGCTCGGAAATACGTTTCGGCGTTTGCGAGTCGCTGCCGCCAGCCCAGATCCATTTGATGGCACCGCAATTTGTTCAGGAGTGAGCGGCGGGAGAAGCACCGGGTCGCAGAGCAATAGGCGCTCGATCTGGGGCCCCACTCGTTCGGCAACTCGGAGCAGCAAAGCCCCGCCAAACGAATGACCGATCGCCAGCGCGACACGATCGTGCCCCGTCTTCCCAAGCACGCCGGCGATTGCGCGCTCGGAATCCAGAGCGAGCGTCTCCCAGTCGTAGCCTTCGTTGGCCGGCCCGGGCTTTACCGGCGTCGAATCCCCGTGACCGCGCGCATCGAGCGCAACGACTCGAAAACGATCGCGCAGCATGACTGCAAGCGGAGCCAGAGTCGCCGCGCAAAATCCATTCGCGTGGTGCATCACGACGAGCTCGCCCTCGCCGCCCCAATCGAGTCCGGCGAGTTCGACACCCGACTCAGCGCCCGGCAAGCGGATCCGCTCCACGCCTTCCAGCATCGCTCGACCGCTGGCGACCGCCTCATTCCAATCCATCTTTGCGCCCGCGCCGACCATTTCCCTCAACTCCTTGATTCGATCACAAAGAACGATGCGACTACGAGCCGCTGAATCGTCCCGCCCATCGCGGCTGGAAAGGCCTATGCTCGCCCTCCGTGTCAGTCCTTCGCCACTCTTTTGAACCTGCCCTGCGCACCCGCGTCGAGCGTCATCTCGCCAACTTCGACCGCATTGGCTTAGCAGAGACTCGTCCTGATCTTCGACCCGCAGGCGTCGCGCTGATCATCACAGGGGATGAAGAGGGCCGCGCCTGTTTCTATATCACCCGCCGGCCCGCCCACATGAAACGACACTCGCGCCAATGGGCTTTGCCCGGCGGACGTGTCGATGAAGGCGAAACGGAAACCGAGGCCGCCCTTCGGGAGACCGACGAAGAGATCGGTCTGAAGATCGATCCCGCAGATGTGCTCGGTCAGCTCGACGACTTCCCAACCCGTTCGGGGTTCAGAATGTCGCCGGTCGTGTGCTGGGCCGAACCGGGCCAGACCGTACGCCCCAATCCGGACGAAGTCGAGCAGGTCCACCTCGTCCCCCTCGATGAACTCGAAAAGCCCGGGGTTCCCGTGCTGCGGGACATCCCTGAGAGTGATCGACCTGTGCTGTCGATTCCTATGCTCGGGACGCTGATTCATAGCCCTACGGCCGCCGTGCTCTACCAGATGCGCGAAGTGGCTCTGGCCGGCCGCGCGACGCGGGTCGCACACTACGAACAACCCGTCTTCGCCTGGAAGTAGGCGAGCGGATAGCACCCGCGGCCCGGCGAACCAGCGGCTCTCGTTAGTTCACAGCGCGGTCGCGCCCCTCCCAGAACGGCGCGCGTAGCGACCGCTTCAAAAATTTCCCAGGGCCCGACTTCGGCAGCACGTCGTCGTGCAAGTCGATGCCCTTCGGAACTTTGTAGCCTCCGAGCGATTCGCGACAGAAGGCGACCAAGTCTTCGGAGCTAACACCCTCGGTTCCGGGACGCAGATGCACGGCGGCGTAGACTGCCTCGCCCCATTTCTCGTCCGGCACGCCAAACACGGCCGCTTCGAGCACATCCGGATGCCGATAGAGCACCTCTTCGACTTCCGTCGAGTACACGTTCTCTCCGCCTGACACGATCATGTCCTTCGATCGGTCAACGAGATAGACGTACCCCTCTTCGCCCATATACCCGAGATCCCCGGTCCAGTAGCCACCGTCGCGGATCGCTTCGGCCGTCTGTTCCGGCTTATTCCAATAGCCCTTCATCACGTTCGCGCCTCGAACAACGACTTCGCCCACCTCGCCTAGGGGAAGCGGGGAGCCATCCTCAGCGAGAATCTCGATCGAGACCCCAAGCACTGGCGGACCCGCAGACCGAATCCGGTCGTCCTCAAAGAGCGTCTCTTCATGGCGGGAGACCGTTGCGAGTGGCGACAGTTCCGTCGCTCCGTAAATTTCGACTAACTCGGCCGAAGGAATCGCCTCGTGAACCCGGCGAAGAAGCTGGGTCGCTATGGGAGAACCGCCATGGGCGAGCCAGTTCATCGAATCCGTCTTACGCGGCCGCGCCATTTGTTCTTCGACGATGGCGGAGATCATGGTCGGCACGCCGATCGAGCCCGTGCACGCTTCCGCCTCAATCAAATCTAAGGCACCCGCACCCGAAAAGACCGGCAGCATGACCTGCTTCCCGGTCGTCCAGATATTTGCGAGGACGGCGTTCGAGCCCGCCGCATGAAAGAGCGGCGCCATAACAAGCATCGAGTCGCTCGACCGATGCGGGATCAAGCTCATCCAGTGGAAGGTATTCGCGATCAGGTTGCGATGCGTAAGCATCACGCCCTTCGACGCGCCGGTTGTGCCGCCTGTATAGAAGAGTCCGGCGAGATCCGACTCGACGACACCCACGCCGAGCTCGACCTCTTCCGATTCCGCGAGCAGGGACTCAAACTCATCAGGAATTCGAATCACGTGCTCGACACAATCGGCGAGCTTGCCCGGATCACGGTCCGTTAAGAGAATTCGCGCGCCGGAATCGTTCAGCGCATACACGAGTTCAGGCTCAGTATGGCGCGTATTGAGCGGCACGACTGTCCGGCCATGCGCGGGAACGGCTGCATAGACCTCTACATACTGATGGCTGTTGTCCGCCCAGATCGCCACGCGTTCGCCGCGTTCGATGCCTAAGCGATCAAGCAATCCACCGAGCTGCCGGCAGCGCGTCCAAAGCTCGCGGAACGTGTGGCGCACGTC
>JASDVF010000006.1:5325-8932 GCA_041440805.1 Myxococcota bacterium | reverse complement strand
GAGAGCAGCTGATCCCGGGTCGGCATCTCGAGCTGCGAAATTTTAAACGTGTCCTGGCGTGCGTCGAGGTCCTTCCAAGAAAGGAACGGATTCACGAAGTGCAGGCCTTCAGGATACGACTCATCCTGAACATCACCGAACAGAATGGCGACGCCTACGTGGCCCGCCGGAACGGAGTGCACGAAGCGCTGTCCAAACATCAGGACAAGCAACACTCCAACCATGACGACAGCTAATCTCGGATTCACGGGACGATCTCCTTCTAACCGGTCTTCGCCGGTCGATCGGGGGGGACTCTAACCTATCCGCCGTGGAGTGGCTGTCATCACTTCGTACGGAGTTGAGCTCACGTACCAATCGAATTCTGCGCATCCGCGAGGGAGTTCGCAGGCCAATCGGGCGATCACACCTGCGGAGCAAAACGTTACGCGATGGCCTTGCCGTCGCGGAGCTTCGCGATTTCGTCGGCACTGAACCCGAAGCCTGCCAGGAGTTCATCCGTGTGCTGGCCGGCGTGCGCGGGCGGATTGCCAAGCGTCGGCTCGGTTCGGCCAAAGCGCGGAGACGGCGCGGGCTGCATGAGGCCATAGCGCTCCACGTAGGTGTTACGTGCCTTGATATGCGGATGCTCTGCTACTTCGTCCATCGCTAGGACGGGCGCGAAACAAATGTCCGTGCCTTCCATGAGCTTGCACCACTGATCCCGCGTCTGCGTCTTGAAGAGCGTCTCGAAGCGAGCCTTCATGAGCGGCCAGCCAGACTTGTCCATCTGATGGGGCAGCTTCTCGTCATCTACGAGGCCGAGCTTCTCCATCAGCTCTGCGTAGAACTGCGGCTCGATGGATCCGAGAGAGATGAATTTGCCGTCGCTCGTTTCGTAGGTGTCGTAGAAATGCGCGCCGGAGTCGAGGATGTTCGTACCGCGTCCGCCGTCGCCGTGCCCACCCATGGCCTTCATGCCGTGGAAGAACGCCATCAAGGTCGAGGCACCGTCCACCATCGCAGCGTCCACAACCTGGCCCTTGCCCGAGCTCGCGCGTTCCGTCAAAGCACACGCGATGCCGAAGGCGAGCAACATGCCGCCGCCACCGAAGTCACCCACCAAGTTGAGCGGCGGCACGGGGTTCTGCCCCTGGCGGCCGATCGGCTCGAGTGCACCGGCGAGCGCGATATAATTGATGTCATGTCCCGCAGCCTGGGCCATCGGACCTTCTTGGCCCCAACCGGTCATGCGGCCGTAGATGAGCTTTCCGTTCCGAGCGAGGCAAACGTCCGGGCCGAGGCCGAGGCGTTCCATCACGCCGGGGCGGAAGCCCTCGATGATCACGTCGGCTTTTTCAACGAGCTTGAGAACGGCCTCCACGCCATCGGCGTGTTTTAGGTCGACACCCACGCTGCGGCGGCCACGCGCCAGAACATCGAGAGGCGGCGTATTCGGATCACGCGCATCGTCGCCGGTCTTCACGCTGCCGGCGCGGTCGATGCGGATTACGTCCGCGCCCATGTCGGCGAGCATCATCCCGCAAAAAGGACCCGGGCCAATACCCGCAACTTCCAAAACTGTGATTCCTGCGAGGGGTCCCGTCGACATTCTTTGTGCTCCGTATCGTGAGTGGACGCGTGAGGCGCCCACGTCCCGCCCGCTGACTTCGCGTCGGGCGTAGATGAGGTGGGGTTCCGTGGCGGCAGAGCATACCGGATCTTGTAAGCCTGCCGAGGCCCCGCTCTACTCGTCTTAACGAAGGCTACTCCTCGCTAAAGGTATTCTCAGCTTCCCCGAGGAGAACCTGCTTCAGCACCTTGCCCGTGGCGTTCCGCGGGAGAGGCTCGCTTCGGATCTCGATATGGGACGGGACCTTGTAGTAGGCGAGGGTCTCCGCGACGAAGTCCTTGAGTGCCTGCTCGCCGATCGTTTCCCCCGGCTTCAGAACGATGATCGCTTTCACTTCTTGGCCGAGCTCTCTGTGGTCCACCCCGACAACGGCAACTTCCTCCACGTCGGGATGATCATCGATACGATTTTCAATCTCGAGAGGATAGATATTCTCGCCGCCGCGAATGATCATGTCGCGCTTACGCGATGCGAGAAAGAGCAGTCCGTCGCGAAATTGCCCGATGTCTCCGGTTCGAAACCAACCGTCATCGAAGAAGGCTTCCCGAGTCGCTTCCTCATTTCGCCAATAGCCGAGCATCACGTTCGGACCCCGCACGCAGATATTTCCGTCCACGCCATCGGCGAGTCGCTTTCCTTCGTCATCGAAAATAGCAACGTCGTTTCCAGGAAGGACGCGACCCGCAGTATCCGGGTGCTCGGCTAGCACTGGTCCCAGAGCCATTGTCGCGAGGCCTGCACACTCTGTTAGGCCATAGCCCACATTAAAATCTGTCACGGCCTGCGGGAGCTTCTCACGAAGCGATCGCTGGAGATCAGGCGAGAAGGCGGAGCCTCCACCACCCATCGAACGAATTTGGCGAAACTTCTCGGGATCGAACTGTGGATGTTCTATGAGTCGCCAAAGCTGCGTCGTGATCCCGCCCCATCGCGTAACGCCTTCCTCGAGAGTGAGGCGCATGATCTTGTCCGGGTCGAAACGTCCCGTCGTCCAAACCGTCTTCATCCCGGTCGCAGGGCCCATCAGCGCACCGGCCTGAAATCCCGACACATGAAAGAGCGGACTCGAAGTAATTCCGACTAAGGGGGGAAGCGCCGCCTGATCCGGCGTCGGGGGATTCATCAGGTATTTCAGGCCACCATTGCAGAAGTTGATCTGAAGGAAGGCGATGAAGTTGCGATGAGAGACCATGCTGCCCTTAGGCCGGCCTGTCGTACCACTCGTGAACATGATCGCCGCGAGGTCATCCTCGTCAATCGGCGCGCTCGGTAGTGCGGCCTCGCGATCGAAATCACGGTACGAAGAAAAGGCATCCTCGAAGACAACAGTCTCTATTCCGATGTCTTCGCCTTCTAGTCGTGCGAGCCGGGCATGATCGGCGAAGAGGAGATCCGGATCCGCCAATTCGAGGCCGTAGCGAATTTCGTCCTTTTGCCACCAACCGTTCATGGCAACCAGGCTTCCGCCTAACACAATCGTCGCCCACGCAGTCAGGACCCATTCCGGGGAATTAGAAGCCAGAATCGCAACACGGCTGCCGGGGCCGATTCCATGTTTCTCAGCCATAGCCGCGGCAATACTGGCGACGAGGCGTTCATGTTCCGTGAAGGTCCATCGCTCCCCGGTATCCCAAACCGCCAGCTCCGCTTCCCCGAATTCGAGGGACTTCTTAAGCACCTCGCGCAGCGACTGAAAGCGATTCTTGAACACGGGCATCGAGAAGCTGCCGACATTTTCCACGGCGAGTTCGAAGGGACTGCCGGGACCAGTGATCTTCTGGGCGGCTTCTTCATAGGTGAGATCGGACATGGGCGGCTCCTCGATTCAAACGGGTTCGCTTCGAATCGTAGACGGCCCGGCGAGCGCCTTCCATCCCATCAATCGACTTGGAGCGCGCGCAGCAAGATGCATCTCAAGGCGGTCACCCAGCGCGTGCCTCGACCGTTTTCCCTTCGTCAGCAAATCGCCCAGCCGCGCCGAGCGCCGTCGCAAAC
>JASDVF010000006.1:0-5225 GCA_041440805.1 Myxococcota bacterium | reverse complement strand
CTCCCCCTCGACCCCAAGTCGTGCAAGAATAGCTCGACAACCCACTGTGACGCGTACCTTCTACCGGGTGACCACCCGGGATCAGATAGATCGGAGTGAACTTCTTTGCGAATTGCGATCTGGGGAGCCGGCGCGGTCGGCCTTGGACTCGCGAGCACCCTCGCTAGACGGGGGCAGCGTTTGCTTCTGCTCGGCCGCGACGCCGCGACAAGAGCAGAGATCGCCCGCGAGGGCATTCGTCGCTCGGGCCTCTTTGGAGAGCGTCACGTCGCTGCAGATCAACTCATGATCGACCATAAGCCCGAAGCATTGATCGACTTCGCACCGGACTTCCTGCTGATCTGTACGAAGACGTGTGACACGAAGGACCTAGCAGCTTCCCTCGCACCTCTGTCGACTGAACTGCCGACAGGTATGAAGCTGCTGCTCTGCCAAAATGGCTGGGGCAACGAAACGCCCTTCCTCAGTCACTGGGCAAACAACCGACTCTTTCGCGCCAGCATCATCACTGGCTTCCATCGCCGCAGCCTCGCGAACGTCGAGATCACAGCGCATGCTGCTGCTATCTCGCTAGGGAGTGTCTTTGGCGTTGACGAAAGTGCCCTCGCGCCCCTGGCTTTGCGCATCTCGAATGGTGGGGTTCCGGCGGAGATCGAACGCGACATGCTGAGCGTTGTGTGGTCAAAGATGCTCTACAACTGTGCACTCAATCCGTTAGGCGCCCTAACGAATCGACGCTACGGCGAGCTCACGACGGAATCCGGTACGCGAGCGATCGTCGAATCCGTGATTCATGAAATCTTTGGAGTGCTTGCTGCGCGTAGGGTTTCATTACCTTGGCAAGATGCGGCGGAGTATCTCGAAAAATTCCATACGGAACTCATTCCTCCGACCGCGGCGCACGAGTCCTCCATGCTGCAGGATTTACGTGCGGGGCGACCAACTGAGATCGAAGCGCTCTGCGGCGCCGTCGAGCGGCTCGCAGAAGAAGCCGGCCTCAAAACGCCCATCAATTCGGCGCTCGCCACGTTAGTCCGCGAAGCCGAGTCCAAAGAAGCGAGTTCAGCCGGCTAGATGCGCTCGTCAAAAAATGTAGACACTGCGCCCCAACCGTCGCAGCGCACCAGCCGAGAACGCGTCGCCGGCGTGACGGACTCCAAATCCCGATTCCACGGACGATCCATCAGGGCCACCTGCATATCGTAATCTTCCACTAGCCGGATCGCCGTTTCGAGGCTGTCTTCGACCGCAAACGCGAACTGATACTCGTGAAGATCCTCAAAGCGGAGCACCTGCAAGCCTGTCTCATTCCAGCTCGGCCGACTCCACTTATCGAGATGGTGAAGCTCTTCGTGCTCGATCCCATGGTGTGAAAGCCAGCGCTTCGACGCCGCGTTAGTCGTAGGCGGCCGCCCTGTCACCAGGTGAACATCTCGCCCGAGCGAAGCCCAACGCGAGAGCACCAGAGCGGCACCGGGAGTTGGCACGATGGCTTCGAGCTGATCATCCCTGTGCGCACGATCCATGAACGGGCCAATTTCGGAATCGCTCAGCCCAAAGGACTTCTCGAGATCGAAATAGAGAACGTCTTCGACATCGACGCTTCGTCCGTGGGTCTCCTCAAGCAGCGCGACGAGCCCTTCTATCGTGCAGGCAAGCACATCATCGATATCGACGTAGATTCGCTCACCCGGCCGACTCCTCAAGAGTCCGACGCTCCGGCCCGCGCTTCAGAAAGCGCTGCGAGCGGGGCCTTTGCCTTGTCGAGGGACTCCAGGTATTCCGCTTCGGGGCTCGAGTCGGCGACAATGCCACCACCCACGTGGAGATGCGCATGGCCGTCTTTGCAAACGATCGTTCGAATCACGACGGACAGATCAAGCCCCCCGCGCACATCGAAATACCCGAGAGCCCCGGCGTAGACGCCTCGTCGAACAGACTCGAGTTGCTCGATTA
Source organism: Myxococcota bacterium (assembly GCA_041440805.1). Taxonomy (GTDB): domain Bacteria; phylum Myxococcota_A; class UBA9160; order UBA9160; family UBA4427; genus UBA4427. The sequence goes on along the minus strand of JASDVF010000006.1, from coordinate 3,269 downwards.
ATTCGATCGCCGCCAGCTTGGGTGCACCCGTCATGGAGCCCGGCGGAAAAGATGCTCGCAATAAATCGAAGGCATCGCGTCCCGTCGCCAATTCGCCTGTCACAGTCGACACCATCTGAAAGACCGCGGCATAGGATTCGATTTTCATGAGCTCTGGAACCGTGATCGTTCCGGGTACGCATACGCGGCCTAGGTCGTTCCGCACCAAATCCACGATCATCAGGTTCTCGGCGCGATCCTTAATCGAAGCCCCAAGCTCTCGTGCTAGGCGTTCATCCTCAACTTCGTCTGCGCCCCGCGGCCGAGTGCCCTTGATCGGTCGACTCTCGATCCGGCGCGACTCATCCACACGAAGAAAACGCTCGGGCGAGCTCGACAGGATCGCAGCATCCGGAAGCGACAGATAAGCACCGAAGGGGGCGGCGTTATGTTTTCGGAGGGACCCGTACAGTGACCAAGGATCCGACGGCAAAGGCATTTTCAGGCGCTGACTGAAATTCGCCTGGTAGACGTTTCCCTGAGCGATTTCCTCGAGCACGACGTCAACGGCTTTGATGTAGGCGCTCGGATCGACGGTCGACTCCACCTCGGGACCAAGACGTGACTCAGCTCCCGACCGCTCCGCCACGGGTGTAACAACAGAGGCTTGTGCATCTTGGGGCTTGCGCCCTACCCCGCGCGGCCCCTCCGCGAGAATCCACTCGACTTGCCGCGCCAGTTCGTCCACGGCGTGACGGGACCTAGCAACGGCTGCTGCTCGTGGGCCTTCGTCACTCGTAGAATGCCCACTTCCAAATCCGAGCCCAACAACCCAGAGCCGATCCTCTTCATGGTCGTAAGCCAGAACCCGGTCGACGAAGGACAGAGCGAGATCGGGCATTCCCAGATCGTCTTCATTCTCGTGCCGGATCCGCTTCTCGAAAGTTCCTCCGAGCTCGTACCCGACATACCCAACCGCCCCACCGAGAAAGGGGAGGTCCAGCCCTGCAGACAAGCCGGCGACCTCATGCCAGCGACGATTGCCGGAAGCACTCGAGGTTCGCGTCGAATACACGAGCGAGTCCGCGCGAGGCAGCAGCGACCGAGTGGTCTCGACCGGGTCCGCTTCGAAACGATGGAAGCCTCGATCGAGCCCCTTGCGCACGGTGCGCCGGACGTCGATTTCAACTTCGCCGTCACGTGCCGTTAATCGCAGATAGGGATCGGCACCGGCAAAAGAACGCCGCCCGAGACGGCCGTCTTCGAGGGCGCTGTCCAGCCACCAAAAACCGGGCTCGGCGTGCAGTCCCTCGACGACACGGAGCCAGTCCGTGGATGAGGCGGGGCGGTCGAGGGTTGCGATCGCAATGCGTTCTGAGGGGTGGAACATCGGCGTCTCCGAAGGAGGCGGGAGGCTACCGCAGCGCTGCACCCCACGTCAGCCGAACCCGCCCAGATCCCTCGATGGATGGGGGAATTTGCGGTTTTGGTCCTGCGTTACACGAGCGGCTCGTCTGCCGCTACACTGCGGGCGCTTGGATTTCGGGGCCGTCTGAGAACTCTTCTGGCTTGCCATCGGTATCGATGCCGGCCGATGTGTCGTAGCGCTGATAAACCGAGATCCATGTTCGACCGATACGCGCCATCAAACCCCATCCCCGTGACCTCGACACTGATGTGCCTACCTATCCCTACGTGCCTAAAACAGGAATCTCACTTGAAGCGGATCCAGACCCTTTGAAGAAACTCTGCTTCTATCACTCCGGCTGTCCGGACGGATTTGGTGCGGCTTGGTCAGTTCGAAAGGCCTGGGGCGAGGACGCTTGGTACGTCGCACGGGGTCATGAAGACCGCGTTCGCATGGGCGACTGCGAGGATGCCCTTGTGGCCTTCGTCGACATCGCCCCCGGGCGAGATGAACTGAGAGAGCTCGCGGATGTCGCCTCACAGGTCGTCGTTCTCGATCATCATGTCACCGCTCGAGATCGCCTCACGAGTGATTCGAGTTATGTGAACGAACTCGAAGAAGAAGGACACCTCCTTCACTTCGACCTCGGTCATTCGGGGTCAGTACTTGCTTGGCAGTATTTTCATCCCGAGAATGAGACCCCCGACTTGCTTCGTTATGTCGAGGATCAAGACCTCTGGAATTGGGCCCTGCCGCAGTCCGATGCGATCAATGCCGCGATCTCTTCCTACCCGCGTGAGTTCGAGGTCTGGGATCGTCTCGCTTCGGATCCCATCTCAAAGCTCGCGGACGAAGGCGAACCAATCCTTCGATCGAACCGCATGGAAGTCGCGCGGCGACTCGATCACGCCCGTCCGGTCGCCCTCGGCACCCAACGCATCGAAGCCGTCAACGCCTCAACCAACCGCGCCCAGATCGGCCATGAGCTCGCCAAACGTGCCGCATTCGGACAGGAATGGGGACTCGTCTATCGCGTCGAAGGCGCCGAGCTCTACGCCACGATCTATTCGATCGGAGACCTCGACATCTCGAAGGTCGCTATGACCTACGGCGGCGGCGGGCACAAGAACGCTTCCGGCTTCCACGTGTCGCTCGAAAGCTGGCTCGCGGATTTCATTCTCTAGGAAACACCTCCGGCCTAACGTGATGTTTTTCCCGAGCCTTCTATCCCTTTGACGGCGGCGTGATTTTCATGGGCCCGTAGGGGTTAAGGATCGTCACACCGACAAAGTCCGCCACCTTCATGAGCGCCGGCATCGTCGCCTTGAACTCATCGCTCGACTCGTGTGCCTTGCGCGCCTCCTCCGACTCGTAGATGTCGTAGAAGTAGAAATCGTCTGGGCTCTCCGCCGAGGTCGAGAACACGTAGACAGGGATTCCATCCTCGGACTGCGTCTTCTCAAGCATCACTGTCGTGAGGCGGATGACTTCTTCGCGTTGTCCGGGCTTGGCGCGCATATGGGTGAGAAAGACATGCATGGGTGTTTCCTCTGCTCGTCGGTTAGACGCTATGTGCCTGAAGGGGCAGCGGTTTCGAATGTTCGCAGCAAGGCTGAAACAGTCGGGTATTGGGCGCAAGTGGGCCAAGTTAAACCGATTGGTAAACCTTTTCTCGGTTTCACCTCAAAAGTGGAGTCGAGCGGCGGGCTCTCGCCTCTGCTCGGGGCGTTCTACTTAACACCCCTCGACCGCCGGATGGATCGGCTCTGCAAAGGGAAGATGGTGCTTCCAGGCTGGGCCATCGCAAAACGCCCCAATCCGAAGATCGAGGCGCGGCGTGAAGCATGATCGGGTTTGACGACTAGCGCCGTCGAGCAGCCAG
>JASDVF010000005.1:17663-44404 GCA_041440805.1 Myxococcota bacterium | reverse complement strand
CCTTCGAGCGGACCTTCGAGCGGACCTTCGAGCGGAGAGTCGAGACTCTCGGGCGTTTCGGTCTCGGGAATCATGATCTTGGCAACGACGAGTGCCGCGGGGACTGAAATGAGGCTCGCAACGACGAGATGGCCCGCGTAGCTCGCCTCCCCAAGGATCTTCGCGTAGGCGACCAGGACGGATCCAGCGATCGTGGCCATCCCAACCGTCATGAAAGAGAAGAGTTCGCTGCGTGTCATGCGCGCGAGATACGGCGCGATCGCGAAGCCCGCTTCGGTCATGCCAACGAAGACATTGGCGGCGGCCGCGAAGGCTTCCGCGCCGGAGATGTTCATGGAGCGAGACAGGACTCGCGCGAGCACGCGAATGATCTGTTGGATCCAGCCTATGTGATAGAGGATGCCGAAGACGCTTCCCATGAAGATGATGATCGGAAGCGCAGAAAGCGCAAAATTGTCGCCGACATCAAGGAGCGGCCCGAAGAGAAACCCGGCTCCGGCTTGGGTCCAATTGATCAGCCCCCCAACGAGTGCTTCGAATACGGGGAAAAGCAGTTCGCGAAGGGGGGTCGCGAGGAGTGCTAGGGCCAGTACCAGCTGAAGAGCGACGCCAGCGGTCACGGTGCGTCGATTGATTGCACCGCGATTGTTCGAGAGAAGCCACGCGGCGCCCAAAAGGACGAAATATCCTCCGCCCGAGATCGCGCGCAAACCGAACTCACTCATGATGTGCCTCGAAATCCGCGGATTAAGTTCTTCGCTGCGGCGACCGGGTCGGCATCCGCGGCGACGACCGAGATGACGGCGAACCCGCCGACGCCCGCTTCTCGCAATACGTCGAGACGGTCGGCTGTTATGCCACCGATCGCGACCAATGGGCGTGGGGCTGCGAGGTCGACCGCTTGGCGGAGCGCATCCAGGCCTCGCTCTCCGTAAGCCGAATCCTTTGAGGTTGTTCCAAAGACCGGTCCGAAGGCGACGTAGTCGACGGGTTCGTCACGGGTCGCTGCGAGTTGCGCTGGCGTATGCGTGGATCTTCCGATGGCCAACTGGGCTCGGACCTCTTCGGGGATCGCGCTCGGGGGAAGGTCGGTCTGGCCGAGATGGACCGCGTCGGCCTCTGCAAGCAGGGCCAGGTCAAATCGATCATTCACGACGAAGCGGGTGTCGCTCTCTCGGGTCAACTCGCGGATCGCTTTCGCCCAGGCGAGCGCTTCGCGGTCCGGGGCATGCTTTGTTCGGAGCTGAATGACCGGCACGCCCGCCTCACATGCTTGCTTCGCTTGCTCAACAGGATCGCGTCCCCATCGCGGGTCGTCGTCCGCGAGAACGTGAAGGCCGAGATAGTCGTGGCCACGCTGTGGCGTTTGGGCCGTCATTTTATTCACGTGGAATCCCCCGCGCCTATCCGCGTTTGGGCAAGTCGATCTCGAGTTCGGTGATCTTCTTGCGCAGGGTATTGCGGTTGATGCCGAGCAGCGCGGCGGCGCGGATTTGGTTGCCCTGAGTTCGTTCCAGCACGATCTCGAGTAGCGGCCGCTCGACGCGCTCTTGGATGCGCTGATAAAGGTCGGTTGTCTCTTCGCCCGAATCAAAGAGCGTCTCAACCTCGCGTACAACGAGCTCTTCGAGACTGATATTGGTCGGCTCGGCATCCGCGCGGGCATTCAAGAAGGAGAACTCCTCGGGAGCGAGAACGTCATCGGTCGAGAGCACGAGGGCTCGTTTGATCGCGTTTTCCAACTCGCGCACGTTTCCCGGCCAGTCGTGGCGTTCGAGTCGCTCGATCGTGGCTTCGGGCAAACTAACAGGACCCTCTGCGAGCTCCGGCGCATAACGTTCGGTGAAATGAAGGGCGAGAGTCTTGATGTCCTCGACACGGTCGCGAAGAGGCGGGATCGACATGGGAACAACGCGGAGTCTGTAAAGGAGGTCTTCTCTGAACTCGCCTTTAGCGACGCGCTCGTCGAGATCGCGATGGGTCGCTGCGATGATTCGGATATCGACGATCTCTGGCTCACGCCCCCCGACCGGCATGACCTCGCCCGACTGTAATACGCGCAGCAGCTTGGCCTGGAGGTCGACGGGCATGTCGCCGATTTCGTCGAGAAAGAGCGTGCCGCCCGATGCCTCGCGGAAACGGCCTGCGCGTGCGGCGACCGCGCCGGTGAAAGCGCCTCGCTCGTGGCCGAAGAGTTCACTCTCGAGTAGCTCGCGCGGGATCGCTGCTGCGTTGACCGCTATGAAAGGGCCTTCTGCCCGTGGGCTTGCCGCGTGGAGCGCATGGGCAACAAGTTCTTTGCCGGTGCCGCTCTCTCCGGTGATCAATACGGAGACATTTCTGGGTGCGACTTTGCCGACGGTTTTGAAGATGTCGAGGAGCGCAGGGCTCGATCCGACAAGACGGTCGCCGCCAGGCGCGACGGCCTGACCGACTCTGCGCCGGAGGGATCGCACTTCGTCTTTGAGCGCTCTCGTTGAGAGTGCCTTTTGAGCGAGGGCCTGGACTTCTGCGAGCGCGAAGGGTTTGACCAAATAATCGAGGGCGCCGGCTTTCATGGATTCGACGGCGTTCTCGAGCAGGTTCTGTGCGGTAATGATGACGATGGCGACATCGCCTCGGGCAGCGCGATGTTGCTGGAGCACTTCAAGTCCTGTTAGGCCAGGCATGCGAATGTCGACGAAGGCGAGGTCGTAACTCCCGCTCGCAAGCTCCCGTGCGGCGGCGTCGCCATCTTCCACGGGCGTGACGCTATGTCCGAGTGCTTCGAGCGCCTCCTGCAAGACGAAGCGAATCGATGGCTCATCGTCCGCGATCAGAATGCGCATCGTCTCGTTCGCGTCCTGTGCGATCGGCTGGAAGGTGCCGCTGGCGGTCATCTAGAGAAGCTCCTGAGGGGCTGTTTGGGGCGGGGGGGTAGTCGGATGAAGTGGAAGGTCGACGGAAACGCGCGTCCCTTCTCCTTGAACTGAGTCGATGCGAATCCGGCCGGCATGACGCCTGACCCAATGTCGTGCGACGGAAAGTCCGAGGCCCGTTCCCTTTCGTTTCGTTGTAAAGAAGGGCGTCGCGAGTCGGCGCATTTGCGCGTCGGGGATTCCAGCGCCAGTGTCCGCGAAGCAGACTTCGATGGTGGGCCGTGGGCGGCCGTCGGGGCCAACGAGGCGATGTTCGAGAGTCATCCGAGTCGAAAGCGTGAGTCGCCCGCCGGTTTCTTCCATCTCTTGCATCGCATTGCGCGCCAGGTTCAAGAACACCTGCTGGAGCCGCGCGGGGTCGGCATCGAGTTCGGGGAGCGACGGGTCGTAGATCCGCTGTACTTCGATCCCCTCATATCCCTTTTCGAGCATCAGTAGATCGAGGAGCGAGTCGAGGGGGCGATGGATATTGACGCTCTCTAGTTCGAGTTCATCGCCGCGCGCGAAGACCATGAGTTCGTCGACAAGGCCGGAGATCCGGTCGACCTCATCGACGATCAGCTTGGCTGCTTTCTGCCCGCGTTCATCGACCGCAGACAGTCCGAGAAGTTCTGCTGCGCCTCGAATCCCGCCGAGGGGATTCTTTACTTCGTGGGCGATACCGGCGGCGATATGGCCGTAGGATTCGTGTCTTTCGTGCTCGCTGATCTCTTCTCGAAGGGTTCGAGCCGCGCTGCGATCCCGAATGGCGATCGCGAGGCCGCCACCCTCCGTTCCGCCGAAATGAGCGTCACCGAGGAGTGAGACGGAGACCTCTACGGGGATCGGCGGAGCGAGTCGCCGCGGAATTTCGACCTCGTCATGAATCGCGGGCCGCCCGGAGCGGCGGACCCGATCCACGATCTGGCAGAGTGGGTGATCGGCCCCCAGGACGTCTCGGAGTGGTTTTCCCATCTCCGGAGCGCCGGGCCCGTCTAATAATCGCAGGGCTTCGCCATTGGTGAGCTCGACTCGGCCGTCCTCGTCGAGGATCACCACGCCCTCGAGTAATGCGTCAAAGATACCCTGGAGGTCGGAGTTCATATATTTGCCTATTTTTTGGGCACTTCGGGAAGGCGCAAATCTAGCCATAGGGCGAGGCGGCGCAAGGTCCGGAATCAGCACACCCGTTCCTCGAACAAGCGGTGGCCCCGGAGGCGGGTCGACTCCAGTACGCCCGGGCTCCCAGGATCGCCTCTCAACAGGTATCGTAGGGATATGCGTGAAGGTTTGACTGTTGCTGAGGCCCAGGACCATATATTGGAAGCCACCCCCGTTATGGGAGCTGAGACGCTCGCGGCCTCGGACGCGGCGGGCCGTGTTCTGGCCGAATCGATCGTGTCCCAGCGTAGGCATCCTCCTGCGGACTGTTCAGCGATGGATGGCTACGCGGTTCGGCGCGAAGATCTTGCCTCCGCTTCTCCGGATGCCCCGTGCACGCTGCCCGTCGTCTTTGAAGTGCCGGCCGGCGGTCACGCTCCGCGCGCACTCGGGTTAGGCGAAGCGGCTCGGATCTTCACGGGAGCGCCACTCCCGCCAGGCGCGGATGCGGTTGTTATGCAGGAAGACACGGATCAGGGGGCCGCGCAGGTTGAGATTCGCGTCGCACCAGCCCGTCGCGCGCATGTCCGAGATGCTGGGGAAGATTTTGATCTGGGCGACACGCTCATCGAAGCGGGGGCCGTGTTAGGTGCCCCTCACCTCGGCGTACTCGCGTCAGTGGGTCGTACGATTGTTTCTGTGCATCAGAGGCCCCGCGTCGCGATTTTGTCCGGTGGAGATGAACTGGTTGAGCCCGACCGGCCGGTGGATGGCGGACGCATCGTTTCTTCGAATTCCTATACTCTCGCTGCGCAATGCCGCGAGATAGGGGCTGATCCCATCTACCTTGGAATTGCAGAGGATACGCCGAGTGCGATCGAAGCACGCATGCGGGCAGGGCTTGGTGCCGACGTGTTAGTCAGTAGTGCCGGTGTGTCGGTTGGTGATCATGATCATGTTCGGTCCGTCCTCGAAAAGATTGGTTGTCGTCTGCAGTTTTGGGGCGTGAAAATGAAGCCGGGGTTCCCGCTCGCCTTCGGCGTGATCGAGAAGACGGGGCAGCTCGTTTTCGGTTTGCCCGGGAATCCTGTGTCGACGGCTGTGACCTTCGAAGAGTTCGTGCGGCCCGCGCTGCGAAAGCTAATGGGCCACAGGGCCGTACATCGCCCGATGCTGCGTGCGACAATCACGGATCGCTATAAGAAGAAGCCGGGGCGTCTGCATTTTGTGCGGGTGACCCTAGAACGCACTGCCGAAGGCGTGCTTGCTCACCCGGCCGGCAATCAGAGCTCCGGCGTACTGACTTCCCTGATTCGCGGGCAGGGACTCGCGGTGATTCCCCTTGAATCCGAAGGCGTCGAAGCGGGCACCGTGCTCGACGTGCAGGTTTTGGATACGACGTTCTTTGATGGCACCGACCGGGGCTTCTGAGGAGATGGTGAGCGCTCGCTTCGGCAACGTCGCGGGGATCCTCGTGTGCACGGAACTTGTCCGCACTGGAGAAGCTGCGCGAAAAGCCGATCATGCTAGGGCTGGCCAAGGACTGTCGGCCGCTCCTGTCGGAGCCGCGCCCTTAGGCGGGGCCGAGGCCGTCGCGGCCGCGAATGCATTGTCAGATGTCTTCGAAGAGACCTGGGTGGCAGGATGCCAGGGTGTTAAAAGACCTGGAGGAAGCGAATGGGACTTCGTGCCGAGTGAGGCTGCTTCGGGATCATCGCTTGCACTCCTCCGGCGGGCTCTCGCGTGCACCGATGCGCCCCGGGTGTTCATTCAGGCCGGACCGCCGTCTTCGGCGATGCCGGTTCCCCTTGAAGTTATTCTCGCGGCGATCGCTTGGCCCGAAGCGCCGCTCTCTGTCATTAACCACGACGACCAGACGTCGATCGTGGCCATCGCACGTCGGCCTGAGCTCTTGGAAGCGACTCGTCAGGCTGAGGATTCTGGCGCGTCCTCGATTCATGCTCTGCTAGGTCGGCTCGCGACGGAACGAATCAAGCGGGTCGATCTTGGTCTAGGTGCCACAGTTTTGCCGGAGCAGTCCGGCGTGAATTCGGCGAGTACCGCTGCAGACGATAGAGAGGGAGTCTGTTAGGCATGCTTGATCTGCCCCGACTCGAGCGACTCAAGCTCACTCGATACCCTTTTTCGCAGCGTTTCTATGGGAGACTGCTTCAGGTCAACTACGAGGCGCTTCCCGGCGTCGACCTATCACTCGAAAACGCTGAACTGATTCCTAAGAACCCTGTCATCTTCGCGATGAACCATACGGATCGGTACAACTACTTTCCGTTCCAGTACACGCTTTGGCGCAGCTTTAATCGATTCACCGCGACGTGGGTCAAAGGCAAATACTACGAGAATGCGCTGCTTGCGATGTTCATGGAGGGCATGCTCCAGCTGCCGACGGTTTCGCGGGGATACCTGATTACGAAGGATTTTCAGGCGGTCATGGGGCGCACGCCGACGGATCAGGAATACGCGACGTTGCGTAGGGCGGTGGATGAACGTGCGGTCGGAGGGGAAGGGCGTTTACCGGACCCGCCCGAGATTTCTGAGATGCTGTTGCGAAAGGCGCGGAATCCTTTTGGTGTCGCCTTCGATCCCGCAGCTCCGGGCGGAGCCGACTACGCGGATTATGTCTGCTCACTCTTTCGTCAGATGATGGCTCGGTTCGTGGCTCTGAACCGTGAGGCGACCGATATCGGCCTAGACCTTCTGGTCTTTCCGCAGGGCACTCGGTCGACGCGGTTGCTGCCCGCTCATATAGGGATTGCCCAGATGGCGCTTCACCTTCGCATTCCGATCGTGCCGATCGGCTGTAATGGATCTGACCGCGTCTATCCCGGGGCATCGCCCTTCGCGAAAAAGGGAAAGATCGTCTACCGCGCGGGGCCTGCGATTACATACGAGGAACTCGCGCCTTTCCACATCCGAGAAGCCTACGCACCGTTCTCTGCAGAAGCAGAGCGTGACCATGCCGAGGCGTTTCGTGGTGTCGCGGAGATCGTGACAGAGCGGATCAATCCGCTTCTCGATGCCGAATATCAGCGTGAGAAGGTCGTCGAAGTAGACGCGGATGCGATGCGCAGCGCGGACCGTTTCGTCTAACGGCGCCGAACGGACCTACGGTCGCGGCTAAAGCATGGATAGGGTCGCGCCGCCAATCGATGTGGGCGAACTCGGTGTGCCACCGATCGGCCTCGGTCAGCGCGGTGACCTTCAGCGCCTGTTTCGCGCGAGCGTTGCGGTCGTTGCGTGACCGGGAACGAGGGGCAGTCGGACGACGCGTCCGCCCCAGCCCTCGACCTCTTCGCGGCCGACGATGTCCTCGAGTGACCAGTCACCGCCTTTCGCGAGAACGTCCGGGCGGAGCGCTTGGATTGGGCGCAACGGCGTATCCGCAGCGAAGCCGACCACCCAGTCAACGCAGGCAAGAGCGGCGACAACTTCTTTGCGGACCTGGGCCGTTTGAACCGGACGGCCTTCGCCTTTGAGGCGCCGTACCGACGCGTCGAGATTGATTGCGACCACCAGTCGATCGCCGAGATTACGCGCAGCTTCGAGGCTGCGCACATGTCCAACGTGAAGAAGATCGAAGCAGCCGTTCGTAAAGACGACAACCTCTCCGCGTTTTCGCGCTCGCGCCGTAGCTGTAGCCGCCGCATCAATTCCGAGAACTTTATCTCTGGCGCGTATCATGAATCGTCGGGCCGTCCGTCAAACAGGGTGCGTAAGACTTTGAAGGGGGCCTTGATGACGTCGGGCACGCTGGACATAAGAGTTTTTAGCGGCAGTGCTTCGATGTCGGGTTCTCCTATTGGACCCTTCACGTCGAAATAGGTTCCGATCAAGCCGCGCTCGGAGCCGGGCAAGAAGCTTCGCACGAGCGGGAGCGATTCGAGAATGGCATTAGGCCGGCGAAACAGGAAGATGCCGACGACCGCGTCAATCGTTGCAGGAGTGTCCGTTGTTACGATATCCGCACGGGCGAATACGCGGAGCGGACCTTCGATCTCGAAGTCCTCGACAGAGATTTTTCCGCGATCGATGACGAAGGTGCCGTCCATCGATTCGAATTGTAGTTCATTTTCATTGGCGAACGGGTTGTAGCCCTCGGTTGCCTTGGCCAGCCGGAACATGAGAGGAAGGCTCGATTTCACTTTGCCAGTGATGGCCTCGGCGCGCACTTTGCCTTTGAGGTCGGCAATGAAATTTGCGTTAGGCTGGACCCTTCCTGCCAGGGATCCCGTGGCATCAATGCCGCCGCGGGCCAGATCCGCGGGCAATGCGACGAAAGGACCGATCTGAGCGAGCCGTCCGCCGGTTAATGCGAAGCTCACGTCGAAGCCGACAGAAGTTTCGGAATCGAAGTTTAGGCCCATCCGCGCGGCCATAGTGCCTTGTTCTTTGACCGTGAGCTCAAGCTCATCCAGAAAGAGCTCGGTCTCTTCGAGGCGAAAAAATCCCGTCGCTTTCTCGAAGGGCAGGAAGGGCCGCGGCCGGAAGGACATCTCGAAGCGTCCCGAGCCCCAGCGTCCGGCCGCTCGTGCCGATTCGGAATCGAGCAAGCGCTTAGGCTGTGCGGGTGCGGCGATGCCGCGTTCTCGAGGCTCGGGTTCCATCAAGTTGAGCGTGGCGGAGACACTCGGGGCAGAGCGGTCATTGAACCAGACGACTTCCCCGGATACGCGTGCGCCGCCCCAGGTGCCGTCCCGCACGGTGACCTCGACGCCTCGCCTGAGTGGTTCGATCAAGACCTTTAGGTCTCGGAAGGGCCACCTGAAGATCGGGTGTTCAAGCTCGTCGATGGCCAGTCCGATCGCTTTTACCGGAGGAAGCGAGTCTGGGTCACGGGGGCGAAGGATCTCGAAGAAGGGGTCGAGACCAGGGAGCGCAGGAGGCGATAGCTTAAGCGCGCGCTCTTCAGGCTTCGTACGTACTAGATGGGAGACGCCATTTAAGACGACGTTGATCTCCGGCAGCGCGTTTCCGCGGTACCGCCCACGTCCGTTTCGGAACACGATTTGGTCGCCGATCCATACGACTTCGCCTTCGAGGGCATCGATCAGGTCATCCGGCGCTGCTTCGAGGTGCACCGAATCAAATGCGCCGCCTAACACGAACCCCTTCGGAAGTTCCCCAGCCTGTCCCGCGGCAAGGGTTTTCCAGCGTTTGAGGGGGGCAGTGCCTGAGATTTCGATGTACTGCACATTTCCGGAGACGACGCGATCTGTTAGGCGGGCTATCGTGAGTGCGGTCGAGGATTGGTCTTCGATCGATCGGGCGTAGTCGCGGAAGCGCTCTAGGTCGATACCCTTTGTTCGCGATTCGATGCGAAGTCGGGAGGCGGGGCGAATTGGGCGACCGATGGCTCCCTGGAACTGCATTTCGAGATTAGGGCCCGCGAGTCTCGACGAGACAAGCCGTACCTCAACTGGGTCGATGACAAGCTCCGCGCCGATTTGCACTTTTTTATGTTCGAGAATCGTTTGCGATCGGCTGAGGTCAATCGTGGCATCATCGACCTGCCCGTCCATTGAAAGACGATAAGATCCGTCATCGGCTGTATGCAGCCGGAAGTGCGCGTCGAGAGTGCCCGTTAGGCCAGCGATCCCTTCGAAAGAGGCGAGGGGGCCTTCCGCCGCTTCGAGGGGGATTTGGGAGAGGCCGAGGCTCCATGCGAAATGGCTCCCGTCCTCGCGATGGATGCCGACCTCGAAAGGGAAGGGTGCATGAACGCCGTCGATGAAGACACCGCGAAAGTCGACCGCGATGTCTTCGGAGAGCCAGTGCCGCTCCGCCTGACCGGTCAGCAACTCGCCGCGCAGGCTCCGGGTGGCTTCCCCATATTCAGGCGAGGGCGGTCCGATCCATTCGAGGGTGCCGTCTACGATCTCGATGCGATCCGCAGCTCGAAAGCGCGCGACTGCGGCATCTGCCTTCAAGTCGAGTTCAGCGATTCTGGCGAAGATTTGCTCCGCGGGGGAGAGGTCCTCGAGGCCCTCGTCTGGAGAATTGCTCGGCGCTGGAATCGGTAGACCTGCAAAAGAGCCATCGAGGTTCTGTACCAGCCGAACATGGGGGCCTTCGAGCATGAGCGTGCTGAGTTCGAGGCGACCGATCAGAAGCGAGACGAGGTCGACCCAGGCGACGATGCGTCTGGCGCGAAGCACCGGCGGCTCGCCCTCCACGGGGTTCGGATACGCGGAGACATCTCGCGCTTCGACCTGTAAGCCATCGTTGAAGCGCACCTTCACAGACCCGATACCCACAGGCCCTTCAAGCAGGCGGGTCAGCTGAACTTCGATCTCGTCGTGTAAAAGGCGCGTGCCCAGTCCGGAGGACACGAGGTAGCCGGCGATGGCGCCGGCCAAGACCACGGTCAGCCAGAAAAGGCGCATCCAGCTAGGACGCACCAGACTCCCCCCCAATATTTCGCGCAAGTTCGGACGACTTCACGCTAATCCACACAAAAGGCGCATCCAGCTAGGACCCAGCCGGATTTCCCCTCGGAATTCGATCGCGAGGCTAGCAAAGAGACTCCCGAGACCACGCAAAAGGTCTGGGTGACCCCCCCGGTAAGTTGCGTATCAAAGAACTCTCATTTCATATCAATGAGGTCTCTCGAGTGTGCGTTTCGTGCCCACATGTCGCCGGTTCCACGCGACTCTTCTGCATAGGCACCTAAGACGCGTCCTTACCCCCAAAAAACGCCCCAACTGAATGAAATTCCTCAAGAAAGTCCCTGGACGCGACGAATCCAAATTCGATTCAAACGTCGTACTTCAGGAGTAATTCCTGGAGCATCGGAAAACGGGGGTGTGATTGTGATGGATTCGATGAACGCTCAGGAAGAGCGCGTGCCGAACCGGGTACGAGAGCTTCGTGAAAACAAGCTCATGACACAGGCTCAGCTTGCACGTAAGGCCAAAGTGGCCCTGCGGACGATTCATAGCGTGGAGAAGGGCATGAACTGCCGCATGGATACGAAGCGGAAGATTCTTCTCGCGCTCGGTCTCTCCTTTGAGGAAAAGGACCAGGTCTTTCCGCCGATTTTGCGGCAATGGACCTTTCCGACGACGCATTAAACCGCGTCTAGGTGGGCCGTCCAGATCCTTGCGGTTCTGGCCATGTCTTCGAAAGCGCCTGGGGTTCGCCCCGGGCGCTTTTGTATTTGGGCCCCGAGACTTAGATCGGCACCTGCTACCCTCGGGTGTCTTCGCGACTGTGCGTCCCGCGCTCGCGACCCACTCGCTACCTAAGAGGTCCCCCCATCTCGGATCGAGTTTCAATTCTCGCCGATGTCGCTCAGATCGTGACCCGTTCGCACGATTTGTCGGAAACGCTCGGGAACGTCACCGCTCTCGTCGCGAAGCGGTTAGACGCAGACGTCTGCTCGATCTATATGGTCGACGTCGAGCAGCAGCGCCTATCCCTCTCCTCCACGATTGGTCTGCAGGCGGATTCCGTGGGCAACGTCGAGCTCCCGATTGGGGAAGGGCTTGTTGGGATGGCGGCGGAACGTGGCGAGCCGATCGCCATCGAGGATGCCAAGTCGCATCCGAGCTATCGATATTTCCCGGAAACGGGTGAAGAGCGCTTTCGGTCGCTGATGGCGGCGCCTCTCATTGTTCAGGGCGTCGTGATCGGGGTCATCGTCATCCAAACCGTCGAGCCCCGCCGCTTCGACGAACCCGACATCGAACTCCTCCAAACCTGCGCCTCACTTCTGGCTCCCGTCGTCGTTAATGCTCAGCTGCTCGCATTGATGTCGACGCCGATCGAGGAGCGTGGGACGGTGGTCGAGCGGCTCGCCGGATCGGATCTTTTGCTGGCGAATCGCCAGGGCGGCTCCGCGAAGACGCCACGCGCCGAGAAGAACGTCGTGTTGCGAGGCCTCGCGACAGCGCGGGGTGTGGCGATCGGGCCGGTCTTCCGCATGGATAATCCGGTCGATCTCACGCGCATTCCTTACGCGCCGAGCGACGTGTTGGCGGATGAGCACGCGGGCTTCAAGAAGGCGATGGACCGTGCGCTTCGCGAGATCGAAGACATGCGTGATGTCGTTCAGGACCGTTTCGGTCCCGAGTTCGCAGCGGTCTTCCATGCTCAAATTCAAATTCTCGAAGACAAGGGCTTCCTGGCGAACGTGACCGAGGAAATCGAGACATCGGGGAGTGCTCGTGAGGCGCTGGCGTCGGTACTCGATACCTATCGCCGGACCTTCGAGCAGATCGAGGATCCCTATTTCCGAGAGCGTGGAACCGATGTCGCGGATGTTGGCAGTCGTGTGATGGAGCGACTGCTTGGGCTACGCGATCAGCTCGAACCGATGCAGCGCGGATCGGTCGTGGTCGTGGAACATCTGCTTCCCGCGATTTTCGCTCAGCTCGAGATGGACAAGGTTTCGGCCATAGTGGCCGAGCATGGCGGCAAGACATCTCATGGCGTGATCTTCGCGCGGACCCTCGAAATCCCGACAATCACAGGGGCGAGTGGACTGCTTTCCGAAGCCCGCGAGGGCGAAACGGCGATCGTGGATGGTGCGACGGGGACGCTGTATCTGTCGCCGGACGACGGGCTGATTCGCGAATACGAGAAAGCGCAGCATCAATTTGAAGTGGCGGTCGAGCATCTCGATGCGATGCGCGAGCGCCCGGCGGAGACCCTCGACGGGCGGCGCGTGAAGCTGTCCGCGAACGCAGGTCTGCTCGCGGATCTCAGGCTCGTAGATAAGCACGGCGCAGAGGGTGTAGGCCTTTTTCGGACGGAGCTTCTCGCACTCGCTCATAGAGGCTTCCCGAGCGAAGAGGAACAAGAACAGCTCTATCAAAAAGTCGCGCAGGCCATGGAGCCGCGCATCGTCACGATCCGCACCCTCGATCTAGGCGGGGATAAGGGCATTCCGAATATCGGCCTTGAGAACGAGGAAAATCCTCAACTAGGCTGTCGCTCGATTCGCCTAACACTTGAAAATCGTCGCCACTTCCATGCTCAGCTTCGAGCCATTTTCCGCGCGAGCACTTTGGGCAATGTGCGGTTGCTGCTTCCCATGATCGGCAGTCTTTCGGAGCTGCGCGAAGCGAAGTCGGTCATCGACGAGGTCCGGCTCGAACTCGAGCGCCAAGGCAGTCGGTTCGATGCCGATCTCGAAGTCGGCATCATGATCGAAGTGCCCTCCGCCGCGATTACCGCACCGACCTTCGCTGCCGAATGTGATTTCTTCTCGATCGGGACGAACGATCTCACGCAGTACACTCTGGCCGTCGACCGCGGCAACGAAAAGGTCGCGCATCTCTACGACCCGCTTCATCCCGCAGTCTTGCAGTTGATCCAGATGACCGTACGCGCGGGACGAGACGCGGATATTCCCGTATCGGTTTGCGGTGAAATGGCGACGAATCCGCTCTCCGTGCCGATTCTGGTTGGTCTGGGAATTGGAGAACTTTCGGGTACACCCGCCTCGGTCCCGGTCGTGAAAGAGATCGTGCGAGCGCTTGATTCGGTTGAACTCGCCGAGGATGCGCGCGCAGCGCTAGTCGCGAAGACGGCTGCCGAGGTTCATGCGATCTCCGCGACGAGATTGCGCGCGGCCGGGCTGGTTGAGCATCCCGATATCGGAGAATGGCTCGGGCAGCTCCTGGATGACGCTCTTTCGCCGAGCTGATCGTCTATTGGGTTCCGGGCTGATTTTCAAGCAAGCGCCCTTTGAGTTCTACTCGCAAATCCGCCATGAAAGCGAGCCCGCTGCCGATCAGCAGCGCAGTAGATGGCTCAGAGATCGGATCAAGGTAGGCGACCCAGCCCTCCGTCCGGCTGTCGTCCGAGAAGAATGCCGTCGGCTTCGTGATGGAGCTTGATGAGGACCCTATCGAGATACCGGGTGAGGGCTTGTTCGGAGGCTTCGTCGCGGGCTGCATCTTCTTCGACAGCGATCGGTTCGCCGTAGGCGACGACGACCCGGGCAAAGGGAAGGGGGAGCAGGCTTTGGTCCCAACTCGAGAGTCGAATCGCCGGGCGAGCTGAGAAGGCGACGGGCTGGATTGGGCGGCCGGTCAAGCGAGCCAGGGAAACGATTCCGGTCTTCGCGACGCGGGCGGGGCCGCGGGGGCCGTCGACCAGAACTGAGGCGGTGGTCCCGTCGGCAACCAGGCGCACCATTTGTCGAAGCGCGGCCGAGCCGCCGCGGGAGCTGGAGCCTCGAGCGGGCTCGGCGTAACCAAGGGCGAGGAGGGTGGCGCGGATCAGATCTCCGTCACGGCTGCGGGAGACCGCGACGCTGTAGCGGCGGTCCCGGTAGAGCCAGGCACTTGGCAGCATTGATTCGTGGAAGAGCGCAGCCAGATGGGCTGGACCACCGGCCCCTGGAAGCTGGGGATCGTGCCCGAGTGTCTCAATTCGCCAGGTCGCGCCAAGCGCGCGCAGGAATCCGCTCGTGATCAGGCCGAAGAACCACAGGCCGAGCCGGCGCAGGGGACTATGTTGAGTCGCAGCGACGTTTTGCTGCGGCGATTCTGGCACGGAATCGTGTTCGCTCATGCAGGGGGTAGGCTAGAGTACCTGGCGAATTTTAGAACTCGTTTTCGACCGGATCCCTCCATAGCCCTACCGCTCAGGGTGTTGGTCTGGCCTGCCACTCAGGTCAGACTCCATCGATGCAGCAGCTAGGACCCTGTGGTACCCGTAGGCCTGCGCCGGAGCCTCCCCAGGGGCTTCGAGTGGGCTCGAGGATCGGATCGAGCACTTCCCCCGCAGTCGGCCCGCATTCGGAGCTCCGCAGCGAGAGCCCGCAGTCAGAGACCCATGAGCGACCCCGTTCTCACCATCGCCCGCAATTACCTCGACCTGACCAAGCCACGGCTGCTGCCGATGGTGCTGTTCACCGGTCTGCCCGTGCTCGGCATGGCAGCTGGCGGTTGGCCAAATCTCTCGTTCTCGGTTCTCGTCATGACGGGAATCGCGCTCGCCGCCGCTTCGGCCAATACGCTGAACGCCTATATCGAGCGCGACATAGACGCCTTGATGGAGCGGACTAAGACTCGGCCGCTTCCGTCGGGACTGATCGAGCCACGCTCGGCACTGATCTTCGGACTCGCACTCGGCGTTCTATCGACGATCCTGCTCTACGCCGTGAGCGGCGCACCTTCAGCCCTCGTGGGCGTCGCAAGTATTCTCTTTTACGTATTCGTTTATACGGTCTGGTTGAAGCCACGCTCGATCTGGAACGCCGTGATCGGCGGCGCGGCTGGAGCGGCCGCACCCCTGATCGCCGATGCCGCGGTCAACGGATCGATCGGCGCGGCCGGTTGGACACTCTTTGCGATCGTCTTCTTCTGGCAGCCGCCGCACGTCTGGGCGATCGCGCTCTACCGCAAGGACGACTACCGCGCGGCGGGGATTCCGATGCCTCCCGAAGTGATCGGCGATGAAGCAACCCGCAATCGCATCGTCTGGTACACGGCGGGTCTGATCCCGGTCACCGTCGCACCGTATTTCCTCGACCTCGCCGGGCCGATCTACTTCGCCGTTGCCTCTGCCATGGGCGCCTGGTTCCTGTACCGATCCTGGCGCCTCTTCCAAGAGCGCACAGACGAAGCCGCCCAGGGCGTTTTCCGCGTCTCGTTGATCTTCCTCTTCGCCGTTTTCCTAGCGCTTCTCGTCGACCTGATGGTCTTCGCGATCTGAGCCAAGACCGCTTCCTGAATCCCTTTCGATTCCGTTAGCATGAGTGACCCCAACCGTTTTTTTCGGAGGAGTCATCGTGTCCGAGTCCCAGGCTTATCCCCTTCAAGGCGTTCGCGTCCTCGACTTGTCGAGTGAGATCGCGGGTCCCTATGCGACCAAGATGCTGGCCGACGCCGGTGCTGAGGTCATCAAGGTTGAAGGGCCGTTAGGCGATCCACTTCGGCATTGGTCTGCATCAAAGCAGGATCTCGGTGAGCGCGATGGCGCGCTCTTCCAGTTCCTGAATGGCGGGAAGCAGAGCGTTAGCTGGGATCTCGCAACAGACGAAGGCCGTGATCGCTTCCTGCGTCTTTGCGAGAGCGCGGATCTGGTATTCGAAGACGTAGGTAGTGAAGGGCTCGCGGGTTTCGAGCTCGACTTTGATTCGCTTCGTGCGCGCAATCCGCGTCTATCTCTCGTTTCCGTTTCGGCCTTCGGCTCCGAAGGCCCCTGGGCGGATCGTCCCGCCACAGAGTTCACTCTTGAGGCCGAAGTGGGCAACCTCGCCTATCGCGGCTTGCCTGAGCGTGGGCCTGTGGCTGCGGGGGGGCGCGTAGGCGAGTGGGCGTCGGGGGCGGCGGCTGCGGTCGGTGCCCTCGCGACCTGGCGGTCCGCGCGAGTGAGTGGTGTTGGGCTGCACGCGGATGTCTCGATGCTTGAGACGTTATGTCTTTGTATGACGACTTATCACGATCTATTTGGGCAGTTCGTGCCGGGGTACGCCATCCCGCAAGCGCTTGAGACGCCGAGTATCGAGCCCTGCAAGGATGGATGGATTGGGCTCTGCACCTATACGGCCCAGCAGTGGAAGGATCTTTGCGTATTGATTGGTCGACCAGATGTCGGCGAGGATCCGCGTTTCCATGATGGAACCGCGCGGATGGAGCATCTCGACTTCATTATGGGTCTCGTGCATGGCTGGACCAAAGAACACACGATGGAGGAAGTTACCGATCTCGTTGGCTTGATGCGGATTCCTGTTGCCCCGATAGGCGATGGGAAGAACGTTCTTGAGTTCGACCAGTTCGTCGAACGCGGCGTCTTTCAAGATCATCCCGACGGGTTTAAGGCCCCTCGAGTTCCCTATCTGATCGGCGGGGTCAAGCTGCCGGGCTTCCGTCACGCTCCCAAGTTAGGTGCAGATAACGCGGCGGTTGAAGGTGAGCTTCCTGCGACCACTGCGACTCGGGAGGCCGCGAGCCCGTCCGGTAATAGTCCTGTTAGGCCGGCCTTTGATGGGCTGCGGGTGGTTGATCTCACCGCTTTTTGGGCAGGGCCTTTCGCGACAGGAATCCTTTCCGCCCTTGGTGCAGACGTCGTGAAGGTCGAATCGATTCAGCGCCCGGACGGGATGCGTTATTCCGGGGCAATTCCGTCGGAGACGCTTTGGGAGACGGCGCCAATCTTTCAGGGCTGCAATATGAGCAAGCGTGGGATTACGCTGAACCTTGATGTGGAAGAGGGGAAGGCGGTTCTGCGGCGCTTGCTGGCTGAGGCGGACGTTGTGATTGAGAATTTCTCGGCCCGCGTCATGGAGAATTTCGGATTCACCTGGGATGTTTTGCACGAGATTAATCCCAAGCTCATCTCGGTACGGATGCCGGCTTGGGGGCTAGATGGTCCGTGGAAGGATCGCACCGGATTCGCGCCGAGCGTTGAGCAGGCGAGCGGACTCGCTTGGATTACTGGCTACGAGGATATGCCGATCATTCCGCGCGGCGTTTGCGATCCAGTTGGTGGGATGCATGCGGTCTTTGCGATGGCGATGGCGCTAGAAGAGCGGGAGCGGACGGGGAAGGGCACCCTCGTCGAAGTACCTCTCGTGGAGCCGGCCCTCAATATGGCCGCCGAGCAAGTCATTGAGTGGACAGCGTACGGGGAGTATTTGACGCGGCGAGGGAATCGCGGCCCCGTTGCATCGCCCCAGGCGGTTTTCGAATGCAGACCCTCGGCTTCCGAGACTCGCTATGAAAAGAAGCACGTTGCCTTGTCGGTCGTGACGGATTCGAATTGGTCGGCGCTCGTCGAGATGTTAGGTCAACCCGATTGGGCAGTGGACGCCACTTATTTGACTGAAGCCGGCCGACGTGCGGCCGAAGATGTGATCGAGGCCGAACTGGGCCGCTGGTTCGCGGAGCAAGATTGTGATGAGGTGGCGGATCAGCTCGTGGCCGCAGGAATCCCGGCAGCAGCGCTGATCAACGGCTACATGATTTCTCCCCACCCGCAGATCGATGCTCGAGAATTTCGTCGGACGCTTACGCACGCGGTGAGTGGGGAGAAACACTATCCGGGGCTGCCCTTTAAGCTTTCGGATGAAGCGGCGAATGTGTACGCCTGGGCTGCGCCGACCATAGGGCAGCACAATGAAGAGGTACTGCAGGAACTCGGGCTTACTTTGGCCGAGATCGCGGAGCTGGCAGAGAAACAGGTGATCGGGACGCGGCCCTCGTTCGAGGACTAACGCCCACGCCGCCGCCTCGGAGCAAATACGACGGTCTCTTTGCCTCGGTTCACCACGAGACGGATGAAGGGGCGGCGACCGAGATGCCGCCGGCCGAGGCGAGCCCGCCTGCGGATGCTGACGTTGCTGCTCCCGCGGCTCCGGTTACTCCGGCTGAAGAAGTACCGGCCGAAGGTACGGATTCCGCCGCCGACGAGTAATTGCGTCGACGCTGAGCACGAGCGCGGGGCGATGGCGCGGGGAACGAGCCTACGCGGGATCCAACTCGGCGAGGAAGCTCTCGGCTTCGCGGATTGAAGCGTCGATGACGCGCTGATAGCGACTGACGCTCCGCTCGTAGTCCGAATTTAATTCGTTGTACATCGTTCGAGATCGCCGCCGTCGTAGGCTGCGGTTTCCTTCAAGCATTCGTAGGTGGTCTTGATCTGCTCCTGGGCCTTCTCTTGATCGTTACGTCCACCTTCGATCCGACTTCGCAGAATGTCCCGCTTGTCTTGCCCTACTTGCTCCATGGCCGAGTAGTAGGCCTGCGCACAGCCCGTGAGACTGGCGGTTAGGCCGAGCAGGAGGATGAGCGCGAGTGCACGAGGCAAGCACGATGTGGATCGAGCCGCCATTGGTGGGCTTTTTAGGTCGAGCTGTTTCGGGCTAGTCGGTTGTGCGGCCAGAGCAGCCAGTTTGGATCAGAAGGATTGGATCGCTCGAAAGGCGGCCCGTACCTCGTTCGCGAAAATCTCGGGCTGTTCGAAGGCGGCGAAGTGGCCACCCTTATCCAGTACGTTGTGATAGGCGAGCTTCGAATAACGAGCTTCGCACCAACGACGTGAAGCCTTGAAAATTTCGTGTGGGAAGACACTAACGCCGACGGGTACGGTGATTTCCTGCATGGGCGCCGAGTTGAAGCTCTCCCAGTAGAGTCGCGCCGAAGAAGCGCCGGTCGCGGGCCACCAATAGAGCATCACGTTGTCCAGCATTTCGTCGCGCGTGAGAGCATTCTCCGGATGACCGTTGCAATCGGTCCAGCTCCAGAACTTCTCCATGATCCAGGCCGCTTGGCCTACGGGCGAATCGACCAGGCCGTAACCGAGACTCTGAGGTCGGGTGGACTGCTGCTTAGAATAGCCCGAGTCGTTCTCCGAGTAGTGTTGCATGCCCGCGAGCGCGGCTTGTTCGAGTTCGTCAAGATCGCTCATCGACTCTTCTGTGGGCGGCGCGATCGCCATGTTTAGATGAATGCCTTGGCAATGTTCCGGGTCCTGAGCGCCGATGCACGTCGTCACCATTGCGCCCCAGTCTCCTCCCTGCGCAACGTACTCGTCGTATCCGAGGCGGGCCATCAAAGCAGCCCAGGTGTCCGCGATCTTCTCGAGGCCCCAGCCTGTCTCGGTTGGCTTGCCGGAGAAGCCGTAGCCGGGAAGCGAAGGACAAACGACGTGGAACGCATCCGCGGCATCGCCGCCGTGGGCAACTGGATTCGTGAGCGGTTCGATCACCTTTTGGAATTCGACGATCGATCCGGGCCAGCCGTGAGTCATGATGAGGGGCTTAGCGTTAGGCTCCGGGGACTTCACGTGAATGAAGTGAATGTCGAGCCCGTTCAGGTTAGTCATGAACTGAGGGAAGCGGTTGAGCTTCGCTTCGCGGTCGCGCCAATCGTATTCCTTGCCCCAGTACTCGCAGACTTCCTGAACGTAAGCGAGCGGGATCCCCTGCGACCAGTCTTCGACGGTCTCTTTGTTGGCCCAGCGTGTATTCGCGAGTCGCTGCTTGAGGTCTAAAATCTCCGCGTCGGAGATGTTGATTTCGAAGGGTGTGATCTCGCTCATGGCTAGGGCTCCGCTGGCTGTCGTGGGTTGGGTTCGTCCGACGGATGATCGGAGATGGAACGCGCGTCGTCCATACCCGAGAGCGGCGGAATTTGGGGGCTTGCGACTATTCGAAAGAACGAAGTGAATAAACGGCTGCGTCAGCCGCGCCCGTGGTCCGGGCCGGAGTTGCCGCCCGCCGTAGCTGTGGAGAGTCGCTGTAGATCGTGCATCTAGCCTATTGGCCACCGGGCCAAGCAGCGATCTCCGCGGACACGCATTGCCAAAACGAATTTTGAGGAACGTCATGGCGCACTGGTGTCTCCTGAGCGCAGGCGGGTAGAGGACACGCCGGCCGGACTGCTGGCCTAAGGGCGGGCGCCGCGTTCCAAAAGGGTGACGAGCATTCCGTGCGTGCGTTCGGGGGAGACTGAAATCTGGCGAAGATTTGCTGGCTTCTCGGGCGTGCCGTTGTCGAATTCATACATGATCTCGAATCCCTGTTTGAGAACCCATGCGCGCGCATCGTCGATGTTTTCCACTTCGAAGACGACTGTGAAGATGTGCTCGCCTTTACCTTTAAGAAGCTGCCCGACCACATGTTCATCGCTTTCGGGATGAACAATTTCGATTCCGGCTTTCCAATCGACACGGCAGTCGAGCACGCCTTCTGCGGGCTCGCGTTCGAAGGAGAGTCCACCTTCCCCGCCGAGCAGTGCGGATAGATCCCGTTCCGCCTGGTCTGGATCGTTTACGAGAAGTTCTACACGATTGAGTCCGAGGAGCTTCATAGAGAGTTTCCTTAGTATGTCCAGGTGTTAGTCATTTGAGGCATTAGTCATTCGAGGTGTATGGGACTTGTGACGCGTGCGGGTTTAATTGCGAGAGGGCGTCGAGCATGCCTCCCATGGGCGATTGATTCGCTGCACGCTCGACCGATTGTTCGACAGAAAGTGGATCGAAGAGGCCGAGGCGATTCTTTTCTAGATAGAAAACTTCTCCACTAAAACGTGCGCTCGATTCGTGGGCGAGAGCGACGACCAGCGCAGCGATATTCTCGGGAGGCTGAAGTGCTGCGGCGAGTCCCTCCGCCATCCTGGCTTGCTCGCCTCCTTGTGCTCGGAACGATTCGATGGCGGTGGTGACCATGCGCGTTTCGGTCGCTGCGGGATTGACCGCATTGACGGTGATACCGAAGGCTGCGAGGTCACGGCTTACGACATTAGTCAGTCCGAAGACTCCTCCTTTGCCCGCGCCGTAGGCGGCTTGGTTCGGGACCCCTATGAGCCCTGCGCGGGAAACCAGATTGACGACGCGGCCGTAACCCGCGGCCTTCATATGCGGCGCCGCCGCTCGCAGGCAATGGAAGGTTCCGTGCAAGTGGCTTCTTACGACACGATCAAAGAGCTCGGGATCGTGGTCGAGGATCGAGGAGGTTGCTGATAGGCCGGCGTTATTCACGAGGATATCGATACGACCATAGGCATCGATCGCGGACGCAATAATACGTTCGGCGCTTTGCCACTCCGAAACAGAGTCGAGGCTCGCGATCGCCTGACCGCCGGCTTCGCGGATTTCTTGGACGACTCGTTCGGCAGGGGAAGCATCGCTCCCCTCGCCCTCGAGGCTGGCGCCCAGATCGTTCACGACGACACGTGCGCCTTGGGCAGCGAAGAGCAACGCGGTCGCGCGGCCGATGCCGCGGCCCGCGCCGGTGATGATGGCTACTCGGTTTTCGAATGCTTCCGGCATGCTGAATGGTCGCCTCCTCTACGCGAGTGTGCGGAATCCGGTGAAGATTCGCAGGCTCGCTTAAAGGATCGTATTCAGGTGGCGATGGCGGTGCTGGCGACTTGGCTAACCGACGATGTTGACGAGACGCCCAGGGACGACGATGACTTTCTTTGGTTCTCGCCCGTCGAGGCTTTTCTGCACGTTTTCGATGGCGAGGGCAAGGGCACGGATCGTGTCGTCATCCGCATCCGATGCCACCAGTATTTCGCCGCGCTTCTTGCCGTTGTGTTGGACGACGAGAGAAATCTCATCCGAGGCCAGCAGGCTTTCGTCCGCGACGGGCCAGGGGGCGTAAGCGAGTGTGTCGCCATGTCCCATCCTGGACCAGATCTCTTCGGCGAGGTGCGGCGCCATCGGCGCGAGCAGCAGAGTGAAGGTCTCGGCGCTCTCGCGAGCAAGGGCGCCGTCCTTCGTGATATCTCGGGCGAAGACCATGAGCTTCGAGATCGCCGTGTTGAAACGCATGTTCTCGAGGTCTTCCGTTACGCCGACGATTGTTTCCGCGGTCAGTCGTTGTTGTGCGTCGGTCCCGGGGCCGTCGACCGGTGCGACATAATGCTCTGTTCGCTCTTCGCCGTCCGTTGTGTCCTCATGGAAGAGACGCCAGCCGCGCTGCAGGAAGCGATAAACGCCTTGAATACCTTCGGTTGACCAGGGGGCGGATTTCTCGAGCGGGCCGATGAACATTTCGTAGAGCCGCATGGAGTCAGCGCCGTGCTCGTTCACGACGTCGTCGGGATTGACCACGTTGCCGCGGCTCTTGGACATCTTTTCGACGACCCGTTCCAACGGGAACGAGGCGTCGTCGGGATGAGCGGCATTGCGGTCTTCATCGAGGGCGACGTCCTTCAATTGGAACCAGCGAACCTTGAGCGCCGTGCCATCACTCTTGGCGACGGGGCCTTCGTCGGTGTCCTTAACATCGCCGCTCGCATAACGCGTCGCCTTGAAGTTGGCATCGTCGCTCACGTTGTCATCGTAGAAGCGGAAAGACTCTCCGAGAATCATTCCCTGATTCACGAGCTTCTGGAAGGGTTCCTTCGTCGAAACGAGACCCAGGTCAAAGAAGACCTTATGCCAGAAGCGCGAGTACAAGAGATGAAGCACTGCGTGTTCCGCGCCGCCGACGTAGAGATCGACGGGCATCCAATACTTCTCGGCATCTTCGCCCCAGGGAGCTTCGTCGTTCATCGGGTCGAGGAAACGCAGGAAATACCAACAGCTGCCCGCCCATTGCGGCATGGTATTCGCGTCGCGCAGGACCTTTCGGCCATCGGCGTCCGTCGTTTCAATCCATTCCTTCACACGAGCAAGCGGAGGCTCGTAGCCTTCGCCTGAAGGCTTGAAGTCTTCGAGCTCGGGCAGCGTGAGGGGAAGATCCGATTCGGGGATCAGCTCGACGCGTCCGTCTTCGTGATGAACGACGGGGAAGGGCTCGCCCCAATAGCGCTGTCTGGAGAAGAGCCAGTCGCGAAGCTTGTAGGTGATGGTCCCGCGGCCGAGGCCTTCGCCTTCGAGCCACTCGATCATCTTCTTTTTGGCTTTAGCGGTCCCGAGGCCATCCAGGAATCCCGACGCCGTCGCTTGTCCAGCACCCGTCCAAGCCGCTTCCGTAACGTCGCCGCCACTTACGACTTCTACAATCGGGAGCTCGAAAGTCTTTGCAAATTCCCAATCGCGTTCATCGTGCCCGGGCACGGCCATAATCGCGCCCGTGCCATATCCCGCGAGCACATAGTCGGCGATCCAGATTGGAATCGATTCGCCGTTCACGGGATTGCGTGCGGTCGCACCCGTCGCAACGCCAGTCTTGGAGGTCGCGTCGGCCATTCGGTCGCGCTCGCTGCGTCGCGCCGAACGCGCAACGTATTTGTCGACTGCCGCGCGCTGTGCGCCGGTTGTGATTTCAGAGACGAGGGCGTGTTCGGGGGCGAGGACCATATAGGTCGCGCCAAAGAGGGTGTCTGGCCGAGTCGTGAAAACCTCAACTTCGGTGCTGTCATGTGCCTCTACAGCGAAACGAACGTTCGCGCCTTCGGAACGGCCGATCCAATCACGCTGCATCTTCTTGATTGGTTCGGGCCAGTCGAGGCCGTCGAGATCTTCTATTAGGCGGTCGGCGTATTGCGTGATGCGAAGCATCCACTGCTTCATGGGCATGCGAACGACGGGATGTCCCCCGACTTCACTCTTGCCGTCGATCACTTCTTCGTTTGCGAGCACTGTGCCGAGTTCGGGGCACCAGTTGACCGCTACTTCCGCTTCGTAGGCGAGGTCTCGCTCATGAAGCTTGCGGAAGATCCACTGCGTCCACTTAACATAGTTAGGGTCGGTTGTGTCTATCTCGCGCGACCAGTCGTAACTGAAGCCGAGCGACTTAATCTGCCGCTTGAAATTGCTGATGTTGGTTTGGGTCGTGATGCGCGGATGCGTCCCGGTTTTGATCGCATACTGCTCGGCGGGGAGGCCGAAGGCGTCCCAGCCCATCGGATGCAGGACGTTGAATCCACGCATCCGCTTGTAGCGGGCCATGATATCCGTCGCGGTGTAGCCCTCGGGGTGGCCCACGTGGAGGCCGTCGCCGGAGGGGTACGGGAACATGTCGAGGACATAATATTTCGGGCGTGACGGGTCGACTTCAGCGCGGAAGGTCTCGTGCTCTTCCCAGAAGGCTTGCCACTTGGATTCGATTGCAGACGGGTCGTAGGTCATGGCCGGCTGAGTTTGGGGGGAGGAGGCCATTCCGTCAATGAACTCGGCCAATTGCACGGAATCTGCCGGGCCCCGGGTGGGATTCGAAAGCGCCGCTACTCTCCTGCGCGATGGCTGAGAATACATCCGACATGACCGTCTTCGTCGTCTCCGACGGCACAGGCGATACCGGGAGCGCCGCAGTACGTGCGGCCATGATCCAGTTCCGCGACCGCTGGCGGCTTCGGGTCTTTCGCGATGCGCGCACGATCTCCGAGGTTCGTCGGGTGATCGCGCTTGCTGAACAGGTGGGGGCGCTCGTCGTCTTCAGTCTGGTCGAAGGCGAAGTTGTTGAGGCGTTGACGCACGAAGCGGAAGAGCGGCACGTGGTCGTTGTCGATTTGCTGGGGCCGCTGATCATGCGCGTCGCCCAGAAGCTGAAGGTCGAGCCGCGGCATCAGCCCGGGTTGTTGCACGGATTTTCTGACGACTACTTCGACCGAGTTGATGCGGTCGAGTTCGCTGTCCGTCACGACGACGGCGCCAACCTGCGCACCTTACATGAGGCGGACATCGTCTTGACGGGTGTCTCGCGAACGTCGAAGACCCCGCTCTCTATGTACTTGGCACAGCGCGGGTTCAAGACGGGCAATGTTCCCCTGGTGCCCGGCATGGAGCCGCCGAAGGAGCTGCTCGAGTTGAATAAGCATCGCGTCTTCGGACTCACCGTTGATCCCGGCACGCTGCTCTCCGTCCGAACTGCACGCCTGCGATCCATGCGTGCGCCGTCGGCGACGGACTACACCGATCCAGATCAGGTGATGCTCGAGCTCGATCGCGCAAGAAAACTCTTTCGCGCACACGGCTGGAAGCAGGTTGACGTTTCGGGTCGCGCAGTAGAAGAGAATGCATCGAAGGTCATCGACGCCTACGCGGAATGCTTCGGAGAGTCGCAGCGCTAGGCGAGTCCAGCGGAGTCTGTCTACCGGGTGCCTCGCACCAGAGTGGGACAGCGGCGACACGTGTCTCGGGGACTCGGTGCAAGGTCGTCCAAGGCGGTCTCGGGCGGTCTCGGGCGGTTTAGGGCGATCCAAGGTTGTCCAAAGTATGCCGAGGACCTCCCCAATACGTCGGGATATTAGGCGTCGGGGCACCGGGACATAAACGACCAAGGGCTCCAGACCTCACAGCCCGCGCTCCGTGCGCGTCCGGTGACCTGCCGATCCGCAGAAACGATAATCGTGCGCTCGGGGTCCGGAGCGCGGCGTGCGCGGCGCACTATCCAGTCATCGGCGCTCTCCACATAGACGCTATGGACGATCGGTCGCGCGGCCGCTGTGTGCAGTGGCCTTTCGGAGCGGCTGCCGGATGCGCTGCCTGAGGGATTGCCGGATGCGCTGCCGGATGTCCCGCCGGATTCTTTGCCCGAACCTGATTCGCCGGGCGTGTCCGGTATGACTGGGGTCAGCCGCGGTTCGACGATTTTCGCGACGGGTTCGGCCCAGACCGACCATGCGGGCTGGGCGCCGTCAAAGGCCACCCAGATTTGATCCGCGTGTAAGGGCCAGAGTGAGACTCTTTGAAGGAGCCGCTCGCGTTGTACGCGCCGCCACCACCCCGCCTCGCGTTCTTGCTTCAGAAGGACCGAGTGCAAGACGTTGAAGCCATCGACGAGAATGATCCGCCGCTCCTGCTCGGAAAGCACGGCATCGATCATGGCTTCGACTTCGCGCCTGCCGGCTCGAACTCGCTCGAGTTGTTCGAGTTTTTCGCGTTGCTCGCGTTGTTGACGTCGCTTGAGGTCCTGGGGCTGCCGATCAGCTTCGGCCTTCGCGCGGTCGTCGTTGTGGTCGTCCATTGAGTTGTTCCGCGCCCATTTAAATCGTCATCGAGGCGAATCGCCGAGTCGAGGCCCGCGTTCACTGGCGCGCCGATCGCACCCCTCGCAGCGGCAGCGTACACACTCCCATCCGACCCGCCCCGTGCTGTGTGCTGCCCCCAGCCGTCGATGCCGATTCGATCTCCCGGTTCGCCTGCTCGTTCACCTCCCAATTCAAAGGCAGCCCAGCCCAGTCCGAAAGCGAGGGTCGCCAGGAGCGTGATAGCGAATTCAGCGATCCCTGAATGCCGCGCGAGTTCGCTTGGGGCGGCCGCGCGAATGGCATCCTGCTCCCACGATCGATCCTCCCACGGCGTGGGCCCAAAGGCCTCCGGCGCGATTTCGAGACGACGACTCTGAGGGCTGAGAGGGCTGAGAGGGCTGAG
>JASDVF010000005.1:0-17563 GCA_041440805.1 Myxococcota bacterium | reverse complement strand
CCGGCGCGATTTCGAGACGACGACTCTGAGGGCTGAGAGGGCTGAGAGGGCTGAGAGGGCTGAGAGGGCTGAGGGGACTCAGGGAAGCACGGACACGTACACGTCTCCCGGTGGAATATTCAGAAACGCAGCTGGGGCTGGGGGCAAGGCGTTCGCCGGTCGGGCCTGGGCCGCGCAGGCGGTGCCTCCCGCTACGCGTATGACTACTTGCTCTGCGTCGACCGAGTTCGTTGAGCTCATTGAGCCCAGTTACGGAAAATTCGAATTCGGTCTGAGAGGGCTCGGGGGCTCGGGGATCGCGAGGTTCTGTGGAGCTCATAGCCTGGGGTCTCCTACATGAGGGATGGGATGACTCGACTGCAGCGTGGGAGTTGGGAATGACAGCACCGGTCACAGGCAGGTGAGAACTTGCAGGCAGATGGTTGAATTCCTTGCGGTGCGCACGCGACTGCCTTATTCAGGTTTGAATGAAGGCCGTTAAGCCCGAGAGTGGGTCTGGAACCCGTCGAATCGGACTCGTGCAGATGCGCTGCGAGTCCGACCATGAGCGCAATCTTCGCCACGCGCAGGATGCGATCTCTGACGCCGCGCGCGAAGGGGCGGAAGTCGTCTGCTTGCCGGAACTCTTTCGCACGCCGTACCTGTGCCAAAACGAAGATCCGAGCCGGTTCGACTGGGCCGAGCCGATACCCGGCCCCTCAACGGAGTGCCTGTCAAAGCAGGCGGCGGATCTAGGCATCAGCCTGGTCGCATCGCTCTTCGAGCGCCGCGCCGCTGGCCTCTACCACAACACTGCCGTGGTCCTCAACGCGAAGGGCGAGCTTGTCGGTCGCTATCGCAAGATGCATATCCCTGATGACCCGCTCTACTACGAGAAGTTTTATTTTACGCCTGGAGATCTTGGCTTCGGGGCACATAGAACAGAAGTGGGGATGTTAGGCGTTCTGGTTTGTTGGGATCAGTGGTTTCCCGAAGCGGCGCGAGCGACGGCGCTCGCTGGGGCCGAATTCCTTTTCTATCCGACTGCAATTGGCTGGCAATTTGATGAAGGCGACGCGATCGATGCTGCGCAGCGCGACGCGTGGGTCACGATTCAGCGCTCTCATGCGATTGCGAACGGGCTTTTCGTGATCGCCGTGAATCGTGTCGGAGTTGAACGGCTCGAAGGAGATGATGAAGGCGGGATTCGATTTTGGGGCAGTTCGTTTGTGGCGGACCCGTTCGGTCGAGTGATTGCGACCGCGCCCGAAGATGACGAAGCGGTGTTAGTCGTTGAGTGCGATTTGGGTTCCGTTGAGCGCGTGCGTCGGGACTGGCCCTTTCTTAGAGATCGCCGGATTGATGCCTATCAGGGGTTGCAGAGTCGCTTTCTGGATGAGCCGTTTCCGATTGCGCAGACCCCCGAAGAGCGTGCCGCTGATCCCGCTGGAACTTCTGGTGGGAATGAAGATTGACGGAGCTGCCGAAAGGCGAGGCCGCCGAGTTGATAGGGGAGGGTGCTTCGCCTCGAAGGTGGCCCGCCGAGTGGGAACCGCACAGGGCGACTTGGCTCTCCTGGCCGCATAACAAAGAGACGTGGCCCGCACATTTAGGTCAGGTCGAAGACGCATTCTGTGAGATGGTCCGCGCGATCGTTCCGGGCGAAATCGTCGAAATCAACGTCTCAGACCCGCAGATGGAAGACCATGTGCGCGCGCGTCTGATGGGCGCCGGGGTGACGGAGCTCGATCGGATTCGGTTTCGCGGAATCTCGACGGACGATGCTTGGGTGCGAGATCATGGCGGCATCTTCGTCGCCGAGGAGACGCGACCGGGGCACGAGGAGCGGGTCGTGCTCGACTTCGCATATGACGCATGGGGCGGGAAATATCCGCCGTGGGACCAGGACGCACGAGTCGCCGAGCAAATGGCTCAGATCCTGCGCGTGCGACGCCAAGTCTCGCCGTGGGTGCTCGAGGGCGGCTCGATCGACGGTGACGGGGAGGGGACGATTCTGACGACGCGTTCCTGTCTGCTTCACCCGAACAGGGATCGGCCTGGGCTCGATCGCTCAGAGGCCGGGATGGAAAGTTTGTTGAAGTCTGAGTTCGGTGTCTCAGAGGTCCTGTGGCTTGATGACGGGATCGCAGGAGACGACACGGACGGGCATATCGACGACCTGGCGCGCTTCGTGGCGCCGGGGCAGGTCGTCACTATCGTTGAGACGAATCCATCTGACGCGAACCACGGCGTTCTCAAGGCGAATCGTGAACGGCTTGAGGGGATGAAGGACGCAAAGGGGCGGTCGCTGTTGGTGGCGGAACTTCCCATGCCGCCCGCGATCGAGGGGCCCTTTGGTCGCGCACCGGCCAGCTACGCGAATTTCTACTTCTGTAACTCGGGGGTGCTCCTGCCCGTCTTTGGGGCGGATACCGATCGCGAGGCCGTCGCCGTGATGGAGCGCTTAGTGGCCGATCGGCCTGTGATTCCGATCCCGAGTCAAAACCTCGTTCTAGGATTGGGCTCAGTGCATTGCTTGACTCAGCAGGAGCCTTCGCTTTCCTAGTCTTGGACGGAGCGTGGCTCGCGCAGAACCGCTCACCCTCCGGGGTAGGTCCGATTCCATGAGGGCCGATCG
Organism: Myxococcota bacterium; assembly: GCA_041440805.1. Taxonomy (GTDB): domain Bacteria; phylum Myxococcota_A; class UBA9160; order UBA9160; family UBA4427; genus UBA4427. The sequence continues at coordinate 14,946 of JASDVF010000005.1, read as the reverse complement.
ACTTCCATAGATGGTGGATCGGCCGATCACCTTTCCAATGGTCACTACATAAGTTAAACCCCCTGGGCGTTTGGTTTTCCGGCCTCTTGGGGCTGGGCCGACGGACAGGCACCCCCCGCTGGAAACCGCGAGTTGATGCGGTTGCTCGGCACTGAGGGCGCCCCAACCTCCTTTTAGAGAGGGTTCACCCATGGAAATTACCCGACATGACATCGTCATAGTCGGCGGCGGTGGTGCGGGTCTTCGAGCAGCAATTGAAGCTGCCGAAAACAACCCCACCGCTTCGATCGCACTCGTATCAAAGGTTTATCCGATGCGAAGCCACACCGTGTCCGCCGAAGGTGGCGCGGCCGCGGTTGCCCGTGAGGACGACAGTCTTGAACTCCACGGCTTCGACACCGTCAAGGGTTCGGACTTCCTGGGCGACCAGGACGCCATCCAATACTTCGTGCAGGAAGCGCCCAAGGAACTGGCGCTCCTCGAGAACTGGGGCTGCCCCTTCTCTCGTAACGAAGATGGCTCGGTGGCGACGCGTGCCTTTGGTGGCATGACGACGAAGCGCACATGGTATGCGACCGACAAGATCGGTTTCCACATGCTGCATGCGCTCTTCCAGCAATCGATGCGGTACAAGAACATCGTCCGCTACGACGAGTTCTTCGTTTCGAAGCTGCTTGTCGACGACGGTGTTTGTCGCGGTGTTGCGGCGCTGGATATCCGTACAGGTGAGTACGAAGCGATCGTCGGTCGCGCGGTCATCCTCACCACGGGCGGCGGCGGCAAGATCTTCCCGTTCACCACGAACGGCACGATCAAGACGGGTGACGGCATGGCTCTCGCCTACCGCGCCGGTGTCCCGCTCAAGGACATGGAATTCGTTCAGTATCACCCGACAGGTCTGCCCGGCACGGGGATTCTGATCACGGAAGCGACGCGCGGCGAGGGCGGTTATCTCCGCAACTCAAAGGGCGAGCGCTTCTTGGTCGACTACGACTACGGCGTTGGTAATAAGGCCGAACTCGGTCCGCGCGACATGATTTCGCGCGCGATCGTGCAAGAGATCGAAGCGGGCCGCGGCCTCTCCGGTCCCTACGGCGAGTATGTCCATCTCGACCTAACACACCTTGGTGCAGATACGATCAATGCCAAGCTGCCCTTCGTGCGTGAACTCGCGAAGACGTATGTCGGTGTTGACCCGGTGACCGACCCGATTCCGATTCGGCCTGTCGTTCACTACATGATGGGTGGTGTCGACACGGACATTCACGGCGCGACCGAGATGCCTGGCCTCTACGCGGCAGGCGAAACGGCTTGTGTCTCGATCAACGGCGCGAACCGACTCGGTTCCAACTCGTTGACCGAATGTCTGGTCTTCGGTGCAGCCGCAGCACGACACGCCATGGAATTCTCGCAGGGATCGTCGAACGGCAGTGATGCCGCTCTGCTCGCCCAAGTCGAGGAAGAAGCCGGACGCGTCGAAAATCTGCGCGGCCGCAAAAAGGGTGGCGAGAAGATTTCGGAAATCCGTCGCGAGCTGAATGCCGTGATGGAGACCGGCTACGGCGTTTATCGCCAGCAGGACACTATGCAGGCAGGCGTTGGCGCAGTTGCGCAGCTTCGCGGTCGCGTGGCCGATCTCAGACTCGAGGATGACAGCAAGGTCTTTAACACCGAGCTCATCACAGCCCTCGAGCTGACTAACATGGTCGAAGTTGCTGAGGTCCTCGCGGTCTCTGCGGCACATCGCAAGGAGTCCCGCGGCGCACATACGTGCCGGGACTTCACGACGCGCGATGACGAGAACTACCTCTATCACACTATGGCGAACCACGATCCGGCCGGTCCTCGGCTTGGGAAGAAGGACGTCGTCCTTGGTAAGTGGGAACCGGAGGAGCGGAAGTACTGATGTCTTCGACAAATACCGGTGAGGCGATCCCGCCCACGCAAAAGACGATCATCATCACGCGATTCGATCCCGACAAGGACGAGGTTCCGCGCAAGCAGGAATACTCGGTTCCTTGCGAGGACAACTGGAAGGTTCTCGACGCCGTTAACTTCATTAAGGACGAGCTGGACGCGACTGTGTCGTACCGGTGGTCCTGCCGAATGGCCGTTTGCGGTTCGTGCGGCATGATGGTGAATGGGGAGCCTAAGCTGACGTGTAAGACGTCGCTTAAGGAATACGGCGATCGCGTCGACATCGAGCCCCTCGCGAACTTCCCGATCGTTCGCGACCTCGTCGTCGAGCTCGACGGCTTCATGCACAAGTTCGAAGCCGTGAAGCCCTGGATCAAGCGAGCGAAGGAGAAGGCTGAGGACAAGGCCGCTCTCCACGACACGAAGCTCACTTTCTCGCAGTCCACCGAAGAGCTTGGCAACTTCAAGCAATTCAGCATGTGCATCAACTGCATGCTTTGTTATTCGGCCTGCCCGGTTGTCGCGAACGAGCCTGATTTCCTGGGCCCGGCAGCGATCGCCCTGGGTCATCGTTACAACATGGATTCGCGTGACGAAGGCAACGCTGAACGGAACGAGATTTTCCGTGGAGAAGGCACAGTGTTTAGCTGCTCCTTCGCCAACGAATGTTCCGAGGTTTGCCCGAAGAACGTCGACCCCGCGGCCGCCGTTAACCAGGCGAAATTCGAAGCCGTGATCGATTGGGCCAAGGGCCTTGTCCTTCCCAGTCCTTCCTCAGGAGGATCGAACTAATGGCTGGTCCTGCCCATCCGCATTCAATGGCCCCGCCGAAGCCGGCTCGAACCCGCGCGGCACCGCCCCAGATGCCCTCTACGTGGTGGAACACTCCACGTATGCGCACCTACTTGCTATTCGACGCTACGGGGATCATCTACCTCCTCGTAGGATTCGTCGCGATCCGCATGATCCGTGCACTCGCCGACGGTCCCGTCGCTTGGCAGGCGGCGATGCAGAGTCTCGAGAACCCGATCTACATCGGCTTCCACGTACTCAGTCTGATCTCGGTCATCTTCGTCGCCGTGCGCTTCTTTCGGCTCTTCCCGAAAGCACAGCCGCCGTCGATCGGCCCGCTCAAGCCCCCGCCGGGCCCCGTGATCCACGCGGCCCTCTACGTCGTCTGGATCGGCGTGACAGCGGTCATGTCCCTCGCCCTCGCAGGAGTGATCTTCTAATGAAAACCCTACTCCTCAAGCTCGAGCCCCTGATCTGGTTCATGTTCGGCCAGGGAATCCTGATCGGAACCATCCTCCTCACAGGCTGGATCCTCGTAGTCGGCGTCCTCATGCCCCTCGGCATAGTCGACCCGGCGAACCTCGACTACATGCGAGCCCGCGAACTCGCCACAGCTTCGCTCTTCGGCGTCATCCCGCTCGGCCAGCTCATCCTAGCCGCGCTGTTGGTGCTGCCCCTATGGAAGGGCGCCCACCACATTCGTTCGCTTCTAGTCGACTTCGGCGGCGGCGAGCGCGACGGTATTGTCGGCGGGTTGCTTTATCTGGTTGCGATCGTTGGTAGTGGAATGGGTATTGCGGCGGTGGTTGGGCTTTAGGGGTGGGGGTAGCCCTCTAACGCACTGGGAATCGCTGAGGAAGCTTGCCTCTCCGCGACCGGAAGACACAGAGTGAACGTGCTTCCGTTCCCGAGTTCAGAGCGGACCTCAATAGTACCGCCATGAGCCTTCGCTATGTTTTGACACATAGCGAGGCCCAGCCCGGTTCCGGCCCCTGCATCTTTTGTGGTGTAGAACGGCTCGAACAGGCGATCCATAACGTCAGTGCGAATGCCTTCTCCGTTGTCGGCAACGTCGACGAAGACCCAGCCTTTCTCTTCTCGGATCGATACTTCGATTCGAGCGTCTGAGCCGGAAGACGCATCTGCGGCGTTCTTGACCAGATTGAGAACGATCTGATTTAGAGCGCCTGGGTCGCCTTTGACGAGTGGTGGACTGTCCGGAATCGCGGCCGAAACCTTGATCTCCGCCTGATTCAGATCGTGTTGCAAAAGGCTGAGCGTAGACCGGATGGCTTCGCCTAGGTCGACGTCGACTGGTTCGCCGGCCCTGCCCGGAGCGGCGAAGTCTCGCAGGTCGGCGACAAGCTTGTTAGTTCGCTCAAGCCCGGTAGAGATAATGTCGGACAGCTCAACAAGCATGCTTGCTAGCTCTTGGACGCCGACCGATTCGATTCGACCTTGAAGTTCCTCTCCGTTCGTGGCTGCCTTCCCTGAGTCTGTCCAGTCTATCGCTGCGGCGAACTCGGCGACTTCAACCAGCTCCCGTACTGAGAGCTTGAGCGAACGTGATGCATTGAGCGCGAAATTGACTGGGTTGTTGACTTCGTGAGCGATCCCGGCTGCAAGCTCACCGACAGCGGCAAGTCGTTCCGACTGAACTAGGCGCCCCTCTGCGAGTTCTAGATCATGGATCGCCTTCTGCAGTTCTTCGTTCTGTTCGTGTAGCGTCGCTCGAGCTTGGTGAAGGCTCGCTTGCGATCTCGCCCGAGCCAAAAGCTCGCGCGGATGGAATGGTTTGGTTACGTAGTCGTCCGCGCCGAGTTCGAGTCCCTTAATCTTCATATCGCTCTCGGCTTTCGACGAGACGAGCATCACGGGAATACTCCGAAGGCGCTCGTCGTTCTTGACCGCCGCACACAATTCGGTTCCAGACATTTCTGGCATCATGATGTCACTGAGTATTAGGTTTGGTCGGTATTCTTCGAGAATTTCTAAGGCTTCTCGGCCGTTCCGGGCTGTTCTGATCCGGAAGTCTCGTCGGAGTATGAAGCAGATGAGTTCCCGCATATCCGCGTTGTCGTCGGTGACCAGCACGCTGGGACGTCCGTCTTCGATTTCTGAATCGAGGTTCTCTGGCTGGAACCCAGCCTGACCGTCGTGGCGATCTGCGGTGCGCTCAAGCTCCGCGTACGGCGTTGTCTCTCCTAGGAGACTTGAGAGTGGCGGGCTCGATGTTCCGTCAGTGGTGTCGAACTCAGTTCTTGCGGCCTCAATTGAATTGCCAACGCTGACCTCGCCTGAATCGCTCGTGGTAAGTACCAGCTCTTCTTCCTGGAAGTCGGGATCGCCGAGTGGCAAGTAGAAGCGCATCGTCGCGCCATGTCCGATGCCGGCGCTCTCTGCCCAAATTCTCCCTTTATGCAGCTCGACTAGTTCCTGGGTAAGAGAGAGGCCAATTCCCGTTCCTTCGTGGTGCCGCGTTGCGGAGGAGTCTACTTGTGCGAATCGATCGAAGACACGATCGAGCTGGTCCGCTGCCAAGCCGACACCGGTGTCTTGAACGAAGATCTCTACTCCATCCTCATCAGGTTCGACGCCAACTGTTATCTCGCCGCCTTCGTCGGTGAATTTAAGAGCGTTGCCCAGGAGATTCACAAGGATCTGTTCGATCGCATCGCCATCTGCGTTGAGCGAAAAGGGCATGTCAAGGCTCTCTACGAGAAGAGCTATCGACTTACGTTCGGCCATCGGCCTCGCGCCATCGACTATGTCGGTAATCAACAGTGGAAGATCAACTGCGCTGCGACGGATCTCGAACTGCTTACTTTCAAGCTTTGCAAGATCGAGAAGGTTGTTGATCAGCTTTAGTAGTCTCTGGCCGTTCACGTGCATCGTGCGGAATGTGCGCGCAGCTACGTCGCTTACCTCGCCGTAGTCGCCGGACCGCAAGCCCTCTAGAGGAGCCAGCATTAGGGTAAGGGGCGTCCTTAGTTCGTGGTGAATATTGGCTGAGAACCGAGTCTTTGCTTGATCAAGCTCTCGAAGGTGGGCTTCCGCTTCAACCAATCGCTGTTGCTGCGTGTAGTCTTTGAACCGCATTCGGTCTAGGAAAAAGCTGCAGAAGACGGTTTCTACTGCCGCGGCGACCACGAAAAAGGTGTTGAGACCATGCGCCGGTGGTATTTCACTAGCACCGAGGTACGGAGCGGTTGCGAAAATCCCGGCCATCGCGCCGGCGGATAGGATCGCTTCACCTGCGGACATCGGGAGCAGCACGCCCATTCCAAAGAAGCAAAGGATTAACCCCGCGTAGTATGCGCCTGCGTTCCCGCCATCCGCATAAATGAGAGCGAGCATCCCAAGGCCGAGCGAGTATGACGTGCCCATCATCGCTCTACGCGGAAATCGCGAGGCTGCCGCATAACAGATCGCAAATCCTACGTTGATAACCATCCGGATGCCGAAAAATTCTCGAAATTGTTCCGGATAGGTCAGATAGTCCAGAATGAGGAAGAGATTCTGGATGACCACGCCCATGATGATCGCCGAACGTGTGGCTGTGGCCATTCTCTGGTGGCCTAGAGCATTTCTATACTCTCGATACTTTTTGTCCGACAAATGATCGGGCTGGTCTGCCGAAGGCGCATGTGAGCCGGGACCTGCGCTTCGCGCCGTCTCGATCTCGGTCTCGTTTTTTAGTGAGTTTTCTGCGCAGTCCATCCGAGAATAGATCGGCGATCTCACCACATTTCTTGAGTTTTCTAAATCTATGGGCGCTTGGAGTCGCGCGAGTCTTAGTTTCGCCGCTGTTCTCCAATCAACAGCGTCGGAAGGAGATGCAGGTCGGCGATCAAACAGACGGTCATCACGACGGCCATCAGAATGCCAAGATTTCGAATGAAGCTGAAGTCTGATAGCGCGAGCAAGCCGAACCCGAAGCCTACGATCACCGTCGTGTAAGTGAGGGCGGGGAGCACTGCACTCACGGCGGTTTCTAGGGCATCGGTGTCGCTTCGCTCGGGCCGGGCGGCGAAATACGCGTTGGAGAGGTGCACCGTGTCGTCGACCGCGATCCCAAGGGCCAGGCTACCTATGAGCACCGTGCCCGCGTCTAGAGGAACGCCAAGAAAGCCCATCGCCCCGTAGATCCCGACGAGTGGAATTATATTGGGAATCAGCGTGGCGGCGGCCGCGCGAGCTGAGCGGAATGTCGCAAAGAGAATGACGGCAATCGCGAGGAGGGCCGAGGACAACCCTAGTATCTGACTGCGCGAAATGGAATCCTGGGCTCGGGCAAACTCGAACATTACGCCGGTCGCTCTTGCGGTTGTGCCGGAAACGCCATGCTCCGTCCACCAGCTTTCGGCCAAGGCCGCGGTGTCGAGGATTTCCGACGACCCGTTATTGTCGAGCCTGAGGATGATGTTTGCCGCGCGGCGATCGGTCGAAACAAGGTCGCCGATTTGCTCAACACTCTCGAGTAGTAGGAGGTACTGCTGGACGGCGTTGGTCGAATTAGGGAGGTCGCCGGATTCAGGGCTGAAGCCCGCATGAATTTGTCGAATAGGATCTGCGATGGAGACGGCCTTACCCACTTGGGGAAGCTCCTCCAAGTATTGGTCGAGCTGGTCGATCAGCCGCAGCAGTTCAGGTTCGACGACCATGCGCGTCTCATATTCGCTTCCTTGAGACCATTCGATCACAACATTTATCGGACTGATTCCAGAGAGGCGCTCGCGAATTGCTTCGTAGTCGTCTCTAGTCGGTGTCCCCTCGCGAAACCAACGAGTTGCGTCGGTGTCGATGCGGACCGAGTCGAGGCCGAAAGCGGCTGCGACTGCGACGACTGCCCAAGCCGCGATTATTGATCGCCGACGTCTAGAAGTATGACGTGTGAGATTGGGGGCCACGTGCGTCGAGAGATACTCAAATCCCCTTGGTCTGCCCGGCGGTAGAGGCAAAATTGTTAGAATCGCCGGTAGAGCCGTGAGAACTAGTGTCAGGACAGCAATAACTCCGATACCCCCAAAGGCGCCGACGTTTCTGACCGCTTCGATCCCCGTTAGCGCGGTGGCAGCAAAGCCGATCGCGGTGGTCAGGCCGGATAGCGCGATAGGAGTTGCAACGCTCTCTAGGGCGAGATTCGTCGTGGTGTCGCCTTGCACTTGGCGCCCACTGGCCGCGGTGAGCATGTGCATGGCGTATGCGGCTGCCAGAGCGAATACCACTGGCGGAAGAATGACCATAGTGAAACTAACGGGCGTTCCTGCGATCCCGATCGCCGCGAACATCATCCAATTGCCGAGCGCCCCAACAATAAGCACCGCAACGCCCGCTCGCAGGGACCTGAAGATGAACGCGACGAGCCCAAATACGACAACGATTGTGATCGGCCCAAACGTAAACAGTTCGCTTCGAGTTTGCCGACTAGTTTCACGCTGGAAAACTGGGACGCCGGATGTCCAATGGTTGTCCCATGCCCCGCTCATGCTGGACACGAGTTGATCGACTTGAGGGATGATCGACTCGTAGTAGATAGAGGCATCACGTTCAAGGACTAGGTTAATCGCAAGAATCCGAGTGTCTTCTGAAAGCAGCGTCTTTGGCAGAATCCGGTCGGCGAGAGCCTTGTTGGTGATCCCGCCGGTCGCCGAGCTACCAGAATTTCCGAAGCCTAATGCTGCCGGCGATAAATCGAGATCCCCGTGTTCGTCTACGTATATGACTGGCTGCGTCGAGATGCTGTCGACCCGTCGCACCCCTTCTAGATCGCCGAACTCCGACGACAGTGAGTCTATTGCGGCGAGCCGGGAAGCCGACTTGGTTGGTCCTGCTTCGGTTGCAAGGACGACTATCTCGTCCCCGCCAAAGAGATCCAAGCTCCTCTGATAGTACGCCCAGGATTCGGACTGTTTGTCCAGCACGCTCTCGGTAGATGTCTCGACGGCGACGCGAAGTAGGGCGGGGGTTACAATTAACGCGAGGAGAAACCAGACCCCGAGCACACTTCTAGGATTCGAAGTCGATAGATTGACGATCGCGCGTGGTAGGCGTTCACGGGGCTTGATCAGAGACGTATCAAGCACGGATCAACCGCGCCCGGAGAGGATCTGACTACTCAATTAGATCGCCCAAAACCACCGGACTAGCATCGCTTCAGACTACCAATTCAAGGTACGCGATGTTTTCGTGATCGTCGGTGTAGACTTTTTCGACTCTCACCGATCTGCCATTGGATGCTTGACGGGATAGAGCTCGGAGATCTGCGGGCGTTCGATAGATGAGTCGCCAGTCCATGAACGTGTCCATGTAGGCGCGCCCCCAATTGACTGGCGAGAAATTGCCGACTAAGAGTCGTCCGCCAGGGGCGAGCGAATCGATCATCCTCCCGAGTAGACGTACGCATACGCCATCGGATAGGTAGTCAAATAGACCCGCCGCGTATACTAAATCGAGGTCTTTGAAACTCAGTCTTCCGGCAATTAGGTCCCGAACGTTGCCGTGGATGGCCGTTGTTTGAGCCACGGGATGCTCTCGTTTTACTAGTTCTATCGCGAGCGCGTCTTGATCGAGAGCAATTATTTCTGCCAGACTCGATCGTTCGTCCGGCGTCAGTTCTTGCGCCTCTCTCAAATGGCCGCACGCAATTGCTAGTACACGCGCTTCGTTTCGTTCCGTCCCTACGGTGCGCAGAGCGGCGGCGAGTCTATCGCGTCGGTCGATCACACTTAAGCCGCTTGAGGAACGTGCGGTCGCCGTAAGGAGCCTTTGACCGGCCTCCGACGTCCCTTCGGGCGCATGGCCTGAATAGATGAAGTCGAGCATTGCTGCGTCACCAGCGAAACCACGAGGCTTGGCGAGAGCTCGGGCCGTGTACGGATCTTCGGCGACCAGGCCAGCGGCTTTGTGCGCTCGGCACATAGGGGCGATTACTTCAAACCAATGCTTCTCGGAGACGTGTTGCTTAACGCTAGCCAGATGGGTGGTGATGTCGTGGATTGCGCGATCAGCCGAATCTTGGGTTCGAATGGAACCTAACCCGCGAACCAAATCGTCGAGGTACGTCGCAAGTGCCAGCTGTTCCGCACGAAGTCCGCGTGAGACTGACCGCCTAGGGTCCTGTTCTGTTGCTGTTGCTGTTGCTGATGCGATCGGGCTCATGCGTGGCTCTCGTAGTCAAGGAGAAGGCGGCTTAATGACCTGTCGGTCATCCGTGTACAGCTATACTTAAGCCATCTTAGATCAGACTCCCATAATCGATTGTTGGGGAAAAGACTCGGTAACGGAGCAGCGCCCTGATGGCTGGCGCTAATCGAGGAAAGAACCGGCTCAGGAATCACACGTCTTGATTGCTGAATGGTGACTAGAATCCAATAGTTGCGGTAACTCAATACAACGAGCAGATGCCCTATTTGCTCGGACTTGGAAAGACGCGAGATTTTGAAAAACTTTTAAAAATGGTTAGTTATGGAGTCAGGACAAAGAATCAGTGGAGGTTGAGCGATTCAACTCTCCCAAGCAAATGGGGTTCTTGACTTTGTGGTTGTCGGGCCGCAATCTTAAATGAGCCTGTAGCCGCTTAACTTGAGCGCGAATTTTGGAGGACCCCCTGTGACTTCGGCATCGGCAAATAGCGTCGGAATCATCGACAGTGGCCCGGCCGTCCTATCAAAGCGGCTGCAAAATTCAATCACTGTAGGAGTTCCTTCAATCGCTTTGCTCGGGTCCGTCGCCGTCGGCGTTGAGGTTACTCCTCTGGCTGCCTTGCTTGGAGTCGTGTTCTTTCTGTTCAGCGGGATAGGGGCGGGGATAGGACTTCATAGGTACTTCACGCACCACGCTTTCGTATGCGGCCCGAAGTTACGCGCTGTCCTGGCGATACTCGGAGGTTCGGCTTGGCAAGGGCCAATTTCTCAGTGGGTAGCCGATCATCGGCGGCATCATCGCTTCGCGGACACGCCTCTGGATCCACACTCTCCGCACTGGCGAAACGAAGAGCCGCCGAAGTCTGTTGTGGGAGGTCTCATCCATGCTCATCTGGGCTGGATGGTCCTCGGGGATGTTTCGGATCCGAAACGATACGCAGCCGACATCATCAACGACCCAATTTCAAATTGGGCGAGTCGACTCTACTGGCCAATCGCGGTCGTAACGTTGATTTTTCCGGCCGGACTGGGCGCGATGGTTGGCGGCCAAACGGAAGCCCTCAGTTGTTTGGTCTTTGCAGGGTTTGCTCGAGTCGCCGCGGTTCAACATTTTACTTGGGCCATCGCGTCGGCCGGCCATCGCTTCGGCGAGAAGCTGCCCGAGAGTAAAGACGAGTCTCGCAACAACAAAATGTTGGCAGTCCTATTGCTAGGCGAGGGCCTTCATAGTTTTCACCACTGCAATCCCGGACTGGGAGTGAATCAGCCAGAGGCGCTCGATCTAAGCGGTAAGATTCTGAAGGCTTTCGAGAGGCGGCAGTGGATCTCCGACCTGAGGCAGTAGGCTGAATGAAGTTAGCTGACGTCTAGCGAGTCACTGCTTCGGATCTTCGGCGCTGGCCGCAAAACCGCTAGGCATTCCGAGCACCAAATGGTGAACCGAGCTGGGTTTGCCCAACGCTCCTGAGGTAGTGGGGTCGGGGGCCAGGGCTCGTCCGGAGTCGCCGCGTGAGGCTGAAGGCCAAGTTGCTCGGATGTCTTCGGGCGCTAGGCGACTACTATTGTTTAAGGTAAACAGATTCAAGGCACCGCAGAGCTCGGGGTAGATTCGCCCCCCGTATCCGAGCGGTAATTGGTACGAGCCGGGCGTCGCATTCAGCTCTAGAAGCGCCTGCGAGACGCATCGATTGCGCCAGATCGGCCTCGGCGTACGCGAGCCAGCTGATGGCGCCTCTTTTTTCTTCATGCATACAAGCATCTTTGAAGTGCTCGATTGAAGCGTCGATGTCGCCAAGTGAACGAGCCAGCAATCCTGCGTAGCGCGCGAACGATCCGAAGTAGCCCACGCCGTATCCGATCGTCGCGCAGCGATCGGCCAAAGGCGCCACAAGGTCGTAAAGCTGCGGCATCTTTTTCTCGTCTCGAAGGGTGGCTGCTACTTCGGAGGCCATGGCTAGGGCTTGCCCGCCACCGGGTTCCCTGGACATACTGTCGAAGTCTGATTTCTCAATCTGGTTTAAGTTCTGCTGAGCAGCCGCGTAGTCGCGGAGTTCGCAAGAAAACCATGGGACCGCGACGCGCCAGTGATACATCCAGATTTGTTCTTTCGCAAAGAGTTTGATCATGCCTGCAATATCGGATGCACGGTCCTGCTCGACCGCTCGTAGCGCTTCGTGTGCAACGAACGTCTGAATGCAGTTTTGATCCGGGTGTTCCCCCGCGATTTTTCGAAACTTGGCTGAGAGCGCCGCAGATTCTCCAAGCTCCCCTCGGAGGAGAGAGAGCATCGAATCGTGGGCTGTAGGATACCACCGGTACTGAGGAAGCTCTGTCCGGGCGGCAATAGCGCGATAGTGCTCGTTCTCGGCTTCGACACTCACAATATCGCCCAGCTCCAGATGAGCGGTGAGTGCGCGAGTGTGAGCTAGCAGGAGCGCATGGGTGTCGTTGGAAGCAATAGACACGTCCCTGAGCCGACGGATAATAGATAGCCTCACGTTCGCGCTCTTCGGACCATGAAGAGACTCTGCGCGTGCCGCGAGCGCGGCTACAAGCGCGTTGGAGTCTCCGGTTTCTTCAGCCAGCGAGACGGCGAGTTTTGCTAAATCCTCTACGGAATCTGGCGACCTTGTCCATTGGATCGCTTGGGACAGGCGAGCAAGTAATTTCGAGCGAGTACTCTTTTCGGAGTCCGGGAGCAAACCGATCGCTTCCTGCAAAAGGGCAGTGTGCTCTTCATCGTAGACCCCCACCTCAATCGAGAGGAAGTCTTTTCCGAGACTGAGTGCGCACCGTGAGAGCGATATTGGAAGTTGATTCTCTCTCGCGATCTGTGCTGCCTCAAACAGCAGCCTTCTGGCAGCTCCGCGATCGCCAGTGTGGAGAGTTGCGATGGCCAGGTCTTCCATGATTTCACATTGCGTATCGGCGCTGAACTCTGGAGATTCTCGCTGGAACATGAGCGCGCGCTCGAAATATTGCCGGGCGATAGTGTATGCGAAGCGGCTGCTGGCATTCTTGGCGGCGATCCTTGAAAAATGCACTGTCGAATCGGGCGAGGACAAAGGGACTGCATCTGCCAGGTGATCTGAAATACGAGCAGCGTCGTATCCGGCGGTAGGTCTGGATTGGAGCTCTTCCGCTATACGCACATGCAGCTGATGTGTGAAATCGGCTTCAGTTGACTCGACCAAAGCCTCGCGGAGTAAGGCATGAGTAAACTCAAACTCGTACTCGAGTTGGCGAACGAGCTCAGTCCGCAAAGCCGGTTCTATCGCGGTTAGCGCGGATGCGGGGGAGCATTCGAGCGCTGCTGCGAGCAAGTTTAGGGAGAAGGTCTCGCCTATGACGGCCGCAGCGATAAGACTTTGGCGACTCTCATTCGGGAGGTTGGCTAGTTGTCGCTCTACTATTTCCCGCCCATGCATGGGGAGTCGCCGCGTAACCAGATCGTGATTAGGCCGCCCGAGGTCGGCGCCGATATGTCGAATAACGTGAGTGAGATAGAAGGGATTTCCGTTGCATTTGGAAGTGAGCGAATCGCTAATGCCCGGACGGTCGTGCCCCATGCTCGCGAGAATCTCCGAGACGTCTGATTTCGTCAGTCGCGGAAGCTCGAGTCGAGTGCATGAGGGAGCAACCCCGATCTCGGCAATTCGCTTGAGTCGTAGGTCGTCGAGGCTGGGCGGACGGTGCGAGACTATCAGGAGAATCGATGTGTTTTCGAGTTCTTCAACGACGCAAGACAACAAGTCAAGAGAATCTTCATCTGCGACATGAATGTCCTCGAAGATGAGAGTTGCCGTTCTGCGCTCCCCAAGGCTCTTGATCGCGGCGATCCATGTATTGAATAGCGTGAATCGATCAAGTGGAGCTCTGATGACTACTTTAGGAGTTGATACGTCGCGAAACTCTGGGTGAACCGAGGCAAGGTATGCCACGGATTTGGCGAAGGCCGCGTTCTCACAGGCCCCTGAGCTGATCGCCTTTTTAAGCGCTTGCGTCCACGGCCAATAGGGTGGTGCTCCACTGAGTTGTGAGCACCTGACGACGATTGGTCTCGAATCTGATTGAGTAGTTTGCGTAGCTTGAATAAATTCTTGTATTAGGCGCGTTTTTCCTATGCCGGCCTCTCCTACAATCTGAATCACTTTGCTAGCTCGTAGCTCTCGAGCCTCGCGGTAGGCCTTTATCAGCTCTCTTAGTTGTCCGTCGCGTCCTGCGAAATAGAGTTTGCTTCCAGCTATGCTGCCGACCAATTCCTTAAGCTCGGGAAGAAATTGATAGCCGCGTCCACGTACTGATTTTACAATTCGGGATTCGCGCGGGTCGTCGTCTAGCGCACGCCGAATTTCCATAATCGCGGTCGGGATTGCTGAAGGGCTAAGATCAACTCCGTTCCAGATTTCTTTGCGCAATAGGTCACGAGAAACAACGCGATCTCTGTTTTGCGCGAGGAAAACGAGCACGTCCAATGCGCGGCCTCCGATGTCAATCGCCTGACTGTCGGCTGTGAGCTGGAAGAGATCTAAGTCAATCGAGAAGTTCAAGAAGTGAATTTTGCTCATTGTGGACTGAAATCTCCGTCTCGAGAAATGAGAATTCCGCAAGCCTCCGCCCGGTGAGGGAGGCGATCTGCGATTCGAGTAGCTGGGTCTAAACTCTCACAATGTTTCTTCAAAATTCTATCAATCGGCACCGCGCTAGGTGTTCCGAGCATCGGGGCAGGGGGCGGGGCGGCGATTTTCGATGATTTTCTAGTCCTACCCAGACTTGGACGGGGTTAGCAGGCTGCGGTCGGCGCAGAATACGACCGCTTACCGTGAAGGTTCGAAGGCGCGTGCCGTTGGTCGAAGCCTATGTGCGTACTGACACGTCTGTACATAGCCATTTTGCGATGTTGGAAGAAGGCGGGCCTACCTGCGATACCTCATGGTTGACTCCGAGCTTGGATCGATCACGATCCAAGCGTCCAGCGATATATCGGTTTGACCGCGTCGGCCACTAGAGCAATGTACCGCCCGCACCCGCGAAAGAAAACCGCCGACCCTCTTCCGGAGCCGTTAGGCCTAACGGTCTTTGCTCGGGGGGG
>JASDVF010000004.1:0-2241 GCA_041440805.1 Myxococcota bacterium | reverse complement strand
CCTTCGAGGGCTACGCCCTCTCATACTCGCGGCCTAACACCCGCTCCCGACCTGCGGTCGGACTCGCAGGCTCCGCCTGCTCCCCGTCACGTTGGCAGCGTGTTGCGATCCTTGATTTCATTGATGTTCACAAGGTTTACCCTGCGTAGAGGTGCGTGACGAACACTTAGGTCAACTTTAGGTCAATTCGAAATTTCGACTTGGAAGCGACTCACCGGGTCGGCGTATACGGTCGTGTACCTGGCACAACGCTCATTTGCGACGGGCACGTTCCATGAACTGATCGACTGCGTCGAGGACATCGGAGACAAGCCAAATCCGGTTTCGCTTTGCCGGTGAGTTCTGACGGAGGATCCCGACGGCAGTGAGCCGATCGATGGCGTTCTGAGCCGCGACGTCCGACACACCGAGGTCAGCTGCGACAGCGGAAGCTGTCACTGCGGGGCGGCCGATGCAGTAGTCGAGCAGAGGCCAGACGGTGGAGTCCGTTCGGGCCGAGACAGTCTCGTTCCACGAGTCGCGAACAGAGGTGAGGTCCTCGGCGAGGTGGCTGGCGTTGTCGAGCGAGTTGAAGGTGGCGTCGACAAATGTGGCGACGATCGGCTCGATGTCGCCGGTCCTGTAGGCATTGAGCGACTCGAAATAGCGCGCGGTGTGGGTCAGCAGTCCTGCAGAGAGCGGCAGGATCACCCGCCGAGTGAGTCCGGCGTTGCGCAACATCCGCTGGATGATGACGCGTCCGGTTCGGCCGTTACCGTCGGAGAACGGGTGGATCGTTTCGAACTGGGCATGGGCGACGGCGATGTGGGCCAGCCGGCCTAGATCTTGTCGGTTGATGAACCGTACGAGATCGTCAATCGCTGCTGGGACTCGTTCGTGGTGTGGCGCAACGTGCGTTGCACCATGAGGTGAGTACCCGTCGCCGCCAACCCATACTTGCTCGTCTCTATATTTTCCGGTCACCTGAGGCGCGGAGTCCTCTAGCAGAACGCGTTGAATCTCGATGATCTGGTCGGCATCAAGCGCCCCGTCGCTGGTCATCGCCGCAGCGAGTGTCGCGACATTCGCTGCGATGAGCTCGGCGTTAGGCTTCCGCGAACCGGCCGACGGCGCGGCATGCTCAGCCACGGCGATGGAGCTGGCGGCCGCAGACAGATTCTCGATCTGTGACGAGGTAGCGGCTTCCGTTCGAAGAGCGATCACGGTAAAGCTCGATAGGCTGGTGCCTATCCGCTCATCGAATCGCGCGATTGCCGTTTCGGCGTCGGCGAGGTCGGTCGTTAGAGGGCCTGGGAGTTGTATGGAGGGTTGGTCGGCGATTGGGGGAGTGACTGTCGCGGCATAGGAACTCGTGATCTTGGCGCGCCGGCTCCGGGGGACCATCTCGAGGTCGCGCGGTTGCCAGGGGTGTTGCTCTGTGCCGCAGGCCGGCCAGTCGGGATCCTTTACCATGGCATCACTCTACCAAAGACTAGTGACATAGTCTTCGGTAAGGACGATCCCTACCAAAGAATATTTCAAGAGTCGGGGAGAGAGTAAGCGTCAAAGGAGAGGCAATACGAAATCCGCCCCCCAACATCCCCAGGCCGTCGCGCGAACGTCGCCGGAACGAGACCATTCGAGCCCGACCATCAGCCGGGGGCCGAGCAGACCAGCCCAAATCGACAACCTCGGAATGGGGGTATAATTTTTATACCAAGGAGTTCGAGTTCGATTCCCGCAAGAGCGATACAAACAAGCAAAAGCACGGCATCGATCTCACCAAGGCCCAAGCGTTATGGGATGACGCAGACCTGATCGAGATCCCAGCTCGCACATCCGACGAACCGCGTTCTGTCGTCATTGGGAAAATAGGGGCGCGGCACTGGTCCGCCGTCATCACCTATCGCGACGCTTGCATTCGAATCATTTCTGTCCGTCGATCAAGAAAGGAAGAGGTTGAAATCTATGAAGGCTAAGCAGTTCGACAAGAAATTCGATAGCGGGGAAGACATCACGAAGTATCTCGATGTTTCGAAGGCTCACCGCCCCGAATAGGAACAAAGACGAGTCAACGTCGATTTTCCGATCTGGATGATTCAGTCGCTCGACAAAGAAGCGAAGCGCCTCGGCGTACCGCGCCAGTCCGTCATCAAAGCCTGGGTCGCTGAGCGGCTCGAGAAGAAAAAGGCTTAGAACCTGAACCTTTCGTCATGCTTCCCACGACCTTCTTCTTTGATGGAGCACGAGACCAGATTCGAA
>JASDVF010000003.1:0-9713 GCA_041440805.1 Myxococcota bacterium | reverse complement strand
CGGCTCGTATAAGGCAAGCTACGGACGTTAGTCGCTCTGGTGATGCCCCCACCGCTAATGAACCGCATTCACCTTGCGCCTATTCTGAACGCCTAGGGGCCTTACACACCACGGTATGTCTGCTTGTTCTCGATCACGTTTTGCAGGTTAGTTGCATAGTTTTTTCCACTCACCTGCTGATTTGTGTGATTATGACGTCTGCCGAAGCAGATAACTCCCATATCTCTCAGCTGACCTAAGGGGAAAACATTGCTGTTAAAACGATTGATCCGGTGCGTATTGGTGTTGCTGTTGTTGTCCCCCATTTCGACAAACGTTGCTGGAGCCCGGGGCGAAAACGTCTCGAAATCTCTGCGCCCCGCGATGTTGGCGGGCGAACGCGAGTCGCTCGGCAAAAACCGTCGGGACGACGCTCGGCATGTTAGATCCGAAGACAACGAGCGTGACGATGACGATGACGATGACGATGACGATGACCACGATGAATCTGATGCGAGAGACCGCCGCAACGCTCCGTTTGAATACACAGAAGAGCGCGAGCGATGCGAAGACTATGAAAAGTTCAAGCAACCGTTCTTTGGCAATTTGCATCAGCACACGGGGCTCTCTTTTGATGCCGCGACGCGATTCGTGCGAAGTCGCCCCGCAGATTCTTATGCCTTTGCAAAAGGGGCAGGCGAGATCATTACGCCCGATCAATTTGGATTTCAGACACGGTCAACCTCTCTGATGCCTCCGGCGCTCGGGGCTCGGCCTCTCGATTTCCTCGGGATTACCGACCATGCCGAGACTTTCGGAGAAATGGGAATCTGCCTCGACAATGATGAGTTTTCGACGGCGCCAGGACGTCAATCGCTGGAGTGCGCACTGCTTACAGGGCCAAAGACAGCGAATTCCGGAGATAAGCCCGGTCCCTCATTTCTAACCGGTCCGAGGACGGCTCCGATTCCTGGCTTCGCCCGGGCCGGTTCGAGTGCCGCCTTCTCGCTACTGGCGACGAGCACATTCTTAAGTGCAAATAATGGAATGCAGTTGCCTGTCTGTTACGCGAATCCTGAGGCGTGCGCGGATGCTGAATTGCGCGTTTGGAATGAAGTGCAGGCAGCTGCAAACGATGCATACGACCGGACATCTGCTTGTGAATTCACGACATTCATTGCCTATGAAAATACGTCGATGCCTTCCGGTGTTACACACCATAGGAATGTGATCTTTCGGAATGATGATGTGATCGATCAGCCCATTACGGCGATTGATATATCCCGACGATCTAATCCGACCCCAGAACTGCAGGTGACTCCGCCGTCCTTAGTTGGAAATCCGGACCCGACAATCCTGTGGTCCGGCTTGGAGGATGAGTGTAATAATGGAGTGGGACGTTGCGAAGCTCTGGTC
Organism: Myxococcota bacterium; assembly: GCA_041440805.1. Taxonomy (GTDB): domain Bacteria; phylum Myxococcota_A; class UBA9160; order UBA9160; family UBA4427; genus UBA4427. The sequence continues at coordinate 8,318 of JASDVF010000003.1, read as the reverse complement.
ATTCCGCATAACACAAACCTCTCTAGTCCTGCCGGGCTGACGAGGACCGTTATGCATGTGCCGGGGGCGACTGATTCCGAGCGCAGAAGCAACGCACGGTTGATGGCCAGGATGCAGCCTTTGCTTGAAATTTTCCAGATCAAGGGTGCGAGTGAATGCCGCTATGACCCGCGATTCGCGTCAAGGTATTCGGATGAGCCATGGCGGGCCCAGACGGGCCTCAATCAGCTGGATTCGCCCGACGAGTATTGCGACTTCGAGTTGCTTGACTCCAAGGGAGGAGGTGCGGCTGCGGGCTTGGTGTCGGGCGCCGGGGAGGCCACGGCTCCGGAAGCGTGGGGAGATCGCACTTTTGTGCGGAATTTGTTCAAAATCGGTCTTACCCTAAAAGACGAGTACGGCGTTAACCCTTTCGAGATGGGCGTGGGCGCTTCCCAGGATGATCACAACGGGCGGCCCGGTTTCGTTGCGGAGAACAAACGATTCGACGGTCATACGGGAGTCGGGGATGCTTTTCCCACCCGTGACGCTGGCACAATTCAGAATAGCCCCGGCGGTCTCTGGGCTGTCTGGGCTGAAGAGAATGGCCGAGATTCCATCTTCACAGGGCTGAAGAATAAGGAGACCTATGGAACGAGTGGCACGCGGCCCAAGGTTCGGTTCTTTGGTGGCTGGAAGTATCCTAAGCGGTCGTGTGAGAAGAATTTTGTTCGCATAGGGTATCGAAAGGGAGTGCCGATGGGCTCGACCCTTCCGCGAAGGAAGCAAGCGGAGGCTCCTCGCTTCATTGCGGCGGCTTGGAAGGACGATGGGCCGGACGGCACCGATCTTCAACGCATCCAGATCATTAAGGGATGGGTAGATGAAAGAGGTGACACCCGGGAGTCGGTCTATGATGTTGCTGTGACGGATGGGGTTGGGGCAGACGCAAAAGACGAAGTTCCGCTCTCAGGCTCTGGGTCAGAATCACTTTGTACCGTTTGGGAGGATCCGGATTTCGACGCATCCCAGAAAGCGTTCTACTACGCACGAGTGCTCGAAAATCCTGTCATTCGCTACAGCACGGACATCTGCCAAGAGCAGGGAATTGATCCAACAGCGCCTAAGGAGGTCTGTGAAGGTCAATTGGAAGCGTATTCGACAGCCACAGACATTCTCGAACTAGATACCTATCCGGGTTTAGAGTCCGTGGTTGAGGCACAGCGAGCGTTCAATGCAGGAAACTACTCACAATGCTGCGCTCAAGCTGGCGACGAACCTAACCAGACACCCTTTGTGCAGCCGGTAATACAGGAGAGGGCTTGGACATCACCGATCTGGTACTACCCAAGTTTAAGCGACTCATAGGCTCACCTGCCGTCCATTTTGCTCTGCTAGGTGGACTGGTGGTATGGCTGTTTGGAATCGATCCTGGGGCGGAGAATTCGCCTGGAGACCTCCGTTCGACCATTTCGTTGAGCCAAGTACAACGCGTTTATGCACAGATCACGATGGAGAAGGGCCGACCGCTTACGGATGGCGAAAAATCTGATGCGATTGAAGTGATGCTGAATCGCGAGGCGCTTTTCTTGTATAGCCGGGAGATCGGTTTGGATAGAGATCCCGTGGTTCAGCGGCGGCTGAGCCAGATTGCGACCTTTGTTTCTGAAAATCCAGAAGAAACAATAACAGCGAAAACAAGAGTTCGGGAAGCGGTTGAACTCGGTCTGATCGAGAGCGATTCCATCACTCGCAGGATATTAATCGACGGTGCGCGGCGCTTGATTCGCGCGACGGCGTTGGTGCAGGTGCCGACAACGGAAGGGCTTCAACGCTATTTGGAAGAAAATCCGTCTCGTTATCAGATTCCCGGGCGGACTCGGATCACGCACGTAGCGCTGAATCGAAACCTGCGGAAAGAGAAGACAATCGACGCGGCAAAAGTGATGCTTTCTAGGTTGACCGCAGGGGGTCTATCTCCCGAGGAGGGGGCTGCTCTAGGAGACGAGACAGTGGTGGATCCGAGCCTACCCGACATGACGGATAGAGCGATCGCACGTCGTTTTGGAGTCAGCTTTACTGAGGTATTAGTCGATTTGCCGGTGGGCGAATGGCAGGGACCCATCCGTTCGCCGCTCGGAGAGCATATTGTTTTCGTTCACGAGCGGAGGCCGCCCCGTCGAGCGATGTTGGGTGAGGTTAAGGAGCAAGTCAGCTCCGACATTCGGAATGAATTGGCCGATCAGGTTTTGATTGCGCGAGTCAAAGAGCTGCGTGAGCAGTATGGCCTTAAGGTTGACGAGGTCAGCTTATGAGAGGGGCTGTATCCCGCGTTCGTAAGGTTCTGATAGGTTTGGGGACGCTCTTGCTGGGCCTTGTTTTCGCAGACATCGCGATCGCCCATGTTTTCGCCCCCTCCCTTCTTGAGCTGAGGGAAATAAGCGCGGGGTCTGGACGGCATGTCGTCGCTGTTCGCTGGAAACAACCACGGGCTCGAGCCGCTGGGAGCCAACTAGACCCGGTTCTTCCTGAAGACTGTGTACAAGATGAACCTCAATCTGTGATCGAGGGAACGGGGCTGGTGTCGACATGGACCGTTGAATGTCGCGAGAGCTTGGTGGGGAGAAAAGTCTCGGTGCTCGGGATCGCAGGCAGCGGAGCGGATGTGCTGTTGAGAGTGGTCATGGAAGAGGCACCTACAATTAATCATGTATTGAAGCCGGGCGAGTCCGAATACCGCATCCCTGAGCGGCAGAGCGTACTTTCGATCACATCTGACTACGTCCGGCTAGGCGTTGAGCATATTCTCTCAGGCTGGGATCATTTGCTTTTCATCTTGGGATTAGTCCTGCTGGTCGGTCGCGGGAGGGCTCTCCTCTGGACGATCACTGCCTTCACGGCTGGACATAGCATTACCCTCGGTCTGGCCGCTTTGGGAATAGTCCGATTCTCACCAGGCCCCATAGAGGCTTTGATTGCCTTTTCAATTTACCTTCTGGCAATTGAGTTAGTCCGAAGCCAGAGAGGGCAGTGGACCTTAATGCAGCGTATGCCTTGGATTGTGGCGGGCACATTTGGACTCCTCCATGGATTGGGGTTCGCCGGCGCACTGAGGGAAGTCGGGTTGCCTGAAGGTGAAATTCCCCTTGCGCTCCTATCTTTCAATTTAGGTATAGAGCTCGGGCAGCTTTTCTTCGTGGCTGTCGTGATTGCCGGTTGGTGGGCGGTCGGGGCGGTTCCCTTTTCTTGGCCTAACTGGATGCGATATGTCCCTGCCTATGCGATCGGCACCCTCGCGGCCTACTGGTTCTTCGAGAGAGTGTCTCAATCGGTCGCGTGACTCGTGTGAGGAATGGGAATGGGAATTCCAAGCTGCGGTTTCCGCACCACACCGGTATGAGGCATTGAACTAAGCCGCTGACGCGGCAGGGGAGCCGTGCGGGGCGCCGCGTGCTGAGACCGCCTCTTGGGCGGCCGAGATGGAGGTGAATTATGTCTTCAGCGTCTGAAATTCAGGAACTGCGCGACGAAGTTAAAGTCTTGCGCGGTGAACTCAATCGGCTCTCGATTATCGAGGCCGTTAAAAGAACCAAGTACAAGTATTGGCGTTCTTTTGATACCGCTGATTTAGAAGGCATGGCATCGGTGCTGCACGAAGATGTCACCCTCAGCGTTGAGGCCGGTGTTTATTCAATGGCCTATGAGGGTCGCGATGCCTACGTGAATATGGTTAGGGAGGGGGCTCACGCCGATATGATTTCCCACCATAATGGCCATCACCCCGAGATCGACGTGATCAGCGACGATGAGGCCATCGGAACCTGGTATCTCTACGACGACCTACATGAGTTTCGTCGTGGTATGCGCTTGTTTGGTACGGCCTTCTATCGCGATCGCTATGTGCGTGTCGATGGGCAGTGGAAGATTCGCTATTCCCAATTTCATCGTATCTACGAAATCAAAGAGGAGCTCCCTCCTCGCGAGGCGGTGGTGACCAGCTATCTCGAAACCCATGCCCACAAACACAAGGGTGAAGCGGACATTGCTCCCTTTCCAAAGGACAATAACTATCGACATCCCTCGGGAGTGATGCCGCCTTTTCTTGACTATAAATAGGCTCACTTGAGCGACCGAATTCAGTTAAGTAGAGGGTGCCCCGGGCGCGAAACTGTCCATAGCGTTCTTGGACGAAACGAACCTGGTAGACTCGGACTTGGCCGGCGAGAACAATGGAGTGAGTCTCACGTGCGCACGTGATGGTCGCGGTCGCGTGCTCATGCGAGAGACGTGTTCAGCGGACATCTTGGTCGTCTTGATCGATGTCCCGCCTGCAACAGGCGCGAGAGAATTCGTCGCACGATCGGCCCATGCTCCTGTTCGTCGATCTCGATCTCGATCTGCCGTTCCAGATAGAACTGAAATGGCGACCAGCGATCGGCGTCCGCCGCCGCGATCCTGGACACGATCGTTCGCAACATGGCGGGAATCAGAAGCTCCCGCCCGAAGGCGAAGGCCGCTGCCAGATCGAGATCTGGGCCGGTGGCCATTCCGCGCGCCTGCACATCGGTCGCCAGCTGTGCCGGGGCAGCTGGGCTGCTTCAGGAGCGCATCCACGCCGTGATTGCGACGCCGAGGAAGAAGGTGACGGCGAGGGTCTGGAAGATGAGGTCCGTGCGGTCGATGCGGGCGGAGACGGCGGGGCGGTCTTCGAGGGCGGCGCTGGCGTAGGCGTTCGTGCCCCAGGTGAAGAGGGCGAAGAGGCCGAGAGCGATCGCATAACTGGCGGCGAAGAGCTCGTCGAGGAAGGTCAGGTAGGGCAGCGGCGGCAGCTCGTCGTGATAGGCCTGCTGGAGAAAGATCAGGGTGAGGAGCGCGGTGGACGGGATCGCGACGCGGATATCGCCCAGCGCGCCCGCCACGGAGGGCGCGAGCAACACCACCGCCATGATGATCAGCAGCGGGAAGACCCAGGTGAGAAACGCGCTCCAATAGTCGGCTTGGTAGATCATCTCTAGGCGGACCTGGCTGAAGGTCGGCGTGTACCACGAGCCGAAGCGGCTCGGGTAGCGATGCAGGTAGGGCCGGAAGGTGGACTTCTCGAGCTGGTAGCCGCTCAGGGTGCCCGCCTGGCCCATGAAGCCGTTCGCCTGGTGATGCGGCAGCAGCACGACCCCGGAGTATTTATCCGACATCTCGGGGGGCTCGATCTCAATGATAATCGGCAGGTTCACCTCGTCGAAGGGGTCGCGATGGAACTCGATCTCGTCGTCGTAGAAGCGGCTCGAGAAGCGGTAGCGCTGGTAGTAGCGACCGGCGGAGAGCTCGCGGGCCTCGGCCGTGACGGGCTCGAAGGTCGAGTCCCAGATCTCGATCCGATTCGAGATACGGATCAGCTCGATGGGCGAGATGCCCTCGGCCTCCATCTGGTCCTGGACCGCCGCGGGCCACTCGAGCCAGACGTAGCCGTCCGCCGAGAAGGTCCGCGACACGAGCGAAAGCTCGTAGACCTTGTCGACGAAGATGCCCGCATAGACGATCGGCACGCCCGGCGGCAGCTCGTCGAGGGAAGGCAGCGGCATCGTCGACTCGGCCTCCGGCATCAGCCGAAAGCCGCCTTCCCCGTCGTCGTCGAAGGGGGAGTCGGCGCAGGCGAAGCCCGCGAGGATGAGGCCAAGTAGGCCCATCACACGGATCCAGCCTGTGTTTTGTCGTGTGGGTCGCATCTCAGCTCCGGAACCGCCCGGCGTCCGGGCGGTCGAGGGTCCAGTCACAGCGGTCGCCCCGGCTCTCGGGCAGGACCGGGCTCCAGGGGCGAGGCGCGATCACGCCGAAATCGGCGCGGACGGCGAAGGTCCCGTCGGGCTGGACCTCGCCGACGAGGGCGGACTGCGAGAGGTGATGGTTCGGTCCGAACTCGACTCGGCCAGCGGGACCCTCGAAGGCGGTCCCGACCAGCGCTGCGCGCACGGCGTCGACATCGGTTGTGCCCGCGCGTTCGGCCGCCCGGGCCCATAGGTGGACCATGCTGTAGGCGGCGGCCGCGGGAGCGCTGGTGATGCGGTGGAGCCCGCGGCTCTCGGCGAAGGCCTGAGCGAAGGCCTGGGCAGCGGGCGTGTCGACGCCATGAAAGAAATTCCAGACGGCGTAGCTGCCCGCCATGGACTCGGGGCCGATTGCGGCGACCTCTTCTTCGGCGATCGAGAAGCTCATCACGGCGTAGCCGTGCTCGGCGTCGATCCCGGCGGCGGCGAGCGCTCGAAAGAAGGCGAAGTTGCTGTCGCCGTTCAGCGTGTTGAGCACGACACCACCCTCGGGCAGCGCCGCGCGCAGGGCGTCGACGACGGGGGCGACCGCGCGGCTGCCCAGCGGCAGATAGGTCTCGCCCACGATCTCAGCGCCACGCGCGTCGGCCTCGGCGCGGATGATGGCGTTAGCCGTGCGCGGGTAGACGTAGTCCGAGCCGACGAGGAACCAGCGTCGGCCGTGGGTTTTCGACAGCCAGTCAAGCGCAGGGCCGACCTGCTGGTTCGGCGTCGCGCCCGCATAGAATACCTGGCGCGAACACTCCTGGCCTTCGTATTGGATGGGGTAGAAGAGCAGGTGGTCGTGGGCCTCGAGCACGGGCAGCAGGGCCTTGCGGCTGGCCGAGGTCCAGCCGCCGAAGAGGGCCGCTACCTGGTCACGTTCGATCAGTTGGTCGGCCTTGCGCGCGAAGGTCGGCCAGTCCGAGGCGCCGTCTTCCTCGACGGCGACGATCGCTACGCGCCGGCCGCCGAGGTCGAGCCCTCCGGCCGCGTTGATCTCGTGGATCGCCATTAACTCGGCCTCCGCTGCCGTGTTCTCCGAGATCGCCATCGTGCCCGTGCGCGAGTGGAGCACGCCCACCCGCACGAAATCGTCGTAGCGCAGGCCCTCGGGTTTGGGCTCGGAACAGGCGGTGAGCAGGGCGGCGAGCCCGAGCGCGAAGAACACGGCGGCGGCGCGGGCGCAGCTCCTGCCGCAGATCCGATCGAGGCGTGGAGACGAGCGCAGGCGTGTCGGGCGGGGCGTCGGCGACATGCGATGAGCTCCGGGGTAGGGGGACGGCGAGGCGCAAGTATAAGGATCCCGTCGCGTCTCGCGCGAGGGCTTATATCTTTCGGCGCAAGAATAAGACGGTCCTCGCTCCGTTCCGAATCGATGCTCCCGAAGCCGAGCCCGACGACCTGCGCTTTCGGCTCGAGCGCCCGCGCTGGCCCGTGCCGCTGGAAGAAGAGCCGGGGATAGGGGAAATAAGCCCTGTTTTCCTATTCTCCGCGCGGTCCATTTCGTGGATGCTTTCCCGATGGGTAGGCTAGACAAAATCTTTAAACATGAGCCCCGCAAGATGGCAGACGCACTGGATTAAGTGGTCGCGCGGCGAACCCGAATTCACCGTGGATACCAATTAGGTCACCAGGCGGCGATTCGAATGCGATTAAGCGCGTTTCGAATCTCCGCCTGGGAATCCCAGCACGAGTTACGAAAAGTTCAGGAGCTGGCTCGGCAAGGCTGCTCTTCAAAAATCTACGATCCATGAATGCTAGTCTGAACTTTTGAATGCATCCCAAGGAGTCATGTTATGCAAAAGAGCCTCGTCCTTGTTCTGGTACCCCTCGTGATCGCACTCGGGTGCGCAAAGCGACCTGTGCTCTACCCCAACGAGCAATACGAGCAGTCCGGCCAGGAAATCGCAGAGCGCAATGTCTCCGAATGCCTGGCTCTAGCCGAAAACGCGGGGCTTGAGACGAATCAGGCGGCAGAGGCCGGGAAGCGCACAGCAGGCGGAGCGGTCGTCGGGACTGCAACGGGCGCGGCCGCCGGTGCGCTCCGAGGGGGCGCTGGCATCGGTGCGCTGATCGGCCTGACCTCCGGCGCCATCGCCGGCCTTTTCTCTTGGATCTTCGGTTCTTCTGAGCCCGACGATGTTTTTGTTCGGTACGTCGACCGCTGTCTCGCAGATCGCGGCTACGAATCAATCGGCTGGAAGTAGGCTCGCCTTGAACCCGGGCGGCACCCCAAGCGCGCAGTCAACGTCAGCGTCCATCGAGATACCACAGGGGGCGCAGTTCGAGCGGAGGCACGACCTTACGATACACGTCATGGAAGCCCACCTAACGCACTCATCCAGCCGCGATCGTCCAGCTCGTCCGCCTCGTAGAGCAGACGGTTGTGCGTCGCCCAGTGCATGCCGTTAGGCTTCTCAGGTTCGCCCATACCGTCATCGCTTCCGAGCTTCCGCCGGATACGTTGGGCTCGAAGCATCGCCAGATCATGGCCATCTCGCAGACGCCGGATTTTATCTCACCGACCGACCCAAG
>JASDVF010000002.1:0-2248 GCA_041440805.1 Myxococcota bacterium | reverse complement strand
CGCGCCGATTCATTGACCAGGCCACGCCCGCTCTTCGCACAGACCGAGTTCGCAAGGAGGCGTGCGACGCACCATCTACCACGTCCTGACCCATCTCGGACTGAAGCATCCGCCCGGATGAACACACGGCCCCCGAGCCCCTCTACGAGCGGGCCCCGGTGCCATGTACTCAGACAGAAGAGTTAGGAGCGATTGCGCCGACGGCCCTTCCCCGCGAGACCCGTTAGGCCGAGGCCTAGGAGGAGGGCGGTGGACGGTTCGGGGATGGGGGACCACACCGCAAACCCAGCGCGTTCAGTCGAGTGCTCGTCATCGAGGTCGACCTCGAAATCGTGATCGCTGCCATGCCAACCATAATCATCGATATCGTCGAGGCCCTCGACCTCCGCGTAGTTAAATTCCCAATCAGTGTCGTAGCCCTCAGGTCCATCCCCAGAGAACCCATAAGGAGTGATGATGGCGCAGTCGGACTCTTCCTCGAAGCACACACTTGCGAGCAAATGAACACTGTCAAAACTTCCAGCAACTCCATCGAGGAAGACCTGATCGAGCAGCGCCTGAGAGGCCAAGACGGCGGATTCTTCCGTTTGAAACGTGAAGTCCGAGACCTCATCACAACCGTTGAACAAGGCAATGCACGTCCCATCGAGGAAGTCGACATTATAAAGCGTCCCGCCGACATCGACGCCCGACGCCCCGAGCAACTGGCCTCCAACGACATTGAGATTCGCGGCGAAAGCCGAGCTGGAAACGAACGAGAGAGTCAAAATCAGAATTAGAGCAAGCAAGCGCATGGCAGGTCCCCGAAAGGTGTGTGCGGTTAAGTGGCAGCCAGTACGCAGTTGTGGTGAGATTTTATTCGCCGGGGTCGACTTATTGCGCCCAGAGACCCGGCTCGTCCTAGTCGGCATCCAGCTTGTGGAGGTCGTGACTGCAGGCCGGCTCAGGCATGTGTTCAGGCTAGAGCCGACCCGAATCGCGGGCGCATAGGGTCGCCATGCGTTCGCCAACTGTTTTTTGGAGATCTCAAGTATCTGTTTTTATTACGTTATTTAACACAGCCCACACGACTAAAAAAAGCGGTATCGGCGGTGCGAGCCCGCCCTGGACCACCCACTCATGAGCGCCTCGATGTCCTCTGATGACGCCCCCTCTCGTGCTAAATGCCTGATCTAAGTGCGCTCTGAACGCGCTCCGGGGAGATCTTCGCAGGACAGCCCTAGCCACCTCGCATCACGCCTGCTGGCAGCCGTCCAGCTTGTCGAGGTGGTGCTTCCAGCCAGGGACAACGCAAAACGCACCAACCCGAAGGTCTAGGCGAGCCCCCCGATGGACGTTGGGACAGAATTCCCCTCGGATGGACGAAGGCCGGCTGGCCCCAGCGTCTCTCTTCAGCGCTCGCCCTTAACGAATGCCTTCATCCGATCCCGGGGGATAGGGAAAACAAGCGGGCTTTTCCGCACCACCGATTCTAGGCGTTCCGACAAATAGGCTCGGATGGGGGTACTCGGCTCCTTCCTGGGATCGTTGCCGCGCGCACTGGTTCGAGTATTCGCTGGTAGTCATTGAGGGCGGTCAACGCGATTAGGGTTGCCAAGATTGAGCAGCATGGGATTGGCATCCAGAAGTCGTATTCGAGCAACAGGCTCAGGAGCTGGGTCAGCGTTGGTGCACCTTCCTGCCCGAGTGTCCACGCCGTTGAGGCAGTCGATCCGATGGCGACAACCGTAAACGATGACAGTGAGACGGCAGTGGGTGCGTGGCGTCTTGTAGTGATGTGGCCCTCAGAGTGACCAGCTAGAAACGTCTACGCGTTATGGTCGCCGAGAATCTCGCGCACGTCTCGATCGATCGTTTCGCCAATCGCCGTTAACGGTAGGTCGTTTTGATCGGTGCCAAACGGCTCTTCGATTTCCGTCGCGAGCAACTCCAATCCCATCGTCGCGAAGAACGAGAACATCGCTGCGATTACCGCGCCATATCCAAATTCTTTGACGAGCGCGAACGGTACCATCAACGCATAAAGCACCACGAACTGCTTTACGTAGGACGAGTAGCTAAATGGAATGAGCGTCTTGCGGATGCGTTCACACTTGCCGAGTACGTCGTCAAGTGCCTGTAGCAACGGCTGCAGTGCTATGCGCGCGCCTTCGGCAAGGTTGTTGCCTTCGATATCGGCATGCACGTCACGATGGAGAGTAGGAAAAAGAAGGCCCCTTTTCCCTACCGCCGCTAAGTACCGATATGA
>JASDVF010000001.1:0-2260 GCA_041440805.1 Myxococcota bacterium | reverse complement strand
TATCTGACGGATGTGGTTGAGATGCCGATGGTGCTCGCGGGCCTTGTGCCTCTTGTTGGTCGAAGCGTGGATGCGGTCTCGGATGTGTTCATGGGGCGGCTTTCCGACAGGACGCAGTGGAAGGCGGGGCGACGACGTCCGTACCTTTTGATCGGCGCGCTGCCCTTTGCGATTTTCTTCGCGTTGATTTGGGCTGTACCTCCCTTCGAAGACCCGCTCCTTTTGTTCGCCTACTTCTCCGGCATCTATTCGCTCATCAGCATCAGCATGACGATCGTGGCGATCCCCTATCAGGCACTCATGCCCGATTTGACGGACGACTATGATGAGCGAACGGCGCTTTCGACTTCGCGATCGGTTTTATCCCTGATAGGCACGCTCGTGGTCGCCATCGCTTTCCGGCCCACCGTATCTGCGTTAGGCGGCGACCCGCCGGCGTGGGCCATGGCGGGATCATTCTTCGCACTTTGGATTTTGTGGCCGTGGCTCCCTATCTGGTGGGTGACTTGGGAAAAGCCGAGGCGTTCTACAGAAACGGAGCTCAAGCTCCGCGACTATGTTGCGGTGTTGGTCGGGAACCGGAACTACCGAACGCTCCTCGGCTTCTTTGCCCTGGGCCGAATCGCGATCGATTTACCTCTGGCGCTCTTCCTGATCTATTTCAAATACGTGATCGGGAACGAGAGCTATTTCGATTCAGCGATATTTGGATTCATATTAGGAAGCGTCATCGCCATGCCGGTTTGGCAGCGCTTCGCGCGGGGTCGCGACAAATCAGATATCTACATCTATTCCTGCGGTGGCTGGATCGTCACGTTTTGCGGGATGCTGCTTATGCAACCGGATTGGCCACAATGGACCATGGTCCTCGTGAGCTTTCTTTCGGGATGTGGTTATGCCGCAGCGGATATGATGCCCTGGTCCATGGTCGCGGACATAGCGGACGAGGATGAACTCGCTTCGGGCGAGCGCCGTGAAGGGCTCTTCGTCGGGGTCTTTACATTCATTCGGAAGATGGCCGGTGCCCTTGGGGTGGCCCTCGCGTTCTTCGTGCTCGACCGAGTGGGATTCGTGCCGAATGTCGAAAATTCGGACAACGTGTTGATGGCGATTCGAATCATGACGGCGGGCGTGCCGATCCTCGTGATCGTGGTCAGCGTCTTCTTTGCCCGCAACTACACTCTAGGCCACGAGGAACATAGAGAAGTGCTCGCGGAGCTCGATCGCCGGAAAAGCGCACGGGCCTCGGCCTAACAGCTATTGAATCGAGTCCGCGGTTCCGCCATCGATTCGTAAATTCGCGGCATTGATGTAGCGCGCGCGATCGCTGGCCAAGAACGCGATGAGGTGTCCGATGTCTTCCGGGTCGCCAATGATGCCGGCGGGATTGGCCATAGGTCCTTCGGACGCGCCCTTCTTCTCGAGGCTCGGCCAGTCCGTCGGCTCGCCGCGCTTCTCCGCGCGCTGGCGAAACATTTCGCGGATTTCGGCGGTGGCGATGATGCCCGGGGAGACGCAGTTGACCGTGATGCCTGTATTCGCGAGTTCCTTCGCGAGCGAGACGGTCATGTTGATGAGAGCCGTCTTGGATGCGTAGTAGTGGGGCATCTTTGAGTTGGGGCGGACGTAGCCGACGGTGCTCAAGAAGATCACGCGACCCCAGCCGCGCTCCTTCATGCCCGGGGTGAGGGCTTGGACGAGTCGCACGCCGGAGAGCACATTCTTTTGGTAGATGTCGATCCAGTCTGCTGTCGGGCTTTCCCAAGTACCGCCTTCGGCGACGCCGTAGTTGTTGACGAGAACGTCGATCTCGCCGACTCCCGAGGCGACCTTGGCGGCTCCTTCGTCGGTGCGAATATCGCCCTCGACCGCGTGCGCCTCGAAACCCTCGTCCCGAATCGACTGCGCCACGGCCTCCGCGGGGGCAAGCTCAAAGCCGTGAACCCAGACCGTTGCGCCCTCGCGGGCCATGACCCGGGCGAGGCCGGCGCCGGTGCCTCGGTAGCTACCGGTGATCAGGATTCTTTTGCCGCTCAGTTCGAGATCCACGTCTTCGCCTGCCTTGGTGTGAGGGGAGGTTTGAAGGATCGAGCATACCCTCCTTGCTGGAAGTATGGGGTCAGCGATACGCTCTGCGGCGCCGGGATTTTGCTCGCAGAATCTCGGCGGATCGCCGTCTCAGTCCGGTTCAGCCGGACGAGCGCGATCGAGTTGGTTCCGCGGAGAGGTAGCCAAGCGGTTGACGGCACCGGTCTTGAAA